>JALSQW010000028.1 GCA_026985095.1 Acidimicrobiia bacterium | reverse complement strand
CGAACCCACCAAGCCCGAGCCCTAAAACGACGACCCCAAGGAGGTGACCCCCACTAACGTCCACAACAACCCAAAGTGGGGAATTCCGACGAGCAACTCTGGGGAATACCAGCGAGCGGCGTCAACGACGTGTACCAGGGGAGCTTCGGCACGGTGGAGGCGTCGACGCCGTTCACGGTGGCGGTGGCCGAGATCCAGGCGGTGGAGACGGGAGGGTGACATGAGCCGCACTACGAAGGACCAAGCGTCGGCCCGGCGGGGGGAGGTGTCGGGGAACGGGCAGCGGGCCGGGTCGTTCCGGCTGGAGCCCCCTGGGCGGAGGGTGCAGGTCCCGCAGCTGGTGGTCGCCGTGTTCCTGGTGGCGGTGGGGGCGCTGGTGGCGGTGGTGGTGTTCTCCCAGGCTGCGGCCCGGCAACCCGTGCTGGCGCTCGCCAATCCGGTGGAACGCGGCGAGGTGATCGGGTCGGAGGATCTGATGGTGGTGTATGTGGCGACCGATGATCCGATCAACACCCTGCCGGCGGAGGCGGCGTCGGGCCTGGTGGGGTTGACGGCGGTCGCCGATCTGGACGCCGGCACGATCGTGACGCCGGCGCATTTCGTGTCCCGCAGCGTCGTGGATGCCGGTGAGGGAGTGGTGGGGTTGGCGTTGGCTCCCGGGGAGTACCCGACACCGCAGCTGGCACCGGGTGATCTCGTCGTCGTGGTGGTTACGGCTCGTGGTTCGTCCGAATCCGGCGCGACCCCGAGGGTGGTGGGGTCGGCGGTGGTGTTCGACGTCGCCGAGCTGGGCAGCGGGGGTGATCGGTTCGTGTCGTTGCGGATGCCGGCGGAGGTGGCCGCTGAGGTCGCCGACGCCGCGGCGGCGGGGCGGGTTCGGCTGGTGCTCGTCGCAGGAGCAAACCGATGAGCCTGGTGGGGTTGTGTTCGGCCCATGGTTCCCCGGGGGTGACGACGGTGGCGGTGACGTTGGCCGCCACCTGGCCGGAACCGCGTCGTTGCCTGCTGGTGGAGGCCGATTCGTCCGGCGGGGTGATCGCCGCCCGCTACGGGCTGGGTGACACGCCGGGGTTGTCGTCGCTGGCGGCAACGGCCCGCCGCGGGTTCGCCGACGACGAGGTGTGGCGGCACGCCCAGCAGCTTCCCGGCGGGCTGCCGGTGCTGGTGGGTCCCGCCTCGGCCGACGAAGCCCAGGTGGTGTTGCGGGACGTGGCCGGCGCGTTGGTCGGGTGGGCGGCGGGACGGGACGAGGTCGACGTCATCGTCGACTGCGGACGGATCTGGCCGGGATCACCGACCCTCCCCTTGGTCACGGGGGTGGATGTCGTGTTGGTGGTGGTGCGGCCAAGTGTGGATCAGCTGCGACCGGCGTCGCATCGGCTGGCAGCGCTCGAGGCGTCGGGGGTGGAGGCGAGGCTGTTGTTGGTGGGTGACCGGCCGTACGGGCCCGGCGAGGTGGCGTCGACGCTGGGGGTCGACGTCGCCGGGGTGATCGCCTTCGACCCGCGCACCGCAGCGGTGCTGACCGGGGCACGGGGCGCCGTGGGTGATCTGCGCCGCACGCCGCTGGTCCGGTCGGCGGCCACCCTGGCCGAGCACCTCGCAGCCGCAGCCCCTACATCCGACCGTGAGGAGGATCCGGCTTCGGAGGGCCGGACGGTTGGGGAACGTGAGGTCGTCGAAGGGGTGCAGCGGTGAGCGTCGACGGTGACCTGAAGGGGAGGCTGCACCGCACGGTGGCGGAGCAGCTGTCGGAGCATCTCCGCAGCCTCGACGGTGACGGTCCGTTGAGCCCGGACGACGAGCGGGCCCTCACCCGGTCGCTGATCGCCGCCGAGCTGAAGCGTCTGGCTGAGGACGCCTACCGGCAGGGCCGGGCCCCGTTGGATCCCGCGGCTGAGGCCGAGCTGGCGGAGGCGGTATTCGACCGGGTTCACGGGCTGGGACGGTTGCAGCGGTACGTCGACGACCCGGACCTGGCCAACATCCACGTCAACGGCTTCGACAACGTGTGGCTGGTGTACCGGGACGGCACGAAGGTCCGTGGCGAGCCGGTCGCCGACTCCGACCGAGACCTGATCGAGATCGTGGCCACGGCGGCACGGCGGATGGGCCGCTCGGAGAAGCGGTGGGATCAGGTGTCGTGGGAACTGCACCTCCAGCTCCCAGGCGGGGAACGCCTCCACGCCGTGATGGGTCTGACCGGCCGGCCGGCGATCACGATCCGCCGCCACGACTTCACCATCCACCGCCTCCGGCACCTCGTCGACCTGGGGGTGATCGATGAAGGCCTGGCGGCGTTCCTTGCGGCGGCGGTGCGGGCCAAGCTGAACCTGATCGTGGCCGGCGGCACCAACACCGGCAAGACCACGATGCTGCGGTGCCTGCTGAACGAGATCCCACGTGAGGAGCGGGTGATCACCGTCGAGGACAACCTGGAGATCGGCCTCGACCGGTTCGTGGACCTCCACCCCGACCAGGTGATGTGGGAACGGCGAGGAGCCAACATCGAAGGCCACGGGGAAGCCACCCTGGCCGACTGTGTACGGGCCACACTGCGGCAGAACCCCGACCGCGTGATCGTCGGGGAGATCCGCGGGGTCGAAGTGGTCGACATGCTGCGGGCCATGTCGCAGGGCAACGACGGGTCGATGTCGTCGATCCACGCCGACTCCTCCAAAGGGGCGATCGTGCGGCTCGGCATGTACACCGCGGAGGCCGGCCTCGACGAGCAAACGTCGAACAAGTGGATCGCCAACGCCGTCGACCTGATCATCCACCTCGGCTGGGTCGACGGGGTGCGGCGGGTCACCAGCGTCCGTGAGGTGTTGGAGGCCGAGGCCCGCCAGATTGCCACCAACGAGGTGTACCGGCCCGGCCCCGACGGTCGGGCGGTTCCGGCGCCGGGTCCGGCGATCCGCAACGCCACCCTGAACCGTCTCGTCGCCGCCGGGTTCGACCCGTCGTATCTCACCGACCCGGCCGGGTGGTGGTGACCATGCAGCTGCTTCTCGCCGCCGCCATGGGAGCCCTCGTCGGGTTCGGACTGTGGCTGGGTGTCACCGCCCTGCGGGGGATCCGGGTGGTCCCTCACGCCCACCGGCTCGTTCCCGCCGCGGTCCCCGCCGACCGCGCCGCCGCCTGGCTCGGCTTGGCGCTGGTGGCCGGCGTCGTGGTCGGCGTGGTGACCGGCTGGCCGGTCGCCGGGCTGGCCGTCGGCCTCGGGACGCTCACCGGCCCGGTCGCGCTCGGCGGCACCGCCCGCCGGCGACAGGAGGCCGCCACCGCCCAGGCGATCGCCACCTGGGCGGACATGATCCGCGACACCATGGCCGGCGCCGCCGGCCTCGAGGAATCCCTCATCCAGACCGCCGCCGTCGCCCCCGCTCCCATCCGCCCCCAGTTGGAGACGTTCGCCGCCCGGCTCCGCCACCAGCCCCTCGAGGTCGCCCTGGACGGGCTCGCCGGCAACCTCGACCATCCCTCCGCCGACCTGATCGTCGCCGCCCTCGCCGCCGCCGCCCGCCTCGAAGCCCGCGACCTCGGTGGGCTCTTGGCCCGTCTCGCCGAGGCGATCCGCGGCGACGTCCGTATGCGCAACCGCATCGAGGTGGGACGGGCCCGGATCCGCACCTCCGCCCGGATTGCGGTGGCCACCACCGCCGCCACGGTCGTGTTCCTCTACCTGTTCGCCCGCCACCTCCTCGAACCGTACGACAGCATCACCGGGCAGGGCTGGCTGGCAGTGGTGACCGCCGTCTTCTTCGGTGCCGGAGCGATGCTGGTGCGCTACAGCCGCCTCGACGTGCCCGAGCGGTTCACCCTCCGCCGCACCCCACACCGCGAGGGGGCGGGCCGATGACGGTGCTGGTCATCGCCGCCGCCGGCGCCGGGATCGGCCTCGGGGTCTTCCTGGCGGCCCGTGCCATCCTCCCGCGGCCGGTGCCGCTCGCCGCCGCCCTCGCCGACCTGGAACGGCCCCGCCGGTCCCTCGCCGACCTCGCCGCCGACCCGGCCCCGGGAACCAGCATCACCGAGCGGATCGGCGCCGCCGCGGTGGGGTTCCTCGAAGCAGCGGGCTTGTTGGACGTTGGTGGGCTGTCCCGGCGGCTCCGGACGCTCGGCAAGCCCGTTGAACGGCACGTCTACGAGAAGCTGCTGGGAGGGATCGCCGGACTGCTGCTCCCGGTCGTCTTCGGCCTCACCCTCACGGCGGGCGACGTCACCGTCTCCCCAGCATTCATCGTGCTCGCCGCCGTCGCCCTGGGAGTCGGCGGGTTCATGTGGCCCGACCTCGGACTGGCGGAACAGGTCGAACGGCGCCGCCGCGACTTCCGTCACTCCCTGTCCGCCTACCTGGATCTCGTCACCATCATCCTCGCCGGCGGCGGCGGACTCGAATCCGCCCTGCAGACCGCCGCCGACCTCGGCGACGGCTGGGCATTCGCCGAGATCCGCGCTGCGCTGCGCACCGCCCGGCTCTCCAACCGCACCCCCTGGGACGTCTTCGACGACCTCGGAGCAGAGCTCGGCATCGACGAGCTCCGAGAGCTCGCCGCCTCCGCCCACCTGGCAGGCGACCACGGCGCCCGCATCCGTGCCTCGCTCGCCGCCAAGGCCGACTCGATGCGCGCCAACCAGACCGCCGCCATCGAAGCCCAGGCAGAGGCCGCCACCGAGAAGATGCTGCTACCGGTCGTCACCCTCGTCGTCGGCATGATCCTGTTCATCGGCTTCGGCGTGGTCCAGGCCATCGCCACCCCCGGCACCGTCCCCTAACCCTGACCCGGAAAGGAACCCCCTCCAGACGACAGCCCACCAAGGAGCCATCACAGAAGGGAGCAACCGTCATGTCCGCCTACATCGACTACGCCCGGCTGCTGATCGAAGTCGGCCTCACCCGGCTGGGGATCCGAGTCCGCGACGAACACGGTGGCATGTCCACCGAAGCCGCCGTCCTCACCGGCGTGCTCGTCGCCATAGCGGTGGCCGCCGGGGTGATCCTCATCGCCAAGATGCGGTCCAACGCCGAAGCGATCCCCGACACCGTCACCCCACCCGGCAACTGAACGGACAGGCCGTGACGGGCATGAGACGGCACCGGGCCGAGGCGGGTCTCACCTCCACCGAACTGGCGGTGGTGATGCCGGTCCTCATCGCGCTCGTGCTCGTCCCCTTCCAGGTGGCCCTGTGGTGGCACGCCAAACAGGTCGCCGTCGCTGCCGCCCGGGAGGCCGTCGACGCCGCCCAGGTCGCCGACGCCACCGACACCGCCGGGGAGGCCGCCGCCCGGCGGTTCCTCAACGCCGCCGGCAACCTCGAAGCGGCGCAAGTGACCGTCACCCGCACCGTCGACACGGTGACCGTCGAGGTCACCGGGCGGGCACCCCGGCTCCTTCCCGGGCTCGACTGGCAGGTGACCGCCCGGGCCGTCGGCCCGGTGGAACGGTTCGTCCCGGAGCCCGACCGATGACGCGCTTTCACGATCAACGAGGGGCGGTCTCGACCGAGCTGGCGGTCGTCACTCCGCTGCTGATCGGGTTCATGCTGCTCGTCGTCTTCGCCGGCCGCATCGCCCAGGCCGAAGGCGACGTCGCCCACGCCGCGCAGGAGGCCGCCCGGGCCGCCTCCCTCCTCGGCACCCCGGCAGCCGCGGTGCAGGCCGCAGAAGACACAGCGGCCGCCAACATCGCCGCCGGCGGAGTGGCGTGCCGGCGCCTCGACGTCACTGTCGACACCACCAACTTCCAGGCGGGAGGGCAGGTGGCGGTCACCGTCTCGTGCCGGGCGGTGTTCGGTGACATCGCCCTGCTCGCCGTCCCTGGGACCCGTACCTTCACCGCCACCGCCGTCGAAGTCATCGACACCTACCGGGCCGACCCCGGGAGCAGCCCATGAGCCGCCTGTGGCACAGTGAACGCGGTGCGGTCTCCACCTTCCTGGCGGTGATCGCCCTCGCCCTGCTCATGGCCGCCGGTCTCGCCATCGACGGCGGCCGCAAAGTCAACGCCCTCCGTGAGGCCAGCCACCTGGCCGACAACGCCGCCCGAGCCGGCGCCCAAGCCGTCGACCTCGACACGCTCCGCACCACCGGCACCCTCCAGCTCCTCCCCGAGCAGGCCACCGACCGTGCCCTCCGATACCTCGCCGCGGTCGGCCACAGCGGAGACGTCGCCGTCACCGGTGCCACCGTCACCGTCACCGTCCGCCTCACCGTCGACCCGGTGCTCCTCCCCACCGGCCCCATCACCGTCACCGCCACCGAAACCGCCACCGCCGTCACCCAGGAGCCCTGATGCGCCACCTCCACCACCTTGCCCGCGGCCTCGCCGCCCTCACCGTCGCCGTCCTGTTCGTCATCGGCGTCCCCGCCGGCCTCATCGTCTTCGTCGGATGGCCCCTCCCCACCAGCCTCCCCACCCTCGACCAAGTCCAGCTCGCCCTCCGCAGCGGCATCGACCCCCAGCTGCTGATCAACACCCTGGCGGTCGTCGTCTGGGTCACCTGGGCCCAGCTCGTCGCCGCCGTCGCCGTCGAGACCGTCGCCGCCGTCCGCGGCAGGACCGCCCGCCGCCTCCCCGTCCTCCCCGGCCTGCAACCCGCCGTCGCCCAACTCGTCGCCGCCATCACCCTCGCCGTCGCCACCCTCGGACCCCTCCGGGCCCTCCCCGCCACCGCCGCCCCCCTCACCGCCCCGGCGGTGGCACCGGCCCACCCCACCACCCGCGTCACAAGCCGCCCGGCAGCCGCCGTCGAACCCGTCTCTTCCGTCGGCGTGGTTCCGTCCGTGGACGTGCACCATGCCACCTACCGGGTAGGACGCTTCGACACCCTCTGGAGCATCGCCGAAGCCACCCTCGGCGACGGCCGCCGCTGGCAAGAGATCCGCGACCTCAACATCGGACGGGTCATGCCCGACGGTCACCGCATCACCCAAGCCACCGACCGCCTCACCCCAGGCTGGGAACTCATCCTCCCCGCCGACGCCCAACCACCCGACAGACCCACCGAGGTCACCGTCGAGGGAAGTGACAGCTTCTGGCGGATCGCCGCAGACGCCCTCACCGACGCCTGGGAACGCACCCCCACCTCCAGCGAGATCGCCGACTACTGGCAGCAGCTCATCGACACCAACCGCGACCGGCTGCAACCGCCCCACGACCCCAACCTCATCTACCCCGGACAAACCTTCACCCTGCCCCCCATCCCCGCCGACCCCCAGGCCGACACCACAACGCCCACCCGTCACTCACGTCATGGTGAACCCGACAGGTCCGCCGAGATCACCGTGAAGCGGGGGGATAGCTTCTGGCGCATCGCCGAAGACGCCCTCACCGACGCCTGCGGACGCACCCCCACCACCGGCGAGATCGTCGACTACTGGCAGCAGGTCATCGACACCAACCGCGACCGGCTGCAACCGCCCCACGACCCCAACCTCATCTACCCCGGACAAACCTTCACCCTGCCCCCCATCCCCGCCGACCCGCAGACACCACCGCCGGTCGACCACGGCCTCGACCCGGCCGCCGAGCCGCAGCAGCCAGCCGTCGAGACCCCGACAGCATCCGACACCGGTCCCGACCCCTCAACCTCAAGCGCCCCGACGAGCACCGCACCGACCGAAGACGTCGACGTGTCCAACACCGTCGCCGAACCGCAACCAGCCGTCCCCACCCCAACACCGTCGAGCGACCCAGGCCGAACCCACCAGCAGCCCGAATCGATGGGCCAGACCACCGAGGCGCCCGAGCAGCCCGACAGCCGCTCGAGCGACCTCTTCCCCACCGCCAGTCGCCTCACCGGGCTCGGGATCCTCGCCGCCGGGCTCGTTGCCCTCCTCCAGCGGCTCCGCCGAACCCAACTTCGCCACCGCCACCCAAACACCATCCCCACCCCACCGCCTCCAGAGGCCCGTACTACCGAGATCACCCTGCGGGAAGCGGCCGCACCCACCGCCCTCGAACTCGTCGACCTCGCCCTTCGCGCCATGGCCCGCGACGTCACCACCAACCACATCCCACCGCCCGACGTCGTCGGCATCCACCTCACCTCCGACATCCTCCGACTCCTCCTGTGGACCCCCCATCACCACCCACCGACCGGCTGGGAAGTCGACGACGACGGCCGAAGCTGGACCCTTCCCACCAGGATCGACGTCGAACAGCTTCGCCGGCGAGCCGAGGGAGTTCCCGCCCCCTACCCAACCCTGGTCACCGTCGGACACAACGACGACACCCACCTCCTGCTGGACCTCGAACACCTCGGCGCCGTCCAGATCACCGGCAACCCGTCCGCGGTCACCGCCGCCACGATCACGATGGCCACCGAACTCGCCGCCAGCCCCCTCGCCGACAGCATCGACATCGTCTGTGTCGCATTCGGCGACGAACTCGCCCACCTGGAACGCATCCGAGCCGTCGACAGCCTCGACGACGTCCTGCCCGCCGTCGAAACCAAAGCCGACGCCGTCGCCAACCTCGGCTCACCCACCCCCCTCGACGGCCGGCTCGCCCCTACCGGGGCGGACACCTGGCATCCCCTCGTCATCCTCGACCCGGCCCCCACCCCACCTCCCTGCGCCGAACGCCTCCTCGCCATCGCCCACAGCGGCAGGGCCGTCGCCGCCGTGGTCGGCTACCCCACCGGCGGCCGCTGGCGCCTCCGCCTCGAGGACGACACCATCCGCATCGACCCCCTCGGCTGGACCCTCGCCCGCCGCAACCTCACCCCCAACGAACAGGCCGCAATCGCCGACCTCGTCACCGCCGCCCAAGACCCCGACGGGATACCGACCGACCCCGTCGACGAGCTCGTCGCCGGCGGAGCGGTCACCGATCGGGACCTCGCACCCACCCTCGGTCTGGACGAAGCCGACATGAGCCCCTCGATGCCTGCCGGTCCGGTCGAAGTGAGAGTTCTCGGCCCCGTGCACGTCGCCGGTATCGACCGGCGGTTTCCGGCCCGCAAGTGTGTCGAGCTCGTCACCTACTTGGCCTTCCACCGCCAAGGCGTCGAAGCCGACGTCCTCATGGAAGCCCTCTGGCCCGAACAAGCCCCCAACTCGCGGCGGCTCAGCCAACTCGTCTCACGGGCCCGCCTCACCCTCGGTGACGACCCCGATGGCATCCCCTACGTCCCCTA
Source organism: Acidimicrobiia bacterium (assembly GCA_026985095.1). GTDB lineage: Bacteria > Actinomycetota > Acidimicrobiia > Spongiisociales > UBA5794 > JALSQW01. Next base: position 6,447 of record JALSQW010000028.1, on the reverse strand, counting down.
CGTCACCGACGGCCTCTACCGGATCAGCTCCCACCTGCAGACCGACCTCGACACGTTCATCCAGCGAATCCGGGCCGCCGAGGCCACATCCGCAGGCGAACGGCTCGATCATCTCCATGCCGCCCTCGACCTCGTACAAGCCGCTCCCTTCAGCGGTGTCGGCAGCGGCTACGCATGGGCCCACACCGAAGGCATCGGCACCCACGCCATCGTCGCCGTCGACAACACCGCCCACCAGCTCGCCGACCTCGCTCTCGACGCCGGCCAGCTCGACCTCGCCGAATGGGCGGCCCGTCGAGGCCTCATCGCCACCTACGCCTGCGAGGCCTGCTACCGCAACCTCATGCGCATCGCCATCGCCCAACAGAACCCGGTCGCCCTCGAAGCCATCTACACCGAACTCCTCACCGCCGTCGACGCGGACGACGGCCCCGACGCCGCCACCTGGCTCGAACCCGAAACCGTCGAGCTCTACGAACGGCACTCCCGCCGCCATCGCCGAGCAGGATGATCCCCTAGGAGCCCCCGACTATGACCCCTCACCCTTCCCCCGTCGAACACTTGCAACGCCTCCTCCACCATCATCAGACCGACCTCGCTCCCCGTCTCGCAGGAGAGGCCGAAGCGCTCGCCGCCGAACTCCCCAAGCTCCACCCCGACGAGGCGCCCGATGCGCTCCGGGTACTCACCGATGCCCGCAACCGAATCCTCGAAGCCTGTGACGCTCTCCGGGATCTCCGACGCACGCTCCAGGGACGAAGCGGACGCAACTCGATCGGCTGACGACTGAGATCGCGGCGAGAGTTGCCGGTCAGAGTGGAGGGGTCAGTTGTCCCGCCAGGTCGTTGTGGAGGGCGGGGTCGGCCAGGGCCTGGAGCAGACGCTGAGTAACCGGGTCAGCGAAGTACTGACGGTCCACCGTCTCGACTGCGGTTGCCGCCGCGGCCAGCAAGGCTGTGCCCTGCTCGGTCAAGGTCACGATCCGGATGCGTCGATCGTTCTTGCCGGGGGAGCGGTGCACGAGACCCTTGCGCTCGAGGCGCCGCAGAGTATCCGAGGTCGTGTTCTGGTCCGATCCGGCAAGTTCGCTGATCGTCGTCTGAACTGCCTCGCCGTGCGTTCGGGATTCGAGCCACCAGGTGACCGCCAGCAGAACGAACTGGAGGTGGGTGAGCCCATGTGGTTCCAGGGCGTGGCGGACGCTCCGCTGCCAGGAGGTGCTGGCTCGCCAGAGAAGGAACCCGGGACTCGTCCACGGTTCCGGGAACGCGAAGGGTGAACCGGCTGCGGTGGCCACTAGGCCTCCTCCGTGATCCCGGCGATGTTGCGGACGGCGGTAACCAGGTTGGGAGCGACACGTGGGCCGAGCAGTTTGGAGAGTATCGGCGTGGCCCACCCTGTCATCTCAATGCGGTGTACTACCTCGTGCCGTCCACGGTCGGGAAGCAGTTCGTGGATGAAGAGAACCGTGGCGCCGGGAAGGCGAGAGCTCGTCACAAAGGATTGACCGACGGTGACGGATTCGAGCTTCCATCTCAGGCGCGGACCATGCGTCGGCTTGAGCATGCCCTTTGCGCCGGGGGAGAATGGCGCGGAAAACGAGACCGAGGCTACATCTGGGTCCCACTCCGGCCATCGGGAGGGGGTGGCCCACAGCTCCCATACCTCTTCGGGGGTTCTTGTCGTATGCGCGCGTGCTTCCGATATGAGCATGCACCGACATTAGTACGTATACGTATTGATAGTCAACCGTCCGAGGAACAACCCGGGCCAAGCGCATCGGCGCCCGACCAGACGACACCGCACCGGTCGAGCCGTCCTGAGGGACGAGACCTCCCACCGCATCCACCGGAGAGCCTCGCCCCGCCGATGATTCCCGGTTGGACCGCGGGTGTGCTTCAGCCGAGCGAGGTCTGCGTGCGCCAGATCGCCTTCCACCCGTGATCGGATCGGCGGAGGACGAGGATCTCCTGTCCTCGTTCTTCGTGTCGCCGCCCGCCAGGACATAACGATCACGAAGACGTAGGTGGCGACGGCGACATCCCCGTACAACGACAGCGAGTGGTCGGTGATGTCGAAGGCCTCGGTGGTGGCCGCCGCGGCGAAGCCCGCGTAGGAGGCGACGATGGCGTCGCGGCCGTCGATCTCGGCGGCGAGGCCGGGAGCGACGAGACGAGCCGTCGGGTCGAACAGCGCCGCGATCGCGGTCATGTCACCAGCGCTCCAGGCCATGTTGGACGCCTCGACCGCCTTCCAGATCGCCTCGGCATCGGTCACCTGTTCGGAACTTGGCCGACCGGACTCTCGCCAGCTCGATGCTCATCGATCGATACCTTCGCAGCGACGAACCGCCGGTCGAACCGTCCGGGCTTGCTAGCGGCGACCGGCCTGCCTAGCATTGTTGTATGTACAACACAGGTCGGGAAGCGGCGGTGGCGGCGCTGTGGAGCGAACCCTGCCTGGCGGCAATGGTGCGGCGCCTCCACCGGGTCGTCGTCGGTAGGTACGACGAGGCCCTCCGGCGCCACGGGCTTACCGTCGCCCAGCTTGACCTGCTGATGACGCTGCTCACGGCCGACCGGGCCCTCCGGTCCGTCGAGCTGGCCGGCGCCCTGCAGATGGACCGCTCCACCCTGAGCCGCAACCTCGCCCGGCTGCGCCGCCGCGGCCTGGTGACCGGCGGCGACCGCCCCGGTGCCGCCGCGGCGGTGACGCCGGCTGGCCGCCAGATGGCCGAGGACGCCGCCGAGGCGTGGCTGCGAGCCCAGCGCGCCACCGCCGAGATGCTCGGCGCCGACGGGGTCGCCGCCCTCGACCTGCTCGCCCGACGTGTCACCACCCCCGACGAGGAGGGATGAACCCATGGCCACCTTCGAGCTCGCCCGCTACACGATCGACCCGAGCCGCACCGACGAGCTCGTCGAACGCTGGCACCAGGCGGTCGCCGCCATCCGCGCCCGGTTCCCCGGACTCCTCGAGGCCAACCTGGTCCGCATCGACGACGGCACCTGGATGGACGTTTGGCGCTGGGAGACCCACGAGGAGGCCCTCGCCGCCGCCGAAGCCGCCCCCTCCGTCCCCGAAGCGGCCCGCCTCTTCGAACTGATCACCACCCCGCCGTCGATGGAGCACGGCGACATCGTCGCTCATGGCTGATCCCCGGTCGGCCCTGGACCGGCTCCTCGACGAGGCGCCCCCGCACGTCGCCGACCTCGTGCGACGCTGCCGCGGGGCGATCCTGGCGGCCATGCCCGACGCCACCGAACGGGTCTACCTGGGGTGGCGAGGCGTCGGCTTCCACCACCCCACCGCCGGCTACGTCTGCGCCGTCTTCCCCGCCGACGACCACGCCAAGGTCGGCTTCGAACACGGCCACCTCCTCCACGACCCCCATGGCCGGCTGGAGGGGACCGGGAAACGGGTCCGCTACCTCGTCGTCACCGACTGGAACGACCACGTCGCCGAGGCCCTCGACGACTTCATCGCCCAGGCCATCCAGCTCCGGTAGCCACCACACCGCGGCCGAGGAACGCCCATCACCGGGCCGCGACGTGCTCAAGGAGCTCGACGGCGCCCGCGACACGGACACCGTCCCGTACTGCTTGAGCGAGGGACACCCCTCCGGAGAGGAGGCCGACCACCGGCCCGGCTGGGCCTTCGATGACGAAGTGATCACGAGGTAGTCGGACACGTCGAGGAAGGTCGAGACTGCAGTCCGTTCGTAGTCGGACGCGATTGCCCTTTGGCTCACGAACCGCAGGCTGGGAAGCGTCGATGGGCCAGGAGGATGAAAGCTCATCAGCCCGCTCACTGGCCCACTCAGTGAGATCGTCTCCTCCCGCGGCGATCTCAGCACAGGCCTTCTCGAGGCTGAACACCTTGCCGTCGTGGATGGCCCGCTCGATCCAATCCCAGAGTGCGGGACAGAAGTCGAATCCGTCGGGCGGGTTCTCGGCTTAGATGAAGACGTTGGCGTCGAGGAGATACGCCATCAGGACACACCCAGCCGCATCGCGAGCGCGTCGAACGTCGACTTCTTTCTGAGCCCGAGCATTCGGAAGGCATCCGCAACGAGGGTCTCCCCCTCGAGGACACTGGCGATCACCTCCCGAGCGAACGGCTTCCTGAGCCGAGTCTGCTCTGTGTGATACCGACGGGCGGCACCGACACGGAGGCCACACCCCTCGATTCAGTAGGAAGGTCGTGCGCTAGAGGAGTCTCGCCATCGACCCACGATATCGTTCCCGCTGAGGTGTGTCGGCGATCACCGCCGCTTCGATCCAGGTCTGATCCCTTCCAATCTCCGTTGCGAGATGAGCGAGTGCCTCGGCACGGGGGTGGGGTTCCCGGATCGAGGCGACGATCGCGCCAGCAGCGCGGAGGGCCCGGGCGAAGTCTTCGGGTTCGTCGAGGTTGTGGCGGATGAGGATCCGGTCGATGAGGTGGTGTTCGAGGGGAACGGCCTGGTTGATGGCCTGCTGGAGGACTTCCGGGCGCCCGGCGGCGACGAGGTCGGCGGGGTCACGCCTGTCGGGCAGACGAGCAACTCGCACCCGGAGACCGTGGGCGGCTGGCTCAAGCTCGGCAATGTGTTCGACAGCGAGGAGGCCGGCCGGGTCGCCGTCGAACGCCAGGGTGAGGTCGCCGGTGACCTGGCGCAGCGCCTGGAGGTGTTCTGGGGTCAGGGCAGTGCCGCCGGTAGCGACCACGTTGGTGATGTCGGCCTGGTGGGCGGCGATGGCGTCCATATAGCCCTCGACGACAACGGCAGGGCCTGTGTCGGTGATCGGCTGGCGGGCGAGGTGGAACCCGTACAGCAGGGTTCGTTTCTGGTAGAGGGAGGTCTCGGGAGTGTTGAGGTACTTCGGTCCGTCACCCGAGAGGAGCCGGCCGGCGAACCCCCTCGGGGTTCCGTCCTCGCCGTGGAGGGGGAAGATGATCCGGTTGCGCATCCGGTCGTACAGCCGTCCGGTCCGAGACCGTCCGACGACACCGGCGTCGACGAGCAGCTCCTCCTCGAAGCCTTCCCGAAGAAGTTCCTGGGTGAGCCACTGCCAGGAATCTGGGGCGTAACCGAGCTGCCAGCGGTCCATTGCGGTGTCCCCGATCCCTCGACCCTCCAGGTAGTCGCGGGCTCTCGCTCCCCTGGGACCTTGGAGATGCCGCTGGAAGATGGCGGTGGCCATCTCGATGACTTCCTGGAGCTCGGACCCGCGGACGTTCTCCCGGTTGAGTTCCGGCTCGCTCGTGGTCCGGTCACGAACCTCCAGCCGGGGAGCACCGAGGGACGAAGTCCGGTCGAGGTCGAGGTGGCGTCCCTGTTCGAGCTGGGTGAGGACGCTCCGGGCGCATCCGATGACACGGTTGGCGGTGGCCGCCACCTTGTCGAGGTCGCCGCCGCTCCACGACGCCACATAGGGAAGGCTGTAGCCGGCGGAGTCGATCCCCAGGGCGGCGCACACCATGTAGGCGACGGACTCGGCTTCGACCTCGACGATCCCGCGGCAGTTGGGACGTCCCTCCGAGGTCGGTTTGTGAAGGCGGATGTGGGCCAGTTCGTGTACTGCCGTCTTGAACCGTTGCGCACCGGGGAGATCGGCGCGGATGACGACGTCGCGGCGTTGCCAGTCGGTGATGCCGTTGGCGTCGCCGAGTCGATCGAGGTTGGCCACCTTTAGGTCGAACCCGGCCTCGCCGATCAGCTCCGCCACGCGACTCCACTGTGCAGGCAGGTCGCCTTCGACGAGAGCGGCGGTGACCTCCGGGAGGGGCTCGCCGTCGGTCTGGGAGATGTCGAAGACGTGGACCACTCGGAATCCGACCACCCGGCGCTGCTCCTTCGCCTCGTCCTCGTCGTTGTCGACCGTGACCTTGCGGATGACCGGGGCAAGGATCTGCAGACCCCGTTCTCCGCGACGCACCTGGCGGCCGAGCTGCTGCCACGTGCGATACCCAGCCACTCGGCTGGGAGTGAAACCTCGGGCGAGCGCCTGGGTCCAGATCAGTCGGGTGTTGGCGAAGGAGTAGTCGTGGAATCGGGAGGCCACCTCGAGCGCCCGCCTCCAGTCCTCGGAGGTGACGAGTTCCCGCAGGGAGTCCTGAAGCTGGTCGTGGAGTCGTTCGACCGCTGCGCTGTTCCGTTCCCGGGTCTCCATTCCCACAGCGTGCGATCCGCATCCTCCAAGGAAGCGTCGAAACGCCTCCAAGAATGCTCCAATCGGGGAACGACCCTCCAGGCGGGCCCGGCGGTCGCCGCTGAGATGTTCTCGGAGTACCACCGGGCCAGCATCTGGTCATGGACACGCTGGACCGCCTCCTCACCCCCCCCGAGCTGGCCGACTACCTCGGCGTGCCGGTGGCCACCCTCTACGTGTGGCGTCACCGCCGCCAAGGGCCGCCAGGGTTCAGGGCCGGACGTCACCTCCGCTATCGGCTCCGCGACGTCGA
>JALSQW010000027.1 GCA_026985095.1 Acidimicrobiia bacterium | reverse complement strand
GAACACCGAACGCCCCTCGGCGTTGAGCGAGTCGACGGCGGCGGCGAGCATGGTGGTCTTGCCGGCACCGGCGGGGCCGACGATCAACTCCAACCCACCATGGCCGGCGACCACCGCGGCTGCCTCCGCCTGTCCCGGGGTCAGCTCCGGATAGGAGGCGACCACCCGGGCGGGGGTGCGGGACCCGGTGTTGCGGCGGCGTTCGGCCCAGGCCACGAGCTCGACTTCTTCGTCGAGGATGGTCTGGGTGGTGAGGGCCCGATCGGTCACCGCCTCGCTGATGGGGCGGCCGTCGCGGCGCAGCATCACTCCGGCAGGGACCGGCCTTGACAGGTCCACACACCGAACCGCGCCGACATGGTCGGCGAGCTCCTCGAGGAAGCCGGTCAGCTCCTGAGCGTCGACAGTGATGCTGGTGGGGACGGCGGCGGCGAGCTCGCGGACCAGCTCGGCAGGCCGCCACGTCGACTGCCGCCGGGCGAGGGTCTCGAGCGCCTGGTCGACCATCCGGGCCGCTATGGCGGTGTCGATCCCCTCCAATCGGAGGCGACGGCCGATCACGGCGTCGACGAGTCGCTCGGGATCGTGGCCCAGTGCTTCGACCCGCTCCCGCCACCATCGACGCAGTTCGGCTGCAGAGGTGCCGTGGGGTTTGGCGGGGCGGCTGTCCACCACCGCCTCCCGCTCCAGGCGCCAGCGTTCCTTGATGGTCGGGTCCCGGCCGAGGTCTCGGCGGAACCGGGCCAGCTTCTCCTCCACCCGCCGCTCCAGGTCGCGGGTGCGTTGGGAGAACTCGGCCAGCACCTCGGGGCCGACGCCGGCGATCTCAGCAATGCCGTGTTCTGGTGTCTCCCAGCTGACCCCGAGACGACGGGTCAGCTCGGACCGCAGCGCGGCGTGATAGAGGGCGGAGAGGGTCCGCTGGTCCATCTTGATCGTCCGGGCATCCAACGCGAGCCAGCGGTCGTCGGGGGCGGGGACCCGGTTGGCGATCACCGCATGGGTATGCACCTGCGGATCCAGCTTGCGGCTCGTGGACTGCCGGAACACCCCCACCACGATCCCGCCAGCGTCGAGACACACGACATGGCCGCGGCGCCGCATCCGGGTGTGGGCATGATCCTCGATCCGACCCAACACTGCCTCGACGGCCCGGTCGTGGGCGTCGATCACCTGGCGGCGCACCTGCGGGTCGCCGAGGGCGAACAGCACCGACACCGACTTCGGGGCGGAGAAGGTGGCGTCGTAGCCCCGTACCGATCCCTCCCCCATCCGCCGTCCCAGATCCCGTCCCGTCGCCGGGTCCCGCCCCTCCATCATCGTCAGGAACGCCTCCGGGACGATCTCACCCGACACGCCGAGCCGGTCGGCGGCCCGGCCCCACCAGCGGCCCGGCGGCTCGTCACCGTCGAGGTAGTACGACGGGAGGTGGTCGGTGTAGTAGCGGCCCGCTCCGACACCCTTCAGCGTCGTCACCCGCACCGTCACGACCGGCCTGCCCACCGTCGACCGCAGGTGTGCACCCGTCTGTCGAATCTCGCTCGGCGTCCGGGTTCGGTGGTCACGGGATCCGCATCCTCAGCTCGAGGTCGGCTCGCCGTCGAAGAGGTCGAGCTGGTTGGCGATGGGCTTCCGGCGGCGTCGGCCTCGGCCGGCCGTTTGTGCACGCGGGACCGCCGGGGCCTCACTGGGAGGACTGGCTGGCGGCTTCGGCGGTTGGGTCGGCGCCCGCGTTTCCCGGGACTCATCGGCCCGGCCTCGGAGGTCGACGTCGGCGAGTTCGACACCGATCAGTTCCTCGAGGGCCCGCCGTGGCACCCGCAGCACGTGGCCCAGGTCAATCACCGGCAGACCGGAGCGTCCGTCGGTCTCCCGCCACTCCCTCGCCATGGCGTAGGCCTTGGTGCGTCCGATCCGCAGCAGCTCGCCCGCCTCCTCCACGGTCAGCAGCAAGGGAAGTCCTTCACCTGACACAAGCTGGAACCTTTGCTATCACTGCTCAACGCTTGTACCATAGCAGGGTGCGAGTACAGTTCCAGCACAAGCACCATGTTGTGTACGATGCGGCGATGACCCGACAGCAGGACTCGCCGTCATCGAACGAGGTCGACCTCAACCAGGTGGTCGCCTACAACATCCGGGAAGCCCGCCGGCTGCGCGGCTGGACCCAGGAAGAACTCGCCGACCGGCTTGAGCCCTACCTCGGCCAACGCCTCACCCAGGCCGGCGTCTCCTCCATCGAACGGGCCTGGGACGGAGAGCGGCGACGCGAGTTCGACGCCCACGAGCTGCTCATCTTCGCCATGGTCTTCGACCTGCCGATCATCTGGTTCCTGCTTCCCCCGCCCGGCGACCACCGGGTCATGCGAGCCACCACCCGACCCGTCGACGAGCTCTACGCCTGGCTGCTCGGCCGACCCGACCAGCTCGAACCCGTCTACGAGCGGCTCCGGCAGATCGGCGTCACCGACCCCAACGCCGCCGAGGAGACCGTCGAGAAGATCACCGGGATCCCCAGCAAGGCCAAGCGCTGGAGCTACCGGGAACGTCGCAAGGAGCTGCTCCTGGCGTTGCTCGACGAGCACGCCGACTCCCTCGACCGGGCCGTCGAGGAGCTCGGCCGCTGGGTCGACCATCTCCGGCAGGTCGGGATCCGCGGGTTCATCGCCGAGCACACCGGCGACGAGGACTTCACGTTCAGCGGAGGGAGTCCGCCCACCGTCGAAGAGCGGCTCGCTGAGAAGGACAAGGCGACATCGGACGACACGGAGGAGCACGAGGAGTAAGGAGGGTCGAGGTGCGAGGGCACATCGCCAAGAAGGGCAACCGCTACTACGTCGTCATCTACGAGGGGATCGATCCGGCGACCGGCAAGGGACGCCACCGCTGGCACGCCGCCGGACCCACCCGCAAGGGCGCCGAGCGGCTGCTGGCCGAGCTGGTCAAGCGGCACCACGACGGCGAGTACCGACCTCCGGAGAAGATCACCCTCGGCGAGTACCTGGAACGCTGGCTGCCGACCCAGAAGGCCCGGCTCTCCGCCTCGACGTTCTCCTCCTACCGGCGGAACGTCAGGCTCCACGTCCTCCCCTACATCGGCTCGATCCCCCTCCAGCGGCTCACCCCCGAAGACCTCGACGGCCTCTACGCCCACCTGCTCAGCGACGGGAGACGCAACAAAGGCGGCGGGGAGCTCAGCCCGAAGACTGTCCGGTTGGTGCATGCCGTCATCCACAAGGCGCTCGCCGATGCCCAACGCAAGGGTTCGGTGATCCGCAACGTCGCCGGCCTCGCCGACCCGCCGAAGCTCTCCGCCCGGGCCCGCCCGAAGATGAAGGTGTGGGAGGCCCACGAGCTGCGACGGTTCCTCGAACTCGTCGAAGACCATCCCCTCTACACCGCGTTCTACGTCAAGGCCAACACCGGGATGCGCCGCGGCGAGCTGCTCGGGCTCACCTGGCGGGTCATCGACTTCGACCACGCCCGGCTCTCGGTCACCCAGACCGTCACCGCCCCCGACTACAAGATCGTCGTCTCCGACGTCAAGAGCGCCCACGCC
>JALSQW010000026.1 GCA_026985095.1 Acidimicrobiia bacterium | reverse complement strand
GCCTCCTCCACCGCTCCGTCGTCATCACCATCGACGGAGACAGCTACCGGCTCCGAACCCACCAAGCCCGAGCCCGAAAACGACGACCCCAAGGAGGTGACCCCCACTAACGTCCACAACAACCCAAAGTGGGGAATTCCGACGAGCAACTCTGGGGAATACCAGCGAGCGGCGTCAGTGGACCGTTCCACGGTGGCGGGGATCGTCAAGACCGCCCGGCAGGGGGCGTTGGATCGTCTGGCGGCGTCCCGGCCGGGCCGGTCGTCGAAGACCCCGGAGCAGGCAGCGTTGGAGGACGCCCGAGCGGAGATCGCCCGCCTGAAGGAGACGATCACCCAGCAGGCGGTCGAGTTGCATCTGTTCCGGGGAAAAGAGCGTTGGGGCTGACCGGCGGCCCCGTCCCTGCGAGAGTTTCCAGCGAGGTGAAGTCCGGACTGTTGGCCCTCGTCGACGACGCTGTCGCAGCGGGCTGGTCCCAGCAGGCGTGTGTCACCTTGGGGGTGGGGCGGCGCAGGTTGTGGCGGTGGCGACGCCGCCTCGCTGACAGCGCCGGTCTGGCCGATGGCCGTCCGGGACCTGAGGTGGCGCCCCATGGGATCTTGCCGTGGGAACGGGATGAGATCCTGGCGCTGTTCGACGAGTGGGGGCACATCGACCGGTCGCATCGGAAACTGGCCCACCGCGGGTCCCGGCTTCAGCGGGTGTTCGTCTCCGAATCGACGGTGTATCGGGTGCTTTCGGCCGAAGGCCTCACGTTGCTGCAGCCCTCCCGACGCAGGGAACCGGTCGGGCCGAGAAGGCCGTGGCCCGACTGGGTGCAGTATCGGCCCTGTCAGGTGTGGGCGCATGACTTCACCGCGTTCAGGGCCGCCCGGCGGGATGCGCTGGCGATCATGGATCTGGTGTCCCGCAAGTGGATCACCACCGTGGTCGTTCCCCGCGGTCGGGGCGAATCGACCCATGTGCAGGTCGCCTACACCCAGGCGTTGGACGCTGAGGGGCTCCTCGCCGACGTCGAGGCCCGCATGGTCGCCCCGAATGTCGACGACGAGTTGCCGATCCTGCTGGCAGTGTCCGATAACGGGCCGCAGATGACCTCCGGCACCACGAGGGAGTTCATGGCGTTGCATGCCCTGGCGATGCATCTGGGCCGACCCGGGGTGCCCACCGATCAGGCGCACATCGAGTCGCTGTTCTCCCATGTGAAGGGCGAATGGCCCCACCTGCTCGAGATCCGGGACCCGGCGGTGCTGGTCGCCGAACTCGACCAGGTCCGCCGCGAGTACAACACGGTCCGGCTCCACGCCGGCATCGGCTATGTGACCCCCGACGACGAACACGAACAGAGAGGAGACGCCATCCGGAAAGCCCGACGGGAAGGCCTCCAAGCGGCACGAGCCGCCCGGATCGCCTACCGTCGAACCAACACACACGACAGGACGGGACTGACGCGGTGATCACCCTTTGGGAAGGACCCCCCGGCCCTTCGTACACCACCACCGTGGACGCAACTCGTCGAGGATGCCGCGACGTTGATCGAGCGTCGCGCTGCTTCGCCCATCCTCTCGCTCCCTGGCAGGTGACCCGGACCATGGAGCGACACCGGATCGGTTGGAGACTCGCCGACGACGAGCACCGCGGTCACCGACCCAGTGGGCGGAGGCGCCACGGACCGACGTGCGCGAGGGGCGCGGGGCACGACGTGCGATGGCGCCTGGCCAGGTATACGGCGCGTCCGCTATCCGCGTTCGCTGCGGGCCTGTTCGACGTCGTCGGGTGTGATGACCCAGGCCGGGTCGTCGGGGCAGAACGGTCCGGGGCGGGTCGCGATGACCGTCCCGTCCTCGAGGCGGGCTTCGAGATCCTCGTCGATGCACCGATCGGGCCACCGGGTGAGGACACTCATCCCTCCGGTGGGTTCGATCTCGGCGAAGAGGCGAGCATCCGCCGCGTCGAGCTGCATGATCACGACCGGTTCGTTGGCGTCGTTGACGACGTCGACGGACCCTCCGGCGCACGATGCGAGCAGCACACTCGAGGCGAGTGCGACCGTGAAGAACCTGGCGGGCATGGGAACCTCCCGGCGCTGGGATCGTCAGACTACCCCGCTTCGCCCGATGGTGGCCGTCCGGCGTCCCGCCGAGAGACGGTCGCTGCGACGGGTCGACGACGAAGCGGCACTCACGTGCCCGGCGCGCAGGCGATGGGGCCCTCGTCGCCGGGGGTGACCGGCACGACGGCGCTTGCCGCTATGACGTGGCCGTCGGCATCGAGGGCGACGACGCTCCAGCATCCCGGGCCGTCGAGGCTCGGTCCGCCGTAGTCGGCGGGAGGCTCGTCGGTCAGGCCACCGAAACGGATCCGAGGATCCGGTCCTTCCCACGCCCAGATCGGGCCGGCCGGGCCCGAGACGACAACCTGGTAGGCCTCCGCGGCGGGGACCGGTTCCCACGAGAAGAGCGGATAGTGGCCGGCTCCGGCCGATGGCGGGCTCGTCGGTTCGATCGCCGGCAGACCTTCCAGCAGGATCTCGCCGGATGCGATCGTGGGCGCGGTGGCCGGCTCACGGTCCGACCCGGTGTCGGTACCCACTGGTGTCCGCTTCGGATCGGAGGCGTCCGCGGTGTTGCAGGATGCGGCGACCAGCGCCACCACCAGCACCACCATGACCAGCGGTCCACGGGCGCTCACGGTGATCACTTGAGGTCCTTGTAGGCCGCCACCGCCTGGTCGTACAGGTCGGTGAAGCCGTACCGTCCGGCCGCCATCGCGATGTCCACGACGGTGTCGACGTCCGCGTCGGCGATGGCCGCCTTCAGGGCGGCGCCCAGGGCCTCCCCGAAGGTGGCGTACACGTCCGATGCCCCCTCGATCCCGCCTTCTGCCGCGACCGCGCCGGCCCGGACCCCGATGTTGAGGAGCTGGATGAGCTCTTGGGGGCTGAACCGGTCGGCCTGTTGAAGCGCCTTGGCGAGGAGCTCGTTCATGAGCGCCGCCAGGGTGTCCTCACCGGTGTCGGTGAGGAAGTCCAGGCCCAGGCCGCAGTCGTCCATCGTGGCCGCCTGTCTCCTGAGGTTCTCCACGGCCTGGATCATCAGCGCCAGCTCGGAGGGATCGGGTGATTCCAGCGCGAGCACCTGGTTGATGACCTCGCTGAGTTGAGCGACGGCTGCGACCAGGTCGTCGGGCGAGCGGGCCTTCCCGACGGGCCAAGCCTGGTAGGAGACGACCAAGAGGTTCTCGTAGTGGGAACCAGAACCATTGTCCCCGGTCGGGATACCGCTCGAGTCCATCAACGAGCCCCCTTCGGCGCTCTCGAGTGTTCCGGACATGAGGTTGCAGATGCTGCCCGTCGCGGTGAAGATCCAGGTCACCTCCCGCTGCTCACTGTTCGAGAGCACCACCGCCCCGGACGAGTCGCGGACCACGTAGCTACGGTTCACCGTGCCGGCGGCGACGAGCTTGTCGACGCCGCCACCGAGGGTCAGTACGCCGGTCTCCTGTTCCGACGAGGTCAATGTGAAGGGAGTTCCGGTGCCGGGTGACGTGCCTGCGGTGACGTTGCTCGAGTTGATGCTCACCGTCATCGTGCCGCGTTCGATGTCGCCGTTGGACGCCACCGTGGCGTCGAAGGAGATGTTGGAGGAGCCGACGTTCGTGACGTCGTGGGTCCCCTCCTCGGTGTCGATCACGAAGCGACCCTCGAGCACGACGGATCCGGCCCAATGGCCCGCGGGGACGTTCGGGGCTCGACCGGCCGCAGGGAGCGGCAACACGGCGGTGGCCAGGGCGAATGCGATGACGGTGACGATGCGTCGGATTGCTCCCCCCGAGGTCGCCGTTTGCGCGGCTAGTCAAGCGGGTCGGGGCCCGTCAACGGGTCGCCTCAGGTGGCCGTGGGCTGCGCCATGGGGTCCGATGCGGACCGACCGCATGGGACGCCGGCGGTCAGATCCGGCGGCAGACGAGCTCGCCCATGCCGATGGGGACCACCACGGCGTCGACGCGACCGTCGGACAGGGCGCGGTCCACCAGCGGCTGCAGGACGTCCGCGTGGCTGACGACGTTGTCGGCCACCAGCAGCCCGCCGGCGGTCAACCGTGGCACGATCGACTCGTAGAGGACCTCGTAGTCCTCCTTCTCGGCATCGAGGAAACAGAACCCGATGTCGGCGATGTCGGCCACCCGGGTGCGCGCGTCGGCGTCGACGAGGTCCACGACATCGGTGACCTCGGCTGCGGAGAAGGTCGCACGGGCACGGGCGATCTTGGCCGGGAGGATCTCGAAGGTCGTGACCCGCCGTCGAGTGGCCCGGGCGGCGAGGGCCAACCACAAGGTGGAGTAGCCGGCGGAGGTACCGATCTCGACGATCGGTCCGTCGGGTGCCGTTGCGGCCACGATGGCGAGGAAACGGCCGGTTTCGGGTGGGATCTGGCGGAGCCGTTCGAGACGCGGTGTTCCGTCGGCGCGGTCGACGGCGTCGTGACGTTCGAGGACGGCCATCTGGGCGGCGACGGCGGCGGGGATATCGTGGAACACGTCGCCACCGTAGCGCGAACGGCGCCACAGGATCGGTCGGGTACCGTAGCGACGAGCGATACGAGGAGGGTCGATGGGCACAACCCACATGTTCCAGCCGGAGGTCGAGACGATGGCCCCCGAGGACAAGCACGCCCTCCAGAGCCGGCGGCTCGTCGCCCTGCTCGATCGGCTCCAGCGAGCCTCGAACCCGTACTGGCAGGACAAGCTCGCCGACGTCGACGTCGACGAGATCCGCTCCATCGACGACATCGCGCGGCTGCCGTTCACGTGGAAGGACGAGTTCCGCCAGACGTATCCGTACGGCATGCTGGCGGTTCCTCGGGCGGAGCTCGTGCGTCTCCACGCCTCGTCGGGGACGTCGGGCAAGCCGACGGTGGTGGGCTACACGGCCAGGGATGTCGCCATCTTCGCCGAGGTGAACGCTCGCGCCGTCGCCATGGCCGGCGGGACGCCCAGCGACGTGGTCCACGTCGCCTACGGCTACGGACTGTTCACCGGCGGCCTCGGGTTGCATTACGGCGTCGAACGGCTCGGTGCCGCGGCCGTGCCCGCCTCTGGTGGCAACCCGGCGTTCCAGCTCGGGCTGCTCGCCGACCTCGAAGCCGACGGCCTGGCCTGCACCCCGTCGTTCGCGTTGCTCCTCGGCGAACGGGCGCGGGACGAGGGCCTCCTCGACCGGCTGTGGGTCCGGTACGGCATCTTGGGGGCCGAACCGTGGTCGGAGGGCATGCGGGCCCGCATCGAGGAGGTGTGGGGGGGCTCGTTCCAGGCGGTCGACATCTACGGGCTGTCGGAGGTGATGGGTCCCGGGGTGGCGATGGAGAGCCCGGCGGCCAAGGGGGCCCTCAACGTGTTCGACGATCACTTCTATCCCGAGATCGTCGATCCCGAAACCGGTGAGCGCGTTCCGGACGGCGAAGTCGGGGAGCTGGTGCTGACGACGCTGACCAAGGAGGGTCAGCCGGTGCTGCGGTACCGGACCCGGGATCTCACACGGTTCGTGGACGAGCCGTCGCCCGACGGGCGGACGTTCCGGCGGATCGCCAGACTCGAGGGACGGGTCGACGACATGTTGATCATCCGGGGCATCAACGTCTATCCCCGCGCGGTCGAGTCGGTGCTCCTCGACGACGACGCCATCGGCGGCCAGTACGGTCTGGTGGTCGACCGCCGGCCGCGGCTCGCCGAGCTGCGGATCGTCGCCGAGGTCGTCGACGAGTCGTTGGTTCCCCAGATCGACGCCATCGCCGAACGGATCGGCCGGGCGCTGGCCGAACGGGTGCGGCTTCGGGTCGAGGTGGATCTGCGGCCGCCGGGCACGTTGCCTCGCCAGGAGGTCGGGAAGGCGAGGCGGGTCTTCGAGCAGACCGACGACGAGAGTCCCTTCGGGTAGCGACGCGATGGGCTATCCGGTGCCTTTGATGGCGTAGATGTCGGGGAGGCCGCGGTAGCGTTCGGCGTAGTCGATGCCGTAGCCGACCACGAACCCCGGCGGCGTCCACAGCCCCATGTAGTCGGACGGTTCGGAGCCTTCCCTCACCAGCAGGGCGCAGGTCTGGACGCGGGCGGCGTGGCCGGCTTCGATGCGCTT
The DNA here is from genome assembly GCA_026985095.1 of Acidimicrobiia bacterium. Classification (GTDB taxonomy): domain Bacteria; phylum Actinomycetota; class Acidimicrobiia; order Spongiisociales; family UBA5794; genus JALSQW01. Next base: position 10,823 of record JALSQW010000026.1, on the reverse strand, counting down.
CTTGACGAAGTCGAGGGTGAGTCCCGTGTCGAGGATGTCCTCGACGATCACGACGTCGCGGCCGGTGACGTCGGTCTCGATGTCCTTGGTGATCTCGACGGCTCCCGACGACCGCATCGTTCGACCGTAGGAACGGGCGCGGATGAAGTCGACTTCGGCTTCGACGCTGAGGGACCGGACGAGATCGGCGATGAACACGAACGATCCGGTGAGGATGCCGACGAGGAGGAGATCGCCGTCGGGGTGGTCGCGGGAGATCTCGCCGGCGATGCGTTCGACGGCGTCGGCGATGTCGTCGGCGCTGAAGCGGGGTTCGAGTTCCACGATGGACACTCCAAGTGGTCGTGTGACGACGGAGGGAATCGGGCTAGACTGTCGCGCGGAAGGCTATCACCGAAGGGGGCACCGTGGGTTTCAGGGGCAAGGAGCGTGAGGACCGGCCGGCGTCGACCCGGTTCGAGCTCCGCGGCTATCGGGAACCGGCACTCGAGCCGGGCATGACGTTCCCGGGGACCGAAGAGACCGTGATCGGTGTCTACGACGACGAGTTGGAGGCCATCGCCGTGGGCAGGGCGGCGTGGAAGGCCTTCCGCGAGAGCGGCTCGCACGACGTCGCCTGGTGGATCGTGCGGGCCGAAGGCGAGCAGCTCGCCCGCTGGATCGCCGACTCCGCCAGCCCCAAGGAACGTGTGCTCGACTTGAGAACCAACACCCTCGTCGAGGTCGACTGACCGTGGCGGCGTGGGAGCGGGAGGTCCGGGACCTCCACCGCTTCTTCGCCGCGTACTTCTCGGGGGCCGAGACCGACATCGGTCGGCTCGTCGACGCGCTCGCTCCCGGGTTCCGCATGATCGGTCCCGACGGCATCGAACGGGACCGGCAAGGCACCATCGCGGCGGTCGCCGCGTCGTGCGGAGCCCACGATGTGGAGATCGAGATCCGCGCCCCTCGGCTGGTCACCGAGGGCCCGCCGCTGGTCGTCACCTACGAGGAGTGGCAACGGATGGCCGGAGACGACGCGTTCACGGGCCGGGTCTCGACGGCGGTGTTCGAACCCGACGGCGACGGGGTCCGGTGGCTGCATCTTCACGAGACCTGGTTGCCTCTGCGATGAGCCGCGTTGAGGCGAGCGACCTCGTCGAGGAGGTGCTCGTCGAGTTGGTCGGCGGTCATCCGCCACCGCCAGTTGCGTCCGCCGACCGTCCCGGGGATGTTCATACGCGCCTCGGATCCGAGGCGCAGCAGGTCCTGAGCCGGGGCGAGGGCGAACATGGCCCGTGACGACCAGACGGCGTCGAGGAACGCCGCCACCGGATCGGCGTCGTCGACGCCGAGGATCCGCCGGGCGTCGGCGCGTTCGGCCTCGGACGCCGAGCGCCACCAGCCCAAGGTGGTGTCGTTGTCGTGGGTGCCGGTGTAGGCGACGCACCGTGGGGGATAGGTGTGGGGCAGGAACGGGTTGGTGTCGTCCGAGTCGAAGGCGAACTGGAGGACCCGCATCCCGGGGAATCCGGTGGCGTCCAGGAGCCGGGGGACCGCCGGGGACAGTTCGCCGAGGTCCTCGGCGATGACCGGCAGCGGCCCGAGGCGGTCCACGACGGCCTCGAAGAACCCGAGGCCAGGGCCGTCCACCCAGCGGCCGGTCTCGGCGGTGGGCGCGTCGGCAGGGATCTCCCAGTAGTCGGCGAACGCCCGGAAGTGATCGATGCGGACGATGTCGGCCATGGCGAAGGCCGCCGCCAGCCGGTCGGCCCACCATCGGTACCCGTCGTCGGCGTGCGCCTCCCAGTCGTAGATGGGGTTCCCCCAGAGTTGGCCGGTGGGGGAGAAGTAGTCGGGGGGGACGCCGGCGACGACCGCCGGGGTGCCGTCTTCCCGGAGCCGGAACAGGTCCGGCCGGGTCCATACGTCCACGGAATCCCACGCCACGTAGAACGGGACGTCCCCCACGAGCCGGATCCCCGAGGCCCTGGCCGTTCGCCGTAGCGCCAGGAGCTGGCGGCAGAACAGGTACTGGGCGAACCGTTCGACGGCGATACGTTCGGCGTGGACGGTGCGGGCGTCGGCGACGGCGGCGGGGTGACGGTCGCGCAGAGGCTCGGGCCACTGCGCCCACGGTGCGCCGTCGTGATGTTCCTTGAGGGCCATGAACAGGGCGTAGTCGTCGAGCCAGCGCCGTTGGGTGGCGACGAAATGCTCGAACGGTCCCCGCAGGTGTGGGGCGGCGCCGCGTTCGAAGCGGCGCCACAGTTCGGGGATCCAGCGGGCGCGGCTGGTGCGGACGGCGGCGAAGTCCACCGCACCGCCGGGGAGGCGGAGGTCAGCGAGCTCGTCGGGTTCGAGCAGACCGTCGACGGCGAGGTCGTCGGGCGACAGCAGGTTCAGGTTCCCGGCGTGCGACGAGAACGACTGGTAGGGCGAGTCCCCGAAGCCGGTGGGTCCGAGCGGCAGCGTCTGCCACAGGGTCGTGTCGGTTCGGGCGAGGTAGCCGACGAGGCGCCGCGCCTGGGGCCCGAGGTCGCCGATCCCGTAGGGCGTCGGCAGGCTGGTGGGATGCAGCAGGAGACCCGAGGATCGGTCGGACGGGTCGAGGGCGCAGATCCGGTGGTGTGACACGACCTCTATTGTGCACCCGTCCGTGCATCCCCCGATCGAAGGGAGATCCCGTGACCGTCACGGTTCCCGCCCAGGTGCTCGCCAACGCGACTCGGATCCCCCGCGCGGCGGCGTTCCTCACCCGCGACGGTGGCCGCTGGGTACCGTCGACGTGGGAGGCCTACGGCCGGTTGGTGACCCGTGTGGCGAAGGCGCTGATCGCCGCTGGGGTCGAACGGGGCGACGCGGTGGCGATCCTGGGTCGCAACCGGCCCGAATGGGTGGCCTTCGACGTCGCGGCGATGGCGATCGGTGCCGTGCCTGCGGGCATCTACACGACGAACTCGGCCGACGAGTGCGCCTACATCCTGCGCCATTGCGCCGCACGGGTGGTCCTCGTCGAGGATCGGAAGCAGTGGGAGAAGATGGCGACGATCCGGGCCGATCTGGACGAAGATCTGAGGGTCGTGACGATGCGCGGCGCCGACGTCGACGACGACGCCACGTGGTCGTGGGAGGCCTTCGTGGCGTCGGGCGAAGCGGTCGGCGACGGCACCGTCGACGAACGCCTGGCGTCCCTCGAGCCGAACGACCCGGCGACGCTGATCTACACGTCGGGGACGACCGGCACCCCGAAGGCCGTGCTGTTGACCCACGACAACCTGACGTGGACGGCACGGTCGGCGGTGGAGCTCTACGGCATCCGGACCAGCGACCTGACGATCTCGTATCTGCCCCTGTCGCACATCGCCGAGCAGATCTTCACGATCCACGCGCCGACGTTCGGGGCGTTCCCGGTGGCGTTCGCCCGTTCGGTGGAGCGCCTGAGGGCGGACCTCGCCGAGGTGCAACCGACGGTGTTCTTCGGTGTCCCCAAGGTGTGGGAGACGATGGAGCGGTCCATCCGGAGCGAATGGCGCAAGCTGCGGGGTCCGCAGGCGCGGGTGGCCGGATGGGCGATGGAGATCGGCCGGGCCGTGGCCGAGCGGCGCAACCGGGGAGAGGAACCGGGTGCGGTGCTGGGTGCCCAGTACGAGGCGGCCAAGGTCCTCTTCTTCTCGAAGGTGAAGGCCAGGTTGGGGTTCTCTCGTCTCCGGTTGGCGATCTCGTCGGCGGCGCCGGTGGCCAAGGAGGTCCTCGAGTTCATGGCGGGCGTCGACGTGATCGTCCATGAGGTGTACGGGCAGTCCGAGTCGACGGGACCGACGACCGCCAACGTGCCGGGAGCCACCCGGTTCGGGACGGTGGGTCGGGCGTGGCCGGGGACCGAGGTCTGGACCGCCGACGACGGGGAGATCCTGAGCCGGGGCCGCAACGTGTTCGCCGGGTACCTCCACGACGCCGAGGCGACGGCGGCGACCCTGGCCGGCGGGTGGCTGCATTCGGGAGACCTCGGGACGGTCGACGACGACGGGTTCGTCACGATCACCGGCCGCAAGAAGGAGATCATCGTCACCTCGGGCGGTAAGAACATCGCGCCGAAGGGCCTCGAGGCGATGCTGAAGCGTCATCGGGGGGTGGCCGAGGCGATGGTTGTGGGCGACGGCCGGGACTATCTGGTGGCGTTGATCGTCCCCGACGACGACGTCGACGGAGATGTCGATCGAGCCGTGGCGGAGGCGGTCCGCTCCGTCAACGCCACGGTGTCGGCGGTGGAACGGATCCGGCGGTATCGCCTGATGGATCGGCCGTTCACGATCGAGGCGGGGGAGTTGACACCGACCCTGAAGCTCCGCCGGTCGGTGATCGAGGAGCATTTCGCCGCCGAGATCGATGCCCTGTACCCGGCGAGCCGGTGACCGGTGGGCGGCACCGTAGCGGACGGCGGGTCGGTACCATCGCGTGCATGGACACCGTCACCGACCGCATCGTCACGATCACCGACACGGCCCTCGAACAGATCATCGCCTTGCGCGACGCCGAGGCGATCCCCGACCTGCATCTGGGGTTGCGGATCTCCGGGGTGACTCCGCAGGGATTCAGCTACGAGACGGCGTTCCTGCGTCCTGAGGACGTCTCGGAGACCGACCACGTCGAGATGCACGACGCCTTGCCGGTGGCGATCCCCGCCGATTCCCTCGACGACCTGCGCGGGTCGGTGCTCGACATCGCCGATGGTGGCCTCGTGTTGCGGAACCCGAACACGCCGACGTCGCCCGGTGGCGGGTTGGGTGACTTGCCGCCGGTGGAGCTGACCGGCACGCCCGAAGAGAAGGTCCGCCAGCTCCTCGCTGAGCAGATCAACCCGGCGATCGCGTCGCACGGCGGGATCGCGATGTTGGTCGGCGTGGAAGGGTCGAAGGCGCTGCTGCAGCTCGGTGGGGGATGCCAGGGATGCGGTCTGGCGGCGGTCACGCTGCGTTCGGGCATCGAGGCAGCGATCCTGCAGGCGATCCCGGAGATCACCGAGGTCGTGGACGTGACCGACCACACCGCCGGAGCGAATCCGTTCTATTGATCGGCGCGGCCTGAGCGCGAGAAGAGGACCGGTGGGGGAACCGATCCTCTTCTCTGACGATGGGGCGAGCGTTGCGGGTCGGCGGCGATACCGGACCCGCGATTCGGGCAGCCAGCCGTGCGCGTGCGGGCCGGGGAGGGCGCTCGGCCCCATCGGTTCTGGTGGTCGCTCAGGCGCTCTCGGCGTCTCCTTGTTCGTCTCCTTGCATGCTGCGACGGATCGCTGTGGCGGCGGCGAGGGCGCTCTTGCCTGCTTCGTTGCCGATGCGGGGGAGCTTGGCTGAGCGCCGCGAGTAGAACGAGCCGGTGCGGTTGGGCATCGCTTCGCCCTCGGCGGGCACCGGGGCGGTCGCTTCTGGTGTGGGTTCGGTCGTGGGTTCGGGTGCCGGTCCGGTCACGTCGGCAGCGGTCGCGACGGCAGGTTCTGGGGCGGTGTCGGGTTCGGCGACGAGGGTCGGCGTGTCGTCGTGGGGCGTCCCGGTGGCGGCGGCCGGGCGGGCCGGTTCGGGTTGCACCTTGACCCCGTCGAGGAGCGGTTCGGGGTTGCTCTGGGCGAACCGGGTCTTCTTGACGACGGGCCGGTCGGACTCGGGTTGGGCGGCATGCTGGGGTGGTGGGGCGTCCGGTTCGGCGAGGGTCTCGCGGCGGGCCTCGATGAGGGCCGCCAGGTCCTGGGCTTGGCGTTCGAGGTCGGCCACCTGCATGCGGAGAGCTTCCACGGTCGCTTCGAGGGCGGCGGCTTCCCGTTCGGCGTCGTCGCCGGCCCCGGCGGCGGTCTCGACTTCGGTTTTTGCCGCCTTCAGGACCTCGAGGGCTTCGGCTCGGGCGGCGGAGAGGATCGTGGCGGCTTCCTCCTTGGCGTCCTCGACGAGGCGGGCGGCGAGCTCCTCGGCGTCGCGGCCGGTGGCGGTGGCCGTCTCGGCGGCGGCGCGGAGGCGTTCGATCTCGGCGTTGGCCTGCTCGAGTTCGGCACGGAGGGCGTCGACGGTGTCGTCGGTGTCGGCGGTTCGACGGGCCGCAGCGAGGGCTTCGTCGGCTTCCACCTTGGCCCGTTCGGCTTCGGCGCGGAGGCGTTCGGCCTCGGTCTTGGCGGCTTCGGCGTCGGCGAGGGCGGCAGCGACCGACGCATCGGCGGCGGCGTCGGCGGCGCCCTCGGAGCGGATGGCGGCCGCTTCGGCCTTGGCCTCTTCGATGAGGCGGTCGGCGTCCTGGCGGGCTTCGGTGACGAGCCGGAACGCTTCGAACTGTGCCTGCGACCGCAGCTTTTCCCCTTCGGCGGTCGCAGCGTCGAGTCGCTCCTGAGCGGCTGCCAGCATCTGGTCTCGGGTCTTGGTGGCGGCGACGAGGGTCAGGTGGACGGCCTCTTCGCGTTCGCGGAGTTCGGCGACGATCCGTTCGAGTTCCTGGACGCGGTGGTTCGCTTCGTTCAGCTCCTGGGCGTATTCCGCGTGGAGCTGTTCGATGAACCGGTCCACCTGCTCCCGGTCGTAGCCTTTACGGGCCGCGTCGAAGGCGGCCGATCGATCTCGTTCCCTGGCGCTCATCAGACAGCCAACCTCACACGATGGTCCGTGGCTGCCTTCGGCCCCTCACACTGTCCCTGCCCACCGGGAGTGTATCAGAGAACACACTACGTGGTCAAGCTAGTCCGTGGCTGCACGAACGGACTAGTCCGCTGTCGGGGCGGGGGCCCGTCGTCCGGCGAGGCTCGCCAGGTCGTCCATGAGCGCGAGGTACCGGCGCAACTCGGCGGCGAACGCGCTCCGGCGGCCGGGGCGGTCGGGGACCGGGTCGAGCAGGTCGCGGTTGTCGGCGAGCTTGGTGGCCGACGAGAACAGTTCGGTGGAGACGGCCTCGCCGTTGTGGATGACGCCTTGGAGGAGGTACTGCTCACCCAACGCCAGCGCGCGGGTGCGGACCGTGTCGGGATCGAGCGGGAGGGACGGATCCGAATCCGCGATGACGTCGGCGACGACGAGGTACGCCTCGATGAAGGGGCGCAGGACCGTGGGGGATTTGATCGGCACGAACGATCGCAAGAGCCGTTCCAGGTCGCCCGATTCGAGGAGCTCGACCGACTCGGGGCAATGCAGGCGCAGCTCGTCACGGAGGGCCTGTTCGAACTCGTCGCGCTCTTCGAAGAAGAACTCGAACTTGAGGACGTCCCGGAGGGCGAACGCCTCGGCGGAGAAGGCGTTCCATCCGGCGGTACCTTCGGCCTTCATGCCGGCGAGGGCCAGTTCGGTGATGGCACCATCGACGAAGAAGTGGATGATCGTGTTGCGGTAGTAGGCGGCCGCGAGATGTTGTTCGGGGCCGATGGCGTACACGACCTGAGAGGGACCTTCGTGGCGGAGGACGACGCCGTTGGCGGCCAGCGCATCAAGAGCGTCGCGGACCCGTTCGGGCGTGTCCAGAGCGAGGGGGACGGTGGTGGGCAGGTCGCGGCGCTTGACGTAGTCCAGGAACGGTTCGAGGACGCCGAGGACCTCGTCGACGGTCAACGCCTGCGGGCTGCGGCTCAGCAATGCGGCGGCGACGAGGCTGATGGGCGTGATGGGGGTGACGGCGTTGATGCGGGTGGCGATCTCGAAGGCGAGCTTGGGGACGACGAGGCGGCCGCGGTCGGTGGTGAGGTCGGCCCCTTGCGGGAGACGCTCGGTGAGCGACACCGGATCGCCCCATCGGACGAAGATGTCGCCGTTGCGGCGCCGGAGGCTGCGGATCGTGCGCAGCACCCATCCGAAGCTCTCGCGTTCTTTGGCGGCACCTCGCTGTTCGGCGGCGTACGACGAGATGTCGGAGATCTGGTCGTAGGCGATGGAGACGGGGACGAACACGATGTCGTCGACGAAGCCCTGCACATAGGCGTCCACGACGTAGGCGAGGAGCCCGAGGCGGGGTTCACGCAGTTTCCCCGACCGGGACCGTCCCCCTTCGATGTACCACTCGAGAGGGAAGCGCTTCTCGAGCAGGTAGGTGAGGTACTGGCGGAGGACGAACTTGTACGGGGGGTTGTCCTTGAACTCGCGCCGGATGAAGAAGATGCCGGTGCGGCGAAGGAACGGACCGATCGGGAAGAAGTTCATGTTGATGCCCCCGGCGGTGTGGTTGGGGGGGTACTCGTTCTCGTACAGCACGTACTGGAGGACGAGATGGTCGAAGTTGGACTTGTGCGACGGCAGGAACACGAGCGGCTTGTCGGTGGCGGCGTCGTAGACGGTGCGGAGGTCCTCCGCCGAGTAGTCCAGTCCGCGGTAGGCGCGGGAGATGAGCCAGCCGGTGATGCCGCTGATGACGTCGATCACGTAGGGCGAGTGGGTGGCGGCCATCTCCTTGAGGTACCGCCAGGTGCGACGTTGCATGCGTTCGAGCTTCTCGCCGCGGTCGAGGGCGAGGTGGGCGATGCCCTGCTGGAAGCCGCGGGACCAGTAGAGGTCCTCCTTGAGGAACTTGGGGACCTTGTAGCGGTTGCCGCGCAGGGCCCGTTCGGCGCGTTCGAGGGCGAGCCACCCTTGGAGGGCGACGAACTCGGCGAAGGAGGTGCCGTCGACCGGGCCGCGGCCGTGCGGGTCGCGCCAGCGTTCGAGCAGTTCGTGTTTGCGGGCGGGCGCGCCGAGGACGATCCGGACCCGGTCGGGATGGGCGGCGAGGATCCACCGCTGGCGGATCGGGTCGGGGTCGCGGGGGTCGCCGGGGACGAGGACGTCGCGGAGGGCGACGCGGCGGCGGCCGTCACGTTCGGGCGCCAGCCACACCACCCGCAGCGGGATGAGGAGCGGATCGTCGTCGGCGGCGAGGCGGGCGGCCAGGCGCGGGTCGAGGGCGGTGCGGTGGCTGCGCCGGCGGGTAGGCGGGATCGAAGCCCAGTGGGCGATGGTTGCGGGGTCGGGCCGGTGCTCGGCGATCCAGTGTTCGAGCAGGTCCCGTTCGAGCCCGGAGGAGGCGTCGAGCAGGAAGACGTAGGGCCCGGGTTCGTCGGGCCAGTCGGGTTGGTCGGGCAGTCGGTACCGGTCGACCACCGTTCAGTCGGTTCCTCCGAGCAGGTCGCCGACGGTGCCCTTGGCCTTGTCGACGAGGCCGCCGGCGAGATCCGAAGCGGTGCCGGCGGCGCCGAGGGCGATGCTCATGGCTTGGTCCACCACCCCGTCGGGGAGCGTGTCACGCAGGTAGCCGATGACGATCGTGACGACCTCTTGGGCCTTGTCGGCGGTCAGGCCGGTCTTGTCTTGGATCTGGGCGATGAGCTCGTCCATGGGCGCCTCCTGTGGCTCGGATCTCGTTCCGAGTGTACGGGACGTCGGAGGCGTTCGCCGTCAGCCGGCGAGGGCGATATCGGTGACGTGGATGGCTTCTCGGGGCCGCGGGCTGGCGGTGGCGCGGAAGCGGAGGAGGGGGTGGGCGTCGGGGTGGGGTCCTGGCCCCGACAGGAGCTCGGAGACGAGCACCCCTCGGGAGAGGTCGTGGGTGCAGACCTCTTCACAGCGGCGGTAGGGATCGTGCTGCATATCCATACTCAACGTATCGGCGGGCGGGCTTGTGCCATAAGCGGAACGGACTAGTCCGTGTCGGGAATGGGGTCAGTCCCAGCCGAGTTCGTGGAGACGGTCGTCGTCGATGCCCAGATGGTGGGCGATCTCGTGCAGGACGGTGGTGCGGATCTCGGCGCGCAGGGCGTCGTCGTCGAGGCCGAGCGCCAGGTGGGGGAGTCGGAAGACGAGGATCCGGTCGGGGGCGACGCCGTAGTAGTCGACGCCCCGGTCGGCGAGGGAGATGCCTTCGTAGATGCCGAGCAGTTCGGTGCCGGTGGGGTCGAGGTCGGTGGGTGGGCGGTCGACGACCTCGATGTGGAGGTTGTCGACGCGGTCGACCACCCAGCGGGGGAGCGACTCGAGGGCCTCGTCGACGAGCTGTTCGAAGCGGCGGCGATCCATCAGCCGGAAGGCTAGGGGCTTGAGGCCTTTCGGCCCTGGTCGTCGGTCGGGGGCGGGACTTGCATTGCGCCAGGCGACCAGGGAGCCCGATGGCGTTCATCGAGTACTTCGGCACGGTCGACCGGCCGTCGCCGGTCGTGCAGGCGAGCCTGCGTGAGGTGCTGGGCAAGTTGGGTACGTGGGCGGGTGATTCGTACCGTGAGGGTGAGCGGTTGTCGATGAAGGTCGGACCGTCGAAGGTGGCCAAGTCGGTGTCGGTGGAGGTGGGGGAGCCGACGTACGGGTCGGCGGGGATGCGGGTGCCGATCCGCTGGCGGGCGACGGGGGCTGGGCGCATGTTCCCCGAGATGACAGCGGATCTGGTGATCCAGCCGTTGGGGGAGGAGGCGACGATCCTGACCTTCCAGGGCACCTACGAGCCGCCGCTGGGGGAGGTGGGCCGGGTCCTGGATCGAGCGGTGCTGCATCGGGTGGCCCAGGTGTCGGTGAAGGATTTCGTGGATCGGATCGTCGCTGCCCTGGCCGAGGGCTGACGCCGGCCGGTTGCTACACTCTCGGCCTCGGGGCGCTTAGCTCAGCGGGAGAGCGCTGCCTTCACACGGCAGAGGTCACTGGTTCGATCCCAGTAGCGCCCACGGCCGGGATGCCTTGTGGTTGTTGGTGTTTCGGTATCCCGCGTCGGCCCGAAAGCCGGTCGAGCAGGCATCCAGGACGCGCATAGGACGCGCTTCGGCACTCGACGCCGTAACTTGTCCTGCGACAATGGGCCCATGAGTTCCCTCTCCGCCACTGTTGCCTACGCGGCGGTTGCCCAGGCGGTCGCCACGGTTGTCCTCG
>JALSQW010000025.1 GCA_026985095.1 Acidimicrobiia bacterium | reverse complement strand
GTTCGGGGCGTCGGGAGGCCTTGCCGCGTCCTCGCCGCTGGCGGCCCAGAGCCTGGATGACCATCGTCGGCCGCCGTGCGCGGGTCCGTCAGACGCCAGGCATGTGGGACCGTTGGGCGGGGTCGAGCAGCCTCCGGTCGTGCGGGCGGCGCGGACGGTCCGGGTCCTCGACGGCCGGGAAGGTTGGTACGCTATTCGGCCCGTCCAGTGGATCCTCGCATGTGCGCCGAAACACCCCACACCCACGTCACGAGCAGCCGCTTCCGTTCACCGACCTCGTGGTGGGTCCGTGGGTACCGTGTGGCCTTCGCCGTCTTGGCGTCGGTCGGTCTTGTCGTCGTGTTGGCGGAGAGCATCGGAGCCGGCCGTTCCACGGTGGACTACCTGAGCTACTTCACCATCCAGAGCAATCTGATCGCGGTCGGCGTGTTCCTGCTGGGAGCGCTCCGGCCGGAGGCTCGTCCCGGAGCGTCACGGCGAGATGTGATCCGAGGGGCCCCGGTGCTGTATCTCGCCGTCACCGGCATCGTGATCGCCACACTGCTCGCCGGCGTCCCGGTCGTGGTGAACGCCTTCGCCAATGCGGTGCTGCATCAGGTCATGCCGCTGGTCGTGGTGGCCGACTGGCTCATCGACCCGCCCGGTGCCGATCTGGGTTTCCGGCGGGCGATCGCGTGGCTCCTCTATCCGCTGGCCTGGTTGGTCTACACGATGATCCGTGGCGCCGTGGTCGGCTGGTATCCCTACCCCTTCCTCGATCCGGGCGTCATGGGGGGCTACGGCAACGTCGCCGCGACTGTCCTCGTCATCGTGGCGGGAGGTCTCGTTCTCATCTGGCTGATCGCGTGGATGGGACGCCGGGCCCGTCGAGCCATGGGTTGAGCGAACGTCGGTGGAGGTCGGATCCGGCGCGGTGAGCGGGCATGGCGCTGTGTTCCCTCGACGCCATGCAGGCGATCGCCGCCGGGGAGTCGACGAAGCCTGGGTGGTCGGCTGGCTGAGGGACTGTCCGATATTCGATGTCACGGCGACGGAACCGGGCCCGGTTCGGTCGGCATCTCAGACCGACAGGCAGACACACCGTGTTCCGGACACTTCCCCTCGTCGAGCGCCCGCCGTTCCGGGCGCTTATCGTCTCATCGTCAGTCGTTGCCATCGTCGCACGGTGGCCTCACCGCACCACGGACCCCCGCTCCTACCGACTCCACTCCAAGGGGCATGAACGACGGGGTCGAATCGAGGACTCAGGGTGACGGATGCGTCACCCCGCCGACAAACCTGCTTGCGCACACTACGCTGCGATGCGCAGCGATGCCATCGGGAACACCCGTCCGGCGTCCTTCGGATCGGAGTCGGGGATGCGAGATCGTAGAGGAGCGGTTGCGGGAGCGCTGATGGCGGTCGGGATGCTGTTGGTGGTCACCGCGTGTGGGAATGATGCGGACGTCTCGGCAGTTGGGGAGCAAACGACGGTTCCGGTGACGGCGACACCAGCTACGAGCGCGGCACCCTCAACGACGAGCAACAGCTCGTCGACCACGCTCGAGGAGCTGTCCCAGTGCGAAGGCCCGGTCGAGATCGTCGACCTCGGGGCAACAGTCCAAGGGGAGGTCGTCGCCGGTGAACTGCCCTTGGACTCGGTGTACTACTGCGTGGAGATCCCCATAGGGCTCGACGGCTTCACCGTATCGCTCAGCGGTTTGACGGCGGACCTCGATCTGTGGGTGGGGCATCCAGACTTGGCGGTCGTGCAGGAAGGGCGATTGGGAACCGTCTTCTCGGACAACAACGGCACCGACAACGAGGCGGTGACCATCACCATCGACCCCGATCGGCTCTTCAAACCGGGCGCCTACTACATCGAGGTTCTGGCCGCGGGTCGGGATCCGTCGCCGTTCTCCCTGACCGTCACCACGCCGTAGTTCCCATCACACGCCGCCATCCCGGTTCGAGATCCGAGTCGACGTCGATACTCGCTACCCGAGTTATGGCTGTTGCGGCGAGTTGGCATGCTCGGACCAAGCGCCACACGTCATCGGCCTGAACGCGGCGCCCGAGCGTTGGCCCACGGGCTCTCCGGGCCCCCGACGAACGTGCTACCCATTCACCGTGATCTCGGCGTGCATGCCGTTGACGAAGTGTGGGGGGCCACCTGGGACGTCGGGGGGCCCGCCCTCGCTCTCGGCGGCGGCTGCAAGGTACTCGTCGGGGTCGGCACCGGTGGGGATGGCGCAGATGATCAGGTACCGGCCGGGTTCGGTGAGCGTCCCGGTTCCGACCACGGGCATGCCGTCTTCGCCGGGAGGGGCGATGAGCACCGTCTCGACGTTGGGGAAGAGCGCGACCACGTCCTGCGGGTTGGCAACGATGTCGGCGGCCGATCGATTCTCGTCGTCGGGGAGGCGGATCGCCACCAGTTCGTGCAGTTCCGTTTCGGCGTTGTTGGTCAACGTGAGGGTGCTGCCCGCGGCGACGGTGGAGGGGAGATCCTCGAATGCGAAGTCGACGGCGGAGACCGCCACCGTTCCCGGTTCGGGGGTGGCGCCTCCGCAGGCGCTCAGGAGGCCGAGCATCGCCGCGGCCAGGACGAACAACAGGTTCCGGTGTCGGAAGGATGGGATGTTCATGGTTCTCCTTGGAAAGATCGTGGCGGTGTCGTTGCCGTTCACAGCGGCGGAGGTGGGGGGCCGAGGATGTCGATACCGTGGGCGGCGCAGACCGCGGCGACCTCCGCCGGATCGATGTATCCGGGTTCGGGCATCAGCGTCGAGCCGGTCCGGACCCCGAGGGAGGAGACCATCTCGTCGAAGCGAGGCACTCCGTCCCGACAGGCGGTGACGTTGATGTACCGCGCCGTCTCCGACAGGACCTGGAACGTGTGCGGGATCCCGAGGGGGAGGTAGGCGAAGGCTCCGGCGCCTGTGTCGATCTGTTCGCCTCCGGTGAAGAACCGCAGCTCCCCGTCGGTGACGAAGAACAGTTCGTCCTCGTGGTTGTGTCGGTGCTCGGGTGGTCCAAAGCCCCGGGGAGCGTGGAATTCCACGACACTCATGGACCGGCCGGCCGTCCCTGTGAGCTTGACGGTGGCGACGTGGTTGAGGAACTCGTAGTGCTGCCCGTCGCCGGCGGCGAGCACGACCGAGTGGTTGGCGAGAGTGGGTTCGTTACTCATGTGGCGGACGATGCCACGCCACCCTTCAGAAAACCTTACGATGGTTCGTCGCGGGGTTCGACGGTGATGCCGAGATCGGCCATGGCCGCCACGAAGCTGGTGTGGGCACGGGTTGCCTCCCGATGTTCACCTGCAGCGGCGAGGGCCGTGATCACGAGCCGGTGCGCCGGCTCATCGTAGGGGTCGACCTCGATGAGGCGCCGGCCCAGCGCCGCGGCCTCGAGATGCCGGCCGTGCTCGTGGTACCTGGAGGCTTCTCGCCGTGCCGCGGCCACGAAGCGGGTCCGTATTCCGGCACGGACAGCCTCGGTCCAGTCCTCGTAGCGGTCCTCGGGCAGGAACTCGCCGCTGTACGCGGCGACGATGGCGGCATCGTCGCTGGCCTTGTAGAAGGTCTCGACGTCGGTGGTGACGGCGTCGAGATCGAGGCGCACGGTCTGGCGGTCGGCGAGAACGCCGCCCCCCAAGACCCGCTTGACTGCCGAGAGCTGCACCGAGAGCCTGGCGCCGAGCCGGCGCATGTCGAACTCGTCGGGCCAGAGCAGGTCGATGAGCTCGTCCCTGGTCACCGGCCAACCTCGAGCGGCGACCAGCCGCTTGCACAGCTGCCTGGCCCTTCGCGATCCCCAGGCGGAGACGGGAACCTCTTCGCCGCCACGACGAACGGCGAATCGTCCCAAAGTGGCGATCTGGATGTCTCGGCTGGTCATCGGCTCCGTCGCCGGTGTTCGGACGCGGCCGGTGACGAAACGTTCGACCTGGGGCATCCACTCCGTCAGGTCGCCGACGTAGGCGAAGTGGTCGTACCCGTCGAGTTCGAGCAGACGCGCCCCGGGTATCGCCTCTGCCAGTTCCCGGCCTGCTTCGATCGGGATCACCAGTTCGTCGCTGCGGTGGATCACCAGGGTGGGGGCGTCGAGCGTGGCGAGGACTTCGGAGACGTCCATCTCGGCGACGAGGTCGAGGAGATCCCGAACGTCGGCGGCTCCGGCACATTGTCGCTCGTACCGCTGATGCCAGTCTCGGAACTCCTGGTTGGCGGCGAGGGAGGGGGCGAACGTGTCGACGATGACGGAAGCCGCGGTGCCCCAGACCTCCGCAATGTGGTCTCTCATGGCGATCTGGTGGTCTTCGGGCGCGGACGAGTAGGGTCGCGCCGCTGTTCCGAACAACACGAGGCGCTCGACCCGCCCGGGATAGGTGGCAGCGAACAGGATCGCCGTCGACCCGCCGTCGGACTGGGCGAACAGCGTCGCCCGTCCGATTCCTGCGTGATCCATCACCGCCCGCAGGTCATCGACCCGCTCGTCGATCCCCGGGTTGCGGCTCGTGCGATCCGAGGCGCCGGTTCCCCGCTTGTCGAAATGGAGATAGCGACTGAAGGTCCCGAACCGCTCGAACATGGCACGGAGATCCGGCCAACCCCACGCCGCCTCGATGTTCTGGGCGAAGGGAGGGATGGCGACGATGGTGGCCGGACCTTCCCCCCACACCTGGTAGGCCAACCGCGCCCCCCTCGCCGGGGCGAACTGGACCGCTGGTACCTGGATTCTGAGCCTCCTGCCGGGGTGTGGCGCGTCCTGCACCGGCGTTCAACACTACCCGGCGTCCCCACCAACGGAGGCTGCGACGTCGCGGCGGGGATCACCCCGAGCACTGCGCTCAGGCTCGCTCGCTACTTCGGCACTTCCAGCGGGTCCTGGATGAACGGTCGAGGTCGGTGGTCTCTCCCACGCCCAGCAAGTCGGAGGCGATGGGATCCGGCGGGTCCGGTCGTCATCCTCGTGCCTCATCAGCCCGAGCAGCCTCCGCCTGAGCGCCGAGAACGTCAGAAGGTCGAGCGGGCGAGCCTCATCTGAAATCCGCTCAGCGAAGACCACCCGTGGCCGGCCACGTCGTCGCTCCGATGGAGCATGGCTCCCGAGAATGGCGCGCCCGGACCGCCCGCCGCACTCGCGACGCGGCGGAACCCCCGGCTGACCGGGGTTTCGCGTGGCACGCCCGGAGGGACTCGAACCCCCCACCATCTGATCCGTAGTCAGACGCACGGGTTGGACCTCAATGGGCGATTCGGCGAAATCCGTTGTGGCCATTGCGTTCTCACCTTTCACTCGTTCTCATCGTTTGCGGTGGTTTCTCGTCCTCTCGCCGACCAGATGCGGACCACAGCTTGTTCGATGACCGGGAGTCGGAGGGCATTCACGCAACGGCAGATCTTCTGCGTGTCGGGGTCAGGCCCGAGGCTCGAGAACGTCGAGGGGGTCTTGGCGGATGGCCAGCATGGCCGGGTATGTGGCCGCGAGGAGGAGGACGACGAGCTCACCAAGGATGAGTGCCGGAGCGACCGACGGTCGGATCAGACGTACATGAACCTGGAAGGCGTCGTGCGCGAACTGGTCGACGGCTGGTTGGAAGGCGACTGTGGCGCCGAGGGCGAGGAGCGTCCCGATGACGACGACCTGGAGGACGTCGATGACGACGAGTAGAGCGATCTGGAGGCTGTGGGCTCCGACAGCTCTTGCGAGCCCGAAGAACCACATCCTGTCGCGAACGACAATCGTTTCTGCGATGAGGAGACCCAGTCCACCCAAGAGCAGCACTCCCCATCCGATGAACGCGTAGACCTTGCGGATTCCGACGCTTGCATCACGGATGCTTTCTCCCGAGTCGACGCGGCGCACGAACACGGTGTCGTCGATCTCTACACCGTATCTGCGAGCGTCGTCGGTGAGGTGGCTGGTTACCGCCCGGGTGATTGCGTCTTGTAGGTCGGTTCGACGGCCGGTGGTGACGGTGAAGCGGTAGGTGACTGGATCGGTGGTCGCCAGGGTCACGAGATGCTCGTATCGGACAGCAACGGCCAGCCCGGAGCCCCATCTGGCTTGCTCGGCTTCGTCGGGCAGGTAGATGGCTTCGGCGGGAATCACCTGACCGGCGAAGCACAGTTCGGTGTCCACCGGAAGGTCGTCACCGAACGGGAGGCGAATCGGGTCCCCTGCCGCGTCGCGCAGCACCAGGACGGGTTGGGCACCGATCTGCTGGAACGGTGGACACTCGGGAACGACTGCGGGGAGAACGTCGATCATGATCGGCGAGGTGGCGGCGAACGGTGCGACCGCTTCGGTCAGGCGCCGGCTGAGCGTCCCGGTGTTCAGACCCAGTCCTGAGTTCAATTCGATCAGGTAGGTTCCTGTCTGACCAACGTCGCGTGCGATCGCCTCATCGAGCCCCTCCGAGGAGACGCGGGACAGTTCGCTCACGGCGAGGAACACGGTTGTGCTTACCGCGACCAGAACCGACAGGAGGATCACTTTCAGCTTCGACTTGGTGCTGAGCCTCGCGGTCAGGGAGAAGAGTCGTCTCAGGGCGCCCACGGATCATCTCCCAGGGTTCCACGCGCGAGTTCTATTCTTGTCGTTGCGAGCCTCGCGATCGCGCGGTCGTGGGTGGTGACGACCACTGTCGTCCCGAACCGCTCCGGGAGCGACATGATCATTGCTGCCACCTCGTTGGCCGTGGCCTCGTCGAGATTGCCGGTCGGCTCGTCGGCGAGGAACAGGAGCGGACCGGGGAACAACGCGCGCGCGATCGCGACCCGTTGACGTTGCCCCCCGGACATTTCGTTCGGGTACCGTCGAGCCAACTCGCCGATGTCGAGACGGTTGGCCAGTTCCTCGGCTCGGGCGCGGGCCTCCCGACGGGAACCGGAGTTTGCCCCAAAGTACCAGGAAAGCATGATGTTCTCAGTGGCGGTCAACGCCGGGTCGAGGTGATAGGACTGGAAGACGATCCCGATCTGCTGGGCACGTAGCGAGGCCGCCCGTCGTGGCGGCAAGACGGCAGCGTCGAACCCGTCGAAGATGACTCGGCCCCCGGTCGGGCGGCGCAACAACGCGAGGACCGAGATCAGGGTGGATTTCCCGCTGCCCGACCGGCCCAAGATCGCGGTCGCCGTCGCGCGTTCGAGCGCGAGGTCGATCCCGCGGAGCGCATCCACGGGACCCTCTGTCGCTGGGTACGTGACTCGGACATCGCTCAGGCTGACGATCGGCTGTGTCATCCGTCGTCGCCGGGAAGAAGGAGGGTCGCACCGACCGGCAGGTCGGAGGTGATCACCCGGACCACACCGTCGGTGACCCCGACGGTCACGGGGATCTTCACCGGCTGATCGTTCTCCAGAACCGTCACGTAGTAGCCGTCGACGGTCTGGTCGTACCCGATGTAGAGGTTGGGAATCACGATCACCGAGTCGAAACGCTCCGAGGTGAGCGTCACCAGTCCACGCAGACCGGCAGCGGTCTCCACGAAGCCAGGGAGTCGACAATGGAGCAGCGGGGCGGGAGCCTCAACGACGTCGCCGGTTCGGTCCGGGCCTGTGGTCGAGATCCAGACCGCTGCGCAGTCGACCTGCCGCGTTCCAACGGTCGTTTCGATCGTTGCCCGTCCGGTGAACGGGATCGACTCGTAGCGGAGCTGTTGGATGGGCGTCAACGACACGACGACGTCGATACCGGCAGTTCGCAGCTCTGGGGCCGACCCGCCCAGTTGCAATATGCCCCCCACCGGGGCCGTGACCGGACCTTCGAGCGTCCGAAGCTGCTGGAGACGACTTTGGTCGATGCTGCTGTGCGCGTTGCGCGCTTGCAACGCCGCCGCCACCGTCGGATCCACCACAGCGTCACCCACGATGGCGCCTTCGTCGACTCGCTCCCCGTCGACTCGAGAGGTGACCAGCATCATCTGTCGATTCGATAGCAGACTGATCGTGTCGCTCTCTGCCGACACCCCTTGCAGCTTGAAGGTCATCTGAAAGGCTTCACGTCGAACCACGGCGACGTCGCCCGACGGGTCACCAATCCCGGCACTCGCCGGTTGCATGGTCGGCACGGTGGCCGTAGGCGTGCATGCGGTGAGCCCGGTCGCCAATGCCACGATCGCCGCGCTCGACCGGAGACGGAGGATCACGACCCGGCCTCGAGTGCCTCGCTGATAGTGGGGCCCGATACGTCGTACGGCTCGGCGGGGATCCAACGACCGCAACTCCCTTCTGCCGTCAGCCAGAAGCGAAGCTGGTCGATATCTCCAGAGGCGATTCTTCCCTTCAGGTCCGCATACGACCGCTCCCAGTCCGGATAGGACGGTGTCATCGGCACCTCCGGAACCGGCAGAGGAGCAAGACTGGGCCGCACGCCGACGCGAATCCACTTCCGATAGACGCGGGCAGCATCGCGGCACACCAGAAAGTTGATCACAATCCCCTGGGCCATGCTCCCACGCGTTCCCGGCGGTTCCTCGGAGATCTTCTGCATCGCCACCGGATTTGCCAACACCTCGGCAACAGCCGACGGGTCGAGTCCATGGAAATACTCGTCGGAGCTGGCGACCGCCGCGCCGCGAGAGCAACCCGCACTCACCAACAGCGCTACCACCACGAGTGCCCTCACATAGCGCCTCACTCGCTTCCTCCTCAAGTTTGGGGGTTCTCGGCTCTGATTCCGAGCCGAGAACCCCGCCTCATGGACTCTACGCCGCTCAGTTGTGAATAACGGTGTAGTTCCATGTGTAGTTGCCGTGTCCGGGCCACCAGCCGTTGCAGTTCGCACTGCCGCTTCGGAACGCCTTGATGGTGTAGTTGCTCGCGAGGACTCCCGTCCAGGTCGCTGTCCCGTTGTCGCCGACCGTCTTGACCGAAAGGTCGTTGCCGTTGGACGATCGGGCCCACGTCTTTGTGCTGGACTTCGGACTTGACGAATTCTGCCGGATCTTGAAAGTACCGCTCGGGTCGTGCGTCACCGTGATGCCGGTCTTGATCGTCACCCCGTCGCAGCTCACAGACGTTGCCTGAGTCGAGCTCGCCGCACCGGCCGGTGCGAGTGCGCCAGCAAGGGCGAGAGCGACGAACATGGTCACTATTGTGAGACGTCTTGCTCTACTCCGCATCTTTCCCATGATTCCTTCCTCGCTGATGGGATGGGCCTCTCTCGATCGTGTGCGGTGTCCTGTCAGGCACCTCCTCTTCTTCCCTGCTTCCTCCTCCGGGCCAGCGAATGTGGCCCTTGCGACCACGGTCGGCCGGTGGCGGGCGCATTCGCTGGTCCCTTCACTTGTGTAGGTGTCCGGCAGGGGCGGGTTCATCGCGGGATTCTTGGGGATTGTTTTCGCGACCTGGTGGCGGTATGTCGGCGTGGCTACGGGCCGGTGCGGTCGATGACGACGAGTAGAGCGATCTGGAGGCTGTGGGCTCCATGTGTAGTTGCCGTGTCCGGGCCACCAGCCGTTGCAGTTCGCACTGCTTCTTCGGAACGCCTTGATGGTGTCGTTGCTCGCTAGCACTCGGGTTCCGTCGCGGGTCCTTTCGGGACCTGCCTGGTGGCGGCGTGGCTACTGGTCGATGCGGTCGTGGCGGGACCCCGATGGTCGGTCGCGAGCACTATCGTTCCTTCAGTCTGTTCGCGGTCGCTCCGGCCGTTGCGGCGGAAGCGGTTGCAGCTGTCGCGAGGATGGTCGCGGCGGCAGTCAACGCGGCACCTCTGAGCCCGTAGGCGAATGCCGTCGTCGAGAGACCGTCGACGTGTGACCACAGAGCGAGTCCAACGACGGCGACGGACAACCCAGCGCTCACGGCGACGAGTGCTTCTAGAGATACGAGCATGGCGGCTTCGGCACGGCTCATTCGGAGTGACCGGTACAGACCGATGTGGGCTCGTCGACCGAGGTTCACGAGCAGCAGAAGAAGCCCGGCGGCCGCACTCGCCCATATCCAGGCGATTCTGGACCAGCGTTCGGTGTGTTCCTCGTATGGGTTTCGGCTGAACGTGCCTCCGCTGCGGAGCGGCAGGACCTGAGCTGATGCGCCGCCGTGGGATAGCAAGGCGACCAGACTGCCGGCCAGGGTCGATCGGGATTCCCAGGTCGTCTCGATGAGGCATTCGGCTGCCGGTTCGTGTGACATCGAGACAACTTCGAGAAGCGTTGTCCCCCCGTTGGGTAGACGATCGCTGGCGTCAAAGACGGCACTCACCGTCGCGGTTCGGTCACCGAGATGGATCCTAGAGCCGGGGTACAGGCCGCGAGCGGTAGCGAACTCGAGGGGCACGACGAGGTCGAGGGCTCCGGTCCATTCGTGTGACGGCCACATGACGTCGAGCGCACCGGGACTCACGAGGGCAACGGTTGCTTCTTGTATGCTGAGACCGGAGACCGGGCGATTGGAAGGGTTTCCAACCGGCCCTCCGGCGACGACGCTCGGGGACTCGCGAAGTGCCTCGCACACGTTGGGGTCCAGGGCGGCTTGGCCGTCTCCGGACTCGGCTGGGCTTGCCACCAAAACGTTGCCGCCCGCCTCTTCGATTCGGGCTACGAGTTCAAGGTTGGCGTCGACGGCCTCGGCCTCTCCGACCGCCGGAACGACCATCACCGCCGCGAGAAGAGCGACCAGAACCAACGATCGTGACCAGTCCGCTACGGAATTCAGAAGGGCTTCTTGCCCGATGGACCCCAGTCTCCAGCGTTGTCGTTCAGGCCGTTCCATTCCGGAGCCTTCCGCTGGAGAGCAAGAGTACGCGGTCACATCTCCGGGCGGCGTCGAGGTCGTGGGTCATGAGGACGAGCGCCCGATTCTCCGAAAGGGTCGACAGCAAGATGTCGATGATCTGCCGCGACGTCGACTCGTCGAGTTGACCGGTTGGTTCATCTGCGACGATGACAAGCGCATCCATGACGAGGGCCCTGGCAATGGCGACACGCTGAAGCTCCCCGCCGGAGAGGCGTTGCGCCTGGTGCGAGGCGACCGATGCAAGCCCCACTCGGGATATGGCGGTTTCGGCGTCATCGAGGGCCTGGCGTCTCGTCGCTCCTCGAGCGAGGCTTCCCATCGCCACGTTGTCTCGGCAGCTACGGCGACCGACCGCATTGGTCGTCTGCTGGATGAGCGCGACTTCTCCCTCCTTGCTGGGATCACGACCGGCCACGCGAACATGCCCGGCGTCCGGCTTGAGGGCACCGGATATGCAGAAGGCCAACGTGGTCTTGCCGGAACCTGATGGGCCAACAATGGCGGCCGAGGATCCCGCCTCGACCTCGAGGGACACTCCGTCGAGCACACGCCGGTCACCAAAGGAGACGGATACGGACGCGACATCGATCAACACGATGGGTCGGCAAGAGAAGCCGTGGGATTCACGATGATCTCTTCGGGGATGGGCGTCTGCGCGCTGATATAGGCTCGGCCTCCTTGCGACCACACTACGGTCACCGGGCTCGGGCCCGTCGGTCCCCAAACGCATTGTCCCGAGCCACCAGTAACGACGGCCGAGGCCGGAACGTAGCGCATCTCCCCACTGGTCACCGTGAGGATCCCGTCGATGGCAGCGGTCCCCGCCTCGAGGACGGCCGCTACCTCGGCCAGGCTCTGCAACGGTACCGAGGCATCGTCGGAGAGCTCGATACTCAGTTGTTCGCCTATCGCGCTGAACACGATCTGCTCTGCTGGTAGATCGATCTGCCGATCGGTGGTGACGGAGGCGGCAACCACGGTCGAGTTGTGCACGAGAACCGGTACACCCCGGCCAGGCAGCGGCTGTCCCACCACCAGGTTGACCTCGTCGATAGCCAGTTGATCGTAGGGAAGGTACAAGACGGCATCTACGGGGAACACGGGGCCCGTACCGGCACGTGCTGACCGCAGCACTCTTGGCCACCCAAACCTGGTCAGGAAGGCGTCGATCGCCGCCGACAATTGCGGGCCGACCCGATCCAGCGGCGGATCGAGCTCGTCCTCAACCAGACCGAGGGAGTCGAGGAACCGACCCAGCGCGGCCACGTCCCTCCCTTCATCCCCGACAGCGAGATCCCGCCACAGCACCGCCCCTGGCCCCACTGCGACAACCGTGGAACCGTCCAGATCGAAGAGGGCCGTACCGGCCGTTACCACCGAGCGGTCGTCGACATGAACCGAGGTGACCATGCCAGATTGGCCCTGCGACAGCACCTCGATCGGGGCACTCCACTCGAGATCCAGCCTCGCGGGCACGCGGGCGACGGCACGATCGAGCCCGACCGGCATCAACACGCTGACGGTCGGATCGTCCATCGGGGGCTCGTACGGATCGACATTCCACAGCGCGGTGATCACCGCCGCGGGAATCACGATCAACAACGCTACAAACACCGCAACGACGCGCACGGTACACTCCTCGGCCGTTCACTCGCTTATCGCTCGCGCTGCGACAGTATTTCGGCCGTTGCTTCCGCAGCACACTTCAGGAATGTATCGGTTCTCGCAGGATCGCCCCTGGTCGCGTCACGCCCGCCTTCGATCCCTGCATCGGCCAGACACTGGTCGGTAAGACGGGTGATGAGATCGGACTCCTCTTCGGTCGGACCTACCAGTGCCGCCCACGTCCAAGCAACGGGAGTGAACAGCGTCGACTCCTCGCATTCTTCTACCGCTGCCTCGATCGTAGCACCGGCCATCCCTTCCGGATGCCGCAGGATGAACTCAAATCCCGATGCTCCCGGATCGTCGACGAACTGCGTCGATGCCTCGACGCCATGCTCGGCGAGACATGTGACCACGTCGCTGGCCACCGTTTCGTACTCCAGGAGGTCGATCCTGTTGTCCGCTAGGATCTCTTCGAGGGGTGGCGCCGTCACATCGTATCCCATGTTCGTGACGAACACCCGCAGGTCACCGAGGTCCGTGAGAGCGGGATCAACGGATCCTTTGTCCAACTCCACATTTGCAGCACAGGCACTGATGGTGATCAGGCTTACCATCAGTGCCTTTGCAACGAGCCACCCCCGGGTACTTCTTGGCAGCATCACCCCTCAACAGTTCCTGCTGTCGTGGATCACCCACGGTGACGTTCCATACGAGCCACTGTTGTTGGTATCCCCGTACCCCCTACCTTTGCATTGATCGCCAGAGTCGGTCAACGACGTCGAAGTGCTCGTGGTCCACACTCCAAGATGAGTGTTCGTCCCGTTGTTGTCGTAGACGTGCTTCGCACGGATCCTCGCACACCCGTAGTTCTCGTCGACCACGATCCTCGGCCGGCCCCAGTGCTCGTGCACGTCGATGGTGATCTTACAGCCATTCCACGTGTATGTGTCGACCGCAGCCTCAGCTCGAGGCACCGGCGACAGAAGCGTGATCCCCGGAACAAGCGCCAGCACAGCAGCGATCCTGGCAACCCCGGGCCTGCTCCGCCACTCGACGGTTTCGTCTGCTCTGATCATGACGATCCTCCCTTGACGGGTTCTCTACCGGTCGTCCACCGGCCTTTCATCTGTGTAGGTGTCCGGCAGGGGCGGGTTCATCGCGGGATTCTTGGTGATTGTTTTCGCGACCTGCCGTGGGTGCCGGCCTGGGTTAGGGGCCGGTGCGGTCGATGGGGACGAGGAGGATCTCGCGGCTGGTGTGGTCGAAGGCGAGGGATGGGCAGGGCTCGCGGTCGGTGGGGGCCTGGGATACGACGACGGTCCAGTCGTCGATGCCGGCGTCGTCGAGGGCCTGTTCGGCGATCCGTTGGGCGTCGTCGAAGCTGGGGCAGACCTGCGGGTTGATCTGTTCGACGAGCCGGTCCTGGACCTCGATGATGCTGCTGGTGGCATCTGAGGGTGGTGCGAAGGCGGCCATGCCGAGACGCTCACAGACGCCCGGGTCGTCGGTGGGCAGCACGATGAGGGTGCCGGCGTCGTTGACACAGCCCACCAGCGGCGGGACCTGACCGGCGGGGACGATGTCGGGGTTGGTGATCGTCCCGTCAGCCCACAGGGGGGCGCATCGTTGCGGGTCGAGGCCGCCGGTGGGTTCGACGACGTGGACGGCGTCGAGGCTGAGGTCTGCGGCGCAGCCGATCCCCGAGATCTGGGTGGGTTGGCGGGTGAGATAGACGGCGGCGGCGACCGCGGCGAGGGCGAGGACGGCCACCGCGGCCGCCAGCAACACCCGACGTCGGCTGCGCCGTCGACGAGACGCATCGGCCAGGACCCGGGCTCGGACCCGAGCTTTGATGCGGGCTGCCTCTTGGGGGTCGATCCGGTCGGCCGGGTCGTCCTCTCGGAGAGCGTCGAAGATGTCGCGTTCGTTCACGGCTGCTCCTGCCGGTCGTCACCGGGTGGTCTTTCGGGCCTCTCATCTGGGTAAGTGTCCGGCAGGGCCGGATCGTCGCGTCGAATCTCGCCGAGATGTCGGCGGAGACGCCGCCGAGCCCGGTGCAGTCGGCTGCGTACCGCCGCCTCCGACAGGCCCACCACCTTTCCGGCTTCGGTGTGGGTGAGCTGTTCGTAGGCGACGAGCCGGAGGATCTCCCGATCCGTCGGGCTCAACCGGTCGACGGCAGCGGCCACCTCGTCGGCGTCGGCTGCGGTGAGCATCGGCTCGTCCGAGCCGGGGACGCTGCGACGGTCCACGACGTGGCCGAGTCTGGCCGTGAGCCGGCTGTGCCGGTCCTGGCCGCGGCGTTGGTTGGCGGTCACCTTCGCCGCCACCGAATACAGCCACAACAGCGGGGAGTCGGCCGACGTGGCGTCATCGAGTCTGCGCCACGCCACCAGATAGACCTCGGCGACGGCATCCTCGGCGTCTGCCAGACTGCGGGTCCGCCGTCGACAGTACGCCAACACCAGGGTGAAGGTCGCGTCGTACAGCCCGTCGAAGACCGCCACACGCTGAGAGTCCGCGTTGGGGTCGGGTCTTCGACGGTTCACTGCACCTCCCCCGACCCTCGGCTCAGGTGATGTACACCGACGATACGTCGTTGTTCCACCCGCTCAGCATGGTCGGAGCCACATCGTACGCTTCGGTCAGCGATGTCGGATACCGGTCCCCGCTGCCGTTGCGCCGATCGGCGAACCGTGCCGAACAGGCACCGATCCGGTACGACGAGGTTCGCTGGTCGAACCCGTAGTCGGCCAGGTTGAACCACTGCCAACGTCCCCGCAGATACAGGACCGCACCGGTGTACCAGGTGCCGTCGTACAACCGGAGGTACGACGCACACGACGAACCCGACGTCGCCCTTGTCCCGGTCGAGACACCGGTAGATGCCGCCATCCCGGTTTCGAGTTCGCCGATGCGGCGGTTCATCTCCGCTTCGGTGTCGAAACACTCGGGCACCTCGAGCATCTCGGGCCACACCACACACGCCCCAGCGCCCTCCCAGCCCCGGGCCAGGTCGATGACCTGTTCCCCGTACCGGGCCGCCGTTCCCGCCCCCGGCTGCCCGGAGCTGTCGCTTCCGGACGCAGCGTATGCGGGCACTCCGGCTAGCACCGCCGCGGCGACCATCACCAGCATGATCCTGAACCGTTGGCTTGTCCTCGGCATCCTCATCTGGGGGACGCTGGATCGTCCCCTCATCTCGGTAAGTGTCCGGATGAGGCCAAACATCGCGCGCGATGTTCCAGCCGGTGATGGACACTTCACCAGGTGAGGGCTCCAAGACAGGAGGCAGAAGTGGCTGACGGGACCACAACACCAACACCGTCGATGTGGACGATCGCGCTGTCGGACGAGGTGGCCACCGACCAGCGGCTCGTCGCTACGCTCCGCAGCGTCCCGGCCCATCTCGTCCCCGACGACCACCCACAGGCCAGCATCCTGCTCGTCGCACAGACCGAACCCGCCGCGGGAGCCGATGGTCGGGTTCTCCGGATTGTCGTAGTCGACGGCATCGATGAGACCGTCGTCCGTTCCGTGATGCGATCCGGCGCCGCCGGGATCATCTCGCCCGACGTCACCATCGAAGAGGCCCGGGTGATCCTCTCGGCGGTAGTCGCCGGCTCCTTCCCCGTCCCCCATGGCCTGGTCGTATCCCTGGCGTCCCGCCTCGAACCGGCGACACGGGCCGGCTTGACGGAGCGGGACCGGGTCATCCTCGAGCACCTCGCCCACGGCGACACCATCACCGCTATCGCCCGGCGGCTCGGACGCTCCCCACGGCACACCCGACGACACCTCCGGAGCCTGTGGGACAAGATGGGGGTGGACAGCCGGGCGCAGGGGCTTGTCGCCGCTGCCCGCCAAGGCCTCCTCACCCCGTGAGACCATCCGTTCCGGACGCACCTCGACGCTGGCGTGTCGGCACTCCATGGCAGCGTTTGTACTTACGACCCGACCCGCACGGACACAGCTCGTTGCGTCCCACCCGACCCCAGGATCCCCCAACCAGGGTCGATGAGACGGTTCGCCGTTGCCGGGCCTCGACGTCTCGTTGTCGGCGTCGCAGTTCCACCTCCCAGACACCAAGACGAGCTTCCGTCGCCGTCAGCTCCTGTTCACGCCGGGCGATTTCCGCTTCCCGTCTCGCCAGTTCCTCACCGGCCCGGACCGCGACCCCAGAAACGTCAGCCGGCTCGCCGTCGATCACTCCCGCCAGCTCATAGCCGATCAGGATGGCGATGGCTCGGCCCATCGACACCCCGACCGTCTCGCAGCACCGTTTCCACGTCGACCACATCGCCGGCGTCGTCGGGACCCGCACCATCCGCCAGATCTCGTCCTGCCCGAGGCCGGCGAGCAGTCTGCGGTCGATCCTGGCGAGCACACCCCGGTCGAGGCCCATCAGGATCCCCCGTGTCTACATGTAGACATCGCAACCGTGTTGCATGTGCGTGTGGTGGCGGGGAGGGTTCTGCGCTGGTCGGCTGGCTACGACGCGGTGGGTGGCCTGGGGCTCGGCGGCTTCGTTTCGGTGCAGCTGGCGTATTCGACATCGGATCTCCTCCTCCGCTCTGGTACCGCTGATCCTTCGTGGCGACTCTGCTGTCCTGTGGCTGGCCGGCATCGGCTGTGGCTCGACCGATGGGCTCTGGGCGCCCTGTGGCGTCCTCGTGGTCTCCTCGGAGCCCGCAGGGCAGCCTCAGGGCCTACAGACGGCCGCGGCGATTCGGGAGCCCTACGGCACACTGGTGCATCTGCTCGCCTACGGAGGCCTCCGTTGGGGTGAGGCCGTCGCGGTTCGTCGCAGACGATGCGACCTGCTGCGATCCCGTATCGAAGTGGCAGAATCGCTCTCAGAGGCCCGAGGCAAGCTCCACTTCGGCGCCACCAAGACGTACCGCCGGCGGATGG
>JALSQW010000024.1 GCA_026985095.1 Acidimicrobiia bacterium | reverse complement strand
GACACGATCAGAAGTCGATCTGCGGCACGCTCCTGGCGTCCTCTTCGACCTCGAAGTACGGGCGGGGCGAGAACCCGGCGAGGTTGGCGATGACGTTCGTGGGGACCGTCTGGGCGGCGTTGTTGAACGTCAAGGTGGCATCGTTGTAGATCTGGCGGGACACCGCGATCTTGTTCTCGGTCTCGGCGAGTTGCTGCTGCAGGCTGCGGAAGTTCTCACTGGCCCGGAGTTCCGGGTAGGCCTCGGCGAGGGCGAAGAGCTGACGGAGGGCGCCGGTGAGGAGGTTCTCGGCGTGGGCCTTCTCGGCGATGTCCCCGGCGGCCACGGCAGCGTTGCGGGCTTCGACGACGGCCTCGAGGGTGCCTCGTTCATGGGACGCGTAGCCTTTGACGGTCTCGACGAGGTTCGGGATGAGGTCGTGGCGGCGACGAAGCTGCACGTCGATCTGGGCCCAGGCGTTGTCGGTGCGGTTGCGGAGCCTGACGAGCCGGTTGTAGGCCACGACGCCCCAGATCGCCAGCGCCAGGACGATGATCACGATGACGACGAATCCAGCCATGGCGTCAGTGTACGACACCGGGAGCCGACCTCGGTGGATCAGCGGGCATCGTGCGCGCCGTCGCGGTTCTCAGAAGCCGAACGGGTAGGTCTCGGGAGGTTCGCGGTCGACGGGCGGTTCGGCGTGGAGGGGATGCAGCGCGGCGGTCCGATCCAGGTAGATGAAGGTGTCGTAACGGGCGGGGAGAACACTGGGTACGAAGTTCCCGAACGCTTCGCGCTCGGGATGATAGACCACGCCGATCGCCCGATGCCCGCGGGGGCGTGCCACGTCGGGATCCTCCACGAACCGGCCGATCCGCACGATGCGGTCCTTGTCGGAACGCTGATGGAACAGCGACTCCCAGCTTCCCTCTCTTGCGTCGGGGACGGCCATGACCTCCATCTGGTCGCCCCACGCTCGGGCGGCGACCACGGCGCCGCCGTGGGAGCCGAAACCGACGATATGGACGCCTTGGCGACCGTGACGCTCCCGGACGAGCTGGCCGACGTTGAACATGCCCTGGCCGGCCATGTCGGTGGCGCGGGCATCACCGACATGGGTGTTATGGGCCCAGACGATAGCCTTCGCGCGAGGCCCGTGGTACTGCAAGAGGCGTTCGAGGGTCTGGACCATGTGGAGGTCGCGGATGTTCCAGCTGGCGGCGCCGCCGCGCACCATCGTGCGGTAGTAGCGCTCGGCACCCACGATGACCCAGGCGTTCTGTTCGGCGTTGAGCTTCGCCTCCCAGTCCTCGGCGTACGCCGGGAGGCGATGCCGGATGCTCGAGAGCAGCTCGACGGCTTCCTCCTCGCAGCCTTCGGGGACCAGCGACAGCGTCGCCCACGCATAGTCCTGCGCTTCTTCACCGTACGGTTCGAAGCAGTGCCATGCTCGGAGCGCCATCTGGTACGCCTGCGGATCACGATCGGAGAGGAAGTCGAGGATGGTCCGCATCGAGTCCCACAGGGAGTACACGTCGAACCCGTAGAAGCCGACCTTGCGCCCGATCGGGAGCGCGTCGTTGTGGCCGCGGAGCCACTCGATGAAGGCCTCCACCTCCCAGTTGGCCCACATCCACGTGGGCCAGCGGGAGAACCGGTCGAGGACCGTCTCGGCGTCCGGGCCCGAGCCTTCGTAGCCTTTGGCGTAGCGGTTGACCTCGTAGACATCGGGCCAGTCCCCTTCGACGGCGATGAACGAGAACCCCTTCTCTTCGATGAGCCGACGGCTCACTCTGGCCCGCCACGAGTAGAACTCGGACGTGCCGTGGGATGCCTCTCCGAGGAGGACGATCCGGTCGTCGCCGATCTCGTCGAGGACGATGTCGAGGTCCTCGTCGGTGACCAGCGGGGAGCCATCGAGCGCTTCTTCAAGCAGAGCCATGGTCCCAACCTCCGCGTGTCTGGGGTTTCGATGCCTAGCTTCAGCATACGGCGCAACCCGGGGCGTTTCCCGGGACTTGTGTCACGTTGCGCGCGTCCGCTCCCTACCCGCCCACGTCGCCATGACCCCGGCCGCTGCTCCTCCGGCCAGCGCGGTACCGGCGCGTACCAGCGGGGCCGGCCAGAGGCTCGGCAGGACGGGCATGTGGAAGACCTGGCGTGACCACACGGCCCAGAGGACGAGCACCGCGGCGGCGATGGCGACGTAGCCGTCGGCCCATCCGGGCTCGGCACGTCGGAGACGCACGAGCGCGTACCCGGCGATGGCGATGCCGACGACGGGGGCGAGGAGCTCGGTTCCGGCGGCTCGCGCGTCCGGGGGCTGGATCAGGTAGGCGCCGACGGCGACGGTCGCTGCCAGCGCACCGGCCGCCGCAACCACCTCCGCCCGCCGACGTCGGAGGGCCACGGCGACGACGATGCCGGCACCGACCCCGAGTGCGACCCACGGGTACGGTGCGACCGGAGGCACCCAGCGGAGGACCCCACGGATCTGTCCGGGTCGGCCGTCGACGAGGAGGGGCACCTCCCAGGTGAACACGTCGACGACCGACCCGTCGGCAGCATCGGCGACGATCGAAGGGACCGTGCGGGCCATCCAGTGGGTGCGATGGTCGTGCCACGCCCAGGTGCCTCCAGTCCCGACGACCTCCCAGTCGGGCGGTCCGGCGGCGTCGGCGGCATCGGGGATCGTGACCTGCCCGTACCGGTCGTCGTTGAGGTAGGTGGCGGGAGAGCGCCGGTTGCGCAGCACGGTGCCGTCGGGTGCGAACCGCAGATACGGCTCGCCTTCGTACCCGGAGACGACGATGTCCCGGCCGGGGACGGCGACGAGCCGCACGAAGGCGTCGCCGCCGACGATCTCGACATGGGCGGTGCCGGCGGGCTGGACGTCGAGGACCTCGGACCGGTAACTGGTCGGTCCGGCAGCGTCCGCCAACGCGGGAGCGGGTGCCATGACGAGGGTCCAGACGACGAAGGACACCACGAGGCGGGCCATGTCACCGCACCACGATGGCGACCTGGCCGCTGGGATGGAGCGTGCAGATGCCGTCGATGCGACCCGGGATGGTGAACCGCTGCTCCAGACGCTGCTGCGGCCCGACGATGTAGGGGCCGACCTGATGGGTGGCGTCGTCCTGGTTGATGATGACCAGCGAGTCGCCGACACGGACCTCGAGGAGCCGTGGGAGGAGCTCGACGGGCTCTCCGGCATCGATGCGGGCCCGGGTTCCTTCGGGGACGACGACCACCAGCTCGGTGCCCGCCTGCGGGCTCGGCCATGCCAGCAGGACGGCGCCGGCGAGCACCGCGGCCATGGCGAGGATCGCGCCGAGGGTCTTCCGGTCGCGCCTCATCGGGCCTCGAAGCGGAGCTCGACGGTCATCGGGCTTCCGTCGGCATCGACGGCGCTCAGGACGATCCGCCAGGTGCCGGCAAGCGGCAGGTCGGCGGCGTAGGTGAGGAAGTGGTGGGGCCCGGCCCGCAGGAGCGGGATGTCGAGGGGCCCGACGTTCTCGTCGAGGTTCCACGCTCGTGCCGTGGCCTCGTCGATGTGGGCGATCCCCCGTCCGGGTTCGTACGCGTACAGGTGCAGTTCGTTGGCGCCGCGGCCGGCGGGTTGCACCGACGCTTCGAGGCGGATGCCGCCGGTGGTTCGATCGGCCGAGACCCCGGCAGGGTCGGTGGTGAGGGCGATCGTGCTCCCGATGGTGATGGCGGCGACGGCCACGGCGGCGAGGGCGACTCGGTGGGCACCGCGGCCGGCGGCGACGGTCGCCATCCAGGCCAGGGCGAGCAGCGCCGCCACCGGTGGCTGCGACAGGTGGAAGGCGCCGGCCAGTCCACGGGCGACGCCGGCGAGGACGACCGTCGCGGCGACGCCGGCAGCGATGCGGGCGATGAGCGGCGACCCTCGATGCGGGAAGGAGCCCGTGAGGGCGGCGATGACGGCGGCGAGACCGCCGAGGGCGACGACCGCCCACGGTCGTCCCGTGGCGGCCCGGAGCGCATCGACCAGGGTGCCGTGCCGGGTCGGGTCGGCGACGGCGGCGGTGCCGAGGGCCGCACCGACCGTGACGGCGGCGAGGGCTGTCGCGCGCCCGGGACGGGCCGGTCCGTCCACGGCGGCCGCGGCGAGCAGGACGCTCCCGATGGCCGCGACGGCGGCGAGGACGGCAGCGAGCGGTCCTCCGGAGGCGGCGATGGCGCGGTCGACGGTCGAGGCTCCCGTGCCGGTGGCAGCGACGGTGAAGGTCCACGCGCCGGAGCGCCCGCCTGGTTCGATGTTCCACGCCGCGAGGTAGCGGCCATCGGGCAGTGCCGGAACGGCGGTGGTGAGGGCGGTCTCGGTGAGAGTCGCGAGCGGGAGGGGGATCTGGACACCGGCGTCGTCGAACAGGCGGATAGTGCCCGATGCCACCGGGGCATCGACGTCGACGCGAAGGATCGAGGGTGGCGCGTCGACGATGGCGCCGTCGGCCGGGACGGTGTCGGCGGCTGCGGCGGCGGTCGCCGCGAGCGCTGCCGCAGCGAGTACGACCGCCCACAGCGGTCTTCGTGTCGGGGGTCTGCGGCGAGTCGGGGGCGTGGGGCTCATCCGTAGCGTTCCACCAGGAGCCCTTCCAGGGTGTGGGCGATGTCGGCCGGTTCGAGACCGAAGTTGAGCTCCCAGATGACGTGTCCGGTGTCGTCGACCACGAAGACGGTGGCGGTGTGCCCGACCTCGTAGTCCGTCGCCGACGGCTCGTGCTCCTCGATCTCCCACCGCGCACCGAACCGCTCCCCGGCGTGCGCCAATGCGGCGGCGTCGGGTGCGACCAGTCCGTGGGCGCGGTCGACGAACACCGAGACGTACTTGACGATCTGCGGGCCCTGGTCGCGTTCGGGATCGACGGTGATCATCGCCACCGACACCCGGGCAGCCTCATCGGGAGGCATCGCCCTGAGGGCGGCTCCGAGGTCCGACATGGTCGTCGGGCACACGTCGGGGCATGACAGGTACCCGAAGTAGACGAGGAGGAGCTCGCCGGGCTCGGCCACCATCGGGAAGGGTGTGCCGTCGGTCATGTCGGCGAAGTCGAGCAGCTCGACGTCGGAGACGTCGGGGGCGGGGGTGCGTCGGTAGCCGACCCAGCCGTCGACGACCGCGTAGCCGGCGTCACCGCTCACGGCGGTCACGGCGGTCTCCGACGGTGCCGCGCAGGCGGCCGCCGTGAGCGCGACGCCCACGACGACCGCCAGGAACCGGCGCGGTCTCATCCGCCGATGGCCTTGACGGGTGCGTCCACGACCTTCTCGCAACCTCCGGAGAACCGCAGCGTCATGGAAACGGTGTCACCCTCGGCGAGCTCCTCGGAGACGCCGATGGCCATGACGTGCATGCCGCCGGGTGCCAGGGCGACCTTCCCGCCGGGCGGGATGACGATCCGCTGACCCTCGACGGGGCGCATGATCATCTGGTCGTCCTTCATGATGCTCTCGTGCAGCTCGTAGGCGCCGGCGAAGTCCGAGGTCGCGCCTTCAAGGGCGATCTCGGTGTCGCTGCCGTTGACGATGGTGGCGTAGACCGCCGTGTTGGCACCGGGAGGGACACGAACGAACGCATCCTCGACGGTGATCTTCTCGCATGGGTCGTCCGCCTGCGACGTGCCGCTGCAGGCGGCTACGACGAGGGCGACGACGAGCAGCAGGCCGACAAGCCTGCCCGGTCTGGTGAACATGGGCTACCTCCCGTTCGCCGGGCTGTGCGCCCGGCCTCGTGTACGTGGGCCTACACGAGGGAGCGGGGAGGTCCCCGACGCCGCCGATGGGACGCGGCCGGGTCCCGACGACGGACGTCGTGACCGACGGGGGCGGTGACGACGGCACCGCCCGCCACGACGACGGGGATATCGCCTCCGCCGCGGGCCCGCACCGCTTCGACGCTCCGCCTGGAGGCGGCGAGGAGCGCCCAGGCGACGATCGGCTGGAGCAAGATCCCGACCCAGAAGACGGGGTGCGCGACGAGGCTGCCGGCACCGTGACCCGAAGCGGCGGCTTCGAGGGTCTCCTGAACGACGAAGACGGCGATCTGGGTCGAGGCGACCGTCGCCCACCAGGGTCCGATCCGATCGACCTCGGCCCCCGAGAGACGGAGTCCGACGACGCCCATGGCGAGGAACCCGAAGGGAACGACGAGGGCGGCGAGGGGCGCGAGGTACCCGTGGCCGACGGCGCCGTGGGAGGCGACGAGGCCGTAGGCGAGCTGGTGGCCGACGAGCACGCCGAGGGCGACGAGCGCCAGGAAGGTGAGCGGCCGCGGTCTCATGGCCGGCAAGCGTACCGACCGCTGCTGGTTGCGGCCAGTCCGTCGCTCCCGAGGCCGGTCGGTTCCAGGGAGGTCAGTCTTCGACGGTCGTCAGCAGGATGCCGCCACAGGTCCGACACGACACGGTCGCTGCTTCACCGGCCTTCCATTGGTCGTACCTGGCCTGTTCGGCGCACGGCGCGCAGTACACGATGCCGCAGGTGGGACAGTGGAGCCACTCGACGGTCGTGTCGGGGCCCTTGACGTTGCCGCAGATCGCACAGCGGACGTCGGTGGCGAGGTCCATGGGGTCCTTTCGTCGTCGGTTCCATCGTCGGAGGTCGTCGGGGTGGCCGACAGGGTCGAAGGTCCCTTCGGGTAGGGTCGCGGTGGATCGGCGAGCAAGGAGGTACGGGTGCTGACGACCGAACGCGACGGCGCGGTCGGCGCCGCGGTCCGAGGTCTGCGGGGTCTGGTGGTCGAGGTCGAATCGGCTGCGTCTCGGTACCGGGAGTCGACCGATCCGGGCCGCCGCGTGGCCGAGGTGGCGGTGATCCTGGTCACTGTTGCGGTGTCGTTGACGGCGATCAACTTCCTCCGCGATGGTTCGTCGCCGGTGGCCCTGTCCGATGCCCTGGGGGCGCCCAATGCGTCGTTCGACGGTCTCGCTCGGTGGGCGTCGGTGTCGATCATCGGCTACGTCGTTCCGGCGCTGGTGGCGTCCCGTGTCCTGGGGATCCGCTGGCGGGACCTCGGGTTGGTGGCGCGTCGTGTGGGGGTCGGTCCGTACGTGGTGTTGTTCGTGGTCTCGGTTCCGTTCATCGCGGTGGCCTCGTCGAACCCGGAGTTCCTGGCCCGATATCCCTTCTACCGCCTCGCCGAGGGCGAGGGGTGGGTCCCGTACCTGGCCGCTTGGTGGGTGCTGTACGCCGCCCAGTTCGTCGCGTTGGAGTTCTTCTTCCGCGGGTTCATGGTCCACGCGTTGAAGGATCATCTGGGCGTGGCGGCCGTGTTCGTGATGGTGGTTCCCTATGCGATGATCCACTTCAACAAGCCGATGGTCGAGGCGCTGGCCGCGATCGTGGGCGGGACCGTGCTCGGGTTCTTCTCGTTGCAGGGGCGAAGCATCTGGCCTGCTGCGGCCCTCCACATCGCGATCGCGGCGTCGATGGATCTCTTCGCGTTGTTCCGGCTGGCCGGATGACGGTGGCGCGCCGTAGCGAGGCGGTCGCCGTCGCGGTGGGGGCGGCGTTGCTGGCCGCTGCCGTGTTCCGCCGGACACGTCTTCGGTTCGTGGCGCCGATCATCGCTGGAGCCGGTGGAGCCACGGCGGGGTATCGCCGCATCTACCGCTGGTCCTCGCCGGCGGGATGGGCGGCGATGGCGCTCGACGCGACGTGGGGCTTGCCCGGAACCGTGGCGGGCCTTGCGATGCAGGCGCTGCAGGTGGCTACCGGCGGCACGTACCGGGAGGACCTGGCCGAACGCCAGAACCTCCACGTCTACGAGGATGGACCGTCCCTGGCTGCGGACTTCGCGTTGACGTGGGGCAACGTGGTCTCCAACGCGGCGGGGAGATCCGGGTTGGACCCGGGGACCGAGGTGGGGCGACGACGTCGGCGGTTCGTTCGCGCCCATGAGGGCCTCCACGTCTGGCAGCAGCGCTGGTTCGGTCCGCTGTACCCGCTGCTGTATGGGTCCTGGACGGTGGCGGCCGTGCCCGCGGCGACGGTCCTATGGCTCCGGCGCGGCGGATCGTGGCGTCGGGTCGTCACGACGGTCGCCTACTACGACAACCCGTTCGAGTACTGGGCGTACCGCAACGACCGCTATTGGCCTCCCTCCGGCGTGGATCTGCGGGTGGCATGGGGACCGCGGGATCGCGGGCTCACGCCGGTGTGACCTGCCGCGGAGGTCGGTCGGGGTCGGGGGCGATGACCGACACCACTCCCCCGGCGACGGCGAGGACCGGACCGAGGACGAAGAGGACGAATCCCGTCCCGGGTGCGGCGTCGTAGGTGGTGGCGATCGTCCCGGCGTCGGTGAACCGGGCGAACGCGTCGGCGAGCGCAGCGGCGTCCTGTCGGGCTCGGACGAGCGCGAGGACGGCGATGACGAGGGTGATGCCGGCGGCGACGGCGACGATGGCGCCGTCGATCCGGGCCATGTGGGCAGCGAGTGGCGGGCGGAGGGCCATGACGACCGCCACGGTCACGAACACGACCACCGCGATGCGCATCCACGGGTCGAGGGCGCTCCACAGGGTGGGGATCCCCGAGGGGACGTCGGGTGAGGCTTCGTGCATGGCGGCCAGGGCGGCGAGCCCGTCGGTGCGGATGGCCGGCGTCATCGACGCGCCCACCACGAAGCCGCCTCCGAGCAACGTGAGGAGGCGACTCATCGTCATCGCTCGTCCGACCGGTAGATGACGGTCGGGACGTACTCGACCTCGACCGAGATGGGCCGTCCGATGCGTTCTTCCAGTTGGCGGTCCAGATCCTCCACGGGCGGGACCGCACCTTCGCCGCTGAGCACGACCGTCACGGACTCCGTCGAGCTGGTCACGTTGACGACCCGCAGGGTCGAGTCGTCACCCAGCCATTCGGCGACGGTTCGGTTGGCGGTCGATTGTGTGGAGGCCGACGCCAGGATGCCTTTGGCGGTCAGCGTGAGGGGGATCAGGATGATCAGCGCCGCGGTGAGCACGGTCCCGAGGGTGCCGACGATCTGGTCGCGGTGTGCACGCCAGCGATCGAACGGCGCGAATCCGGTCAGGAAGAACACGAGGGTCGCGGCGAGGATGATCGACACGAGGTTCGTCAGGAAGAGAAGGAAGGCGCCGAGGGCGTCGGCGCCCATGCCCGCTTGGAGGAGGAGTCCGACCACCCCGAGGGGCGGTACGAGGGCGACGGCGATGGCGACGCCGGCGATCGAGTCGGAGACCCGCTTGTCGACGATGGCGAAGGCTCCGGCTGCGCCGGCGGCGATGGCGATGGCCATGTCGATGACGTTGGGACTGATCCGGGAGGTCACCTGACTGTTGGAGGTGAGCGGCACGAGAGGCGGTGCCCACACGCCGATGATGAACGCCAGGCCGATCGCACCGGCGACGCCGGCCACGATGAGCGCGAAGGAGGCGACCATCCGTTTGCTCCATCCGTTCACGATGGCCGCCGCGGCTCCGACGATGGGGGTCATGAGCGGGGCGATCAACATGGCGCCGATCACCACTGCGGTGGAGTCCTGGATGATGGCGAAGGTGGCGATCGCGACGGAGAGCACCAGCATGACCCACCAGGCGACGAGCTTGCCGGTGCGTTCGGGTGGCTCGAAGTAGAGGCCTTCGGCGATCTCCTCACGTCGGATGTCGCCGAGGTCCCGGCCGGCGGCCCAGCTCTTGACGATCCCGATGATCGAGGCCGTGTCCAGCTCCACGAGGTCGGCTTCGCCGGCGTGGTTGAACCCGTAGCCGATCATGATGCCACCGACGATGACGGAGATCCCGGCGCCCACGATCAGGAGGCTCGAGACGACGGCCGACGGGAGGAAGAACATCACGCCGGCGAACACCACCATCAGCACGGCCCGGACGACGTCGAGCCGGCGCCGGCCGGGGGGGACGACGCGGTAGCCGTGCCAGAGGGTCGCGATGCCGCGTACGGCCAGGTACACGGCAGCCACCCTCACGATGATCGACAGGGTGTGTGCCGGGTAGACGAGGAGGGCGAGGCCGGCGACGACGCTGATGACGCCTTGCAGGACGCCGGCACGTCGTTGCCGCTGATGGAGGGTGGCGACGGCGAACCAGATCGCCGAACCGCCGGAGATGACGAGGGCTCCGCCGACGAGGAGCCGGAGGACGAACCCGGACAGGTTCGGTGTGGCGAGCACGAACAGGCCGATGGCGGCGGCGAGGGTGCCCTTGATGGTGGTCGGGTTGAGCCAGAACGGGTACCCGAACGCGGAGAGTGGGCCGTGGTCGGTCGTTGCCTGTCGTGGACCTTCGGTATCCATCGCCCTCCCCGGCGCGGCCGTCATCCTACTGGGCCGGTCGGCCGGCCTCGGTGGGTGCGAACAGTCCGGCAGCGAGCGAACCGAAGGCGACGGCGCTGAGGATGTGCCAAAGAGCGTGCGGCTGGATCCAGGCGTCCGGCCGGCACCACGGACCTCCGGTCTTGCCGAGGGCGTTGATGACGGCCGCGATGATGAGGATGCCGGCGGCGCCGACGTACCGACGCACGACGACATGACGCCGCCAGAGGCGCTCGCGGCGCCATCGCAGTCCCTCGGCGGCGATCGCACCGACGGCGATCGTTCCGGTCGTCGTGAGGCCGGCGCCGGGAACGATGGCGAACAGGATCCCGACGCCGACGACGGCGACGGCCACCGCGACGGCGACGGCGCCCCGACGGTCGGGGTCGGTACGGATGAGGGCCACCATGGCGACGATGAGTCCGATGGCGGCGATGGGAAGGTCGTGGGCCAGCTTGGCCCACGACGGCATGGGGCCGTGGAAGGCGACGCTGCCGAACCCGACGAGGGCGAGGACGACGGCGTAGATCCCTGCCATGGCGCGTTCGGGCCCGGCGAGGCGCCGGGTCCACCAGACGAGCCATCCGGCGACGACGACGTAGGCGAGGCTGGAGATGGCGTTGACGGGTTGGGCGAGGAGGCCGCCGCCGATGGTTTCGCAGTCGCTTTCACCGATCCGCCCGGCGGCGAGGAGGAGTCGATCCATGCGGCGGGAGCATACGGGATGGGACGGCGCGTATCATCGCCTCGCCATGGCTTCATCGACCTTCGACACCTTCCTGCAGAACCTGGCGCGGGTGATCGCGCGGGTGCTGTACCGCTCGGTCGACGTGCACGATCCGGATCCGTCGTGGTCCGACCGCCCGGCCATCTTGGTGGCCAATCACTTCGGCGGGTTCGCCGATCCGGCGCTGCTGATCGGTGTGCTCGCGAAGCCGCCCCGCTTCCTCGCCAAGGCGACGTTGTGGGATGTCGGACCGGTGGGTCCGTTGTTGGAGTTGGGTGGAGCCATCCCGGTGTATCGGGCATCGGACGGCGCGA
The DNA here is from genome assembly GCA_026985095.1 of Acidimicrobiia bacterium. Classification (GTDB taxonomy): domain Bacteria; phylum Actinomycetota; class Acidimicrobiia; order Spongiisociales; family UBA5794; genus JALSQW01. Next base: position 6,273 of record JALSQW010000024.1, on the reverse strand, counting down.
CGAGCGGCAATCGGGACACGTTCGCTGCGTGCTATCGGGCGTTGGCCGCAGGCGAGCAGATCGCACTGTTCCCGGAGGGCACGACCCATGACGATCCGTCCATGACCCGGCTCAAGACGGGGGCGGCTCGGATCGCCATGGGGGCGATGGCCGCCGGCGTGCCTGCTCCGGTGGTCGTGCCGGTGGGGATCCATTACGAGGACAAGGCGGCCATCCGGAGCCGTGCCGCGGTGATCGTCGGCGCCCCCATCGAGGTATCGGCGGTGGTCGGCCATGCCGACCCGTCCGACCGCGACGCCGTTCATCGGCTGACGGAGGTGATCGACGAGCGTCTGCGCTCGGCGGCGCCGGATTTCCGCACGTGGAAGGAAGCCCACCTCCTGGGGACCGCGGCGGAGGTGGCGTTGGGCGCTTCGTCCCTCGGCGGCTCGGTCGGGTACGCACCTCGGGAGCGACTGGCCGGGCTCCTGGGACGGGCGCCGGAACCCGATCGGAGCGCGGTGTCGACTGCGGTCGGTCGGTACCTCGATGCGGTGGAGGCGGCGGGGATGGAGGGGCCCGGCGTCCGGCCGTCGGCGTTGGAGCTGGCCCGTCGGGCCGTGCGGTCGCTGGCGGTCACGCTCCTGCTGGCGCCGTTCGCCTTGGCGGGCGTCGCCCTGAACGTGGTTCCGTACCTGTTGACGCGACTGGTCGGTCGGCTCTCGGCGCCGCCGGTGACCTTGGCGACGGTGAAGGTCCTGGTGGGTCTGGTGGCGTTCGTGGGCACGTGGACGTTCTGGGCGTGGGTGGTGGCGTCCCGGTGGGGTTGGCGGTTCGGTTCGGCCATGTTCGTCCTGGCGCCGTTCTACGGCGGGGTGGCGATCGCCGTGTGGGAGCGTCTGGGGGCCTTCTGGCGTCTGTTCGGCTCCCTGCGGCGGTCGGAGGGAGGCCTCGATGCCGCGACCGCGGCGGGCTTGCGTGACGACGTCGTGCGGGCGGTGGAGGCGGCGCTCGTCGCGGCGGGGAGGGCCGTGCGGTGAACCTGACGCGGGCGCTGGTGGTGGTCATCGTGGTGCTACCGGCGGTGGCGGTCTCGGTGGTGGCGGTCGTGGACGTGGTGCGACGGCGCTCCCTCGGTGTGGGGGCGAAGGTGGGGTGGCTGGCGGGGTTGGTGTTGGTGCCCGGGGTGGCCGCCCTGGTGTACCTGGCGTCGCGGCCTTCGATCGACGAACCGCTCGAGGGGTTCGGGGATGCCGGACCGGAGGCGTCGGGGCGTCTCGACGCCCTGATGGTTGCCGTGGAGCGCCGCCGGCGGGGCGAGCTCGACGCTGCCGGCTTCGAGGCGGCGGTGGCGGAGCTGGGGGTCGGTGCGCCGCCGGACCCTCTATAGTTGCAGTCTGCAACGAGGAGTTCGGATGCCTGCCGTCACCGTCGCCGATCCGTCCACCCTTCCCCGCCTGGAACCGCCGGGCCCGGAGGCCGAGGAACGGCCGGTCCGTTCGGTGACGACGGCCCCCCGGGGGTTCGAGGGAGAGGGCTTCCCCGTGCGTCGAGCCTTCGCCGGGGTGGATCTGGCGCTGCTGGATCCCTTCATCCACCTCGACCAGATGGGCGAGGTGGAGTACGCGCCGGGTGAGCCGAAGGGCACGCCGTGGCATCCTCATCGGGGGTTCGAGACGGTGACCTACATGATCGACGGCACCTTGGTGCACCGCGACTCGCACGGCGGCGGAGGCGTCATCACCGACGGCGACACCCAGTGGATGACGGCGGGCGCGGGGATCCTGCACATCGAGACCCCACCCGAGGAGCTGGTGGTCGCCGGTGGCCTGTTCCACGGGTTCCAGCTCTGGGTGAACCTGCCGGCCAAGGACAAGTTCCTCCCACCTCGCTATCAGGAGCTGGCCGCAGGTTCGGTGACGCTGCTGGCGAGCCCAGACGGCGGGGCGTTGGTCCGCCTCATCGCCGGCCGGCTCGGTGAGCACCGCGGGCCCGGGGTCACCCACACCCCCATCACGATGCTGCACGCCACGATCCAGCCCGGAGCTCTCCTTCGTCTCCCCTGGCGCCGCCGGGACAACGCGCTGGTCTACGTCCTCAACGGACGGGCACTGCTGGGGACCGAACGCCGGCCCATCGGTGAGGGCCAACTGGGCGTCTTCGGACCGGGGTCGGCGTTGTCGGTGGGCGCCTGGTCGTCTCAGGACGGACGCTCGCCGGTCGTGGACGTCCTCGTGCTGGGCGGGACGCCGATCCGGGAGCCGGTGGCGTGGCACGGCCCGTTCGTGATGAACACCCGCGACGAGTTGGTGGAGGCGTTCGAGGACTTCCAGGCGGGCCGCCTGGGCACCATCCCGGCCGCGGGGTCGGTCACGGGCTGAAACGACCCGCCACGGGGATCCATCCCTCTTGGCCGAACAGGAAGTCCACGTCGGCGGCGCCCGCTTCGTTGACGAAACGCAGGTAGAAGCGGGCCTCCGCAGAGCGGAACATCCCGGGTGTCGATACCCCGTCGCCATCCCAGTCGCCATAGACGAGCGCGTCGGATGGGATACCGAACTCGAAGGCGATCCGTCCGACTCCGGCACCGAGGCGGTCACTGAGGTACAGCAGGCCCGTCGTCGGGCGCCGGACCCCGATGGTGTCGATGCCGTCGCCGTCGAAGTCGCCGACGAACGGGACGTCGCCGACGTCGCCGAAGACGAAGTCGAACTCGGCCGCGCCCAGACCGCCGCCGTCGGCACCGAGGGCGTCGATGATGTAGAACCGCCCCTCCGACGGCCGGTAGATCGACACCGTGTCGCAGCCGTCCCCGTCGAAGTCGCCCACGATCGGGACGTCTCCGGGGTTGCCGAAGAAGAACGTCCGCTCGGCGACGCCTTGGGTGTTGGAGTTGCGCAGGTACACGAACCCGTCGGATCGGCGGTACAGGCCCGGGGTGTCGACCCCGTCACAGTCCCAGTCACCCAGGAACGGCACATCCCCAGGATCCCCGAAATAGAACGAGGTCGTCGCGCCCGTGGCAGGATCCTGCAGCCACCAACGGCCGGTCGTCGGATCGGCCACGCCGATGCCGTCGGGTTCGGCGGTCGCGGACGCCGGGGAAGCACCGAGGACGCCCACGACGACGGCGACCACGAACACCGCCGCGACGGAACCGACGGCGGAGCGCAGCGGGTGGGTTCTGGCCTGGCGGATCATCGGGCTCGTGGGATCGTCGGCGGCAGCGGGCCACCATGATGGCACACGTCGCCGGTGGGCGGACGGCGCGGCGACCGCCGCGCCCCTCCAGTGACCCGCAGTGGCTGGGAACCTACCGGCGGTGGTCGGACGTCGGAGGGTGGCACGCAGACGAAAGGAGCACCCCATGAGGCGTCTGATGACCCTCGCCGCCGCCGCAGCGATCCTGGCGGCTGCCGCCCCGGCGATCGCCGCACCGGCCACGATCGGGATCGACGAGGTTCCTGGCCTCGAGCAGCCCCTGACCGGCGTCGAACCCGCCGTCGTCGATCCCGTCGTCGGCCCCGTGGCCGTCGATCCGGGCCTGATCCCCGAACCGGTGCCACCGGCGCCCATCGACCCCGAACCCCCCGTGGTGATCGACCCCGTCGAGCCGGTGCCGCTCCCAGGCGTCGGAGGGCTCCCGCTCCAAGGTGACGTCGTCATTCCCGGCGAGGTCGTCCCCCAGGTCCTCTTCAGCCTCTTCTGGGACCTCGAGGACCCGGCGCACGTCCAGCTCTGGGCATGGTGGGACGATGCGCCGGTGCCGGTCTGCGACGGTCGCGTCGTCGACGGACCCGTGTTCATTGGCCGAAGCGACCTGTTCGGAGGGACCTGTCTCCTCGCGCAGACCCCGGGAGGTGACTTCGCCCTCTTCGTCCTCGGCGACGGGGGAGGATGGGCGTTCGCGCTCCTCGGCGCTGCCAACCAGGTTCCACTTCCACCCCTCGAGCCGGTCGGCTGATCGGTCCACCGGAGCCGAGGCGCCCGGGGAGACGTCCCGGGCGCCTCGGCACCGTCGGGAGCCTCACGACCGACGGACCGACCGCAGGCCCCGCACCACCACGGCCGCGACCGTCGCGCCCACCGCGGCGCCCACCACATTGAGGATCACGTCGTCCACGTCGACCACCCGGCCGACCGGGAGGACCCACTGCAGCGCCTCGATGGTCGCCGACAGGCCCAGCGCCGCAGCGAGCGCCGCGGCGAACCCGTGACGTCGCCGCCGGAACGCCCACCCGAAGGCGAACCCCACCGGGACGAACAGCACCACGTTGCCGGCGATGTTCCGACGCGCCAGCGACGTCGGAGCGAGCTGCACGATCGTCCTGAACGGCACCAGGTTGACCCCCGTCGCGGCTTCCCCCGCCATCAAGGGCTCCACCGTCACCGCCAACACCCCCACCAGCACCGACCCGACCAGCAACGCCGTCGCCGCATGCGAGACACGACCGGTCACCCACCACGCCACCATCGCGGCCACGCCACCGCCGATGGCCGCCACAACCGCGTACTCGCCGAAGATCCGCGCCGCCTGAGCCATGGAGACGATGCTACGGGCCGGCACGGCCGAACGCCGCTACCGGTGTGGCGCGACATGCGCCAGGATGTGGCCCCATGGAACGATCCTGCCGGCGTCTCGCCCGCGTCCGCCGCGCCCTCCGAACCCTGCTCGTCGTCGGCGCCGTGGCCACGACGGGGGTGACCGCCCCATGGGCACACGCCGACGAGTCGTCGGGATCGTGGCCCATCGAGACGGAACGAGGATCAGTGTCCACCGGCGCTCGCGGCATCGACTGGGTCCGTAGCCACCCCATGGTCGTATCGGCCCTCGTGGCGTCCATGGGGACGCCACCCGACGATGCCCGACGGCGGTACCTCCACGATCTGGGCGCGACCGGCCTCATGCTGTGGCAAGACGGCATCGCCGAGCTCGGAGGATGGTCGACGGGAGGCTCGCCGCCGCCGTACCTCGCCTGGGTCGGCGCCGACGGCGCACCGGTCTACTGGGACGGGATCGGATGGGCCTCCACCGGGGAGGTCCTGGGCGGCCTCCCTCCGGCCCCGCCGGGACGGATCGGATACCAGGTCGGCGACGAACCGACGAGCGTGACCGCGCTCGCCCAGATCGAGGCGGGCATCGCCGCAGCCCGCCAGGTCGATCCCGACGCGCTCCTCTACACCAACTTCAGCTACCACGTCACCGACCGCGACGCCCTCTTGGACCGTTGGGAGCGGACGACCGACGCCGACGTGCTCATGTTCAGCGACTACTTCCTCGACGACACCCACTACGCCCCGCTGGCCTACTTCCGGCAGCGGGCCCTCGCCAAGGGGGTGCCCTACTGGCGGTACCTCAACGCCTACGTCGGCTCCGAGAGCGACTTCACCCGCTCCCACACCCCCTCCGACCTCCGCTGGGAAGCCAACATCGGCCTCGTCTACGGCTACACGGGACACGTCTGGTTCCTGTACCGTGCCCACCCCGACCGTCACCCCACCGCCACCGACTGGGGTGGGTCGATCCTCTTCGACTCCCCGGGAGACTGGGGAGCAGCCGAGACGCCCCTGTGGGCGACGGTCGCCGACATCAACCGGCGCCTCACCAATCTCGGGCCCGCGCTCACCCAGCTCACCTCCACCGACGTGCGGTTCGTCCCGGCGGATCATCCTCGCGCCGTCCAACCCGCCGGCACCGTGGCGTGGGCCCCCGGCGCCGGGGGCGACCCGTACCTGGTCGCCCTCGAGCAAGCCCCCGGCTCCGAGACGATGGACATCGCCGCCGGGTTCTTCCGCGACGACGCCGGCACCCGCTACGCCATGATCCAGAACGCCCGACACACCCATGCGCTCGGCGTGACCGAAGCTCCGCTCCCGGGAGCCGACAGCCCCGGCACGATCCATCTCGAGTTCGACTTCACCGGCGCCCCGTTCACCGTCGACCGGACCCGCCTCGAGTACCTCGACCCGGCCGACGGCGCCGTCAAGCTCCTCGATCTGACCCCGCTGGATCCGCCCGAGGAGGGAGGGACCGGGGAGCGGTGGTCGGCCGACGTGACCCTCGCCGCCGGGGACGTCTTCTTCTCCAAGTACGCCGACACCGTCCCGTTCCGCCGCGGCCCGCAGGTCGAAGGGGTCGGATTGGTCGATCCCACCACCGGCATCTGGTACCTGCGGGACCCCGCAGGGGTCCGGTCGTTCTATTTCGGGGATCCTGGGGATGTGCCGTTCCTGGGTGACTGGGACTGTGACGGGGTCGACACCCCGGGCCTGTACCGCCGATCCGACGGGTTC
>JALSQW010000023.1 GCA_026985095.1 Acidimicrobiia bacterium | reverse complement strand
CTGTCCGCCCTCGGCTACGCGTAGCGCCCCGAACCCAGGGTTCGCCACACCCCTAAAGGGGGTTCCCCAACCCAGGGTTCACCACACCCCTAAAGGGGGCACCCCAACCCAGGGTTCACCACACCCCTAAAGGGGGTTCTCCAACCCAGGGTTCACCACACCCCTAAAGGGGGCTCTCCAACCCAGGGTTCGCCAGCAGGTGGCGATGCTTCAGCCGCCCGCGGTCAGCCGCACACGGCGCCGCGTTCGGCCGAGCCGACGAGCTTGGCGTACTTGGCCAGGGCGCCGGTGGGGTACCGGGGCGGCGGTGGGGTCCAGCCTGCACGACGCCGGTCCAGCTCAGCGACATCGACGAGCAGGTCGAGGGTACGGGCCGGGAGGTCGACCCGAATCGTGTCACCCTCTTCGACCAGCGCCATCGGCCCACCGTGGGCGGCCTCGGGAGCGACGTGGCCGATGCACAGGCCGGTCGTGCCGCCCGAGAAGCGGCCGTCGGTGATCAACAGCACGTCCTTGCCGAGCCCCGCCCCCTTGATGGCGGCGGTGATCGCCAGCATCTCCCGCATGCCCGGGCCACCCCTCGGTCCCTCGTAGCGGATGACGACGACATCGCCGGGATGGATGTCGTGGGCGAACAACGCGTCGAGGGCGCCTTGCTCGTCGTCGAAGACGCGCGCTCGACCTTCGAAGACGTCGAGCTCGATCCCGGCGATCTTGACGACAGCTCCCTCGGGAGCGAGGGAGCCGCGCAAGATGGCGATACCTCCCTGCGGGGCGATCGGATCGCCGACCGGTCGCACGACATCCTGACCCTCGGGAACCTCGACGTCGGCGAGGTTCTCCGCCATCGTCCTGCCGGTGACGGTCATCACGTCACCGTGGAGCAGTCCCGCGTCGAGCAACGCCCGCAACACCACCGGCACTCCGCCGATCTCGTACAGATCCACCATGTGATAGCGCCCGAAGGGCTTCATGTCCCCGATGTGCGGCGTCCGGCGGCTGATGGCGTCGAAGTCCTCCAGGCTCAGGTCAACGCCGGCCTCATGGGCGATCGCCATCAGATGCAACACCGCGTTCGTCGACCCACCCAGAGCCATGACCGTCGTGATAGCGTTCTCGAACGCCTCACGGGTCATGATGTCACGGGGAGCGATCCCCGCCTCGAGCAACGCCACGACCGCCTCCCCAGACCTGCGAGCGTAGTCCTCCAGCTTCGCGGCGACCGCCGGCGTCGCGGCCGATCCCGGCAAGGACATGCCGATGGCCTCACCAACCGACGCCATCGTGTTGGCCGTGAACATCCCCGCGCACGATCCGGCACCAGGGCATGCCGCCTGCTCGATCCGCAGCAGCTGCAGGTCGTCGATCTTGCCCTCGGCCCGGGCCCCGATGCCCTCGAAGACGTCGACGATCGAGATGTCCCTGCCATCGAGATGCCCCGGCAGGCTGGATCCGCCGTAGAGGAACACCGTCGGGAGGTTCATACGGGCCGCCGCCATCAGCATGCCCGGGAGCGACTTGTCACATCCGGCGATGGACACCATCGCGTCAAAGCGCTCGGCGTGCATGACGAGCTCCACCGAATCGGCGATGACCTCCCGCGACACCAGCGAAGCCCGCATGCCCTCGTGGCCCATGGCGATCCCGTCGCTGACCGCGATGGTGGCGAACTCGAGGCCGACGGCGCCGGCCTCCCGAACGCCTTCCTTGGCGAAGAGCGCCAGCTTGGGTCCGGTCAGGTTGCATGGCGTGACCTCGTTGCCGGCCGACACCACACCGACCTGGGAACGGGCGAAGTCGTCCTCGCCCAACCCGACGGCGCGCAGCATCGCGCGGGCCCCGGCCCGCGCCGGGCCTTCGGTCACGTCCTGGGAGTGGATCTTCCGCGTCATGGGCCGAGCGTAGCTGGCGATCGGAGCCTCCGGATCGTGTCGACGGCACCTTGCGTGGGTTCTCCGATACCATCGCGCCGGTCCCATGAGCACCGACACCCACCCCGCGATCCCCACGACCGCTGCGCCGACCCCTCCCCGCAGATCCAAGCGGCGCTGGAGCCGCGCCCAGAAGGCGATCGTGTGGCTCCTCGGCCTTGCCGCGTTGGGCGTGTTCGCCGTCGTCGCCTTCCTGGCGTGGACCGAGTCGAAGATCGACCGGATCCCCGACACCGAGCTCGTATCCCTCGCCGCGATCAGCCCCGCATCGTCCGGCGAGCCGATCAACTTCCTCGTCGTGGGCACCGACGATCGGTCTGCCATCCCCGACGACTGGGATCTCGGCTACTACGGACGGTTCACCGGCAAACGGGCCGACGTCATCATGATCGCCCACCTCGTGCCCGGCGAGCGGATCCAGATCCTGAGCATCCCCAGGGATCTGAAGGTGTCCATCCCGGGCAACGGGACCAACCGCATCAACGCCGCCTACGTCGTCGGCGGCCCCGACCTGCTCGTCCAGGTCCTCCAAGACGAGTTGGGCATCCCGATCCACCACTACGTCGAGATCGGTTTCGGCGGCGTCGGCAGGATCGTCGACTCCCTCGGCGGGGTCACCCTCGACTTCCCCGAACCGGGTCGGGATCAAAAGTCCGGCTTCCGGATCGACGCCGGTACCCACACCCTGGGCGGGGAGCAGGCCGTCGCCTACGCGCGCTCCCGCCACTACGAGGTCCTCCGCGACGGGCGATGGAAGAGCACCCCCGGTGGGGACATCGCCCGCACCCAGCGCCAGCAGCAGATCATCGTCCAGCTCTTCGACCAGATCACCTCCCCGTCGAGCGCGTTCAACCTGCCGGCCTTCCTCCCGACGGTGGCCGACCAGATCACCGCTGACGAGGGTCTCACCCTCGGGCTGATGGCGGACCTCGGTCAGGTCGCGCTCACCCTGAAGACCGGCGACATCGAGCGCACCACGCTCCCGGTGAAGAACACCCGCGGCTCGGACGGCCGGGCCTACGTCGAACCGACCCCCGAAGCCCAGGCCGTCATCGACGCCTTCCTCGCCGGTGATCCCTACCCGTAGGTGACGCCCCCGGCAAGACGGTCGACGGCGGCGACGAGCGCGTCGACCTCGGCCTCGGTGTTGAAGTAGTGCGGTGAGGCGCGCACGACGGCCTCCAGGTGGCGTCGCTCCATGTCGAGCCGGGCCGCCGCCCGCGACGACACCGACACGTTGATCCGGTCCGCAGCGAGAACGTCGCGGACCGCCGCCGGAGCCATGCCGGCGACGGTGAAGGTCACGATCGCGCCCCGCTCGGCGCCGATGTCGGTCACCGTCACCCCGGGGACCTCGGCCAAGGCCCACCGGAGACGCTCGGCCAGGTGGCGCACCCGACCCCAGATGGCCTGCACCCCCACATCCAACGCGTACCGGACCGCCACGGCGAGCCCTACCTCGCCGGCGAGGTTGCGTTCCCACAGCTCGAACCGGCGGGCATCGGGACGGACCTCGTAGCGGTCCGCCGCCACCCAGGTCGCCCCGTGCAGGTCGAGCATCGGCGGTTCCAGCCGATCGAGCATCGAGCTGCGGACATACAGGAACCCGACCCCGCGGGGACCACGCAGGAACTTCCTCGAGGTCCCGGTCAGCAGATCGCACCCGATCTCGTCGACGTCGATCGGCACCTGGCCCACCGTCTGGCACGCATCGAGCAGGAACGGCACGCCGTGGCGTCGGGTGACCGCGCCCACCGCGGCGACCGGGTTGAGGAGGCCCGAGTTGGTGGGCATGTGGTTCATCGACACGACCTTGACCCGGTCGTCGATCATGGCGTCGAGGGCGTCCACGTCGATCTCGCCGGTGGCGGCGTCGGGCACGACGTCGACGATCGCGCCGGTCCGGCGGGCGATCTGAAGGTAGGCGATGTAGTTGGCGGCGTACTCGGTGGTCGTCGTCAGGATCCGGTCGCCGGAGCCGAAGCGCAGCCCGTAGAACGCCAGATCCCATGCCCTCGTGGCGTTGTCGGTGATCGCCAGCTCGGAAGGACCGACGGACAGCAACGCCGCCAGCGCGTCGTAGACGTCCTCGAGGTCGTCGCGGCGAGCCCGGGCCGTCTCGTAACCGCCGTAGCGCTCCTCCTCCCGGAGGTACCCGACGACCGCGTCGGCCACGGGCGCCGGCATCAGTGATGCACCGGCGTTGTTCAGATGGTTCACGGTCGCCACGCCGCGGGTGTCGTGGCGGATCCGGTCGAGATCGAGCATCCGTTCCTCCCTGGTCGAACGGTGCGGCGAGCCTATCGGTCGCCGTAGACGACGGGAAGCTCCCGGACGATCCGCACCGTCGTCTCGTCGACGTCACAGGAAAAGGCGAGGATCTCGACCCCCGCCTCGCGGGCGGCGACGACGGCGGCGACCCAGGTCGGATCCGCATCTCCGCCGACCCGAAGCCTGGACACGTCGGGACGGGGGATCACGAAGGCGGCGGCGGCGCGTTCCCCACCCTCGACCATCCGGCCCAAGGCGGCGAGGTGGGCGACGCCTCGGGTCGACGGTGTTCCCGACAACAGCGCCTCCTCTCCGGCGGCTCTGCCGGCCGACTTGACCTCGACCCACACGGGTCCCGTTGCGGTGCCCACGACGAGGTCGAACCGATGCCGCCCCGCGGGCACCTCCCGGCGGACGTCGACGGCCACACCGAACCTGCCGAGTCGACGGCCCGCGGCGAGCCAGTCGGCCACGAGGGCGGGAGCGAGGGCGGCTTCGAGCGCGACCCAACAGCCGTCCCATGCCCGGATCGCGGTGAGCGCCGTCTTTCGATGTTCCGCCGCGTCGGACCGGAGGATCAGAGGACGCCCCGGCCGGAGGAGGTGCGTGAGCCGTCCGGTGTTGGGCAGGTACGCCTCGACGTGGGTGCCGTCGGAGAGTTCTGCGATGACGAGGAAGCGGTTGGGGCGATCGACGAACCGCGCCCTCAGCGCGCGAACGGACTCATCGCAGGACACGACCCTCCATGCCGCCGGCCACGACGACCACCTGGCCGGTGACGTGACCCGACAGTCGATCCGACGCCAGCACCACCACCTGAGCGGCGACGTCCTCGGGGCGACCGAGCTTGTCGAGCGCCATCGTCGCGGTCGCCCGAGCCACGGCGTCGGACGGGAGCCCTTCGGCCTCACGTCTCGGGGTGACGGTCCAGCCCGGAGCGACCGCGTTGACGCGGATGCCGTGCCGCCCGGCTTCGTTCTTCGCCGTCGCCAGCAACCCCGTCATCACCGCCCCCTTGGCGGCGGCGTAGTCCCCGTGCCCGGCCTCCCCGTAGGTTCCGGCCGTCGAACCCACGAGCACGGCAGCGCCGGACCCGACCGTCGCGGCGTGACGGAGGAACGCCCGCAACGTCAGGAACGTGGCCGTCAGGTTGGTGGCGATCGTGTCCTCCCAGCGCCGGAGGCTCAGGTCGGAGAGCGGGACGTCGTCGGGCGGCCACCGCCCCGCGTTGGCGACGCACACGTCGAGTCGGCCCAGAGCGTCCACGACGCGGGGAACGAGGCGGTCGGCGGCGGCCTCGACGGTGAGGTCGGCCTCCAGCGCGATGCCGTCGACCTCCGCCGCCAGGGCAACGGCTGCCTCCCGGCTGGTCCGGTAGTGGACCGCCACGTCGGCGCCCTCGGCGGCGAAGGCCCGCACGATGGCCGCGCCGATCCCTCCTGCCCCTCCCGTCACGAGGACGCCTCGACCGGCCAAGCCCGTATCCATGCCCGCACGGTAGCGGGACGAGTGCGCCGATCCGGCACCGCCCGATAGCCTTCCGCGTAGCCCCCGTGGGCTGGAGAAAGGGGTAGGACCATGAAGGGATTCGGTCCCTGGCTGGGAGCCGCCGCCCTCCTTCTCGCTGCCTGCAGTCCGTCGACGGGAACGACGACGACCACCACGGTGGCCTCGTCGACGGTGCCGACGACTGCGACGACGATCGGTACGACGACGGCACCTCCGACCACGACCACCACGTCGAGCACCACCACGACCACGACGTCGACGACCACGACCACGACGACGACGACGGTCGCCGATCCTCCTCCGGGTCGGGTCCAAGGCGTCGAGGTGAACACCGGTGCCGGGAGCGGCGAGATCGACGTCTCCTGGCAACGCAACCCGGAGCCGGACGTCGATCACTACGAGGTCTGGTACTCCCAGGATCCCGGCGGCGACAAGACCTTGGTCGACACGGTCCCCCACGACCCTTCCCAGCTCGGAGGGCTCTCCCAGGACCGCGGCGGCGGCCGCACCTTGTACACCGACATCACCGGGAGGACCTGGGACGAGGGCAAGAGCTGCTATCAGGTTCGGGCCGTCGACACGGCGGGCCACGAGGGACCGTTCTCGTCCGAGACGTGCATTCCGGTGACGCCCCCGGCGATCGTCACGGGGATCTCGGTCGGGATGGGCGGCGGCAGCGGTGAGATCGCGGTCATCTGGCACCGCAACACCGACGGGGACATCGACCACTACAACATCTGGTACTCGCTGCTGCCCGGCCAGGACAAGGAGCTGCTGGCGACGGTGCCGCACGACACGTCCGAGTTGGGCGTAGACTCCCAGGATCTGGGGAACGGCCGGACGATGTACATCGACTTCCCCAGGGACCTCATCGAGGCGACCAACTGCTATCAGGTGTCGGCGGTGGATACCGCAGGCAACGAGGGACCGCGATCGGTCGAAGCATGCTTCGACGCGTGACGACTGGGAGGTGGACACGATGCGGAGAACGACATTCATCATCGTTGGAGTGCTGGCACTGATCACGGCAGGATGCGCCAAGGCCTCCGAGAAGGTGGCCGAGCAGGTGGTCGAGCGCGCCATCGAGAGCGAGAGCGGCGGCGACGTCAACGTCGATCTCGGCGGCGATGGTCAGGCGACCATCGAGTACTCCGATGAGCAAGGCGAAGGGAAGATCACCATCGGCGGCGGGGAGATCCCCGCGGATTTCCCGGTCCCGTTCCCCGACGGCGGAACGGTGGTCCAGACGGCGACCGGGCCCGAAGGCGGTGTCGTGACGGTGACCTACGACGACCGCTCGTACGACGAGCTCGTCTCCTTCTACGACGACTGGACGCAGGACCAAGGTGAGGTCTCCAAGATCGAGACGAGCGAGGACGGCCAGCGGTCCACGTCGTGGATCGGCGAGCAGTTCTTCATCGCCGTCCAGGAGGCCGACGACGGGATCACGGTGACCGCGACCCACAACGGGTGAGCTCGAGACCTACGCTACCCGTGTGCATGTCACCGCGGACGATCTCACCTCCACCCTTCGAGCGGCGGGGCTCCGGATCACGGCGCCTCGCCGCGCGGTGTGCGAGATCGTCGCCGCCCACCACGAGGACCATCTGACCGCGGCCACGGTCCTCGAGCGCGCTCGACGGGATCTCGACGTCCCGATCGACCGCGCCACGGTGTACCGGACCCTCGAAGCGCTCGAGAGCGTCGGCATCCTGCGCCACGCGCACCTCGGCCACGGCCCGGCGGTCTATCACCTGGCCGAGGAGCGCCGCCACCACCACGTGGTATGCGAACGCTGCGGTGCCACCACCGCCATCCCGGTCCGGGATCTCGATGCGTTCCTCGAGGTGATCGCCGCCCGCACCGGTTTCGTCCTCGACGTCGAGCATTTCGCGATCTCCGGCCTGTGCCCGGCGTGCGCGCCGCGTTGACGACGACCATGCCCATGCGGTAGCCTTTCTGCGACATCGTCGCAACAAGGGATGCCATGGACGCCACCGGACTCAGCTTCGGCCTCATCGTCACCGCCTTCCTGCTCGGTCTCCGCCATGGGATCGACTGGGATCACATCATCGCGATCACCGACATCGCGGCGACGACCGAGGACCGCAAGCGCGGGTTCTGGCTCGGCACGTTGTACGTTCTGGGCCACGCCTCGGTCATCATCGTGCTCGGATTGGTGGCCATCGCCCTCGGCGCCACCGTCCCCGAATGGATCGACGCGTTCATGGGACGCGTCGTCGGCATCACCCTGATCGTCCTCGGGCTCCTCGTCATCTACACCCTCATCGTGGAAGGCAACGAGTTCCGGGCCCGAAGTCGATGGATGCTCCTGTTCGCCACCGTTCGGCGCCTCGCTGCCAAGCTCGGGTCGGCATCGAAGCCCGTGACCCATGCCCATCCCCATGTGGCCGTCGCCGCCGGTCACCACGACGACGAGACCACCGGGGACGCCACGACCGGAACGCGGCTCACGGCGCCCATCCACACGCATCGACACACCCACCTCGACGACGAGATCGACGAGTACGGCGCCCCCGCGTCGGTCGGCATCGGCATGCTGCACGGGATCGGCGCCGAGACGCCCACCCAGGTGGTGCTCTTCCTCGCCGCAGCCAACGCCGGCGGCTTCGCGGCCGGTTTGACGCTCTTGCTCGTGTTCGTCGCCGGCCTGGTCACCGCCAACACGGCCATCACCGTGTCGTCGGCGTTCGGGTTCGCCGCCGCGACCCGCCGACGGAAGGTCCAGTTCGCCCTCGGGGCCGTCACCGCGGTGATGTCGATCGCCATCGGCGTCCTCTTCCTGTTCGGCCAGGACGCCATCCTCCCCGCCTTCTTCGCCGGCTGAACCCGCCCACCCCAGCGGACCGGACGTTCAGCCTCCCGACGTCGGAAGCACCTCGTCGACGAAAGCGACCGTCTCGTCCACCAGGCGACCGACGCCGAGCTCGACGTCGTTGTGGTCGGCACCCTCGACGACCACCAAGCGCTTGGGTCCCGGTGTCGCCTCGTACACGGCGCGACTCTGGGCGAGCGGGACGATCGAGTCCCGATCGCCGGCGACGACGAGCACCGGCACGTCGAGGTTCCGGATCCGATCCCGACTCGGGTACCGCTCGGTGACCAGGGCCTGCGGGACGAACGGGTAGTGCACCCGCGCGACCTCGACGAGGGAGGCGAACGGCGAGCGCAACACCAGCACCGCCGGGGGACGCGCCGTGGCGACGTCGACGGCGACCGCCGCCCCCAGGGACTCACCCAGGTAGACGATCCGATCGGGACGGACCTCCGGCCGGGACTCGACGAACCGAACCGCCGCCCGGGCGTCGCGACCCAGACCCTCTTCGCTTGGGCTCCCCGGGTTGCCGCCGTAGCCGCGGTACTCGACCAGGAGCACCCCGAGACCCGCAGCGGTCAGCCGGCGGGCGAGCGGCGCGCGATCCGCGATGGTGCCGGCGTTGCCGTGAAAGACGATCACCACCGTCCCGTCCTCGGAGGGCGGCGGCAGGTACCAGGAGAGAAGCTCGATGCCGTCATCGGTACGCAGCGTCGCCTCCTCGGCGCCGGGCAGTGCTGCGTCGACCGGCGACACCGTCCGCCCCG
The DNA here is from genome assembly GCA_026985095.1 of Acidimicrobiia bacterium. Classification (GTDB taxonomy): domain Bacteria; phylum Actinomycetota; class Acidimicrobiia; order Spongiisociales; family UBA5794; genus JALSQW01. Next base: position 211,546 of record JALSQW010000023.1, on the reverse strand, counting down.
GCAGGTACAGGAGCCGCCGCTGGATCGCCGGAGTCGCGACGGCGAGGATCGTCACCACCGCCATGACGAGGACGATTCCCCCGATCATCGTCCGTCCGACGGTCCGCACCGCGGTCGCTTTCGGTCGGCGTCCCTCATCCCACCAGACCCTACCGAGACCGGGCCTCGGGAACCTCGCGGGAATGCCTTGACCTTGAAGTGGCTTGAAGGTGTACGGTGCGCACATGGAGGGACCAGGAATGAGGATCGGCGAGCTCGCACGGACCGTCGGGGTGGAACCATCGACGATCCGCTACTACGAGTCGGTCGGCATCCTCCCCGAGCCTCGGCGGACCGCCTCCGGCTACCGGGACTACGGAGACGACGACGTCCAGCGGCTCCGGTTCGTAGCCCTCGCCCGCTCCCTCGGGCTCGGCCTCGGCGATGTCGGCGACATCCTCGCATTCCGCGACCGCGGCGAGGTCCCCTGCGGCTACGTGCGCGGGCTCCTCGTCGAGCAGGTCGCCGCCGTGGAGCGACGCATCGAAGAGCTCCAGGACCTCGCCGGCGAACTCCGACGCCTCCACCGCCACGCCGAGACGCTGCCCGACATGGCACCCGACGACCCTTGCGTCTGCCATCTCATCCAGCTCGGCCGACCCCCGACCCACTGACGAGAGGAACCCACCCTGGCCACCACGAACACCACCATCCTCGACGTCCGGGGCTTCCACTGCTCGGGATGCGCGGAGAACGTCGGCAAGGCGCTCCTTCGCCTCGACGGCGTGATCAAAGCCACGGCCGACGTCGACACCGAACGGGTCGAAGTTCGCTACGACCCCGAACGGGTCACCATCGACGCGCTGCGCGACCAGATCCGCGCCGCCGGATTCGAGCCGGCGTGAACGACCGGGGCTCGGGCCGACAGGCGGCCCTCCGGATGCGGATCGGCGGCATGTCGTGCTCGTTCTGCACCTCCACGATCCACAAGGCCTACTCCCGGATCGACGGCGTCCACGAAGTCGGCGTGTCCCTCGCCCACGAAGAGGGCCTCGTCCGCTACGACCCCGACCTCGTCACCCCTCAGGTGCTCATCCGCACGCTCGAGCAGATGGGCTACACCTACCGGGACCCGGAGAAGGTCCGCAGCTTCGAGGAGGACGCCGCCGAGCTGCGCCGGGAACGGCTCCGCCTCGTGGTCGCCGGCACCTTCACGGTCGTCAGCCTCGTCCTCATGGCCGTCGGCATGTGGTTCGACCTCGTCGACATCCCGGCGCTGCCGTGGCTGCTGCTGGCCCTGGCCGCGAACACGATGTTCGTCACGGGCTGGTTCATCCAGAAGATGGCGTGGGCGTCGCTGCGGCGCGGCATCCTCAACCAACACGTCCTCCTCGAGTTCGCCGCCTACGCGGGCATCGCCGGCGGGCTCCTCGGCCTCTTCTTCCTCGACGACTTCCCGGTCGGGGACTTCTTCGCCGCCGCCACGCTGGTGACGACCTATCACATCGTGTCGCACTACTCCTCGCTCCTGGTGCGCACCCGCTCGTCGCAGGCCGTCCGTCGCCTCATGGCGCTGCGTCCCGACACGGCCCGGGTGATCCGTGACGGCCTCGAGGTGGAGATCCCCATCGACGAGGTGAACGCGGGCGACCGCGTCCGGGTCCGTCCAGGCGAGTCCATCCCCGTCGACGGGACGATCCTCGACGGCGTCTCGGCGGTGAACGAGGCGCTCGTGACCGGCGAGCCCATCCCGGCGGAGAAGGTCGCCGGCGACCAGGTCATCGGCGGGTCGATCAACCAGACCGGCACGCTGATCGTCGAGGCAACCCGGGTCGGCGACGACGCCTTCCTTTCCCAGATCGCGCGCTCGATCGACGAGGCGAGGAGCCTCCGACCCGGCGTCCTCCAGCTCGTGGACGTGATCTTGCACTGGTTCGTCCGGGCCGTCCTGGTCGCCGCCGCCTTCGGGTTCCTGCTCTGGACGATCCTGCCGTTGCTCACCCGAGGCGCCCCCGACTGGAACCGGGCGCTGCTGGCGGGGCTCGCGGCGCTCGTCATGGGATACCCCTGCGCCCTGGGGATGGCGACCCCCCTGGCGACGATCAGGGGCGGCGGCGAAGCCGCCGAACGAGGCATCCTGGTGCGCTCGGGTGAGGCGTTCCAGGTCATGGGTGAGATCTCGGTGATCCTGCTCGACAAGACCGGCACCATCACCCGGGGCGCCCCGGCCGTCCGCACCGTGGTGCCGGCGGAACGATCCGACGACATCGTGCTCCTCCGGATCGCCGCGTCGGCGGAGGCCAATTCCGAGCATCCGCTGGCTCGGGCGGTCGAGGAGGCGGCCGACACCCTTGGCGTCGAACTGGACGAGACCGAGACCTTCATCGCCCATCCGGGCTACGGCGTCGAGGCCACGGTCGGCGGCTGCCGGGTCCTGGTCGGCAAACCCGGCTGGCTCGTCGCCGAAGGCGTCGAGCTCGCCGGCCTCGACGCCGAACGAGAGGCGCTCGAGAACGAGGGCATGACCGTCGTGGCCGTCGCCCGCGACGGCGTGGGGATCGGCCTCATCGGCATCGCCGACACGATCAAGCCCGACGCCGCCGAGGCGGTGGAGCGGATCCGAGCCGCGGGGATCACCCCGGTGATGATCACCGGCGACAACCCACGGACCGCCGCCGCCGTCGCCGCCGAGGTCGGCATCGGCGAGGTGATCGCCGGGGTCGTCCCCGACGAGAAGGCGTCGCAGGTTCGCGCCCTGCAGGCGGAAGGCCGGCGGGTCATGATGGTGGGCGACGGCATCAACGACGCCCCCGCACTCACCCAGGCCGACGTCGGCATCGCCATCGGTGCCGGCACCGACATCGCCATCGAAGCCGCCGACGTCGTGGTCATGAACGATCGGCTTGGAGCCGTGATGGACGCCTACGAGGTCGCCGTGGCGTCCTACCGCAAAACGAAACAGAACCTGGCCCTGGCGTTCAGCTTCAACGGGGTCGGCGTCACGGCCGCGGTGACGGGTCTCGTCAGTCCCGTGTGGGCGATGGTGGCGATGATCTCGTCGGTGACGGCGGTCCTGGCGAACTCCTTCGGGGGCCGGATGATCCGAGGCGAGCGACCGAACCTCGGCTACCGGGCACTGTCGACCGACGACCATCACGCTCCGGCCGGGGACGCTCCCGAAGGGGACATCGGCGAGTACGCGGCCGAGCGGGCACCGGTGCTCGCCTTGGTCATCGACGGACATCCGGTCCGCTGGTGGGCGGCGGCGGCCGCGGCGATCACGGTCGCCATCGGCCTCGCGGCGGCCGTCGTGTGACCGTCGTGTTCCTGACGTCGGAACCCTCGGTATCGTGAGGCCGACAGCCACCGAGAGGTCCCGATGCGTTTCCGAACCAAGCAGATCCACGGCGCCGTGGAGCCCGATCCGACCACCGGGGCGATCCTGACGCCGATCCACCAGTCGACGACGTTCGTCCAGCCGTCGGTCGCCGGGTACATGGAGACGGGCTACTCGTACTCGCGGACGGCCAACCCGACGGTCCGAGTCTGGGAGAACAAGATCGCCCTCCTGGAGGGCGGTGCCGACGCGGCCGCGTTCGGGACCGGCATGTCGGCCATCAACGCCGTGTTCATGGCGTTCCTCGACGCCGGCAGCCATGCGATCGTCTCGGATGTCGCGTACGGCGGCACGTACCGTCTGGCGACGAAGGTCTTCACCCGCTTCGGTGTCGACTTCACGTTCGTGGACACCTCCGATGCCGCCGCCGTCGAGGCCGCGATCCGGCCGAACACGGCGTTGATCCTCACCGAGACGCCCGCCAACCCGACCCTCAAGTACACCGACATCGCCGCCATCTCGGCAGTGGCGAGGGCCCACGGAATCCCCCATGCCGTCGACAACACCTTCCTCACGCCGTACTACCAGCGACCCCTCGACCTCGGTGCCGACATGGCGATCCACTCGACCACCAAGTACATGGACGGTCACAACGCCACCGTGGGCGGATCGGTCGTGTCCGCCACCGGGGAGCTGCACGAACGGGTCGCCTTCGTCCAGAACGCCACCGGGTCGATCATGTCACCGCAGGTGGCGTGGCTCACCCTCCAAGGCGTCAAGACGCTGTCGGAGCGCATGGACCGCCAGTCGGACAATGCCATGCAGGTGGCCCGGTTCCTCGAGGGCCACCCGAAGGTGACGACGGTCCGGTACCCGGGTTTGGCGTCGTTCCCCCAGCACGACCTCGCCCAGCGTCAGGCGGCCGGATTCGGGGCGATGCTGTGGTTCGAGGTCGACGGGGGCAGGGAGGCCGGGATCCGGATCATGGACGCGGTTCGCCTCTGGACCCTGGCCGAGAACCTCGGCTCGGTCGAATCGCTGGTGACCCATCCGGTGACGATGACCCACGCCGACGTCGACGAGGCCGAACGGGCCAGGGTGGGGATCACCGACGGCCTCGTCCGCCTGTCGGTCGGCCTCGAGGACGCCGAGGACCTGATCGAGGACCTGGCCCAGGCACTCGAGAAGGCCTGATCGGACCGCTGCTCGTCGAACCGTATCGCAGCGACGACGCGGCCGTTCAGCAGGAACGATGCCGCCGGTGGTGGCCGCGGTCGGTCGAGACCCAACGTTGCAGGGTCGCCCGCGGGATATCGATGCGGGGGGTCGAAGCAGCCGCAGGGGCCGGTTCGGATCGCTCCGGGACCGGTCGCCCCGCGAGGAGCGCTTCGACGGCGTCGAGCTCCCAGGCCGCATCGTCGAGACGATCGAGCACCGCGGTGTACCCGTCGGTGGTCGCGGCGGTCGCCATGGCCTCGTCCGCGGCCATGAACGCGCCCGTCGCCCGGCGGAAGTGGTCGCCGACCTGTGGCGAATCGGCCAGGGTGACTCGATCTTCCAGGGCCAAGATCCGATCCGCGACGGCGGGGAAGCGCATCTCGGCAGCTCCGGCGAGGCGCTCGCGGACCGCTTCGTCGCGGCGTGTCCGTTGCCGCTCGGCCTCCCGGTCGGTCCACCAGCGGTAGGCCACGAACCCGACGACCCCCACGGTGACGGCACCGAGCAGGAGGACCGGTTCGTCGCCGAACGCGCGCCATGCGAGATACGCCAAGAGGAAGAGGAGCATCCGAGGCATGCGGCGGAGGTGCATACCTCGAGCCTACCGCACGGATGCCCATACCCCACCCCCGGTGGGGTCACGGAGGGGACGGGCGGGGCCCATAGGGTCCAAGTGCCCTTCCTCCCGGTGTCCGCCGGAGGCCACACTGGATGAGGAAGGAGGTGGACCATGGCCGAGGGAGTCATCCTCGATGTCACCCCGGGAGACGCCGCCGTGGACGTCGAGTTCCTCCAGCGGTCGGGTCACCCGGTGCTGGTCTGTCACGGACCCCACGAGCGGCAGCTCTGCCCGATCCTGAAGGACCGCTGCGAGATGGTCGAACAGGCCCACGGGGTCATCTTCCAGCTCGATCTGGACCGGCCGATGCATCGGGCGATCCTGAAGCGCTACCAGAACGTCCTCGCCGACGACGTCCCCATCCGGGCGGTCATCCGGCCGGGCCAAGAGGAACGGTACGCGGAGCTCCTCGGAGGGGTCCAGGTGTGGACCAGCGAACCCACCCTCGGGGAACTCGACGGGTTCGCGGCGGAGGTCGAGGCGGCCGATACGTTCCGATAGCCCACCGATGACGAGGGTGGCGGGTTCCTCGGGGACTCAGTCCACGGGGAACCCGTGGTCGCGCATCCAGTCGTCATCGAAGATCTTCCCCAGGTAATTGCGGCCCGAGTCGGGGACGACGACCACCACCAGGTCGTCGGGGAACTCCCGAGCGACCCGAAGGGCCCCTTCGACCGCCATGCCCCCCGATCCGCCGACGAGAAGCCCCTCCTCCCGGACGAGACGGCGGGTCATGGCGAACGCCTCGGCGTCGGTCACCATCTCGTAGCGGTCAACGATCGACGGATCGAAGGTGTCCGGCCAGAAGTCCTCTCCGACGCCCTCGGTGAAGTAGGTCGTCACCTCGTCCTCGGAGGCGGCGGTGTAGATGGAGCCCTCCGGGTCGACGCCGACCACCATCACCCCCGGGTTCCGTTCCTTGAGGTACCGCCCGACCCCCGTGATCGTGCCACCGGTCCCGACCCCGGCGGCGAAGATCCCGACCTGTCCGTCGGTCTGTCGCCAGATCTCGGGTCCCGTCGTCTCGTACTGGGCTCGAGGATTCGCCGGGTTCGAGTACTGGTCGGGCCGGTAGGCGCCGGGGATCTCGGCGGTCAACCGGTCGGCCACCGAGTAGTACGAGCGGGGATCTTCGGGAGCGACGTCGGTGGGGCAGACCACCACGTCGGCACCGTAGGCCCGAAGGAGATCCTGCTTCTCCTTCGACTGCTTGTCGGCCATGACCGCGACCAGCCGATAGCCCTTGAGCGCCGCCACCATGGCCAGGCCCACCCCGGTGTTGCCCGAGGTCGGCTCGACGATCGTGCCACCGGGTTGGAGCAGGCCGAGCTTCTCGGCCCGTTCGATCATCGCCAGGGCGATGCGGTCCTTGGACGACCCGCCCGGGTTCAGGTACTCGAGCTTCGCCACCAGGTTGCCGGGCGGATGGACACGCCCGAGGCGCACCAGTGGCGTGTTGCCGATGGCGGCAACGACGTCGTCGTGGATCTCCATGACGACAAGGGTAGGAGTTTCCCGACCCGGCTCACCCACAGCGGGCCGGGAACCGTGGCAAGATGGTGACATGCGACGCATCCTCGTGGTCGGCGTGGCAGCGATCGCCGTCACCGCGATCGTGGCGTCCGCGGTGGTCGCCGGCGGGAGCTGGATCGCGCCCACCCGAGATCGCTACGAGCCCGGCGACTCTGTCGAGATGGTCGGCTACTTCGGTACCGCGGGCGAGCTCGATCCCGCCGTCCGCTTCTTCGCCTACCTCCGCCTCGATGCGAGCGCCGACCGAGGCGCCTCGACGGTCGACGGGTGGCCCTCCATCCGCCAGACCGACCTCCCCCTGGGCGAACTCGTCATCACGCCCTTCTCGCCGGGTCGGGCGCGGGCCGCGATCACCTTCACGCTGCCCGACGACCTCGCGCCGGCTCAGTACCCGATCGTCTACTGCAACGACCCCTGCACCCACGGCGTCGGGGATCTCGTCGGCGGCACCATCCACGTCTCGGTCGATCCCGCCGTCCCTCTCCGGCGCGAGTGGCCGCAGACGGAACCGGCGATCGCCCACCTCCCCGACGACGCGATCGTCTCGGGGCCGTCCGGCACCTACACGGCCGGGGAGCTGCGAGCCGACCCGGCGCTACGCACCTTCCCCGATCCCGGTCCCGCTCAACCCCGTACCGAAGGCCCACCGCGGCCGGCGCCACCACCGCCGGCGACCTGGTCCACCGGCTCCTTCACCGGCGCCCAGGCCGACCCCACGCCGGCGACCCCGATTCGCACGCCGACGAATGGGCGGTCGTCACCCGCTCCGCTGATCACGTTCCTCGTCGGTGCCGTCGCCGTGGTCGCGGCCTTCACCGTCATCGCCAGGCGACGGAGGGCCGATGTCTCACCAGCCGACGACCCGGTCAGAGCCTTGGAGCCGCAACCTCCGACGCCCGACGCCATCCGCCGCTGAGGCCCGCGACGATCGACGTCGATCGCGATGCACGCCGGGCCACGACGATGCACGATCGGCCCGCCCGGTAAACGGGCCGAGACGCCCGTTCGTTGGATGGACGAGGACCATGAGCGGATTCGACGAGTTCTACCGCGCCACTCGGGACGGGTGCTTCCGTGCCCTGGTCGCGGTGACGAGGGATCACGAGGAGGCCGCAGACCTGCTCGCCGAGGCCTACACCAGGGCCTGGGAGCGATGGTCGACGGTGTCGCGGCATCCCGCCCGGGCGGCATGGGTGATGCGGACCGCGCTCAACCTGCACCGTGACGAACGGCGACGGCTCCGCCGGCTGGCGCGGCTCCCGAGGCGGCCCGAGCGCGCCCAGGCCTCGGAGCTCCCGTTCGACCCGGCCGTGATGGAGGCCCTCCAGCGCCTCCCCCGTCGCCAACGCCAGGTCGTCGCCCTGCGGATCCTGGCGGACCTCGACACCGCGGCGGCTGCCGACGTGCTCGGCATCGCGCCATCCACGGTCGCCGTCCATCTCCACCGGGCGCTCGGCACCCTCCGTGGCGCCCTCGATCCCGTACAGGAGGAACCGACATGACCGAGCTACCCGAAGGCTTCGACGACGTGATCGTCCTGGTGCGCAGAGGCTTCGAGGACGTGACCTACGACCGGCCGCTCGTTCCTTCGAGGCGGTCGGACCGTCCACCCCGGTGGTCGGGGTCGCCGGGCCGGGTCGCCGGCCTGGCGTTCGTAGCGACGCTGCTGGTCGCGGTCCCCCTCGTCATGGCCCGAATGGCGCCGCCGGCGAACGGTCCGGGACCCGCCTCGTCACCGACCGGCCCGCCGGCGTCCGCGGACGACCCGCTCGTCTGGCCGCCGCCGATCCCCCGGACCGAGGCCCCCGCCGACGCTCCCTGGCGATGCCCGCCGCTCGAGGAGGGAGGCGACAGGACCGTCGACCCGTCGTCACCCGACGCCCCGTCCGACCTCCGGTTCTCCCTCCCGGCATCTGTCCCGGCGCCGGATCGATCCTGGATCGTCGTACGGTCCGAGGCGTGCTTCCGTCCGCCCTCCCTGATCCTGGTCCGGAGGTCCCAGGCCACCGACGGCGAGCGGATCGAGGCGACGGTCCAGGTCTGGGTGGAACGGTCCGCCGCGGAGGGGGGACCGCGCGGCGCGGTCGAACCGTGGCCCGATCCGAGCCTGCACATCCGAGACGGCTTCGTGGTCCGGCCCGGCGGGGTGGGGGGCGATGCCCCCGTGTGGATCGAGGCGGCCGGGGTCGTCGACGAGCTACCGGTGATGATCGAGGCAGCCGGGATCGATGAGGACGAGCTGTTCGGGCTCATCGCCGCCATGCGGGCCGATCCGGCGACCGGTGCGGTCACCCTCGACGGCGCCGGCACCTTCGACGTCGTCCACCAAGGTCCGGTGGTCGCCACGGTCGTGCGACCGGCCTCCTGGCACGCGGAATGGTCGGTGGAGGGCCGCCCGTACGATCTCGAGGTGTGGCGGGATCCGGGTGTCGTGGTCGGCGCACCGGGGTGCGTCGCGGCGACTCCCGCCGGCGAGTCGATCCGCTGCCGGGAGGGGGAGTCCGTGTCGGTGCTGTGGGCACCCGCCCCCGGGCTCGTCGCCCGCATCGGAGGCACCGCCGGCAGCGACGTTCCGGCGTTCGCCGCCGCCCTCGCCGAAGGGATCAGACCGATCCCACCACCCGAGCTTCCGACGTCGCCGAACGTCACGGCGTTCTCCGGCGAGACGTGGCAGCTCGTCGTCGGAGAGGCCGAGAACCCCGGGACGGGATCGTGGAAGGTCTGCCATGCGTTCGGGCCCCGGTCGCGTAGCGACGGCAACGGGTTCGGACCCTCGGGTTGCGTCACCTGGCCGGACGACAGGCCAGAAGACGGTGAAGTCCTCGTGGCGGCCGAGGTGGCGTACGTCACCCCGGGAGGGGTGGTCCTCTTCGTCGACCTGATCTCCGAGCTGGTCGATCACGTGGTGGTGCGGCTTGCCGACGGCCGGTCCGTCGACGTGGTTCCCTTCCGCCTCCCGGGATCCGGCAAGGGGTTCGTGGCCACCGAGATCCCGAACCACGACGGACCGGTGACGATCGAGGTCGTCGGCGTCGACGGCACGATCCTCGCCGAGCGGATGATCCCCCTGCGTGGCGAGGGCGGCTGACGCCCTTCGGCGTCGACGCGCCTCGATGCCCGGCGACTGCGCCCCCGCGCGCGACGAGTTCCAGGTCGGGCGGGAGGTCCTATGCCCGCTGCGGCGAGGTGATCCGCCGGAATGTGAACGCCGCGGCGACTCCGAGGCCGACGAGCCATCCCGACGCCAGCACCAGCGAGCCCATCGTGTCGAACGACGATCCGGTCGAACCGTTCCTCGTCGGCCATGAAATGGCTGATGATGAGTACCGAGCGCCCCTCGGCACGGCGGCGGGACGTCAGGTCCCAGAACCGGAGGTAGGTATCCCAATCGAACCCGGCGTAGGGCTCGTCGAGTAGGAGGACCTGCGGATCGGGCAGGAGGGCGAGGGCCAGGTTCAGCTTGGCGCGGGTGCCCCCGGAGAGCGCCTCGACCCTGGTGGCGCTGTACCGGGCGAAGTCGAGGACCGCGTAGAGCTCGGCATGGGATCGCTCCATGGCGATCTGGCCCATCCCGTAGGCGTCGCCGAACAGCTCGAGGTGCTCGTCGCAGGTGAGCCGCTCGTAGAGGACCGGCTCCTGGGGGCAGTACCCGATCCGCCCGATCCGCTCCACCGTGCCCCCATCGCGCTCCAAGCTCCCGACGAGGATCTTCATGAACGTCGACTTCCCCGAGCCGTTCTCGCCCACGAGACCGACGATCTCGCCGGAGTGAAGCTCGATAGACGCGTCGATCAGCACCCGGAGTCGGGTGCGCCGCCAGAGGGGGCCGCGACGGTACGCCTTGGCGACGTGACGCGCCACGAGCGTCGGGGCGTCCACAATGGAGCATGGACCTCCTTCGGCCGTGCCGGCCGGCGTGATCATGATGGTCGCCTCCGCGCCTCGATCTCTCTCCACACGCCACTACGGCGGACGTCGACGATCTCGAGTCCGGCGGTGGCGATGTTGTCCTCCGTCCGTCGGTCGACGTTGAAACCGAAGAGGCGTCGGGTCAGGGGCGACAGGAGCTCGGCGAGCCTGCCCAGGAGCGGGTTCCGCGGCCGGACGTGCTCGAGGAGCAGGATCCGACCCTCCGGGCGCACGACCCTCGCCACCTCCCGCAGACCCTGCACCGGGTCGGCGACCGAACAAAAGACGCAGGTCGCCACGGCGGTGTCGAAGGCTCCGTCATCGAACGGAAGGTCCTGGACGTCGGCATGCATCAGCGTGACGCCGGTCCGGTCCGCGGCGCGGCGCCTCGCCCGCTCCAGCATCGCCGGAGAGACGTCGATGCCGACGATCTCGACGCCGGCGGGATAGTGCTCCACGTTCCGGCCGGTGCCAACGCCGACTTCGAGCACCCGGCCCCGAGCCCGACGCAGGAGGCGTCGACGCCGCCGGCGCGTGCCGAGCAGCTCCATCGGAGCGTCGTAGAGGTCGTACCAGCGGGCGGTCCGGTCGTAGGCCCTGGTGACGGCCTCCTGATCGGCGACCCCGGCCCCCGGCTCAGTGGCCTCCATGGCCGCCGCAACAGCCACCGCTCGATCCATGCGACGCCTCGACCGGCTCGGCCTCGGCGAACGTCTCCTCGTGATGATGACCGAGGTCGTGGTGACCACCACCGCAGCAGCCGCCACCGCCGCCACCACCACCACCGTGATCGGCCTTCGCGAGGTAGGCCTCGGGATCGTCGAGGAAGCGCTTCCGGCAGGCGGGACAGCAAAAGGCGACATCGTCGTACCCCTCGGCGCGGAGCGCGTCCTCTCCGACCTCCATGCCGCACACCGGATCGATCAACTTCTGCATCTTCGTGGTCCTTTCCTCGGAACGTCCGAAGAGTATATCCCACCCCGGGTGGGGTAGGTTCGCGGGGCTGGGCGGCCTACCCGACTCCCGCGACGTCCAGGACCCGACGCACCAGCGCCAGCTGCGCGTCGGCCTCGACCGGGCGGATCGTGACCGTGAACGGAGGCATGGGCGGCAGGTACAGGGCCGTGATCGTGCCGGGCAGCGGGATCGCCTCCACGATGCGCCCCTCGGAACAGACGATCACCCGCAACGAACGGAGCTCGGCGACGGCGATCAGTCTCCGGATCTCCTCGTCGGCCGACAGGGCCTCGGCGACTCCCTTCCCGGCGGGATCCCCTGCCCGGAAGCGCTTCTTGTCGAAGCGATAGCGAAGCTCGCGACGGTCCCGCTCGCACCGCCCACGCCGAGCAGTCCACACCGTGTCGATGAGCACGCCGAAGACCCGCGCCTTGCCGCGGAACCCCGCCTCCACCTCGCTACCGTCGGGAAGCAGAGCGCGAACCCACCGCCAATCCGGATCGATCTCCACCTCCAGGTCGAGGCTTTGGAGCGCCTCGATCGGCTCCGCCAGAATCCGCCGCCGCTTGGCTCCGTAGAGCAGCGACAGGCGTCTCCGGAGCGACCAGGGGATCGCCCGGCGTGAGGCCGGGCGATCCCCTCCCGTCGTCGAGGAAACGGTCACAGCTCCTGGTGGATCTCTTCGGCGAGGTGTTCGGCCATGCCCGACGATCCGCGCAGGGCGTAGGCGGCGAGCGCCGCCACCAGCGAACCGACGAAGATCCAGATGGAGCGCACGCCGAAGAGCCCGTGCACCCCCGCGAAGGCATAGTAGATCGCAACGATCGTACCGAGCACGCCGATGACCGGCATGACCAGCGGAAGCTTGAAGGGCCGATCGACGTCCGGGTTCGTGAACCGGCTTGTGATGACCATCACGTGGTAACCCACGTAGAGGACGAGCCAGGCGTACGCTGCGGAGAATATCAGCTCGATCACGTCCTGGAATGCGATCGCCGCCGCCGTGTAGAGCACCGCCGTCACCACGATGGCGACCCACGGCGTCCGGTAACGCGGATGCACCGAGCCGAAGACCTTCGACAGGGGACCGAAGAAGTGGCCGTTGCGAGCCACGCCGTAGAGGACCCGCGGCATCGCGGCGTAGACGATGGTCATCGAGGCGAAGGTCGCCAGGAACGTCGCCAACGCCATGGCGAACTTCCCTCCCCCGCCGAACATGGTCTGGCCGACGGCGAGCTGGGCGCACTGCCCTTCGCAGCCGAGCTCACCGAACGCCACAGCGCCCCACTCGCTGGTCGGCAACGTACCGCCGACACCGAAGCCCATGAGCAGCGACGTGAACAAGATGATGAGGAGACCGATGACGATGCCGCGAGGCAACGAGCGGGTCGGACTCTTCGCCTCCTCGGCAAGGGGAGCGACGAACTCGATCCCGACGAAGCTCCAGAACGCCAACGCCAGTCCACCCGCCAGAACGGTACTCCAGTCGAAGATGCCGATCCCGGCATTCCAGTTGGCCGCGCTCCACGCCCCGGTCTCGCCCAGGCCGGCGAACCCTGCCAAGCCGAACAACCATCTGATCCCCAGCATGCCGATGATGAGCACCAGCTCCACCTTGGCCAGGACCTCGATCCCAAGCAGGTTCGGGATGACCGCCAGGATGGTCATCGCCACGATCCACGGCCAGATCGCGCCAGAGCCGTTGAACAGCCCCTGGAAGCCGAAGGCGCCGGCGACGGTCTCGCCGGGTCCGGCGAAGGCGAACATGGCGTAGAACGAGAACGCCAGGAAGATCCCTGTCACCGCCGCCAGGGAACCCGTACCCGGTACCGCCGCGGCGCCGTAGTCGTAGATGGCGCCGGCCTTTGGATACGTCGTGGCCAACTCGGCGACCGACAACCCGAGGAACAGGTTGATGAGGAACGCCAGGACCAGCGCCCACCAGAAGGCGCTCCCCAAGGTGAACCATCCGTTGAAGTCGCTGACCAGGGTCGTGGCGGCAACGACGAGCCCAACACCCGCCACCACGATGTCCCTCGTCGTGAGTACCTTGACCAGACCGACGTCGGTCTCCGTCGTCGTCATGTCTCCTCCTCCCTCCGTGTTGTATCCAGTATGCAGACCGGAATCGACTGCCGCAACCGGTTTCTTCCGTCCACGCCTCTCGACCCTCAGCCCCGCCGCCGCGGGCAACCACACCTTCCCCCGAGCCGCCGTAGAACCTCCGCCGTGACCGCCTCCTCTCTCTCGTGGCTCTCGCCGAGTCGGTCGAGGACCGCGCGGACGAGGCGTCGGACCTCGACCTCCCAGGAGTCGTCGCCGGGAGACCCGTCGCCGCGTGCACGCGCTCCCGACAGCTCGATCCCCAGCTCCTCGGCCCGCTCCTCCGCCAGGGGCGTCACCACCGCCCCCGGTGGGACCTCCAGTCGCTTCCGGCCGCTCGCCGCGACCGCCTCGACCTGCGTCACCGCGATCAACATCGTCGTCTCCTCACCGGTAGAAGCCGAACGCCCGACAGACCCCGGACTCCGAGCAACGACCGCCGAGGGCCTCTCGCTCGACGTGGGCCACCATCTCCTGAGGGGCCATACCGCCCAAGCCGAGGCTCTCGATGGTCCGGCCCTCCGACCACCAATCGATGTCGCACATGGCCGAGGCCAGCGAGATGATCGAGTCGATGGTCGGTGTGGCGACCCCCACGGCGCGGCCGAAGTCCGCGATGGGCACGAGGGAGTTGGGGACGTCGTCGAGGATGTGGTTCTGGGCGAGGATGTGGCTGGGGGCCGAGAAGCCCTCGTAGTAGGGATTGGCCATGATCGCGTCGTAGATCGTGTCACCGACGACGTGGTAGCTCTCCCGATACCAGTCGAGCAGTGACCAGACCTCCTGGATCCCCAAGGCGCGGGCGACGGCCTGCTTCTCCTTGTCGAGGTCCTCCATGATCAGGGTGGCGATGGAGTGGGTCACCTGGTCCTTGTAGAACTTCAGCGGCTCGCCCGCAGCCGTCCGTTCGATGACCTGCGTGTTGAGGAGCACGGTGCCCGGGTGGACGACCGGAGCGACGTTGTTCAGCGACGTCTCCAGCACGTGCGCGGCCGGTTCGATCTGCGGATACAAGTCCTGGAGGTACGCCATCAACGCGTCGTTGTCCCTGGCCGGGAACGCCGCGGCCCGCATCCGGAACTTCTCCTTGAGGATCTCCACGGAGTTCGGACCGCGCCGCTCGGCCGCGTAGATGAACGTCTGGGTCTCGCCGAGGACGATGTCGGCCGAGCAGGCGAAACGGGTCAGGACCCTGGCGAACTCGAGCGCGCCGCCGGTCCGACCCGGGTTGAGCACCACCCGCTGTCCACTCTCCAAGAGCGGAGCCAGCATGGACGCGTAGGGCCGGTGGGACATCGCCGGGGCGACGATCATGATCAGATCCGCGCCCCGCACGGCCTCGTCCAGGCTTCGAGTGACCCTGGCGACCTTCGTGAATCCGGAGACCTCGGGCCCGAGCACCTCGATGCCGCCATGCTCCTCGACCGGTTCCAGCTCCCACGAGAAGGGCGACCACAACGTCGTCTCGTACCCGAGGAGGCTCATGTGGCCCGCCATGGCGAGACCGCCATTGCCGCCGCCGAGCACCGTCAACTTGATCTCGCCGGCGCGACGCGCACGCCGAGCCGGGTCGACGGCCCGCTCGAATCCCCCCGCGGGCGTCGACGGCGCGGCCCGACGCCGCGGGCTCCGATCCCCACCCGGCCGCTCCCTGGCTTCGAGCTCCTCGACGATCCGGTCGACCAACGCGTTGAAATCCATCGTTCCTCCTCTACTTCGTGCTCGCACCCACACGGCCCCGCACCGCCATGGCGGCGTCATGGAGGGCCGACTCCTCTTCCGGTGACAACGGGATCTCCTCGATCTCCACCAGCCCCCGCTCATCGAGGATCGCCGGCACCCCCAGGAAGACGTCCTCGAGTCCGTACTCCCCGTCGAGGAGGACGGACACGGGGATCGGACCGCCGGCGACCCCACGCATGGCATCGATGACCTCGGCGATGGCATGTCCCGGCGCGAGGAACGCCGAGCCGGTGCGGCGAAGCTCCACCACCCGCCCTCCGGCATGGACCGTCTCTTCGACACAACGAGCGATCGCTTCCGCCGACAAGACCTCGGTGATCGGACGGCCTCGGACGGTGGCGCGGGAGACGACCGGGACCATCTCGTTGCCGTGACTCCCGAGGGTCATCGCTTCGACGTCCCCGGGGTCGACCCCGGCGGCCCGCGCCAGCGCCCACCTGAAGCGCGAGGAATCGAGGGTGCCCGCCATCCCCAAGACCCGGCGGCGGGGGAAGCCGGTGGCGAGATAGGCTTCTCGGGCCATCTCGTCGAGGGGATTGGTGACCACGACGACGACCGCCTCCGGGGCGTGCTCGGCGATCGCCTGGGCGACCGATCGGACGATCTTCCCGTTCACCTCCACGAGATCCCGCCGATCCATGCCGGGTTGACGAGGCCGCCCGGCCGTCACGACCACGACGTCGGCGTCCGCCAGAAGCGCCATGTCGGTTCCGCCCTTGGTCACCGTGGACGACCGCGAGATCCCCGTGGAATGCTCGAGATCGAGAGCGACGGCCGCGGCCAGACCAGGCGCGACATCGACGAGGGCGAGCTGTCGCGTCGCGCCGGCGAGCGCCAGGACGTGGGCGGTGGTGGTGCCCACCATGCCAGCGCCGACGATCGCCACGCGGTCGAACCTCCGGCCTCGCGATCGCGTCGGGGCCTCGGGCGGCACCCATCGCGGCGACCGGCGAAGGAGCACCCGACGCACGGCAGTGGCCTCGTCGACGGGAGGACCGCTCGGCACCGATCGGGGCCGATCGACCGTCTCGAGACCCAACTCGGCGATCGCGTCGCGTGCCTGGGGTGTGAGCACGTCGCCGGGACGAACAACGACCTCCTGCCGGCCCGACCGGGCGATCCTGCGAACCTCGGCCTCACCGATCACGCTCATTCCCGTCCCTCCAACCCCTCCAAGGACGCGACCGCTGCCTCGATGCCCGTGGCCACGTCCTCCTCGGTCCCGGACATGAACAGCCGGCCGTATCGGCCCAGCGCACGCACCTCGACGAGGTGGACGTCCGCGGCCTTCTCCGTCTCGTTGGCGGCGACGGCGATGTACGCGGCGGGGGCACATTCGACGATGCCGAGCGTCTGGCCCGGGATCACCAGGGTTCCTCGACGCCAGATGTTGAGCAGCTTGGCCTGGTGGGAGCGCACCGAGGTGATGCGCTGCACGCTCTCCACCCGAGGACGCAGACGATCCTCCAGACGGACGCCGAGATCTTCGAGGATCGCCTCCTTGGCCTCGGTGATCGCCGTGTTGACCGGCGACCGCAGCAGGAAGAACCCGAACTCCCGCTCGACCACCTGGGACATGGCCTCGATCTCGCTGGTCTTGAGGGCGATGTCGACCGCCCGGAAGACCTCGTTGCCCGGGGAGATCTCCCCGACCAGGATGGTGTCGCCCTCCTCGGGGACGGAGCCCCGCACCGTGGCAGCGTTGTAGGCGGCGAACTGCGGTTGGAGCCGGTCGATCTGCGCCAGCGCTCGGACCACGACGGCCTTCGTCCCGGTGGTCACCATCTCTCCTCCTCGAAGCTCCTCCACGACCGACATTCCTCCGCCACGCGTTTGACGTTGATGAGGTGCAGCGCCGTGACGTTGTCCGACACGATCGAGCCGGACCAGGTGCCGGTGCCGAGCATGAAGCTGGGCTCGATGTCGGTGGTGTAGCCCATGCCGCCGAGCACGCACGGGGTGTTGACGAGGATCCGTCCCGCTGGGAGGGCAGAGAACCGCACCACCACGTCGGTGTCGTCGGCGTGCACCGCCGCGGTATGTCCGAGCCCTCCGAACCGGAGGATCTCCTCGGCGAGCTCACAACCGTGAGAAACGTCCCTGACCTCGTAGAAGGCCAATACCGGGTTCAGCTTCTCGGCCGACAGCGGCACGGCGCGTCCCACCCGCTCCAGATCGACGACCAGCACCCTCGTCCGCGGCGGGACGTCGAACCCGGCGAGCTGCGCCAGGCGACCGGCGGACTGCCCCACGTTCTCGGGCACCAACTGCAGGCGAGGCCCGAAGATGACCCGCGCCAGGGCATCGGCCTGCGCGTCGGTGCAGAAGTGCGCCCCGGCGAGGCGCAGCTCATCCCGGAGCGGCCCGGCGATGTCCCGGTGGGCGAGGACCGCCTGCTCGGCGACGCACGCCGTGCCGTAGTCGAACGACTTCGAGAACACCACCTGCTCGGCGACATCACCGATCGCGTGGCGTTTCGACACGTCGACGTACACGGGAACGTTCCCCGGACCGACGGCGAGGGTCGGCTTCCCGCACGAGTACGCGGCGCGCACCATGGCCGACCCGCCGGTAGCGAGCACGATCGATGTCCGGCGGTGCCGCATGAGCTCGTCCGTCCCCTCCAAGGTCACCTCGCCGAGGCACTGGATCAGCCCCGGCGGCGCGCCCTCGGCCTCCGCCGCCCGGGCGAGGACCTCGGTCGTCTCGACGCCGCTACGCACGCCCCGGGGATGGGGAGCGCAGACGATCGCGTTCCCGGCCTTGACCGCGGACAGAGCTTTGAAGATGACCGTCGAGGTCGGATTGGTCACCGGGATGAGCGCGGCAACGACCCCCATCGGTTCCCCGATGGCGACCGTCTTGGTCCGGTCGTCGCGCCAGAGCACGCCGAGCGTCCTGACGTTCTCCAGCCAAGCGAGGATGCCCAACGCGTTGAACAGGTTCTTGATCCGCTTGTCCTCGGCGTTGCCGCAGTTGGTCTCGTCCACCGCGATCTTGCCCAGGCGCTCGGCCTCACGAGCCGCGGCGTGCGCCATGGCCTCCACGATCCGGTCGACGACAGCCGGTGGGGTGCCTCGGAAGCGTTGATAGGCATCCCAGGCGCGATCGGCTGCTGCGCGAGCCTCGGCGATACTTCGCAGGTCGGTGTCCACGTCCCCTCCCGATCACCGGAAGCCGCGGGCGGTGCTCCGGGCGGACCCGGAGCCCGTCCTGTGCCGCCCCGGCACACGGCGTCGTCGCCGGCTCACTTGGTGTTGATGTGCGGCATCATCTCCGACAGCTCGTCGTGGGGGCGGGCGATGACGTGCACCGACATCACCTCGCCGACCTTGTTGGCAGCCACCGCACCGGCATCCGTCGCCGCCTTCACCGCGCCGACCTCACCGCGCACGAAGATCGCCACGAGACCGCCGCCGACCTCCTTCTGACCCACGAGGGCGACGTTCGCCGCCTTCACCATCGCGTCGGCAGCCTCGGTCGCGGGGACGATCCCCCGGGTCTCGACCATCCCCAACGCCAGCTTCTTGTTCTCTGCCATGTTCCCTGCTCCCTTCCTTCGTGCCGTCATCGGTCACCGCTTCTGTACGTCGTCGTTCCTCCCAGCTTCAGCTCTTCCAAGATCACCACCGCCGACGCGTCCGTCGCGATCCCGCGGGTCCGCTCCGGTTGGCGGGCACCCGATCCACCGGCGACCAGCACCCAGTCCCCCACCCCCGCTCCCACGGTGTCGGTGACGACCTCGTGTGGGCCGACGGCGATACCAGTAGCGTCCACCGGCTCGACCACCAGCAGGGTGTGACCCGTCAACGGCGGATCCTTCACCGGGCCGGTGGCGGTGCCCAGAACACGTGCGATCCTCATCAGTACGCCTCCAGATAGCGGGCTCGTTCGACGTCAGTGACGGCCGCGGCCACGAACGCCTGCTCGCGCTCGGCCATGCCGACGATGATCTCCAACAGCTCGTCACCGAGAAGCTCCTTGGCCAATGCCGACCCCCGGAGGGCCTCGACGGCCTCGGGAACCGTGGCAGGGATGGCCTCGACGTCGTCGATGGCGTAGGCATCCCCGTCCGTTCTCGGTCCGGGGTCCGCCTCGTTCTCGATCCCCCATAGGCCAGCAGCCAGCTGCCCGGCCACCAGCAGGTACGGGTTGGCGTCGGCGGAGCCGTCACGCTGCTCGACCCGCACCGCCTCGTCGTGACCCTCGACGGCACGGATGCCGACGGTCCGGTTGTCTCCGCCCCAGGTGGTGTTGGTGGGACAGAACGTGTACGGCTGGCGCCGACGGAAGCTGTTGGGATTCGGTGCCCCGAGCAGGGCGAGCTCCCGCATGTGACGCCGAAGACCTCCGAGGTACCAACGCCCGACATCCGAAAGATGCCCGCTCCCGTCGCTGAACGCGTTCCGCCCGTCGAACCACAGGGACTGATGGACGTGGAAGCCGCTTCCGGACAGGTCGGAGAACGGTTTCGCCATGAAGGTGGCGAGCAACCCGTGGTCGGCGGCGATCTCCTTCACTGCGTTGCGGAAGAGCATGGCATTGTCGGCCGCCGTCAACGCCGACGCGTAGTGGATGTTCACCTCGAACTGGCCGGGGGAGTACTCGGGATTCGACAGCTCGATGGGGATGCCGAACTCGGTGCAGAGGTTGCGGATGGGCCCGAGGACGTGCTCGAACATCGCGCCCCGGGCGATGCCGTAGACCTGGATACCGGTGTCGAGCGGACGTTTCGTCTCCGGGTCGAGGAGGAAGAACTCCAGCTCCGTCCCGATCTTGGCGTCGTAGCCCATCACCGCGGCCTTCTCGACCACCCGGACCAGCCGACCGCGCGGATCCACCCGGACCGGGGAACCGTCCTCCTCTCGGGCCTCCCCGATCGCCAGGACCGTGCCCTCGGACCAAGGGACCGGCCGCAAGGTGCCCTCGATCGGATGTACGACGAAGTCGGGGTATCCCGTCCCCATGTTGGCGTAGGGCGTGTCCCAGATGTCGCAGGTCATGTCCAACACGAAGATGGCGTTGGCCATCGCGATGCCGGTCCGACACGCGCGATCCCACATGCTGACGTGCAGGCGCTTGCCACGAAGGATCCCACTGAGATCACCGAGTGCCAGGATCACCGTGTGGGTGTCCGGCGGTAGCGAGTCGATCATCTTGCCCTCCCTTTCCCCTCGTCACCAAGCCAGCGGCCGATCCAACCCGGCGAGCTGCACCCCCGTGAAGAGCGCCGCCTCGGGCGTGAGCGCACGCAGATCCTCGGGCTCGAGGTTGTGGACGCTGGACTTGCCACACGCCTTCGCGATCATCGAGACCTCCATCGTCATGGCCGTGAGAAAGCGAGCCACGCGTTCGGCCGCGGCGTCGGGGTCAAGACGGGCTTCGAGGCGTGGATCCTGGGTCTGGATCCCCGGGGGACACAACCCGGTGTGGCAGTGGTGGCACTTCCCAGGTTCGGTGCCCATGGCCTCGTAGTCTTCGACGTACACCGGGGCGTTGCATCCGAGGGCGATCAGCGCCGCGGTGCCGATCATGGCGGCGTCGGCGCCGAGGGCGAGCGCCTTCGCCACGTCGGCGCCCGAGCGGATGCCCCCCGCAGCAACGAGCTTCACCTCGTCGGCCATGCCGCACTCCTCGAGGGCCTGGCGCGCCGCCGGGATGGCGGTGAGGGTCGGCACCCCGGTGTGGTCCAGCAGCAGCTCGGGCGCCGCGTTGGTCCCACCCTCCATGCCGTCGAGGACGATGACATCGAACCCTGCCTTGGCGGCGATCGCCACGTCGAAGCGTGGCCGGGTCGCTCCCATCTTGCAGAACATCGGCACCCGGTAGCCGGTCGCCTCGCGGAGCTCCTCGATCTTGACCTGGAGGTCGTCGGCTCCGAGGAAGTCGGGGTGGCGCACCGTGGAACGCTGGTCGACCTCGACCGGGAGCGTGCGCATCTCCGCGACACGTGCAGAGACCTTCATCCCGAGGAGCACGCCACCGGTGCCGGGCTTGGCTCCCTGGCCGACGGCGATCTCGATCCCGTCGGCACGACGGAGATGATCGAGGTCGAGCAGGTACCGAGACGGCGTCATCTGGTAGACGAGGACATCGGACGCCTCGCGCTCGTCCTCCAGCATCCCGCCCTCGCCGGTGCAGGTCATTGATCCCACCATGGAGGCGCCCCGACCGAGGGCGCGTTTGGCAGTCGCCGACAGGGCGCCGAAGGACATCGAGGCGATGTAGATCGGGATGTCGAGCTCGATGGGCCGTTCCACCAGCCCCGGTCGCTCCCCGAGCACGGTCCTGGTGTCGCAATCCTCCCGGTAGCCCTCGAGGGGGAGACGGGTCATGGTCGCGGGGACGAACACGAGATCGTCGAAGGTGGGGATCCGGGGGTTGAACGTCGAGAACCCCCGGACCTGGTAGCGGCCGAGGAGAGACTTGGCCTGGATGTCGGCGATCACTTCGGGGGTCCATCGGGGGGAGCGGCCGCGGCCGTACGAATCGGGGATCCCAGCGGGTCGGTTCGGGTCGGCACCTCCGTTGTAGGCGGCGGCGTCGGTCAGATCATCAGCCATGCGCGTGCGTTCCTTGCGTGGAAGTGCCACAGCCCTTGGGCGGACACGATCTTCTTCCAGTCCTGCGGCCGATCGGCGATGCCGAGGTCGCCCAGGAGCGTCTCCAGGGAGGCCAGCTCCTCGTCCTCGGGTTCGACGACCTCGGTGTCGGTCCCGAGCGAGCCGATCGTTCCGGCGACCCACACCTCACCGCCCCACAGCGAGTCGCCGATGGCGTCGGCGGTGTCGCCCAACACGACGATGCGCCCGGCGTGGGCCATGAACCCGCTGAGGAACCCGACGGAGCCCTCCACGACGACGTCGCCTCCCTTGAAGGCCACCCCACAGCGGGGCCCGGCATCGCCCTTGATGTGCAGGGTGCCGCCGCGCATGGAGGCGCCCGCCGCCATCCCCGCGTAGCCGTCGACGATGATCCGCCCGGCAGCCATCGCCTCTCCGACCCCCCAGCCGGCGTTCCGGCGCACCTCGATGATCCCGCCGTTGTTGAGCCCGCCGCAGTAGTACCCGGCGCTCCCATCGATGGCGACGCTGCCGCCGCCCTCGAGGGCCACGCACAGGTTGTGGCGCGACAGCGGCTCGCGGAGCTCGACATGCTTGCCCTCTGCCACCGCCGTCCGGATCTCGGCGTTGACCTCGCGAAGGGGTCGTTCGCCAGCGACGATCTCGACGACCTCCCGACTCATGCGACCTCCACGAACGTCGGCGCCCACCACACCCTGGCGATGCCGGGACCGTCGTAGTTCACGATCTCGCCCTCCTCCCGGTAGAGCGTCCTCAGTGCCTGCTCTTCGGTGGCCATGCACACCTCTCCCTCGTGCTCGATGGCGACGATGGGCTTGATGGCCAGCCGATCCTTGGCAAGCCCGATGGCCTCCGCGGTCGAGCACAGGTAGGTGAAGACCCCGTCGAAGTCGCGGATGGAGGTGTCCAGCGCCTCCTCGAGAGTCATGCCCGATGCCATCCGGTCCGAGAGCCACACCGCGATCACCTCGGAGTCGTTGTCGGTATCGAAGCGATAGCCGGCGAGCTCCAGGCGGCGACGCCACAGGTGGTGGTTGGTGAGCTGACCGTTGTGGACGATGGTGACGTCGGGGAAGGGCCGCGCCCAGAAGGGGTGGCTGGCGACGGGGGAGACCTCGGATTCGGTGGCCAGCCGGGCATGGCCGAGACCGTGGGTGCCGACGAACTCCTCGAGGTGGTGCTTGGCCCCGACCGTGGCCGCGTCCCCGACGTCCTTGACGACCTCCAGGGATCGCCCCATCGACACCATCTGGAGCCCGTCGATCGACTCGACGGCGTCGACCCACGTCGCGGGCTCGGTGGCCGGCTCGGCGATCTCGGCTCTGATGAAGACGTGGGCCTGGCCGGTGTCGTCCCAGGTAGGGTCCCCGGTCAGGTCACCGCCCTGGTCGCGCACGGCGCCCACCAGCGCCTCGAGCGTGGCGTCGAGTCGGTACCGATCGGGATGGAAAAGCCGAAGCACGTACCCCTCCTCCCGAGGTCGGCCGTAGAGGGCGAAGCCAGTTGAGTCGGCGCCCCGGTGACGTTGGGCCTGCATCAGCTGGACCAGGTCTCCGCCGATCGGGCCCGGTTCCCGAAGGATCCTCCCCGCGATGCCGCACATGATGGCCACCCGCCTCCTGCGTACCATATACTGTATTCGGTATTCGTAGAGGATAGGCACCATGTCCCCCACCGTCAAGGGGCCCTCTCCGGGCCCGCGCCCCCCCGGATCCTGGCCGCCGAGAACGGCGTATCCTGCATCCGACATGGCAGAACACTTCCTTCCCATCGACGCCCACCGGCCGCGGCTCGCCGACGAGGTGTACCGACAGCTCGTCGACGCTCTCAGCGACGGCGGCCTCCGTCCCGGCGACCGCCTCATCCAGGAACGGATCGCCGAGGCCATGGGAGTGTCCCGAACCCCGGTGCGCGAAGCGCTGCTCCGTCTCGAACAGGAGCGGATCATCGTCCCCGGCAACCGGGGCGGGTTCATCGTCCGTGCCGCCAGCGAGAACGAGATCCGCGAGATCTACGAGACCCGAGAGGCCATCGAGGGCTACGCCGCCCGGCTCCTCGCCGAGCGCGGCGACGAAACTGCCCTCTCCCTCATCGACAAGGCCATCGACGAGCACTCCACGCAGGCCCACGACACCGCCCACGAGGGGTACCTCGCCAACAAGGCGGTCCACCGGGCGATCGTCCGGGCGACCGGCAACACCCAGCTCGTCGGCCTGTTCGACGCCGTCTGGGATCGGTCGGTGGCCGTGCTGCTGTACGCCGACCTCCACCGCATCACCGAAGCGGCGTTCGAGCCGTCCCACGAGGAACTCCTCGACACCTTCCGCGCCGGGGACCCCGACCGTGCCTGTACGGCGATGATCGAACACATCCGCGTCGGACTCGCCGAGCAGCTCTCGATCCACGACCCCTCGAAGGCTCGATACGAGACGCCTTGAGCGCCTGTGGCCCGACGGGCCGGCACCGCGAACGATCCGAGGACCAGAACTCGGCGGTGCCGGCAGGTCGCCTCAGGCGAGAAGGTGACGGTGGCGCGCGAGCCCTGCCATGAGCCGGTCGATGTCCCGATCGTCGTTGTACCCGTGGAGCGACACCCGCAGATTGCCGTCACGCGATGACGTCACGATGCCGTCGTCCGCGAGCGCTCCGACGAGCGCCTCGGCGTCCGACGACGGGATCGACACCAAGGGGCCTCCCGGAGCCTGGCGGCGAGCCGAAGCACGTGCCCATCGATCGCTGCCGTCCCGACCTCCTCGACGAGCGCCATCCCGGCGACGGCGGCATCCTGCATCGCTCCCGACTGCCTGCGACAATGGCGGCCGGCAGCGAGCAGGGAGCACCACGTGATCGGGAGCGTCGAGGGGAGCCTGCTCGTCCTGCTGGTCATCGTCGTCTTCGGGCCCATCGTCGCCGAGCGGTTCCGGATCCCGACCCTCATCGGCCTCATCGCCGGTGGGATCCTCGCCGGACCCTTCGTCCTCGCCTGGCTGAACCCCGACGGGCTGGTCAACGATCTGGGAGCCATCGGCATCCTCTACCTGATGTTCCTCGTCGGTCTCGGGTTCAACATCCGTGCCTTCAAGGCGAACCGTCGCAACGCCGTGATCTACGGTGCCCTCGGCTTCGTCGTTCCCTTCGGCATCAGCCTCTGGCTCGGGACCGAGTTCCTCGGCCTGTCGCTTCTGGGATCGGCGCTGGTCGGTGCCATGTGGGCGTCGAACACCCTGGTCGCCTACCCGGCGGTGCGCGCCGCCGGGCTCCAGGACAACAAGGCCGTCACGACCGCCGTCTCCGCCGGCGTCGCCTTCGACCTCATGTCGTTGACGGTCCTCGCCGTCGCCACATCCAGCGCCGTCATCGCCGTCGCACCCATCTCCGGCCTCCGAGCCTCGGAGCCGCAACCGACCCTCCCCGTATGGCTCGTCGGGGCCTTGCTCGTCGGCTACGCATTGTGGGCGCTCCCGAAGTTGTCGGCGTGGTTCTTCGTTCGGGTCGGCCGCAGTCGCGCCCAGCGCTTCGTCTTCGCCCTCGCCGGGATGGCCGGCGGTGCATCCATCGCCGTCCTCGGCGGGATCGAAGGGCTCATCGGCGCCTTCCTCGCCGGCCTCGGGATGAACCGTCTCGTCCCCACCCAGGGCCTGCTGATGGAACGCCTCGAATTCGTCGGCGACACGATCTTCGTTCCCGCCTTCATGGTCTCGATCGGCCTCACCATCGATCCCGCCTTGCTCTTCGACGCTCGGACCCTCGCCATCGCCGTCGCCTTCACGGTGATCGTCGTGGTGGGCAAGGTGGTGGCGGCCGCGGTCACCGGCGCCGTCGCCGGGTTCTCGGTCGACGAGATCGGCCTCATGGCCTCCCTGAGCTTCGGCCAGGCCGCCTCCACGCTCGCCATCGCGCAGGTCGGCTCCAACCTCGGCTTGTTCGAACAAGAGATCGTCAACGGTGCCGTGTTGGCCATCGTCGCCACGGCCTTCATCACGTCGTACGGGTCGCGGTTCTTCATCCGTCGGATCCCGCGGCCGGCCCCGCCGCCGGCCGCCCCGGGCGAGCGGGTCCTCGTCGACGTTCGCCCCAAGGCCTCCGATCCCGACGCCTTGATGCGGTTCGCCGGCGAGCTGGCCCGCGCCGACGACGGCCTGGTGGTCCCCTTCGCCGTCACCGAACCGGGAAGCAAGCCACAGGCCCAGGCCCTGGTCGACGACGCCGTCGATCGTGCTTCGGCCCTCGGACTCGACAGCGACGGGCTCGTTCGGGTCGACGAGTCGTTCGTCGAAGGGACGCTCCATCTGATCGAAGAGCACGACGCGTCGCTCGTCATCCTCTCGTGGGAGGGCCCGCGTCGCGCCGACTACCTCTTCGGAGCCGACATCGACGCCCTCGGCGAGCTCTTGCCGATCCGCTCTGCCGCGGCTCGGATCGTCCGGCCCTGGAACGAGGTCATCGTCGTTCCCGGCAGTCCCACGACGCCGTGGTTCCTCGACGACTCCTCGCTCGCCATCGACGTGGGGCTCCGCGCCCGCTTCCCCAAGGAGCTGCCCATGACGGTGGTCACCGAATCCCCCGACCTCTTCGCCGAGGTCCTCCGCTCCCGACCGGAGATCACCGTGGTCGACCGTCCCGGACGCCACGTCCTGGACGTCGCCACGGCCAAGAGCCTCGTGATCACCCCCGCCCACGTCCTCCACGACCTCCCGGTGGTGGTCCAGCAGCGGGCGGTCCGCGCCCTCACCGACGTCTCGGTCGTCGTCGTGGCCGGCCCGCATCGACTCAAGGTCTCTCGGAGGGGTACCCGGCCCGGCACCCTCGTCGATCTGCGTCACTGACCTCCTGTCCGGCACGGCACCACCTAGGCTCACGACATGTCCGCGCCCCTGGTGGAGGCCCACCGACTCACGAAACGGTTCGGCGACTTCGTCGCGGTCGACGGGATCGACTTCACCATCTCCGCCGGCGAGGCCTTCGGGTTCCTGGGACCCAACGGTGCCGGGAAGACCTCGACGATGAAGATGATCGCCGCAGTGAGCCCCCTCAGCGACGGTTCCCTCACCGTCCTCGGCGAGGATCCACGACGCGACGGACCCGCGATCCGCTCCCGCCTCGGTGTCGTCCCTCAAGAGGACAACCTGGACATGGAGCTGACCGTCACCGAGAACCTCTACATCTACGGTCGATACTTCGATCTCCCCCGCTCCGTCATCCGGGATCGGATCGAGGAGCTCCTCGATTTCGCGCAGCTCACCGACAAGCGTGATGCCACGGTGGACTCCCTCTCGGGGGGCATGAAGCGACGCCTCACGATCGCTCGCGGGTTGGTCAACGATCCCGAGCTGCTGCTCCTCGACGAACCGACCACCGGGCTCGATCCCCAGGCTCGCCACGCCCTGTGGGATCGGCTGTATCGCCTCAAGCAACGCGGGGTCACTCTCATCATCACCACCCACTACATGGACGAGGCCGAACAGCTCTGCGATCGGCTGGTGGTCATGGACCGAGGGCGGATCGTCGCCGAGGGCTCACCCCGACAGCTCATCGAGCGCTACTCCACGCCGGAGGTCGTCGAGCTCCGTTTCCGACCCGACGTCCCGATCGGAGACGAGGCGCGGTACGCGGGCATGGCCCAACGCGTCGAGATGCTGCCCGACCGGGTCCTCCTGTACACCGGCGACACCGATGCCACCGTGGCGAAGGTCGAAACGATGGAGAACGTCCTCGACAGCTTCCTCGTCCGGCGAGCGACCCTCGAAGACGTCTTCCTGCACCTCACCGGGCGCAGGCTGGTGGAATGATGTCGACCCCGCTCCCGCTGCGAGTCTTCGAAGGTGAGGCCCGGGTCTACCGTCGGGTCTGGCGAGGGAGCGTCGTCACCTCGTTCCTGAACCCGATCCTCTACCTGCTGGCCATGGGCGTCGGCCTCGGTACCCTGGTCGACCGCAACGCACCCGGCGGCCTCGAGGGCATCTCCTACCTGGCGTTCCTCGCTCCCGGTCTCCTAGCCGCCACCGCCATGCAGACCGGCGCCGGGGAGGGAGCCTGGAAGGTGATGGCCGGCTTCAAGTGGCGACAGACCTATCAGGCGATCCTGGCCACACCCGTGTCGATCGAGAGCCTCGTCTACGGCCATCTCCTCTGGTCGGCGGCCCGGGTGCTGCTCGTCTCGGTGGTCTTCGCGACCGTGATGGCGGCCTTTGAGGTCACGCCCATCGGCCCGGCGCTGCTCGCCGTCGGCCCGGCCCTCCTCGTCGGCGTGGCCACCGTCGCTCCGGTGACCGCGTACACGGCACGCCTCGAGCGCGACACGGGACTCAGCAACCTCTTCCGGTTCGGCATCGTCCCCATGTTCCTGTTCTCCGGCACGTTCTTCCCCATCTCCCAGCTTCCCGGATTCCTGCAGCCGGTGGCCAACGCCGTTCCGCTCTACCACGCCGTCGCCCTCGACCGCTGGATCGTCCTCGGCATCACGCCACGCGTCGCTCCGGCGGTGTCGGTCCTGTACCTCGTCGCTTGGATCGTCGGCGGGAGCGCCCTCGCCGTGGTGGCGTTCCGGCGCCGGCTCGTGCGATGACCGGCCGGACCCTCGTCGCCCGCGTGGTCCCCGTCCCTGCCCGCACCTCGCGACGGGCGGTGCGTCTGTTGGAGCGGAACCTGTTGGTGGCCAAGACCTTCTGGCCGGTCATCCTGTCGGGGTTCTTCGAGCCGGTGTTCTACCTGTTCGCCATCGGCGTCGGCATCGGACGCCTAGCCGGCGACGTGACCGGACCCGCCGGGGTCGCCGTACCGTACGAGGCCTTCGTGGCTCCGGCGATGCTGGCGTCGTCGGCCATGAACGGAGCGATCTTCGAGTCGACGATCAACATCTTCTTCAAACTCAAGTACCGCAAGATCTACGACGCGATCCTGTCCACCCCCATGGGACCCGGCGACGTCGCTGCCGGGGAGATCGGATGGTCACTCGTCCGGGGCGGGATCTACGCGGTGGCGTTCCTCGTCGTCATGGTGGCCATGGGGCTGATCCGATCCTGGTGGGGACTGCTCGCCCTCCCCGCGGCGCTCCTCATCGGCTACGCCTTCTCGGCGGTCGGGATGGCCGCCGCGTCGTACATGCGGAGCTGGCAGGACCTCGACATGGTGACCCTCGTGACGTTGCCGTTGTTCTTGTTCTCGGCGACGTTCTATCCCCTCGACATCTATCCCCCGGCCATCCAGGTCCTCACCCAGCTCTCGCCGCTGTACCACGGGGTGGAGCTGATCCGAGGTTTGACCGTGGGCGTCGTCCGTCCGGTCCTGCTGGCCCATGCGGGAGTGCTGGTCGCCATGGGGGCGGTCGGGTCGGTGGCGGCGGCCCGGCGGATCGAGCGACTCCTCCTGAGCTGAACGTCGCAGCCTCGACCCGTGGGTGCGTTACCCCACCGGGGGTGGGGTATACTGGCCCGATGGAACAACATCACAAGCAGTCGGCGACGAACCGTCTCAAGACCATCCGCGGCCACCTGGATGCGGTCATGCGCATGGTCGACGAGGAGCGGTACTGCCCCGACATCATGAAGCAGGTCTCCGCCGTGCAGGGTTCCCTGGAGGCGGTGAACCGGATCCTCCTCCAGAACCACGTGGAAACATGCGTCCTGCGTGCCGTCGAGGAGGGCCGTTCGGAGCAGATCGTCGACGAGCTCATGGAGACCCTCCGGTACGCCCCCGGCATCACCGGCCCGAAAGGAGACATCGCATGACCACCCAGACGCTTTCGGTACCCGACATCTCGTGCGGCCACTGCAAGTCCTCGATCGAAGGCGCCGTCGCCCCACTACCGGGCGTCGACAAGGTCGAGGTCCACATCGAGGAACGAACCGTCGAGCTGGACTACGACGGCGCCGAGGCGACACTCGACGAGATCGTCGCCGCCATCGAGGAACAGGGCTACGACGTCGCCGGCCCCGTCACCTGACCGAACCACCGACCGGCCATGCCGGCCGGGGAACCGAGGAGCCATGACCGACAAGAGCGAAACCATCACCTTCGACGTCGAAGGGATGACGTGCGCGTCGTGCGCGTTGCGGATCGAACGCGTCCTGTCCAAGCAGGAAGGCGTCGAGGGAGCCGTCGTCAACTTCGCCGGCCAGGAGGCGCGGGCGGTGGTCGACCCCAACGTCGTGGACATCCAGCACCTCAAGGAGGCCATCGAGAAGATCGGTTACGAGATCACCCCCCTCGCCGAGGGCGACGAACGCGATCTCGCCGGCCGCTACGAAGAGGAGATCGAGCTCCAGAAGCGGGCCGTCCTCGGCGCCTCGGTTCTCACGATCCCCGTCTTCGCCCTGGCGTTCTTCCTTCCCGAAGGCTTCTGGAACGTGACCATCCAGGCCGTGTTGACGACGATCGTCGTGTTCTGGTTCGGCCGCCAGTTCCATCAGGCCACGTGGAAACAGATCAAGTCCAAGAGCCCGGCGATGGACACGCTCGTCACCATGGGTACGGTGACGGCCTGGGTGTACTCGGTGTGGGCGATGTTCGCCGACGCGCCCGTGTTCTTCGATACCGCGGCGATCATCACCACCCTGATCCTCCTCGGACGCTACTTCGAGGCCAAGGCCAAGGGTCGAGCCTCGAACGCCATCACGAAGCTGCTCGAGCTCGGCGCGAAGCAGGCGAGGGTCGTCCGCGACGGGACCGAGGTCATGGTGGATCCTGCAGAGGTGGCCCCCGGTGAGGTCGTCGTCGTCTTCCCCGGCGAGAAGATCCCCGTCGACGGCGTCGTCCTGTCGGGAAGCTCCGCCATCGACGAGTCGATGCTCACCGGCGAGTCCAAGCCCGTCGACAAGGGCCCAGGCGACGAGGTCTTCGGCGCCACCATCAACCAGCAGGGACGCCTCGAGGTCGAGGTCACCAAGGTCGGCGGGAACACGGCCCTCGCGCAGATCGTCCGGCTCGTCGAGGAAGCCCAGGCGTCGAAGGCGCCGGTGCAGCGCCTCGCCGATCGGGTCAGCGCGGTGTTCGTGCCCGCCGTCATCGGCATCGCGATCGTCACCTTCGTCGTCTGGCTGGCCATCAGCGGCGACTTCCCTCAGTCGCTGAGGAACGCGGTGGCGGTGATGATCATCGCCTGCCCGTGCGCCATGGGTCTGGCCACCCCCACGGCGATCATGGTGGGCTCCGGACGGGGAGCCGAACGGGGTGTCCTGTTCAAGAGCGCCGAGGTGTTCGAGCGAGCCAAGGGCGTCGATGTGATGGTCTTCGACAAGACCGGCACCCTCACCCGCGGCGCCATGACCCTGACCGACGTCGTCACCGACGAGCCGGCGGAACGGTTCCTGTACCTGGTCGGGTCGATCGAAGCCGCCTCCGAGCATCCCATCGGCAAGGCGGTCGCCCTCGGCGCCGAAGAGCGCGACGTCGTGCTCGGGCCGGTCGCCGGGTTCACCTCCTTGCGTGGGATGGGCGCGGTCGGAGAGGTCGACGGCGTCGAGGTCACCGTCGGGAAGCCCAAGCTGATGGCCGATCGGGGATTGCACGTGCCCGACCGGTTCCTCGACGAGATGGAACGGATCGAGCGGGAAGGGCACACGGCCTTCCTGGCCGGCTGGGATGGTGAGGTCCGCGGTGCGCTCGGCGTGGCCGACACCGTCAGGGACACCGCCGCCGAGGCCGTCACCCGCCTCCACGAGCTGGGCGTCCAGGTGGTCATGCTCACCGGGGACAACCGCCGGACGGCCGAGACGATCGCCGCCCAGATCGGGATCGACCGAGTGATCGCGGAGGTCCTCCCCGGCGACAAGGCCGACGAGATCCGGCGCCTCCAAGGCGAGGGCCTGTCGGTCGGTTTCGTCGGCGATGGCATCAACGACGCTCCCGCCCTCACCCAGGCCGATCTCGGCATGGCCGTCGGATCGGGAACGGACGTGGCGATCGAGGCCGGCGACGTCGTGCTCATGAGCGGCGACCCGATGCTGGCGGTGCTGTCGCTCCGCCTCGCCCGGCGGACGTTCGCCACGATCAAGGAGAACCTCTTCTGGGCCTTCGGCTACAACACCGCGGCGATCCCGCTGGCAGCTCTCGGGTTCCTCAACCCCATGATCGCCGCCGGCGCCATGGCGTTCTCGTCGGTGTCGGTGGTGACGAACTCGCTGCGGCTGCGGCGATTCGAGTAGCCCGACCTCGGCGGCTCAGCGCGAGACGGTGAGCTGTGGGCGAGGTGGGACGCCGGTCGACCATTCCGCGACGAACCGGAAGCGGTCGCCTCGGAGGAGCGTTCGCCGCCACTCCAGGGGCCGATCGGCGGTGCGGGTCTTCCGCTCGAGGGAGAGGACCGCGGTCCCCGGAGGCACACCGAGCAGCGCGCACTCCTCGGTGCTGGCGACCACCGGCTCGATCGTCTCGGAGCCGGCGATCGGCATGATCCCACACCGGCGTTCGAGTTCGTCGTACAACGCGGTGTGCTCGAAGTCGGCCTCGAGCAGCGGATCGGCACACTCGGCAGGTAGCCAGGCCGCGTCGAGGGCGAGCGGCTCGTCCCCGGCGTATCTGATGCGACGCAGGTAGACGAAGACCTCGTCGGCGGGGAGCTCCAGTCGCTCGGCGATCAGCGGAGCCTCGACCAGGTCGAGTTCGAGCACGCGGCTGCGCTGCTCGACGCCCTGGGCTTCGATCGTCCGGAACAGCGAGTACAGGGTGCCGAGGTCCTGGCGGAACTCGGGGCGGTTGACGAAGGTGCCCTTCCCTCGCCGGCGGACCAGCAGCCCCTCGGACTCGAGGCGTCGGAGGGCCTCGCGGATGGTGTGCCGACTCACCTCGAACCTCGCCATCAGGTCGTGTTCGGAGGGGAAGGTCTCGTCGTAGCGGCCCGATGCGATCTCCGGCCGGAGCCGCTCGACGACCTGTGCCCACAGGGGCAGCGGGCTCGCCCGATCCAGGGTGATCCGTTGCGGCACGACGCGAACCCCGCCTTCTGGTTGACAGCGCCTCCCCCGACACGATAGCGTTCCCTCTCATTGTCCGCATGTCCGGACAAGTAGCGAGAGGGAGGAAGACCCACCATGCCGACCACGGCGCATCATCGGATCCTGATCGTCGGCGGAGGCACCGCGGGCATCACCACCGCGGCGCGGCTTCGCCGCAAAGGCCAAGACGACATCGCCATCGTCGAGCCCTCCGACACCCACTACTACCAGCCCCTGTGGACGCTCGTCGGCGGCGGCGTCGAACCCGTCGGCAAGACCGCCCGACCCATGGCGAAGGTCATGCCCAAGGGCGTCACGTGGATCCGCGACGCCGTCGAGACGATCCAACCCGACGAGAACACGGTCACCCTGAGCTCCGGCGATGTCGTCGGATACGACTACCTCGTCGTCGCTCCCGGCCTCCAGCTCGACTGGGACAAGGTCGCCGGCCTGACCGACACCCTCGGCCGTGACGGTGTCTCGTCCAACTACCGCTTCGACCTGGCCCCCAAGACCTGGGAGTTCGTGCGTGCGACGACCTCGGGAACCGCGGTGTTCACCATGCCCAGCGGCGCCATCAAGTGCGCCGGAGCCCCCCAGAAGATCGCCTACCTGGCCTGTGACTGGTGGCGACGGCAAGGCGTCCTCGATCGGATCGACCCGATCCTCGTGCTCCCGGGTGCCGCCATGTTCGGCGTACCAGGCTGGGCCCGGGCCCTCGAGAAGGTCTGCGACCGCTATGGCATCGAGGTGATCTTCGAACACGAGATGGTGGCGGTGGATCCCGACGCTCGCGAGGTGGAGATCAAGGACATCTCCCCCGGCGGCACCGGAACGACCCGCCGGATCCCCTACGACCTCCTCCACGCCGTGCCGCCCCAGTCGGCGCCCGACTGGGTGAAGAAGACGCCCCTGGCCGAGGACACCCCGGTCGGCTACGTCGAGGTCGACAAGCACACCCATCAGCATGTCCGCTGGCCCAACGTCTTCTCCCTCGGTGACGCCGGCAACACCCCGAACTCGAAGACGGGTGCCGCCGTCCGCAAGCAGGCGCCGACGGTGGTCGAGAACCTCCTGGCGGCGATGGAGGGCCGACCCATGCCGGCCAGCTACAACGGCTACGCGTCGTGTCCGATCACCACGGCCCGCGGCAAGATGCTCCTGGCCGAATTCGACTACGACTCCAACCCCACCCCGACGGTGCCCGGCAACACCTACAAGGAACGCTACGACATGTGGCTCTTGAAGCGCTACGGGCTACCGTTCATGTACTGGAACATGATGCTCAAGGGACTCGCCTGAGGAGACGGCCGCGATGCAGATCGAACAGATCCGGACGACCGGGCTCGGTGACTCGACCTACGTCCTCGACCACGACGGGATCGCCCTCGTGGTCGACCCCCAGCGCGACGTCGATCGGTTCGAGAAGGCGGTCGCCCGGACCGGCGCCGAGCTCCGGTTCGTCCTCGAGACCCACCTGCACAACGACTACGTCTCGGGTGGCAGGGAGCTCGCCCACCGGATGGGAGCCGAGGTCGTGGTGCCCGCCTCCGGAGCGGTCGCGTGGACCGACTACCTCCCGGCGTTCCACAACGAGGACCTGACCGCCGGCACGTTGAGGATCCGGCCCCTCCACACTCCCGGACATACGCCCGAGCATCTGAGCTACCTGGTGCTCGTCGACGGCGAACCGGTGGCGCTGTTCTCCGGCGGCAGCCTCCTCATCGACTCCTTCGGCCGCCCCGACCTGCTGGGTGTCGACCGGGCCCGCGGCCTGGCGAAGCTGCAGTTCCTCACGATGAAGCGACTGGCGGCCCTTCCCGACCACGTCGGGCTGTATCCCACCCACGGCGAGGGCTCGTTCTGCACCGCCTCGGGCGCCGGGATCACGGTGTCGACCATCGGACGGGAGAAGGAAGCGAACCCGCTGCTGCGGATCGACGACGAGGACGCCTTCATCGAGGCGTTGCTGGCACCGCTCCAGCCGTGGCCGCGGTACTACCGGCACATGGGACCGGCCAACCTCATGGGCCCCACCCCGGCGCCCGATCCCGAGATCCCCGAACTCAACCCGGCCCACGTCCCCACCGACGTGGCGCTCGTCGACATCCGACCCCGCACGTCGTACGCGGCCGGCCACGTCAAGGGCAGCTACGGCGTCGAGTACTCCGACCAGGTCGGGGTATGGACCGGCTGGCTGGCTCCCTTCGACGCTCCGATCGTGCTCGTCGCCGAATCCGGCCAGGACATCGTCGACGTGGTCCTCCAGCTCGAGCGGATCGGCTTCGACCACGAGATCGGCGTCGTCTATGACGTCGCCGGCCTGGCCGACCAGTTCGGTCCGCTCGTGACCAACGCGGTCGAATCGTACGTGGACGTCATCGCCAAGCTCCGCGACGACGAGCCGCTCCAGATCCTCGACGTCCGGTCCCCGGGCGAATGGGAGCAGGGGCACATCCCCGGGTCGGTGTGGCGGTATGTACCCGATCTCGCCGAGCAGGGCCCGCCTGCGGGACTCGATCCGTCCCGACCGGTCCACATCGTCTGCGGCTCCGGATACCGCTCCAACCTGTGCGTCAAGTACCTCGAGGAAGCCGGGTTCGATTCGGTCGTGACCAGCGGCGGCGGCGTCACCGAGATCCTCCAGGGGATCACCCCCGCGACCACCCAAGGGTGACCGACCCCGAAGCCCGGGCCGGGCGGATCCACGCGTCGATGCCGGTCGTCGACGGGCACAACGACCTCCCGTGGGCGCTACGGGTCCGCGTCGGAGGCGACCTGTCGCTCGCCGACCCCTCCGTCCACCTCGACGGATACCACACCGATGGGCCTCGGCTCCGCCGCGGCGGAGTCGGCGCGCAGTTCTGGTCCGTGTTCGTTCCCACCTGGACCGAGGAGCCCTTCGCGACGGTCCTCTCACAGATCGACCTCGTCGGCGCCCTCGTCGCCAACGATCCCGAGCATCTCGCCACGGCCGACTCGGCCCGCGATGCCCAGGAGGCCGCGGCATCGGGACGGACGGCGTCGCTCATGGGAGCCGAAGGTGGTCACGGCATCGAAGGCGACCTCGGCAAGCTGGCGGAACTCCGAGCTCGCGGCGTGCGCTACCTGACGCTCACCCACGCCGAGACCATCGAATGGGCGGATTCGGCGACCGACGAACGACGCCACGGCGGACTGACGGGGTTCGGCCGGCGGGTCGTCGCCGCGATGAACGACCTCGGGATGGTGGTCGACATCTCCCACGTCTCGACCGAGACGATGCACGACGCCCTCGACGTCTCGGAGCGCCCGGTGATGGCATCCCATTCGGGAGCCCGAGCCGTCGCCCCGCATCCGCGGAACGTCCCCGACGACGTGCTCGAACGTCTGGCCGCCAACGGCGGGGTGGCGATGGTCAACTTCTATCCCCCGTTCGTCGTGGCATCGGCGGCCCGCAAGACGACCGAGATGTTCGACGAGGCACGCCGACTCCGACGCGAGTTCCCCGACGAAGCGTCCTTCGAGCGGGAGCTGGCACGGACGAGAGCGGACCTGGCGATCGACCGGGGGTCCGTGTTCGACGTCGTCGACCACATCGAGCACATCGCCGCGGTCGCCGGCATCGACCACGTCGGCCTCGGCTCCGACTTCGATGGGATCGACCTCACCCCGGCCGGCCTGGAGGACGTCTCGACGTATCCGTCCATCACCGTCGAGCTCCTCGAACGGGGATGGTCCGAGGTCGACATCAGGAAGGTGCTGGGCGGGAACGCCCTTCGGGTCCTGACCGCCAACGACTGACGCGATCGACGTCGACGACCCGCACGACGAGCGACCGGTCGGCAGCGGGAGACCGGACCATGTCTCGAAGCTCCCGGACGCCGCGCCGGCCCGGTAGGGGCGTTCGGCGCATCGACGGCGTCAGGATCGCGATATCGGTAGCCTTGCCGCGATGGACGCCGTCCGACGACGCTATCGACCGACACTGCGCCGCCCCCGGGCCATCGTCGCCTTCGAAGGCTGGAACGACGCCTGCGAGGCAGCCACCGGAGCCGCCGCCTATCTCCTGGGTCGTCTGGCGTCCGAGGAGCCCTTCGCGACGATCGAACCCGAGGAGTTCTTCGACTTCCAGGAGCACCGGCCCCGCGTCCACGTCGGGGAAGGCACGACCCGTCGGATCACCTGGCCCGAGACACGGTTCTACGCCGTCGTGCTGCCCGATCACCATCATGATCTGGTCGTCGTGACCGGCGACGAGCCGTCCTTCCGGTGGAAGACCTTCGCCCGGACCGTGACGATGGTGCTCAACGAGGTCGACACCGAAGGGGTGCTGCTCCTCGGGGCCTACATCGGACAGGTCACCCATCAACAGCCGGTGCCCCTGTCGGGTGTCGGCACGGATCCCGACGAGGTTCGCCGTCACGACCTGGAGGTCTCCGACTACGAGGGACCGACGGGGATCGTCGGGGTCTTGATCGAAGCATGCCGGGAGGTGGGACTCCCGGCGTTGAGCATCTGGGCGGGAACGCCGCACTACCTGGCCGCCAACCCGAACCCGTCGGCGATGCTGGCGATCACGAGGAAACTCGCCGAGATCCTCGGGGTGTCGTTCGACCTGAAGGACCTCGAGCGCCTCGACGGCGACTTCCGAGCGAAGGTCGACGAGGCGATCGGCAACGGCGACGACCTCGCCGACTACCTCGACGGCCTCATCGGCGGACGGGACCTCCTCGACCCATCGTTGACAAGCGAGTTGGTCTCCGAGATCGAACGGTTCCTGGAAGGGTTGAACTGACGTGCGTCTCGATCAGGTCCTCCTGTGGACCCATCTGCTCGCAGTCGCCATCTGGACCGGCGGCTTGATCACGTTGGCGGCGCTGGTCCCGGCGATGCGAAAGGCCGGCGCCGACCGGCCCCTGCTGCAGGCGACGGCCCGCCAGTTCGGCAGGATCTCGTGGACGGCGATGACCGTGGCGGTGATCACCGGGGTGTGGCAGGTCCTCGACCTGGGGATCCCATGGCGGATGCTGGAGGCCAAGCTCGCCCTCGTCGTATCGGTCATGGCGCTCGCCGCGTTCCACCAGGTGACGGCCAAGCGCACGTCGGCGGCGGTGCGAGGAGCCATCCAGGGCGTCATCTTGGTGATCAGCATCGCGATCTTCGGCGTCGCCGTCGCCACGTTCACCTGACCCGGCACCACATCGGTGGCCCGCCGGTGTCAGCGGGCGACCTCGTCGAGGACGGAGAAGAACCGTTCGATGTCGGTCTCGTCGTTGTACAGGTGCGGAGACACCCGGATCGAGTCGCCCCGAACGCTGACATGGACCCTGTGGGCGGCGAGGGCCGCGGGCAGGCCGTCCGGGATCCCTCGAGCGTGACGAAGGCCCAGGAGATGCGGCCCCCGGTCGGCGGTCGGTTCGAATCCTCGCCGCTCGGCCTCCTCCACGATCCGCGCCGTCGACGCGCCGAGGGCGTCGGCGATGTCGGGCACACCCCACGCGAGGATCTGCTCGAGGGCGGCGATCGCCATCGGCACGAGCACGAAATTGCTGCGTTCCCCGACGTCGTAGCGGCGAGCGCCGGTTTGGAGACGGTCGGTGTAGTCGACCAAGCGGGCGAAGTCCTCGGCACCGTCGCGGGTGATCCAGCCGTGCTCGAGCGGAACCCCGTCGCGACGCTCCGGGCTCGCCCACAGGTACCCGAGGCTGTACGGGCCCATGAGCCACTTGTAACCCGCCGCCACCACGAAGTCGGGACGAACCGCGAACACGTCGAAGGGCATCGCGCCGAGCGACTGAGTGGCGTCGACCACGAGCGCGGCGTCGACGGCCCTAGCGGCGGCGCCCACCGTCTCGAGGTCCACCGCCGAACCGTCGGTCCAATGCACGTTGGGGACGGCCACCACCGCGGTCGTGGCGTCGATCGCGTCGAGCACGCCGTCGGTCCAGGAGCGGTCGTCTCGGCGCTCGACCACCCGAACGGTGCCGCCGGCGTCGGCGACCGCCGCCCGCCACGGATACACGTGGGAGGGGAACTGCTCGGCGAGGACCACCACGGTGCGGCCCGGCCCGATCGGGAGGTTGGCGGCAGCCACCCCGACGCCGTAGCTGACCGCCGGGACGAGCGCGACTCCGTCGGGGTCGTCCCCGGCGCCGAGGACGGAGGCGACCAGTCCGCGGAGCTCCTCGGCGGGGCCGAAGAAGTCGTCGACGGAGAGCTCCCAGGGATGCTCCGCGTCGGCGACCGCGGCGAGCCCCGCCTCGGTGACGGACCTGAGCTGCGGCGACATGTAAGCGCAGTTCAGGTAGGTGACGTCGTCGGGAACGTCGAAGAGGTGGCGTTGCGGTCCATCGATCATCGATGCCGGGGCGTCGGGTCGGAGGCGACGCCGATGACGATCATCGCTTGCGCTTGTGCCGATTGGCCTTGAGGCGCTTCCGGTACTTGTGCTTGCTCATCTTCTTCCGGCGCTTCTTGATCAGCGAACCCATGCAGTGACCTCTCACATCGGTGGCGAAGGGGGTAGGTTCGCGGAGGATAGGCCGTTTCGCAACCCCGACGCCGTCGGGGACGCCCGCCACAGCCCTAACATCCATCGGATGCGCCCCATCATCGGCATCACCACCCAACCGAAATGCGCGGTGTCGTCATCGGGGGACATCGAATCGCACGTCATCGCCCACACGTACACCGACGCCGTCCTGCGCGCCGGCGGCAATCCGGTGCTGCTCGTCCCGATCCCCGATCCCGACGTGCCCGAGCTGCTCGATCGGCTCGATGGGATCGTCCTCACCGGCGGTGGCGACATCGAGGCGCACCGCTACGGGGCCGAGACGCATGAGACGATGCGCAACATGAACTTCGATCGTGATCAGTTCGAGATCGCGCTCGTCCACGAGGCGAGACGACGTCGGATACCGATGCTGGCGATCTGCCGCGGGATGCAGCTCGTCAACGTGGCGTTCGGTGGCACCCTCATCCAGGACATCCCGACCGAGGTGGGATCCCTCGACCACGACGAGATCGGCCACGCGGTGTGGAACGGGCACCAACCCGTCGTGCTCGACCCGGCATGTCGCGTGGCCGAGGCGATCGGCGAGACGGCACTGATGGTCAACTCGATCCACCATCAGGCCGTCCGCGACGTCGCCCCCGGTTTCCGTGCCGTCGGGAGCGCCGGGGACGGCGTGATCGAGGCCATCGAGGCCGACGATCCCGAATGGCCGCTCCTCGCCGTCCAATGGCATCCCGAGTACCTGAGCCACCGCGACGACCCCAACTCGCATGCGTTGTTCGACGCCCTGATCGCTTCGGCGCGACACCACGCATCGGTCTGACCAGGTGCGGGGCCTCGTCGTGTTCGTGTGCAGCGGGAACATCTGCCGCTCGCCGATGGCCGAGTACCTGGCTCGGGCCGCCGTTCCCGATCGCAGCTTCGCGTCGGCGGGAACCTCGTCACTGCCGGGTGCTCGCCCGAGTCCGAAGGCCGCGGCGGTGATGGCAGAGATCGGCATCGACCTGTCGGCACATCGAGCACGCTCGGTATGGGACCTGCGCGAACCTCCGGCGCGGCTGCTCGCCGCCACCGCGGCGCACGTCGACGAGCTGATCCGCCGCCGGCCCGACTGGGCGCCGCGGATCGAGACGATCGACCCCGACGGCGCCGACATCGACGATCCCTTCGGTCGGGACCTGGCGTTCTACCGACGGACGCGACGGTCGATCGCGGCCGCGATCGGGGCCCGATTCAACTGACCAACCCGTCGTGGTCGACGGCGAGCCGTCGAACCTCCCCGACGCTGCCGAGGACCGTGCCCAGTGCGCCCTCGACGGCGTCGAGCCGTTCTTCGGTGACGAACGCCAACGCCGATGGTCCCGCTCCCGACCAGGCAGCGTGCACCGCCCCCGCGTCGAGCGCCGCTCGGACGAGTCTGGTGGTGAGCGGCGACAGCGCCGACCGGGGCTCCTCGTGCAGCTCGTCACCGCGGGCGTGGGTCAGCGCGTCGCGATCTCCGGTCCGGAGGCCTTCGACGAGGAACACGACCCGGGCGATGGTCCGAGCCGCCATCGTGAGCGCGACGGCGTCGGGGAGCGCGGCACGGGCGTCGCCGGTGCGCAGCTCGAAGTCGGGGATCGCCACGATCGGCAGAAGTTCGGGATGCAGCTCGAGGCGGCGTGACGACGCCGTGCAGGCAGCCTGCAGGCCTCCGTACACGGCAGCGGCGGCGTTGTCTCCGTGGCCTTCGAGGTCGGCGACGACGTGGAAGACCCGATCGCGGTCGACGCCGAGCCCTTGGGCTCCGAGGGATGCCGCGGCGGTGGCGGCAGCGACCGCCGCCGACGATCCGAGTCCCCGCCCGCGGGGGATGGCCGAGTCGATCCGCAGCGTCATCGGCGGGCCCACCGCAGCGACCGCACGGGCGACGATCTCGCCGCCCTCCACCGGACGGGGGACCCCGTCGGCGTCGACGATCGCCGTCACCGCGGCCGGTTCGGCTTCGACGCGGCAGCGCAGGTCCAGGGCCAAGGCGAGCGTATCGAAACCGGGGCCGAGGTTGCCGGAGGACGCGGGGGCCGAGGCGATCCCGGTCACTGGTCCACCGGCTCGATGAAGATCCGGGTCGCTTCGGGCACGACCTGGCGGATCGCCGCTTCGACAGCCTCGATCGCCTCCTGCACCTGCTCCTCGGACAGTCCCTCGTCGAACGCGACGTCCATGTTGACGAGGATCTGGTCCGGGGAGAGCTGCATGGTGAGCAGGTCGTCGATGTGCTCGACCTCGGGGATCGACAGGGTGGCGGCCCGGATCGACGCCCGCTGCTCTCGACTGGCCGACTCCCCGATGAGGAGCGCCTTCATCTCGACGGCGATCACCCACGCAACGCCGGCCAGGAGGAGACCGATGAGGATGGACGCCAGGCCATCCCAACGGGCGTCCTCGGTCAGGTGGGCGAGGACGATGCCCACCGCGGCGATGGCGAGCCCGACGACCGCAGCGGAGTCCTCGAACAGCACGATGAGCAACGCCGGGTCCCTCCCTTCCCGGATGGTCTTGGGGATCGACCGACCGGCCCGGAGCCGGTTGAACTCCTGCACGGCGGGACGGAACGCGACCAGCAGCTCGAAGAGGGCCGCGATGGCGAGCACACCGAGCGACAGCCACAGGCCGACCTGCTCGTGGGCGTCAGCGTTGCGGATCTTGTCGAGGCCGTTGACGATCGACAGGATCGAGCCGCCGACGAACAGCACGACGGCCACCATGAACGCCCAGAAGTAGCGCTCCTTGCCGGTACCGAAAGGATGCTGGACGCTCGGTCCGCGGTGCGCGGCGGCCTCGCCGCGGAGCAAGAAGAGCTGGTTGCCGGTGTCGGCGAGGGAGTGGAACGCCTCGGCGAGCATGGCCGAGCTGCGGGAGATGGCGGCCGCACCGAACTTGGTGAGCGCGATCCCGAAGTTGGCGGCCAGCGCCAGCAGGACGAGACGTTTCGATTCGGCGGCGGACATGACCCGGAGGGTACCGCAGCAGCGGCGCGGCCCCGCGTCGGTAGGCTTCCCTCATCCGAGGGAAGGAACGCCGTGCCGCCCGCCATCGTCGCCGAAGGCCTAACCAAGTACTACGGCGACACCCCGGGCATCATCGACCTCGATCTCCAGGTCGAGCGCGGCGAGGTGTTCGGGTTCCTCGGCGCCAACGGCGCCGGGAAGACGACCACGATCCGCACCCTCCTCGACCTGCTCCATCCGACGGCGGGGCGTGCCCGCATCCTCGGGATGGACAGCCACCGGGACGCCGTCGCCATCCATGCTCGGATCGGCCACATCCCCGGGGACGTGACCATGTACGAGGAGATGACCGGGCGAGAGCTGTGCCGTTACTTCGCGAACCTGCGCGGCATCGATACCGGCCCCGAGGTGGAGCGTCTCGCCGAGCGGCTCGATCTGGACCTGGACCGCCGGATCGGTGCCTATTCCAGCGGCAACCGGCAGAAGGTCGCCATCGTGCAGGCGTTCATGCATCGGCCCGAGCTCCTCATCCTGGACGAACCGTCGACCGGGTTGGATCCGCTCATGCAGCAGGAGTTCTATGCGATGGTGCGGGAGGCTCGCGACGAGGGGCGCACGGTGTTCCTCTCTTCGCACATCCTCCCCGAGGTGGAACGGGTCGCCGACCGCGTCGGCGTGGTGCGAGCGAGTCGCCTCGTTGCCGTCGAGACGGTCGAAGGGTTGAAGGCGAAGGCTCGGAGGCACATCCAGATCGTCTTCTCCCACAGGGTCGATCCCGGAACGTTCGCTGCCGTCGACGGCGTGTTGGAGGCCCATCCCTCCCACGATGGACACGGTGTGGACCTCGTCGTCGAAGGTTCGCTCGAGGGGGTGATGCGGGTCGCGTCCGGCTTCGGTGTCGAGAACGTGATCTCCCATGAAGGTGACCTCGAGGACGCCTTCCTCGCGTTGTACAACGACCATGACGCGTAGCGTCTTCGGTCACACCCTGTGGGAGCGCCGACGCGCGATGGTCGGTTGGACGCTCGGGGGGGTCGCCCTGGCGGCGTTCCTCGTGGTGTTCTATCCGACCCTGCGGGACGGTGCCGCCGAGTTCCAGCAGCTCCTCGAACAGTTGCCGTCGGGGATGCTGGATGCCATGGGCATCGACCCTGCGACGTTCGTGACCGCCAAGGGGTACGTCGAGGCCGAGCTGTACAACCTGCTGGGTCCCGTCCTGGTGATCATCTACGCCGTCCAGCTCGGTGGGGCCGCGGCCGCGAAGGAGGAACACGACGGCACCGCCGATCTCGTCTTCACCCTCCCGATCTCGCGAGCGTCGGTGCTCGTCCAGAAGGTGGCTGCGGGAGCCGTCCTCCTGGCGCTCCTGGTGGCGACGTTCCTCGTCGTGCTGCTGGCAGGCGACCCACTGTACGGCATGGGCCTGAGGGTCGTCGGGATCGTCGGCATCAACGTCGCGTTGTACTCCCTCGGCGTGTTCTTCGGGTCGTTGGCGTTCGCCGCCGCGGCATGGTCGGGACGCAAGGGGCTCGGTGCGGGTCTCGCCGGGGTCGTCGCGATGCTCTCGTTCCTCCTCGACGGGTTCGCCCAGATCGTCGACTGGCTGGGGTGGGCCGATCGGATCACACCCTTCGACTGGTACCTGCGTGGCGACCCGTTGAGCAACGGCGCCGGTCCGTGGCAGCTCTTCCTCATCGGGC
Organism: Acidimicrobiia bacterium; assembly: GCA_026985095.1. Classification (GTDB taxonomy): domain Bacteria; phylum Actinomycetota; class Acidimicrobiia; order Spongiisociales; family UBA5794; genus JALSQW01. Next base: position 167,447 of record JALSQW010000023.1, on the reverse strand, counting down.
TCGCCCTCGTTCTGGTCGCGGCGGGCACCGTCGTGTTCGAGAGCAGGGACATCGGCGTCGCCCGGAACCTTCCTCGGCTTCGCTTCGGGAGACGCCGGGGGACAGCATCCACGAGCAGCAGCTCGTGGATGCTCGGTCACGTGTGGAGCTGGTCGGTGTGGATCCGCCGCCGCTCCCTCCGCTGGTGGATCGTCTCCATGGCGGCGTTCACGTCGCTGATCCTGTCGGTGTACCCGTCCGTGCGGGACCTCGGCGGCGACCAGTTCGGTCAGCTCATCGAGGCCTACCCCACAGAGCTGCTGGCCGTCTTCGGGATCACCGATCCGGCGTCGGCCCTCGAAGGACCCGGATTGGTGTCGTCTCGGATCCACGGAAGCATCGGCCTGGTCGCCGTTCTCGTCCTCGGGATCGGGTTCGGTGCGAGGGCGATCGCCGGGGAGGAGCGGGCCGGCACGATCGACCTGGTCCTGACCGGGCCCGTACGAAGGGGTCGGTTCGTGATCGACAAGGCGATCGGGCTCGTGGCCACCGTGACGGTGGTCGTCGCCGCCGGGATCCTGGCGCCGATGCTCGTCGGCGCTCCCCTCGTCGACCTTGGGGTCACCGCGGAGGGGATGATCGCCGGGAACCTCGGGATGATCTTGCTGGTCGTGCTGTACGGTTCACTGGCGCTGGCGGCCGGCGCCTGGACGGGCCGGCCGGGGATCGCGACCGGTATCGCGACGGTCGCCGCGGTCGCCGGGCATCTCGTCAACGGTTTCGGCGCGTTCGTCGACTGGTTGGCACCGGCACGGCGTTGGTCGCCGTTCTATTGGTACGCCGGCCCGAAGAACCCGTTGTCCCAGGAGCTCGGGTGGCAGCAGCCGCTGCTGGCGGCGGTGGCGCTCCTGCTCGTGGTGGTCGCCGTCGTGGGGTTGCAGCGGCGCGACGTCGGGGTCTGAGACCGATCCCCGCCGGATCCCGCCGAGCTGCGGCGAAGACGCTCGCGGTCAGTCCCCGTAGATGTCGGCGATCAGATCGGCGTACTTCGCGGCCACGACGGACCGCTTCACCTTCAGGGTCGGGGTCAGTTCGTCGCCTTCGATCGAGAGGTCTCGGGGCAAGATGCGGTAGGTCTTGATCGCCTCCGCCTTGGAGACGGCCTTGTTGGCGTACGCGATCGCTTTGTCGATCTCGGCTCGCAAGTCCGGATCGTCGATCAGGTCGGCGAGGCCGTTCGCCGACTTCCCGTGGGCGTGAGCCCAGGCGGGCAGCGCTTCGGCATCGATAGCGATCAACGCGGCGATGAACGGCTTGGCGTCACCGACGACCATCGCCTGAGAGACGAGCGGATCGGACCGGAGCCGGTCCTCGAGGACGGCGGGAGCGACGTTCTTGCCGCCGGCGGTCACGATCAGTTCCTTCTTCCGTCCGGTGATCGACAGGTACCCGGCGTCGTCGAGGACGCCGATGTCGCCGCTGTGGAACCACCCGTCCGGTTCGAGGGCCTCCTTGGTGGCGGCCTCGTTGCGCCAGTAGCCCTTGAAGATGTGCTTCCCCCTGATCATCACCTCACCGTCGTCGGCGATCCCGACGGTGACTCCCGGGAGGGGACGTCCAACGGTTCCGATCCGCACCGCGTCGGGCGGGTTCACGGTCGACGCGGCCGTCGTCTCGGTGAGCCCGTAGCCTTCGAGCGGCGTGATCCCGAGGCCCCGGAAGAAGTGACCGAGGCGAGCCCCGAGGGCCGCGCCCCCCGAGATGGCGTACCGCATCTCACCGCCGAAGACGGCGCGGAGCTTGCCGTAGACGAGCTTGTCGAACAGGGCATGTTGGGCTTTGACGGCCAGCGGCACCTTGCCTGCCTGGAGGCCTTTGCTGTAGGCGATGGCGACCCCCGCGGCGAGGTCGAAGATCTTGCCCTTGCCCTCGTCGTCGGCCTTCAGCTTGGCCGCGTTGTAGATCTTCTCGAAGACGCGGGGCACCGAGAAGACCCAGGTCGGCTTGAAGATGGCCAGTTCCTCGGTCAGGTTCGGGATCCCGGTCGAGTAGCCGATCTTGACGCCGGCGCTGACACAGACCACCTGCACCAGACGGGCGAAGATGTGGGCGAGGGGAAGGAACATGAGCTGACGCTGGTCGCGTCCTGTCAGCTCCCCGAGGACCGCCTCGACCTGCCGCACGGTCCAGATGAAGTTGCCGTGGGTGATGACGCAACCCTTCGGGCGTCCGGTGGTGCCCGAGGTGTACACCAACGTGGCGAGGTCGTCGTGGTCGATGGCGGCGATCCGGTTCGCGACCTCTGCTCTCGCCTCCTCGGTGGCGAGGGACGCGATCTGATCGAGGGCGCCGTCCTCGATGACGAACACGTGCTCGGCTGCGGGCAACTCGGCGGCGACCTCGTCGTAGACGGCTTTCATCCCCGCCGTCTCGCAGAAGATCCCGACCGCTTCCGAGTTCCCCATGATCCACTGGACCTGTTCGGCGGACGACGTCTCGTAGATGGTGACGGTGGCGCATCCTGCGGCCCAGATGGCGTAGTCGAGGATGGTGAACTCCATGCGGGTGGCCGAGAAGAGGCCGATCCTCGATCCCTTCTCGATCCCGAGGGCCACGAGCCCGGCGGCGAGCTCTTCGACGCGGGCGGCGAAGTCGGCAGCGGTGACGTCGACGAACCGGTCGCCGTCACGGTAGGCGAGGGACGCGAGGTCGGGGTCTTCGGCGGCCAGTCCCAGGAGGGCGCTGATCGGGTTGTCGGACGGATCGACCGTCACCTCACCTGGGGTGGTGAACGTCTTCATGGGCTGGGGTCCTCCTGCCTGGTCCGCTGGGGCCGATTGTATCGGGTCGGACCTCGGCCCGTACGGCGGTCATCGCTCGACGATCTGCACACCGTCGCGAGCGACGGTCCCTCCGATCTCGATCCGGTCGGGAGTCCAGGACAGCTCGATCCGGGAGGGCCGGCCCATCTCCGCTCCCTGGGCGATCGTGAGGCGACCCGACGCCTTCCCCTCGTGTCGAAGGGCGTGGGCGAGCGCCACCGCCGCGCTGCCGGTGGCCGGATCCTCGTACACCCCGGCAGACGGCGCGAAGAACCGCACGTGGGCGTCGGTGTCGGCGCGGAAGTGGACGAGCACCAGCCCGAACCGGTCGGCGAGGGCGGGGGCGTACGGGAAAGCGGTCGTGACGTCTCGGTCGCTGTCGTAGACGAAGATCAGGTAGTCCCTGGGCATGGTGACCTTCCAGGCCCGCTGGGGAGGCGCGATCCTGGCCGCGGCGGCGTCCGCGCCCGCGTCGGCGGCTGCGGTCACGGCCGCGGGGAGCTCACCGGCGTCGATCCAGATGACGTCCCCGTCGCTGCGGTAGCGCACGTCCCCGGCGCGGCAGCGAAGCGTGCCCGCGGCGGCGGCGGGACCGAGCCGCGCCAGGACCCAGGCGGCTCCAACGAGCGGATGCCCGGCGAAGGGGAGCTCGAGTTCGGGAGTGAAGATGCGGACGGTGGGCGGACCGTCGAACCAGTCGACGAAGACCGTCTCGCTGAACCCGAGCTCGGCGGCGATGGTCGCCATGGCGTGGTCGTCGAGACCGGACCGGTCGTTGATCACGCCGAGATGGTTGCCACCGGAGTCTCCGATGGTGAAGACCCGTACGACCTGACAGGGACGCGGCATCGCCTGAGCGTACCGCGTCAGACCGCGACCAGCTCCTCGGTGTCCTCGTGGGCGCCCGCACCCTCGTCGGATCGGCCGCTCGTTCGGGCAGCGATGAGCGCCGCTGCGCACGCGATGCCGCCGACGGCGGCGAACACCCAGAGGTCGCTGCCGAGGAGCACCGACCCGCCCGCGACGACCGGCGCGCGTCCCCGCTGCGGGTCGAGGGCCCAGCTCCCGACACGGAACAGGACGGCGTAGCTGACCGCCGACATCCCGAGACGGACCGCCAGGGTGCGTGCGGCGTCGCGACGGTCGGTCGAGACGCCGAGGACGGCACCGCCGGCGGCGACCTGGATGGCGAAGGCGACGACCACGACCCAGGTGAGGAAGGTGCGTGCCTCTCGGGCTACACCGGCGAGACCCACGAGATCGCCGGCGCCCAGGACGATCGGGTCGAGGGCTCCGAGGGCGGCACGGATCGTCGCTTCGTCCGCGGGGATCCCTCGCTCCGCCAGCTCGGCGGCGAGCACCGGGACCGTCGGCTCCAGCGCCGATGCCAGGTCGATCACCGGCGCCGATCCGGGTGGGGCGAGGAGCGCGGCGACGACCTGGTCGGTGAGGGCTGCCATGGCCCGTTCGGTCTCGGGGGACGCCGTGACGGCATCGACGGCGTCGGCCACCTCGGGAACGGGGAGGTCCGCGGCGACAGCGATCCCGTCGGCGAGCCACCCCCCGATCCGGTCGCCGACGACGTCGGCGACCATGCCGGCCCGGACCGACGCCTCCAAGGCCGCCCGATCACCGGCGACCTGGCGCCCCCAGAGTCCACCGAGCAGCAGTGTCGTGGCGAGGCCGAAGACCCACAGGGCGAGGAACCGGATGACGGTACGCGGTCGGGAGGTCGAGGTGGTGTCCATGGGACGCGGGAGCGTATCGGGGATGGTCGGCAAGGGGCTCGGCTGTCGTCGTCGCCCGGTCGGAGCTACGGTTGCCGCCATGGACGTGGTGGACCTCCTCGGACTGGATGATCTGCTGGCTCAGCTGATCGGAGCGGTGGGTCTGGCGATGGTGCTCGGCAACGGCTGGGCGATCATCCAGCACCGCCGAGGTCGGGCTCCGGAGAAGGCCGAAGGCGAGTTCCGCCCGGCGCGGGCGTGGTGGCTGCTGTCGGTGGGTCTCATCATCACGGCGTGGGGTGCCGCCAGCCTTCTCACCTGACCGACGGCGCCACGGCGAGGTACACTCCTGCCTGCCCGCGGGTGTAGTTCAATGGCAGAACATCAGCTTCCCAAGCTGAATACGGGGGTTCGATTCCCCTCACCCGCTCCATCCCCTCCAGGGGTGCCGCCAACCCAGGGTTCCACAACCCCCTCCAGGGGTGCCGCCAACCCAGGGTTCCACAACCCCCTCCAGGGGTGCCGCCAACCCAGGGTTCCACAACCCCCTCCAGGGGTGCCGCCAACCCAGGGTTCCACGACCCCCTCCAGGGGTGTGGCCAACCCAGGGTTCGGGACGCCCGGGTGCCGCGGGAACGGGCTGGTCTTCGCCCGCTACCATCGCTCGGCATGATCTTCTCGGATCGGACCATCAGGAAGGCGATCGCCGACGGGCGCATCGAGATCGATCCGTATGACGCCCGTCTCGTTCAGCCGTCGAGCGTCGACGTACGCTGCGATCGAACCTTCCGGGTCTTCGAGAACCACCGCTATGCGGTGATCGACCCCAAGGCCCCACAAGAGGATCTGACCGCGGCCGTCGAGGCCACCGAGACCCAGCCGTTCATCCTCCACCCCGGGGAGTTCGTGCTGGGCTCCACCCTCGAGACCGTCGGCCTCGCCGACGACGTCGTCGCCCGGCTGGAAGGCAAGTCGTCGTTGGGACGCCTCGGGCTGCTCATCCACTCGACCGCAGGGTTCATCGACCCAGGATTCCGCGGCCAGGTGACCCTCGAGCTGTCGAACGTCGCGAACCTCCCGATCGCCATCTACCCGGGCATGAAGATCGGCCAGATCAGCTTCTATCAGCTCTCGACGCCGGCCGATCATCCTTACGGCTCGCCGGAGGCCGGCTCGAAGTACCAGGGCCAGTCGGGCCCGACGCCCTCACGGGTCCACCGCGACTTCGGCGCCTGACGTCGGCCGAAGCGATCAGATCCCCTCGAGATCGAGGTGGAACATCCGATGGCACGCCGCCTTCGAGTAGCCGATGGGCTCGAGGACCGGCTCGGCCCGTAAGCATGCCGCCTCGGCAAAACCGCACCGGGGGGCGAAGGGGCACCCCCTGGCGATCTGCCCCAGCCGGGGTGCCTCGCCGGGGATGGGCACCAGACGACGGTCGAGACCGGGCACGGAGGCCAACAGACCGGCCGTGTACGGATGCTGCGGCTGATGGAAGACCCGCGACGCCGGTCCCTCCTCCACGATCCGGCCGGCGTACATCACGGCGACCCGATCGGCGACCCTGGCGATCGCCCCCAGGTCGTGGGTCACCATCACCATCGCCATGCCCCGCCGGCGTTGCAGGTCGCGGATCAGATCCAAGATGGCGGCGGCCACGGACGGATCGAGCCCGCTCAGCGGCTCGTCGGCGATCAGCAAGCGCGGCGACTTCGTTAACGCCGCCGCCAGCATCGCCCGCTGTCCTTGCCCGCGGCTCATCTGATGCCGGAACGCCCCGAGGAGCCGGCCCGACCGGGGGAGCTGGACGTCACCGAGCGCGTCGACCACACGCCGCTGGATCTCGGCGTCGTCGAGATCCGTGTGCACGTCGAGCGCCTCGCCCGCCTGTGGGCCGATCGTCTCGAGCGGGTTCCACGCGGCGATGGGGTTCTGGAAGAGGAACCCCACCTCCAGACCGACCCTCCGCGCCCACTCGTCGTCCACGTCCGCGGCGACGGTCCCGGCGATCATCCGTCGCCTCGCGGCTCTTCGCTTGCCGTCGCGCCGGCGACCCGACGGGACCTCGGCGGGTCGGAACACCGCCCCATCGAAGGTGATCGTGCCACCCGCCGCCCGGGTCCCGGCGGGAAGCAGGCCGAAGGCGCCGAGCAAGGCCAGGGACTTCCCGGCGCCCGACTCGCCGACGATGCCGAGGACCTCCCCTTCGGCCACCGCGAACGACAGCCCGGGGATGCCGACGGACCATCCTTCGCCGGCATCTCCCCGCCGTGCCGCCCTCACCGCCTCGTTCGGGTCGTGCACCTCGATGCGAAGGTCCTTGACCTCAAAGAGCGGTCGAGGCACCGACCACCACCTCCTCGGACGTCTCCATCGAGGCGAGGACACCGCCGACGATGACGAGGGCCACGCCGATCCATCCGGGCGTATCGGGCATCTCTCCCAACACCCCCGCCGCCCAGACCACCGCCGACGCCGGTTCGAGGTACATGATGACCGCGACGACGGCGACGGGCAGCCGCCGCATCGACGACCAGTACACGACACCAGCCACGCCGGTGAAGACGGCGCCGAGCAGGAGGAACCGCGGCCATGCGTCGCTGGAGACCCGGATGGCCTGCACGGTGAACGGGGCCAACAAGATGGAGGCGAAGACCAGCTCCCAGGTGGCGACGACGAGACCGCCGAGTCGGTCGGCGACCGGCTTGCCGACGATCATGAACGCGGCGAACAGCGCCCCCGAGGCGGCCCCGGCGGCGAGGCCTGCCGCGGTCATCCCACCCCCGGGTCGCACCACCAGCAACGTACCGACCAGCGCCAGCACCAACCCGCCGACCGCTTTGCGTCCAACGGTCTCGCCCAGCAGCGGCCCCGACAGGGCGGCAGCAGCGACCGGCCCGAGGTACACGGCGGCGAGCGCCACCGCCACCGTCGTCAGCTTGATCGCCAGGAAGAACGTCAGCCAGTGGAGCGTCAGGACGACCGCCAGGACGAAGAGACGACCGAGTCCCGATCGGGGCACGACCGGACCGCCGGTCAGCCACAGGGCGGGAAGGAGGACCGCTGCGCCCAGGGTGACGCGGGTCGCGACGAGGTGGGTCGCCGGCACGTCTCCTCGGATGAGCAGCGGCAACGCTCCGAGGGCGATCCCGAGCAGGGCGAGCGCCACGACGGCGGCCACGGGCCGTCCGGCAGGTGACATCGAGGGATCCGGCATCGCCCGATCGTACCGGCCGGGGAAGCTCGAGGCCGAGGCGACGGCACTAGTTCCCCCGCGATCGGTGGGAATGGTCCGCAAGTTCGCGCCGGACCTGCCGATATGTACTGCAGACAACCTGGGCGGTGTATTCCAACTCCACCGGAACACACGGAGGTCCCCTTCCCTCCGAGACTCCTCCTCAGAGCGGCTGCCCGGGATCCGAAGCAGCGGCCCCGCATGGGGCCGCTGCCTTCGTTCGGGACGAACGTGCTCAGAGCATCTCCCACCCGACCAGCCCCAGAGCCAGGCCGTTGAAGACCACCGTGGCGGTACCCACCACCCGCACGAGGATCGGCTCGGCGACCGTGCCCGCTCGTCGCAGGATCACGTGGAGAGCACCGTAGCGCAGGTAGGCGACGACCAGGACCGCGGCGCCCACGGCGATGAACGCCGCAGCGACCCCGATGAACGCCACCAGACCGTTGACGATGGCGTCACGCAGCATGACCGATGCAGCGACCAGGATCGCCACGGCGGTCCGATCCCATGCCAGGGCCGTACGTTCCTGCTGGAGCCCCGGGTCGAACAGCTCGTCGGGCCAGGCGCCACCGCTCATTGCGGGAAGAGGACGACGATGACCACCGCGACCAACCCCACCACGCCGGCCCCCACTGCCAGGAGCATGGGCAACCGCGACGGCGGCAACGGCCGATCGGTTCGGATCGCCTCTTCGTTGCGGGCCCACCGGCGGTAGCTCGTGGCCGAGACGGCCAGAGCGAGCACGAGCAGCAACACGCCGAGCAGCTCTCGTCCGGGGAACGGTCTCAGGAGCTTGACGGTGCCGAGCCCGCCGGCGGTCAACGCCAACGAGGTGCGGATCCAGGCGAGGAAGGTCCGCTCGTTGGCGAGCGAGAACCGGTAGTCGGGGTCGCGTCCGACCTTCCGTGGGTCGGCAGGAACGATCCAATCCGACCAACGACCACTGGGGATCCTCGAACCGTCCTGGCGCATCCACGGCCTCCTCGATGGCGGACAGGCTAGCTGGAGGGGGCGATGCTCGCCGCGATTGCGAGGCCGGGGTGATGGGTCGATAGCCTTGCGCTCCATGGACGATGACCTCTACGAGGGGATCCCGCCGTCGGAGTACCGACGCAACTTCCTGGCCGGTCTCGTCCACGGCGTCTTCTTCCAGGCGTCGAACGCCTTCTCTTCGGTCAACACGGTCCTCCCGGCGTTCGTCTCGACGCTGACGGCATCGTCGGTCGCGGTGGGGATCCTCGCCGCCGCTCAGCGAGTCGGCCAGATCCTGCCCCAACTGTTCACGGCCTACCTGATCGAGGATCGACCGCGGAAGAAGCCGTGGTTGCTGGCCATCATCACGTTCCGCTGGATCTCCTGGGCGGCGATCGCCGTCTTGACGTCGTGGCTGGCGGCCGACCGGCCCGCGCTCGTGCTGATCGTGCTGCTGTCGCTGTTCGGAGCCTTCTCGATCGCCGGGGGCATGGGAACGGTCATCTACGCCGACGTGTTCGCCAAGGCGATCCCGACGCGGCGGCGCGGACGGTTCGTGGGATGGCGTCAGCTCCTCGGCTTCACCCTCGCCATCGGCGCCGGCGGGATCGTCGCACGGATCCTCGGCGATCCGGCCCGGTTCCCGTACCCGGGCAACTACGCCGTCATCTTCGGACTGGCGGCGCTCACCCTGCTGGTGGCGTTCGTGGGGTTCGCCCTCATCGAGGAACCACCGTCGCGGACCACACGGCGATCGCCGAGCCTACGGGCGCTGCTCGAACGATCGGTGCACCTGACGAGGATCAACGCCAACTTCCGCCGGCTCCTCATCAGCCGCGGCGCCACCGAATCGGTGGTCGCCATCGCGCCGTTCTTCGTCGTGTACGCCCTCCGGGACCTGGGCGTCGGCGGCGCCGCCATCGGCGGGTACCTGGCGGCGCAGATGGCCGGAGCGGCCGGATCGAACCTGTTGTGGGGTTGGCTCGGCGACCGGCTCGGCAACAAGACCGCGATCGTCGGCACGTCGGTGGCGGCGCTGGCCGCTCCCGCTGCGGCGCTCCTGGCCCCGATCGACGTGAACGCCTTGTTCGCCACCTTCGCCCTGGTCGGGGCAGCGATGAGCGGAGTCAGGCTCGGCTACGTCAACTTCATCCTCGAGATGGCGTCCGAGGAGCTGCGACCGACGTGCGTGGCCCTCCAGAACACGCTGCTGGCGCCGATCGCCGTGGTGCCTTTGGCGATCGGAGCCGCCGGGACGCTCGTCGATCTGCGGGCCGTGTTCGCGCTCGCGGTCGGGATGATGGCCGTTTCGACGATCGTGTCGCTGCGGCTGCGGGACCCGCGCCGCGGCGCCGAGGGCGCCTGCATCGAGTGACGGCCGTCACGCCGCGTCGACGCCGACCAGGTGTGGGAACAGACCGTCGGGTGTGGATCTGCGCCGTCAGACGGGAACGTCCCTGCCCATGTCGGCGAAGAGCGTGAACTCGGGCAGGAAGGTCATCTCGACCTTCCCGACCGCACCTTGCCGGTGCTTGGCGACGACGACCTCGGCGATGCCCTTCGACTCGACCTTCTCCGGGTAGTAGTACTCGTCCCGGTAGATGAACATCACGACGTCGGAGTCCTGCTCGACGGCACCGGACTCGCGCAGATCGCCGAGGCGAGGGCGCTTGTCCTCGCGGGCCTCGACCGCGCGGTTGAGCTGGGACAGCGCGATGACCGGAACGTCGAGCTCCCTGGCCAGGTTCTTGAGCGATCGGGAGATGAGTGCGATCTCTTGCTGTCGGTTCTCTCCGCCGCTTCCGTGCATGAGCTGGAGGTAATCGACGACGACGAGGTCGAGCCCAGGCCGCCGCCGCAGCCGGCGGGCCTTGGCCCGGATCTCGGTCACGGTCAGGCCCGGCGAGTCGTCGACGAAGATCGGCTTCTTGTACAGCGCGGAGGCGGCGTTGGAGAGTTTCGTGAAGTCCGCCTCCGACAGCCGCCCCGTTCGCAGCCGCTGAGAATCGATCCGGCCCTGGGCGCAGAGCATCCTGCTGACCACCTCCTCGCGGCTCATCTCCAACGAGAAGATCGCCACCGACAGCCCCTGGAGGGCCACGTTCTGAGCGATGTTGAGCGCCAGAGCGGTCTTGCCCATCCCCGGGCGAGCGGCGATCACGATGAGGTTCGTGGGGTGAAGCCCGGCGAGTTTCCGGTCCAGGTCGCGGTAGCCGGTGGGGATGCCGGTGACCTCCGAGCCGGTTCGTTGCAGTTCTTCGGCCTTCTCGATGGCCGGGCCCAGGAGCGAGTCGATCGGGGCGAGACCGTCACCGATCCGTCGTTCGGAGACGGCGAACACGGCCTGTTCTGCCTTGTCGACGACGTCGGCGATCGGGTCGGTCATCTTGGTGGCGAGCGAACCGATCTCGCCCCCGACGCGCATCAGGCGGCGACGCAGCGCGTGTTCCTCGACGATCCCGGCGTAGTACTCGACGTTCGACACCGCCGGTACGGTGTCGAGGAGGCGGGTGAGGAACCCGACGCCCCCGATCCGTTCCAGCGTGCCGTCTCGACGCAGCACCTCCGAGACGGTGATCGCGTCGATGGGTTGGTTGGCGTCGAAGAGCTGTTGGATGGCTTCGAAGATCTGCTGGTGGGCAGGACCGTAGAAGTCCTCGGCGTGCAGCCGCTCGAGCGCGATGTTGGCGGCATCGCCCGACATCAGGACCGCGCCGAGGACCGATTCCTCTGCTTCGATGCTGTGGGGTGGCACCTGCATGGCGCGTGTGTTGGGCCGCTCGACGGTGGTCACGTCCGTCCTCCTCGATCTCGCTGCTCGCGCCCGAACGGCATCGTCGCGTTCGGGTGTGACAGGAACCCGCCGGCCGCGGGTCCCCGTGGGAAGTCTGATGAAAGCGAGCCGAGTGTACGCCACGGCCTCGACGACCCGAAGCCGAGCGGCACCATCGTTTTCGCGACCGGCAGGACACGGGGATCCTTCGTCGCGGGCGGGTCGGTCCGTCCTGAGCTCAGGCCGGGATCACGTCCAGGGTCACTTGGAACGTCACCTCGGGGTGGGGTCGGATCGTGACCTCGTGCAGCCCGATCTCCTTGATCGGCGCCGGGATCGAGATGATCTTCCGGTCCACCTCGATCCCGGTGAACTTGGTGATGGCCTGAGCGACGTCGGCGACGCCGATCGATCCGAAGAGGCGGCCCTCGTCACCCGAGCGGGCCGCCACCACGACCCTGGCTCCGGACAGCGACTGGGCCAGCCGCTCGGCCTCCTCGCGCTCGCGTCGGGCCGCTTCCTCTCGGGCCTGACGCATCGCCTCGGCCTGCCGGAGCGCGCCCTCGGACGCCTTGACGGCGAGCGCCTGAGGAACGAGGTAGTTGCGGGCATAGCCGTCGGCCACCTCGACCACGTCGCCTTTGTGGCCCAGCTCCGGCACGTCTTTGGTGAGGATCAGCTTCATCAGCTCTTCACCGTCGTATAGGGGAGCAGGGCCATCTCCCTGGCGTTCTTGATCGCGTTCGCGACCTTCCGCTGGTGCATGGCGCAGGTGCCGGTGACTCGGCGCGCCCGGATCTTGCCGCGATCGGACATGAACTTGCGGAGCAACGCCACATCCTTGTAGTCGACGTGGTCGACCTTCTCCTTGCAGAAGTAGCAGACCTTCCGCTTCCGACCGCGATCGGCCTGCGGCCTGCGGCGCTTGCGTCTCGTGTTCCTGGCTGGGGGCATTCGGATCCTCCTCGGTGGGTCGTCTAGAACGGGGCCTCGTCCGGGCCGTAGTCGGTCCGGGCAGCCGGTGCGGCCGGCGCGGCCGATGGGCGCTGCTCGTACCCGCCGCCGGTCCGAGGGGTCTTGGTGACCGCCGCGGTCGCCCAGCGGACGGACGGACCGACCTCTTGCACGTCGATCTCGACGACCGAGCGCTTGTCGCCCTCCTGGGTCTCCCAGGAGCGCTGGTTGAGGCGGCCGACCACGATGATCCGCATCCCCTTCGTCAGGGACTCGGCGACGTTCTCGGCCATGTCCCGCCAGCACGTGCCGGTGAAGAAGCTCGTGTCTTCCTGCCATTCGCCGTCGCGACCCTGGTAGCGACGCGAGACGGCGAAGCGGAGCTTGGCCATGGCGGTGCCGTTCGGCGTGAAGCGGAGTTCGGGATCGTCGACGAGGTTGCCGACGAGGGTGACGGAGTTGTAGCTCATCGCTGTTCTCTCTTCCTCGAGATGCTCACATCATGATGGGACCGGGCTGTGACGAGAACCGGCATCAGGCGTCGTCCAACCGCAGGATCTTGTGGCGGATCACCGCGTCGGACAGCGACAGGGCCCGGTCGAGCCGCGAGAGCAGCTCGACGTCTCCTTCGAAGTCGACGACCGAGTAGTAGCCCTCGTTGATGTGATCGATCTCGTACGCGAAGCGGCGCTTCCCCCAGAAATCGGTCGATGTCACCGAACCGGACTCGGCGATCGCCTTCTCGAGATCACCGACGGCGGAACGGACGTCTTGTTCGGCGAGTTCGGGCCGATGGATGATCATCAGCTCGTAGGGACGCATGGATCTGGATACCTCCTTCGGACGTTCCGTGCGGAACGGTCCCCGTGGGGACAGGGGTCGGCCGGCGCGACGCCGGTTGGGTTCGGACGACGGGAGTGTAGCCGACGATCGGCCTACGCCTCGCACCCCGACACGGCGTCCCCAACCCAGGGTTCGCCACACCCCTCCAGGGGGCTCCCCAACCCAGGGTTCGCCACACCCCTCCAGGGGGGTCTACAACCCAGGGTTCGCCACACCCCTCCAGGGGGGTCTACAACCCAGGGTTCGGGAGCTCTACTCGGCGTCGAAGACGGAGACGTCCATCACCGAACCCGGGCCGATCGTCGGAGCGGAGCCGGCGGGTGTCTCCAGGGCGTACCGGTAGGAACCGCCCGGTGTGTAGGTGGGGCATGGGTCGGCCAGGCATGGGTCCATCGTGAGCCAATCGACCACCCGGCCCTCGGCGTCGAAGAAGGCGATGTCGAGTGGGATCACCGTGTCCTTCATCCAGAACCCTCCATCGACGTCCTCCCCGAACACGAACAGCATCCCGTCCAGACCGCCGAGGTCGGTCACGCCCATCAACCCTCTCCGCCGCAGATCGGGACGGTCGGCGAGGGCCACCTCCAGCTCATCGCCGTCCACGGCCACCGTGATGGTGGCGAAGCCCGCCAACTCGGGAAGGGCATCGGTGGTCGACGGTGTGGCGACGGTCGTCGACGACGGAACGGTCGCCGTCGACGACGGAGCGGCTCCCTTCGCGCACGCCGACACGACCACCGCCAGTATCACCACCACCCAGGCCGCCGGTCGGATCCTCATCACCTGGGAACGCTACCCGCCCCCGGACGACTGCGGTCCCTCAGCGTTCCATGGCCTCATCGGCGAACAGGTCGTCACCCGCCGGAGCCTCGGTGAGCTCGCGGAACACCCTCGCCGACTCCTCGGGCATGTGATAGGTCTCCTCCTCTCGGGGGAACTCGCCGGATCGGACATCCGCGAAGAACGCCTCCAGCGCGGCGACGGCCTCGTCTCGGAGGGCGCCGTATCGCCGCACGAACTTGGGGAGATGGTCGCCGCCGAGGCCGACCACATCGTGGAAGACCAGCACCTGCCCGTCGCAGGAAGGTCCGGCTCCGATCCCGATCGTCGGCACGGGCACCTCCTCGGTCACCTTGGCCGCGACCACGTCGGGAACACCCTCGAGGACGATCGCGAACACGCCGGCGTCGGCGAGGGCGTGCGCATCCGAGACGAGCTCGTAGGCAGCGTGGGCACGCTTGCCCTGGACCCGGTAGCCGCCCATGGCGTGCACCGACTGGGGCGTCAACCCGAGGTGTCCCATGACGGGGATCTCGGCGTCCCGCAACGCACGGATCACCGGCAACCGCTTCCTCCCACCTTCCAGCTTGATCGCCTCGGCCCCACCTTCCTTGATCAGTCGCCCCGCGTTGCGAACCGCCTCGGCGACCGTCACATGGAAACTCAGCCACGGCATGTCACCGACGATGAGCGCCCGCGGCTTGGCTCGGGCGACCGCGGCGGTGTGATGGACCATGACGTCGATCGTGACCGACAGCGTGTCGTCGTATCCGAGGACGACGTTGGCCAAGGAATCACCGACGAGGATGATGTCGGCGCCCGCCCGGTCGGCGATCTGGGCGGTCGGGTGGTCGTAGGCCGTCACCATCCGCAGCTTCTCGCCGCCCTTGGCAGCGAGGACCTTCGGTGCCGTCATCTTGGTCGCCATCGTGTTCCTCTCTCCCCACCGCTCGGGTTGGGGGACGCTCGGCGTTCGTGTAGACCGGGGATCCTCTGCCGCATCGGCCGCCCTTGGGTCGCCCGTGCGAGATCCGTCGCTCCAACGCTAGCGGATGGCTCCATCGTCAGGAGCGAGCGCTCGATGGCCGATCGATGGCGACGATCAGGGGGTGGGGACCGGCTCGTCGAAACAGCGGACGCAGTCGCGCCCGGCGTTCTTGGCCTCGTAGAGCGCCTGGTCCGCGCAGTCGATGAGATCGACCAGCTCGTTCATGTCCGGAGCCACTTCCGCGATGCCCGCCGACACGGTGACCGTCAACGGCCCGGCCGCGGTCTCGATCGGCTTGTCGCCGATGGCCCCGCGGATCCGCTCGGCGGCGGTCTTCCCGCGCGCGCGGTCGGTCTCGGGGAGCAGCACCACGAACTCCTCCCCGCCGTACCGGCCGAGAACGTCGACGTCCCGCACGGTGCGGCGCGCCCTGGCGGCGACCTCCACCAGGACCTCGTCGCCGACACCGTGGCCGTACGTGTCGTTGACGACCTTGAAGTGATCGATGTCGAACATGACCGCCGACAGCGGTCGGCCGTAGCGCTTGGCCGCACCGAAGGACCGCTGACCGAGCTCGAAGAGATGCCTCCGGTTATTGATGCCGGTCAACGAGTCCGTCAAGGCGAGGCGTTGGGTCTCCTCGATGAGGAGGGCGTTGGCGACGGCGACCGCCACCTGGGCGCCCATGACGTTGGCCATCTCGAGCTCGTGCGGACCGAAGACGCTCGATCCGGCCTCGCGTTGCGCCACCAGCATGGCGACCGTCTTCGTACGATGACGCAACGGCGCGATGAGCCGGGGGCCGTGCTCGTCGCCGCCGGGCTCGAGGATCGTCTCGTCGGGTCGGGCCGACACGATCTCGTCGAGCTGTTCCATCAGGGTGGTGGGGTCGACGGCCCGCTTGGGACCCCCCGTGACGACGTGCTCGAGGTCTTCCTCGGCGCCGGCGAAGACCCCGATGGCCACTCGATCGGCCGGGAGCGCCGACGAGACGACCTCGGCGATCGCCGACAGCATCTGTTCGAGCCCGATCTCGCGGTTCTGGGCCTGGACGATCTCGTAGACGGCGCTCAGTTCGAGGAGGGCCTCCTCGGTCTCTTCCATGAGGCGGGCGTTCTCGACCGACACGACCGCCTGGTTGGCCATCGCGGACAGCAACGCCGCATCCTCACCGTCGAAATCGTCCGCACCCGGGTCCCGCAAGGCGGTCAGGTAGCCGATGGTGCGTCCTCGGTACCGCAACGGGGCGACAGCCGCGGTACCGACCTCGACCCCGACCTCCCGGCGAAGCTCCTCGGCGCCGATGGCGAGGCCGAACTCGGCGGCGGACGCCCGTCCCCTGGCGGCAGCCAGGGCCTGGACGCGTTCGATCCCGGTGATCGGTTCGGGACCGGTGATGACCATCGGGGTCGTAGCATCCGCGGTGATCCCGGTGGTGCGCAGCTCGACGTGGTCGGCGGCGATCCCGGCGAGGACGGATTCGACGATGGTGCGCAGGACCGAGTCGAGGGACGACGCCCCGATGAGGGAGTTCGCGACGAACGACAGGACCTCGGCACGGTCGCGCTGGTAGGCGGCTTCCTCGGCGAGTCGGGCCCGTTCGATGGCGGCGGCGGCTCGTTCGGCCAAGGTGCGGAGGAACGCCAGGTCGTCGCGGGTCCAGTGCCGGGCATCGGGCTCGAGGGCGTAGAGCACACCGACGGAGCGGCCTTGGGACACGATCGGGGTCGCGGCGTAGGCGCCGATGCCATACTCGTGGTTGATGTCGTTGGCGCCGAAGGGGTCGTGCTCGATGTCGTGGACGGCGATCTGCTCTTGGTGGTCGACGACGAAACGCGAGGCTCCGCCGCTCGCCCGCACCCGACCCGCCACCTGGTCGCCGTCTTGGTCGACGATCGTCGACGACGCGGCGGTGAACTCCTCCCGCCGCGCATCCCACAGGAGGACCGAGGCGCCTCGGTCGGCCGGGAGCAGCTCGGTGGCGGCGTCGACGATGCGAGTGAGGACCTCCTCGAGGGAGTCGCCGTGCAGATCGAGCTCGGCGAGTCCGGCCATGCGGGCGTACTGACGCGCCATGTCCTCGGGCCGGCCGGCTCGCATCGGTTGTCCCATCGCTTGGATCACAGCCGTCTCCACGGTCGAATGCTGTATCGGCCGGCAGGGTGCCGGCGTTTAGGGAAGGTTGCGCATCGGCACGCACCGGCGCGCCCGTGGAGATATATCGACTCGATATAGTGCTATCGATTCGATATAGTGACCAGGTCATGCTCGACCTCGCCATCCTCGGGCTCCTCCGAGAGCGCCCCCGTCATGGATACGAGCTCCGCCACGCCCTGGCGGAACTCGGCTTCCGTCGGGTGTCCTTCGGCTCCCTCTACCCGGCGCTGCGGCGTCTCGAACGCGAGGGCTCCGTCACGGCACAGCCGGGATCGGGTCGACGCAAGACCTACCGGATCACCCGATCCGGGTTGGAGCGGTTCCTCGATCTCCTCGCCACGGCCGAGGTCGACGAGGCCGACCGCTCCTTCCAGACTCGCCTGGCCTTCCTCGGTGCCCTCGAACCGTCCCAACGGATCGACCAGCTCGAGGCACGGCGCAACGCGCTCGCCGAGCGCCTCCATGGCGCCCGTGACTCGTTCCGCGGGGCACGTGGTGCCGATCGGTACCGCCTCGCCCTGATGGAACGGCGGGTCCGCGCCACCGAGGCAGACATCGCCTGGCTCGACCAGCTCATCGCCGCCGAGCGCTCCCGCGCCGGCGTCTGACCCACGAGGAGAACCCACCATGCCAGAAGTACGCGTCGCCATCGCCGGGGTCGGGAACTGCGCCAACTCGCTCATCCAAGGAGTCGAGTACTACCGGAACGCGGACACCGCCACCACGGTGCCCGGCCTGATGCACGTCGATCTCGGCGGCTACCACGTGCGCGATGTCACCTTCGTGGCCGCCTTCGACGTCGACGCCTCCAAGGTCGGCCAGGATCTCGCCAAGGCCATGTGGGGCGGACAGAACAACACGATCAAGTTCGCCGACGTCGACGATCTCGGGGTCGACGTCCTGCGGGGTCCGACCCTCGACGGCCTCGGAACCCACTACTGCGGCATGGTCGAGGAATCCCCGGCCGAGCCGGTCGACGTGCCCCAGGCCCTGCGCGACGCCGACGCCGACGTCCTCGTCGCCTACCTGCCGGTGGGCTCCGAGGACGCCCAGAAGTTCTATGCCCAGGCGGCACTCGATGCCGGTGTGGCGTTCGTCAACGCGATCCCCGTGTTCATCGCCTCCGACCCCGACTGGGCGCGCCGGTTCGCCGAGGCCGGGGTTCCGATCGTCGGCGACGACATCAAGTCGCAGGTCGGCGCCACCATCTTGCACCGCAACCTGGCCCGCCTGTTCGAGGATCGCGGTGTGATCGTCGAGCGCACCTACCAGCTCAACGTCGGTGGGAACATGGACTTCATGAACATGCTCGACCGGGACCGCCTGGAGTCGAAGAAGATCTCCAAGACCCAGTCGGTGACCTCGCAGCTCGACAACGGCATCGCCGCAGACGACGTCCACATCGGACCCTCCGACCACGTGCCGTGGCTGTCCGACCGCAAGTGGGCCTACATCCGGATCGAGGGCCGCGCCTTCGGCGACGTGCCCCTGAACGCCGAGATCAAGCTCGAAGTGTGGGACTCACCCAACTCGGCGGGGGTCATCATCGACGCCGTCCGGACCGCCAAGCTGGCCCTCGATCGGGGGATCGGTGGCCCCCTGTTGGCGCCGTCGTCCTACTTCATGAAGAGCCCCCCGATCCAGTACCGGGACGCCGACGCCATCGAGCATCTCGAAGCCTTCATCGCCGGGGACGACACCCTCGCCGACGATCTCTCCGGATACCTGCGCAGATGACGCGGCGGCGTCAGAGGCGAGCCCGGAGCCAGGCGATATCGGCAGCCTGGGCTTGCGGGCCGCCGGGGGTCTCACAGACCACCGGCGCGCCCGCGGCGCGGATGACACCGACGAGCAGCTCCTCGGGGATCTCACCGGCACCGAGGTTGGCGTGCCGGTCGCGTCGGCTGTCGAAGGGATCCCTCGAGTCGTTCCCGTGGACGAGGGCGATCCCGCCGGTGAGGTCGGCCAGCAGATCGGCCGCCGTCTCGAGGTCCTGACCTCCGGCCCAAGCGTGGCACGTGTCGAGACACACGCCGACGTCGAACCCGTCGAGGGCGGACCACAACGGTCCGTAGTTCGCCAGGTCCCGCACGACGGCGTTGCCGCCGCCGGCGGTGTTCTCGATGAGTACCGGCACCTCGGCCTCGAAGCTGCCCATGGCCTTGCGCCACCGCTCGAATCCGACCTCGATGTCCTCGTCGTCGCCGACATGTCCGCCGTGGACGATGACCCCTGCCGCGCCGATCTCCGCGGCCGCCGCCACCGTCTGGGCCAGCGTCTTCCTCGAGGGGATCCGGATCCGATTGTTGGGCGACGCCAGGTTCATGACGTAGGGGGCATGGACGTACAGGGGGATCGGGGCCGATCGCAGCTCCTCGGCGTCCTCCCGAGGCTGCGGCTTCTTCCACGAGTTCGGCTGGGAGAGGAAGAACTGGACGAGATCGGCGTCGCGTGCGGCGGCTTCGGCGAGCGGATGCTCGGAGGGAACGTGGGCGCCGATCTGCATGGTCGTGAACCTAGCCGCCCTCGGCCTGGCGACGATACCGATCGAGGGCGACCGAAGCGTGGATGGCCACCTCCTCGACGGGCTCGACCCAGTCGGTGGCATCGACCTGGAGGACGTTGCCGTGCCATCGGGCCCCCCACGGCTCGGCAGGAACGTCGCCGCGGCGAGCCACGACGAGCTCGAGGATCGGCACCATGTGGTCCCCGTCGGCTTCGAGGGAGCAACGGACGGCCACGACATCGGACCACGGGACCGTCACGAGCGGAGCGGTCGGCCCGGCGAGAGCCAGCTCGATCCCCCCTTCGCCGACGATGGCCGCGGGACCGTTGCGCAGGAGGCCCACCACGGCGTAGCCGAAGGCCGCACCCCCGGTGAGGGTCAGCACCACGCCCCACACGACGTCCGAACCGAGCTGCCCGCGGCCGCGGGTGGTGAGCGCCCCGTCGACCCGTTCGGGAGGGGTCGACAGCCAGTGGCCCCACAGGAGGTCGAGCGCGGTGAAAAGGAGCACGATGCCGACGAGCCCAACCACGAAGCGGGTGATCACGGATCGGTGCACGCGTAGGTAGCTCACGTCACGCCGAGGTCGGCAGGGGTGGCGAGCGCGACGTAGGCGATCGCTCTCTCCGCGAGGCGATGGGCCACCTTCCCTCCGCTGCGGTCGATGAGCGCGAGGGCTTGGACGACGTCGACACCCGCCTCGGCGAGAACGTCGATGGCCTCGATGAGCGCCGACCCGGTGGTCGTGGTGTCCTCGAGGACGCAGACCCGGTCGCCCGCCGCGACGGGACCGACCAGGCGGCCTCCGGTTCCGTGGTCCTTGGGTTCCTTGCGGATCGAGAACGCTCGTAGGGTCCGTCCCGCGTCGGCGGCGGCGATGGCGGTGGCCACGGCGATCGGGTCTGCCCCCATGGTCATCCCCCCGACGGCGACGACCTCGGGAGCGAGGGCGGCGAGGACGGCTGCGCCCACGAGCCGGGCACCGGTACCGTCGAAGGTGGTCTGACGAGCGTCGACGTACCACTCGGCGATGGCGCCGGACCGGAGGGTGAACGGCCCATCGGTGCGCAGGGCTCGCTCGCGTAGATGCTCGAGCAGCGCCTCGGCGGCCTCGTTGCGAGACGTTTCGGAGAAATCCAAGATTCCCTCTCAAGGTCCTCGGGTCGGCGACCGATACGTTACTCAGACAGGATGCCTTCCTACCTTCCCGTCTAAGCCCGAGCCGTAGGCCGCCGCAAGGCGGCCTTCGGTTCGTCCGGCGCCTGATCACGTGCCGCGGCCGACGGTACGCTCGTCGGCCATGGAACTCGTGTTCGTCCGCCACGGTCAGCCCCGCTGGTCCGTCGACGGGATCGCCCAGCCCGATCCGGCCCTCACCGATGTCGGTCGACGCCAGGCCGAGTTGGTCGCCCGTCGACTGGCCGAGGAACGCCCGATCGCCGAGATCTTGGTCTCGCCCGCCATCCGGGCGATCGAGACCGCCGCGCCGCTGGTGGAGCTCACCGGCGCCGCACCGACCCTGGTCGACGACCTCGCCGAGATCCAGATGCCCGACTGGACGGGGCAACCCGACGAGACCGTCCAGCGCATCTTCGTCGACGCTCGCGACCGGCCTCCCTCCCAGTGGTGGGAAGGGATCCCGGGGGGCGAGAGCTTCGATGACTTCCACCGACGGATCACCACGACTCTCGACCGCCTCCTGGCCGATCGGGGTGTCGTGGGCGACCCCGACCATCCGCATCTGTGGCGAGCGGGGCCGGATCCGGGACGGATCGTGGTGGTGGCCCATGCCGGGACGAACGCGGTGTCACTCGGTCATCTGCTCGGGGCCGAACCGACGCCGTGGGAGTGGGATCGCTTCATCATGTACCACGCGTCGCTGGCGAGGATCCGGACCATCCCGCTGGCCGGCGAGCACGTGTTCTCCTTGCGGACCCTCAACGACCGAGAGCACCTCCCCCGGGTCTTGCGGACACGCTGAGCCCCTGGGACGCCTCCGGCCTTCAGCGAGACTCGGCGGCGTCGACGATCTTCCGCAAGGTCGCGGCGAAGGCCTGGAGTTCGTCGGTGTCGAGGGCGGCGAGCATCGGCCTGCCGTCGTAGAGACGTTCCCTGGCCTGCCGGC
The DNA here is from genome assembly GCA_026985095.1 of Acidimicrobiia bacterium. GTDB lineage: Bacteria > Actinomycetota > Acidimicrobiia > Spongiisociales > UBA5794 > JALSQW01. The sequence goes on along the minus strand of JALSQW010000023.1, from coordinate 145,583 downwards.
GGAACCGGAGCCCCTCCTCGGTGAGGGCGAGCTGTTTGACGCGGCGGTCCGTCGGGTCCACGCGCCGTTCGGCGAGGCCGAGCTCCTCGAGACGGTCGGCGAGGCCGGTGACGTAGGACGCGTCGCACGAGAGCCGTTCGGCGAGGGCGCCCATGGCGATCGGCTCGTCGAGGTGGTGGAGGGCGATCGCCAACGGCGGCGTCAACCCGACGTCGGCGAGGCGTTCGACGGCCGACCGCCGCATGACCAGCGACAGACGCCGGAACAGCTCCATCACTTCGGCCCGGGTCTCATCCACGGACGTCATCCTACTCCGCTCGAACGGTTGCATGAGTTCATCAATGGTTTAGAGTATCAAGGATTCTGGACACCCGTGGAGGACCCCATGAGCGAAGGACCCATCGTCGTCGCCGAAGGCATCACGAAACGATTCGGCGACATCGTCGCCCTCGACGACGTCGACCTGTGCATCGAACCGGGCATGATCTACGGCCTCCTCGGCCCCAACGGTGCCGGCAAGACGACCCTCATCCGCGTCCTCACCACCCTGCTGCGGCCCGAGTCCGGACATGCCGAGGTGGCAGGCATCGACGTGCTCGCCGATCCCCAGGAAGCCCGCCGTCACCTCGGGCTGGCCGGACAGTTCGCCGCCGTCGACGACTACCTGACCGGGCGAGAGAACGTCGAGATGGTCGGTCGCCTCTACGGGCTCGGTGCCCGCGAGGCGAAGCGTCGCACCGCCGAGATCCTCGAACGGATCGGCCTCGCCGACGCCGCGGACCGCACCGTCCGCACCTACTCGGGCGGGATGCAGCGGCGCCTCGACCTGGCCGCGTCGATGGTCGGCGAGCCCCAGGTCCTGTTCCTCGACGAGCCCACGACCGGGATCGACCCGAAGAGCCGGATCGACATCTGGTTGCTGATCCAGGACCTCATCGCCCGGGGTACCACCATCTTGTTGACCACCCAGTACCTCGACGAGGCGGACCGGCTCGCCGACCGACTCGCCGTCATCGACCATGGCACGGTGATCTCGGAGGGCACCGCCGACGAGCTGAAGGATCGCCTCGGCGGGGCGGTGATCGAGGTCTCGATCTCCGACGACGTCCGCCCTCGGGTGCTCGAGGCCCTCCGGTCCGTCTGTCGGGAAGAGCCCAAGGTCGATCCGATCAACGGTTCGGTCACCGTGGCGGCGCCCGAAGGCCCCCGCAGCCTCACCCGGGTGGTCCTCGCCCTCGACGAGGCCGGGATCGTTCCCGACGACATCGGCCTACGCAAGCCCACCTTGGACGACGTGTTCCTGGCCCTCACCGGTCACGTCGCCGAGGAGATCACCGTCGCCACCGAGCTGGATGCCGGGAACCGCAAGCGACGAGCCTTCGCCTTCGGAAGGAGCGACCGATGACCGCCATGGCCTCCCCCCTGCGGGCCGCTCGGGACACCACCGTCATCGTGCGGCGCAACCTGCTGCGCAACATCCGACTCCCGCAGCTCCTCGTGTTCGCCACCGTCCAGCCGGTCATGTTCCTCCTGCTGTTCAACTACGTCTTCGGGGGAGCCATCGGTCGGGCCATCCCACCGGCAGCGGGCGGCGAGTACATCAACTGGTTGATCCCCGGGCTCCTGATCCAGGTCGCCGCCTTCGGCGCGGGCCAGACCGCGTTGGGGTTGACCGAGGACCTGTCAAAGGGCGTCATCGACCGGTTCCGCTCGCTCCCGATGGCTCGGTCCGCGGTGCTGGCGGGGAGGACCTTCGCCGACGTCATCCGCAACGGGGCGGTGATCACCCTGATGCTCGTCGTCGGGTTCCTCATCGGGTTCCGATGGCAGACGAACGTCTTCGGGATGATCGGCGGCCTGGCGGTCGCGATGGCGTTCAGCTTCTCGATGTCGTGGGTCATGGCCTTGATCGGGTTGACGGTCAAGAACCCCGAGGCGGTGCAGTCGGCGGTGTTCATCCCCGTCTTCCCGCTCGTGTTCGCCTCCTCGGTGTTCGTGCCCACCGAGACGATGCCGACGTGGCTCCGGACCTTCGCCGACAACCAGCCGGTGACCGCGATGACCAACGCCATCCGCGGCCTCGTCCTCGGCCAGGGCGCGTTGCCGGTCGGCCACACCGTCGCCGGCGATGTGCTGACGGCACTGGTGTGGGCGGTCGGGATCCTGGCGGTGTTCGTGCCGTTGGCGGTGCGGGCCTACCGCCGGATCACCTGATCAGCGACCGTAGCGACGTTCCCGGCGGGTGAAGTCCCGCAACGAACGGAGGAAGTCGACCCGACGGAAGGCGGGCCAGTAGACGTCGACGAACGAGTACTCGGCGTACGCGGCCTGCCACAGCAGGAACCCGGACAGGCGAGCCTCGCCGCTGGTGCGGATCACCAGGTCGGGGTCGGGGAGATCCGCGGTGTAGAGGTTCTCCGCGATGCCGTCGGCGTCGATCCGGTCGGCCATCTCGGCGCCGGGAACACCATCGTCGGCCAGCTTCCCGACGAGGTCACGGACCGCGTCGACGATCTCCTGACGGCCCCCGTAGGCGAGGGCGATCGTCACTCGCCGCTCCCCGTCGGGGCACCGTCCCTCGAGTTCCTTCGCCGCCTCGACGAGTTCCGCCGGGAGGAGGTCGAGGCTGCCGATGAACCGGACCTCCGTGTCGTGGAGCTCGTCGGGCAGCCGCCGGAAGAGATCGCCGAGCACGTCGTAGTAGGGCTCGAGCTCCTCGGCGGGCCTGGCGAGGTTCTCCTTCGACAGGAGCCAGCAGGTGACGGCGGGGATGGCGAGCTCATCGGTCCAGTGAAGGAACTCGACGAACTTGTCCATACCGACCCGATAGCTCGACGCGTAGTCGGGCAGGCCCTCGGCGCGGGCGTACCGACGATGCCCGTCGTGGATGACCGCGATGTGGCGGGGAAGCGCCTCGCGGTCGAGGTCGGCGAGGAGACGGTCCTCGTAGACGCGGTAGAGCAGGCTGCGGAGCGGTGTCGGCGATGCCATGGCGGGCCCATCCTATCGGTGGGATGGAGAAAGGCCGGGTCCCGGCGGTCGTGGGCTTCTGATTGTGGCCGCAATCTGCCAATATCACGCGCATCGAATCCGACACAGAGGGGTGCCTTCATGGCGATGTCTGCCGAACACAAAGCTGCCCTGGCAAGGGGACGGAAAGAGGCGCGAGCGATCAAGGCCTATCTGGCGGCCTTGTCGACACCGAAGCGTCGCGGCCGGCCGGTGGATCCTGAGAAGCTCGCGGCCAGGATCGGTCAGCTCGACGAGCGGATCAAGGCCGAGCAGGATCCGTTGCGGAGGATCGATCTCATCCAGGCCCGCATCGACGCCGAACGGTCGTTGGAATCCGCTCAAGCATCGAACGATCTGGAGGAGTTCGAGAAGGGTTTCGTCGAATACGCGGCGTCGTATTCCGAGCGCAAGGGCATCTCCTATGCGGCCTGGCGCGAAGCGGGCGTCCCCGCCTCCGTCCTCAAGGCCGCCGGCATCAAACGCTCCCGCACGACCTGACCCGTCCCGCGAACCCAGGGTTCGTGATGCCCCTTTAGGGGGTCCGCCAGCCCACGGTTCGCCATGGCCTCATGAACCCAGGGCTGTAGACCCCCCTGGAGGGGTGTGGCGAACCCAGGGTTGGCGAACCCCCTGGAGGGGTGTGGCGAACCCAGGGTTGGCCACACTAGGCGGCGAGGAGGGGCTCGGGGATGTCGACGACCTTGGCCCGGAGGTATTCGGCGAGGGTCTTGGCCTGCGGATCGGCGTGGATCGACGAGGCGACTCCCTCACCCAAGAAGCCATGGAGGACGAAGTTCACGGCCCGCAGACGCGGGAAAACGTGCCGTTCGATCTCCAGGCTTCCCGCCTCAGGGATGAGCCGACGTAACCGGCCGATGTCCAGGAACCCGACGAGCCAACGATAGGCGTCGTCCGACCGCGCCCATACGCCAAGATTCGCGTCTCCGCCTTTGTCCCCCGAACGGGCCCCGAAGAGTCGCCCCAACGGCGCCCGGACGGTCTCCGCCTCTTCCCATCGATCGGCGGGGGCGTCGGACGCGTCGGGCTGCCCGCCACCGCCGCGGCCCGGGGAGACGACGACGGGAGCCACCACGGCCCGGCGTTCCCCGTCGAGGTGAACGACGGCATCGGGCATCGGCGCCGTCTGCGACCAGTAGACCAGCGCCGGACGGGCGCCGCGGGGCGGGGCGGTGACGGTGAACCCCGGATACGAGGCCAACGCGAGCTCGACGGCGGCGCTGGAGAAGTCCCTGCCCACCTTCCGCTCGTCGGGGTCGACGACCGCGACCGTCAGGGTCGCGAAGGCCGCCTCGTTGATGGGCGGGTCGGCCCGGTCGGTGCGCACGAGACGGGTCTCGACCCGGGCGAAGCGCTCCTTGCCCCCGAGACGGCGCCACAGGGCCCGCTCGACCAGGTCCGCCTTGGCCTCGACATCCAGTCCGGGAAGGATGAACGTGACGGCGTTCGTGAACCCCTCCACCCCGATACAGGCGACCTTGGTCGTCGCCGGAGCGGGCTCGCCAGCCACCCCGAAGATCCGGACGCGGTCCGCCCCGTCGTGGGCGAGCCGGACCGAGTCGAGACGAGCCACGACATCGGGGTTGAGGTACCGGGGTCCGCCGACCTCGTACAGGAGCTGGGCGGTGACCGTCCCGACCGTAACCGCCCCGCCGGTACCGGGATGCTTGGTGATGATCGCCGAGCCGTCCTCGGCCACCTCGGCGATGGGGAACCCCGGATGCTCGAGCCCCGGGATCTCGGTGAAGAAGCTGTAGTTGCCCCCGGTTGCCTGCGCCCCGCACTCGATGACGTGACCCGCCACGACCGCACCGGCGAGCGCATCCCAGTCGTCATGAGCCCATCCGTGCCACCAGGCCGCAGGCCCCACCGTCAGGGACGCGTCGGAGACGCGCCCGGTGACCACGATGTCGGCGCCGGCGTCCAAGGCAGAGGCGATCGCCCAGCCCCCGAGGTAGGCGTTCGCTGCCACCGGCCGGACACCAGGCCGCGGCGGGGCGAGCTCGATCGCCCCGTCGACGGGCCCGCCGAGGGCTCCCAGCAGATCGTCGCCGGTGACCGCCGCGACGCGGATCGTCACACCGAACCGTTCGGCCATCGCCGCCACCGCGTCGGCCAGGCGTCGGGGGGCCAACCCCCCGGCGTTGGCGACGACCTTGACCCGCCGGTCGGCCACGTCGACGAGCACATCCTCGAGCTGGTCGAGGAACTGGCGGGCGTACCCGGCCGACGGGTCCTGCAAACGTTGCCGGGCGAGGATCGCCATGGTGAGTTCGGCGAGGTAGTCGCCGGCGAGGACATCCACCGACCCGCCACCGAGTTGCTCGGCGGCCGCGGTGTGACGGTCGCCGAGGAAGCCGGAGATGTTGGCGATCCGGATGGGTCTGGCCATGATGGGATTATCGCTGTCGCGACGGCCCCCTGCTGCCGACAGGCTGTCCATGGTCGACCGATCGCGATACGCTGCCGACATGGACCTGCCCCGCTGGACCCTCGGCAAGATGCAGAACCCCGTCCGTGGGTTCCTCCACGGTGGTGCGGCGGTGGCATCGGTGGTCGCCTCGGCGCTCCTGCTCCTCCATGCCGAGACGTGGCGAGCCCGGATCGGGGTGATCGTCTTCGGTATCGCTTTGGTGGCGTTGTACACGACGAGTTCGCTGTACCACTCGATCCCGTGGCGCGAACGGGCCAAGAAGCGGATGCAGCGGCTCGACCATTCGATGATCTACGTGCTGATCGCCGGCACCTATACACCCTTCGCGTTGATCGTGTTCGATCCGCCGTTGCGGTGGATCGTCCTCGGGTTGGTGTGGGGCATCACGGCGGCCGGCATCATCCAGAAGGCGTTCTTCCCGCGGTTGCCCGGTGGCCTGTCGGTGGGGATGTCGACGGCGCTCGGTTGGATGGGGGTGCTGTTCGCGTGGCCGATGGTGCAGAAGCTCGCCTGGCCCGAGCTCATGCTGGTGGCCGTCGGCGGGATCCTGTACACGGTGGGGATGGTGTTCCTGGTGACGAACCGTCCCCGACTGTGGCCGCGGGTCTTCTCGTATCACGAGGCCTTCCATGTGCTGGTGGTCGCCGCCAGCGCCCTGCATTTCGTGGCCATCTGGCGCTACGTCGTTCCCCTCGCGGCCTGAATCCGGGACTTTCGGCGGGTTCAGGACCACCGCAGTGGCTCCGATAATCCAAGCACACGTCCACGTGGCCGGATCCAGACCGAGGAGGAAACCGATGAGCCCCGTCCGACGCCTCATGGTGATGGTCAGCTTCGCCGTGGCGGTCGTCGCCGTCTTCGCCGGGACGGCCTTCGCCGCCGGCGACGGGGTCGGGGTGGTGGATCAGCGCACCGGGGAGTGGTACCTGCGGGATCCGGCGACCGGTGAGACGACCCGGTTCTACTACGGGAACCCAGGGGATGTGCCCTTCGTCGGGGACTGGGACTGCGACGGTGTCGACACGCCAGGCCTCTACCGCCGATCCGACGGCTACGTGTACCTGCGGAACGCCAACAGCGCAGGGGTGGCCGACATCCGGTTCTTCTTCGGGAACCCCGGGGACGTGCCGCTGGCGGGCGACTTCGACGGGGACGGGTGCGACACGGTGTCGATCTGGCGTCCCTCCGAGACCCGAGTGTACGTGATCGACCGGCTCGGGTCGGCCGACGCCGGTCTGGGGGCGGCGGAGTTCTCGTTCGTCCTCGGCGATCCGGGCGACGAGCCGTTCGTGGGCGACTTCGACGGCGACGGCGTCGACTCCGTCGGAGTGTACCGGCCGTCGGAGCACGTCGCGTACCTGTCGGACCGGCTGGCAGAGGGACCCGCGTCTCGGCGGGTCGCGATCGGTGACCGCGGTGACCTGGCGATCGCCGGGACCTTCGGTTCGGGCGCCGATGCGGTGGCGGTGTTCCGGCCGGGAACCGGGAGGTTCCATCTGCCCGACGGTGGGGAGATCCAGTACGGCTCGTCGCATGTCGCCCCCGTGGTGGGAAGCTTCGGCACGTTGCCGGGTGGGGATGAGCCGCCGGCGCCACCGCCGCCGTATCCGGACGTCGGGTCGGGCAAGCGGATCATCTACTCGAACTCGCAGCAGCGCATCTGGCTGATCGACACGAACGAGCGGCTCGTGGACACGTACCTCGTGTCGGGCCGCAAAGGTATCCCGCTCGACGGCACGTACTCGGTGTTCTCCAAGTCGGTACAGGCCTATGCGCCCTATGGCGGGATCACGATGAAGCACATGGTGCGGTTCGTTCGCCCAGGCACGTTCGGGAACCGCTGGTCGTACGGGTTCCACGCGATCCCGCGCTACCCGAACGGCCGACCGATGCAGACCGAGGACGAGCTGGGAACGTTCCGATCCGGCGGGTGCGTACGCCAGGCGGACGCCAAAGCCGCCTGGTTGTTCGAGTGGGCCGACATCGGGACGACGGTGCACGCCATCCCCTAGCTCCATCGTTCCGGTATTCGGGAAACCGTTCCACATGGTGGCGATAGGGTGACTAGCCTGGCGCTCCCCGTGCTGGGAGGCGCCATGGAACGGATCCATCATGTCATCGACGGCCGACCGGTCACATCGGACGCGACGTTCCCGACCGTGGACCCGTGGACCCGCGAGCCCTGGGCGGAGGTCGACCTCGGTGGAGAGGCCGAAGCGAGGGCCGCGCTCGACGCTGCCCGCCGCGCCTTCGACGAGGGGCCCTGGCCACAGATGGGCCACGGCGAGCGCGGTGCGATCCTCCATCGCCTCGCCGACCTCGTGGAAGCGCACGCCGACGAGCTCGCCGAGGCCGACCTGCGGGACATGGGCAAGCCGATCTCGGCGTTGCTGGCCAAGGACGTGCCCCGGACGGCGCTCAACTTCCGGTTCTTCGCCGACCACGCCCGCATGTCGGCCGCGGAGACCTACCCCATGGACTCGGGCCATCACGCCTACACCCGCTACGAACCCGCCGGCGTGGTGGTGGCGATCGCCCCTTGGAACTTCCCGCTGATGCTCGAGTCGTGGAAGATCGCCCCGGCCCTCGCCTGGGGGAACACGGTCGTGCTCAAGCCCGCCGAGCAGTCGCCGGCATCGGCGACGCTGCTGGCGAACCTGGCCCTCGAAGCCGGCTTCCCGCCGGGGGTCCTCAACGTCGTCCACGGCTTCGGCCCCGACTCCGTCGGCGAGGCGTTGACGACGTCCCCGCTCGCCGACCGCATCACCTTCACCGGCGAGTCGAACACCGGACGGGCGATCTCGGCCGCGGCGGCGAGGAACCTGACGCCGGTGAGCCTCGAGCTGGGCGGCAAGGGCGCCAACCTCGTGTTCGCCGATGCCGACCTGGACGAAGCGGTGGCCTGGTCGATCAAGGCGATCTACACCAACGCCGGTCAGGTCTGCCTGGCCGGGAGTCGCCTGTACGTGGAGCGGCCCGTCTACGACGAGTTCGTGGCCCGTTTCGTCGAGGCCGCCGATGCGATGGTCGTCGGCGACCCGCACGACCCGGCCACCCAGATCGGCCCGCTGGCGTCCGAGGAACACTTCGAGAAGGTCACCGGCTACCTCGACGATCTCCCCCGAGACGGCGGCAAGATCCTCACCGGCGGACGGGGGGAGGGATGGACGGTGCGCCCGACGGTGATCGTCGACGCTCCCCTCGACGCCCGGGTGTGTCGGGAGGAGATCTTCGGTCCGGTCGTCGTCGTCCATCCCTTCGAAGGCGAGGACGAGGGCGTGGCCCTCGCCAACGACACCCGCTACGGGCTCAACGCGATGCTGTTCACCGAGAACGTCCGCCGCGCCCACCGGGTGGCGGCCGAGCTGCGAGCGGGCACCGTGTGGGTGAACTGCTTCTTCGTCCGAGACCTGCGGGCGCCCTTCGGAGGTGTCGGCGACTCGGGCGTGGGCCGCGAGGGCGGCGAGTTCTCGAAGAAGTTCTTCACCGAGCCCAAGGCCGTCGTCATGGAGATCTGAACGGGGCGGCGAGACGACGAAGATCGCCGTCGACCCCGCCGCGGCGAAGCGGCCCTATCCTTCCGCCATGACCGTCCGTCGAGCCCGCCCCTCCGACGCCCTCGGGATCGCCACCGTGCACGTCGCCTCGTGGGAGGCGACCTACCGGGGGCTGATGCCCGATCCCCTCCTCGACCAGATGACCGTCGAACGGCGCACCCGAAGCTGGACACAGCTCCTCGCCGCAGACCGCGACGGAGAGACGTTCGTCGCCGTCGACGACGAACGGATCATCGGCTTCGCCGATGTGGGACCGGCCCGAGCCGCAGAGGACGGCACCGGCGAGGTGTACGCCATCTACGTCGACCCCGACGCCTGGGATCGCGGCCACGGTCGCGACCTGATGGTGCGCAGCCTCGATTGGCTCCGGCGACACGGCTACACCGCAGCCATCCTCCGGGTTCTCGACGGGAACGACCGCGGTCGGTCGTTCTACGAGCGAGGCGGCTGGCAGGTGACGGGCGACGTGGTCATCGCCGACCACTGCGGGGCTCCCCTCCCCGAGCTCACCTACCGTACCGGCCTCGTCGAGGAGCCGCCCGGAGGCTCGGGCTGATGGACGACGTCCCGCCGTTCTACCGGAACGAAGGACTCCACACCGAGATCTACGACGTCTTCGCCGAGGAGGCCGTCGGCCACGACCTCGCCTTCTGGCGGGCCTGCGCCGCCGAGTACGGCGGACCGATCCTGGAGCTCGGTTCCGGCACCGGGCGGGTGTCGTGGGCCTTGGCGGACGCCGGTTTCGAGGTCGTCGGCCTCGACCGGTCCGAGCCGATGCTCCGGCGAGCCGAGGCCAAGGTGACGGACCATCCGGGCGCCCGGGCGACCTTCCACCTCGGAGACATGTCCGACTTCGACCTCGCCCGCCGGTTCGGCCTCGTCGTCGTGCCGTTCCGGGCCTTCCAGGCGCTGCTCACCGTCGCCGCCCAGGAGTCGGCCCTGGCATGCATCCGTCGCCACCTCGTACCCGGCGGCCACCTCGTGCTCGACCTGTTCGATCCCCGCCTCGAGTTCCTCGTCCCCGGAGGGCGCCCCCATTCGGTCGTCACGCTCCCCCACCCCGAGCACGACACGACCGTCCGGATCGAGACCGCCGACCGGACCCTCGATCCCGTCGCCCAAGTGTTCACCGAGACCTGGCGTCTGACCGAGCTCGACGCCTCCGGCGCCTCCCTGCGCCAAGAGCACGAACGTCTCGAACTCCGCTGGCTCTACCGGTACGAGACCCGCCACCTGCTGCGCCTCGCAGGGTTCGAGATCGTCGCCGAGTACTCCGACTTCGACCGGTCGCCACCTGCCTACGGCCTCGAACAGATCTGGGTCGTTCGATCGGCTCAGGGACGCTAGCGTCCACGGCATGGAACGCCGCCACGCTCGCTCCGGGTCGCCCTACGAGGAGCGCTACGGGTTCGCCCGCGGGGTCCGGGTCGGCGACCGCGTCGAGATCGCCGGGACCGCGCCGATCCCCGCCGACGACGCGCCGGTACCCGAATCCGCCTACGACCAGATGCTCCTGTGCGGCGAGATCGCCATCGACGCCCTTGCCCTCCTCGGGGCCGAGGTCGACGACGTGGTCCGCACCCGGATGTTCATCGTCGACGCCGACGACGCCGACGAGATCGGCCGCGCCCATCGTGACGTGTTCGGTGCCGCCGAACCGGCGGCCACGATGGTCGTGGTCGCCGGTCTCCTCGACCCGGCCTGGAAGGTCGAGATCGAGGTCGAGGCCCAGCTCGGCTGAACGCCCGCACGGCCCGGGGCGGTGACCCTCAGCCGACCGCGGCGGCTCCGGCGGCGGCGATGTCGGCGTCCTGGGCAGCCGTGGCGCCCGAGACGCCCACGGCACCAGCGAGATCCCCCTCCACCATGATCGGCACACCGCCGCCGACCGGCATGAGGTCGGCGAGCTTCGGAGAGAGCCCGTGCAGGAGCTCCGGATCGCTGCCGAAGGCCTCCCACAGCTCTGCCGTCGCCGCGCCCGAGGCGATGGAGACCGTCTTCGCCTTCTTCTGGGCGACCTCGATCGACAGCACGAACGCACCGTCCATGCGCGCCAAGGCGACGAGCCGTCCGGCCCGGTCGGTCACCGCCACCACGACCGCGACGCCGAGCTCGCCGGCACGGGCCAGCGCCGCATCGAGCGCCGCTCGGGCTCCCTCCAGGGTCAGCTCCGGCACGTCCTTGGTTGCAGCCATGTCGTCCCCTCTGGTTCTCGGCGGTGTCGCTCAGTGCTCGGGCTCGTGGCCGATCATCCGATCGATGCGGATGATGTCGCCCGCCCAGCCGCAGTCTCGACACCAGCAGTGGTAGATGCGGTTCTCGGCCTCCCAGTACTCCACGGCGATGCCGCCGTCGCCGATGATCGACCCGCCGCAGCGAGGGCAGTACTCGGGTCGATCCCGCAGGTGCCGAGCCCGATCGTCGTCCCACCAACGCGGCTCCGTACGCGGCCGGAGCGGGATGATGATCGCATCCCGCTCCTCGGCCGACGGCTTCCGCCGTGCGGTCATTGGCCGGGCACTTCGGCGGTCCCGGCGATCTCCCCGCGGGCGATCGCGGCGTTGATGTGCAGCTTCTTCAGGTCGTCCTTGTAGGGGCTGTAACGCGACGAACCGCCGTCGATCCACTGCAACGCGAAGTCGAGGCCGGCACCGAACTTGTTCTTCTCACACGGCAACTCGATCCGATCGTGCGCTTCGCGGGTGAACCCGACGGTCGGGTCCTGCCCTTCGGCGACCCGGGCCATCTGCTCACGGAACATGCGTCGCAGCGCCACGATCCCGATGTCGGACTTGCCGATGTGCTCCGCGGACCGGTCCGTGATGGCTCCTTGGCTGACCCACGCCATCACGTCCTGGCCTTCGATGTAGTCGACGATGAACTTCCCGTTGGCATCCATCCACTCGTACTCGTAGTCGTACGGGTACACCTGGGCGGGGAACTCGTCGATGCCCTCGGGACGGTGCAACGAGTAGAACGCCGTCCACGTGTGGGTGTCGTCGATCGGAACCCGGATCTGCATCTGATCGATGCCGGCGCCGCCGACCCGCATGTGATAGGGGAACACGAGCGGATGGCCGATCTTCCAGTCGTCGTCCTCTTCGGTCTGGCCTTCCAGGACCCGTCGTTTGATGATGCCCCACTCGAACGGGTCGAACCCGACCTTGACGTGCTTCTTGTAGAAGGCCTTGGGAGCTTCGAAGCCCTGCTGGTCGCCGAGGAAGTGGAAGTAGGCGCCGTGGAGCCATTCGACGTGGTGGGGATCGACCGAGTTCTCCATGATCTGGAGCCAGTTGCACGGCAGCACCGACCAGCCGACGTCGCGAACACCCGGATCGACGTAGACGTCGAAGCGAGGCAGCTCGGGGGCCGGGTCGGGACCGATGTACGCCCACACCATGCCGCCCATCTCGGCGGCCTGGCCGGCGAAGGCCTTGATCTTGTCCTTGAACGACGACTTGTCGGGCTCGGCGGGTTGTTCGACGCAGGCGCCCGACAGGTCGAACTTCCAGCCGTGGTACTCGCAACGGATGCCGCAGTCCTCCACGATGCCGTAGGCCAAAGAGGCGTGTCGATGCGGGCACTTCTCCTGGATGATCCCGTACTCGCCCCCAGGGGTCTTGTAGACGGCGAAGTCCTCACCGAGGAGCCGAACCTTCTTGACGGGGAACTCGTCGAGCTCCCGTGTGAAGGTCACCGGGTACCAGTAGCGGCGCATGAGCTCACCCATCGGCGTGCCCGGACCCACTTGTGTCAGTTGCTCGTTCAGTTCCTTCGAGAGCACTCGGCTCCTCCTTCGTCGTCCGGTCGCCGGGGTGGGACGGTCCCACCCCGGCGAGCATCCGTCAGTCGAGGACGGTCACCGTCCCCGTCGATCCATCGACCCTGATCCTCTGTCCCGTCTCGATCTGCTTGGTCCCGAAAGCCGTGCCCGTCACCGCCGGCAGGCCGTACTCGCGGCACACGATCGCCGCGTGGCTCATCATCCCGCCGATGTCGGTCACGGTGGCCTTGATCTTGTTGAAGATCGGCGCCCACGACGGTGCCGTCAGCGGAGCGACGAGGATCTCACCTTCCTGCACCTCGCCGATCTGGTCGGCGGTGAGGATGACACGGGCGGGTCCTTCGGCGACGCCCGGCGAGGCGGCGAAACCGTGCAGGCCACCGTCACCACCTTCTTCGCCGGCGCCGAGCCACATCCCGATCGAGTCCGACGTGATGCCCCACAGCATGATCGTGAACGGTTCGGTGACGACCTCGGGCGGCTCGCCGAGAGCCGGCGGGGGCGACCAGGCGCGCAGCGTGTCGAGGATGCCCTTGCGACGTTCGAGCTCCCGCGGCCAGTAGCGGGGACCGCGGGCCTCGGTGCCGACGGCCCACGCCGAGTACATGTCCCACAGCGCCTCGTTGATCTCGTCCCGCTTGAGGAAGAACACGTCGTCGCGGTCGGCGAAGAAGCCTTCCTTGACGAACGTCTCGCCCAGCTCACGCATCTTGCGCCAGATCACGGCATGCGAGTAGTGCTCGACCCAGAAGTTGTGGTTCTCGACGTAGGGGAACACGACCCGGGCCAAGCCGAGCTTGCCCTGGAAGGCTTCCTTGTCCTCGTCGGTGGGGAGGAGCTCCATGTACTCGTTGACGACCCGATCCCGTTCGGCTCGCAGCTCCTCGATGGGACGGCTCAGGTCGACACCCTGGCGGATCTTGTCGATGTAGTTCCGCAGATACCCGAAGGGGATGTCGAGATGCTCGAGCCACACCTCGTCGGTGTGATAGAAACCCGACCCGTTCGAGAAGTTGAACCACGGGTCCTTCGCCTCGTCCCATCTCGCCAGCCATTGCCGTCCCGCATCGGAGGATCCGAGCGTCTCGATGACCGCCGCCGCGGAGTCCTGGGCGAAAGCGTCGGCGACACCGAGGTCGATGGCGGCCTGGGCCAGGTCCTTGAGTTTCTGGTCGGGGACGAACAGGTCCACCTCGACCCCGGCGACCATCTTGGCGATGGCCAGGTCGGGGATGTTCGGGAACGCCTCCTTGCAGAACCCGAAGAAGTCGAGGTAGGCGGCGTAGCCGAGATTGAGGAACTCGAAGTGGTACTGCCACAGCCGCAACGCCAGGTTCAGGAGCGTCCGGTAGTTCTCCTGGAGCCGCATCCCGGAGCCTTCCCCACGACCTTCGGTGATGACCTCCATCGGTTCGACCTCGGGCAGCGGGGAGAAGTCGAGGGCCCGGAGCTGATCGGCCAGGTCGTCGATCTTGTGGCGCCAGTTCTCGTAGAGACGGTCCCAGTTCTGGAAGTAGTACCCGGCCCGCTCCATGAACTTCGGCACCCGGGCCTCGATCTCGGCGGGATCGGTGACCGGCACCGGGGTCAGGTAGGCGTAGCCGTTGAGCACCCGATAGTCGATCCCCAGCGCCGGGGGGATCAGGTAGTGGCGGGTGTTGTACTGCGACAGCGATGCGATCGCGTACTCGAAGAAGGTGGCATCCCACGGAGTCAGCACCTCGGGCCAGTGGATCCCATCTTGGAACCAGAAGACCGAGTCCTCGTAGTCACGACGGTCCTCGCTGAACGGCAACGAGTAGGTGTACAGCTCTTCCCATCCCTCGGCTCCCGCCGGGGTCTCGATCTCGAACGGGCTCGGGAACCTTCCCTCTGCCATCGTGCTCTCCCTCCGCTAGTTGCCCTGCTCTTGTGTCGTCGACGCCTTCGACCTGGTATGGACCGGGTTGAGCAGCGTCGACACGATCCCGTCCATCAGGTCACCTCGTCCCTTGGCGACCGGCTTCCGGGGTTTCCGGCTCCAGACCGTCTCGGGACGGGACTGGAGCAAGACCGCGTTCTCGTTGTCGGGGAGGTCCATGTCGATGGCCCATTCGACGTCCTGGGGAGCCCCGTAGTGGCGTTCGGCTTGGCGGGCCAGCCAGGCGACGGCCTTGACCTCGTCGTCGGTGAGACTGGGGGCGGTGACACGGTCGTCGGGGACGGCGGCCTTCTCGACCGATCGGCCGTCGTCCGACAAGCGGTACTCGATGGTCTTGGGGGAGATGGCGCGCGACACGATCTCGTAGATGACCTTGTCGACGAGGAAGTTGTCGGGGGTGACCTCGCCGCTGACGACGCTCTCGCCGAAGCCCCATGCGGCATCGATGGCGACCTGGGAACGGTCACCGTCGGTCGGGTTGAGGGTGAACGCCACTCCGGCGGCCTTGGGTCGGATCATCTTCTGGATGGCGACGCTCATCAGCAGGCGGTCGTGGTCGTGGCCCATCTCGTGGCGGTAGGCGATGGCGCGGTCGGTGAAGCACGAGGACCAGCAGCGTTTAACGTGGGCCACGACGTCGTCTTCGCCGCTGATCCACAGGTAGGTGTCCTGGAGGCCGGCGAAGGAGGCGTCGATGAGATCCTCGGCGGTGGCCGACGATCGGACCGCGACGGGGATGGCACCGTCGCCGCAGACCTCGCCGAGGCGACCGTACGCTTCCCTGATCGCTTCGTCGACCGCGGCAGGCATCGGGATGTCCTCGATCCGCTGACGGACCTTGGCGGCGATCTCCTGGAGGCCGGCGGCGTCGTCGAGGTCGATGCGGGCGAGGAGGTCCTGGACCTCGTGGCGGGCGTCGGCGTCCTGGTCGCGCATCTGCCGGTATGCGTGGGTGGTGAGAGCGAACCCGGGCGGGACGGGGAGACCGGCGAGGGTCATCTCCCCCAAGGAGCGGTTCTTGCCTCCGACGATCGGGAGATGCTCGTCGCGGTATTCGTCGAACCAGACGATGTAGGTCATGGCGCCTCCTCGTGCAGACCCCAGTCGGGGAGCTCGTCCAACGGCGGGATGTGGACCTCTTGAACGCGGTTGCGGTACCCGACCAGGGCTTCGGTGCCGCCTTCGAACAGCTTCACCCTGACGTGCTCGGTGTTGTAGGGCTCACCGGGGTCGTACCCGAGGGCCCAGATGGCGAACGCCCGGATCGGGCCCGAGTGGGTGGTGATGACGAGCCGGGCGCCGGGGTGGTCGGCGGCGAGATCCGTGATGCCCTTCCAGAAGCGACGGACGCACAGGGCCGGGGGTTCGAAGTGGAGCATGGGGATCGTCAGCCAATGCTGGATCGGGTCGCCACCGCCTTGCTGGGTGCGCCAGAACCGGTCGACCTCGACGAGCCACATGGGGCGGTCACCGAGGGCGACCCGTTCGTACTCCTCGAGCAGCGAGTAGTACTCCCGGAACGCCGAGGTGACGTCGCGCAGTCCCGAGGGGGTGGCGACTTGGAAGTTCCGGAACTCCTCCATGGCCCGCGGCTCGTAGGCCTTGACGTCCTTGTCGAACATGGCGAGGCCCTCGGTGAGCCCTCGGTGGAGGTTCTCGGCGGTCTCGCCGGCCCGGTTGGTCGCCGCGCAGGCGACGACGACGGTCTCACCGTCGCGGAGGCGTTTGGCCAGATCGCGCCCTTTGGTGTGGGCCTGCCAGGTGCCGAGGGGAGTGAGGCCGCTCTCGGACGAGTAGCCCTGCGTCTCGCCGTGGCGAACGAGGTAGACGTCGTTGACGACGGCCCGTCGGGCGTGCGGCGGCGGCGAGATCTCCTTGGTGCGGTTCGATTCGGAGAGCGCCTGAGCGAAGGGGAGGTCGCGGTCCTCCCAGACGGGCCGGTCGGTGGGGCGCTGCCGGCGTTCCCGGAAGCTACGGAGGTAGAGGGGAACGTCGTCGTCGACGTCGCGGGTCGGGACGGCGCCGGCGGCTCGGCGTTCGTGGTAGCGGGCGAGGTACAGCGGCGCGTCGGGCCGTTCGGTCTCGGGGAACGGTGCGTCGTCGATGGGGGTGTCGTCGCTCATGGTCTCCCTCAACTGTGGACCGTCAGGAACCGTTGGTTCACGACGCCTTCGTAGTAGAAGATGGCGCGCCCCATCTCGCTTTCGGTCCAGGTGATCGGGTCGGCGTCCGGGTCGACCCAGTAGCCGCCCGTGTAGACCTCGTTGCGGTTGCCTGCCGGATCGAAGAAGTACAACCCGTAGCCGCGGGTCGCGCCGTGGCGGGTGGGGCCGGCGTCGATGTCGATGCCGTGGTAGGAGCAGATGTCGGCGGCGCGGCGGACCTGGTTCCAGTCGTCGAGCCAGAAGGCGAAGTGGTGGAGGCCGCCTTGGGGGCCGGTGATGAAGGCGACGTCGTGAGGGGTGTGGGTGCGTTCGAGGAACGACGCGAGTTGGTGGCCGTCGTCGCCGAGGATCTGCTCGGCGAGGCGGAAGTCCAGCAACTCGCTGAAGAACCGGGTCGCGTCGTCGACGTCCTCGGCGGTGAGGAAGACGTGGTCGATGCGGGGCGGGTGCATGCCGACGAGGCCGAGCGGTTCGGGCGGTGGGTTGTTGAGGGGCAGCATGTTGCCGACCTGCTCCATGCCGTGGACGAGTTCGACGAGGTGGCCGGTGGGGGCGCGGAAGCGGATGGCGTCGCCGTGGCCGGGGGCGAGGGCGCCGCGGGCGAAGCGTTCGACGGAGACGCCTGCGGTTTCGAGACGGGTCTCGTAGTGGGCGAGGTCGTCGGCGTCCTCGACCTTGAAGCCCATGTGCTCGAGACCGTAGGTCGGGGCGTCGGTGAGGATGACCGAGTGGTGCTGGTGCTCGTCCCAGCCCTTGAGGAAGACCCGGCCGGGTTCTCGGGCGGTCTCGACGAGGCCGACGACTTCGGCGTAGTAGGCGGTGGCGAGCTCCAGGTCGGGAACCCTGATCTCGACGTGGGAGAGCCGAAGGATGCCACCGCTCACGTGTGCACCTTCATGAAGCGGTCGTTGAGCTCGCCTTCGTAATAGAAGATGGCCTTGCCGATGTTGTCTTCGGTCCAGGTGATCGTCGGGAAGTCGGGATCGGGCCGGTATCCGCCGGTGAAGACCTCGTTGCGGGTGCCGAGCGGATCGAAGAAGTAGATGGTCTCGCCCCGCGTGATGCCGTGGCGGGTGGGGCCGACGTCGATCTGGATGGCGTTGTAGGCGAGGATGTCGGCGGCTTTGCGGACGTGGTCCCAGTCGTCGAGCCAGTAGGCGAAGTGGTGGAGACCGCCGTTGACGCCGGAGACGACGGCGAGGTCGTGGGGGCTGTGGGAGCGCTCCATCCAGGTCCCGATCTGGTGGCCGTCGCCGTCGAGGAGCTGCTCGGTGAGCCGGAAGCCGAGGACGTCCATGTAGAACTTGGTGGCTTCACCGACCTCTTCGGCGGTGACGAGGAGGTGGTCCATCCTCGGCGGGGCGATGCCCTTCATCATGGCTTCGGGGACGGGATGGGGGTTGACCTTGGGGAGGAGCCCGCCGACCCTGGTGACCTCGTGGACGAGTTCCATCTCCTGTCCCGAGGGGGTGTCGAACCGGATGGATTCACCCTGGCCGACGGCTTCGCCGTCGGAGATCCGCTCGACGGCGTACCCGTAGGTCTCGACGGCCTTCTCGAGTTCGGCGAGATCGTCTTCGTGCTCGACCTTAAAGGACATGCGGTCGAGGCCGACGCGCGGGTCGTAGCGGAGGGCGAGGGAGTGGTGGTCCTGTTCGTCCCAGCACTTGAGGAAGACCTGGTCATCGGTGCGTTCGACCTCGAGCATGCCGATGACCTCGGTGTAGTAGGCCGCGGCCAGGTCGAGGTCCGGGACCTTGATGTCGACGTGTGAGAGCCTGAGGATGCCCACCGTCCGCCTTTCTCCTTCGGTCGCCCGACCCTACCGAGTCCCCGTCGTCCGAACAAGACGTCTTTCCCGCATGCCGGAACGTGATTCCGTATCGGGGATCATCCATCTGATGCGACGGTGTCAGGGGCGCATCATTCGTCCGGCTCGTCCCGGGTTGCGGTTCGGACTTCCCGGCGGCCGGAACATCCGGTAAGGTCGTCGTCATGCCCGGTCCCGAGGAGATGCGCCAGGCGATGGTCGAGTACGTCCGCGCCACCCACGAGGCCTACGCCAACCGGGCGTCGGTCCTCCCGGCCGCCGTCCGCGGTCGGATGCCGCTGTTCGGCGCGCCGTTCACGGTCGTGGCCGCCGGCGTCCAGAACCTGCACGTGATCGCCACCCGCGAGGCGCTCCCGCCGCCGGCGGGTCCCGAGGTCGCGGTCGAGGACCGGATCGAGGCGATGACGTGGACGGTCCGGTTCTTCGATCCCGTGGTCGAGCCGCGTCTGGGGCTCATCGACGAGCAGGTCGGGGCCGCCGGCGAGGAGGTGCGCCGGGTCCTCGGCCTCACGAGCCACCTGTACCACCTGGTGGTCGCCCCCGGCGCGGGGCTCGGTGCCCACCATGCGGGCCATGCCGGCGCCGGGCTCGCCAACGCCCACGCAGCGGCCGCTCAGGACTACGAGACCTTACGGCGCCTGGGTGCCGACCGGCGACTCGTCGACGAGATGGAGGGCGCCTTCGTCGCTTCCCTCCCCCGGGCCCATGCCCTGCTGGCGGCCTCCCTGGTGCCGCGCTCGGAGGCGGTCGTCGCCCTCGCCGCGGCCCCCGACCCCGATCCGACCGAGGTCCGCCGAGCCGTGCTCGGCGCCCTCCGCACCGAAGGAGCGTGATGTCAGACCAACTACTGTCGTCGGTGGGCAATGCCCTGCGACTCCTCAAGGCGTTCCGCCACGCCGACCGTGACCTGGGGGTCAGCGAACTGTCCCGCGAGCTGGACCTGGGCAAGAGCACCGTGCATCGGCTCCTTCGGACCCTCACCGCCGAGGGGTTCCTCCGTCAGGACCCGGCCACCGGCAAGTACCGCCTGGGGCTGGTCCTCGCCGAGTTGGGCGCGGCGGTCACGCTCAACACCGAGTTCCACGCGGCGGCGATCGGACCGCTGGAGGAGCTGTGGAAACTCACCGGGGAGACGGTCCAGGTCGCGCATCTCGACCACCGCGAAGTGGTCTACGTGGAACGGATCGAATCGTCGCACACGCTGCGGCTCTTCAACGAGGTCGGCCGGCGCAACTGGGCCCACTGCACGGGGACCGGCAAGACCCTCCTGGCGTTCCTCCACGACGACGAGCTCGACGAGATCCTCGACGGCTGGGAACTGCCGGCGTTGACGCCGCACACGATCACCGACGCCCAGGCACTGCGCGCCGACCTGGCCAAGGTCCGCGATCGGGGGTACGCCGAGAACGTCAACGAGTCGAACATCGGTGTGGCGTCGGTGGGCGCGCCGATCCGCGACGCCGCCGGACGGGTCATCGCGGCGGTGTCGGCCGCCGGCCCGACGCTGCGCCTCAACCGCACGTCGCTCGAGAGCCATGCCGGGGCGGTGATGGCCGCCGCCGAAGCCATCTCCCGCAACCTGGGCTGGCGACCACTGCGCGCTCGGACGAGGAGCCGGCGATGACCGATCCCGCCGCCGTCGCCGATGCCCTCTACGAAGCCCGCGCCAGCCGGACGCCGATCCCGCCGCTCACCGCCGACGACCCGGAGCTGACCGCCGACGACGCCTACGCGATCCAGCAGCTCATCGTGGCCCGGATGCTGTCCGACGGAGACCACGTCGTGGGCTACAAGCTGGGGCTCACGTCGGCTCCGATGCAAGAGATGCTGGGCGTCGATCAACCCGACTACGCGCCGGTGCTGGCGTCGATGACCGTCGACGACGGTGCCGTACTGGAGGCCGCCGCGTTCATCCAACCCAAGGCAGAGGCCGAGATCGCGCTCGTCCTCGACCGGCCACTGCGGGGTCCGGGGGTGACAGCCGTCGAAGCCGCCGGTGCGATCGCCGGGGCGGTGGCGGCGATCGAGGTCGTCGACTCACGCATCGCGGACTGGAAGATCGGTCTCGCCGACACGATCGCCGACCTGGCATCGTGCGGCACGGTGGTGCTCGGATCCCGGCCGGTGCCGATCGACGGATGGGACCCCCGCCTGGTCGGCATGGTCATCTCCCACAACGGCGCCACGGCCGGCACCGGGGCGGGGGCCGCCGCCTTGGGTGACCCGGTGGCGGCGGTCGCCTGGCTGGCCAACACCCTGGCCCCCCACGGCGTGACGTTGGAGGCCGGCCGGTTCGTGATGACCGGTTCCCTGCATGCCGCGTTCGACGTGAGGGCCGGCGACGTGGTCCGTGCCGAGTTCGATCGGCTCGGGTCGGTGGAAGTGCGGTTCACGTGAAGGAGGAGTCCATGCCCGTCCCCTGCGCCATCGTCGGTTCCGGGAACATCGGCACCGACCTGATGTACAAACTGCTTCGCTCCGACGTCCTCGATCTGCGAGCCGTCGTCGGGATCGACCCCGAGTCGGAGGGCCTGCGCAGAGCCCGCGAGCACGGGCTGGTGGGGACCCCCGAGGGCGTCGACTGGCTGTTCGGCGACGACGCCGACGGGATCGCCGTCGTGTTCGAGGCCACCAGCGCCTGGGTGCATCGGCAGAACGCGCCCCGCTACGCCGAGGCCGGGATCCGGGCCATCGACCTGACTCCGGCCAAGCTCGGTCCGGCGGTGGTGCCGACCGTCAACCTCGATGAGCATCTCGACGCTCCCAACGTCAACATGATCACCTGCGGCGGCCAGGCAACGACGCCGATCGTCGCCGCGGTACGGTCGGTCACCGATGTGCCGTACGCCGAGATCGTCTCGACGGTGGCGTCCAAGTCGGCCGGTCCGGGAACCCGCCAGAACATCGACGAGTTCACCAAGACGACGTCGTCGTGCCTGGTGGAGGTCGGCGGAGCGGACCACGGGAAGGCGATCATGATCCTGAACCCGGCCGAACCGCCGATCCTGATGCGCAACACCGTGTTCTGCGCGTTGCCGGAGGGGTACGACGCCGATGCCGTCTCCGACGCCATCTTGGCGATGGAGAAGGCCGTCGCCGCCTACGTCCCGGGGTATCACCTGACGAGCCCGCCGGTGTTCGACGAGGGGCCGTTCGCCACCCCGGGCGGTCCGGCCGCGGCTCGGGTGATCACGCTGATCGAGGTCGAGGGCGCCGCCGACTACTTCCCCCCATACGCCGGCAACCTCGACATCATGACCGCCGCGGCGACCCAGGTCGGTGAAGCCGTCGCCCGCCATCTCATGGAGGTGCCCGCATGAGTGCCGTGTTCCGCCTCACCGACTCGACCCTGCGGGACGGCTCGCACGCCTTGTCGCATCAGTTCACCGTCGATCAGGTCCGAGCCGTCGTCCGGGGCCTGGACGCCGCCGGGGTGCCGGTCATCGAGGTGTCCCATGGTGATGGGTTGGGTGGGTCGTCGTTCAACTACGGCTTCTCGGGCACCGACGAGATGCATCTCCTCGCGGCCGCCGTCGACGAGGCCGAGCACGCCAAGATCGCGGTGTTGCTGCTGCCGGGCATCGGGATCAAGGAGGATCTGATCAGGGCCCATGCGGTGGGGGCGACGGTGGCCCGGATCGCCACCCATTGCACCGAGGCCGACATCTCCCAGCAGCACATCTCCCTGGCCAAGGAACTGGGGATGGAGGCCGTCGGGTTCCTGATGATGTCGCACATGACGCCGCCCGAGGCGCTGCTGGAGGAGGCCAAGAAGATGGAGTCCTACGGGGCCGATTGCGTCTACGTGGTCGACTCCGCCGGGGCGATGACGATCGACGATGCCCGCCGCCGGGTGGCGACCCTGAAGGATCGGCTGACATGTCAGGTGGGGATCCACGCCCACAACAACCTCTCGCTGGCCGTCGCCAACTCGCTGGCCGCCCTCGAAGAAGGCGTCGACCAGGTGGACGGCTGCACGACGGGTCTGGGCGCCGGCGCGGGGAACTGCCCGACGGAGGTGCTGGTAGCCGCCTGCGAACGATCCGGGTATCAGACCGGCGTGGAGCCGATGAGCCTGGTCGACGTCGCCGACGACGTGGTCCGGCCGTTGAAACCGACCCAGGGCGTCATCGACGGCGACGGCCTGATGCTCGGCTACGCCGGGGTGTACGGGTCGTTCCTGTTGCACGCCCGGCGGGCGGCGGAACGCCACGGCGTCGATTCGAAGGAGATCCTGCTCGAGCTCGGGCGAAGACAGGTGGTGGGCGGTCAGGAGGACATGATCATCGACGTGGCCGTCGAGCTCGAACGCCGAGCCGCCGAAGCCCAGGCGTCACAGCTGTGATGGACCTCCAGGCCGCTGCCGACCGGCTCTGGGACGCGATCGGCCGCCGCGAGGCGATCACGCCGCTGACCGCGGACTTGCCGGAACTGACCGTGGACGCCGCCTACGAGATCCAGGACGTGGTGGTCGCCCGTTACGAGGCGGCGGGGGATCCGGTGACGGCGCTGAAGCTGGGGTTGACGAGTCGGGCCAAACAGACCCAGATGCAGGTCACCGAGCCGTTGTACGGCTGGTTGACGGCCTCGATGGCCCTCGACGTCGGGGAACCGCTGGCGACCGACACCCTGATCCAGCCCCGGGCCGAGCCGGAGATCGCCTTCCTCCTCGGCCGGGACCTGGCGGGACCTGCGGTGACCGCCGCCGACGTGCTGGCGGCGACCGCCGCGGTAGCGCCCGCCATCGACGTGCTCGATTCGCGCTTCACCGGCTACCGGTTCACGTTGCCCGACGTGGCGGCGGACAACTCGTCGGCGGGCCGCTATCTGGTGGGTGCCACGTTGAGGGACCCGGCGGGACTCGACCTGCGGACCCTGGGGTGCGTGTTCCGGCGCAACGGCGTGCTGGCGGCGACGGCGGCGGGGGCGGCGTCGCTGGATCATCCGGCCGCCGCGGTGGCGTGGGCGGCGCGGAAGGTCTCGGCCCGCGGCGGGATGCTGGCAGCCGGGATGTGGGTGCTGTCGGGGGCGTTGACGGCGGCCGTCCCGATGCAGCCGGGCGATCACGTGACCGTCGAGATCGACCGCCTCGGGTCGGTGGGGCTCCGAGCGACGTGAACGCCGCCGCCCTCGCCGCGGAGCTGCACGAGGCTCGCCTGCAGCGCCGGACGGTGGCGCGGATCACCGACCGGGTGGAGGGATTCACCGCCGCCGACGGGTACGCCGTCCAGCGGGAGGGGATCGCCCTGCGGGTGGCCGCAGGAGAGCGGATCGTCGGCGCCAAACTGGGGTTCACGAGCGCCGCGATGCGCGAGGCGATGGGGGTCGCCGAGCCCAACTACGGGATCCTCACCGACGCCATGGTGCTGCCCGACGGCGAGGTGGATCTCGGCGAGCTGATCCACCCGAAGGCGGAACCCGAGATCGCCTTCGTCCTCGGCTCCGGCTTGGGGCCGCATCCCTCGGCCGCCGGCGTGCTGTCCGCCACCGACCATGTGATGGCCTGCCTCGAGGTGGTCGATTCCCGCTTCGACGGCTTCTCGTTCCTCGCCGCCGACAACATCGCGGATGATTCGTCGGCCGGTCTGGTGGTGCTCGGCGATCCGGTCGACCTGCCGGCGGATCTACGGACGGTCGGGGTGGTGCTCGAGGTCGATGGTGAGCTGGCGGCGACGGCGGCGGGCGCGGCGGTGTTGGATCATCCGGCGGCGGCGGTGGCGTGGGCGGCCCGACGTCTGGCTGCGGAGGGCCGGGCAGTGGAGCCGGGTACGCTGGTCATCTCCGGCGGGTTGACCCGACCCGTGGACCTCCGCCCCGGCATGGTGGTGCGCTGCACGATCGATCGGGTCGGTACGGTGGAGCTGCGGACGAGGGAGGTGTGACGTGCCGCTGGTGCACATCGACATCATGGAGGGACGGGAACCCGAGCAGGTCGAGCGGATGATCGCGGCGGTGTCGGAGGCGATCGCCGTGTCGCTGCCGGCCCCGATCGAGACCGTGCGGGTGATCGTCAACGAGATGGCGCCCCACCAGTACGGGATCGGCGGGGTCCCGTATCCGGAGGTGAAGCGTCGCCGGGAGGCCGGATCCGGCGATGGATGACGGCACCTGGGTGGAGGTCGGACCCCTCGAGGAGCTGCCCCTCGACACCGGAGTGTGCGTCGAGGGCGTCGCCGTGTTCCGCGTCGGCGATGGGGTCGTCGCCCGCCGTGACGCCTGCCCTCATCGGGGCGGGTCGCTGGCTGCGGGCCGGGTCGTCGACGGCGTCGTGACCTGTCCGCTGCACTGGTGGCGCTTCGACCTCGTCGACGGCCGCCGTCTCGGGGCGCCCGACGTCGTCCTGCCCGAACGCCGCGTCGAGGTCCTCGACGGCGTCGTGCGGGTCCTCGTCCCGCCCCCGCCGCCTCGCCGCTCGATGCGCGAGGTGTTGCTCGAGGCTGCCCACGACGAGGGGTGATCCGAGCCGCGATGCGCATGCCCCGAGCGGCCGTCGGCACCGCGGCGTCGAGCAGGAGCCCGTCATCTTCCATCGGTGCCCACCCATCCGCGGGCACCATCTCCCAGGAGCGCCACTCACCCCAAGGCGTCGAGAGCGGCGGCGAGGTCGTCGACGACGGTGACCCCCGGACCGAAGTCCGTGGAGCCGACACCGACGAACCGGCAACCGGCCGCCGTCGCCGCTCCGTGATCCCACGAACTGTCCCCGACCATCGTGCACGACGACGCATCGACGCCCAGCAGCTCCGCCGCGGCCAGGAGCTGGTCGGGGGAGGGCTTCGGCCGTAGGTCCACGCGACGGCCGACGACCGGCAGGTCGATGCCGTGACGATCGAGTGCGGCTCGGGCCGCGGTCGGCCCCATCAACGTCACCACCATCGTCGGGATCCCGGCGATGGTGGTGACGAACCGTTCCACCCCGGGCATCGGCGTCGACACCTCCACCGCCGCCAGCTCGTGGGCCTCGATGAGGTCCGACGCCTCCTGCCAACGCGGATCACCCGCCCACGCCACCAACACCTCCATGGCTCGCAGCGTCGCCGGACGCCAGTACGTCTCGGGGATGTCCGAGCCGGGCAGCTCCCCGAACCGGGCCTCGAGATCGGCCACCGCCGCTTCGTAGTCGGTGAACGACTGGACGTCGACGAGGGTCCGGTCGAGGTCGAGCAGCAAACCGTGAATGCCCATCGGCGGCACGCTAGTGCCCTTCGAGCGTGATGAACGCCGAGGACGCCGAGGACCCCGACGCTCCAACGCCACCGCTCACAGGGTCTCGGTGACCTTCGCGATGGTCGGAGGAGCGTCCGGGTCGGACCCCTTGGCCACGGTCAGGTGGTAGGTGAAGAGCTGTGCGGCGACCGTGGCCACGATCGGGCTGAGCCACTCGGCCACCACCGGGATGACGATCGAGCCCTCCGCCAGGTCCCCCATCGACCTGTCGTCGGAGATCACCGCGAGACGCCCCCCGAGCTCGGCACTCACACGTTCGAGCAGCGCTCGCGCCCGGGCGTGGAGCGGGCCGGCCGAGGTCACGGCGAGGACCGGGAAGCCCCTCGTGACCAAGGCGAGTGGACCGTGGGCGAAATCCGCGGTCGAGTACGCATGGGCGAGGACCGACGCCAACTCCTGAAGCTTGAGGGCCCATTCGAACGCAGTGGCGTAGTGGACGCCGCGACCCAGCACGGCAGCGAACCGATCCCGCGCGAAGGCCTCCGCGACCCCCGCGATGGACGCCGAGTCGGCGAGCACCGACTCGACGGATCGCGGGACCGCATCCAGCGTGGCCACCTCACCTCGGAGGGCATCCGACACGAGGGCGACGGCAGCCAGCTCGGCTGTGTAGGTCTTGGTGGCCGCGATCGATCGCTCCTCGCCGACCCCGAGGTCGAAGCACACCTCTGCGGCGGCAGCGAGCGGTGAACCCGGGTCGTTGGTGATGGCGACCGTCGGCCGACCCTGTGCCGCAGCCTCCTCGACGACCCCCACGACATCGGGAGACCGACCCGACTGGGAGATGGCCACCACGAGGCCTCCCGCCAACCTCGGCGGCGGTCCGGGGGTCGAGATCAGGGACGGGGCCGCCAGGGCCACGACCATGCCGTTGCGGGCACCCCAGAGATACTTGGCATAGCGGGCCGCGTTGTCGGAGGTTCCGCGGGCGGCGATGACGACGAACGCCGGCGAGGTCGAGTGGATGTAGCGAGCGACCTCCTCCGCAGTGGATCGGCCTGTGGCGGCCAACCGCTGCAGGGTCTCGGGCTGCTGATGGATCTCCTCCCACAGCGTCATGGCACCGGCGGAGACCCCGCACCGGATCTCGGGTCGGCATCGACCACGTCGCCTCCCACGACGGTCGCCCGGACGCGAAGCTCCGCATCGAGAACCACGAGATCACCGCGGGCGCCGATCGCGACCGTGCCGCGGTGGCGATCCCCGACGAGCCGGGCCGGATTGGTGGAGGCCGCGGCGATGGCCTCGGCGATCGAGCAACCCGTGAACTCGACCAGGTTCCGGATCGCCTCGTCGAGCGTCAGCGCGCTCCCGGCGAGCCCACCGTCGGGATTGCGCGGCCCGTCCTCGGTGGCGGTCACCTCGATGCCGCCCAGCCGGTACGTGCCCGGCGACGATCCCATGACGGCCACGGCGTCGGTGACGAGCACGAAACGATCGGGTCCCTTCATCTCCCACACCAGTCGCACGATCGCCGGATGCAGATGGATCCCGTCGACGATGGTCCCCACGGTCACCTCGGAGGCGGTCAGCACCGCCCCTACCGCTCCGGGCCGACGATGGTGCAGTGGGGGCATGGCGTTGAAGACGTGGGTGGCCGCGGTCGCTCCCGCCTCGATGGCTTCCCGTGTCTGGTCGTAGGAGGCATCGGTGTGTCCGACGGCCACGACCACCCCCGCGGCCCCGAGCGCCGCGATGAGCGGGAGGGCGCCGGGGAGCTCGGGGGCCAGCGTGACCATACGGACGTGCCGGTCGGGGTCCCACTCCCGGGCCCACTCCGCCCGCGGTTCCCGAAGGAACCGTCGATCGTGGGTTCCGCGTCGGCGGGGCGAGATCGCAGGCCCTTCCAGATGGAGACCCAGCGGCTGCGCTCCCGCGTAGCCCACCGGCGGGCCCGCCGCGAGGGCCGACCGCGCCCCGTCGACGGCCCCTTCCGCGGCGGTGATGATCGTCGGGAGGAACGCCGTCACGCCGAACGACGGGAGCAGCGCGCCGACCGCCCAGATCGAGGCCGGGTCGCTCGTGAAGTCGTGACCGAATCCTCCGTTGATCTGCAGGTCGACGAGGCCGGGAGCCACCACGCATCCCTCGGCGTCCAGGACACGACCCCGGCGCGGCACCTCCGAGGCGACGGCACGGATCCGACCGTCTTCGATCAGCACGTCGGCATCGACGAGTCCGCCGGCCGACAGCACGCGGCCGCCCACGACCACGAGGCGGTCCCCACGGGGAGCAATGGCGCGGTCCATGGTCAGATCTTGCCGACGCCTGCGGTCAACCCGGCGATGATCTGCTTCGTCGCGACCAAGAAGAGCGCCACGAGCGGCAAGGTGGTGATGAGGATGCCGGCGAACAACGTCGACCAGTCCGTCTGGAACTCGCCGAAGAACCGCGTCATGCCCACCGGAAGGGTCCACTTCTCGGATGATCGGAGGAGCACGAGGGGGAAGAAGAAGTCGTTCCACAGCGGGACGAACTGGAAGACCGCGACCGTCGCCAATGCTGGACGCACCAATGGGAACATGACCCGGCCGAAGATGACGAACTCGTTCGCCCCGTCGATGCGGGCAGCCTCGGTCAGTTCGCCCGGGAGTTGCCGGAAGTACGCCGACAGGATGAACACCGAGAAGGGGATCCCGGTGGCGGCGTAGACGAGGATCAGCCCGGCGCGGGTGTCGACCAGCCCCAGGTTCTGGAGGAGCAGGAACAGGGGCAAGATGGCCAATCGGAACGGCAGCAACAGCCCCGAAAGGAAGAAGATCGCCAACACGGAGCTGCCGCGGAAGCGGTACCTCCCCAGGACGTAGGCCGCCATGACCGAGGTGGCCGTCGCCAACACCACCGAGGCCACGGTGATGAACAGTGAGTTCCAGAAGTAGGTGCTGAAGCTGGCCTCGTTCCATGCGGTCACATAGCTGTCGAGATTGATCGACCCGGGAAGCGCGATGGGGTCCCGGAAGATCTCCCGGGTCGGACGCATGGAGTTGAACACCACCAGCATGAGCGGAGCGATGACGACCACCGCGTATCCCCAGAGGAGCACCGAGATCGCGGCCCCCGCAGGCGTGCGACGCGACCGCGAACGGCGGCGCAGCGACGT
This sequence comes from Acidimicrobiia bacterium, assembly GCA_026985095.1. Lineage (GTDB taxonomy): Bacteria > Actinomycetota > Acidimicrobiia > Spongiisociales > UBA5794 > JALSQW01. The sequence continues at coordinate 116,534 of JALSQW010000023.1, read as the reverse complement.
CGCTCCGGCGGTCACGTGAGGCCCCCCTCGAGACGGTGGAACCACCACCGGAACACGATCGCGGCGCCGAAGATGACCGCGAACATGATCACCGCCAGCGCCGAGGCCACCCCGAACGCGTCGACTCCTCCTCGGAACGCGGTGCGGTAGAACAACAGGCCGAGGACGTCCGTGGTTCCCACGGGTCCGCCGTCCACTCCACCGAGGGACCACACGAGGCCGAAGACGTTGAACGATCGGATGAACGTGAGCACCGTCACGGTCCCGAACACCGGGATCAGCAGAGGGAACGTGACGTGCCGGAACACCTGCCACCTGTTGGCTCCATCCACCTGCGCAGCTTCGGCGAAGTCCTCGGGGATGGCCGCCAGGCCGGCGGCGAACAACAGCATCGGGAACCCGAGCCAGAACCAGACGTTGACCAGCATGATGGTCGGGAAGGCGGTCGACGGATCGCCGAGCCATGGTCGCGCCAACCCGTCGAGCCCCAGCGACCGCAGGGTCGCGTTGACCGGACCGAAAGTGGGGTTGAGGATCAACGACCATACGTACCCCACGACCAGCGGACTGATCATGAACGGCAACACGTAGACCGTGCGGAAGAACTGCCGGCCCCGGAACTCGCGCTGAAGCAGCACGGCGAACAGCAGACCGAGGCTGACCTGGATGATCATCGTCACCACGAAGAAGATCGAGTTGTGCATGAGCGCCCGGGGCAGCTGCTCGTTGAGCGGGAACCTCCCGAAGAGCGTGGCGAAGTTCTGCAGTCCCACGAAGCTCCCTCGGGCGCTTCCCTTCCACTCGAAGAGGCTGAAGAACAGCGCCTGGGCCAGCGGGAAGACCAGGAAGATCGTGTAGAGGATGAACGCGGGAGCGAGGAAGACGGCCAGGGTGCGCCAGGGAGGCGCTGCCCGTCCCACGCCCGCGGTGGGCGTGGGACGGGTTCGCCGCTTCGACGACGGCCGACTCACCGTCATCGTCCGGTCATCCCCCAGGGGTGAACCACTGCGAGATCCCATCCTGGACCATCTGCGCGACCTCCTCGGGAGTCGCCTGGCCCAGCCACATCTTGACGATGCCTTCCCGCAGCAGCACGTCGCCTCGCGGATCCCCGAACCGGAAGTTCACGAGATCCAGATACGACACCGGCGAGGCGTTGTACAGCTCGCCGAACTCGGCCAGGAGCGGATCCTCCGGCGACGTCCCGGGGATGGGTGAGAGCTGCTTGATCTTCTCGGTGAAGAGCTGCCCGAACTCCTGTGACCCCATCCACTCGACGAGCTTCTTGGCCTCCTCGACGTGGTCGGAGTTGGCGTTCACGCCGAAGGAGCCGTCCATCCAGCCCACCGTGCTCGATGGGGCGAGGGAATCGGGTGGCGCTGGGACGGCGAACACCCCGAGGTCGAGATCCGGCGCGTTGTCTCGCCAGAAGCCGATCTCGAACGAACCTCCGATGAACATCGCCGCGGCCTCGGTGATGAACAGCGTCTTGGAGTCCTGATACCCGACACCGACGACGTCGTCGGGAAGGTACGGAAGCAGATCGTTCATCAACGCGATCGAGGCGACGTAGTCGGGATCGGTGAAGTCGGTCTCACCGGCCAGGATCTCCTTCTCGAACTCCTGTCCGCCGTAACGGGGCGCGCCGATCGTGTCGTGGATGATCGCCAGCATCCAGGTGTCGGGGTCCTTCGCCGGAACGGAGATGGGGATGTACCCGGCACCCTTCAGGGTGTCGAGGATGTTCGTCCACTCGTCCCAGGTCGTCGGCTCCGACAGCCCGAGGCTGTCGAAGATCGCCTTGTTGTAGAAGACCGCGAACGCCTGATAGGCGAAGGGCACACCGTAGATGCGCCCGTCCTTCAGGCCGGTCGAGACCTTCAACGCTCCATCGGTGAAGTTGGACAAGGTCGAGATCTCGCCGTCGAGCGGGACGAGCTGACCCGCTTCGATGAGCGGTTGGACCCCGCCGTAGGCACGGAGCTGGACCACATCCGGGCCGCCTTCGCCGGTCAATCCCGTGGAGAGGATGTTGTTGTAGTCGGTGTTGACGAAGGGAACGAACTCCACGGTGACGCCGGGATTGGCGGCTTCGTAGGCGTCGAAGATCTCCGTGTAGGCGTCCTCGTCCTCGGGTCGCCACGACCACACCGTCAAGGTGACGTCCTCCATGGGCGCTTCGGTGCCGGCCGTGGACCCTCCCGTCGTGGTGGTCGCACCACCGGCTTGGGTGGTCGCGGTGGATCCGGCGGCCGATGTGGTATCGGTGGCGCCTCCACTGCATGCCGCCGCCACCAGGGCGAGGACTGCGATCAGCGCCGGCAACCACAGCCGGTGTCTCGTGTCATGCGGTCTCATGCTCTTCCTCCCTCGTCGAGCTGTCTGGTGTGCGTGGTTGAGATCTGTCGCGGGACGGGCCCTCGCCGAGGTCGACGATCGCGCGGCGTACGTGGCCACCGGAGGAGGCGAGCGCGGCCCGGGCGTCGTCGACGTCGACCTCGGCGAGAAGCGCGACCAGTGCCGTTCGGGTGTCGCCCCCCGCCTGTTCGAGCACGCGAGCACAACGCTGTTCGGGGAGACCGGAGGCTTCCTCGAGGATCGCCAGGACCCGGCCCCGCAGCTTGCCGTTCGACGGATGGACGTCGACCATCAGGTTGGAGTAGGTCTTCCCCAGTCGGATCATGAGCGCGGTCGAGAAGCCGTTGAGGATGAGCTTCTGGGCCGTCCCGGCCTTCAATCGGGTGGAGCCCGCGATGGCCTCGGGTCCCGTGTCGGCGAAGACGTGGATGTCCACGAGCTCGGCGATGGGGCCATCGGGCCGGGAGCTGACGAGGACGGTCAGCGCTCCCGCAGCCTTGGCAACCTCCAGGGCGCCCTGCACGTAAGGCGTCCGGCCGCTGGCGGTCAGCCCGATCACGAGATCGTCGGCGGTCACCTCGGCGGCGTGGGCGCGACCCAGGTCGGCATCGTCCTCGGACGCCTCCGAGGCCTCTTCCCCGCCGTTGCCGGTGGTCGGGCGGTGGGCGACGACACGATGCGGATCGATCGAGAACGTGGGGGGGAGCTCGGCGGCGTCCAGCGCGCCGATCCGCCCCGAGGTTCCGGCCCCGAAGTAGTGGATCCTTCCGCCGTCCGTGTACCGATCGATCGCCGCGTCGACCACGGCGGCGACCTGCGGCAACGCCCGGCGCACCGCGGGCGCGACCCGGGCGTCTTCGTCGTTGAGCAACGCCAGGATCTCGACGGTCGATGCGGTATCGATGCCGATGGTATGCGGGTTGCGGGCCTCGGTGACCGAGTCGACCCGAACGACGAGGTCTCCGTTGTTCACCTGATCCTCCGGGCCCGTGTTCGGCGGCCCTTCACGGCCTCAGACGTCAGATCGAGCGCCTCGAGGGCCTGGTCGTAGTTGCGTTGTGCCACCGCCAGGTAGATGCTGTCGATGACCGTGAGCTGGGCAGAGCGGCTCGCCATCGCCCCTGCCCGGAAGACCGAGTCGCGGGCGGCGGTGGTCAGGACGTGGTCGACGATGGTCGCCAGGGTCGATCGTGGATGGTTGGTGATGGCGACGGTGGGGACGCCTCGGGCCTTGGCCAGCTCGATCGGCTCGATGACGTCGATGGTCTCGCCGCTGTGACTGATGCCGACGCAGACGGCGTCGGTGCCGAGGACCGCGGCCGCGGTCAGCGCGGCATGGGCGTCGAGGGAACGAGAGACCATCATGCCGATCCGCCGGAGCTTCTGCTCGAGGTCGGCGGCGACGAGTCCCGATGCTCCGACGCCGACCAGTTCGATCCGATGGGCGGAGACCAGCACGTCGACGACCCGGCCAAGCTGGTCGAGGTCGAGCTGGTCGACGGTGTCGCGGATGGCTTGGGCATCCAACGAGCCGACCTTGGCCACGATGTCGGCCAACGAATCGTCCGGGTCGATGTCGAATCCCATCAGGTGATCGGTGCGTCCCCGGGCGACGGACCGACCCAGGCGCGACGCCAGCGCGAGCCGTAGGTCGGGGTAGCCGGTGAAGCCGGCCTTCTGGCAGAACCGTACGACGGTGGCCTCCGACGTCCCGGCGCCGTCGGCCATCGCGGAGATGCTCAGCGCGACCACGTCGGCGGGGTGACCGAGCACCCAATCGGCCACGCGGCGCTCGGCCGGCGACAGCGATGGCAGAATCGCGCGGATGGTCACGAGCGGGTCGGCCGGGGCGCCGTCCCCGTCGGGAGCGGCGAGCCACATCAGCTCGGTCCTCCCGCCAGGGTCACCCAGGCCGACAGTGGAATGTTATTACAGTGAGCCATCGAAGATGAAAGATACTTTCAGACCACGAACGCTGTCAACTCTCTTCGTCGGGGTCGACGCCGGCGGAACCCGAACGCGGGCTCTCGTCTCGACCGGCGACGGGCGGATCGTCGGCCGGGGCCTCGGACCGGGGGCGAACCTGTGGTCGGGTGACGCCACGGCGTCCGAGGCCGTGGCGACCGCCCTCGCCGACGCCTTCGACGGGATGCCCGCGGGTTCCGTCGAGGGCGGGATCGTCGCGGTCGCCGGGCCCGCCTCGGCACGTCCGGACCTCGTTGCCGAGATCACCGGCGCATGGACCCGCGTCGGCCTGCGCGGCGCGCCACACGTCGTCCCGGACATCCTCGCCGCCTACCGTGCCGGCACCACGGCTCCCGACGGCGTCGTCCTCGTGGCAGGCACCGGATCCGTCGCGGCGGCCATCGCCGATCACCGGATCCACATGCGCGCCGGAGGGCACGGCTGGCTCGTCGGCGACGAAGGCTCCGCCGTGTGGCTCGGCCTCGCCGGGGTTCGTGCCGCGCTCCGGGCCGCCGACCGACGAGGCCCGGAGACGACCCTGCTCGGGAGGGTGTGCGATGCGCTCGCCATCGACCCATCGACGGGCGAGCGGACGAGCTCGAAGATCGTCGCTGCCGTCCACGGTCGCCCACCGGCTGCGTTGGGCCGCATCGCCCTTGAGGTCACCGACGCCGCCGACAACGGAGATCCGGTCGCTCAGGAGATCGTCGCCGCCGCCGTGGACGAGCTGGTCGACATGGCGTCGGCCGTCGTCGAAGAACCGCCACCGGTCGTGGTGCTCGCCGGTTCGGTGATCGTCCTGTCCCCACCGATCAACCGGAGAGTCGTCGATCGCCTTCGCGCCACGTGGCCCGCGACGACGATCGTCGAGACGGTGAGCGGTGCCGTGGGGGCAGTGGCCATGGCGATCGAGGAGGACAGGGGCGCCCCGATCACCGACGAGCTCCTCGGCCGACTCCGCGCGCAGCTCGCCGCGCCCGACGGGCACCGACCCTGAACGATCGAGCTCGGTGTCCCCTTCGATGGGCCCGGTCGGCGACGATCACCGACACGCCAGCGTCACCAGCTCCTCGAAGGACTCGGCTGGGCGAGTCGGATCGAACCGGATCGCAGACAGTCCCGCGGACCGGGCACCGGCCACATGGGCGGGCTGGTCGTCGACCAGCAGCACCCGCGACGGATCGGTCACTCCCAGCCGGTCGGCGGCGGCGGTGAAGGCCGCCGGGTCGGGCTTGCGCACCGCGGCGTCGGACAGGTCGATGACCGGATCGAAACGGGCCAGCACGCCGGCGATGGCGTCGGGCCGGTGGAACATGGTCAGGTGGTTCGACAGGACCCCGGTGCGGATCCCGTGGGCCTGCAGCTCGTCGAGAGCCGCCTCCAGCTCCGGGCGCACCACGTCGGTCTCGTCCCCCGCGAACAGCTCGGCGATCAGGGCACGGGTCGGGTCGGGTCCCTCCAGCCCCAGCAGGGGCGCCAGCCGCTGCGCATGGCGCCGCCAGTAGGCGGTCTCGCCGATCTCGCCGGCCAGGATCCGACCCCATTCGGGATCCCTCTCCGGAGCGAACGGCCCGTACAGCTCGAGGGTGCCGGGCTCCAGTCCCCGGCGGCGCTCCAGACGCGCCGCCAGCTCGAAGGGCGTGAACACGATCACGCCACCCACGTCGAACAGGGCGAACTCCACCGTCATGAGCGCCATGACGCTAGCGCACCCGGCAGCCCGCTCGGCCGGCCCCATCGGTATGCGCGGTGGAGAGCCGATCGAAGGAGGGCACCGGCCGGCTGAACGGCGCGCCATCGGCGGCCTCGGTGCCCGGCCGTCTCAGGGCCGACGGAGGCTCGCCGGACCCGCCACACGTGCCGGGTCGGGACCCGGTCAGTAGTTCTCGGGGAGCGACGGTCCCGGCATGCGGATGAGGAGGAGCTTGGCCTCCTCGTATCCGCCGTTGTGGAACCCGTACTCCTCCCCTTCGTCGATGCGCAGGAGATCCCCCGGACGGACATGAACCGTCTCACTGCCGACCTGGAACTCCACGTCTCCGGCGATCCCCACGTAGATCCGATGACGCTTCTGGTTCACCCGGGCGGGACGATCAGCGCCGATCGGGACCGTGATCTCGGCGATGGAGCCCTCTTCGAACGACGCCGGGCTCAGCTCCCGGATCACGAACTCGGCGAACTCGAACGGCTTGGTGTCCTCGTGGCGTGTCAGTTCCATGGGAGGGACTCTATCGGACCGTCACAGCGCCGCGTCAGGGCCGAAAAGCACGCGTCGAACGTCGGGCGGCTCCCACCCCTCCGGCTTGAGCTGCTTGCCGTCCGCCCGACGAGGGCCCGAGACCTTCCGCATGTTGGCGCGGTGGACCTCCGCCATGACCGCATCGGCGTCGATCCCGGCGACGACGAACGTCCCGTACGTCACGTACAGCAGGTCCGCGAGCTCGTGCGCCAGTGCCGCCAGCCGCTCGTCGGTCGGCTGGGCCGCCAGCAGGTCGATCGCCTCGATCACCTCTTCGCATTCCTCGGCGATCAAGGCCCGTCGCAGCTCCAAGGTCTCTCGATCGGGAACCGTGGGCATCGCCGGCACCTCACCGTCGACCGACCGGTGGAACTCCCGGAGACGTTCGAGCCCGCTCATGCGTCCGAGGCTACTCGGCGGCCGCTCCGTCGTTCCTGTCACACCTCCCGGGTACCTTCATGGGTATGGAACCGATGCACATGTCCGACGAAGAGCTGGTCGCCTGGTTCGCCGACGTCGGCCTCGACGTCGAGGTCGTGGCGGATCTCGAACTGGCCGCCTGAGCGACCTCCCCGATCACCCCGTCGGATCGGCGGCGGTCGCGGCGTCTTGACCGATGAAGCACGCCGAACAAGGAGGAAGCACCATGAGGCGTCTGCTCATCATCGGGGCCACCGTCGTCGCACTCTCCGCCACCGCCGCGGTGGCGTGGGCCGGGACGGGACCCGTCGCCGACGTCCAGGGCCAGGTCGCCACGGTCGCGCACGGCCAGGACATCGACCCGATCGTCGCCCGTGTCATGCGCCAGCTCCGCACCGCGTGGGGATGGACGGTCCGGGACGCCGCCCACGCCGTCGTCGACCGGGCCCGCGACGTGGCCGACCCCATCCGCGACGCCGTCCGCGACCGCGAGATGGACCAGGTCCGCGACCAGGTCCGCGACCGGGTCGTCGACCGGGCCCGCGACGTGGCCGACCCCATCCGCGACATGATCCGGGATCGGGTCACCGACCGGCGAGCCGACCACCACGCCTCCGGAGACGATCCCCGCGACTGCGTCGTGGCCGACCGGAGAACCGACCTCGACTGCGACCATGACCAGGCCCGCGACCGGGACATGGACCACCGCAGCGATGACCACCAGGGTCGCTGGGACCGATAGGGCGGAACGCTACCGTTCCGAGGTGGCACCTCCCCCGCCCGACCTCGACCATCTGGTCGATGGGATCCGGGAACGCTCCGAACGGGCGTTCTCGGATCTCCATCGCATCATGGCCGACGGTCTGGTCTCGTACGCCTATGGGACGCTCCGCGACCGGCAAGCCGCCGAGGACGCCGTCCAACAGGCGTTCCTCGAACTCGCCCGCACGTCCTCTTCCTTCCGAGGCGACGGGCGGTCCCTCCGCTCCTGGCTCTACCGGGCCGTCCGATTCAACTGCCTCGATGAGGTCCGTCGCCGCGCGCGTCACCCCGAACAGCCCACCGCAGACCTGCCCGACCCTCCCACGACCGGCATCGAACCGGACCTCGGGATCGATCCCGAGCTCGACGCCGCCATGGCCGAACTCACCGAGCGGCAACGCAGCATCATCGTCCTCAAGCACGTGCTCGGCTTCTCCGGCGCCGAGATCGCCGGGATCGTCGGCACCAACCGGGCCGCCGTGTACGCCGCGGCCGCCCGCGCCGAACGCCACCTGAGAAGATCGCTGGCCCCCGTCGGATCTGCAGGCCCTCCGGCGTCTCAAGAGGCGGAGGAACGATGAAACACGAGCACCGAGACCTCGCGGACCGGCTCAGATCGGCGTACCGGATCGAGATGAACAGCCAGACGCGCCGGCGCCAGCTCGCCGCCATCGCGTCGGCCATGAAGGAGGCACCGGCCGCGACACCCGTCACCATGCCGACCACCGCCAGATGGCGGACGCGCCTCGCCGCTCTCGTCGCCGCGGCCACCGTCTTCACCCCCGCCGCGGTCGCCGTCGCCGCCGAGAGCAGCCTCCCCGGCGACCCCCTCTATCCGGTCAAGCAGATGACCGAGGAGCTCCGGGCCGTCATCGACCCCACCATCGTCGCCCGTCATCGCCTCGACGAGGCCGAACGCATGCACGACCGCGATCGCCCCGTCACCGACATCGTGGTCGTCCTCGACGAGGCCGACCGGGCCATCACCGACGCCGGTGACCCACCCGACCTCAGGGACCGGTGGATGGACATGACCGACCGGATGGACCGGGACTCGAGGCCCCCCGACCAAGGCCCCCACCGCGACGCCGACGGCGACGGACCTGGCGGCGGCCGCAGCGACCCGCCCCACGACACGATCACCGACGGCACGATCACCGACCAGATGCCCGGGACCACCGACGACGGCTCCCCCATGACCGACGAGATGCCCGGGACCACCGACGACGGCTCCCCCCTGACCGACGGGAACGGCGTCACCGACTCGGGCGGACGGCACGGCCACGACGGCGGCACCCGGGACGGCCACGACGGCGGCAGCCGCGACGGCTGATCAGCGCGAACCCAAGATCTCTCGCAATCGGCGCATCTGGTCCGCCACCGACGACCAGCTCCCCCCGCCCGCCGTCCGCCGAGCCTCCACCGAGACGCGAGGATCGACCAGCTCCAGATCCTCGGGAACGAAGCGAGGATGCGTTCCCTCCAGCTCTCCCGCCGTCACCTCGGCCAGCGTCCGACCCTCCGCCCACAGGCGGGCCACCAGGCTCCCCACCGCTCCATGAGCCTCCCGGAACGGAACCCCCCTCGCCACCAGCGCCTCGGCCAGATCCAGCGCCGTCACCCATGGCGACGGTGGAGGCGGATCGAACCGGGCCGTCGCGACCATCCCCGACAACGCCGCCAGCGCCTCGGTCACCGTGTCGTCGGCATGGAACACCGCCCGCTTGTCCTCCTGCAGATCCCGGTTGTAGGCCAGCGGCAAGCCCTTCTGCAACGCCAGCAACGCCGTCACGTCACCGATCACCGTCGCCGCCTTCCCCCGGGCCAGCTCCGCGATGTCGGGATTCTTCTTCTGGGGCAAGGCCGACGAACCGGTCGTGTACCGGTCCGCGAAGCGCACCCACCCGAACTCCTCGGTCGCCCACACCACCAGTTCCTCGGACAGCCGCGATACGGTCACCAGGGTCTGGGCGCAGGCGAACGCGAACTCAGCGACGAAATCGCGCGAACCGACCGCATCCAGGCTGTTGTCGAACACCCCGGAGAACTTCAGGCGGTCCGCCACCTCCCGCGGATCGAGCGGCAAGCTGGAACCCGCGGCCGCTCCCGCCCCCAAGGGCGACACGTCGATCCGGTCCTTCGCATCCCGGAACCGCTCCGCGTCGCGCAACAACATCCAGGCATACGCCAACAGATGATGCGCCAGCGGCACCGCTTGCGCCTGCTGCAGATGCGTATAGGCGGCGACCACCGTCTCCTCGACCTCCTCGGCCTTCGCCACCAGCACCGCCACCAGATCGTGGAGCTGATCGATCCGGCGGTCACACGCTCGTCGCAGGTACAGACGCAGGTCGAGACAGACCTGATCGTTCCGGGATCGCCCCGTATGGAGCTTCCCAGCCACCGGTCCCACCAGCTCCCCCAGACGCCGCTCCACCGCGGTATGCACGTCCTCGTCGGTGTCGACGAACTCGAACCGGCCCTCGTTCGCGTCGTCGAGGATCCGCTTCAGACCCTCCACCAGCACCGTGACGTCCTCGTCGGGAAGCAACCCGACCTCACCGAGCATCTCCACATGCGCGATCGATCCGGCGACGTCCTCGGTCAACAAGCGCCGATCGGAAGGATCGGTCGTGAACCGCCACAGCGTGTCGTCGGGCGGTTCCGTGAACCTCCCACCCCACAACGTCATCGCTCCGAAACCTCCCCATCGGGTGCCGTCAAGCCTACGGTCACTCGCCCTCGCCCAGGCGCCGCTCGGCGAACGTCCGCAGTCGCAACGACTGAAGACGGATGAACCCGGTGGCGTCGGACTGGTCGTACACCTCGTCGGCCTCGAAGGTCACCGTCGCCTCGTCGTACAGGCCATGGGTGTCCGACCGGCGGCCCTCCACCACCGCCTGGCCCTTGAACAGCTTCAACCGGGCCTCACCGCTGACTCGCTGCTGGACATCGTCCATGAACGCCTGCAACGCCTCCCGCTCCGGTGAGAACCAGAACCCGTTGTACACCATCTCGGCGTACCGATCCGACAGCTCGTCACGTAGATGCATGACCTCCCGGTCCAAGGTCAGTGACTCCACCGCCCGATGGGCGTGATAGAGGATCGTCCCGCCCGGTGTCTCGTACACCCCCCGGCTCTTCATCCCCACGAACCGGTTCTCCACGATGTCGATCCGGCCCACCCCGTGGCGGCCGCCCATGTCGTTGAGCGTCGCCAGCAGCGTGACCGGATCCATCTCCACTCCGTTCACCGACACCGGGCTCCCGGCATGGAACCCGACGGTCACCACCTCCGGGGTGTCGGGAGCAGCCTCCGGGTCGGTCGTCATCTTGAACATCCCCGGCGGAGGTCCCATCCACGGGTCCTCCAGGACACCTCCCTCGTAGGAGATGTGCAGCAGGTTGGCGTCGGTCGAATAGGGCTTGTCCGCGGTCACCGGCACCGGGATCCCATGACGTTCGGCGTACGCGATCAGGTCCGCTCGACCCTTCAGGTCCCACTCCCGCCACGGGGCCACCACCTTGATGTCGGGCTTCAGCGCGTACGCCGCCAGCTCGAAACGGACCTGGTCGTTGCCCTTCCCCGTCGCTCCGTGAGCGATCGCATCCGCGCCGGTCGCCTCCGCGGCCCGAACCAGCCCCTTGGCGATCAACGGGCGGGCCAGGGACGTCCCCATCAGGTAGTAGCCCTCGTACAACGCCGACGCCCGGATCGCAGGGAACACGTAGTCGGCGACGAACTCCTCCCGCACATCCTCGGCGATCGCTTCGACGGCCCCGGTCTCGAGGGCCTTGACCCGAGCCTCCTCCACCTCCTCGCCCTGGCCCACATCGGCGGTGTAGGCGACCACCTCGGCGCCGTACTCCTCGATGATCCACCGCAGGATCACCGACGTGTCCAACCCCCCGCTGTAGGCCAGGACCACCTTCTTGATCTCACCCTTGCTCACGGCCGCACTCCTCGCTCGATCATCGCGGCCACCGCCGCGCCTCCGATCTCCTCGTCTGCGACGACCAGCAGCGTGTCGTCTCCGGCGACGGTGCCCAGCACCCCGGACAATCCCACGGCGTCCATACGGCTCGCCACCAGATGCGCCGCCCCCGGCGGGACCTTGATCACCACCAGGTTGCCCGACACCCGGACCGTCGCCACGTACTCGTCGATGGCCTGACGCAATGCGTCGAGCTCGTTCGCCTGATCGACCTCCTCCGCCAGCTCGTACCGACCCTCGCCGTCGTCGGGATCACGCACCTTGCGAGCACCGACCGCCCCCAGGTCACGCGACACCGTGGCCTGGGTCACCCGGTAGCCGGCGACGGCGAGCAGATCGCGAAGCTCGCTCTGGCTGCGGATCCGTCTCGTCGTCAGGAGCCGGCGCACCATGCGACGCCGCGCCTCGGAGGTCGTCGTGTCCCGCATCACGCCTCTCCCATCGTGACCATCGTGCCGATCCCCTCGGGGGTGAAGATCTCGAGCAGCAACGCGTGCTGCACCCGACCGTCGAGGATGTGGGCCTGGGCCACGCCTGCCTCGAGCGCCTCGACGCACGACGCCAGCTTCGGCAGCATCCCCGCCGACACCGACCCCGATGTCACCAGCTCCCGCAACCCGGCCAGGTCGATCCGTGAGATGAGGCTGTCCTCGTCACCCAGGTCCCGGTACAGACCCTCGACGTCGGTCAGGTAGACGAGCTTCGCGGCGCCCAGGGCCGCGGCCAAGGCGCCGGCGGCGGTGTCGGCGTTCAGGTTGTAGGTGCGACCGTCCTCACCCCTCGCCAGCGGCGCCACCACCGGCACGTAGCCCTGGCTCTGGAGGCTCTCGATGATCCCCGGATCCACCTTGGCGATGTCCCCCACGAACCCCAAGCGCTCATCGCGAGGCCGGGCGACGAACAGGTTCCCGTCCAGGCCGCTCACGCCGGTCGCCACCGAACCGTGGGCGTTGACGAGCCGGACGATATCGGGGTTGATCTCGCCCGCCAGTGTCGCCTGGACGACCCGGATCGTGTCGGCATCGGTCACCCGCAGGCCGTCGATCCACTGTGGCTCGATCCCCTGCTGACCCATCGCCCGGGAGATGTGCGGCCCGCCCCCGTGCACGATCACCGGGTCGATCCCCACGTAGTGCAGCATCGCGACGTCGTCGGCGAACGTGTTCCGCAACGCGTCGTCCACCATCGCCGAGCCGCCGTACTTGATCACCACCGTCTTGCCTCGGTACGCCTTGATGAACGGCAGCGCCTCGGAGAAGATGCGGGCCTTGCCCATCGACGTGGCGATCCTCGACTTCGCCGGGTTCGGAGAGGTGTGGCCGGTGCTCATGAGCGCTCCCCGTTGAAGCGCACGTAGTCGGGCGTCAGGTCGGTCGTGATCACCGGGACGGCCGCGGTCCCCGCTCCCAGGTCGACCCGGACGTCGAAGTTCCCGCCGGCCAGGACCTCCAGGAGCGCCGTCTCGTCGTAGGCGACCGGCTCCCCGTCGGCGGCCACCTGCACCCCGGCGAACCACACCGAGAACCGGGTCGGATCGAACTCGACCGGGCTCGCCCCGAGGGCGCCCAACAACCGACCCCAGTTGGGGTCGCCGCCGTAGAACGCGGATCGCACCAGCGCCGAGTCGGCCATCGCCCGACCGGCCTCCCTGGCGGTGGCGTCGTCGGGGGCACCCGTCACCTCGATCACCACCACCCGACTCGCTCCCTCGGCGTCGGCGGCGAGTTGCTCCTCGAGGTGCACACACGCGGCGGTCAAGGCCCCGATGAACTCCACCGGGTCCGGTCGGATCCCCGAGCCCCCGGAGGCGAGTACCGCCACCGTGTCGTTCGTCGACGCGCAGCCGTCGATGTCGAGGGCATGGAACGACCGATCCACGGCGGTGCGCAACGCCTCGTCGAGCACCTCCGGGTCGACGACGGCGTCGGTGGTCAGCACCGCGAGCATCGTGGCCATGTCGGGCCTGACCATGCCCGCACCCTTCGCCATGCCGCCGACTACGAACCCGTCGCCGACCACGACGGTGGTCTTGGGCACCGTGTCGGTGGTCATGATCGCCTCCGCGGCGGCGACGCCCGACGCCTCGTCGTCCCCCAGGACCGCGGCGGCGGAACGGATCCCCTCCGCGATCCGGTCCTCCGGCAGGTACGTGCCGATCGGACCGGTCGAACAGACGACGACATCGGTCGGCTCGCATCCCACCGCGTCGGCGACGGCCGCCGCCATGGCCTCGGCGGCGGCGAGGCCCCGCTCACCCGTCCCGGCGTTGGCGCAACCCGAGTTCACCACGACCGCCCGACCCGTAGGCCCGGCGGCGACGTGGGCACGGCTGATCGTCACCGGCGCGGCCGCGGCCCGGTTGACGGTGAACATCGCGGCGACGGCGGCGGGCTCGTCGGCGACGACCAGAGCGACGTCACGGGCGCCGCCCTCCTTGATCCCCGCCGCGACGCCCGCCGCCCGGAAGCCGACGGGACGGGTGACGCTCACGGCATCCACCCCGTCGACGGGAGGCCCTCGGCCTCGTCGAAGCCCACCATCAAGTTGGCGCACTGGACCGCCTGGCCGGCAGCGCCCTTGAGGAGGTTGTCGATCGCCGACATGACCACCGCCACTCCCGACCGGGGGTCGAGCGCCACCGACAGCAGGGCGCGGTTCGAGCCGACCACCCACCGGGTCTCGGGGGGCCGAGCGATCACATCGACGAACGGCGCCTTGACGTACGTCCGGTCCAGCGCCTCGAACAGGTCGTCGAGGACGACCCCGGCCACCGTCTTGGCGTAGCAGGTCGACAGGATCCCACGCTGCATGGGCACCAGGTGCGGCGTGAACATGACCCGGGCAACACCGCCACCGATCTCGAGGGCCCGTTCCATCTCGGGCTGATGCCGGTGCCGAAGGACGTTGTACGCCTTCACCGACTCGTCGACGGCACCGTACAACAGCTCGGGGACGATGCTCCGGCCCGCCCCCGACGCGCCGGACTTGGCATCGACGATGATCCCCTCCCCCACCACCAGGCCCTCCTTCACCAGTGGCGCCAGCGCCAGCACCGCCGAGGTCGGATAGCACCCCGGTGCCGCGACCCGATCGGTGGCCAGGATGTCGTTCCGGAACAGCTCAGGCAGGCCGTACGCCCATCGACCCAGCTCCTCGGGGAACGGATGTGGCGACCCGTAAGCCTCCTCGTACCGCCCCGGGGTATCGAGCCGGAAGTCGCTCCCGAGATCGACCACGGCCACCCCGGCCGCCAGCAGCTCCATCGCCGGCTCCGCCGAGGCGCCATGGGGAAGCGCGAGGAACGCGAGCTTCGCTCCTGAGGAAGCGGCGGCGACCGGGTCCCAGGGGGAGAGGATCCGGTCGCCGCCGCCAAGCTGGGGGTGGACCTCACCGAGCGGTTTCCCGGCGGCCCGCCTCGCTGCCAGGTACACGGCCTCCAACCCCGGATGGGCATCGACGAGTCGGATCAGCTCGCCGCCGGCGTACCCGGAGGCCCCGACGATGGCAACGGGCACCGTGATCATAGCGCGACTATATACGCATATGCGACCAACTATGCATCAGCCGGGCGGCCGGTCGTCGATCACGTCTCCCGGCGAGGCCGGGTGACGACCACCGCCGCCGCACCGAACAACGCCAGCAGGAACCCGAGCAGCATCAGCCGGGCGGCGTCGAAACCGGTGTTCGGGAGCGCCTGCTCCTGGAACCCGAAGTTCACGTCGAGCACGTTGTCACCGGCGACCAGTGGCTGGACGACGCTCAGGTCGAGCAGCCCGTCCTTGCCGTAGGTCTGCACGAGTCCTGCGGGCACGGTCGAGGCGACCACCCGCACCGTATAGGTGCCCGGGACGACGCCGGCGAACCGGTACCCGCCGGCAGCATCGGTCGTCTGCACCGCCACGACCACCCCGTCGGCGTCGAGCAGCTCGACGACCACGCCCGGGATCCCGGCCTCGTCGGCGTCCATCGTCCCGTCGCCGTCGCCGTCGATCCACACCACGCTCCCGACGCTCGCCGGACGGGCGATCCCGAAGTCGACCTCGTCGCTGCCGCCCAGCGGCAACGTCACGTCTCGACTCGTCGGTGTCGTCGACACGGTTCCGGCGGGGATCGTCGACTCGTCCACCGTCACCGTGTAGTCGCCCGGCGGCAGATTCGGCATCGACCAGGTGCCGTCGGCGCCCGAGACGATCGGCAGCACCACGTCGCCGGACGGTCCATGCCACGTGACGTTCACCGTCACCAGCGGAACCCCGGACTCACCCGCGTCGATCACCTGGTCGCCGTCGACGTCGCTCCACACGGTCCCCGACAGCGAGGCGTTCCCGACGATACCGAAGTCCACGTCGGTCCGCGCCTCACCGGCCGCCAACACCGCCGTGCTCACCGCCGGATCGCCGCCGTCGACGTCGACCGACGCGGCGGTCCCCGGCGGCAACTCGGTCGGGTCGAGGCGGACCGTATAGGTTCCGGCCACCAGACCCGCAGCCCCGTAGAGGCCCGCGGCGTCGGTCGTCACCGTGAAGGTCACGTCGTCGCCGGTGCCGAGCGTCCCGTCGGCACCTGGCCAGGTGACGGTGAGGTCGACCCCTGCCACACCCGGCTCGACGGCGTCCTGCGTCCCGTCGGCGTCGAGGTCGAACCAGATCCGATCGCCCAGCGAGGCCGAACCTCGGTAGCCGAAGTCCTGGATCAGGTTCGTCTCACCTGCCGAGAGGGCGGCGGTCGCCGTGTCGTCCGACCCGCCGTCGGGATCGGCCGTCGCCACCACGTCGGCCGGTAGGTCGGCCCGGTCCACGTCCACTCGGTAGGCGCCGGCCGCCAGCCGCTCGACGAGGTAGGTGCCCCCGGCTGCAGTGGTGGTCGCCGTCGCCACGTCGTCGCCGGTGCCGAACGTACCGTCCGGACCGGCCCATGTGACCGTCACGTCGACGCCGGGGAAGCCCGGCTCGCCGGCGTCCTGGACGCCGTCGCCGTCGAGGTCCCACCAGATCGTGTCGCCGAGCGATCCCGTCCCCGTGTACCCGAAGTCGGCGGTGAGGTGGGTGGCTCCGCCCGACAACCCCACGATCGACGAGGTGGCGTCGTTGCCCCCGTCCTCATCGAAGGTCTGGGCCATCCCGCTCGGCACACCGCCGGTGACGTCGACCCGGACGTCGCCGTCGGGAAGCCGTTCGACCAGATAGGCGCCGGCAGCGTCGGTGGTCGCCGGGAAGATGAGGTCGTCACCCGTCCCGAAGGTCCCGTCGAGACCCGTCCAGGTGACGGTGAGCGTCACACCGGCGATGCCCGGCTCGCCTGCCTGGAGCAGACCATCACCGTCGCGATCGAACCAGACGAGGTCACCGACCGTGTTGTCGCCCGTGTAGCCGAAGTCGGCGTCGATGACGACCTGACCCGTGGCCAAGGTGACCGTCGTCGAACCGTCCAAGGTGGCGTCCCGCTCCGACGTCGGGGCAGCGACACCGGGCAACGCGCCCACCACGTCGACGTCGAAATCACCCGCCGGCAGGTTGACGAACAGGTAGCTGCCCGAACCATCGGTGAACCGCGTCTGGACCACGTCGTCGGCGGTGCCGACGATCCCGTCGGGCCCGTACCACGTCAGGCGGACCTCGACGCCCTGGATCCCCGGCTCGCCGACGTCGTCGACGCCGTCGCCGTCGGTGTCCCACCACACCCGATCACCGATCGAGCCCGACCCGCCGTACCCGAAGTCGGCGGTGAGATGGTCCGTCGCATCCGGCAGGGACACGACGGTCGTGTCATCGAGACCGCCGTTCTCGTCGAAGGTCGCGATCAACCCGGCCGGTACGGTCGCCGTGTCGACCGTCACCCGATAGTCGCCGGGGTTGAGCCCCCCGAACCCGTAGAGCCCCGCGGCGTCGGTGGTGTCGGTGAAGGTCACATCGTCGCCGTTGCCGAGGACGCCATCGGGTCCGGGCCAGGTGAGGATCACAGCGACGCCACCGATGCCCGTCTCCCCCGGATCCTGCACCCCGTCGAGATCGGCGTCGAGCCAGACGGTGTCGCCGATCGAGCTCGAGCCCCGGTAGCCGAAGTCGACGTCGGATCGGTCCTGACCGGCCGCCAACGTCGCCGGCGCCACCCCATCGGGCGTCGCCGTGCCGCCGTCCAGGTCGTAGGTGGCGCTCATGCCGGTGGGCAAGGTCGCGGGGTTCACCGTCGTCGTGTAGTCGCCTGCCGGCAGATCCGGCACACCCCAGGTGCCGTCGGCGGCCGTCGTCACCGCATAGGTCACGTCGTCGCCGGTGCCCGTCACCCCGTCGAAGCCGGCGTAGACGACCGTCAGGTCGACCCCACCGATGCCCGGCTCGTCGGCGTCGAGAACCCCGTCGCCGTCACGGTCGAACCACACCCGGTCGCCCAGGGACCCGGTCCCGGTGTAGCCGAAGTCGACGTCCCGTTCGACGCCGTCCTGGGCCAGGGACCCGAGCCAGACCCCGTCGGGCGAGGTCGTGCCGCCGTCGAGGTCGTACGAGGGGGTCAGCCCTGAGGGAAGATCGGCGGCATCGACGACGACCTGGTAGCTCCCACCCGGGAGCCGGTCGACCAGGTACGTTCCGTCGGCAGCGGTCGTGGTCACATGCACCTCATCGTCCCCTCCGCCGAGGACCCCGTCGGGACCGAGGTAGGTGACGGTCACGTCGACACCGCCGAGGCGCGGTTCACCGGCGTCGATGACACCGTCGGCGTCGACGTCGAACCAGACGGTGTCACCGATCGACGCCAGGTCCAGCTCCACGTTCGCCGTCGACGGCGTGACGTCGTCGTAGTTCCGGTACGGGTACTGCGGGTTGGCCGTCCGGGTCGCCTCGGGAACGCCCCAGTACGACGGGACGTCCGCCGTGTTGACGATCTCGGGTCCGGCGACGATCTCGTCGCCGACCACCGCCGGCCACACGTCCGCCGTGTAGGTGATGACCACGTCGCCGCCGGGAGCGATCGGTCCGGCGATCGACCACGACAGCGTGCCGTCGGTCAGGTCGCCGTCGGTGACCGTGTACGCCACGCCGTTCGACGTACCGTCCACGACGACCGCGTTGAGGAGACGGGCGTCGGGGGTGTCGGTGATCGTCAGGTCGTACGCGTCCGACGTGCCGGTGTTCGTCAACGTCACCTGGTACGTCAGCGTCTCACCCGGCAGCGCCCGGCGGGACACCACCGGGGTGGCGCCGTCGAGGACCCGCTTGGCGATCGTCATGTGCGGTTCGACGATGCCCTCGCCCGCCGACGCCGGAGTTCCGACGACGTCGTAGTTCGGGGTGTCGGGCACGACCGTGATCGTCCCCAGCTTGTCGGTCTGGTTGCCGTAGACGTTCACCGAGTTCGTCAGCGTCGCCCCCGACACCGCCGGAGCCGCGTCGTCGACGTACGCGTCGAACACGATCGTCACGACCCGATCGTCCGCCGACGGGGTCGTCAGGTCACCCAGGAACCATCCCACGTCACCGCCGGTGGGTGTCAGCTCGGTGATGCCGGTGACGTCCGGCGAGCACGCCCCACCCCCGGCCGCCTGACACGACGTGGAGACGGTGTAGCCCGGTGACAGGACCTGGATCCCGGTCGGGAGCTGATCGATGACGGTCACGTCGTACTGGATGACGTTGGCGGGCAGCGTCACGTCGACGGTGTAGCGGATCGGCTCGCCGATGGTCGCCGAGGTCGGATCCACCGACTTGGTGATCGACGAGCGAGGTGCGATCACGGTGTTGGAGTCCGTCGCCTGGTAGCCGCTTCCGGGACCGCCGTTGGGCGAGGTCGCGTCGCGTTCGCCCGTCGGTGTTCCCGACAGGGACGAGCCGGTGACCGCGACGTCGTTGGTCATCGTGCCGTTGGTGACGATCGAATCGGCCACCTTGGCCTGGTAGGTGATCCCCACCGTCGAACCCGGATCGATGGTGCCGAGGCCGGCGACCTCGGCCTGGGTCCAGGTGATGGTGCGGGTCGTCAGGTCCCAGATCCCTCCGCTGGGCGGGACCGCGCCGCCGTCGGGGACGAGCGTTCCGCCCCCGTCCACCGGCGACAGGTCCGCGGGGAGGGTGTCGACCGCGACCACCTCGTGGGCCGGGGACACGTCGGCGCCGTTCTGGTTGGCGACCGTCACCGTGTAGTCGACGATCTGGCCCGGCAGCACGTTGGTGACCGACGAGGCCTTGGAGACCGTCAGGTTCGGCTCGACGACCCTCGTGCTGGCAGAGGAGGACTTCGTGTGAACGGTGCCCGAGGCGCTCTCCCAGCGGAGGGTCGCCGTATTGGGGATCGTCGTCGAACGGACGTTGCCCCCTACGTCCGACACCCGGGCCGAGAAGGTGATGGCGAAGGTGTCGTCACCCGACCCCGCCGCGTTCGTGTACGGGTCGGGGAACGTCAGCGTGATCGCTCCTCCGGCGTCCGAGAGGAAGAACCCGACCGGCAGCAGCCCGCCGTTCAGCGTCGCCGTGGCATCGTTCAGATAGGTGAGGCGGGCGGTATCGACGACGTCGGTGATCGTGGCCGCATGCACGGTCGTGCCCTCGGGGATGACCGCCGTCACCGTGTAGGAGACGACCTCGCCGATGGTGGCCTCGTCGGCGGCGGCGTTGCCGGTCTCGGTGATCCCGGTGCTGCGGGTCTTGGCGATCGTGGCGTCGGCGGTGAAGACGCTCGACGTGTCGTCGGCGGCGGCCGTGTTCGCAGCCGGGGCGCCGGAGTCGATGTTCCCGGCCGGCACGTACACGAAGCGGTCGCCGACGCCGGTGTTGGCGTCCGACTCGTACCGGACCACCCCCGAACGATTGATGAACGTCTCGCCCGAGGCGCCGGTCCCGACCGGGACCGTCACGTCGTACGTGAGGGTGCGGCTCGTGCCGGCTGCGACATCGATGCCCGTCGTCGGCCACTCCAGGCGATCGGGATCCGGCGTCGCGTTGCATGCGCCGGCGTCGGAGATGTTCGACACCATCGAACAGTCGAAGTCGGCGGGGAGCACGTCCCACAGGACCACGTCGAGCGCGTCCCGGGTTCCCGTGTTCGTGACGTCGATGCGGTAGGTGACGGTGTCGCCCTCGACGATCTGGACACCGTCGACGTCCGGACCGTTGACGGCACCGTCGTTGACGTCCCTGACCCCCTTGAGGAGCGTGAGCTCCGGTTCGGCCCACAACGCGTCTGCGTCGTCGCGGAGCTGGAAGACGTCACCGGAGGTGTTCGTGAACGTGAACTTCATGAGGTTCTGCGGCAGGTCGGCCGACGACGCCGCGGTGGCGTCCGTGATGGTCGACGAGACGATCAACTCCAGTGTCTGGGCCGTATCGACGTACCCGGACGCTCCGACCGACCAGGCCAGCCGTCCGTCGGCCGCACCGGTGCCGTCGAAGGTGACGTCGCCCGCCGGGACCGTGTTGTTCACCCCCAGCGTGTAGGACTCGTAGGTGAAGCCCGCAGGGAGGAAGTCGACGATCGACGAGCCACCCGTGTCCAACGCGCCCGGGTAGGTGACGGTGAGACGCCAACAGACCCGATCCCCCGGACCGTACGGTCCCGCCTGCGTCGGGTCCCAGGCGATGGCGCTGCCGTCACCGCAGGCGTACGGGGCCGCCCCGGGGACCGACACCTCCTTGGAGATGGCCACCGGCCCGGCGCTCTGGCCCGCCGACGAGTCGTCGGCCACGTTCCGTCCGTCGGCGACCGCGGTGAGCGTCACCGTGTTCTCCCACGAGTCCTCGGCCAGGACCGGCGTGTCGTCGGCCCCGTTCTCCTGATAGAACTGCCGGACCTTGGTCGGGAACGTGATCGTGCGACTGTCGGAGCGGCTCATCGAGCCCAGGCCCGCGATCGAATCGAAGTCCCAGACCAGGGTCCAGGTCCCGTCGGCGTTCTCGGTGGCCGACGTGTACGGATGGCTGGGCGATGCCGGATCCTGACATTCGGCGTCGGGGCTGCCCGCGCCGAGGGGACAGAGCCCGTCGGGGACGGTGTCGGTGACGACGATCGCGTTGGCGTTCGTCGCCCCGATCGCCGGGTTGTCGACGTACTCGGACGTCTCGACGAGCAGGGTCCAGGTGTCGACGTCGCCTTGGCCGATCGTGGTGTCGGAGACCGACTTGTGGATCGAGACGTCCTCGGCGGTCACGGTCATCGTGTCGCCGTCGGTGGAGAAGGTGCCTCGCGAGTCGTAGTCGCCGGTGGCGCGCGCCAGGTTCGTCAGCGACTGTTCGGTCCCGGTCTCTGCGGTCGACGGGCCGGTGTTGTTGTCGAGGTTCGCGGCCTGCAGGCCCGACGCCGCCGCCGGCGCCCCCGCCGGCCATGTCGTCGTGTTGGCGAACCGCGGGATGCCGGCGACGTAGTGCAACGTGAAGGTCTGCCCGGCGGCGAGGGTGTCGGTCCCGAAGGCCGCCGCCAACGTGGCTGCCGTCCACGTGACGTGTGTGTAGACGGCGTTGGGGAGCGGACCGGCGCCGTCGGGGTCGACCGTGACCGTATCGACCGAGGTCGGATCGACGCAGCCCTCGCGGGTGCCCGACGGGATCGCCGGGGCGTTGCCGGGGTTCAACGGGCCCGCGCCCGGGTACTCCTCTGTCGTCGAGTTGTCGGCGGTGCCGCAGGACAGGAACTCGAGCCCAGCGGGGATCCAGTCCTCGACCAGGAACGATGCCGTCGGGTTCACGTAGTTGTTCTGCACCACGATCGTGTACAGCGTCTGGTGGTCGTGCACGCCGCGCAGCAGCTCGGCTTCGGTGTTCGGCTCGGTCTTGGTGACCTCGAAGGGGATCAGCGTCGTGGATCCCGAAGCGGTGTCCCAACCGGTGTAGTCGCCGGTGGCGACACCCGTCGTCGGGTCGAAGTCCGGGACCGTCCGGGGATCGGTGTTGACGTAGGCGGAGGCGTCGATCGTGATCGAGTTGCCGACGTCGTAGGTGCCGGTGGCGTGGGTCGCCGAGAAGGACACCGCGACCGTCGTCCCGGCGATCGAGTCGGCCACGTTCTCCCAGATGAGCGTCGTCTGGCCCGCTCCGGGCTGGTTCGTGAGCGTCCTCGTCGGTGCCGTGGAGAACCCGCTGGCCGTCAGCCCCGGCGGCAGCACCGCCCGGAACGACAGGTTGTAGCCGTTGGTCGCCGTCGCGTTCGTCACCGTCAGCGACACCGGCGTGGTCGCCCCGTAGAGGGTTTCGCCGGGGACGTCCACCGACAGGGAGATGTCGGGTGTTCCCGCCGCTTCGGCATGGGTCTCGGGGAGGATCGCCATACCGGCGACCGCGATCGTCATCGCCAGGCCGGCGATCAGCGCGCGCTTCATCGATCCGTCTTCCTTCACACTCGTTCGGCCCGGTCGGGCCCATCCGGTCCCTTCCGCTATCGGCACCGGCCGCCGGGAGCTTGACCGGTTCCGACACGGTGTCGGCTCGGCACGGGCCCTCCTCCTCCGGCCGGTTTGCGCGAGAAGGCCGGCCGGTCCAAGCTCACACCATGGAGGCATCGTGGATCATCGCCCACCAGTACGGATGGGACGAGATCGGGTTGTTCGTCGTCCCGATCGTCCTCGCCCTCGCCGGTGTCCGCTATCTGGAGAAGCGGGCGAGCAGCGACGACGGGAACGACCGCGCCGCGACGGAGGACGACACCCGGTAGGGTCAGCCGACGAGGAGGAGCGACGATGGCCGACATCGCAGACCGCACTGCAGAAGCCCTGATCGACGAACGTCTCGAACGGCTCGTCGCCGAACACGACCCCCACGGGGACCGGTACGACTTCATGGGCGCCCAGTACGACCTGGGCCTGGCGTGGGTGTGGTTCCCGGAAGGCTATGGCGGTCTCGGCCTGCCACCGCACCTGCAGCATCGCGTCGACGAACGCCTCGATGCCATCACCGAGCATCGCCCCCGCTTCTTCGACGTCCTCGGCCACGGCATGGGCGCCCCCGTCCTCATCGCCCACGGGACCGACGCACAGAAGCGACGTTTCCTCCGACCCATGTTCACCGGAGAAGAGGTGTGGTGTCAGCTCTTCTCCGAGCCGGGAGCCGGATCCGACCTCGCCGGGTTGTCCACCCGGGCGGTCCGCGACGGCGACGAGTGGATCGTCAACGGCCAGAAGGTGTGGACCACCGTCGCCCACATCGCGTCGTGGGGCATGCTCGTCGCCCGCACCGATCCCGACCAACCCAAACACAAGGGGCTCACCTACTTCCTCATCGACATGAAGGCGCCCGGCGTCGAGGTCCGCCCGCTCCGGCAGATCACCGGCGAAGCGGAGTTCAACGAGGTCTACATGACCGACGCCCGCATCCCGGACGCCAACCGCATCGGGGACCTCGGCGACGGCTGGCGGATCGCGATGACCACCCTCATGAACGAACGGGTCGCCATCGGCGGCAACGTCGCCGAGCGCGGAGAGGGCTCCATCGCCGACCTCGTCGACGTCTGGCGCAGCCGTCCCGACCCCCGCCTCGCCGACGACGTCATGCGCCTCTGGGTCGCCGCCGAGGCCGCCCGGCTCACCAACCTCCGCGCCCAGCAGAACCGGGAGGCGGGCACCCCCGGACCTGAGGGCTCCACCGGCAAGCTCGTCTACGCCGAGCTGAACAAGAAGATCTACGAGCTCGCCCTCGACCTGATGGGCCCCGAGGCGACCCTCTACGACACCTACGAGTTCATCCAACCCCGACCCGGCGAGGCCGTCAGCACCGACATCCGCCGCCGGTTCCTCCGGGTCCGGGCCAACTCGATCGAAGGTGGCACCTCGGAGATCATGCGCAACATCATCGGAGAACGGGTGCTCGGCCTTCCCGGAGAACCCCGGGTCGACAAGGATGTGCCATGGAAGGACACCCGCCGGGGCTGATCTCGGCCGTCAGCTCCGGGACGCCCGCCAGGCATCGATCAGACGGAACGCCTCGTCCTCGGAATACGGTCCGTGTTCGATCCGGTGCTCGAGGAGCATCCGCATGATCTCACCGACCTGAGGTCCCGGCTCGATCCCCAGGTACGCCATCACCTCGTTGCCGTCGATCGGTGGGCGGAGCCGTTCCAGCTCCTCCTTCTTCCGCAGTTCGGCGATCCGCTCCTCCAGCTCGTCGATCCGCCGATCGATCTGTCGGGCCAGCTTCCGGTTCCCCGTCGTCACGTCGCATCGCACCAGCCGGTTGAGGTCCTCGAGATACGGCCCGGCATCCCGCACGTACCGACGCACCGCCGAATCGGTCCAGCCCATCTTGAACGTGTGCGCCCGCATGTGGAGGTACACCAGCTCCGACACCGCCTCGACGACCTTCTTCGGGTACCGCAACGCCTCCAGACGCTTCCGGGTCATCCTCGCCCCCACCACCTCGTGATGGTGGAACGTCACCCCACCGGCCTCGAAACGTCTGGTGGACGGTTTCCCGACGTCGTGGAACAGGGCGGCGAGGCGCAGCTCCAACTTCGGGGGGCACTTCTCGACCACCGCGATCGTGTGGGCGAGGACGTCCTTGTGACGGTGCTGCGGATCCTGCTCGACGGCCAGCGCCGGCACCTCCGGGATGAACTCCTCGGCCAGGCCCGTCTCCACCAGGCCCCACAAGGCCGGTCCGACGAACTCGCCCACCATCAGCTTGTCGAACTCATCCCTGACCCGCTCGGGCGAGACGATGGACAGCCGATCGCGCATCCGCCGGACGGCGTCGACCGCGGCGGTGTCGGGGCGGAAGCCCAAGGTCGAGACGAAACGGAAGAGCCGCAGCATCCGCAACGGGTCGTCACCGAAGGAGATCTCCGGATCCAACGGCGTCCGCAACACGCTTTCATGCAGATCGACGAGACCACCGAACGGGTCGATCATCGCCGGAGCAGCGCCGTCACCTGCCGGGACCTCGATCGCCATCGCGTTGACGGTGAAGTCGCGGCGGCCCAGATCCTCGACGATGTCGTCGGAGAACGTCACCTGGGGCTTGCGGGTGTCGTCGCGGTACACCTCGGCCCGGAACGTCGTGATCTCGATCACCCTGCCGTCCTTGATCGCCCCCACCGTCCCGAAGGTGCGACCGGCCAGGTACAGGTCGTCCGCCCAGCTCGAGACGACTTCCTCGATCTCCTCCGGTCTGGCGTCGGTGGCGAAGTCGAGGTCCTCGTGATCACGACCCAACAACGCGTCCCGCACCGACCCTCCGACCAGGTACAGCACGTGACCACGCTGGGCGAACAACCGGGCCAAGGTCCGGGCCTCGGAACCTGGTGCGAGGACCGCCTCGAGACGAGCCGGGATGGTCACGACTCGGTCCTCCACCGGTTCGCCAACGCATCGGCGTACTCGTTCCACCGAGAGCCGGCATGGGCCTTGATCCACTGCAGCCTCAGCTCCGGCCGACGTTTGAACCCCGCGTAGACCTCCTTCACGAGGTCGAGGTTCTCCACCGGTCCGGTCTTGCGCTTCCATCCGCGGCGTTCCCAACCCTCGGCCCATTCGTTGATCGTCCGGACCGCCAGGTTCGAATCCGAATAGACGGTCGCCGCGGTGCCCTCGGGGACGAGATCGAGGGCATGCAGCAGCGCCGTGAGCTCCATCCGGTTGTTCGTCGTCTGCTCTTCGTGACCGTACGCCTCCGCGACGATCTCGTCGTCGACGACGTACACGGCGCCCCACCCTCCCGGACCCGGGTTCGGAGACGCACCGCCGTCGGTGAACACCCCCGTCGTCGGACCGCCTTCGTGCCGAGCGAGCGCCTCGTCGGTGGTCTGCGGCCGCCGCGATCGCCTCGACGTCGCCGCCGACCGTCCGCCACTCGCCGACGGCACCCGAGCGGCGTCCCGGCACATCAGGCACTGCCGCGGGGTCCAGCCCGGGTACCGCTCGACGACCGCGAGCGGCACCGAGAAGGACGCGCCGCAGTCTCGGCAGGTGAAATCCGGCATACCCGCAGGCTAGCCCACCCGCGACGACCCCCACCGGCTGCGATCGGGCGCGTCGGGGCGCCCCCGGGAGCTAGGCGCTCATCAGGCCGCGGTTCTGGGCAGCGAGCTTGAAATCGGTGGCGTCCGAGGCATGGACCAGGGCGTCCTGGAACGTCACCTCTCCCGACGCGTACAGCTTCATGAGGGCCTGATCGAAGGTCTGCATGCCGTAGAAGTCCCCGTCGGCGATGACCTCCGGGAGCGTGTGGGTCTGCTCGGGATCGACGATCCGATCGAAGACCCGCTCCGTGTTCACGAGCACCTCCACGGCCGGAACCCGGCCTTGTCCATCCGCCCGGGGGAGCAGCCGCTGCGAGATGACCCCTTTGAGCGACATCGCCAGGACCTGGCGCACCTGACGCTCCTGATAGGGCGGGAAGAACTCGATGATCCTGCTGATCGTCTCGGGAGCATCGCCGGTGTGCAGGGTCGACAGGACGAGATGACCGGTCTCGGCCGCCTTCAGCGCCGCCTCCACCGTCTCGGCGTCGCGCATCTCGCCGATGAAGATCACGTCCGGGTCCTGACGGAGGATGCGCCGCAACCCCTCGTGGAACGACGCCGTATCGACACCCACCTCACGTTGGGACACGATCGCCAACTTGTCGGGGTGGAGGATCTCGATCGGATCCTCCAACGTGATGATGTTCACCCGCCGGTTGGCGTTGATGTGGTCGATGATCGCCCCCACGGTGGTGGTCTTCCCCGACCCGGTCGGGCCCGTGACCAGGATCAGGCCGCGCTGCTCGTTGGCGAGGCGCTCCACCACCGACGGCAGCCCCAAACTGGAGAACTCGCCACTGGCGGGATGGACCGCCCTCACCACCACGTTGATCGAGCCACGTTGGCGGTAGCAGTTGACCCGGAACCGTCCCAGCGACGCCTTCCCGTAGGCGAAGTCCGCCTCGTTGGTGGCTTCGAACTCGGGGCGCATCCGCGGGGGCATGATCTCATCGAGGAACCGCTCGGTGTCCTGGGGCGACAGCTTCTCCAGGTTCGACAGGTGCAGCACCCCGTCGATACGGAAGGCCGGGGGAGAGCCGACCTTCAGATGGAGGTCGGAGCCGTTGATGGAGATGAGCTTGTGAAGCAGCTCGTCGAGCGATGGCAGTGGTTCGTTCTCGGGCACGTGGGCATCCCCCGGGGTCGTCGTCTCCATGGGTACCCGCGGGTATCGGCACCCCTCGTCCGGCGCTTGAGAGGTGTCTCCTACCCCAGCTCCCACCAGCGAGAGAACAGCGTCACCGCCCGGGCCAGTACCTCGGCGGCCTCCCCGCCGGGTTCCCCCGCCACGATGCCCACCGACGGACCCGCCGCCACCCCCTGCAGCGTCGCCGCCACCGACTCGGTCAACGCCGTCAGGTCGTAGCCTCCCTCGAGGAACGCCACGATCCGATCGGCGGCGACGACCGCCCGGATCGCCTGGGCCATCGCCCGATAGTCGTCGGCCACCAGCCGCATCGACGCCAACGGATCTCGCAGATGTGCGTCGTATCCCGCGGAGATCAACACCCAGTCCGGGGCGAACTCCGCCAGCACCGGTACCACGACGTGGTGGAACGCCGCCCGGTAGACCGCCCCGTCGCTCCCCGCCGGAAGCGGCAGGTTCACGGTGAAGCCCTCCCCGGCACCGGAACCCGTCTCGTCGAGCCAGCCGGTTCCCGGATAGAACGGGAACTGATGCAACGACACGTACAGCACCCGGGGATCGTCGTAGAACGTGTGCTGGGTGCCGTTGCCGTGATGAACGTCCCAATCGACGATCGCGACCCGCGCTCCCGATCCGACCAACGTCGCGGCCGCGACCGCGATGTTGTTGAAGACGCAGAACCCCATCGCCCGGTCGCGTTCGGCATGATGGCCCGGTGGCCTCATCGCCGAGAACGCGCATCCATCGAACCCCGACGACAGCCGCTCGATCGCGTCGAGACCCGCGCCCGCAGCCCGCAACGCCGCCTCCCAGGTCGCCCGAACCGCATACGTGTCGGGGTCCAGCGCCCCGCCCCCGGCTGCACAGAACCGCTCGATGCTCCTGATGTAGCCCGGATCGTGCACGGTCGCCAGCGTTCCCAGATCCACCTCGGAGGCCGACCGGCGCACCACCGTCAACCCGGAGGCATCGACCCCGTCGATGACCGCCCGCAGTCGCTCGGGTCGCTCCGGGTGACCCCGTGGACCGCGATGATCGTCCGCCGACGGATGCGTGAAGAGCCCGACCTGCATGGCCGCATTGTCGCAGGCGGCCCCGCACCTCCGAGCCGCAGGTACGCTTGGCGGGCGCTCGGAGTCGAGGAGCAAGCACCATGGCGCTCGCAGAGAGCCCCCTCCCAGTGTTCCAGCGTGGAACATGGCCAGGACCACTCACACTTCGCCGGGGCTGGGCCCGGGCAGAAGCCCGACCCTGGAACGACGTCGTCGACGACGCGTCCCTCCGCATCGTCCGCGGCGGGTCCGGCTTCCTGCAGGCATGCACGGAACGGCTCCTCGCCGTCGGCGCCCCCGCCATCCTGTCTCCCCCGCTGCCGCAGTCGGCGAAACGGCCGTGGACCGCCGTCGGCTACGTCGACCACCTGTCCCTCGCGTTGATGCGTCTCGACCTCACCGGGCCGCCACCCAGCCCCGACCATCTCGTCGTCGAAGGCGATCCCTCCGACCTCGAGCCGCTGCTCGCCATCGACCGGGCCGCCTTCCCCGACTTCTGGCGGTTCGACGAGCACGGGCTCGGCGAAGCCATCGGGGCCACGGCCAAGACGAAGGTCCTCATCATCAGGGGCAACGAGACCCGGCCGATCGCCTACGCCGTCGTCGGGTACGGCCATGCCATCTCCTACCTCCAACGGGTCGCCGTGGATCCCGCGTGGCAAGGCAACGGCATGGGTCGCTCGCTGGTACGCGCCGCCGCCCGCAACGCTCGCACCCAAGGTGCCAAGGCCCTCCTGCTGAACACCCAACTCGACAACCGGGCCGCGATCGGCCTGTACGTGTCGGAGGGGTACGTGACCCTCCCCGAGCCCCTGACCGTCCTACGGTTCGGCTGAGCGACCACCGCAGGAGGACCCATGCCCCCTCGCCTCCCCGACCGCTACTCCCTCAACGTTCGCCTCGGCCGTGACCGAGACGTCGAGGAATGGCTCGCCACCGACGAGCAACTCGACCGACCCGTCCTCATCCGCTTCCTCCCGCCCGATGCATCCCCCGAACGGATCGAAACCTTCCTCGCCCCGGTCCGGGCAGCGGCGGCCACGACGCACCAGCATGTGCAGAAGGTCTACGCCGCCGGGAGCGACGGCAACGGCACGTACGCCGCGTGCGAATGGGACGGGGCGGTCTCCATCTCGGATCGACTCGCCGCCGGTGAAACGCTCCCTGTCGAGGAGTTCCTCCCCAACGCCGCGGGTCTCGCCGATGGTCTCGCGACGTTCCACGCGGCCGGCGGTATCCATGGCGCCATCGACGCCTCGACGATCCATTTCTCCCGCGCCCATCCGGCGAAACTCGGCGGTTTCGGACGGACCCCCGAGCCCCGCGACACCGACACGAGGGACCTCGCCCGCGTCCTGCGCGAGGCCGTCACCGGCACCCCCGAAGCGTCGGTTCGACCCTCCCACGTCGTCGAGGGTCTCCCCGCCACCCTCGATGATGTGCTCGACCGAGCCGAACGCGGCGAACTGGACGCGGCCCAACTGGCCGCCGGCCTTCGCGGCATCCCCTTCACCGCCGGCCACGACCGTGACCGCTCCACCGGCATGATCCGGTGGAGCGTGGCCTTCGCGATCGTCGCCATGACGATCATCGCCACCGCGGCGGCCGGCTTGGCGATCGGCGATCGCTCGAACGCCCCCTTCCTCTACCCGGTGGAAGCCGAACCGACCCCCACCCCATCGGTGCCGGCCGGAACCCGTGACCTCGAGGTCGTCCAACGCGTGACCCTCCCGTCCCGGCCCTCGGTGTACGACCCGTTGGGTGATGGCACCGAGCTCGATGACCTCGTCGGCAACGTCGTGGACGGAGACCCCGACACCGTGTGGACCACCGAGTCGTACTCGCGACCGCTCCGGGAGATCAAGAACGGCGTCGGCCTCACACTCGAGGTCGATGGCAGCCCCACCCGCCTCCTCGTGACCGGCACCGGCGGCACGGCCTACCGCATCGGCTGGTCCGACGATCGACCCGACGACCCCGAGGCATGGCAGAACGTCGCCACCGGCATCCTGCTGCCGGGAACGACCACCATCGGTCTCCCCGACCGGGAAGGCGGCGTCTGGCTGTTGTGGTTCCGTGATCTCCCCCCCGACGATCGTGGCGGATACTCCACCACGATCGCCGAAGCTCGCTTCACGGGCTGATTTCGGACAGAATCACCCCGTGACCTACCGCGCCGCCCAGGACGTCGAGCTCATCTCCAGGTACCTCACCGGAGATGTCGCCGCGTTCGACGAGCTGATGGCCGCGCACGAGGACCGGGTCTTCGGGATCTGTCTCCGCATGCTCCGTGACCGTGACGCCGCCCTCGACGCCACCCAGGACACGTTCCTCACCGTCTTCCGCAAGGCGGATCGCTACAAGGCCGAAGCCGCGTTCTCCACCTGGCTCCACCGGGTCGCGATGAACACCTGCTACGACCACCTCCGCAAGCAGAAGCGCCGGCGAGCAGACCCGCTCCCCGAACACCACGATCCGGTGGACGTCACGGCGGAGGCAGGGTTCGCTTCCGCCGATCTTCGACCGAGCATCGAGGACGCCCTCGCCGAGCTCTCCCCCGAGTTCCGCGCCCCCATCGTCCTCGTCGACATGGAGGGCCTCGCCCTCGAGCAGGCCGCCGAGATCCTCGAGGTTCCGACCGGAACCGTGAAGAGCCGGCTCTTCCGGGCCAGGAGACGGCTCGCCGAGATCCTCGGGAACCTCCGCGACGGTTCGGAGCATCCAAGAGGCACACCATGAACGAACAGCACCTCGACCTCATCCTCGCGCTGGCCGAGGGCCGGCTCACGGGGCCCGAACGCGCCGAAGCCGAAGCCCTCCTCGCCGCCGATCCCGAACTGGCCGCCGAGCTCGACCTGCAACGTCGAGCCCTGACGGCCCTCGCCGCCACCGAACCCGCTCGCATGACGGCCGCCGAACGGTCGGAACTACGATCGGCCCTCCGCACCCACCTCGGCTTCGATCGGCCTCCAGCGGCCCAACCGGCCCGGCGCACCGGTCCGGGATGGATCCGCTGGCTCGTTCCTGCCGTCGGCGTCGCCGCGGTGGCCGTGGCGTTCGTCGCCATCGGCGGCACGGGGGGTGGTTCCAGCGAGGACCTCGCCCAGGTCGTCGTCACCGCCACCACATCGACCCAGGAGTTCCAGGGGGCGGAGGACCGAGCCGCCGACAGCGCCGCCGGCGGCGTCGAGATGAGCGAAGCCGCACCCGAAACGCTCTCGTCGGGCGATACGGCGGCCACCACGACCACCGGGGCCCGGGCAGAAGCCGAGCCGGTCACCCTCGAACCGACCCTCGACACCTACGTCGTGCCGGTCCTGTCGACCGAACGGCTCTCCGCGCTCCAGCAGGACGGCGCCACGACCGTCGAGGTCGGCGAGACCGGCCTCGACGTCGCGATCGCCCGCGCCGACCTGGAAGCCTGCTTGGCCGCGCTCGCCGACGCTGTCGGCTCGCCGATCTCGGTCACCCCGATCGCCGCCGGCGGCGACACGGTCCTCCTCGAGATCGTGGGAACCGGACGCCTCGTCACCCTCGACCTGAGCGACTGCTCCGTCACGGGCCCTTGAGGGGTCGACGGACCGCTAACCTCGGCGGCGATGACCGACCGCAACGACTACGCGACCCAGCTGGCGAGCTTCCTCGAAGAGCTCGCCGCCAAGATCCGCCGGATGACGGTGGATCGGGTCGCCGACGCGGTGACCTGGACGGCCCTCGGCCTCGTCGTCACGACCCTCGCGTTCCTCATCGTCCTGTGGGTCATCGTGGGTCTGTTCCGCGCCCTCGGTGCCCTCATCGGGATGGAGGTGGCCTACGCCGTCGTTGGCGGCATATTCGTCGTCGCCGGTGCGTTCATCTGGAGCAAGCGTTTCCCCGCAGACAACCAGGAGTGACCGATGACGGACTCGTGTGAGAAGGTGCTCATCGTCGGATCGGGCCCTGCCGGGCTCACCGCAGCGATCTACGCCGCCCGAGCGGATCTCGCCCCCTTGATGATCGAAGGCATGGAACGCGGCGGCCAGCTCATGTTGACCACCGACGTCGAGAACTACCCTGGCTTCCCCGACGGCATCATGGGCCCCGAGCTGATGGACAACATGCGCAAGCAGGCCGAGCGGTTCGGCACCCGCATCGTGTCGTCCGACGTCACGCAGGTCGACTTCGGCGCCTACCCGTTCAAGGTGTGGGTCAACGACGACCTCTATCACGCCGAGTCCGTGATCGTCTCCACGGGGGCGTCCGCTCGGTGGCTCGGCGTGCCCGGCGAGGAACGCCTCCGTGGCTACGGCGTGTCGGCGTGCGCGACCTGCGACGGTTTCTTCTTCCGGGACAAGGAACTGGCGGTCGTCGGTGGCGGTGACAGCGCCATGGAGGAGGCCCTGTTCCTCACCAAGTTCGCTTCGAAGGTAACGATCATCCATCGTCGAGACGAGTTCCGGGCATCGAAGATCATGACCCACCGGGCCCTCGACCATCCCAAGATCGAGGTCATCTGGGACACGACCGTCCAGGAAGTCCTCGGCGACAAGGAGGTCACCGGACTGCGTCTGGAGAACGTCAAGACGGGCGAGGAGACCGAGTTCGCCGTCGACGGCCTGTTCCTGGCCATCGGCCACACCCCCAATACGAGTGTCTTCGGCGACCAGCTCGACCTCGACGATGCCGGCTACATCGTCGTGCACGAGGGGACTCGAACGTCGGTCGAGGGGGTGTTCGCCGCCGGGGATGTGGTCGACCACACGTACCGTCAAGCCGTCACCGCCGCCGGCATGGGCTGCCAGGCCGCGATCGATGCGGAGCGATGGTTGGACGAGCAGACCTGACCTCGGCCACACCGTGAACCCCACCCCGACGAACCAGCAGGAGGAACCCATGTCCGCCAACACCGTCACCGCCGACGACGCCACGTTCAGCCAGATCGTCGCCGATTCCACTCCGTCGCTCGTCGACTTCTGGGCCGAGTGGTGTGGACCATGCAAGATGATGGATCGCCCGCTCGAGGAACTGGCCGCCGAGAAGGCCGGGAAGCTCAAGGTGGTGAAGCTCAACGTCGATGAGAACCAGGCGACCGCCATGCAGTACGGCGTGATGAGCATCCCGACCTTGATCGTGTTCCAGGACGGTCAGGAGGTCAAGCGTCTGGTCGGTGCCCGCTCGAAGGCACAGCTCGAGACGGAGCTCGCCGACTTCCTCCGCTGAGACCAGAAGCGTCGCCGCGCGGTCGATCCTGGATGTCGGTGCAGGCGCGAAGCCCCGACGATCGCCGCTTCGGCACCACGTGTGGGACCATGGGAGCGTGAGGCTCTTCCACCGCGGCGATCGCGGCGAACCGGTGCGCGACATCCAGGATCGACTCGCCGCCCTCGGGCACCCGACGGGCGACGACGAGGTCGGGCTCTTCGGCGACGCCACGGAAGCTGCGGTCCGCTCGTTCCAACGCAAGAAGGGGCTCCCGGTCGATGGCATCGTCGGTCCCGACACCTGGCGATCGCTCGTCGACGCCGGCTTCTCGCTCGGTGATCGGCTGCTGTACCGGCGGATCCCGATGATGCGAGGCGATGACGTCGCCGAGCTCCAGCGCCGACTCAATGCCCTCGGGTTCGACGCGGGCAAGGTCGATGGCATCTTCGGTGACGACACGTTGCGAGCGCTGTTGGATTTCCAGCACAACCGGCGGATGCCCGAGGACGGCATCGCCGGCCCGGCCGTCGCATCCGAGTTGGCCCTCATGCGGCGGGCCACCGACAAGCCGGGCCGGGAGGTCGTCCGCGAGCGGGAGTGGATCGACACCCTGCCACCGACGATCGTCGGCAGCCGCATCTACGTGGATGCCGCGTGCTCCGATGAGGAAGAATCTGCCAGTACCTGGCGCGCGGCCTTGGGTCTCGTCCGCTTCGTCGCCGAGCGAGGGGCCTACCCGCTCCTGTCGCGCAGCATCGACACCCGACCGACCGAACGTCTGCGGGCGCGTCGCGCCAACCGTCTCGACGCCACCTTGGTGGTGTCCTTCGTCGCCGAGCCCCGACCGGGGGTCTACTCCTTCGCCTCCGAACGCAGTGCCTCCGAAGCCGGGCGCTCCCTGGCCGGCGCCGTGGCCGCCGAGCTGTCCCTCCCGGTCGGTGGACGCGCCACCCCCATCCTCAAGGAGACCCGCTCACCGGCCATCGTGGTCGCCGTGCCCGAACCCGACGGAACGACGGGGATCCTCACCGGCCGTGCCCTCGTCCGGTTCCACGAGACGCCGCCGGCTCAGCGGCGCGAGGGGTCATCTCGAGATCAGCGATAGAAGAGTCGGTAGATCCGCTCGAGATCGTCGAGGGAGGAGAAGCGGACCACCAGCTTGCCGCCCCTGCCTCGGTAGTCGATGGCGACCTTCGTCCCCAGATGTTCGGCCAGTTTCGACTCGAGCTCGATGATCGCCGCTGGTCTCACCGCCGGCTCCCGGCGGGTCCGCTTGCCCTCACTCGCCTTGCGCATCCGCACCGCGTCTTCGGTCTGTCGGACCGACCACCCCTCGGTCGCTGCTCGCTCGGCGATATGGATCGTGTAGGCGACGTCGTCGAGCCCCAGGAGCGCCCTGGCGTGCCCGGCGCTCAGGGTCCCGTCATCGACCATCGCCTGCACCGGCCCTGGGAGCTGGAGCAGCCGGAGCGTGTTGGTGACCGCGCTGCGGCTCTTCCCGACCTGGTTGGCGACCTCCTCGTGGGTCATACCAAAATCTTCCAGAAGCTGGCGATAGGCGGCGGCTTCCTCCAGAGGGGACAGGTCCTCCCGTTGGACGTTCTCGATCAGGGCCTGCGTGAGAGACGTCTCGTCGTCGGACTCCCCGCGGATGATCGCCGGGATCGTCGCGTTGCCTGCCAAGGCCGTCGCCCGGAGACGGCGCTCGCCGGCCACCAGCTCGTAGGCCCCGTCGCCGGCGTCCCTGACGACGATGGGCTGCAACACCCCGACGGCGGAGATGGATGCGGCGAGTTCCTCCAATGCCGCATCGTCGAAGGTCCGGCGGGGTTGACGGGGGTTGGGCCGAACCGACGCCACCGGGATCTCGGCGAACCCGGCCACCGGGAGATCGGTGGGGATCAACGCATCCAAACCTCGGCCCAGGCCCGCCTTCCTCGCCCCTGCCTTACGTTGCCTGGTCATGGCCGTGCCTCCTTCTGAACTCCCGGGCCAGCTCCCGGTAGGCGATGGCGCCTCGGGACATCGGGTCGTACGCCTCGATCGGCTCGCCGTAGGAGGGCGCCTCCGAGAGCCGCACCGTCCGCGGGATCACCGTCCGGTAGGTACGCTCGCCGAAGTGGGCCCGCACCTGCTCGACCACGTCGGTGGCGAGCGTCGTGCGTCCGTCGAACATCGTCAGCACCACACCCTCGACCTCAAGCTCAGGGTTCAGGTTCTGCCGGACGAGTTGGATGTTGCGCATGAGTTGACTGACCCCCTCGAGGGCGTAGTACTCACACTGGATGGGGATCAGGACCTCGTGGGCCGCCGACAGACCATTGACCGTGAGCAACCCCAACGAGGGCGGACAGTCGATGAGCACGAAGTCGTAGTCGGCGACCAGCGGCTTGAGGGCCGTCCGGAGCCGGGTCTCCCGGGAGAACATCGAGACCAGTTCGATCTCGGCGCCGGCGAGCTCGATCGTCGCCGGCACCACGAAGAGATCACGAACACTCGTCGGTTCGAGCACATCGGCGGCATCGACCTCGTCGACGAGGAGGTCGTAGGTCGAGTACTCGATGGCGCCTCGATCCACCCCCAGGCCCGAGGTCGTGTTGCCCTGAGGATCGAGATCGACGATGAGCACCCGCTCCCCTTGGAACGCCAGTCCCGCGCCGAGGTTGATGGCGGTCGTGGACTTGCCGACTCCACCCTTCTGGTTGGCGATGGCGACGATGGTTGCAGGCTCCAACGGTGAAGCATCTCCTCGGATCACGAGCGGCGGGGAACATCCCGTCGCGGGCGTATCCTAAGGAGCCAGGCGGGCGAGTCAAGGACATCCTCGGGTACCCGCACCACCTCCAGGTCGGCGTCGAGGCCGTCGACGACCGGGAGCGACGGAGACTCGGGCCGTCGGCTCAGGCCCAGCACCCCGGCCCCGCCGTCCCCGACCGCCTGGACCGCCAGCCGGGCAGCGGCCGGAACCCCGAGGGACCCTCGGAAGGTCATGAGGTGGGGCCGGATCCCGGCGGTGGCCAGGGCCCCCGCGTCGCCCTCGACCACGACCACGTTGTCGAGGGCCAGGATCCGTACCGCCCGCCGAACGAGGTCGGCCCGACGCCTCGCCCGATCCACCAGCACCACCTCGCTGCGAGGGAACGCCATCGCCAGTGGGATCCCGGGCAGTCCGACCCCCGTACCGACGTCGACGATCCGCCGCGGTTCGTCCACATCCCGCGGACCGGCGAAGGTCAAGGCATCGACCAGGTGCCGAGTCCACAGACGCGGGACCTCCTTGGGGCCGATCCCGCCCGCCGGCGCCGCTTCCTCGGCCAGCCAGCGCCGGTACCGGGCGAGGCCCTCGGCCGGGAGATGCGGGAGCCGAGCCCAGCGTCCGACGGCATCCAGGCCCCGGCGCTCCGCTCCGGTGAGGTGGGTCCCCGACGCGACCGGGTCCGATGTTCCACGGGAAACATCGGACCCTTCGTTCGTCATGGGCGGCTCACCCCTCGTCGGCAGTCGCTCCCCCGTGGTCGAGCGTCTCCTCCGCGGGCTCCTCCGCGGGCTCCGCAGCCCGGTCCTCGGCGGCGATGACCACGGCCCGCTGGGGTTCTTCGCCCTCCGAGAAGCTCCGAACGCCCTCGATCTCAGCCACCGTGTCATGCACCACCTTACGATCGGCGGCGTTCATCGGCTCGAGCATGATCTCGCCGCCCTCGGCGATGGCCTTCTCCGCCAGCTTGGTGGTGTAGATCTTCAGGGCTTCCCGTCGACGTTGGGCGTATCCCGCGATGTCGATCCGCATCCTCGGCGCACCGAAGGTCTTCCGTTGGATGACCGTCCGGGTGAGCTCCAGCACCGCATGCATCACCGAGCCCTTCGGGCCCACCAAGGCCTCGGTCTGATCCCCGGCGACGTCCAGGAAGAGGACGTCGTCGTCGACCCTCGAGGTGACCTCCCCTTCCAGGCCGAAGGCGTCCAGGAGTCCCTTCAGGAACGCCACGGCGATCTCGGCCTGCTCGTTAATGTCGGCCTTCGGCTTCTCCGTGTCGTTCATCGCCGGCTCCTTCGTTCGTTCCTGCCGTTGCTTCGGCTTCTGACGGGAAGCTCGTCGCTCCTCGCTCGACGCACCGCCGGCGTTGCCGTCCGATCGCTTGCCTCCACGACCGCGCCTCCCGCCGTTGCGCCCGGACCCGTCGCCCTGGCCCGTGTCGGCCTTCGAGCCCGATCCGGCGCCGTCCCGATCCTTCCCTCGGCCCCTCCGACGGCGACGTCGCTTGGACCGCGGCTTCCGGGTGACCTTGACGATCGCCTCCTGCCCGCCGATGCCCAGGAAGCCGCTCTTGGGCTCCTGGATGACCTCGATGGTGGCCTCGTCCGCCGATTCGAGTCCGAGCTCGGCGAGGGCGGCGGCGACGGCGACGTCGACGCTCTTGCCCTGAACTTCGACCCACTCCATGCGCTATCTCCTCTTGCGGCGGTTGCGTTTCTTGCTGGCGTTGCGGGATGGCCCGTTCCGGGGCCCGTTCCCCGAGGATCCCTGGTCGTCCCCCGGATCGGACCCGGCCGAGCCGGTGGTCGCTTTCCCGTTGCCGTCGCCCTCGTCCATCCGGAGGATCAGCGCCTGCTGGCCGATCCGGAAGAGGTTCGACGTGGCGAAGTACAGACCGAGCCCGGCCGGCAGCGTCCACGAGATGAACCCGAAGAAGACCGGCATGATCTTCATGGCGGATTGCATGCTCTGGGCGGCCTGGCTCTGTTGGCCCGTGTCGTCCCGGGTCCGTGTCGTCTGGACCTGTTGGTAGTAGCCCGCGGCCACGATGATCAGGACCAAGATCAGGTAGGGGATCGCCGCGAGCAACCCCTGCTCCGACACCGCCTTGCTCGGGCTCGCCATGAGGTTCATGCCGAGAAAGCGGACGGCATCGAAGACCGGATCGGCGAGGGACACACCCGCGTTGATCGCCTCCCGGGCCGGATCGACGGCGGCGGCCAGCGCCGAATCCGCGGGGATGCCGCTGCCCCCGCGTAGCACGCTGAAGAGCGCGAACCAGATCGGCATCTGGATCACCAGCGGCAGGCACCCGGCAGCCGGGTTCACCCCGCGTTCCTGGTAGAGCTCCATCAGCCGCTTGTTCAGCTCCTCGCGATCGCCCTTCAGCTCCTTCTGGAGCCGCTTGACCTCCGGCTGGATCTCCTGCATCGCCTTCATCGAGCGGGTCTGTTTGAGGGTCATCGGGAACAGCACCAGGCTGATGGCCAAGGTCAACAGGATGATGGCGATGCCATAGTTTGGAAGAATCTGGTAGAAGAAGGCGAGGAGTCCGCCGATCAACGACAGCAGGAGGTTCCACGGATTGAGGTTCACGAGGGCCCTCCCGGCACGTCGGGGACCGGATCGAACCCGCCGTCATGGAAGGGATGGCATCGACCGATCCGTTTGGCCGCCAACCATCCACCGCGGAGCGCGCCATGGCGCTGGAGCGCCTCCAGCCCGTAGGACGAGCACGTCGGGTGGTACCGGCAGCGTGCGCCCAGCAAGGGAGACGCGAACCGCTGGTAGCCCCGGATCGCCCCGATGGCCAGACGCGCGACGACCCCCGGCCGATCGGCGGTCGTCATCTCGCTCACGTCTCCTCCTTCGCGTCCCCGACGGCATCGGCGACCCACTCGACCAGTCGGTCGAACGGGGCATCGACCACCGGTGGCGACGCGATCACGATGTACGCCGCCCCCGGCTGCAACGGAACCCGGGCTACTGCCTCCCGCAGGCGGCGTTTCGCCCGGTTCCGTCGAACCGCGTTCCCCACCTTCCGACCGGCGACGACGCCCACCTCGGGCCGCCCCTCGGTGCCTCCGAGGCGCACGACCGTCACGCCCCCGCAGCGACGCCGACGTCCCCTTCGGTACACCTCCCGGAATCGAGAGCGCGAGCGAAGGGGAACGAACGGACGCCCGCGAGCCTCAGGCCGTGAGCTCGTGACGGCCCTTGGCACGTCGGCGCTTGACGATGGCCCGGCCCGCCCGGGTCCGCATGCGGGAGCGGAACCCGTGCTTGCGCTTGCGACGTCGCACGTTCGGTTGATAGGTACGTTTCATGAGAGATCGATCCCGGATGGGGAGAGGTACGCGGTTCGGCCGGGAAGGTTACGGAGCATGGTGATCTATGTCAAAGCTCGCACCCAGCACCACGCCGTCGTTCGTGCGGGTCGCGAAATCTTACCGCTCCTCGCGAAAACCCGATCGCCGCCTCCGCGGCGCTTCTCGTGCCCGGCCGCCGCATCTTCCAGAGGATCCCAGGACGCCGGATCCCTTGTGGCCCAAGGCTTCCCCGATGTCCGACATCGGCCCTGGCGGGGGAGCAAGGCGCGCTTTTGCCGGTCTTGCATGTCGCTTCACGCCGTCCATATACTCGCCGCCGCTCTTGGGCGGGCCGAACCGCAGACTTCCCTCCGAGAGGAAACGGGTCCGACGCCGAGACGGACCGCCGTCACGTGTTTCCACACCCTGTGGATACATGTGTGGATAGCAAGACACGACCGACCACATGGGGAGCGCACCGCACATCGTGGCACAGCCAAACTCCTCGGACACCACCTGGGACACGTTCCGCAGCCACCTTCAAGGTCGGATCCCCCAGGCGGCGCTCCAGACCTGGATCGACCCCCTCGACACCGAGATCGACGGCAACGTCCTCCGTCTCGTGGCACCCACCGATTTCCACTATCGCTGGGTGCGCGACCGGTACCTGGCCGCCATCGCGGATGCCGCCGAAGGCCTCTTCGGTGAAGAGGTCACCGTCGACCTCGTCGCGGCCCTGCGTGAGCCCGGCGACCCCGGCGACCCGACGACCCCCGCCCCACGGATCTCCCATCCCCTCGGCAGCGGCCCGGTCGACGAACGGCCACCGCAACAGCGGACCGTTCGACTCATCCCCAAGTACACGTTCGACAACTTCGTCGTCGGTCAGTCGAATCGGTTCGCCCACGCCGCCGCCCTGGCGGTGGCCGAACAGCCCGGCAGCCAGTACAACCCCCTGTTCATCTACGCCGACGCCGGCCTCGGCAAGACCCATCTCCTCCATGCCGTGGGACATCACCGGCTCGAGATCGATCCCACCGCCACCATCCGTTATGTCACCTCCGAACAGTTCTTCAACGAGTTCATCAACGGGATCCGCCGCAAGCGGATGGATCAGTTCAAGGACCGGTACCGCCACACCGACCTCCTCCTCCTCGACGACGTCCAGTTCTTCGAGGGGAAGGAACAGATCCTCGAGGAGTTCTTCCACACCTTCAACACCCTCTACGAGCACGGCAAGCAGCTCGTCATCAGCTCCGATCGCCATCCCCGCAATCTGTCGACCCTCGAAGATCGGCTCCGCAGCCGGTTCGAGTGGGGGCTCCTGACCGACATCCAGACCCCCGACGTCGAGACGCGCCTCGCGATCTTGCGCAAGAACGCCGAGTTCGCCCCGACGCCGGTTCCACGCGACGTCCTCAACTACATCGCCGACAACGTCTTCGAGAACGTCCGCGAGCTCGAAGGGGCACTCACCCGTGTCACCGCCTTCGCCGCCCTCACCCACGAGCGGATCACCCTCCCGCTGGCCAAGGAGGTCCTCCGCGACGTCATCCGCTCTCCGCGGGACGAGCCGATCACCGCCGACCTGGTCATCGACGCCACCTCCCGGTACTTCGATCTGCCCAGGGCCGATCTGCTCGGCCCGTCCCGGAAGCAGCCCCTCGCCCGGGCTCGCCAGATCGCCATGTACCTGTGCCGGGAGCTCACCGACCTGTCCCTTCCCAAGATCGGCGCCGCGTTCGGCGGCCGGGACCACACCACCGTCATGCACGCCGTCGACAAGATCAAGGGGCTGATGGAACGCGACAAGGAGGTCTTCGACGCTGTGAGCAACCTGTCGGGACGCCTGAGGACAACATGATGGTTGTCAACACCTCCCCGAACGATCGCGTCGCCTCCGTGGACAGCCCGCCATCTGTCCACATCCGGTGTGGACGGGGGAACCGGGTGCCTGCCGGGTTGCACCGGACCTATCCACCATCCACAGTACCTACTACGGCTTCTACCGTTTCCATATCCATCAGATAGCAGCAGAGGAAGAACCACGTGAGAATCCGAGCAGAACGAGACGACCTCGCCGATGTCCTGGCCCGTGCCGGCCGAGCCGTGGGAACCCGGTCCCCGTTGCCCATCCTCCAGGGGATCCTGGTCGAGGTGGTCGGATCGAAGCTCACCGTCACCGGGACCGACAACGAGGTCACCGTCCAGACGTACCTCGACGTCGAGGCGATGGAGGAGGGGCGCACGGTCATCCCCGCCAAGCTCGCCGCGGAGGCGGTGCGGAAACTGCCGGCGGGAGCGGTGTCGATGACCGCAGCCGACGGTGAGGTGGAGATCACCGGCAACGGGCCACGGTTCCGGCTCCGGGAGATGAACGTCGATGACTTCCCATCGGTGACCGATGGGTTCCCGGCCGAGACCGTGGACGTCGATGGGCTCGAGCTGACCAAGGCGATCGGGCAGGTCGGGGTGGCGGCGTCGTCGGACGAAGCGAGACCGACGTTGACCGGGGTGCTGTTCGAGGCGACCGACGAGGGACTGCGTCTGGTGGCGACCGACTCGTACCGCCTCGCCGTGCGCGACGTGCCAGGCGTGTCGACGTCGGGCACCCGGCTGGTCCCGTACCGGGCGTTGAGAGAGCTCGCCCGGACGGTGGGAGACGGGAAGATGACCGTCGGGCTGGGCGAGCGTGAGGCGGTGTTCGCCACGGGCCGTGGACGTCTGTCGGCCCGGATCATCGATGCCGCCTTCCCGAACTACCGGCAGCTCCTGCCCGAGTCGTACCCCAATCGGGTGGTGGTCAACAAAGAGGAGCTCCTCGAGGCGGTGGGACGAGCGGCGCTCGTCGCCGAGGACCACATCCCGGTCCGCCTGAATCTGCACGACGGTGGGATCGGTCTGAGCGTCATCCGCCAGGAGGTCGGGGAAGAGACCGAGCACATCGCGGCCGACTACCAGGGTGAGGAGATGACCATCGCCTTCAACACCCGGTACCTGACCGACGGTGTGTCGGCGGTGGCCGACGAGGAGGTCACGATCGAGACGTCCGATCCGCTCAAGCCGGGTCTCCTCAAGGGAGCGAACACCGACGAGTTCCGCTACCTGCTGATGCCGGTGCGGCTCTGAGCGAACGAGCGTGCATCTCGAGTGGCTTCGGCTGGCGGACGTCCGGTGTTATCGCGAGCTGGATCTGCGGCCCGCCCCGGGGGTGAACGTCTTCGTCGGCGGGAACGGTGCGGGGAAGACCACGATCCTGGAAGCAGTCGCCTTTCTGGGATCCATGCGATCGTTCCGGGGGACTCCCGACGACGCGTTGATCCGATCCGGAGCAGACGAAGCGATCGTGCGGGGGGCCTTCGACGATGGGGTGCGTGAACGCCTCGTCGAGGTCGCCGTGCCCCGGCAGGGGCGACGGCGAGTGCTTCTCAACGGGAAACGGCCGCCGCGGATTCGGGACCTGCTGTCGGAGGTGCCGGTCGTGGCGTTCCAACCGGACGATCTCGACCTCGTCAAGCGGGGACCGGGCCGCCGCCGTGACTACCTCGACGACCTGGCGGCGGCGCTGTGGCCGGCAGCGGCCGCGGATCAGACCGACGCCGAGCGCGCGCTG
This sequence comes from Acidimicrobiia bacterium, assembly GCA_026985095.1. Classification (GTDB taxonomy): domain Bacteria; phylum Actinomycetota; class Acidimicrobiia; order Spongiisociales; family UBA5794; genus JALSQW01. Next base: position 72,808 of record JALSQW010000023.1, on the reverse strand, counting down.
CGGCAACGGAACGCCTTGCTGCGACAGGAAGGGCGAGGGACCGATCCGACGACCCTCGACGTCTGGGACGAGCGGTACGCCGCGTCGGGGGCGCGTCTGTACGCGGCCAGGGTCGCGGTGCTCGATGCCATCGAGGACACCCTCGAACGGACCTACCGGGAGATCGGGCGGCAAGGCGTCCTGCGGTGGAGCTACACGCCGGGATGGTTCCCTGGGACGGGTGATCCCGCTCCGGCCCTCCTGGAGGCCCTCCGGAGCCGACGGCACCGGGACATGGAGATGCGGACCACGAGCGTCGGCCCGCATCGGGACGATCCGATGCTGATGCTCGACGGCCGGCCCGTGCGGACGGCAGCGAGCCAGGGTGAACAGCGCACCGCAGCATTGGCGCTCCGTCTGGCGGCCTTCCGTGCCATCGCCGACCTCAAGGACGTGGTCCCGATCCTGCTCCTCGACGACGTGTTCTCTGAGCTCGACACCGATCGGGTCGCGGGCGTCGTCTCCGAGCTTCCCGAGGGGCAGGTTCTCGTCACCACCGCGAGAGAAGATGAGGTTCCGGTCGCAGGCGTCCGGTGGAACGTCTCGGCCGGCACGGTCCACCGATGAGCGTCGGTGCCGGCCCGGCGCCGACCCGAGCAGCGAGGATGACGACCCGATGAGTGCACACGAGCCGCCCGACGAGCCCCGCCGCGCGCCGCGCCCGAGGGCCACGTACCTGGAGAAGCCACGACGCGATCCCGCTCCGATCACCGACGTCCTCGGAGGGATCCTCGGCGGCTTGGGCAACGGGGCCGACATCCGAACGGGTCGGTTGATCGAGGAATGGGACCGGATCGCCGGTCCCCGATGGGGCGGGCGAAGCGAACCGATCGGGGTCAAGGACGGGGTCCTGGCGGTCGCGGTCTCGTCCCCGACCGACGCTGGGGTGCTCCGGTACGACAAGGCCGATCTGCTGGCGCGCATCGCGGACGAGTTCGGCCCCGAACTGGTCCACGACATCCAGCTCCGGGTGGTTCGTCGGAGGGGGCGTTGAGCCAGGGAAAACAAGGGTTTCGCGGCCTTTCTCGCTATACTCGGGCTACCAGTCGACGACCCCCGTTCACGCCGGCCAGGCGATCCGAAGGAGCCCCGTGACCAAGACCCAACGCGCGTCCGGCGCGTCCTACGAAGCGAAGGACATCACCGTTCTCGAAGGGTTGGAGGCGGTTCGCCGCCGGCCCGCGATGTACATCGGTTCGACGGGTCCCAAGGGGCTCCACCATCTCGTGTGGGAGGTCGTCGACAACGCGGTCGACGAGGCGATGGCAGGGTTCTGTACCCGGATCGAGGTCACGCTGCTCGCCGACGGCGGCGTACGGGTCCGCGACAACGGTCGCGGGATCCCCGTCGACAAGCATCCCAAGACGAAGCTCCCCGCGTTGACCACCGTCCTCACGACCCTCCATGCCGGTGGGAAGTTCGAGTCCGGCGCCTACACCGTGTCAGGAGGCCTGCACGGGGTCGGGGTCTCGGTGGTCAACGCGCTGTCACGACGCATGGACGTCGCCGTGGCGCGCGATGGGTTCCAGTGGACCCAGAGCTTCGAGTACGGCAAGCCCCTCGGGCCCCTCGAGAAGGGGAAACCCGCCAAACGATCCGGGACCCAGGTGACGTTCTGGGCCGACCCCGACATCTTCGCCGAGACGACCGAGTACCAGGCGCGCATCGTGATGAGCCGGCTCCGGGAGATGGCGTTCCTGAACCGCGGACTGGAGATCCGTTTCCGTGACGAGCGTCCGGAGGAACCCATCGAAGAGACCTTCCGCTACTCGGGAGGGATCATCGACTTCGTGAAGTACCTGAACTCCACCAAGGAGCCCATCCACGGCCACGTGGCGTTCTTCGAGGAGAAGGGCGACCACGCGGAGGTGGCCGTGGCGTTGCAGTGGACGGCTTCGTACAACGAGTCGATCCTGTCGTTCGCCAACAACATCAACACCCACGAGGGCGGCACCCACGAGGAAGGGTTCCGGAAGGCCCTCACCCGGGCCATCAACGACTTCGCCCGTTCCCGCAACATCCTCAAGGACAAGGACCCGAACCTGCAGGGCGAAGACGTCCGCGAGGGGTTGACCGCCGTCATCTCCGCCAAGGTACGGAACCCTCAGTTCGAGGGCCAGACCAAGACCAAACTCGGGAACACCGAGATCCGGTCGTTCGTCGAGAAGGCCCTCAACCAGCGGCTCCCCGAGTGGTTCGAGAAGAACCCCGGCGAAGGACGCAAGATCGTCGACAAGGCCGTGAACGCCGCTCGTGCCCGGCAGGCCGCCCGGCAAGCCAGGGACCTCACCCGCCGCAAGAGCCTCCTCGAATCCTCCGGGCTGCCCGGCAAGCTCGCCGATTGCGGATCGAAGGACCCCGAACGCAGTGAGCTGTTCATCGTCGAAGGCGACTCGGCGGGTGGGTCGGCCAAGCAGGCCCGCAACAGCGAGTTCCAGGCGATCCTGCCCATCCGCGGCAAGATCATCAACGTCGAGCGGAACCGACTGGCCAGGATCCTCCAGAACAACGAGATCCAGTCGTTGATCACCGCCATCGGCACCGGGATCGGCGACGAGTTCGACCTCACCAAGGCCCGCTACCACAAGATCATCATCATGACCGATGCCGACGTCGACGGTGCCCACATCCGCACGTTGCTGCTCACCTTCTTCTACCGACACATGGCGAACCTGATCGAGAGCGGCTACGTGTACATCGCCCAGCCGCCCCTGTACAGCGTCAAGGTCGGCACGAAGACACATTGGATCCAGACCGACGAGGACCTCGAACGGATCAAGGAGGAGCTCTCCGGCCGGAAGCTCAACATCCAGCGGTTCAAGGGTCTCGGTGAGATGAACGCCGAACAGCTGTGGGAGACGACGATGAACCCCGACAACCGCAAGCTCCTCGAGGTTCGCCTCGACGACGAGTTCGGTGCCGAAGAGACGTTCTCGACCTTGATGGGCAACGACGTCTCGGCCCGACGGACCTTCATCCAGCAGAACGCCAAAGACGTCCGCTTCCTCGACTTCTGAACCGGAGACCACCGCACGATGCCAGAGACCGAACAGCACGGCAACATCGATCCGATCGACATCGAAACCGAGATGCAGGAGTCCTTCCTGGAGTACGCGATGTCGGTCATCGTGTCACGGGCGCTGCCGGACGTCCGCGATGGGCTCAAACCGGTCCATCGCCGGATCCTGTACGCGATGCACGATGCCGGGATCCGTCCCGGCACACCGTACCGGAAGTCGTCACGGGTGGTCGGCGACGTCGTCGGCTGGTTCCACCCCCACAGTCCCGAAGCCGTCTACGACTCGATGGTGCGGCTCGGCCAGGACTTCGCCTCGCGGTACCCCCTGATCGACCCGCAGGGGAACTTCGGTACCGTCGACGACCCGCCGGCGGCCATGCGGTACACCGAGGCGCGTCTGGCGCCGATCGCCGCGCACATGATGGAGGGCATCGACGAGAACACGGTCGACTTCGGCGACAACTACTCGGGAGAACGCGAGGAGCCTCTGGTGCTTCCGGCGCGCTTCCCCAACCTGCTGGCCAACGGCTCGACGGGCATCGCGGTGGGGATGGCGACCAACATCCCGCCCCACAACCTGGGCGAGGTCACCGACGCGGTCCTGTACGCCCTCAAGCATCCCGACGCCACCGTCGACGACCTGGCCGAGTTCGTGAAGGGCCCCGACTTCCCGACCGGTGCGTACATCGTGGGGACCAAAGGCATTAACGACGCCCTCCACACCGGCCGGGGATCCATCAAGATGCGGGCGGTCACCGAGATCGTCGAGATGAAGAAGGGCCGGCTCGGGATCGTCGTCACCGAGATCCCCTACCAGGTCAGCCGCGATCGGATCATGGAGAAGATCGCCGATCTGGTGAAGGCGAAGACCGTCACCGGGATCGCGGATCTCCGAGACGAGTCGGACCGCACCGGGACCAGGCTCGTCGTGGAGCTGAAGAAGGACGCCAACCCCCAGGTGGTCCTCAACCTCCTCTACAAGCACACCCAGCTCGAAGAGAACTTCGCGGTGAACCAGGTGGCGCTGGTCGACGGCGTGCCTCGGGTCCTCGATCTGGCCCAGATGGTGCACCACTACATCGACCACCAGCTCGAGGTCATCGAACGCCGTACCCGCTACCGTCTCGAGAAGGCCAGGGCACGAGCGCATATCGTCGAGGGCCTCCTCATCGCGCTCGACAACATCGATGAGGTCGTCGAGATCATCCGCTCGTCGGCCGACGTCGACGCGGCACGCCAGGCGTTGATGAGCCGCTTCGAGCTGTCCGAGATCCAGGCCAACCACATCCTCGACATGCCGCTGCGGCGCCTGACGGCCCTCGAGACGGACAAGCTGCGCGAGGAGTACGCCGCCTTGGAGGCGCTGATGGCGGAGCTCGAAGCGATCCTCGCCTCGGAGGATCGCCGCCGCGATCTGGTCGCCGAGGAGCTCACCGCGATCAAGGACAGGTTCGCCGACCGGCGTCGTTCCCGGATCATCCCCGACACCGGTGAGATGTCGCTCGAGGACCTCATCGCCGACGAGGACCTCGTCATCACGATCTCGGCGGCCGGGTACGTCAAGTCCGTTCTCGCCGGCACCTATCGGACCCAGAGCCGGGGCGGCCGAGGGATACGTGGCGCCGCGGTTCGGGAGGACGACGTCGTCACCCACGTCCTGCACACGACCGCCCACGCCTACATCTTGTTCTTCACGAACACCGGCAGGGTGCATCGTGTCCGAGCCCACGAGATCCCGCGTAAGGACCGCACGGCCAAGGGTGTGCTCATCCACTCGGTGCTGTCCATGGAGCCCGACGAACGGGTCGAGGCGATGATCGACACCCGCGACTACGAGACGAACCGCTTCCTGGTGATGTTCACCAGGAAGGGCCTGGTCAAGAAGACCAAGTTCGTGGACTACGACTCACGCAACCAGGTGCTGGTGGCGATCAAGCTGACCGAAGGCGACGAGGTCGTCGCGGTGCGCGCCACCTCGGGCGAGGAGGACCTGTTGATGTTCACCGAGAACGGGCAGGGCATCCGCTTCGCCGAGAGTGACGTCCGTGCGATGGGTCGGGCGTCACAAGGTGTCCGAGGCATCCGACTCCGCGAGGGGGACGTCGTCGTCTCCGCTGCCCGGGCAGGCGAGGGCGGGGAGGTGCTGTTGTTGACCTCAGGTGGATATGGGAAACGGACCGCACTCGAGGAGTTCCGGCGCCAGAAGCGTGGGGGCATGGGCGTCAAGGCGATGAAGCTGACCCGGACCCGTGGACGTCTCGTGGCCGCACTGTCGGTCGATCCGGACGACGAGGTGTTCATCATCTCCACCGACGGGATCGTGATCCGGCAAGCGGTCAAGAACATCTCCCGCCAGAAGCGTGAGTCGACCGGCGTGAAGGTCATCAACCTCGAGGATGGTGCCGAGCTGTCGGCCGTGGCGAAGGTCCCCGCAGACGAGGACTGACCGCCGCAACGCGGACCCGGCGGTACACTCGCCGTCGAAGGAGGACCACAGATGGCCGTTCGCCGAGTACGACGGGTGATCCGGAAGTTCGACCCGTGGACCGTCCTGAAGGTGTCGCTCGTCTTCAACCTGATCGCGGCCCTCGTCTTCGTGTTGGGAACGTGGGTGATGTGGTCGATCCTCGTCCAGCGAGGAGTGCCTGCCCGACTCGCCGACCTCGCCGATTCGGTGAAGCTGACGTTCACGCCGAACGGCCCGCTCTACTTCCGCATCGTCAGCCTCTCGGCGCTCATCGGAGCGATCTTGATGAGCGGCGTCATGACCCTCGCTGCGGTGCTCTACAACCTCATCTCCGACGTCGTCGGCGGTGTCGAGGTGCTGGTCCTCGAAGAGACCTACACGGTGCCCCAGTCCGGGCCACAGCGGGTGCGTCCGGCTGTGCATCGGCCCGAGACGACCCAGACCGCACCGGCTCCGTCGGAGACGACCGAGGAGGCGGCTGGCGCGCCGACGGTGGTCCCTGCCCGCGGCGTGGCGCATTGACCATCCGACGGCGGGACGTGCGGACCGCCCGCGGCGTCACCGTGCCGTCGCCCGCTCGTCGGGAGGTCCCCATCCACCGCCACCGGGGGTGAGCACCTGTAGCCGATCGCCCGGCTCGACCCGGACCGTCGTCTTGGCGTCCAGTCGCTCCACCGAGCCGTCGGCCCGGATGAGCCAATCCTCCCCGGGCGCTCCGGGTTCTCCTCCTGCAAGACCCCAGGGTCCGATCTGACGGCGTTCCCCCATCAGCGACACGGTGGCTGCCTCGTCGAACTCGATGATCCGTTCGATCCCTTCGCCGCCGGGGTGCAAGCCTCGCCCCCCACTGCCTCGACGGAGCCGGTAGGTGAGGATCCGGAACGGGTAGTGGGATTCGAGGGCTTCGATCGGGGTGTTCTTGGTGTTGGTCATCCCGGTGTGGATGCCCGAGCGTCCCGGGGCATGGGGACGTCCTCCCTCCCCGCCGGCGATGGTCTCGTAGTAGGCGAAGCGGTCGTTGCCGATCAGGACGTTGTTCATCGTTCCCTGCCCGGCGGCGGGGACCCGATCGGGTGCCGCTTGGGCCAGGGCGCCGAGAAGCACGTCGGCGATCCGCTGGCTGGTCTCGACGTTGCCGGCGGCGACGGCCGCGGGGAACGATGCGTTGACGATGGTGGCGTCGGGGACGTCCAGCTCGAGGGGCCGGTAGCACCCGCCGTTGGCCGGGATCGAAGGGTCGGTGGCCACCCGGACGGCGTAGTAGAGGCACGATCGTGTCACCGCCTCCACCGCGTTGATGTTCCCTTCGACCTGCGGAGCCGACCCGGCGAAGTCCGCCCGTAGCGTCGATCCTTCGATGGTCACGGCGACCTGGATGGGGAGCAGGGCGCCCTTCCACTCCATGACGTCGTCGAACAGGTAGGTGCCGTCGGCGAGCGCGTCGACGGCGGCCCGCATCCTGCGCTCTCCGTAGGACAGCAACGCGCCGGTCATCGCTGCCCATCGGTCCCGGTCGTCGCCGACTTCGCCGAGGATCCTCTGGGCCGCCGTCTCGTTGGCTCCGAGCTGGGCCGACAGGTCGCCCAGGCGTTCATCGGGGGTTCGGGTGGCGCCGAGGAACGGATCGAGGAACGACGGGAGCCAGCGACCGTTCCTGACGGCGAGCGTGGGAGGAACCCGATGGCCTTCTTGGTCGATGGTCACGGCGTGGGCGGGCATCGACCCGGGGGCCTCTCCTCCGACGTCGGCGTGGTGCGCCCGGTTGGCGACCCAGGCGACGAGCCGACCGGATGCGAAGACCGGACGGACGAGCGTCAGGTCGTTCAGGTGCGTGCCGCCCGCGTACGGATCGTTGACCGCGTACTGAACGTCGGGTTCGACGTCGGTGCCGAAGCGATCGAGGACGGCGAGGACCGAAGCCGGCATCGACCCGAGATGGACGGGGATGTGCTCGGCTTGGGCGAGCATCTCGCCGGAGGGAACGAACAGCGCTGCCGAACAGTCGGCCCGTTCCTTGATGTTGGGAGAGTAGGCGGTGCGCCGGAGCACGACCCCCATGTCGTCGGCGATCGCGGCGAGACGGTTGCGGGCGACCTCGAGGGCGACGGGGTCGATCGTCACCATCGGATCTCCATCGCTCCGAGCGGATCGATCCGAGCCGTCTCGCCGGCAGCGACCCACGTCGTGGCCTCGGGCTCCTCGACGACGGCTGGCCCCGGCACGACGGCATCGGGAGCCAGCGCCGGCCGCCACCAGACGGTCGCGTCGACGATGCCGTCGTCGGTGACCACCGGACGGGTGCCGCGGGACGGCTCGCCCACCGGGCGGTGAGGGGGGAGGGACGCGGCGTCGATGGCAGGGACCCCGATCGCTTCGGCTCGGACGGTGACCGCTTCGATGGGATCGCCGGGTCGCCGGAACCCGTTCCGTCGACGGTGGGCATGGTGGAATCGTTCGCCGAGGACCGCCCATCCTTCCCCGGCGTGGTAGGGCACCGTGAGCTCGTGGGACTGTCCGCGATAGCGGACGTCCACCATGGTGGTGACGCGGTCGGCCTCGTCGCCCATCGCCCGGAGGCGATGTTCCGCTTCGCGGCCGAGTTCGGCGGCGACGTCGTCGAGGACCCCGACGTCGCCTTCCGCCACCAGGATCGTCCGGGAGACGTCCGTCCGAGGCGGGCTCAGGAGAAGACCCAGGGCGGAGAAGACCCCGGCGAAGGGAGGGACGATCACCGCGCGCATCCCCAGGGTGCGAGCCAGCGCGGTCGCATGGAGCGCGCCGGCGCCACCGAAGGCCACCAGCGCGGCGTCACGGGGATCGGCACCGCGGTCGATGGACACGGTACGGATCGCGGCGGCCATGTGCTCCTCGACGATGGCGACGATCCCGAGGGCGGTCCGGAACGGGTCCAGGCCGAGCCGCTCGCCGAGGTCGGCGACGGCTGCGAGGGCGAGCTGGCCGCGGATCGCGAGTTCTCCACCGAGCCGGGCGTCGGGGGAGATGCGTCCCAACACGATGTTGGCGTCGGTCACCGTGGGGCGGGTGCCGCCTCGTGCGTAGGCGGCCGGTCCAGGGACCGAGCCGGCGGACGACGGCCCGACCCGGAGCGATCCTCCGGCGTCGACCCAGGCGATCGAGCCGCCGCCGGCGCCGACGGTGTGGATCGCGGTCGATGGCATGCGGCACGGATAGCCGGCCACGGAGCGCTGGTAGGTCACTTCGGGTCGCCCGTCGACGATGCGACACACATCCGTCGAGGTGCCACCCATGTCGAACGAGACCACCGTGTCGAGACCGAGGAGGGTTCCGAACGTCCCGGCGGCGGCAGCTCCACCTGCGGGCCCCGACAGGAGGATCGACGCCGGCAGCGCCGCCGCCTCGCCGGCGGTGGCGAGGCCACCGGAGGAACGCATGACGGTGATGTGCTCGACCCGAGCGTCGAGTCGTCGGCCGATCCGTTCGAGGTACCGGGCCGTCACCGAGGTCAGGTAGGCGTTGAGGACGGTGGTGGAGGTGCGTTCGTACTCTCGGAACTCGGGGGAGACGTCGCTGGAGAGGGAGACGGGCACCCCGGGTCGGGTCGACCGGATCCGGTCCCGGACGTCCCGTTCTGCCGCGGGGTCCTCGTAGGAGCGCAGGAGGCTGACGGCGACCGATTCGATGCCGGGAGGAAGCTCGGTGAAGGTCCCGTCGGCGTGGCGGCCGAAGCGATCCTCCCGGGCGACCAGCGGCTCGGGCCGGTCGACGGTCGGGTCGTAGAGACTGGGCCGATCCTGACGGCCGATCTCGATGATGTCCTCGAGACCCCGGTCGGTGATCAGGGCCGTGCGGGCGCCGGTTCTCTCGAGCAGGGCGTTGGTGGCGACGGTGGTGCCGTGGACGAGGCGAACCGGGCCGTGGCTCCCGACCCTCTGCACACCCTCCTCGACGCCGACGGATTGGTCCGGTGTGGTGGGGATCTTCGCCGCGACGATGTCGTCGCCGTCGACGGCGACGACATCGGTGAACGTCCCTCCGACGTCGATCCCGACGATCATGCGGAGCCTCGGTGCCCGGAGACCTCGCTACCCTTCGGTGCCGAGGAAGGAGTCGCGGTGCCGGTCCAGATCAGCAACACGCCCAATCCCAACGCGTTGAAGTTCACCGTCGGGGTGGATGTCGGCGGGCCGAGGACCTTCCCTGGGTCTGGAAAGGTCGACGATCCGCTGGCGGCTGCGTTGTTGGACATCGAAGGCGTCACCTCCGTGTTCATGACCGCGGACTTCGTCACCTTGACGAAGTCCGCGGACGCGTCGTGGGAGTCGATCGTCCCTGCGGCCACCGGCGTCCTGGAGGCGACGTTCGGCTGATCACGAACCCTTGGTGCCTCGTGCGATGAGCCAGGGGAGTTCGTCGACGAGCGGGAACCGTCGCCCCTTCAGGAGGCGTCGCACCTCGTGGGCGAGGATCTGACGACGGGCGTCGTCGAGCGTGTCGGTCCCCGGCCACGCCCCTGCTTCGACGTCGGCGACGCACTCGTCGAGGGAGTCGTAGTAGGCCATCGGGACGTCGAAGGGATCCACCACGACGTCGTGGATGCCCGCCCGGAGCAGCTCGATGCCGATCATGGCGTCGTGGCGGTGGGCGTCACGGAGTCGGGACGCGAGATCTGGGAAGAGCTGGAAGCCGAGCGCGGCCGGGTATGCCGACGGTGAGGCGTCGAGGAGCGTGCCGGCGTCGAGCGTTCCAAGAGCGACCCTTCCGCCTGGGCGGGTGATGCGGATCGCCTCCTTCGCGACCGCCCCGACCTGGCTGGCGTTGGTCCAGGGGGAGAACAGCAACGTGGCGTCGACGCTGTCGGCGGGGAGCCCGGTGGCGGTGGCGGTGGCGTCCTCGGGGAGGGGAGCATCGAGTGGTGGCCCGAGCAGCGCCATGCCGTGGGGACCGGTGAGGACCGGGACCGCAGGGAGGGCGACGAGGGATCCGGAGGAGGGCTCGACGACGAGGATGCGGTCCCGAGGGGAGATACCGAGGTCGGTGAGCAGTCGTTGCCATTCGGTGGCCGGGGCGCGTCGTGTGGTGAGCATGCCGCGAGGGTAGCGGCCCCGGACCGACCTCGAATGTCGGCCCGACGGGCACCTCGGGAGGCGGGTGGCCGTTCAGGGGAGCAGGTCCGATCGGATCGCGAGTGGCCATGTCAACCCCGAGCGATCCGTGACCTCGACGACCGCTCGCCAGCGTTCGTCGGTTCCCGACAGCTCGGCGATGGTGGCGCCGTCGTCGACGAGACGGGCGTAGTCGAGCGCGACTGCGGCTGCTGGGCCGGTCGGGGAGCCCGTGTATGGATCGATGCGTGCGGTGGTGCGCTGGAGCGGTTCGACGATCGGCATGGGCAGGTCGACGATCCCGGACCCTCCTGCTGCGTCCAGGACGACCCCCACCGCGACGGCATGGACGGGACTGCGGGTCCACGTCGCACCGTCGGTGGTGTACAGCGTCCGGAAGGCGACGCCGACGATCCACCGATCCTCGGCGATCCGGTACCACGAGTAGGCGTCGGCCCGTTCGACGAAGCTGAGGAGATGGGCGGGCCGCTGCGGATCGTCGTGGGGGAGCTGAGGCAGGTCGACACCGGAGGCCAGGGATGCTTCGAGCTCCTCGACGATCGCCGGGTCGCCGTCGACGGTGAAGTAGTCGGCGACGAAGGTCTCCGCGCGGAGCTTGACGATCTCGTCGGTGAGGACGCTGGTCGTCGTTGCCCGGAGCGCGGCTTCGGAGATCACCATGGCCCCGTCCGCGATGCTGGTCGTCGACGATGGGGTGGTCGACGTCGGGGTGGTCGACGCCGTGGGGGTCGGCCACGACGGCGCGGCGTCGATCGGGTCGGGGGCCGACGGGCGGAGCACGGCGGCGACGGCGAGCACCCCGACGACGACGACGACCAGGGCCGCGACGGCGATCCATCGGGTGCGGCGGCGGCGTTCCTGGTCGTCGGCGAGGAGCTGGGCCCACGGGATCTCTTCGTACTGTTCGGTCGACATGATCATCCTTCCTCGGGGAGGCGGAGGCGCTGGCCGGGATGGATCAGGTCGGGATCGTCGCCGATCACCTCCCGGTTGGCGGCGTAGACGCGGGGCCAGTAGTGGGCGATCCGACGCGAGGTCGGGGGGATCCCGTCGCGGCCGGCGAGGGCGGCGGCGGCGATGTCCCACAGCGTGTCGCCCGGCCGGACGACGTGGACCCGTTCGGTTCGCGGCGTCGGGTCCGGTGGTCGCGCGGATCCGGCCGGGTCGGCGAGGACCCGGATCGGTGCCGGGGGCGGCGCGGCCGCCGACGGGGCGATCCGGCCGAGGAGCGAGGCACCCAGGGCGCTCCACAGGATCAGACGCTCGAGACGGCCGGGGGTCCCGATCCGTCGGACGGCGGCGATGGCGGGAGCGAGCGACGTCGCGGCTACCAGACCCGAGGCGCCGGCGGCGACGACGGCGACGATCCATGTTGCGAGGTCCACGGTGCGAACGTACGCAACGGTGGGGGGCGCTTCAAGGGGTGCGTGCGACGTCGAGCTTGGAGGCGTTGGTGTGGTCCAAGGCGGGCGGTGCGCGGGGTCGGACCCTGGCCGATCAGCGTCGATCCGTTCGAGGATCGGAACTCCGTTCCGGCCCGCCCAGGTCGCTCTCCGCGGCCGAGGCGAGGGCGGCGATCAGCCACCGATGTAGGACATCTCGACCTTGGGGAGACCGAGCGAGACCTCGGTGCGCCGCTCGGAGTAGCGGTCCGTGCGCCGTCTCCAGGTGTCGACGATGACGTCTCGGAGTTCCTCGTCATCGGCGCCGGCACGGAGCGGCTCCTTGAGGTCGGTGCCGCCGGTGGCGAACAGGCACGTGTACATGACGCCCTCGGCGGACAGGCGAAGGCGACTGCAGTCGCGGCAGAACGGCGATGTCACCGACGAGATCACCCCGATCTCTCCTGCCCCGTCGCGGTACCGCCACCGGTGGGCGACCTCCCCGCGGTAGGCGGGATCGATCGGTTCGAGCGGCCAGCGGGCATGGATCCGTGACACGATCTCAGAGGCCGGCACGACCGAGCTCATGACCCATCCGTTGGCGGTTCCGACGTCCATGAACTCGATGAACCGAACGATGTGTCCGGTGTGCCTGAACTGCTCGGCCATCGCCACGATCCCGTCGTCGTTCACGCCACGTTGGACGACGGCGTTGATCTTGATCGGGGAGAGGCCGGCCGCGGCCGCCACGTCGATCGCCTCGAGGACGTCTGCGACGGAATGGTCGGCGTCGTTCATGGCTCGGAACACCTCGTCGTCGACCGAGTCGAGGCTGACGGTGACGCGACGCAGACCGGCGTTGGCCAGGGTCTCGGCTTTCCTGGCCAGCAGGGAACCGTTGGTCGTCAAGGTGAGGTCGCCGATGCCCTCGATGGCGGCGATCCGCCGGACGAGGTCCTCGAGCCCTCGCCGAAGAAGGGGCTCTCCGCCGGTGAGGCGGACCTTGCGGACCCCGAGGTCGGCGAAGATGCGGGTGAGACGTTCGATCTCCTCGAAGGTCAACAGGTCCTCGCGGGGGAGGAACTCGTAGTCGTGGTCGAAGACGTCCCGCGGCATGCAGTAGGTGCAGCGGAAGTTGCAGCGGTCCGTCACCGAGATGCGGAGATCGTGCAGCGGGCGGCCGAGCGTGTCGACGAGCATGGGTCGAGGCTACCGGTGTCACCGGAGTGACGCGGCGGGCATGTGTCAGCCCCGTGTCAGGTCCAGGAACTCGCTTCGGGTGCGGGCGTCCTCCTTGAAGGTGCCGCGCATGGCCGAGGTGATCATGGCGGAGTCCTGCTTCTGGACGCCGCGCATCATCATGCACAGGTGGCGCCCCTGCAGCACGACCGCGACGCCGTGAGGATCGAGCGTTTCGGTCAACGCGTCGGCGATCTGGTTGGTGAGCCGTTCTTGGACCTGCAGCCGCCGGGCGAACAGGTCCACGAGCCTGGCGATCTTCGAGAGCCCGATGATCTTGCCCTTCGGCAGGTAGGCGACGGCGGCCTTGCCGAAGAAGGGCAGCATGTGGTGCTCGCACATCGAGTAGAACTCGATGTCCTTGACGAGCACCATCTCTTCGGCTCCTTCGGCATCGAAGATGGCGTCGTTGATGACCTCCTCGAGGGAGGTCGTGTAGCCGCTGGTCAGGAAGTCGAGGGCCTTGGCGACCCGGAGGGGTGTGCGTTGGAGGCCCTCCCGGTCGGGGTCCTCGCCGATCTCGACGAGTTGGTCCCGGACGATCGCTTCGAGGCGGGGTGCGTAGACGTCTTCGACGGCGTCGAAGTCCGAGGCGAGGCCGGCATCGTACGGTCCGGAGAGTTGGATGGCGTTCACGGGTTCCACGCTCCCATCATCGAGGTCTGCCGCGATCCGGGTGGCGGTCCGACCGTCGGTCGGGTGAACCAGGTCGGGTGCCACGTCGGCGACAGGGATGGCAACGTGCGGGTAGGCGGTCGCATTCCGGTCGGGGATCGTCCAGCCGTCGCCTTCGACGACCTGGTCGTCGTAGTAGACGACGTCGAGATCGATGGTGCGAGGGGCGTTGGGGTCGTCGGTGCGGACCCGACCCATCGCGCCCTCGATGCTGCGGAGGTGCGCCCGCAGCTCGGCCGGGGCGAGGTCGGTGCAGACGAGGGCGGCGGCGTTGTAGAAGTCGGGGCTGTCGGGTGGCCCACCGATGGCGGGAGAGCGGTAGACGGGGCTCACGGCACGGAGCTCCAGGTGGGCGTGCCGACGCATCCGCCGGATCGCTTCGGGGACGTTGCGTTCCTTGTCGATGTTCGAACCGATCGACACGACCGCATGGGCGTGGGTGCGCCGGTGGGTCATGTGCGGGTGCGGGTGACGGTGACGCCGACGGAGCGGGCGTGGCGGAGGGCTCCGGGCTTCTCGACGGTGAGTTCGACCCGGTGGATGCGCTGGTCGAGCTCGAGGCAGAGGTCGGCGAGCTCGTCGGCGAGGCGCTCGACGAGCATGGGTCGGGTGCTCTCGATGTGGGCGATGAGGGCCTTGTTGATGGTCCGGTAGTTGACGGCGTCGGCGATGTCGTCCGAGGCTGCCGCGGCGCGGGTGTCGGCCCACATGGTGACGTTGACGAGGATCTCCTGCGGGTCGAGCCGTTCTTCGGGGTTGATCCCGATGATCCCCATGACGAGGAGGTCCTTGATGTGGATGCGGTCGTGTTCCATGGCGTGAACCCTACCGCCGAAGGCGGTCACCGACGGCGGTCAGACGAGGTGCCCGCCACCGTCGACGCGGACGATCTCGCCGGTGAGGAAATCGTTGCGGAGGAGGAACAGCACGGTGTCGGCGACTGGTCCGGTCCCTCCGATTCGTCGGAGTGGGAGCTCGTCGGCGAGCCGGGCTGCGTAGGTCTCGTCTTCGCCGGTGGGAGGGAGGATGACCCCGAGGGCGACGGCGTTGACACGGATCGTGGGGGCGAGGGCGACGGCGGCGGCCCGGGTGAAGGTGTCGATGCCGCCTTTGGCGACGATGTAGGAGAAGCGCTTCGTGTAGGGACGGTGGGTCTTGACGTCGGTCACGTTGACGACGGCGCCGTCGTTGTCGCCCAGGGCGGCGGCGAAGGCCTGGGTGAGGAAGATCGGCGAGGCGAGGGTCAGATCGTGGGTGTGCCGCCAGCGGTCGAGGGTGAGATCGGCGAGGCTGTCTTCGGGGAAGCCGGAGGCGGAGTTGACCAGCAAGCTCACCGGGCCGAGGGCGTCGCTGGCCATGGCGACGAGATCGGGGGCGGCGGCGGGGTCGGAGAGGTCGACCGAGCCGATCGCCGTGCGGACGCCCAAGGAGCGGGCTTCGGCGGCGGTGTCTTGGGCGGGTCCGGCCGAGCGGTTGTAGTGGATGAAGACGTCGACGCCGGCGGCGGCAAGGGCGAGGGTGATGGCGCGTCCGACCCGGACCGCTCCGCCGGTGACGATGGCGCTCCGCCCAGCCAACTCCATGCGGCCAGGCTAGCGGCGGCCGTCTCCGCGAACCCTGGGTTGGGGAGCCCCCTTCAGGGGTGTGGCGAACCCTGGGTTGGGGAGCCCCCTTCAGGGGTGTGGTGAACCCTGGGTTGGGGAGCCCCCTTCAGGGGTGTGGCGAACCCTGGGTTCGCGAGGGCGGGTGCGGCAGATGCCGACGATCACGGTGGAACCTCCTAACCTCCATGCCCGTGAGCAAGGAAGACCCCAAACACGGCCGCTGGATCCTGCCGCTGGTGATCGTCGGGTTGCTCGGGTTCACCTACGTCTTCGTGAACGCCCTGCCGCCCGCCGACATCGCCGCGTCCACGACGTCGACCTCGTCGACGACGACCACCACCGAGCCACCCACCACCACCTCGACGACGCTTCCTTCCGACATCCGGGCGTTCCTCGGAGAGGTGGAGCGATTCCAGGGGGTCACCACCGAGATCCAATCGGACCTTCACGCCACCAACGAGGCATGGGAGGCGCGAGACATCGCCTTCGACCAGGCGCTGGCCGGCTTCGAGGACGTCAAGGCCAGGGCCGAGACCCTGGCGTCGGAGATCGACGCCACCGAGGTCCCCGACGCCAACGGCTACCCGGATCTGTGGCCTGCGGCGCAGGCGGCCGCCACCGATCTCGTCACCGCCTCGGACGCCGTCATCGACGGTCTCCGCGCTCCCGACGACGGCAGCCTCCGCCGTCGAGCCGTGGAGGACTTCGACGCCAAGGCGGCGGCGCTGACGGCCGCGTTGAACGCCGTGCAGGCGGCGACGCCGTAGGCGCCGCGACGATCGATCAGCTGCCGGCCTCTTCCAGGTACGAGCACACCGTGTCGGTGATGAGCCGTGCAACCACGTACGGGTCGGCGTTGGCGTTGGGTCGCCGGTCCTCGATGTAGCCCTTGCCCTCTTTGGCGACCTGCCAGGGGATCCGGACCGATGCGCCCCGGTCGGACACGCCGTAGCTGTACTCGGTCCATGGGGCGGTCTCGTGCAGGCCCGTGAGTCGCTTCTCGATCCCGGCCCCGTAGTTCTTGATGTGCTCGTCGGCCCGCTTCCCCAACGCCTCGCAGGCGGCGATGATGGCGTCGTAGGACTCACGCATCTCCTTGGTGGAGAAGTTCGTGTGCATCCCGGCCCCGTTCCAATCACCCTCGACGGGCTTGGGGTCCAGATGGGCGGAGATGTCGAAGTCCTCGGCGATCCGGTACAGCAGCCACCGGGCCAGCCAGATCTGATCGCCGACCTCCAGGGGACCCAGCGGACCGATCTGGAACTCCCACTGCCCGATCATCACCTCGGCGTTGGTGCCCGAGATCGACAACCCGGCGTCGATGCACGCCTTGGTGTGGGCCTCGACGACGTCACGCCCCCAGATCTCGTCGGCGCCTATGCCGCAGTAGTACCCACCCTGGGGCGCGGGGAAGCCCATGACCGGCCATCCGTGGGGCCGACCGTCCTTGAAGAACGTGTACTCCTGCTCGAGTCCGAACCACGGTTCGTGGTCGGCGTAGCGTTCGGCCACCGTCTGCAGAGGCGCCCGGGTGTTCGACTCGTGCGGCTCCATGTCGACGGTGAGGACCTCGCACATCACGAGGACGTCGTGGCCACCGCGGATCGGGTCGGGGACGACCTTGACGGGCCGCAGGACGCAGTCCGACGAGTTCCCCGGCGCCTGCTCGGTGCTGGAGCCGTCGAATCCCCAGATCGGGGGTTCCTGACCCTCGGGGACGACCTTGGTCTTGGAACGGAGCTTGGCGGTCGGCTTCTGACCGTCGATCCAGATGTACTCGGCCCGGTACGCCATGTGGTTCCTCGCTTTCACCGATGTGTCTCGGGGCACGGCGACGCCGTGGCGACGCCATGGCGGGCAGTGTCGCCTGCGGGGGTTTCGTCGCGGTAACCGCAATGTGAACGCTGTGTTTCGGACCCCGTCGGGGGTATGCGAACGCCGAGCTTCATCGTACGATGCGGGCATGGACACGTCACGATCGGCGCCCGACCGTCAACGGGACTACGTGCTGCGCACCGTCGAGGAGCGCGGCATCCGGTTCGTCCGGTTGTGGTTCACCGACGTGCAAGGGTTCCTGAAGTCCTTCGCGATCACCCCTGCGGAGCTGGAGGTGGCGCTCGACGAGGGTCTCGGTTTCGATGGGACGTCGATCGACGGGTTCTCACGGATCTCCGAGGCCGACATGCTGGCCCGGCCGGATCCGGCTACCTTCCAGATCCTCCCATGGCGCCGGGGCGGGGACACGGCCCGCATGTTCTGCGACATCGTGACCCCCGACGGTGCGCCCTTCGCCGGCGACCCTCGCCACGTTCTGCGTCGCAACCTCGAGCGAGCCGCAGAGTTGGGATACTCGTTCTACGTCGGCCCGGAGCTCGAGTACTTCTACTTCGCCGATGCCGGGCCCGAACCGAAGGTGCTCGATCGGGGCGGCTACTTCGATCTGACGCCGCTCGATGTCGCCCAGGAGTACCGGAGAGACACGATCCTGGCCCTCGAGAAGTTGGGCATCCCCGTCGAGTTCTCTCATCACGAGGTGTCGCCTTCCCAGCACGAATTGGACCTGCGGTACACCGACGCGTTGACCATGGCCGACAACCTCGTCACCACCCGTCTGGCGGTCAAGGAGGTGGCGATGGAGCACGGCATCTACGCCACGTTCATGCCCAAGCCGTTGGAACGCTACGACGGTTCGGGGCTGCACCTGCATCTGTCGCTGTTCCAGGGGGACGAGAACGCCTTCCACGAAGGGTCGGATGCGTACGGATTGTCGAAGGTGGCGCGCGGGTTCATCGCGGGGCTGCTCCACCATGCCGGGGAGATCACGGCGGTGACGAACCAGTGGGTGAACTCCTACAAGCGTCTCGTCGGGGGTTTCGACGCTCCGATCTACGAGACCTGGGCCAGGAACGACCAGACGGCCCTCGTGCGGGTCCCGACGACGAAGCGGGGCAAGATCGACTCCACCAGGATCGAGTTCCGCTCGCCGGACCCGGCGTGCAACCCGTATCTGGCGTTCTCGGTGATCCTGGCGGCAGGGTTGGCCGGAGTGGAGAACGCGTACGAGCTGCCGCCCGAGATGGGCGAGGACGTGTTGACGATGTCGACGAGCGAACGCTCCGCGGCGGGGATCCGGAGGCTCCCCGAGAACCTGGCCGACGCCTTACGGGCGATGGAATCGTCTGAGCTGGTCCGGGCGGCCCTGGGGGATCACGTGTTCGAATGGTTCCTGCGGAACAAGCATCGGGAATGGAGCGACTACCAACAGCACGTCTCCCGGTTCGAGCTCGAGGAGTACCTGCCGGTGTTGTGATGTTCGTCGCCGTCTACCCCCCCGCCCCGTCCTCTGGTCTGACCGCGGCGTTGCTCGGTGCGGGATTCCAGCCGGTGCCCGTCGACGACGTGGCTCAGGTCGGATCCCGAGAACCCGAGCAGGGCTGGGTCGCCGCGGTGGTGGAACTGGGAGAGGACGTGGGGCTCGGCGCGCTCGTCGGTCGCAAGATCCGCGAGGAGCACGACGTCGGGGTGCTCCTGGTCGCCGACCGGACGGTGACGGCCGACCTGGGGGAGCTCGAGGGGTTCGACGATTTCGTCCTCACCCCGATCGATGTCACCGAGCTGCGGGTCCGGTTGCGACGGATCGGGTCGACGGCGGTGATGGACTCGGCGGGCGAAGAGGTCCTCCGGTTCGGCGATCTGGAGCTCAACACATCGACCTACCAAGCGTCGATCGGTTCCCGCCCGATCGACTTGACGTACATGGAGTACGAGCTGTTGCGGTTCTTCGTCGAGCATCCGAACCGGGTGTGGTCCCGTGAGCAGATCCTCTCGAAGGTGTGGGGCTACGACTACTTCGGCGGTTCACGCACCGTCGACGTGCACGTGCGGCGGCTGCGGGCCAAGCTCGGTGAGTCACGGGCATCGTGGATCACGACGGTCCGCTCGGTCGGTTACCGCTTCGGCTGAGATCGTCCGGGGGCGGCACTGCCGGGGATGACGTCGAGTTCTTCCGAGGTGACGACGGCGCCGATGACGGTGCCGGATCCGTCGCGGAACGGCGCGCAATAGGTGCGGGTCGTGACCTGGCTCCCGTCGGCTCGCCGGACCATCAGGAGGAACGGGCCCATGCCTTTGCCGGTGCGGATGGCTTGGAGGACCGGGGCGTTCTCTTCGGTCAGGGGGGTGCCGTCCGCGAAGCGGACGTCGAACTTGGCTTGGCTGGCGGCGAGGTCTTCGGGCCGTTCCACGTCGCTGTCGATGCCGAGGAGCTCCCGTTCCCTGGCGTTCCAGTCGACGACCCGGGGCGGGTCGTCGGCGAAGACGGAGATGGCGATCGGGAGGGATTCCATGACGCTGGCGCGGAGGTGCCGTTCGTAGGCGGCGTCGGCGGCGAGGGAATGGCGGTGGATGGCGAACCCGGCGAGGTCGGCGAGGGCGGCGGCGACCTGGACGGCAGCCGAGCCTGGCAGGTCCTGCTTGTGCGCCCATCCGACGGCGAGGATGCCGGTGAGGCGACCGTCGTCGATCACGGGGAGGAGGATCGCTGCGGAGCACCCGAGCATCGACACCCAGTTCTCCGCGCCGACGTCCGCGAGGTCGCCGACGGTGACGGGTCGGCCGGTGGCGGCGGCTTCGGCGACGAGAGGGTCGGACACCTCGATCGAGATGCCGGCTTCGGTGCCGAAGTCGCCGGCGCGGGTCAGGACGCCAGACGATTCCCGGACCAGGAGGACCCCCTTGTCGGCGCCGAGGAGATCGGAGTACAGGCCCTGGAGTTTGATGACCATGCGGTCCAAGGAGCGCTCTTCGAGGACGGCGGCGATGTCCACCAGGACACGAGCCCTGGGGGAGAGGGCCGTCCCGGGAACCTCGGTGGTCCGGTCGGGGACGGAGGGAACCGGGTCGGCGTCGGAGCGGGGGAGGCGAAGAGCGAAC
Organism: Acidimicrobiia bacterium; assembly: GCA_026985095.1. GTDB lineage: Bacteria > Actinomycetota > Acidimicrobiia > Spongiisociales > UBA5794 > JALSQW01. Next base: position 52,346 of record JALSQW010000023.1, on the reverse strand, counting down.
GTCGCTCCGGACCGGCGGGGAGCGACGATGTCGAGGTCCCCGGACATGGCGCGGGCCAGGTCGCGGGACAACCGCAGGCCGAGGCCGAGCCCCTTGGAGGTGTCGACGCCGGAGAACACGGCCTCCCGCCGGTCGGCGGGGACGCCGGGGCCGTCGTCGGAGACGTACAGCACGACGGCGCCGTCGTCGACCTCGCATCCGATCTCCAGTTCCCCGTCGGGGGCGTACCGCTGCGCGTTCTGGAGGAGGTTCGTGAGGATCTGGCCGAGGAGGTTGGGGTCGGCGTCGACCACGAGCTCGGGGTCGCACCAGACGAAGGTGCGCCGCTCGGCGTCGGGGAACTGACGCAGGGTGTGCTCGACCGCGTCGAGGATCGGGAGAGGTGCGATCGTTGGTTCGAGCACGTTCCTGGCGACCCGCGAGACGGAATGGACGTTCTCGACGAGGTGACTGAGGCGGGCCGCCTCCATGCCGGCGAGCTGGATCAGCTCGTCCCGTTCGGCATCGTCGAGGGCGACGTCATGGTCGGCGAGGACCGACAGGATGCCGATGACCGACGTCAGGGGGGTTCGGAGCTCGTGGGACACCTTCGCCAGGTACTCGGCGGTCCGATCGCGGTCGTCGGGGTCGCTGCGCCGCCGGGTCGCGACGGCGTAGAGCAGCACGCCGAGGGCGGCGGCGGCGACCGTGATGAAGATGAACGGGATCATGCGCGGCTCGCAGGCTCGGTTCCCCCCTGGGTCCTCTATCGGCAGTCCGCCGCCAGGATTGAGGCCGTCGGGTCAACCGAACTCGATGCCCTGGGCGAGGGGGAGCTCGCCCGACCAGTTGATGGTGACCGTCTGGCGGCGCATGTAGGCCTTCCAGGCGTCCGATCCGGCCTCGCGTCCGCCGCCGGTCTCCTTCTCCCCACCGAACGCGCCGCCGATCTCGGCTCCGGACGTCCCGATGTTGACGTTGGCGATGCCGCAGTCGGATCCCTCGTGCGAGAGGAACCTCTCCGACGAGCGCACCGAGTCGGTGAAGATGGCCGACGACAATCCCTGGGAGACACCGTTGTTGATGGCGATGGCCTCGTCGAGGGTGTCGAACTCGATGAGGTACAAGATGGGGGCGAACGTCTCGATCTCCAAGATGGGGGCGTCGACGGGCATCTTCAGGATCGTCGGTTCGACGAAGTGGCCGGGACGGTCGAGGACGTCGCCGCCGGTGAGGAGCTCTCCGCCTTGTTCTCGGGCGATCTGCACCGCCGCCTGGAAGTTCTGGACGGCCCGGTCGTCGATGAGGGGACCCATGAGGGTGTCGTCGTCGAGGGGATCGCCGATGCGGACCTGGGCGTAGGCGTCGACGAGACGCTTCGCGACGACATCGGACACGCCGCGTTGGACGATGAGGCGTCGAAGGCTCGTGCATCGTTGGCCGGCGGTGCCGACGGCCGCGAAGAGGGCGGCTCGGGTGACGAGGTCGAGGTCGGCGTCTTCCATCACCACGATCGCGTTGTTGCCACCGAGTTCCAGCAGTGAACGACCGAGGCGTTTGGCCACCGCGGTGCCCACCTTCTCGCCCATGCCGCAGGATCCGGTGGCCGAGATCAGCGGGATGCGGCGGTCGTTGATGAGGCGATCGCCGACGGTGGCTCCCCGTCCGACGACGAGGTCGAACACGGCTTCGAAACCGGATCCGTCCATGACGCGCTGGGCGATCTTGGTGACGGCGATCGCGCTCAGCGGTGTCTTCGACGACGGCTTCCAGATGACCGGATCGCCGCAGACGGCGGCGATCATGGCGTTCCAGGCCCAGACGGCGACCGGGAAGTTGAACGACGTGATGACGCCGATCGGCCCGAGGGGATGCCACTGCTCGTACATGCGGTGGCGAGGCCGTTCGGAGGCCATGGTGAGTCCGTAGAGCTGCCGGGACAGGCCGACGGCGAAGTCGGCGATATCGATCATCTCTTGGACCTCGCCCTCGCCTTCCGCCTTGATCTTGCCCATCTCGAGGGCGACGAGGGCGCCGAGGGGCTCCTTGTGGCGGCGGAGCTCGTCGCCGATGCGGCGTACGTACCGGCCCCGTTCGGGTGCCGGGAGCATCCGCCATCGAGGGAAGACCGCGGCGGCGGCCGCCACGACCCGCTCGTAGTCGTCGGTGGTGGCCTGGGTGACCGACGCGATCGGTTCGCCGGTGGCGGGGTTCTCCACCTCCAGCGTGTCGCCACCTGCATCGAGCCAGGTTCCGGCGAAGACACCGGTGTGCATGTCGTCGAGCCCGAGGGCTTCGAAGATGTCGTCACGCTGCATGGGTGGGCCTCCCTTGAGGGTCGGATGCCGCCGTCAGCGGGCGGCGATGGCTTCGATCTCGACGAGGAACCCGCCCGGCAGTGCTCCGGCTTGAACCGTCGAGCGGGCGGGTTTCGATCCTCCCACGTACTGGGCGTAGATCTCGTTGACCGCCGCGAAGTCGTCGATGGAGGCGAGGAAGATCGTGGTCTTGACGATGTCGTCGAACCCGAGGTCGAGGTCGCCGAGGACGGCGCCGATGTTCTGCATCACCCGGTGGGTCTGCTCGGCGATCCCGCCGTCGACGGGGATCCCGGTCGACGGGTCGATGGCGACCTGGCCCGACAGGAAGACGAGTCCGTTGGTCTCGGTCGCGGCGGAATAGGGTCCCAGGGGCTCGGGACCGCTGGGGGCGGTGTGGATGGTCTTCGGCACCGGTTGCCTCCTCGTGCGTTCGCCCGATGCTACCGGGGCATGAGGGGGCGCGTTCGGGCACGACGGTGCCGGTGGTGGCCGTTCAGCAGAAGGACTCGCCGCAGCCGCAGCCGCGGGCCTGGTTGGGGTTGTTGATGGCGAAACCGGATCCTTGCAGCCCGCCGTCACGGAAGTCGACGGTGGCGCCGCCGATCTTCTCGGCGCTGGCGGCGTCGACGACCACCCGGACTCCGTCGGTCTCGTTGACGATGTCGGTCGGATCGATGGTGGTGTCGAAGTACATCTCGTAGGTGAACCCGGAGCATCCGCCGGGGACGACGCCGATGCGGAGGACGAGATCCGGGTCGCCTTCTGCGTCGATGAGTTCTTTCACCTTGGCGGCGGCGGCCGCGGTGAGCAGCGCGCCTTGGTGGATGGTGCTCTCCGTTGCTTCGCTCGTCGTCATCGTCTGCTCCTCGGAGTGGGTGGGAGCCAGTATATCCCCTATCGCCATCGTGGGAATACGGGTCGCGGGTCCCGTAGGCTCAGCTCATCATGTCCGTCGAACGTTCCGAGGTCGAAGCGGCGCTGGCTCGGGTGATCGATCCCGAGTTGGGGGCCGACATCGTGGATCTCGGCATGGTCCAGGGGATCGAGATCGATCGGGACCGGGTCACCGTGGACGTGGCGCTGACCGTCGCCGCCTGTCCGTTGCGCACGCAGATCGAGCAGGACGTGGTCCGGCGGGTGGAGGCGATCCCGGGGGTGGCGACGGTGACGGTGCGGATCTCGGCCATGGACCAGGAGCAGAGGTCGGCGCTCATGTCCCGGGCACGTCGTCGTGCGCGGGAGGACGCGGAACCGACGTCGGTGGCTCCCCAGACCCGGGTCGTGGCGGTCAGCAGTGGGAAGGGTGGGGTCGGGAAATCGTCGCTGACGGTGAACCTGGCGCTGGCGACCGCATCCCAGGGGCATCGGGTCGGGGTCCTCGATGCGGACATCTGGGGTTTCTCGGTGCCACGGATGCTGGGGATCACCGACGAGCGGCTGGAGGCGGGACCGGACCGGCGGATCCATCCCGTCGAGGTGCACGGCATGCAGGTGGTGTCGACGGGCCTCATCGTCGAGGACGAGGGGACGGCGTTGATGTGGCGCGGGCTGATGCTGTCCAAGGCCCTCGAGCAGTTCCTCCGTGATGTGGCATGGGATCGGGACCTCGGGTACCTGTTCATCGACATGCCGCCGGGGACGGGTGACATCCAGATGGCGCTGGCTCGGCTCCTCCCGCAGGCCGAGATGGTGGTCGTCACGACGCCGCAGAAGGCGGCGCAGCGGGTGGCGTCCCGGGTGGCCGACATGGCGCGACGGTCGCACATGCCGGTGCTGGGCGTGATCGAGAACATGTCCGGGTTCACGACCGAAGGCGGGCACCACTACGACCTGTTCGGACGAGGCGGTGGTGCCGCCCTGGCGGCGGAGCTGGGGGTCCCGTTGCTGGCGGAGGTGCCGATCGACCCGTTCGTGGTCGAGGGCGGGGACGCAGGCACCCCGGTCGTCCTCGAGCATCCGGAGGGCCCGGCCGCCCACGCGATCGGTGCGGCGGCCGGTCGCTTGACGACACTGCTGCCTCCCGCGTCGGCGGATTCGTGTACGGCCCGGATCGCCGTTCTCGCTCAGCAGCTCGACGCCATGTAGCGGTCCGGTGGGTGAGGCCCGCGGGGGTTCCCGTCAGCGGCACAGGTCGTCGACGAGGGGGTACGGGTTCACCCAGTCCGAGCCGGGTGGGGCGTACTGGAAGTGCAGATGGGGGAGCGACCATGAGGCGTTGCCGGTCGATCCGACCGTTCCGAGGGATCCACCGAGGGCGATGTCCTGGCCGGCGCGCAACCCCTCGGCCCAGGCGTCCATATGGGCGTAGTAGTACCGGGACCCGCTCGATCCGGTGAGGTAGACCGAGATCCCGCCGAGGCTCGAGTTGCTCAGTCGGGTGATCCGCCCAGCTTCGACGGCGACCAGCGGCGTGCCCCTGGCGGCGATCATGTCGACGCCCTTGTGGCGACGGCCGCCCGATCGGGGGGCTCCCCAGGTGTCCGAGAAGGTGGTGGTCCCGTTGACGGGGCAGACGCGTTCGCCCGCGGCTGGCGGCAGCGTCGTGGTGGTCGTCGTGGTCGTCGTGGTGGTCGTCGTGGTGGTCGTGGTGTCGCCGCCGTCGTCTCCGGTGGTGGTCGGTGGCGTGGTGGTGGTCGTGGTGGCATCCCGGGCGGCGTGATCGGCCGCTTCGTGGGCAGCTCTGGCGGCCGCTTCCCGTCGCCGTTGCTCCTCCTCGAGGCGCCGGCGTTCCTCTTCCTGGCGTTTCCGTTCCTCCTCCTGGCGCTCCCAGCGCGCGACCACCGTCCGGTACGTCGCGTCGGCCTCGGCGAGACGCCGGGTCATCGCGGCGGCGAGGGCGTCGAGTTCCTCCACCAAGGCGGCCTGGGCGGCGCGACGGTCGGCGAGTCGACGTTGGCGGTCGATGCGGTCGGCTTCGAGGGTCTCGAGGTTGCGGAGGACCTCGGCGCCGCGGGCGCCGGCGAACTCGACGTAGGCGGCGGTGAGAGGGATGTCGAGGAAGGACCCGGAGGCCATCACGGCGTCGAGGCCGCCGGTCCCGGCCCCCATGTAGAGCTCGAGGACGACCCGGCGGCCTTCGGCGCGAACGACGGCGAGCCGCTGCTCGGCTTCGAGGATCTCCCGGGTGAGGGCGGTCAGCTCCCGTCGGCTCGAACGTTCCGCTTCGAAGGCGGCGTCGTACCGGGCCGCCACCGACTCGAGCTCGCGAGCGACGCTGCGCCGTGCCTCGTCGGCGCGTTGGATGTCGGCGGCGGTGACCTCATCGGTGGTCTGGGCCGAGCCCGCGGAGGGAGCCAGCACCAAGGCGGTGAGGACGGCCGCAGCGATGAACCTCACGGGCCCGATCCCGGTCGGTACAGCCGTCCGTCGGCGGCAAGGAGCTCGCCGTCGTCGACGAGCTTCCTGACCTGGATGCGGACCTGATGGGTGGCTGCCGGTCGGAGGTCGGGGGGTACCTCCGAGTAGACGATCGCCACGACCTCCTCGACGGTGCCGGCGCCGGCTTCGACGGCGTCGAGGACCTGACGTTCCCGCATCTTGCGGTGGGCGATGTACTCGTCGATCGTCGCCACCGCATCGACGATGTGGGGACCATGGCCGGGTTCGATCGTGCGGGCGCCCAGGTCCCGGACCTTGTAGAGGGAATCGAGGTAGTCGGCGGCGTCCTCGATCACGACGGTGGAGCCGCCCATGATGTGGTCGCCGGTGAAGAGCCGTTCGTCGAGGAGGAAGCAGAGATGGTCGGGGGTGTGCCCCGGCGTGTGGACCGCCACCAACCGGCGGCTCCCGACGGCGATCGTGTCCGTGTCCGCGATCGGGATGTCGGGGACGAAGTCTCCTCCCGCGCCATAGCCGTAGGCAGGGACCCCGAGGCGTCGTGCCAGCGGGTTGGCGAGGGGCGCGTGGTCGGGATGGGTGTGGGTGACGATCACGCCGACAGGGGTGGCGTCGCCGATGGCCTGGACGATCTCGGCTTCGTGGGATTCGATGACTGGGCCGGGATCCAGCACGAGGGCCTCGCCATCGTCGACGATGACGTAGGTGTTGGTCCCGGGACCCGTGTACGGCCCGGCGTTCGGGGCGAGTACCAGGTCGATCCTCATCGGATGTCGAACTCGTTGGGCACGATCCCTCGGCGGCGAACCGCGTCGGCCATCCGTTCGAGGAAATCGGTGGACCGCTGGTCGGCGCCGGCCTCGTCGAAGCCGGGATCGCCGGGGAGCACGATCCGCAGGTCGCGGCCGTCGAGGCGAAGGCGAGGCATGATCGGCTCGACCGAGGACTCCTCCGCCGAGTCGACCACCTCGGCGCAGCGCCGGTACCGCGAGAGGCGTTCGAGGGTCTTGCGGGTCGGGAAGGCGACCAGCCACCGGCCGGCGCGTCGATGCTCGAGGACCGTGGCAGGCCGGATCCACGTGGCGTCGATCAGCTCTTCGCCGTCGATGGTCGCCTCGAGGTCGGGGCCGACGGTGGCCACGAAGAAGCGGGCATCGAACCGCAGGGGAAGCGGTTCGGGGGTGATCCAGCGCGAGAAGTAGATGAGCCGGTCCGTGTCCAGGTCGATGCCGTCGCGGGCGATCAGCTCGCGGACGTGCTCGGGGGAGACGCGGCGAGCGTGGTCGCCGGAGCTGGTCAGCCAGATGCCGACCTCTTCGGCGAGTTCGCGCAGGGCGGCGATCCGCCAGGCGAGACGCTCGGGATCGCCCCGTCCGTGGGTCGCAGCCCACGCGATGTCCTCGGCGTCGACCGCTCCGCCAGGGAACACCCAGGCGCCGGCCATGAACCTCGCCGTATGCGGACGGCGCACCATGAGGACCTCGACGCCGTCCGACCCGTCCCGGAGGAGGCAGATCGTGGCGGCGGGATGCGCCGGTTGGGTCATGGAACGACGACCCAGCGGTCGCGGGACCGCCGGAGCGCCCAGGCCCGGATACCGGCGCGGACCGGCGGGACGAGGAGAAGGAAGCCGATGGTGTCGGTCAGGAACCCCGGGGTCACCAGCAGGGCGCCGGAGACGAGGATCATGGCGCCGTCGGCGAGGGACTTGCCGGGGAAGACGCCGGAGGCGACCTCCCGTTGGAGTCGGAACCAGGCCTCGCGGCCCTGGCGTGCCACCATGGCCGATCCGACGACGGCGGTGACGACGACGACGGCGAGGGTCCATCCGAGGCCGATCCGTCGACCCATCACGACGAACAACGCGATCTCGACGAGAGGGATCGTGAGGAAGACGAGGAACAGCAAGGTGCGGATGCGCATGGGGTCGAGGATACCGGCGGCGGTAATCTGCGTGGCATGGAACTGCGCGACCTGCCGGCCGTCGACGCGCTGGCCGTCGACGTGGCCCGGACCCACGACCTTCCCGCGGCGCTGGCGGTGGTGATCGCCCGCGAGGTCATCGTCGAGGCGCGGGACCGCATCCGTTCTGGCCGTCGAGCCGACGTGGTCGAGATCGCCTCCGAGCGCGCCGCTGCGCTCGCCTGGTCGCGTCCGCGCCGGGTGATCAACGCCACCGGGGTCCTGTTGCACACCAACTTGGGGCGGGCTCCACTCCCCGAGGCGGCCGTCGTCGCCTGGGAGGCCGCAGCCGATGGGTACGGGAACGTCGAGTTCGACCTGGTCACCGGTCGGCGGGGCGGGCGGGGACGGTTCGTCGCCGAGATGGCCGCGGCGCTGTCGGGAGCCGACGCGGCCCTGGTCGTCAACAACAACGCAGGCGCTCTGGCGCTGGCTGTCGCCGCGGTTGCCGGACCGGGAGCTCGGGTGGCGGTGTCGCGGGGGGAACTCATCGAGATCGGCGGCTCGTTCCGGCTCCCTGCGGTCATCTCCGCGGCTGGCGCGACGCTGGTCGAGGTCGGGACCACCAACCGGACGAGGCGATCGGACTTCGTCGCGGTCGTCTCCGATGTGGACCTGTTGCTCAAGGTGCATCCCTCGAACTACCGGGTGACGGGCTTCGCGGAGGACGTGAGCTGGGCGGAGATGGCCGAGCTGGCCGCCGCCGCGGGCAAGCCCTTCATCGCCGACGTCGGCAGCGGGCTGTTGGATGCCCGTACGCCGTGGCTCGAAGGGGGTCCTCCGGCATGGCTCGCCGCCGAGCCGGGGGTCCGTCAGACGGTGCGATCGGGCGCCGACGTGACGGTGTTCAGCGGCGACAAGCTGCTCGGTGGCCCGCAGGCGGGGGTGGCGGTGGGGAGGACGGAGGCGATCGAGGCGATGCGGAGCCATCCGCTGGCGCGGGCGATGCGGTGCGACGGGCCGCGGCTGGCGGCGTTGGGGGCGGTGCTGGAGATGTACGCGGACGCTCGGGCCGCCCAGATCCCGTTCTGGGAGATGGCATCGCTTCCGGAGGACGTGTTGCGGCGTCGCTCGGAGGCCGTGGCCGACGCGGTGCGAGCCGACGTCGAGATCGTCGACGGGGTGTCGCTTCCAGGCGCCGGATCGGTCCCCGGGGAGGGGATCCCCGGGCCCGTGCTCCGGGTCGACGGTCCGGCGCGGCGGATCTGGCGCCGACTCCTCGACGCGGACGTGCCGGTGGTCTCCTCGATCCGTGACGACGCCGTGTACCTCGATCTGCGTTCGGTGGCGCCGGCGGACGACCGCCGCGTCGTGGCCGCGCTGGGGGAGTGACTCGGGTGCCCGTCGTCGGTACCGCAGGTCACGTCGATCACGGGAAGTCGACGTTGGTGCTGTCCCTCACGGGGCGTGACCCGGACCGCTGGGACGAGGAGAAGCAACGGGGGTTGACGATCGATCTCGGGTTCGCCTGGACGGACCTGGGGGTCGGCGACGAGGTCGCGTTCGTGGACGTTCCCGGTCACGAGCGGTTCATCAAGAACATGCTGGCGGGGGTCGGTGCGGTGGACGTGGCGCTGTTCGTCGTCGCCGCCGACTCGGGATGGATGCCCCAGAGTGAGGAGCATCTGGCGATCCTGGATCTCCTCGAGATCCGTCATGGGGTGGTGGCGTTGACGCGGGTCGATCTCGTGGACGCCGACCTGCGGGAACTGGCTGCGCTCGAGGTGGAGGACCAGGTGGCCGGCACGGCCTTGGAGGGCTGGCCGATCGTGCCCGTGTCGGGAGTGACCGGCGCCGGGATGGAGGAGCTGCGGACGGCTCTGCGTCAGGCGCTGGTGGCGGCCGGTCCGCCTGTGGACCGGGGGCGGCCGCGGTTGTGGGTCGATCGGGTCTTCGGCGTCGCCGGGGTCGGTGCGGTGGTCACAGGGACCCTCGTCGGCGGTTCGGTCAGCGTCGACGACGTCTTGGAGCTGGCCCCGTCGGGTGACCAGGTCAGGGTCCGGGGGTTGCAACGGCACGAGCGCGGGATCGACTCGGTGGCGCCGGGGAATCGGGTGGCGGTCAACCTCGGCGGGGTGGACCGGGAGCGGCTCGGTCGGGGAACGCTCCTGGTGTCACCAGGGTCGGTGGTCGGCTCTCGTCGGATGCTCGTGTCGCTGCGGTCGGTTCGGGGTCTCGACGCCCCTCCGGGCGACCGGGGGGCCTATCACCTCCATCTCGGGACCGCGGGCGTCCCCGTTCGTCTCAGGATCGTCGGGACGTGGGAGTCCGGCGGTGCCTTCGGTGTGCTCACGGCTTCGGCCCCGTTGCCGGTGGCGATGGGTGATCGGTTCGTGCTGCGTGAGACGGGCAGGCAGGCGGTCGTGGCGGGAGGACGGGTCCTCGATCCGTTCGCGGCGCGGGTCGACGTCGCCCAGGCGCGGAGGCTGGCGTCTGCGGTGGACGGGATGCCCGAGGAGCGCGCCGCGGCGCTGCTGGCGGTGCATGGCACGATGTCGATCACAGACCTCGCCGCGGCCGCGGGCAGCGGGGCGGTCCCCGGCGCGGTGGTGGCCGACGGGATGGCGGTGGCCGAGGCGGAGGCTGCCCGACTGACCGCGGCCGCGGCCGAGCAGGTGGTTCGGTACCACGGCGCCTACCCGCTGCGACCGGGCATGCCCAAGGCCGAGCTGGCTTCGCGGATGGGGATCGCGAAGGGGTTGCTCGAGTTGCTCCTGGCCCGCGGCGGCGAGCTGGTCGACGAAGGGTCCGTCGTGCGTTCCGAGGGCTTCGAGGTGCGTCTCGGCCCTGAGGACGAGGACCGCTGGCGAGCGGCGCGGGCGATCCTGTCCGCCTCACCGGCGGTCCCGCGGGCGTCGTCGTTGGACCTGCCCGACGAGCTCCTCCATGCGTTGGTGCGGACCGGCCGTCTGGTGGCGATCGGCGACGATCAGGTCTTCCTCCCCGAACATCTCGAGGAGATCACGTCACGTCTGGGCGAGCTCCCCGATCCGTTCTCGGTGTCGGCGTTCCGGGAGCATTTCGGGCTCTCCCGACGGCACGCCGTGCCGGTGCTCGAATGGCTCGACGCGCGGGGATGGACCCGTCGCTCTGGTGATGTGCGGACGCTCAGACGGCGCGACTGAGCCGCTGGCGTCGCTCGGACTCGGTCAGACCACCCCAGATGCCGTAGGGCTCCTTGATCGCGATGGCGTACTCCAGGCATTCGTCGACGACCGGACAGACGCGGCAGATCGACTTGGCTCGCAGCTCACGTCGTTCGCGCTCGTCCTTGCGTTCGGTCGTGCTGGGGGGGAAGAACAGATGGGAATGGTTCCCCCGACAGAGCGCGACGGGCTGCCAAGTGCGATCGATCGTTGTCACGGCGGTGGTTCCTCTCCATGGTGCTCCGCTTCCAGCCGTCGGAACATAGACTCGACGACCGCTGCCCGCCAGGAATATCCTGGAAGAAGCCGCTAGCTATCCGCGAACGTCGTGGTCGACCGTCGGGCCGACCTCGAGCACGATGCCGTCGATCGACAGGACCTCGACCGCATCTCCGGCGACGATCCCTGCGGCCCGGTGCGACCGACTCCGCCACCGGGCGCCGTCGACCGACACGATCCCGTCGGGCGTCAGGTCGGTCTCGGCCGTCCCGACCTTCCCGATGAGGCCCTCCCGGCCGATGGTGAGCGTCGAGAAGCGAGATCGGGCGATCGTCGTCAACGCCACACCATAGAACAGTCCGGTGCCGGCGACGATCACCAGCACGAGCCACGGGACCGGCCCGAACTGCGGCGTGGCGTCGACGAAGAACACCCCCCCGACGATCAACGCCGCGGTGCCCACGACGGAACGCCATCCGAGCTGATTGCGCTGGAACTCCCAGGTGTACAGGAACAACCCCACGAGGGTGACCACCACCGCCCACCACCGCATCGGCAGGATCGCCATGGCGTATCCCGCCAGGAACAGGGCCACCACCGCCACGGCGGCAGACACGCCGACTCCGGCGGCGTAGAACTCGAAGGTCGCGACCGCGATCCCGGCGATCAGGAAGAAGAAGGCCGTCTCGGGTCGGGCTCCGAGGCGGAGGAACCGGTCCCACAGGCCGGGCTTGGAGAACCGGACATCCACCGCGGCGACGGTCACCTCGCCGGCGTCGGTCGATTCGACCGCCGCCGTGTCGAGGACGTGCGTCGCGCCGTTCTTGAGGATCTGGATGCCGTCGAGACCGACGATGAACTGACCGATCGTGGGGGTCACGACGTCGACGTAGCCCGCCACGGGTTCGCGGACCTCGACGCTGGTCGACCGCAACCGCTCCCGGGACGCGTTCGCCTCCTGCGGGCCTCCGTGGTCGCTCCGGAACGGTGGCTCCACGTCGCCGGCGACCACCGCCGGATCGAGATAGCCGACCTGCGCCCCCGGCGCCGCCCCCGAGACGTCCGACAGGTTCAGGATGGACGCCACGCCGCCGTGGGCGACCGCAGGCGCCGGACCGACCCACGCCAGGACGGGGCGGTCGACGGAGCGGATCGCCGCGAACAACTCGCTGGGATCCCCCGATGCCATCCCGGGCGAATCGATCTGGAAGATCACCACGTCCGCCGTGTCGTCGCGGACCGCCGCAGTCATGTAGTCGTACATGCGCTGGTCGAGAGGGTCGTTCACGTCGACCACCGCATAGACGGGCCGTTGGTTCGACGCGGCGATGGCGGAACCGGCCAGGATCGCCATGCCGGCGGCGACGAGCGCGAACGAGACGTAGACACGGCGGACCATGACCCGATGTTATGACCTGTCCGGCACGAACGCCGAACCTTCCGATCCGCCACCCCGGCGCTCCGTCCGGTGACCTCGCGGCGCACGACGAACCGCGGAGCGATGGGCAGCGAGCGGGCTGATAACCTCATGGCATGACGCGCATCCTCGTCGTCGCCGACGAACCATGGGTCCGGAACGAGGTCCACGCCGCCCTCTCTGCGCCCGGCATCGAGCTGATCGATCACGACGATCCGTCGACCGCGGCCGCGGCAGCCGTCGACAACGCCGTCGACGTGGCCGTCGTCGACCTCCAGATCGGGTCGATGGGTGGGATGGCGGTGACCCGCTCGATCCTCGAGAACGCCGACCAGATCCCGGTCGTCATGCTCGGGGACCGGGCCGCCGACGCGTTCATCGCGCATCGTGCCGGGGCAGGCGCCTGGGTGACCAAGCCCGTCGAGGCGCACGAGCTGCGCGACGCGGTGCGTTCGGTGGGTGCGGCGACGCCGTGAGCGCATCCCAGGCCGAGCGTCGGGATGAGCCGCCCTCCTGGCGGTCGGTTCGATGACCGCGACCCAGGTCGCCTACCTGGTCGTCCTCGGGCTGTGCACCGTCGCCTCCGGCTTCTTCTCCGGCTCGGAGACGGCCCTGATCGGGATCCCGCAGGAGCGGGTCCATCGCATCGCCGAGGCCTCCCGGCGCGGTCGACGGGTCCAGCAGCTCCGGGCGGACCCCGAGCGGATGCTGTCCACCCTGCTGGTCGCCAACAACCTCGTCAACGTCCTCGCCGCGGCCGTCGCCACGACCCTGTTCATCGACCTGATCGGCGCCGACTGGGGTCCGTGGCTCGCCACCGCTGCGGTCACCGCGGTCCTGCTGGTGTTCGGCGAGATCACCCCCAAGACGCTGGCCGCCCGCTACCCCGAGCGCTACGCCATGGCCGTCGCACCGACGATCTGGAGGCTGTCGCGGATCCTGGCCCCCGTCGCCCGGGTGTTCGCCGCCATCACCCGAGGACTCCTCCGGATGCTGCGGGTTCCCATCGACGAGACCGGTGACGCCATCACCGAGGACGACATCCGCGCCCTCGTCGAGCTGAGCGAGCGAGGTGGGCACATCGAGGAGGTCGAACGCGAGATCATCGACGCGCTGTTCAACCTGGCCGACCGTCCCATCCGCGACGTCATGACCCCGCGAGTCGACATCGTGGCGCTGACCGCTCCCGTCACGATCGCCGACGTCCGTGCCGCCGTCGCCGCGACCGGGCATTCCCGCTACCCCGTCGTGGAGGGAGAGCTCGACGACCTCGTCGGGATGCTCTACGTGAAGGATCTCCTCCAGATCTCCGGTGAGCCCACCCCCGAGCAGATCTCTTCGCTGCTGCGCTCCCCGTACTACATGCCGGAGTCGGCGACCATCCTCGACACCCTCGAACAGATGCGGCAACGCCGGTTCGCCATCGCCGTCGTCCACGACGAGCACGGCGGCATCGAAGGTCTGGTGACGGCCAAGGATCTCCTCGCGGAGCTGGTCGGCGAGTTGCAGGACGAGTACGACCCCGGGACTCCGTCGGTGGTGGAGATCGACACAGGGGTGTGGGTGGCCGACGGAAGGCTCCCTGTGGAGGATCTCGCCGAGGCCGTCGGTGTCGACCTCCCCGAGGGTCCGTATTCGACGGTCGCCGGCTTGTTCATGGCCGTATCGGGACGGGTGCCCTCCGAAGGCGACACCGTCGACGTGGACGGGATCGTCCTCCAGGTGGTGACCATGGACCGGAACCGGGTCGACCGGGTCCGGATCGCACGGTCCCCCCGTCGCTCCTCGGTTTCGGACAGTTCCGCAGGTCGGTAGACTCCGTCCCCAGCGGGACGTGGCGCAGTTTGGCAGCGCGCATCGTTCGGGACGATGAGGTCGCCGGTTCAAATCCGGCCGTCCCGACCGAAGCCGGCGGGGTACCCCGCCGGCTTCGTTCGTTCCGTCGGGTCCGCGAGGGTCCCGGGGTCGTCAGGGGAGCAGCAGCTCGGCGAGCTGGACGGCGTTGAGGGCGGCGCCCTTGCGGAGGTTGTCGCCGACCACCCACAGGGAGATGCCGCCGGGTTGCCCGAGCGTCTCGCGGACCCGTCCGACCAGCACGTCGTCGACTCCGGCCGAGTCCAGGGGAGTCGGTACCCGATCGTCGTCCCAGATCTCCACGCCCGTGGCACCGCCGAGCACCTCGATCGCCTCCGCCCGGGAGAGGGGACGGTGGAACCACATCGTCGCCGCGATCCCGTGCCCCACCATCGTGGGTACCCGCACACAGGTCGGCTCGACCGCGATGTCGGGAGCTCCGAGGATCTTGCGTGTCTCGTTGACCAGCTTCCACTCCTCGTCGGTGTAGCCCGCCTCGGTGATCGAACCGGCGAGCGGGACGACGTTGAAGCCGATGGGGCGCTGGTAGACCACGTTGCCGGGATCCTTCCAGCCGCCCCGAATGAGGGCCTCGCGGTCGGCGGACAGCATCTCCACCTCCTGGGCGAGGACCTCCATCCCCGCTTGGCCGCTTCCCGAGACGGCTTGATAGGACGAAGCGACGAGTCGACGCAGACCAGCCGCCTCATGAAGCGGGCCGGCGGCCATGAGGAGGGCCATCGTCGTGCAGTTGGGATTGGCGACGATCCTGCGGGGAGCGTCGGCGATCGCCGCGTCGTTCACGCCGGCGACCACGAGCGGCACGTCGGGATCCATGCGGAACGCCGAGGAATTGTCGACCACGGTCGCTCCGGCCGCGGCGAACGATGGGGCGTAGCGTCGGGAGCGGTCACCTCCGGCCGAGAACAACGCGATGTCGATCCCCGCCGGATCGGCATGGGCGAGCTCCTCGACCTCGATGGGACCCCAGGCCGTGTCGAGGACCGAACCGGCCGAGCGCCGCGACGCCATGACCCGGAGTGCCGAGGCAGGGAACGAGCGCTCGCCCAGGATCTCGATCATCGTCCTCCCCACCGCTCCGGTGGCGCCGACGACGGCGACGGTGGGATGCGCGTCAGTCATCGGTGTTGCCTCCGGTCTCTCCCAGTCCGAAGCCGTCGTGGAGGGTCCGCACGGCCTCGATCGTGTCGGTGCCGCGCACCACGCAGCTGATCCGGATCGGCGACGTCGAGATCATCTCGATATTGATGCCGTGGTCCGACAGGATGCGGAACATCCTTGCGGCGATGCCCGACTCGGACTTCATCCCGGCGCCCACCAGCGACACCTTGGCGATGTCCGGATCGATGTCGACGCCACCGGCGCCGACCTCCTCGGCCACGCGGGCCGAGATGTCGCGGGCCGCTTCGGCCGAGGCCTTCGGGACCGTGAACGAGATGTCCGTGACGCCTTCACGGGATACGTTCTGGACGATCATGTCGACGTTCACTCCGGCGGCGGCGAGGGGCTCGAACAATCCCGCGGCGACCCCGGGCTTGTCGGGAACGCCGTGGACCGTGACCTTGGTCTCGTCGGTGTCGTGGGCGATGCCCCGGATGATGGCTTCTTCCATGGTGTCCTCCCTGACCCAGGTTCCCGGGCCGTCGTGGAACGAGGATCGAACGTGGATGGGGATGCGATAGCGACGGCCGAACTCGACGCTGCGAGCCATGAGCACCCCGGTGCCGGCCCCGGAGAGCTCGAGCATCTCCTCGAAGGAGACGTCGGGGAGCATCCTGGCGTTCGGCACCACTCGGGGGTCGGCGGTGTAGACGCCGTCGACGTCGGTGAAGATCTCGCACTCGTCGGCGCCCAGGACCGCCGCCAACGCGACGGCCGTCGCGTCGGAACCGCCGCGACCCAAGGTGGTGACGTCGCGGGACGTCGGATCGACCCCTTGGAACCCGGCGACGATCACGACCTTCCCCTCTTCGAGGCCCTTGCGGACCCGATCGCCTCGGATGGCGACGATCTCGGCCTGTCCGTGCTGGGCCGTCGTCAGGATGCCTGCCTGGGATCCGGTGAGGCTCATCGCCGGGACACCCAGTTCTTCGATGGCCATGGCGCACAAGGCCATCGAGATCCGTTCCCCGGCGGTGAGCAGCATGTCGAGTTCCCGGGGATGCGGCCTGGTGGCGACCTCGGCGGCCAGGTCGAGGAGCTCGTCGGTGGTGTGTCCCATGGCCGACACCACGACGACGACCTCGTTGCCGTCGGCGTGGCGTTCGACGACGCGCCGCGCCACGTTCTTGATGCGATCCGCGTCGGCCACGGAGGTTCCGCCGAACTTCTGCACCACGAGAGCCATCGTGCGCGGGAGTGTAGGTGCCGTCGTCCCCTGGGCGGTGTCGACTTCCCCGCGACGCCCGTAGCATCGCGTTCCATGCCCCGGATCGCCTTCCTCGTCGTCGTCCTCGGCGTGCTCGTCGCCGCCTGCGGCGGGGCGTCGTCCGCTGCGTCGGCGACGACCCGAACGGCGCCGTCGACCGTGCCGCTGAAGGTCGTTCCCGCCGACATCGACGAGTTCCGCGTCCAACCCGTCGCCTGTGGCGGCGACCTGCCGCCCCGACCCGACACCGACCGGTCCTTCGATGCGCCTCGCGACATGGGCCTCGATCCGTCCCGGATCACCCGGCTCGTCCTCCGGACCTCCTGCGGCGACGTGATCGTCGAGCTGGACACCTCTGGAGCTCCCGCCACCGTGAACGCCGTGGCGTTCCTCGCCGACGAAGGGTTCTTCGATGGGACGGTCCTGCATCGGATCATCCCCGGGTTCGTGGTCCAGGGCGGCGACCCGACCGCTTCGGGCTACGGAGGACCGGGGTTCACCGTCCCCGATGAGTTCCCCTCCGACCCGGCCGTCTACCGGCGGGGTGTGGTGGCGATGGCCAACGCCGGGCCGGGCACGACGGGATCGCAGTTCTTCATCCTCCTCGGCGATGCGTCCCTCCCCCCGACGTTCACGGTCGTCGGCCGCGTCGTCGAAGGCATGGACGTGGTCGACACGATCGCCGGGCTCCCCCTCGGACGGTCGCGGATCTCGCAGGATCCGGTGGCGTCGACGCCCCTCCAGACGCCGTACGTCGAAGCAGCGATCGTCGAGCAGAGCCCCTGACGCGGCGCGACTACCCTCGCACCATGGCATCGGAGAAGCGAGAACGTCAGCGGGCGAACCGCGAACTGCGCCGGGCGGAGCGGGCCAAGGAAGAACGCAAGCGCCAGGCGATCGCCATCATCAAGCGCTACGCCACCTTCGCTCTGGTATTCGGAGCGATCCTGGTGGCGTTCACCGTCCTGTTCGGGAAGTGACCGTCGACCTCCACACCCATTCGACGGCATCGGACGGGACGGAGACACCGGCGCGGGTCGTCGAGCTCGCCGCGGACGCCGGCCTGTCGGCGGTCGCGCTGACGGACCACGACACCCTCTCGGGCCTGGGTGAGGCTCGGGCCGCCGCGGAGCGTTCGGGCATCGAGCTGGTGCCGGGGGTCGAGCTGTCGGTCGATCACGCCGGCCGGAAGCTGCACCTGCTGGTCTACTTCCTCGAACCCGGACCCGGCCCGCTTCAGGGCCGGCTCGCCGAGCTCCGGGAAGGTCGGACGGTGCGGAACCGACGGATCGTCGCCAAGCTGCGCGACCTCGGCTACGACATCACCATCGACGATGTGCTCGCCCAAGCCGGCGGTGAGGCGGTGGGGCGCCCCCACATCGCCGACGCCCTCGTCGCGCGGGGCCTGTTCCCGAACCGGTCGGCGGTCTTCGCCGCCCTGCTCCACGACGGCGGTGCCGCCTACGAGGAGCGTCCGCGTCTGGCGGCGGCCGAGGCGATCTCGCTCGCCCGCGATTCGGGTGCCGTGTCGGTCGTCGCTCATCCCTATACGATCGACGGCAACCGGGAGAGCTACCGGGGCCTGTTCGAGGAACTCGCCGCTCTCGGCTTGGGGGGGATCGAGGTGGAGTACCCGGAGCATCCCCTCCCGTTGCGTGAGACCCTCACCGAGCTCGCTCGAGCGCTCGACCTGGTTGCCACCGGAGGCTCGGATTTCCACGGCGCGGGCAAGCCGGGGATCTTCGTCGGTCGAGGGAGAGGCACCCTGAACGTCCCCGACGACGTCGTCGCCCAGCTCAGGTCCCGTCGCGCCGCGTGACGGGCCGCCGAGACGGCCTCCACACGACGGCTCCGACGGCCAGAAGGTCCTTCACCGGTGCGGGTCGCCGTCCGATAGGAACGAGGAAGCTGCGAGGCGAGCGAGGCCGAATGATCCCGGCAGAACGAGGGTACCGGCGGGCGCCGATCCGCTACGAAGAGCTCGGCGCGGCGCTCAACACCATGCGCGCCCTTGCCGGGTTGGCGGCGATGGTGACCTTCGCGGTCGTCTGGTGGAGGACCGGGTACATGGCCGCGCCCATGCTCATCGGGTCTGCGATCATCGCCGTCGACGGCCTCCGTCGACGGCACCACGGTTCCAGCGCGCTGCCTCCGTTGCTGATCGACGTCACCTTGGGATGGAGCGGCCTGCTGGTGTGGGGCAACGCCCCCGCCTCGCAGGTGGCGTCGTTCCTGTACTTCCTGACGGCGGCGCTGCTGCTGTTGCCTCGAACGTCGGCGCTGCTGGTGGCGCTGTACGCAGCCGGAGCCCAGCTGGTGGTCACGGTGGTCGCTCCTCACGGGCTCCTCCCGGGCCCCGGACGCACCGCCGGGGCGCTGCTGTGGACCGACGTGGTCGTCGCCGGCATCTACACGACGGTCGTCGTCGTGGTCCTGTACGGTGCCGTCCGTTCCCTGTTGCGGGCGCAGGATCACCAGCAGGAGGCCCTGGAGGCCGAACGACGGGCGGTGGCGTTGAAGAACGAGTTCGTCTCGATGGTCAGCCACGAGCTCCGCACGCCCTTGACCGGGATCGCCGGGTTCACCGAGGCGCTTCGCGAGAGCTGGAGGTCGCTGCCGCCCGAGGAGGTCGAGGAGTTCCTGTCCATCATGCGTCGCGAGACCGACCACCTGGCCGACCTCGTCGAGGACATCCTCGTCATCCCGCGCCTCGAGGCTGGTCAGCTCCGACTGGAACCTCGCGCGGTCAACGTGGCCGAGGTGTCGGCGGAGGTCTGCGAGACCATCCTCAAGGGAGAGAAGGAGTACTCGATCGAGCTCCCCGGCGATGTCGACGTCGTCGCCGACCCGGTGCGACTGCGGCAGATCCTCCGCAACCTGGTGGAGAACGCCCGCAAGTACGGTGGCGACCAGATCCTCATCGAAGGGGAGCTCGCTCCCCAGGGCATGTACATGATCATCGTCAACGACAACGGCAAGGGCGTGCCGAAGGAGGCGACGGAACGGATCTTCGAGCACTTCGAGCAGCTCTCCAAGGGTGACGCCCGCCTCCAGCAGGGCGTTGGCCTGGGTCTACCGATCGCCCGGAAGCTGGCGCGGGCGATGGGTGGAGAGCTGTGGTATGAGGCTCGGTTCCCGGTGGGATCGCGCTTCTGCTTCACGGTTCGACGCGTCGGGTCGGCGTCGGTGGACGCCGACGTCGGTGCCGATCAGGAGTCCGTCGGGGCGTAGGGGCCCCGTGGGCTTCCCTATCCTGACCCGATGCTCCCCTACAACATCGACCATGTCGCCATCGCCGTCGCCGACCTCGATGAGGCCGTGCGACGGTTCGGTGAGCTCTACGGCGTCGCGGTCCAGCGGCGGGAGGTCGTCGCCGACCAGGGGGTCGAAGAGGCGATGCTGGCGATCGGCGGTTCCCATCTGCAGCTCCTCGCGCCGCTGGGTCCCGACACGCCCGTCGGTCGGTTCCTCGATCGGCACGGGGAGGGGCTCCATCATGTGGCCTTCGCCGTGTTCGACATCGAGGCGGCGTTGGAGCATCTTCGGGTGACCGGAGCGCGCTTGATCGACGACGAGCCGCGGATCGGTGGCGGCGGGCATCGGATCGCCTTCGTTCATCCCTCCTCGTTCTCCGGTACCCTGATCGAACTCGTCGAGGTGGAGGTCGACAACGGATGAAGATCTCGGGCGATCCGGGTCCCGACGTCGCCGCCGCCATCGCCGCGGCGATCGTGCACATCGAAGCCGAAGAGGCGGCGGCGATGGCCAAGCCCCCGACCCCGCCGCGGCAGAGCGCCTGGGTGGAGTCGTGGCGGCCGCGGGAGGTGCAGGCCCCGCTGCCGTCCCATGTGTACGACGCCCGACCGTGGGCCATCGAAGAGCCGGAGGAGAGCTGACGCTCACCCGCGCGAGGCCGGCCGGTAGCATCGGGGGCGTCGTCGATCGTGAGGTGCCATGAAGAACCCGGTCATCACCGCCATCGCCCGGACGCCGATCGGGCGGTTCCAAGGAGCGTTCACGCCGCTGACGGCCATGGATCTCGGTGGGGTCGCCATCGGCGGAGCGTTGGGACGGGCCGGGTTGGCCGGCGGAGACGTCGACGAGGTGCTGTTCGGTCACGTCATCCAAGCCGGGCAGGGCCAGATCACGTCGCGACAGGCTGCCGTCTCCGGTGGTGTGCCGATGACCGTCCCGTCGACCACGATCAACAAGGTCTGCCTGAGCGGCATGACGGCGATCGCCGACGCCGCCATGCACATCGCCGTCGGCGAGTCCACGTTCGTCGTCGCCGGCGGCATGGAGTCGATGACGAACGCTCCCTACGTGCTCCCGGGCGCCCGCCTCGGGCTTCGTTACGGCGATGCGACGCTCCTGGACTCACTCACCCACGACGGGCTGTTCTGCGCGTTCGATTCGTGTCTGATGGGAGAGTCCTCGGATCGGAAGAACGCCCAGCTCGGGATCGGCCGCGAGGAACAGGACCGTTGGTCTGCAGAGAGCCATCGACGGGCCGCGGCAGCCGCGGACAGCGGCGTCGTCGACGACGAGATCGTTCCGGTCACGGTGCCCCGTCGCAAGGGGGAGCCGTTGGTGGTCGCTCGCGACGAGGGGGTCCGTCCCGACACGACCGTCGAATCGCTTCAGCGGCTCCGACCCGCGTTCTCTGCCGACGGCACGATCACGGCAGGGAACGCGTCGCAGATCTCCGACGGTGCCGCCGCGGTGGTCGTTGCCGAACGAGCCGCGGCGGAGGCCGCAGGGATGTCGATCCTCGCCGAGATCGTCGGATACGGCCAGGTCGCCGGACCCGACGCCACGCTGCACGAACGCCCCGCCGAGGCCCTCCGGTTGGCCGCCAAGCGGGCCGGCGTCGATGTGGCGGCGCTGGATCTCGTCGAGATCAACGAGGCGTTCGCGGCGGTGGCGATGTGGTCGGCGCGGATGCTGGATCTGCCCCATGAGCGGGTGAACGTGCGCGGCGGTGCGGTGGCGCTCGGGCACCCTTTGGGGGCGACCGGCGCCCGTCTCGTCGTGACGCTCGTGGCCGCGTTGCGCGAACGCGGCGGGGGGTTGGGAGGCGCCGCTCTGTGTGGCGGTGGTGGCCAGGGAGACGCGCTGATCGTTCGGGTCGGCTGACGACAGGGGGAATGGACATGGGCGAGAAGCCGGATCGCAACCTGGCGCTGGAGCTGGTCAGGGTGACCGAGGCGGCGGCGATGGCCGCGGCTCGATGGCAGGGTCGGGGCGACAAGAACGCGGTCGATCAGGCCGCCGTCGACGCCATGCGCAAGATGCTGGCGACCGTCGACATGGACGGCATCGTCGTGATCGGAGAAGGGGAGAAGGACGAGGCGCCGATGCTGTTCAACGGGGAGCACGTCGGCAACGGGAAACCGCCGTACGTCGACGTGGCGGTCGATCCCGTCGACGGGACCCGGTTGACCGCCCGCGGGATGCCGGGGGCGTTGGCCGTTCTCGCCGTCGCCGACCGAGGATCGATGTACGCTCCGGGCAGCCTGGTGTACATGGACAAGATCGCGGTGGGGGAGGCGGCTGCGGGCCTCGTCGACATCGAGGCTCCGGTGGCACACAACCTGCGCCAGGTCGCCAAGGCCAAGGACAAGGAGATCGGCGACGTCACGGCGATCATCTTGGATCGCCCCCGCAACGAACCGTACGTGCAGGCGGTTCGGGAGGCGGGCGCTCGGATCGCGTTGATCGGCGACGGGGACATCTCGGGGGTGATCTCCACCGCGAAGCAGGACTCGGGGATCGACATCCTGTTCGGCATCGGCGGGTCACCCGAGGCGGTGACCGCGGCGTGCGCCATGGCGGCCCTGCGAGGGGAGATCCAGTGCAAGCTGTGGCCCCGCGACGAGTCGGAGCGCCGGTTCGCCCTCGAACACGGTCTCGACCTCGACCAGGTCCTGTCGACGAGGGACCTGGTGGACACCGACAACACGTTCTTCGCCGCCACGGGGGTGACGTCGGGGACCCTGCTCGACGGGGTCCGGTTCAGTGGCGAGCTCGTTCGGACCCACTCGGTGGTGATGCGTTCGGGCTCCGGGACGGTCCGCTACATCGACGCCATCCACCGCGTCGAATGGCTCAAGGACGTCGGCGCCGCCCTCTAGCAGCCCGACGACGGTCCATCGGCGTGTGCCGGCGGCGGGCGGCGACCGATCCGTTCGAGCAGGTCGTCGTAGCGGGGGGCCACGACACTCCAGTCGAACCGTCGCATCGTCTCCGGAAGCCTCACGGCACGGGAGCGGACGCCCGGATCGACGATCGCCGTCCGTAGGCGCTCTACGAGCCCCTCCTCGTCGTCGTAGAGGCACACGTCGGCGAGGTCGTCCGGGATCCGTTCGGGATAGACGAGCCGATCGGGAAGGACCGGGAACGCCCCGGCGGCGATCGCCTCGACGACGGCCACCCCGAAGAACTCGTGGCGGGCGGTGGACACCACGATGTCGGTCCGACGGAGGAGATCCACGTAGACGTCCTCGGGTGCACGGCCGAACCACACGAGGTCATCACCGAAGGCTCGCGGCAGCTCCTCGAACGCCGTCGGG
The DNA here is from genome assembly GCA_026985095.1 of Acidimicrobiia bacterium. GTDB lineage: Bacteria > Actinomycetota > Acidimicrobiia > Spongiisociales > UBA5794 > JALSQW01. Next base: position 29,151 of record JALSQW010000023.1, on the reverse strand, counting down.
ATCGACACGAACCGTTCGCCGGCGACGGCGAGCCGGAACCGCAGACCATCCCCGCGGAGGCCCGTCACGGCCCGGACGAACGCGTCGGGGTCCTTGTCGTGCTCCCAGCGTTGGTTCCACAGCACCAGCGGCGAGCCTCCCTCCGGGGGCCGGTGGCCTCTCAGTCGGGCGAGGTCGACGCCCACGGGGAGCACCACGGATCGGGCTTCGACGTCGGTCACCATCGGTCCGTGGCGATGGTCGGGGAACTGGCGGAGGAACCGGCGGGCGCCGTCGAGGAAGTCGCGGCGATGGAACTCGGAGTTGAAGGCCACCACGTCCGCCGTGGCCGCCGCCGACCAGTTGATCATCGGATAGGTGAGATCGGGTCGGTCCCGGTGCGAGAGTGGATAGGTGAACTGGTTCTCATGGAAGTAGACGCCCAACGGGGCATCGCCGAGCACCCGGCGGGCGGCGCCGGCGAACCCGGCGACGTCCATCATCGAGGAGGCCACCACGACGTCGGGCGGGCCGTCGGCGAAGGTCTCCTCCGCTTCCCGTGCCAGGGTCAGGTGGGCTCCGTGCATCCGCCATTTCCAGAACCGTGCCTGGTGGGTGATCAGGGTGACCTCGTGGCGGGATGCGGCGGCGTACCCGTCGGCCCATGCACCGTGCGACCCTCCGTGGTACGGCTCGACGAGGAGGACCCGCACCGGGGCCTCAGAGTTCCTTCCGGCCCGACAGCGCCCGCATCAAGGTGATCTCGTCGGCGTAGTCGAGGTCACCCCCGACCGGGAGGCCGCTGGCGAGGCGCGTGACCGTGACCCCGTGGGGCTTGAGGAGGCGGGAGAGGTAGATCGCGGTCGTGTCGCCCTCCATGGTCGGGTTGGTGGCGACGATCACCTCCGTGATCCCTTCGTCGATGACCCGGGCTTCGAGGGCGGCGATATGGAGTTGAGCGGGTCCGATCCCCTCGATGGGGCTGATGGCGCCCCCGAGGACGTGGTAGCGGCCCGAGAACTCCCGCGTGCGTTCGAGGACCGGGATGTCCTGGGCGCGTTCGACGACGCAGAGGACCCCAGGGTCGCGACGCGGGTCGCGGCAGATCGAGCATTCCTCCTCGGCGGTCACGTTGAAGCAACGGCGACACGCTCGCACGTTGCGCCGCATCTCGACGATCGCGTCGGCGAGCCGCACGGCGTCGGCTTCCTCCCCGTTGAGCAGATGGAAGGCGAGCCGTTGGGCGCTCTTGCGTCCGATGCCCGGGAGCCGGGCCATCTCGTCGATGAGCCGCTGAACGGGCGGTTCGAACATCAGCCGAGGAGACCACCCAGGTCGAGGCCGCCGGCGAGCCCGCCGACCGATGACGAGGCGTCCTCGGTGGCGGCGGCGAGGGCCTGGTTGACGGCCGCGACCACGAGGTCGCCGGCCATCTCGGGGTCATCGGGATCCAGGACCGCCGGGTCGAACGTGACGGACACGAGCTCGCCGGTGCCGCGGACGACCGCCCGGACGGCGCCGCCGCCTGCGCTCGCCTCGTAGGTGCGCTGCGCCAACTCGGCCTGGGTCTGCTGGATCTGGGCCTGCATCTGCTGCGCCTGTTGGAGGAGCTGGCGCATGTCCTTTGGCATCTGTGACATGGGAGCAAGGGTAGTGGCTGACTCCGGCTCGGCACGCGACCTACCCGAACCCGTGTCGGTGCATCCGAGTACCCTCCGCTTCGATGCAGTACCAGGCGCTCTACCGAAAGTACCGGCCGCAGCGGTTCGACGAGGTCGTCGGCCAGGATCACGTCACCGGGACGCTGCGCAAGGAGGTGATCGAGGAGAAGATCGCCCACGCGTACCTGTTCACCGGCCCCCGCGGCACGGGCAAGACCACCACCGCCAGGATCCTCGCCAAGGCACTGAACTGCGCCGACCTCGGTCCCGATGGAGAGCCCTGCAACAGGTGTCCGTCGTGTGTCGCCATCACGGAGGGCTCCGCGCTCGACGTGATCGAGCTCGACGCCGCCTCTCACAACAAGGTGGAGGACGTTCGTGAGATCCGGGTCAACGTGGGCACCGTCGCGGCGGCGGGGGGAGCTCGCCGGGTCTACATCCTCGACGAGGCGCACATGCTGTCCCGGGCGGCGGGCAACGCACTGTTGAAGACCCTCGAAGAACCTCCCGAGCACGTCGTCTTCGTCCTCGCCACGACCGAGCCCTACAAGTTGCTCGACACGATCCGCAGCCGGGCGCAGCGGTTCGATTTCCATCCGGTGGGGTCCGAGACGCTCGTCGCCCATCTCGAGTCGATCGCCGGTTCGGAGGGTTTCGACGTCGACCATTCCGGTCTGGCGGCCGTCGCCGCTCACGCCGGCGGATCGGTACGCGATGCGATGAGCCTCCTCGAACAGGTCGCCGCCCTCGGCAGCGGCACCGTCACCGCCGACGGGGTGATCCAGGCCCTCGGACTCGCGGACGCCGACACCTTCGCCGCGCTGGCCGAGGCGATCGTCTCCCAGGATGCTCCCGGAGCACTCCAGATCGTCTCCCGTCTGGCATCTCGCGGCGCCGACCTGCGTCGGTTCGTGGCCGACGCCCTCGCCTACTTCCGAGGGGTGTTCCTCGCCCAGTACGCACCCAACCTCGAGGAGGTCGTCGACGAGTCGCCTGAGACGATGGCTCTCTGGCAGCGACGAGCCGACGAGATGTCGTCGACCGACGTGCTGCGAGCCATCGATCATTTCGCCGATGCGCTCGCCGATCTCCGCCAGGGTCGGGAGGAACGGCTCGTGGTGGAACTCACGCTCCTCAAGCTCGTCCGCCCCGAGCTGACGACCCAGCCCGACGCGCTCGCAGCTCGGTTGGACCGACTCGAACGGCGGCTCAGAGCGATCGAACAGGACGTCGCGACCGAAACCGAGCGGGGGACCGTGTCGTCGCTCGCTGCCGTGCCCAACGAGCCGGCCGATGCGGAGGCCCCCTTCGTTCCGGCGGCCGGATCCCCGCCGCCGGAACCCGACACCGCTCCGGAGCCGACCGCGGAGGCGGTTCCCTCCCCGCCGCCGGGGGATCTCACCCTCGACGCCTTCGAAGCGATCTGGCCGGCCGTCGTCGGCCGCATCCGGGCCGACGTCGGACCGCGACGGCACGCCTTGGTGAAGGTGGCGACGCCGATCGCGGTCGACGGCACGACGGTGGTGCTCGAGGTACCTGCCCATCTCCACTTCCATCTGGAGCAGCTGCAGGCCGATCGTGAGCTCACCGACCACATCGTCGACATCGCCTCGGGGCTGGTCGGAGGAAGGATCGACGTGAGGTTCCGATCCGCGGATCCCGGGACGTCGGACCCGGCTGCGGGGACGTCGGGCGCGGAGCCGGTCCGGGCACCCGACAGCGACGAGCTCCTCGAGTCCGGCGACCCCGACAAGGACCCCGAGGACCTGATCGCGGACATGCTCGGCGGCGAGATCGTCTCCGAATAGCCCGTCGTCGCCCTTCCACCCGGGTGCGATATGATCGGCACATGGTCGTCGTGTTCGGGATCGCCGCATTCGCCGTCCTGGTCGGGGTCGCCCTCGTCGTGTGGGGGTGGTTCGAGGGGGATCCCCGGTCGGAGGGATGGCGTGGCCATGAGGACGGGATGATGGACACCATCCAGGAGCTCCGCATCCGTCGCAACCTGAACCAGGGGGGATGACCCGTCCCACCCGAGGCGCGGTACCCTCTCGGGCCATGCGACTGGGGATCGATCTCGACGGTGTCGTCGCCGACTTCAACAAGGGCTGGGTGGACCGCTACAACGCCGAGTTCGGCGCTTCCTTGTCGTCCGAGCAGGTGACGACCTGGGACGCCGCAGCCGACCTGACCCACTTCGACGACATGTCGAGGTTCTGGCGATGGGCCGAAGGGGGCGACCATGCGTCGATCTTCCGGAACCTGGAGACCTATCCGGGAGCCGTCGACGCGCTCGGGCGACTCTCACGCGACCACGAGGTGGTCATCATCACCACCAAGCCTCGGTGGGCGGTCCACGACACGTTCGCATGGATCGCCGAGCATCGTATCCCGACCCGGGAGGTGCACATGACGGACGTCAAGTGGCGCGTGCCGTGCGACGTCTACCTCGACGACGCCCCCCACCAGATCCTCGACATCCACCGCAACCGACCCGAGGCGGTCACGTGCCGCTTCGTACGGCCATGGAACGCCCCGATCGCCGGGGTCCGCGACATCCACGATTGGGACGAGTTCGTCTCCCTCGTGGAGGGTCGCTTCTGCTGATCCGCTCCGGGTCGGTTCGTACCTTCGGTCGGCGCTCGGTATCCTTCCGGTGACGGGAAAGGGCGCTGATCGCGCCGAACTCGGACAGGGAGTCAGATCCAGATGAAGAAGAGCCATCTTCCCGCGCTACTGGTCGCGCTGGCGCTGGTAGCGGCGGCATGCTCGAGCGGGGCCGGGACGACCACGACGGCCCCACCGGCTGCCACCACCACGACCGCAGCCCAGACCACCACGACCGCAGCCCAGACCACGACGACCGAGCCGGCACCGGAGATCGGCACGCCCGACCATCCCATCAAGGTGCTGTTCGTGCCCTCCGTCAGTGCGGAGGAGATCGTCGCCGGTGGCGAGGTCCTGAAAGCCAACCTCGAGGAGGCCACCGGCCTCACGTTCGAGGTCGTCGTCCCGACTTCCTATGCGGCGACGATCAACGAGATGTGCGCCTCTCCGGCGGACACGATGGGCTTCATTCCCGCCCAGGCGTACGTGCTCGCCAATGAGCTGTGTGGCGTCGACGTCTCGCTGAAGGCGAAGCGGTTCGGATACACCGAGTACTGGACCGAGTTCATCGCCCCGCGGGACAGCGACATCGAGACCCTCGAGGACGTGGCCGGCCGCAAGTGGGCCTACCCGGATGCCGGCTCCACCTCTGGCTTCCTCGTTCCTTCCGGCATGTTCGCCGACATGGGCATCGAGCCTGGGGAGTCCTTCGAAGCGGGAGGCCACTCGGCCACCGTTCGGGCGGTCTACAACGGCGAGGCCGATTTCGGCACGGTGTTCTTCAGCCCGGCCGTCGATCCGGAAGGCAACGTCCTGTGGGATGGCACGTTGGCGACCGCCGACGTTCCGGCCGACAAGATCGCCAAGTGCAAGGTGACCGACGACGGCAAGAACATCGATTGTGACGGGTGGATCCCCAAGGACGCCAGGCGGAACATCCGCGAGGAAGCCCCCGACGTCATCCAGAAGGTGAAGATCTTCGCGCTGTCGGAGCCGATCCCGAACGACACCTTGTCCTTCGGGCCCGAGTTCCCCGCGGATCTGCGGACCGAGATCGTCAACGCCATCGTGGCGTTCTCGCAGAACGATCCCGACGGGTTCTCCACCGCCTTCGACGCCTACTCGTGGAGCGGCGTGGCCCCGGCCTCCGATCCCGAGTTCGACTTCATCCGTGGCCTGGTGCAGAAGCTGGGCATCAGCGTCGAGGATCTCTAGGTCCCGACGCCACACTCACCGGATCCGGGCGGGGCTTCGGCCCCGCCCGGATCGCGTCCGAATCGCATTGCACGTTGCGAGCGGCGACAATGGCGCCGATGCTGGAGGTACGCGATCTCGTCAAGGTGTACGACGACGGGACGAGGGCTCTCGACGGGGTCTCGTTCGACGTCGCCGACAACGAGTTCCTTGCCGTCATCGGGTTGAGCGGTTCGGGCAAGTCGACCCTCTTGCGATGCATCAACCGGCTCATCGAGCCGACCGAGGGCACCGTCGTGTGGGACGGGATCGATGTGACCTCGGCCTCCCAGGAGGATCTGCGGAAGATCCGCCGTCGTATCGGCATGATCTTCCAGCATTTCAACCTGGTGAACCGGTCCAAGGTGATCACCAACGTCCTCGCCGGTCGCCTCGGATACGTGAACCCGATCCTCAGTCTTATCAACCGGTTCCCCGCCGAGGACGTCGCCAAGGCGTACGAGCAGCTCAACCGGGTCGGCCTCGCCGACAAGGCCCACAACCGAGCCGACGAACTCAGCGGCGGCCAGCAGCAGCGGGTGGGTGTGGCCAGGGCGCTCATGCAGGACCCGAAGCTCGTCCTCGCCGACGAGCCGGTCGCTTCGCTCGATCCCGTCTTGGCTCATTCGATCATGCGGTACCTCGAGATCATCAACAAGGAGGAGGGAACGGCGGTCATCTGCTCGTTGCATCACCTCGACCTCGTCCACCGGTACGCCGACCGGGTGATCGCGCTCAACGAGGGAGTCTTGGTCTTCGAAGGCACCCCCGAGGAGATCGACGACGCCAAGTTCAAGGAGATCTACGGCAAGGAGGCCGAGCGCGTTGGCTGACGATCGCGTGCCCGCCGGGCCTCCGGGGAAGAAGAAGCGCGGATGGAGGCGGTCGCTGACGATCGCCTTGGCCATCGTCGCCGCCTTCGTGCTCTACGCGATCGCGTTCCAGACGACCGACGTGTCGCTCGACCAGCTCCAGTCCGAGACCCGCCGGGAACAGCTCTACAAGATCCTCCGGGCGCTGGCACGCCCCGACCTGATCCACTACGACCAGGAGGATCTCATCGTCGAGGCTCCGATCCTCGTGCCGTGCAACCCGTCGGTGGAGTTGCCGGCGTCCTCCGGCCCGGGTACCGGCCCGACGCTGACGGTGGAACCGTCGTGCGCCTCCCCCGGCGACCTCGTGACCGTCCTCGGCTCGGGCTTCCGCGCCGACGTCGAGGTCTCGTTGAAGTTCGTGCCGGACTCGGAGTTCGACGTGACCTTGCCGCTCGACCGGATCCAGACGTCCGCCGAAGGAACCTTCACGTTCAGCTTCGAGGTGCCCGAACGCACCTCCGACAACCCGCAGTTCGTCCGGGCCGTCACGTCGATCCCGATCGGGTCGTGGAGCAACCGGGTGGAGGTCTGGACCGACACGAACCTGAACGGAGTCCGCGACCCGTCCGCCCTCCCGGCGTCGGATCAGCCCCTGTCGGCCTCGCCGTTGCCGCTGCCGGAGTTCACGATCCGCGACCCTGGGGGTGTCGCGTTGATCGACGAGAACGGCAACCCGATCGAGTTGCTGAGCTGGGGTGGCGCGTTCGAGGCCCGATCGGGATCAACCGCCGGTCTGGCCAGCACCGACATCGGCGTCGATCCGTTCGCCGTCGGAGAGGGAGAGTCCGTCCAACGCACGGGACGAGGCGCCGTCCCTGAGGACTTCGCCTGGGTCGGTCCCGCTGCGGCCAGCTTCGGTGAGCTCAACGCCGGGCAGGAACCGTTCCCCGAAGCGATCCGATCCAGGGTGTTCATCAACGAGCTGGCCTTCGGCGCATCCCCGCAGGTCGAGGTCGCCGGACCCCCCGGAAGCGCTCTGCGCAACCTGACCTTGATCTTCTTCGACGGCGAAGACGGCAAGCAGTACAAGAGCGTCAAGCTCGGCGACACGATCGAACTTTCCCCACGCCTGTCGGACAACGCCATCAACACCTGGGACCGGATCGTCGAGACCGTGATGCTGGCGTTCCTCGCCACGACGGTCGGCACGATGCTCGCCGTACCGTTGAGCTTCATCGCCGCCCGCAACCTGATGCGCGATGTGAAGGTGCCGCTGATCAACCTGGGTCTGGCCATCCTCGGCATCCCGGTCGGGCTCGTCCTGGGAGTGCAGATCGCGAGGTGGGCGAGACAAGTTGCCCTCCTGGTGGAGGGCAACTGGGTGCTCGATGTCGCCGCGCTCGTCGGCGTCCTGCTGGCGATCTGGAGGGGCGCGATCTGGGCCGTCGACGTCGACGAGGAGGCCACGCGAACGATCGTCGATCGGGTCGCCCGACCGACGGTCATGTTCCTCGCCGCCGTCGGGTTCTTCGTCGCCCAGTACCTGTCGGCCGATCTGCTGATGATCGTCGGGACGGCCACGACTCGAGCCGTCGGCTTCATCGGCAACTTCCTGTTCACGATGGGCGAGATCGTCCAGACGATCACCACCCCGATGGCGGCTCTCGTCGGTGCCGGCATCATCGCCCAGCTCGGGTCGCGATCGGGGTACCTGATCCGCACCAAGCTGCCGCGTTCGTCGGTGAAGATCCTCGAGTTCCCGATCGCCGCCGCCGCCGGCGCCACGGTGGCGGTCTTCGTCGGTGCGGTCGTCGAATGGTTCGGGCAGTTCGGCAATCCGGTCGCGACCGTCTACGTGCCGGCTGCCGTCGGGGCGCTCTACGGCCTGTACCTGGCGTTCCGGGCGCTGAAGAACGAGTCGGTCGGCACCGGGATCGTGATCTACTACATCGCCAGAACGGTGTTCAACGCCCTCCGCTCGATCGAACCGCTGGTCATGGTCATCGTCTTCGTCGTCTGGGTCGGGATCGGCCCGTTCGCCGGGTCTCTCGCTCTGGCGCTCCACACGACCGCGGCGCTGGCGAAGCTCTACTCCGAGCAGGTCGAGTCGATCTCGTCGGGACCCTTGGAGGCGATCCGGGCCACCGGTGCGACCCGGATGCAGACCATCGTGTACGCCGTCGTTCCTCAGATCGTTCCGCCGTACATCTCGTTCACGATGTACCGGTGGGACATCAACGTCCGCATGTCGACGATCATCGGGTTCGCCGGTGGCGGTGGCATCGGCTTCCTGCTCCAGCAGAACATCAACCTGCTCCAGTACCGGCAGGCGGCCGCCCAGATGCTCGCCATCGCCATCGTCGTGGCGTCCATGGACTATCTCAGCTCGAGGCTCAGGGAGCGCTTCGTCTGATGCGTGAGCCCTTCCGGCTCCGACGTCGGGTCGATGCCGAACGGATCGAACGGGAGGTCCTCGCTCCGGCGGCGACCCTGTCGGTCGACAGCCGTGGACGGTCCCGGCCCGAGGCGCCCGACGACTGGCGGACGGCGTTCGAGCGGGACCGGGACCGCATCTTGCATTCCAAGGCCTTCCGTCGCCTGAAACACAAGACCCAGGTCTTCATGAATCCCGAGGGCGACCACTACGTCACCCGCCTCACCCACACCCTCCAGGTGACCCAGATCGGCGGTTCGATCGCCAGGTTCCTGTCGCTCAACGAGACCCTGACCGAGGCCATCGCTCTCGGCCACGATGTCGGGCATTCCCCCTTCGGGCACACCGGCGAGGATGCGTTGTCGGAGTTCGTCGACGGGGAGTGGCTCCATTCGGCCCAGAGCGTCCGCATCTTCGAGATCCTCGAACCGGCGAACCTGACGTGGGAGGTCCTGGACGGCATCCGGGCGCACTCGTGGAAGATCGAACGACCCCCGGCGACACCCGAAGGGCACGTCGTCCGCTACGCGGATCGGATCGCCTATCTGGCGCACGACGCACTCGACGCCATACGGGCCGGGGTGTTGACCCGGGATCGGTTCCCTGCCGAGGCGATCGACGTGTTCGGCGAACCGGGCCGCGACTGGGTGGCTTCGATGGTCGCCGCCGTCGTCGAAGGATCCGTCGCCACGGGACGGATCGAGATGGATCCGGCGCTGTTGGCGGTGATGAACGACCTGCGGAGCTTCATGTTCGAGCACGTGTACCTGCGCGCGGAGGCCGCGCCTCAACGGAGGAGGGCGAGGGAGGTCATCCGAGATCTCGTCGGGTACTACCTCGACCATGCCGACGAGATCCCCGAGACCTACCGGCACGACGACGCCGACGTCCTGACCCGTGTCCTCGACTACGTTGCCGGCATGACCGACCGCTACGCGATCCGTCGGCACGACGAGCTGTTCCGTCCCCGGCTGTTCTGACCGTCCCGGTCGAGGGTCAGGGGGCGGGCAGATGGTCGGGCCAGAGCGGTTCGTCGATCCGCCAGGCGGGAGGCTCGCCCCACCGCTCGGCGTAGGTGACCTCGTGGGCGGGAGGGCGGGCGGCGACGCCCCACCGGCCCTTGGGATAGCCACACGTGACCGCGGCCGCGTTGGTCCAGCCCTTGTCGGTCGGGACGCCGAGGAGCTCGGCGACCTCGTCGGGCCGGAAGATCCCGAGGATCGTCGTCAGGGTGGTTCCGACGCCCTGACCGCGGGCGGCGAGCATCAGGTTCCACACCGCCGGGTAGATCGACGCACCGGACGGGTCGTTGCGATGATACGGCAAGATCACGAGCGGCACCTCGGCGAAATGGTCGGCCAGCCACTGCGACGACCGCATGATCCGCACCGTCGTCTCGTCGCCGGTGGCTTGGGCCGCTTCGCGGCGGCCGGCGTAGATCGTGGCGTTGAGTTCGTCCCACGCCTGGCGGTAGAGCTCGCCGAGCCGGCGACGGGTCGCCTCGTCGGTGACGGTGAGCCAGCGCCAGTTCTGGGTGTTGCCTCCCGACGGAGCACGGACGGCGGCGTCGAGCATCAGCGCGACGACCTCCGCCGGGACGGGATCGGGGTGGACGCGACGCATCGCCCGGGTGGTGTACAGGGCTTCGTAGAGGTCCATCGGCCGCAACCTAGCTCGTCAGTCCAGGATCTGGGCCAACAGGGCGACGACCACCAGGACCGACGTCGTCCACGCGACGCACGCCGCGGCGTAGCGTCGGACCCACACGGCCCAATGGTCGACATCCACGGCGAGGCGGGCACCGAGGAGGTACCAGAGGGGATACGACGTGAGGATGCCGACGGCGAGGACCGTGAACCGGGACACGTCGATGAACTCGAACGAGAACACCCACGCCGTCGGTGCGGCGATCAGGAACAGCAGCGAGGCGAGGAAGCTGGCCGCCAGGTCGGTGAGATCACCGAGCCGGCGGAACCCGGTGGCGAGGGTCATGACCACCAGAGCCGTGGGGTACGACAGCGCCGCGACCCCCGCCCCCACGCGCGAGACGTTCCGGCGACGGGTGGCGAAACTGAGTTCGCGGCTCATACCTGCAGGCTAGGCGTCCCCCGGCGGACAGGCTCCCGGTGGGCTCGCCCGCTACGATGCGGTCGAGGAGGTGGATCGTGACGGACTACATCGAACGGGGCGCCATCAAGGTCATCGAGGTCATCGGGATCTCGACCGAGAGCTTCGAGGACGCCGTCGAACGGGCTGTCGCCAAGGCCTCCGAGAGCGTCCGGGGCATCACCGGAGTCGAGGTGACCCACCTGTCGGGGCGGGTCCACGATGGGCAGATCTCCCAGTACAAGGCGACCGTCAAGCTGGCTTTCACGGTGCGGTGACCGTCACGGCTCGGGGGGGAACACCGGCGTGATGTGCCCGCTTGCGACGCCCTTCAAGAGGCGCCGCAACGTGTCGGACGGGTAGCGGTCCGCGTCGAGTGGCAGGGGGATGTCGACCGTCGCGACCCCTGGTTCCTCGTGGCGGATGTCGGCGTCGAGGCCTTCGAGCACGGTGAGGTTGTCGTCCAGCACGTAGCCGCGGAAGCGACGGATCCCGTTGTCGACCGCCGTCGCGGCCAGGAGCCCGAACAGGAGGCTCCCGATGCCGCGGTGCTGGTACTCGTCGAGGACGGTCACTGCCGGTTCGGCCACGTTCTCGTCTCCGGCGAGACGAACGTACCTGGCGACCCCCACGCCGGGCTGGCCGTCGGCGTCGGGATCGCGGGCGACCCAGGCGAAATGGTCGCGGTAGTCGATGTCGGTGAGGTAGCGCAGCTCCTCGGCGGTCAGCTCGTCCTTGCCTTGGAAGAACCGGAGACGGCGGGAGCGAGGCGACAGCTTCGTCACCGCCTCGGCCAGCTCGGCGCGGTCCGACGGCACGATCGGTCGCACCAGGATGCGGCCGCCGTCGGCGAGGGGCAGGATCATCGTCCGGGCCGAGATGAACTCCGGGTCGGGTTCGACCATGGCCGCCAGTATCGCCCGACTGGTCCCTTACCACCAGCGGTCACTAGCCTCGCGTCGATGCGCTGGCGATCCGTCCTCCGAAGGCTGTCCCCGTTCGTCGCGGTGGCGCTCCTGACGGTCGTGCCGATCGAGGCATCGGCTCAGTCCAAGTCGGACGTCAACAAGGCGCGGGAGGAGAAGGAGCGAGCCTACGCCGAGTTGGTGGAAGCCAACGAGCGTGTGGGGTCGGCCATCGCCAAGCTGGAAGAGATCGCCGACCAGCTGTATGACCTGCACCGGCGGGTGGAGCGCCTCGAGTCGCGGATCGTCGACTACCGCGACACGGTCGACGGGCTCGAGGCGGAGGCGCAGGATCTCGTGGTCGAGGCGTACATGAGCGGCGGCGGGAACCTCCTGTCGGCTGCATTCGAGGCCGGATCGATCCAGGATCTGCTCACCAGCCAGCTGTTGATCGACAAGGCGACGAGCTACGACCTGGTGTCCCTGGACCGGCTGGCGGCCGTGAGCAGGGAGATGGAGCGGCTCACGGTGGATCTGGAGGAGCGGCAGGTCGAGATCCGGGCCCTGGAGGAGGAACAGGCCGCGGTCGTCGACGAGCTCGCCGAGGCCCAGGCCCAGGCCGAGGCCGTCTTCAACAAGGCGAACAGCAAGTACCGCGACGTGTACGCCCGATGGCGCGAGGCGCAACGCCGTGCCGCGGCGGCGGCCGCGGCACGCCGCAACGGCGCCGCCGCGGGGCTGCCCTCGTCGACGACCAAGGGCGTCGTCTGTCCGGTGGCCGGCCCCACGTGGTTCACCGACACCTGGGGAGCGCCCCGTTCGGGCGGGCGTACCCACAAGGGCACCGACATGGCCGCGGCCAAGGGCACCCCGCTGGTGGCGATGTACTCGGGCACGGTGCGCATCAACACCCACTACCTCGGCGGACGTCAGGTCTACGTCTACGGCGACAACGGGATCTTCTACTACTACGCCCACTTGAGTCGGTGGGCGTCGGGGTTGAGCAACGGCGATCGGGTCAAGAAGGGCCAGGTCATCGGGTACGTCGGCAACACCGGCAACGCCACCGGCTACGTCCTGCATCTGGGGATGGGACCGATCGGCGGTGGCTACGTCAATCCGTACCCGACGGTGCGGGCGGTCTGTTGAGAAGCACGTCGATGAGGTCGTACATGGTGGGAGTCAGCTCGTAGTCGGCGATGTCGTCGAGGCCCACCCACCGGACGTCGTCGGCGTCGTCGCCTGCCGACAGCTCACCCGAGAGCGGACGGGCGAGGAAGTCCACCACCGCATAGTGCCAGCGGGGAGGATGGGTCGGGTCGATGATGTCCCCGACCCAGATCGGCGGCCCCACCTCCACCTCGAGGCCGGTCTCTTCGGCGACTTCCCGCCGGGCCGCTTCCTGCATCGTCTCTCCCAGCCGTTGTCGTCCCCCGGGGACCGCCCAGCGTCCCGCGTACGCGCCTCGTCCCCGCCGAACCAGGAGGATCCTCCCTCGGTCGTCGACGACGACGGCCCCGACGGCGGACTCGGGTCGGCGGTTCATCGGAGCCGTGACGGGGAAACGGCCGCCCGAACTTCCGCCAACTCGGGGGGGAGTTCGTGGTCGGCGACGAGGGCAGCGGTGAGCTGGGCCATCGCCGGAGAGGTCATGATGCCGTAGCCGCCCTGGCCTGCGAGCCAGAAGAACCCGGCGACGGACGGCTCGGCGCCGACGACGGGCAGCCGATCGGGTGCGAAGGTGCGGAGTCCCGCCCAGGTGCGTCGGACGGTGCGGATCTCGAAGTCCGTGGCTCGGGTGATCCGCTCGATCGCGAGGGCCACGTCGATCTCTTCGGGACGCACGTCGCAGGGCTCGATGGGGGTCTCCTCGGCCAGGCTGCCCATCAGTTGGCCGACCTCGGGTTTGAAGTAGAAGCGCTCGTCGGCGTCGACCACGATCGGCCATCCCGTGAGGTCGTGCCCTTCGGGGTCGAACGTGAAGGCGGTTCTCCGCATCGGGGTGAGACCGATCGGCGTGACCCCCGCCATGGCGGCGACCTCGTCGGCCCAGGCGCCGGCGGCGTCGACGATCACCTCGGCGGCGAAGGAGCGTTCCCCGGCCCGGACGTGCCATCGCCCGGAGGTGCGGCCGATGGCGACGACGGGGGCATCGAGCCAGATCGTCGCCCCGCGTCGGCGGGCTCCGCGGAGGAACCCCTGGTGGAGCGCATGGACGTCGATCTCGTGGGCAGCGGGCTCGAGGAGGCCGGCGACGATCCGGTCCCGTCGGAGGGCGGGACACAGCGTGGCGAGTTCGTCGCCTTCGACGGAGCGGAGCTCGGTGCGTCCCGCGACGTCGGTGACGATCCGGTCGAGGGTGGCTCGTTGCGCCTCGGTGGCGACGTACAGGACCGGGAGTGGGGAGAGCAGCGGCTCGGTCGTGAACCCGTCGGGGGGTCGACGCAGGAACCCGGAGGAGGCGAGGGTGAGGAGCTGGACGGGCCCCTTCTCGTAGCTCTCGGTGTACAGGGCAGCCGATCGACCGGTGGTGTGGTAGCCGGCGATCGCCTCGCGTTCGACGAGGGCGACCGACAGATGCTCGGCGAGGGCGTACGCGGCCGACGCTCCGGCGATCCCGGCGCCGACGACGATGGCATCGACTCGTTCCATCGACCCATGATGCCAGGGTCGTCGGGTGTCGACCATGCGGTGGTCCCGGCCGACTCGCATCTCCCGGCGCGTCCGGAACGGATCGTCCGGGCGGGAGCGGGACGACGGCGAAGACCGGGGCGCCGACTCGACGCATCGTCGTGCCGTGGCCGAGCGCGGACGCGGGAGAGGACCCGGTTCACCCGTCGGGGCGTTCGACCGTGATCGGGTCGTGGATGACGTTCCGGACGGTCGGGTAGGCGAGTTCGACCGTCGGGTCGTCGGCGAAGGCGTCGAGGAGCGTGCGCCAGATGCCGTCGTTGGCTCGGCGGCGCCGGCGGGCCTCGACGAGGACCCGCCCGGTGATCGCCACCCCCGACTCCCGCGCGGCGAGGTACGTGCCGGTGGTGGTGTCGCCGTAGTCGATCGGATAGTCGAGTCTCGCGCTGGCCCGCGAGGTCGCGGTCGAGACGTCGTCGTCGGGGATGGCCTGGCCGGCGAGGGCGTCCAGGAGGTGCCGTTCGGCGGCGCGCCAGTCCGATTCGAAGGTGACGAGGACTTCGACCTCGTGCCACACGAAGGGGACGTCCCTGGTGTAGTTCGCCATCGGGTTGGAGAAGACGAAACCGTTCGGGATGTGGACGAGGCGTCCGGTCGGTTGGTCGGCATCCACCCAGTTGCCGATCTCGCGGAGGGTGAAGCGCAGGCCGCGGATGTCGACGACGTCCCCGGCGTTGCCGGCGATCTCCACCCGATCGCCGACGACGAAGGGCTGCTGCGAGACGATGTACACCCACGCTGCGAGGTTCGTGAACAGGTCCCGGAGGGCGACGGCGAGACCGGCGGACAGGATCCCGAGGAAGGTGGCGAGGTCGCCGAAGAACGGGAACCAGATCCATCCGAGGGCGAGGACGGTGAGGACGCCGAAGACGTAGCCGATGAGCTTGCGTGCCCGGTACTGCTTGTCCGGGTCGGCGACGGTCCTGACGTACCAGCGGGCGGCGGCCCGGCGTGCGACGTAGAGGCCGGCGACCACCAGCAGCGAGACGACGGCTCTTCCCAGCAGGTTGGTGGTGTCGAACGTCTGGTTGAGCCAGTCCATCGCCGCATCGTAGGCACCCGACCTCCCGAACCCTGGGTTGGTGACCCCCCTTCAGGGGTGTGGTGAACCCTGGGTTGGTGACCCCCCTTTTGGGGTGTGGTGAACCCTGGGTTGGGGAGCCCCCTTTTGGGGTGTGGTGAACCCTGGGTTGGGGAGCCCCCTTTTGGGGTGTGGTGAACCCTGGGATGTGGACTCCCTCTTCCGGATCAGGGGCGGAGGCGTTCGGCGAGGCGGCGGTGCGCGGCTTCGTCGCCGAAGATGGTGAGGGCGTCTCCGGGGTGCAGCACCTCGTCGCCGGAGGCGACCAGGACCCGGTTGCCGCGGTGGATCGACACGACGAGACACCCTTCCGGCCACGGCACCTCCTTGATGCGTCGCCCTGCGATCGGGGAGTCGGCGCCGATCTCGATCTCGAAGAACCCGGTCGTATCGGACCGACGCGCCCGGACCCGTTCGGGCATACGGTCTTGGCGGGCCGCGTGCCCGAGGGCCAGGTGATAGGCGTTGATCGCGTCTTCACGGCGGAACACGCCGAGCAGGCGTTCGGGATCGTCGCCGGCGACGACGGGGAGCCGTCCGACACCGAGGACCGCCATGCGCTCCAGGACCTCCGAGATCGGCATGTCCTCGGTCACCGTGGCCGGGTTCGGGGTCATCGCATCGCGGGCACGGACCTGATCGGACGGTCCGCCTGCCCGCAGGATGTCCGATTCGGCGATGATCCCCAGCAGTCGGCCCTTGGCGTCGACCACCGGGGCGCCGTGGAGCCGACGCCGCTGCAGGATCCCGCGGACCTCGCCCAAGGTGGCATCGGGAGGGATCGTCACCGGCGTGCCCAGGCCGAGGTCGCGGACTCGCACGGTGTCGAGGAGATCGACGTGGGCGGCCGGGCCCGTGTGGATGCCCATCCTCAGGAGCGGGGCCGTGTAGGCACTCTCGGGGTGCAGCTTGTTGGCGAGGAAGGTCGAGATCGCCACCGTCAACATGAGGGGCATCACGAGGCCATAGTCGCCCGTCACCTCGAAGACGATGAGGATCGAGGTCAACGGGGCGCGGGCCACCCCGGAGAAGACGGCGGCCATCCCGACGAGGGCGAAGGCACCGGCCTGGAGGGAGGACTGTGTCCACACGACGGACGACAACTCGGCGAAGGAGGCGCCGGCCATCGCTCCGATGAACAAGCTCGGCATGAAGATGCCTCCTGCGCCTTTGCCGCCGAGGGTCGCGGACGTGGCGACGATCTTGGCGAGGGCGAGAAGAGCGAACAGCCACCAGGCGATGGCGGCGTCGCCTTGCAGGACCTCCTCGATGAACGGCTGGCCTGTGCCGAGCACCTTCGGGAGCTCCAGGCCGATGGCGCCGACGACCAGACCGAAGAGGATCGGTCGTTTCCACCCGGCGACCTGCGGGAACCGGACCGCCGCCCCCTCGAGGGATTCGATGAACACGATCGCCAGTCCGGTCGCGACGAGACCGAGGATCGCGTAGAGCACGAGCTGCCAGGGATCCTCGAGCGCGTAGGCCTCGACCCGGAAGGTGAGCTCGTCGCCGATGAGCGTATGCGAGACGACCGCGCCGGCCACGGCCGCGACGACGACCGTGTGCAGGTAACGGATGGAGAGGTCACGGAGGATCACCTCCATGGCGAAGAACATCCCGGCGATGGGGGCGTTGAACGTCGCGGCGATGCCGGCGCCGGCGCCGGCGGCGACGAGGGCCCGCATCTCGGGCTCCGACAGCTTGGTCGCCTGGGCGAGCATGGACCCGATCCCGGCGCCGATCTGGGCGATCGAGCCCTCCCGTCCCGCCGACCCGCCGGCGCCGATCGTCAATGCCGTTGCCACGGTCTTGAGCGGCGCCACGCGCCGACGGATGCGCCCCCCACGGACGGTGAGCGCGGCGATGATCTGCGGAACGCCGTGGCCGGCCACCTCCGGAGCGAACCGGCTCGTGAGCACCCAGGCGACGAACATGCCGGCGGGGACCGTCGCCAGCATCCAGGCTTCCTCGATCGGCAGATGGGCTACCCGCCGGGCCGCGGCGTCGACCAGTTCGATGGCCCAGATGAGGATCGCGGCGCCGGCGCCGGCGCCGGCGCCGACCATCAGCGCCAGGACGAGCAACCCGGCGTCGCTGGACGGCCGGAGCCAGCGCAGGATCCCCGGAGGGTCGGTGCGGGCGGCGGTTGGGACGACCATCGACCGCAGCGTAGAGGCTCGATCTGCGCCGCTGCCCGCCGGTGGGCGGGTAGGGTGCCGGCACCGGCGACCGAGGGACCGACATGCGGAACGCCCGCCCGTGGAGCCACGACATCCCCGACGGACCATGGGACGCCGTGGTCGTCGGCTCGGGTATGGGCGGTATGACCGCCGCCGCACTGCTGGCCAGGACCGGGCGCCGGGTGCTGGTTCTCGAGCGGCACGCCATCCCCGGCGGGTTCACCCAGACCTTCAAACGGCCCGGCTACACCTGGGACGTCGGCGTGCACATCGTGGGGGAGATGTCCGAACGCAGCTTCTCCGGTCGGCTCCTGCGGGAGCTGACCGCGGACCGGCTCGTTTGGGAACCCGTCGGGGACGTCTACGACGAGTTCCATTTCCCCGGCGGGTTCACGATCGCGTTCCCGAGCTCACCGGAAGCGTTCCGGGACACCCTGGTCGAGGTCTTCCCCGCCGAGCGGCGAGGGATCGACGACTATCTCGACATGGTCCGGCGGGCGGCTCGTGCCACCGCCCGCTACCTGCAGATGCGAGCGGTCCCCGGCTACCTGGCCCCCGGGGGACGGCGGAAAGCCACGGCCGGTGCGGAGCCGTTCCTGGCCGCGACGACCGCCGAGGTGCTCGGGTCGGTGACGGCCGACCCGCAGCTCCGTGCCGTCCTTGCTGCCCAATGGGGGTACTACGGCGCGCCGCCCAGTCGCTCGTCGTTCGCGATGCATGCCCTGATGGTGGCCCACTTCCTGCGTGGCGCCTGGTATCCGGCAGGAGGCGCGTCGAGCATCGCCGAGGCACTGTTGCAGACGGTCGCCGACGCGGGAGGATGGACGGCGGTCCGGCGCCCGGTGGCCGAGATCCTGACCCGCCGGGGCGCCGTCGTCGGGGTCGTCCTCGACGACGGCGCCCAGATCCCCGCCGCCAAGGTCGTCGCCGCGGCCGGGGCGATGCCGACCACAGCGATGCTCGGGGGCGACCTTCCGGGCGCCGGTCCCGACGCCTACCGGGAGGCAGGACCGGCTCACGTCTCGTTGTACGTCGGTTTCGACGGGGCCGACATCGCGTCGCTCGGCGCTCGGAGGTTCTGCCAGTGGTACTACCGCACCTGGGATCTGGAGGAGACCTCGTGGGAGGTCGCTCCCGACCGGGAACCGGGTCGGGCTCCCGTCCTGTTCTGCAGCTTCCCGTCTCTCAAAGATCCCCTCCACGATCCCGGAGCGGATCGCCGTCACACCGGAGAGGTCATCACCTTCGTTCCTTGGGAGCCGTTCGAGCCGTGGCTGGGTACCCGCTGGGGACGGAGGCCCGAGGACTATGAAGCGTTCAAAGCTCGGCTCACCGAGGAGCTGCTCGGCCAGTACCTCGACGAGTACCCGAAGCTGGCCTCCCATGTCGCGTACAGGGAGCTGTCGACGCCGCTGTCGACCCACCATTTCACGGCCGCGTTCCGGGGTTCGATCTACGGACTCGCAACCGAGCCCGCCCGGTTCGTCGATCCGTCTCTCGGGCCCCGAACCGGCGTGCGGGGCCTGTACCTGGCCGGCGTGGACGCGGCCGCGCCGGGCGTCGTCGGAGCGATGACCGGTGGAGTGCTGGCCGCGATCGCCTCCGATCCTCGGGGCGTCGGTCGATTCGTGAAGCCGTTGATGCGGCGTCCCGGTCGGTGACGTGGTCCAGGCACGGGTTCCCGCCGCCGTGGGCGACGGTCAGGCGGGTGGCTCGGCGCTCGTGTCGGGTCCGCCCTCTCTTGGTGTCGTCGGCATGCCGCGAACCGTGAGCGTGAACACGTCGTCGCGGGCGTAGTGCCCGCACGCATCGAACTGCATCCGCTCTCGCGAGACCCTGGCAGGGTCGACCTCGGCATAGAGGATCGTCTCGTCGCCGCGCACCGGGCCCGCCAGGATGGTTCCGTCGGGTCCGACGATCGTGGCGTTGCCGCGACTCATCCAGTCCTCGTCGCCGCCGTAGATCTTCGAGGCGCCGAGTTCTTCGGGTACGTCGCTTCCGCGGAGGACCGAGTTGGTGCTCACGACGTAGCAGCGACCCTCCTTGGCGATGTGTTGGAGGGTGGGCACCCACACGTCCGAGTTGTCCCATGTGGGGGCGAGGTAGATGTCGATGCCCTGGCGGTACATGGCCACCCGGGCGAGGGGCATGTAGTTCTCCCAGCAGATCAGGCCGCCGACCCGTCCGAACGGGGTCTCGAACGACACCAGACCAGAGCCGTCGCCGTGGCCCCACACGAGCCGTTCGCCTCCGGTGGGCATCAGCTTGCGGTGGACGCCGAGGATCTCGCCGTCAGGACCCAGATAGAGCAGCGAGTTGTAGACGGTCGAACCGGCGGGGTCGCGTTCGTCGATGCCGACGGCCAGATACACGCCCGCGTCCTCGGCTGCCGCGGCCATCACATCGACCGAGGGTCCGGGGACGGTGACGGACTGATCCAAGAGCCGTTCGTACAAGCCGCTCGACGGCGCGGCCCACGGGGTCGTGCGCCATACCCAGTCGGGGTAGCCGGGGACGAAGGCCTCGGGGAAGACCACCAGGTCGGCGCCGCCTCCGGCGGCCTCCTTGGTCAGGGAGATGACCCGCTCCACGGTCGCGTCACGGTCCAGGAACACCGGGGTCGCCTGGATGGCGGCGACCATCGCCGGTCTGAGGCTCATCGTGTTCGTCCCGTCGGCCTCATTCCACCTCGATCCAGCTGCGTAGGTCCTCGGTGTCGACCTGCTCGAGCAGCGCCGGGTGGTCTTCGCTCATGTGCCTGCGGATCGCTTCGATGACCGCCTCGTCGGTCTCGCCTCTGGCGATGAACCCGCACTCGCAGCGGATGATCCGATCCATCGTGTGCTCCTCGGTCGCTTCGTTGCCGGCACCAGCATGGCACAGGTAGGTTGGCGATACGTTGCAGCCATCGACACGGATCCAGATCTGCGGCCCGATCGTCGTCGAGATCGCCGGCGTGCGGGCGGAGAAGGCGCTGCCGGGACGGCAGGGACGTCTGGCGTTCGCCTATCTGGTGCTGAACCGGCATCGCATGATCCCCAGGAGTGAGCTGATCGAAGCGTTGTGGTCGACGGGCGGGCCCGACGATACGGAAGCCGCCCTCAATGTCGTGTTGTCGCGGCTTCGTCGGGCGTTGGCTCCGGCCCGGATCGAGGGCCGGGGAACGGTTCGGCTGGTCCTGGGCGAGACGTGGGTGGACATCGAAGCCGCCGAGGACGCGATCCATCGGGCGGAGTCCGCCCTCGTCCGGGAGGACTGGGCGAAGGCCTGGGCTGCATCCCAAGGGGCCTTGTTCACTGCGCGTCGCGGGTTCCTCCCCGGCGAGGACGCCGACTGGATCGACGAGGTGCGTCGACGTCTCGATGGGCTCCATATCCGGGCGTTGGAGGCCTACGGGACGGCCGGCCTGGGTCTCGGAGGGACCGAGATCCCGGCCGCTCGAGAGGCTGGTCGTGTCCTCGTCGGATCCGCGCCGTTGCGTGAGAGCGGGCACCGGCTCCTGATGCGTGCTCACGCGGCGGAGGGGAACGTCGCCGAGGCGCTGCGCGTCTACGAGCGTCTGCGGGTGACGCTGAGGGACGAACTGGGGATCGAACCGTCCGAACCCACCGAGCGCCTCTACCTGGAGCTTCTCGGATGACATCGAGCGTTCAGTCGAGAGCGATCGGGGTTTCGGCTGTCATGCCCCACTCGGTCCAGGATCCGTCGTAGACCTTGACGTCGGGGAAGCCGAGGATCTGGGTCAGGGCGAACCAGACCGTCGCGGCGCGAGCGCCGACCGTGCAGTAGGTGATGACGGTGCCGTCGGGCGTGAGGGTCTCGTGTGAGAGGATCTCGGCGAGCTCCGCGGCGGGAAGGAACGCCCCGTCGGGTCCGGTCAGCTCGGTCGCCGGGAGGTGCACGGCGGTGGGGATGTGACCCACTCGGCCTCCGTCGGGGATGCCGCCGGATGGCCAGAATCGTTCGCCGGCGAATTCGAGGTCACTGCGGACGTCGAGGATGGTGGTGTCGGCGCGTGCGATGCCGTCGATGATCGAGCGTCGGGTCGCTCGCATCTCGACCGCGAGCGTGTCGATGCCGAACGTGCTCGGCGACCGCGTCGGCGGCTGGGAGGTCCACGGCCGGCCATCGGCCTGCCATCGCTGCCGACCGATGTCGAGGACGTGGACGTCACGGAGGCCGCAGTAGGTTGCAAGCCAGAAGCCCAGTGCCGGCGCGTATCCGTAGAACACGACGGTGGACGTGTGGGTGATGCCCGACCGGCGGAACAGCGCTTCGATGTGGGACATCGACCGGGGCTGGTAGGCGTCGTCCTTCAGGTCCGTGTAGATGTCCCACAGCACGGCGCCGGGGATGTGTCCCTGCTCGTACGCGTCGGGGCTCACATCGAGCTCGACGACGACCAGCCGGTCGTCGTCGAGGCGGGTCTCGAGCCAACGGGCGTCGACCAGTGCGTCGGTGTGGAGTGGGGTCTGGGCGGTCATCGTCGCCTCCTGTGGGTCGTGGTGGGCGGTGGTGCCTCCGACGGGTTGTACCGCGAAGCCGTTGCGGCCACGTTGACGTCACCTTGCGGTCTGGGGCGGGGCTCTTGCAGACCGGGCCGGTGCAGTGGGACCTTCGCCCGTGGCGGGCGGGCCGTCATCGAGAGATGATCGAGGTGACGACAGGAGGTGCGTGTCATGGCACGGACACTTCTTCGTGGTGGGTCCTTGCTGGTGTCGGCACTGCTGGCGGCGGCCTGTGCCGGCCCGGTCGCCACCACGACGATCCCGACGTCGACCACGACGACCACGGTGGTGGCCGCCGGCTCGGGGGCTGAGTCGTCGACGACGAGCGTCCCCTCGTTGGGCGCCCGCTTCGAGGCGACGGCGCCGCTGGAAGGCTGGGAGGGGGAGGTGACGGTGTGGATGCGGACCTGCGACGGATCGACGTGGGAGGGTGCGCTGACCCTGGAGGGCACCCTGGAAGGGGGACTCGCGCATCTGGTGGGTGAGGCGCCCCTTGCGGTCACGATCCGACCCGGCGAGACCGTCGGGACCGCCCCGGTGACGTACCGTTACGAGCTGGAGATGGTGGTGGAGGATGCCCGAGGCACCAGCACCGCGGAGGCGCCGGGGACCGTCTCGCTCGAGATCGTCGACTCGACCGCACACCTCGAGGTGACGATGGAAGCCACCACTCAGACCGTCA
This sequence comes from Acidimicrobiia bacterium, assembly GCA_026985095.1. Taxonomy (GTDB): domain Bacteria; phylum Actinomycetota; class Acidimicrobiia; order Spongiisociales; family UBA5794; genus JALSQW01. Next base: position 6,269 of record JALSQW010000023.1, on the reverse strand, counting down.
CGGTGGTCGCGCCGGACTTCTCGGTGACGATGACCGCCCCGGTGGCGGCGGGCAGGGCGACGTTCTCGGCGGCATTGCAGCCCGACCCCGGCTGCGGATGATCCCGGGACGAGAGGGTCGGCCCGACGTGCCCGGCGGAGGCCCTCGAGTCGACCAGGACGTCGTGTCGTCCCCGTGGGGTCCGCGTCGGGTGGCCATGCCGCAGCGAGGCGGTGTCGGCGTGTCGTCGACGGCATCTTGGGATCGCGGCGCGATACCGTTGCCGGCGGAGGACGTGTCGATGGGATCCATCCACCACAGCCAGGCGGGACGGTGCCCGAGTTGACCGCGTCGCCGGTCGCTCCGTTCCTCGAGCTGCGGGCCGCGGCGGCGGCCGCTCCGGTGGGCGACGGTGGTCCCGACACGTGTGAGGCGCTGACCGGGGCCCTCGACGAGGCCCTGGTGGAACTCGCCACCGGCATCGGTTCGGACGTCGCCGTCGTGGCTCTCGGCGGCTACGGGCGTCGCGAGCAATGCATCTGGTCGGACGTCGACGTGATGGTTCTCCACGCCCGGGAGGATCCGGAGCCACTGGTCCGCGAGCTCCTGTACCCGCTGTGGGACGCCGGGTTGAAGGTGGGCCACGCCGTGCGGACGGTCGCCCAGAGCCGATCGGCGGCGTTGGACGACTTCGCGACCTTGACCTCGCTGCTGTCGGGGCGTCACGTGGCCGGCGACCCGGCGTTGTTCAGCGAGTTGACGGGGATCCTCACCGAGGTCGTTCGCACCCGGCCGCTGGTTCCGGCGCTCGCCGCGCGGGAACGGGAGCGTCGCCGGGCCGAGCCGTTCCCGGTCATGGCCGCAGACCTGAAGGAGGGCCGGGGGGCGCTGCGCACCCATCAGGGCTTCTGGTGGGAGCGGCGCCGGGCCGAGCTGCTCGGGCTCCCGGTGGTCCCGGAGACCGCTCCGGAGCGCCGTGCCCGGGCGGTGCTGCTGAAGGTCCGCAACGCCTTGCACGCCGTGTCCGCCAAGGCGTCGGACCGGTTCGTCGTCGACCTGCGGGCACCGGCGGCGGGCTGGCTCGGCAATGACGTCGCCACGGTCGCCGGTGAGCTGGTCGAAGCGTTCGAGATCGGAGACCGTCTCGCCGACCGACGGTGGCCGGACGTGCACATCGAGCAGGATACGCTCGTCGGGTTCGGTCGCCGCATCTTCGCTTCGGTGCGGAGCCGCTTCGCGTCGTCGTCCGTCGAGGCTGTCCCCTCCGACGGCGTCCTCGCCGTGGCGCTGGCGGCGGCCGGTCGGACCCAGGGAGCCTGGCTGGGGACCGACGAGCGGGAGGTGATCCGCACCGCACCCGTCCGACCGTGGACGGCATCGGACCGGCAGGCGTTCGTGGAGCTGCTGTCTGCCGGACCCAGGGGCCGGTCCGTGTTCGGTCAGCTCGAGGAACTGGGGTGGGTGGCACGGGAGTTCCCGGAGTGGGAGGCGGTGGCGACCGCGCCGCAACTGGCGCCGTTCCACGACCATCCCGTCGGCGCTCACCTGTGGCGGGCGGTGGCGGAGATGCGGCGTCTCGTGGAGGAGCCCGGCGAGCCGGGGCGGATCGCCGCCGAGCTCGGCTCGACCGAGGAGCTGTACCTGGCAGCGTTCTTCCACGACATCGGGAAGGCGCGAGGGGGTGAGCATGCAGCGGTCGGTGCCGAGCTGACGGAACGGTTCCTCCGTCGCCACGGCTACGGCGCCGCCACCACCGGGGTCGTCACCGACGTGGTCCGGCATCATCTGGTGCTCTCCGAGACGGCCACTCGACGCGACATCGACTCGCCGGCCGTCATCGACGCGGTAGCCTCCGCGGTGGGAGATCTGCGGCGCCTCGATGTCCTCTATCTGGTCACGATCGCCGATCTCCGTGCGACGGGCACCACCATGTGGAACTCGTGGCGTGCGGAGCTCCTCGCTCGGCTCTATCGGCGGGTGCGTTCGGCGCTGGAGGCGGGCGGCGCCGTCCCTGCCACCCCCGACGTGGACGTGGTCGTTGCGGTCGCCGACGGTGAGATCGACCGGGGGCGAATCCTCGAGCATGTGGCGGCCATGCCCGAGGACTACCTGGCCACCACCCCGCCGACCGAGGTCGTGCGGCACGTCGAGGTCGCCGATGGTTTGGATGGTCCCGGCGTCGTCGTTCCCGATCCCGACGATCCGACCCGGGTGCTGGTGGCGGGTCGTGATCGGCGGGGGTTCCTGTTGTCGGTCACCCGGGCGTTCACCGCCAACGGTTTGATGATCCTCGACGCTCGGCTGCGTACCCGTGCCGACGGGATCGCCTTGGATACCTTCCACGTCTTCGACGATCGCACCGGCGAAACCGTGACGTCTGAGCGTTGGGATCGGGTGGCGGCCGACCTGGTGGCCAGCCTCGAGGGCGGCGGTGATCTCCGTCCGAGGATCCGGGAGCGTGTCGCGGCCTACCAGCCGGGCGGCCCGGATGGGACGACGACGGTGAAGGTGGGTCGGGAGGGACGTTTCGTCGTCGTGGAGGTCCGGGCCCGCGACCGCGTCGGCCTCCTCGCCGAGATCGTCGAGGCGCTCCACGGGGAGGGACTCGACATCTTCGTAGCCCGCATCGACACGATGGGCGAGGAGGCCCGGGATACCTTCTATGTCAGGAGGGTCGGGGGGGTACCCATCCTCCTCGACGAGGAACTGGCTGCGCTGAGGCGACGTCTCGAGGATCGTCTCGCGGCGCGGTGAGGAGGCGCGGCTCGGACGCGTGCGGCGCCTCCTCGGCTGCTCCTACTCAGAGGGCCTCCTTCCCTCGTTCCCCGGTGCGGATGCGGACGACGGTGTCGACCTCCACCGCCCAGATCTTGCCGTCGCCGATCTGGCCGGTCACCGCGGTGTCGCGGATGGTGTCGGTCACGGCGTCGGCATCGGCGGCGTCGACGAGGATCTCGAGCTTGGCCTTGGGGGTGAACTCGACCCGGTACTCGGCGCCGCGGTAGGTCTCGGAGTGTCCGCCCTGCCGGCCGAATCCCTTGACCTCGGTGACGGTGATGCCGTGCACGCCGACCTTGCGAAGGGCCTCCTTGACGTCGTCGACCTTGTGCGGCCTGATGACTGCGGTGATCAGTTTCATGCGTTCCGTTCCTCTCAGCCTGCGGCCAACGCCGACACGTCTGGACCGTACCCGGGGAATCCATGCTCGGCCACGTCGAGTCCTTCCAGTTCCTCCTCCGGAGGCACTCTGAGCCCGACGGTGGCTTTGATGAGCGTGAACAAGGCGCCGGCGGTGATGGTGACGAACACGAACACGGCGACGACGCCGATGATCTGAGAGACGAGCTGGCCCCAGCCTCCTCCGTACAACACACCGGTGTCGGTGGCGAGGAAGCCGACCATGAGCGTGCCGAAGGCACCGCAGACCCCATGCACCGACACCGCACCGACCGGGTCGTCGACGCCGAGGCGGTCGAGGACGATCACGGCGAAGACCACCAGGATCCCGGCGAGGGCGCCGATCACGAACGCGCCCCAGTTGGAGACGTTGGCCGTCCCGGCGGTGATGCCGACGAGTCCGCCGAGGACCCCGTTCCCGGCCATGGCGACGTCGGGGACACCCGTCTTGAGCCAGATGGTGAGCGTCGCCAGCACACCGCCTGCGGCTCCGGCGATCAGCGTCGTCACCGCGATGGCGGGTACGGCGGCGTCGGCGGCGAGCTCCGAGCCGGGGTTGAAGCCGAACCAGCCGATGAAGAGGATGAAGACGCCGACGATGGCGAAGGGGATCGAGTGGCCGGGGATGGCACGCGGCCGACCGTCGGCGTCGTACTTGCCGATGCGGGGACCGAGGATGAGCGCACCCATGAGGGCTGCCCACCCGCCGACGCTGTGGACGATCGTGGAGCCGGCGAAGTCGATCATGGGTGTCGCCAGGGTGGCGAGCCAACCACCACCCCACAGCCAGTGGACCACGATCGGGTAGATCAGCGCGGTGATGACGAAGCTGTAGATGAAGTAGCTCTTGAACCTCGTGCGTTCTGCCATCGCTCCTGAGACGATCGTCGCCGCAGTGGCGGCGAAGGCGACCTGGAAGATGAAGAACGTCGGGAGCGACAGCGTTCCGAAGTACCCGTCCACGAAGGTGCCCGGATCGAGGAACCACCCGGAGGTTCCGAGGAACCCGTTCCCGGCGCCGAAGGCGATGGCGAACCCGACGGCACCGAACGCCAACACGCCGGCCGAGAAGTCCATGAGGTTCTTCATCATGATGTTGGCCACGTTCTTGGCCCGGGTGAGCCCCGCCTCGACGAGGGCGAAGCCGGCCTGCATGAAGATCACCAGGACGGCGGCGATGAGGATCCAGATGTTGTCCAGGGTCGTCTGCACCGTCTCGGCCGTGACGCCGGTCTGGGCCCATGCAGGGGCTGCGCCGAGGAGGGCGGCCAGAGCCGACCCGGCGCCGATGATCAGCAATCGTCGTTTCATCCACTACCTCCGATCTCGGATGCGGGGACGCTATGGGCACGACGTTTCATCCTCGTCGCGGGAAGGTTTCGATCCTGTGAACGAAGGTGCGTCCGCAGGGTCCCTCGCTGGAAGGGTCGGTTGTTCGATCGATCCCCGTGGAGGGCCCTGGCGAACCCGTCGGTGGGCTACGTCGAGTGGGTCCTCGTCTCGCTCGTCGAGGCGATCGACACCCTCATTCCAGCGGAGCGCCAGTGCGAGGCTCGGGCCGGCCTCGGAAATGACGGAGGCCGTCCGGGACCGTTGCGACACCCTCTGGGGATCCTCGAGGAAGCCGCGGCGAGCCGAGGAAGCCGCCGTTGTGCGTGGTGCCGGAGGTCGGGTCGCCGACTCGGACTGTGGCCGGCCGGACGGGGTCCACGGTCATCGTCGGGCGGTCCACGGGCTGATGCGACTGACCACACCCATCCGGTGATAGCCCGTTTGGTTGGGAGCGACCTTCAACAGGAACACCATGGTCGTCACCATGACGGTGAAGCCCACGATCGCGTGGAACGCGAGCACTGGGATCCCGCTGAGCAGCAGATCGTCGTTGCCGCCCGGAACGAGTACCGCTGCTCCACCCATCAGTGCCCCGCCGGCGAAGTGGCCGGACATCAGCCGGATTCGGGGAGCTCGCAGCGTGAACCGGTGCTGGCTGACGGCAGCCATGAGGGCGCCCACGGCCATGGAGACGGTACAGGCCACGGTCAGTAGCGTCGGTCCCGGCCGGAGCGGTCCGGACAGGCTCCAAGCGACATCGTTGACGACCGCCGCGAAGTTCCATCGAGGGATGGCGGCGAACAAGGCCCCGCCCCCCACGCCGAGGGCCACCGTGATCAGCGCCAGGTCGAGGCGCTTCCGGGCGGGCTGAGGGCCGAAGCCGGCCACGGCGATGAACGCCACCACGGCGGCGATGGCCAGCCAGACCCAGGCCGCCGGGCTGGGAACAGCGGCAGGGGTGGGGATGCCGGCCACCGGGGCGACGTTCCCCAGCCAGTGGCGCGCCCCCACCGAACCGGCGGCCATCCCCACGACGGTGGCCACGTAGGTCAGGTTGCCGCTGGTGAGCTGCACGAACGTTCCGAACACACAGCCGCGGTTCAGGTAGGCGCCCACGCCCAACCCGGCGCCTCCCAGCGCTGCTATCGCCCAACCGGTGTGGGTCTCGGTCAGTTGGAGGGTGTCGTCCCAGGCCCAAGCCAAGGGCACCACCAGCAGGGCTGCCCACGCGGCCGCACCCAAGAAGGCGAACAGGCGCTCGAAACGCCGCGTCTCGACGATCTGCAGGGCCGCGGCGTAGGTGCACAACCCGCCGAGCTTCACGGCGAATCCGACCACGAACGCGACGACGATCGCCGATCCCCAGATCATCGGTGTGTGCCGCTCCGACCGATCGCTTTCATGGGCGACCGGCGGACTTCAGGTCGGTGGCGCTCCGGCAGTCCTGCGCGTCGGGAACCGCACTCCGAGTCTGCGTGAGTCGGGTCCGCACCTTCATGGCGAAGAGGATGCTCCTTCTCCCGGTCGGCGTTCTCGGAGATGGAGATCGTAGCGGTGCTCACGTTCTCGGCCCGCGTGTCGGGAGTGGCGTTCCGGCCGTCCCCGGTGCCGGCCCGGTGCATGCTGTGGTTCCATCCTGTGGAAGAGAGCCCACGTTCGGGGCGTCGGGAGGCCTTGCCGCGTCCTCGCCGCTGGCGGCCCAGAGCCTGGATGACCATCGTCGGCCGCCGTGCGCGGGTCCGTCAGACGCCAGGCATGTGGGACCGTTGGGCGGGGTCGAG
>JALSQW010000022.1 GCA_026985095.1 Acidimicrobiia bacterium | reverse complement strand
GCCGGCGGGGAGCGGAGCCCGATGGATGAGCACACCGGGACGGCTCCCGCGGAAGCGGCGTGGAACGGTGATGTGGATGACCGGAGGCATGGCGTCGGCCAGGCCGTAGATGGCGAGCGCCGTGTGGTGGGAGGCCGCCGCGCCGTCGCCGACCCACAGGACCGTGGCCATCACGTCCTCGAACGGGTGGCTCGGGTAGTTGAGGAGGCGGTAGACGCCCCGGCTGACCCGCTCGAGGTTGCCCGAGCGGACGTGGTGGGAGAGATAGCGGCGGTCGACTCCCAGTTCTTCTGCCTGGCTCGTGCTGAAATAGCCGAGCTGGGTATCGGCGAGGGAGTAGAGGCGGTCGAGTACCCACTTCGCTGGCACGAATGGCATAGTAACTATGACATTGGTGCCACGCCAGCATTCCCCGATCGACTCCGGGTCGCCTGATCCTGCTGCCTCCGCTGCTGCGTCGGGTGTGCAGCCTCATCTGAATCTGTTGGTGCTCATGTGAGGGAATCCGACGTCACGGCCTGCTCCGAGACCCGAGCGCGGCCGCGTGATGCTGAGAATCGCCAAGAATCGGGGAGCGAAAGTGGGGCACGCGAACCCATCCCCGGCGATCGGGAGCCCGAGGAGAGCCTTTTCGACGCGGGCGCGGCGACTCGTTTCGTCCGAGCCGTGGTTGTTTCCAATGGGAGCGTGAGCGCCCTTGCCTACAAGGGCCATAGACGATAAGCTATGGGCGATGGATCCCATCGAAGAACAGGTCGCCGGTTCACTGCTTCGTTCGGCCCGGGCTCGGCTCGGGTTGTCGCAGACCGCGTTCGCCGATCTGGTGGGGATCGCCCAGCCGACCCTGTCTGCCTACGAGTCGGGTCGCCGGCAGCCTACGTTGCCCACGCTGCTGCGGATGCTGCACGAGGCCGGTCTCGAACTGCGCTTGGAGGTGGTCGAGGGCGACGACCACGACCGGGTGCTCGCCGAATGGGAGCGGACGCTCGATGAGGCCACCCGGGAGCGGTTGCGGGCGCAGGGGTACCGGTTGGCGAGCGATGCCGCCTGAGCTCGACGACGACCATGTGGCCGCCATCTGCCGGGTCCTGATCGCCCATGGCGTGCGGTTCGTCATCATCGGTGGGATGGCCGCTCGGCTCCATGACACGGGGCACGCCACGGTCGACGTGGACATCTGTCCGTCACCCGACGACGCCAACCTGGCCAACCTCGCCGCGGCGCTTGTGGGACCCGGTGTCCGCCCTTCGGGTCGAGGGTCAGTCAGAGGGGGGTCCTGTTCGATTCCGATCCTGATCTGTGGCGTGAGGTCGAGATGGTGATCGCGATCACCGAGCACGGCCCCGTCGATCGGTGTCTCGGTGCTGGGCTGCCCAGACGGCTGTGCGTCATCGAGCGGCTGCGGTTCGACCATCGAGGATGCCGGCGACCATCACCCGATCGGATCGTCCGGCTCGACTGCCATCGCTTCGAGGCACTCGTCGGCGAGCACGTCGGCGATGAGGCTCTCGCTCCCGGCCACATAGGTGGAGAGGAGATCGATGTCGGAGGCCACGCACCACGATCGGTCCGAGGGCCACCACAGGCTCGGGCTCTGCCACGGTGGCCGCTCACAGAACGCCGCCGCTGCTCCGATCGAGCCGCGATAGAGAATCAGCGACCGTTCAGGGATCTCGAGCCGTGTCTTGGGGAGGTCGGCAAGAGCGATGACCCAGGGTGGTCGCGGCTCGTTGCCCTCGAAACCGAGGACGGTCGCACTTTCGCCTCGGCCCGCATCGAGCCATCCGAAACCTTCCCATAGACCGAACCAGCAGTCATCCGGGGTGCCGGTGTGCCGGGCGAGCGTTGCCACCAACCGGTGGAGGTCGTCTTGGGTCAGGGTCCCCGGGATCGGTTCGTTGACGTCTGCCGGTAGTGGGAGCTCGTCGATCCTCGAGCGCGGTTCGATTCGAGACACGAGCTCCGACCACCGCACCGGCATGCGCTCTCCGTTGCGCTCGCGCCAGCACGGGTGCAGGATCCTGCAATACGCCGGATAGCCGTCGGGGATGACCGCGCGGACGGTCTGTTCGCCCCCGTGCAGTCGCCCGATGATCCAGGACGCCGCGCCGGTGTCCTCGCACCATGCGACGTCCGGTGATGAACCGCCGAGATGGTGGCTCATCACCCTGGGTCCACGAGGAAACCCCAGCTCACCATGGGGGGCGGGGTGGGGGGTGATCCGTAGCGAGTTTGGGCTGGTTGGGGGTGCCACTGTGCCACCAAGATCATGGCCATTGGCTCATCGTACGCCGGCAGCCGGGCGAAGACCTGGATCGTGGAGCCGTCTTGTTCGCTCCACGTACAAGGCGCGGTCTTCCGATCGGGCGTCTCCAGGCACGCCAAGTACTCTGGTGCTCTCACTGGCACACCGTTGGCATCGACACCACCGCGGAAGAATCGAAGCTCGAGTAGAAGGGGCGGTTCCGATGGACCAACGCGGATTCGGAATGGTGCGCTGCTCTTCACTGTACGCGATTCAGGCCACTCGACTTTGGAGCTGCCGGGAGACGAGGAGACGAGGACGCCTTCACGGTTGGTCCAGTCGTAGGCGATCAGGGTGCCTTGCTGGTCGCGTCCGCGAGTGTCGTCTCCGAAGTCGAGGAACGCGCTCGGGATCTCGGTGAGATCCCGAGCGTTCTGAGCGCTGGCCTCCGTTCCCAAAAGAGTGGTTTGATCGGACCGTGATTGGTCTGTCGCTGCGACTGTTCGGAGAGCCACAACGCCGAAACCCATAGAGACGAGGAGTCCCGCGGCGGCCACGACCACCATTCGCGGATCGGCCGAGTCGGCATCGATACGTCCTTGAGGGTCCACCGCTCACGGTCCGATTCGGAGCACTGCCAGATGTGTCGTCAGCACGTGAGGCGAGCGCTGTTCGATGTGTAGGCCCAGCCAGAGACGGTCGCCTCGTGGTATGAGTATGCGCGATATGTGTACGTGCCGGAGCCTGAGCAGTTCCAAGCGGCATTCGTGCTCGTGCTGCCGAACCCCGAGTTGGAGCCACTGTCCAAGAACTGGGGCCCATACCATCTGTCCCGATACAGGGATGTTTGCACGTAGACGCTCTCGCCGGGGCACACGGTGCGGGCGACAACGTTGACGGTACCCGGCACGTGGCTCGAGAGGTGCGGCCTGTCCGTCTGTCCATAGCAGCCGTACTGGAATACCAAGGGCTCCAGCAAGGACGCTGCAACGCGGGTACCGCTCATGGACCGGAGGGTGGCTGTGGCAGGCGCCTCCACAGCATCAACCCGACTGGCGCGCTCCCCACCTGAGGACGCTGCCGGCATGGTGGTGCCAGCGATGATGGTCAGGATGGTCAATACGAGGACGAACGCCTTTCTCGCTTCCATTGTCGGTCCCTCCGCTTGGATCGTGGTGGCTTCGTCACCAAGACTCTCGACTACCCACAATACGTGTGTGTGTGTGTGTCAAGCGTCAGCCGCCGCGAAGACTGTTTGTTTCCCGGGTGAACAGCGGAGAGCGCGCTGCAGGATGTTTCTGAGCAGTTGCAGCCGAAGCGGTGTGCGAAGATCAGGAATCGGAGATGGCCGAAGTCGATCAGGAAGAGAAGCTGGCCTGACGTCGTCGCCATCTGGCGGTGGCGTCCCTCGAGGACGTCGTCGCGTCGAAGCGAGCGGCAGGCCGTCCCAAGGACATCGTCGCCCTGCCGGCGTTCGAGGCTCAGCTGCGTCGCCGCCGTCGGCGGTGACCTGGGGAGGCAGCCGCCAGCATCGAAGCTCGGCGGGAGTCCGCGGAGAGTCCGCGGAAAGTCCGCGAGAGGTCCGGAAATGACGGGAAACGACGAGAGACGTCGAGAGGTGAAAACCCAATAGCCGCAACGGTTTTCGCCGATTCTACAAGGGAGCGCGAACCCCCCGTTCTTCAATGGCATGCAAGGGGTCAGGGGTTCAAATCCCCTCAGCTCCACTCGCTGGGATCCACGACGGGAGCGGCGTCGATCGTCGGCCCGACCCAGGGCGGGTCGCCGCCACTTCCGGAT
>JALSQW010000021.1 GCA_026985095.1 Acidimicrobiia bacterium | reverse complement strand
GACCACGCCGCCGACCACGACCACCACCACGCCGACCACGACCACGCCGCCGACCACGACATCGGTTCCCCCCGCCACGACCACCACGACCGTGCCGCCGACCACGACCACGCCGCCGGAGTCTCGGCGCTACGACCTCATCGGAGGGTCGGTCGTCGCCCTGATCGGTGATGGCACCGTCTCCCTGCAGAGCGCCGTCCCCGCCCCCGGGTTCTCGGTCGAAGCCAAGGCGACCGGTCCCGACGAGGTCGAGGTCGAGTTCCGCAGCGACGAGCACCGATCGAAGTTCAAGGCGGACTGGGAAGACGGAGAGCTTCGGATCGACATCGACGAGAAGAACGAAGGAGAGGACGACGACGGCAACGGCTGACGCCACGGCTCGCCGGCCTGCCGCTCGTCAGCCCCCGGTCGCGTTCGAGATCTCGGCCAACACCATGTCCTCGTCGATCAACGCCCGGTCCTCGATCGCGAACTGCGGCCACGGGGCGTCGGTCCCCGCGAACCGCCGTGGCGGGGCATCCAGGTCGTAGCCACATCGTTCGGCCACCTCGGCGACGACCTCCGCCATGACCCCCCCGGTCCGTTGTGGCTCCTGCACCGCGAGGATCCGTCCCGTCTTCCGCACCGACGCGACGACCGTCTCGACGTCCCACGGGTAGAGGGTGCGAAGGTCGATCACCTCGACGTCGATGCCGTCGACGGCGGCTCGCTCCGCCGCCCGGAGAACGACGGGAACCATGCCTCCGTAGGTGACGACGGTCAGATCGTCGCCGGCCCGGCGGACCTTGGCGACGCCGAGGGGGATCTCGTAGGGAACCGCCGGGACATCGTCCTTGCCCGCGCGGTAGAGCACCTTCGGCTCGAGGAACAGCACCGGATCGTCGGATCGGATCGCGGCGGTGAGGAGACCCTTGGCGTCGTACGGCGTCGAGGGCACGACCACGGTCAGCCCGGGAGCGTGCACGAAGTAGGCCTCCGGACTGTCGCAGTGATGTTCGTGGGCGCCGATACCCGCTCCGTTCGGGAACCGCACGACCACCGGCACCGACACGTTCCCCCTCGTCCGGTAGCGGATCCGACCGAGATGGTTGACGATCTGATCGAAGGCCGGATAGACGAACCCGTCGAACTGGATCTCGGCGATGGGACGCCCGCCGGCGATCGCCATCCCGATGGCCGTGCCGACGATGCCCGACTCGTTCAAGGGCGTGTCGATCACCCGATCCGCGCCGTACCGCTCGTAGAGGCCCTCGGTGATCCGGAACACGCCCCCGGCCACCCCGACGTCCTCGCCGAGAACGACCGTGGCGGGGTCCTCGTCCATCGCTTCGGCGATGGCCGCGTTGATGGCTTCGGCCATCGACCACCGCCGCGTCGGGCCCGCCGGCGGCGGCGGCTCGGCAACGGCATCCCACACCTCGTCGGAGCCGAAGGGGGTCTCGGGCTCTCCCTTGTCCCGCTCGATGCGGTGGAGCTGATCGACGAGGAGTCGCGGGACCCTCTCATACGCATGACGAACGACGTCGCCGCGTCCGGGAAGCGGCACGTCGGACACCCGCTGGAGCGCCTCGTCGAACGCCACCCGGGCGTCCTCCTCGGCGTGCTTCTGCGCGTCGTCGTCCCACAGGCCTCGGTCGCGCAGGAACGCCTCCATACGGGTCAGCGGGTCGTAGGGACGCCAACGTTCCTCCTCGTCCTTGGTCCGGTACAAGGCGGGGTCGTCCGCGGTCGCGTGCGGGCCGAAGCGGTAACAGACCGCTTCGATCAGGGTCGGACCGTCCCCGGCGACGGCCCTGTGCACCGCCTCGGTGGTCGCCGCGAACATGGCCAGTGGATCCATCCCGTCGACTCGGATCGCCGGGATGCCGTACCCGACCGCCTTGTCGGCGATCGCCGCGGCCGCGGTCTGACGGTCGTACGGGACCGAGATCGCGTAGAAGTTGTTCGAGACGATGAACACGGTCGGCGTCTTCCACACGCCGGCGAAGTTCAACCCGGCGTGGAAGTCCCCTTCGGAGGTTCCGCCGTCACCGATGTACGCGTAGGTGACGACATCGTCGCCCGCGAGGCGGGCCATGTAGGCATGGCCGACCGCGTGGGGCAGATGGGTGGCGATCGGGACCGTGATCGTCATCATGTGGTACCGATGCACGTCCCACGCCGCGTTCGGTAACCCCCGGTAGTACGACAGCACGACGTCCGCCGGGATGCCGCGGCTCATCTGGACGGCATGCTCCCGATAGCCCGGGTAGACGAAGTCGTCGGGCCGCATCGCGGCGACGGAACCGACCTGGATCGCCTCGTGGCCCTCGAGCAGCGGATAGGTACCGAGCCGCCCTTGCCGCTGCGCGGCGGTCGCCCGCCGATCGAAGATCCGAGCGTTGATCATCTGCCGGTAGATCCCGACCACCTGCTCGTCGCTCAACGCCGGCAGGTCGCCGACGACGGCGCCGCGACGGTCGATCACCCTGCGGAGGGTCGGGTCGTCGAGGACGGCGGGATCTCTCATGCCAGTTCCTCCGCCAACGCGACGAGGAAGCGGTCGTTCTCGGCGTCCGTGCCCACGGTGACCCTCAAGACCGGACCCAACGCGCGGACGATCACGCCGCGACGTTCGAGCGCGGCGGCGAGATCCGATGGGTCGCGTTCGGGGAACACGGCGACGAAGTTGGTCTGGCTCGGCGCGTACCGGACCCCGAGCGTAGCGAGGCCGGCCTCGAGTTGTTCCCGTCCTGCCGCGTTGTCTGCGATCCGCTTCGCGAGCCGATCCGGATGCCGCATCGCCTCGATCGCGGCGGCCTGGGCGAGGGAGTTGGCGGAGAACGGGACCTGGGTTCGGCGCAACCACGCCAGGGTGTCGGCGCGCCCGACCGCGTATCCGATGCGGAGACCGGCGAGCCCGTAGACCTTGGAGAAGGTGCGCATCACCACGACGTTGTCTCTGGTCACGGCATGTGGGACGGCGGAACGGTGCCCTCCGTCGGTCACGTACTCGTGGTAGGCCTCGTCGACGACGATCAGCACGTCGTCGGGCACGGCGTCGACGAACCGGTCGACGGAACCGGCGTCGACGATCGTTCCCGTGGGGTTGTTGGGGTTGCACAGGTAGACCAGGGTGGTCGTGGCATCGATCGCTGCGAGCATGGCATCGAGGTCGTGGCGGTGCCGTTCGTCGAGCGGAACGACGATCTCCTCCGATCCGGCGATGCGGGTGGCGATGGGGTACATGACGAAGGACGGGTCCGCGTAGAGGGCGGAGGTGCCCGGTCCGCCGACGGCGAGGGCGGTGGCGGCGATGAGCTGGGTCGAACCCGCCCCCGGCCAGATCTGGTCGGGAGCGACATCCAGGTGCCGAGCCAGGGAGTCGACGAGCTCATGTGCCGAATTGTCCGGGTAGCGGTTGACGCCGGAAGCGGCTGCGGCAGCGGCCTCGACGACCTCGGGGAACGGCGGGAGCGGACACTCGTTGCTCGCCAGCTTGGCGAGTCCGCCGATCCCGAGCTCCCGCGAGACCTGGGCCATGGGCTTGCCAGGGCGATAGACAGGGATCGATGCGAGATCCGCGCGGAACCGAGGCATGCCCGAAGGCTACCCGATGCCGGCGGGTCGTCCGTGCGGCATCGGGATCGGCGACGGCACTACGCTCGGGACATGTCGGCGATCCATCGCCTGTGGATGTCGCGGTGGGTCCGGACGCCCATCCTGTTCGCCGCCGGTCTCGCGGCGTCCTTCGTGGTGGCCGTCGTGTGGTCACCCCATCTGCCGAGTTTCTGCCGGGGGATCACCGTCGGCGAACCATGCGAACCGGTGACGGTCGCGACGGCCACGGGGTACCTCACGATCGCGCTCGGTTGGCTCACCCTCGTCTTCGGTCCCATCTTCGGGTCCCTTCTCGATCTCGCCATCCACGGGGCCTCGTGGGAGGCGTCGCGGGTGGAGACCGCACCGGCCAACCTGCCGATCGTGGCCGGCATCGTGTACCTCGTGGTCGGTGCGCTGATCGTCGCCTGGGCGTGAGAGGACCGCGCTCGACGGGAGAGCCGTCCCGTGGTCTCAGGCGACGATGGTCTCGCCGTCGGGCTGTTGGAAGACGAAGGCAACCGCGAGCGTGGCGCGATCCGGCCACGCCTCGAGGGTATCGGCGGCCATCGCGTTGGCGTAGGTCCGGAACTCCTTCGGTTCCATGAACGGTTGCGGCTCGACGACGAGATCGAGGTCGGGCCGAGCGTGGAGCTCACCGTCGATCAGGTCGAAGCCCTCCATCTCGACGACGACGAGGCCGAGCTCCTCGCAGCGGGAGATGAACCGCCCAGCCACCGCACGGGGGAAGAACCCTTCGCCGTCTTCGGATCGATACGCGGCAAGCGGATCGAACTCTTCGAGCAACGCGACCGTCGCCGGATGCTCGCCTTCCCAGTCCTCGTCGGTGGTCGCCACCGCGGCACCGATCTGGGAGAACTCTCCCTCCTCGAAGGCGTTCGGATCCACGATGGCCCGGGCGAGATCGAGGGCACGCAGTAGGTCCTCGAGCTCGAGATCGTGAACGTCTCCGTCTTCGGTCGGGTAGACCTGCACGATGGTGCGCTCACCGTCGTGGAACACCATCCCGACGAACTCGTCGTCGCGCCACAACTCGACGACGGGTTCGTCGAACCCTTCGCGGTCGGTCTCGTGGAGACGGATCGGGATCACGCAGCGAGTGTAGGCGGAGGCCCCCGGACGGCTGGTCCAGCGACAGGGAGGGGCCACCGTGTCGGTGACCCCTCCCTGCGTGGTCCGTGTGCTCGTCGTCGAGCCTCAGCCGACTCGCTCGACGGTGATGCGGACGACGGGGCCGTCCCAGCCGTGCACCGCCGGGTCGAGATCGGCGCCGCCCATGATGCCGTCGTGGCGATGGATCACGCCACCCTCGGCCAGCGCCGGGTTGCTCATCCCCGAGCCACCCATCCCGTCACACGGAGGCACCAGATCGGCGTAGGCCTCGGTGTTGATCTCCGTACCGGCATCGAACGCCCTGGCGTAGACCGTCTTGGCGTCACCGATCCACTTCGGGAGCCTCAACGTCCGACCGGCGAAGCCGTCGTTGGTGCACACCAGCATGCCTGCCAGGGTCGCTCGCCGGTAGCGGTCGGCGACGATGATCGAGGTCGTCGCCGACCCGCCGGGGCCGATCGGTGCGTCGCCGACGACGGCGACGGTGCCGATGTCGCGACGGCTGGTCAGTTCGGCGACGAGCACCGGCACGCCACCGTTCTCGGCGAGTTGCTGGATCCCGTTGGACGCCTCATGCCCGGGACGGAACACCGCCCCGCGGGAGCGATGGGTCGCGAACACGGTCGGGGTGAGCGGCTGGCCCGCCGTCAGGTTCTCGACGGTCACCTCGTACACCCGGACTCGCTCGATGGTGATCCGCGCCACGGGGCCGTCCCAGCCGTGCACCGCCGGGTCGAGATCGGCGCCGCCCATGATGCCGTCGTGGCGATGGATCACGCCACCCTCGGCCAGCGCCGGGTTGCTCATCCCCGAGCCACCCATCCCGTCACACGGAGGCACCAGATCGGCGTAGGCCTCGGTGTTGATCTCCGTACCGGCATCGAACGCGTACGCGTACAGGACGGTGGGGTCGCCGAAGCGACGCGGGAGCCGCTGCGAGTCGATGCCCGCGAAGCCGTCGTTGGTGCATACGAGCATCGCCGCCAGCGAGATACGCCGGTCGCGCTTGGCTGCGGTCACCAGCGCCGTCGCCGACCCGCCGGGACCGATCGGTGCGTCGCCGACGACGGCGACGGTGCCGATGTCGTCATGGTCGGCGAGTTCGGCGGCGAGCACCGGCACGCCACCGTTCTCGGCGAGTTGCTGGATACCGTTGGACGCTTCCTCGCCGACGCGGAACACCTCGTGCTTGTCGCGGTGGATCCCGACCACGGCGGGGGTGAGCGGTTGTCCGCCGGTCAGGTTCTCGACCGTGATCCGGTAGGTCCGCTGCGGGCCGGGATGGTCGTCCGACGCGGACACCGGGGCCGCGTATGCGACCAGCGCGACCGCCATGGCGGCCACGATCCCCAAGATGCCTATCCGTCTACCTTGCATTCCTGCACCTCCTCAGAGGGTGATTCGGGGAGAGCGCCGTCTCCGTCCGCCGGTGGCGGCTCGCGATGGCGCGCTCCTGACGCGAAGCAGTGTGCGGGACGGGTCTTGCCACACGAGGAACGCACGGTGAACAAACCCTGAACTTGCACCGATGCCGCACCTACAGCAGGCCGAGGACCGTACGATGGCGTCCATGACGACCTCGGACACCCAGGCGCGCACGATCCTCGTCGTCGACGACGAGCCGATGGTCCGCGAGGTCGTCACGACCTATCTGGAACGGGAGGGATTCGTCGTCCAGGAGGCCCACAACGGCAAGGCGGCTCTCGAGATGTTGACGACCGTCGAACCGGATCTCGTGCTGCTCGACATCATGCTCCCGTACGTCGATGGGTTCTCGATCCTCACGGCGCTGCGCAGAACGAGCGACGTGCCGGTGATCTTGCTCACGGCCCGGTCCGAGGAGCCCGATCGCATCTTGGGCTTGGAGCTGGGCGCCGACGACTACGTGGTGAAGCCCTTCTCTCCTCGTGAGGTGGCGGCGCGGGTCCGTACGGTGCTCCGCCGCACCGGCGACCGCCCGTCGACGACCGCCGAGGTGGATCGCCTGGTGTTCGACGAACTCGTCATCGACGGGCGGACCAGGGAGGTGCTGATCGCCGGCGAACGGGTCGAGCTGACACCCAAGGAGTTCGATCTCCTGTTCTATCTCGCTTCGTCCCCTCGGCAGGTCTTCTCCCGGGGGCAGCTCCTGGAGCATGTGTGGGGGTCGTCCGCCGAGTGGCAGGACCCGTCGACGGTCACGGTGCACGTGCGACGGATCCGCCAGAAGATCGAGCCTGACCCGAACGAGCCCCGCTGGGTGGCCACGGTGTGGGGCGTCGGCTACCGGTTCGAGCCATGAAGGCGTTCCTGTGGATGCTCGGTGCCGCGCTGCTGGCGCTGGCGGCGTTCGAGATCACCATGCAGCCGACGCCCGCCGACAGGGCCCAGCTGGCGGTGTTGTTCCTGGTGATGGCGGTCCTGGGGGCGCTCGCCGCGTGGGCGATCCCACGATGGGCGGGCCGTTCGACGTCGATCCAGGCGGTGGTCGTCGTCTTGACCTTGTCGGGGTTCGCCATCGTTGCGATCGTGTTGATCGCCGCCGCCGACCGGATGTTCCTGTCGACCCACGATCTTCGACTCATGCTGGTGGTGCTCGGGTTCGGATCGATGGCGGCACTCGGGTTCTCTCTGGTGGTGTCCGCTCCGTTGACCGAGGACCTTCGCACCATGGCGACGATGGCGGGCAAGGTCGCCGCGGGCGATCTCGGGGCCCGGACCGGGGTGACACGCGACGACGAGATCGGCAAGCTGGCCGCAGCGCTCGACACGATGGCGACGACTTTGCAGCGATCCGAGGAGCAGCGAGAGAGGGACCGCAGGGCACGGCAGGACTTCTTCACGGCGATCGGACATGATCTGCGTTCACCGCTGGCCGCGATCCGCGCCGCACTGGAAGCCCTCCAGGACGGGGTGGCACCGGACCCCGAACGGTACCTGGCGTCGATCGCCGGCGACGTGTCGGCGTTGGAGTCCCTCGTAGCCGACCTCTATCTGCTGGCCCGTATCGAGTCGGGAGGGGTGCCGATCGAGATGGTGCCGGTCGATGTCGCCGAGATCGCCGACGAGGCGGTGGAGGTGCTGCGGCCGATGGCCGAGCGCGACCGGATCCGCTTGCGGGTGTCCGCTCCCGGGGCGGTGATCGTCCCGGCCGGCCCTGAGGCGCTCGGCAGGGTGCTGCGGAACCTGATGGAGAACGCCGTGCGGCACGCCCCGGCGGGAACCGAGGTGGTGGTGAGCATCTCGCGTGACGCCGAGGGCGCCAAGGTGGTGGTGAGCGACGACGGCCCCGGGTTCGACGAGCGGTTCATCGACGCGGCGTTCGAGCCGTTCACGAGGCCCGATCCGTCACGGCGACGGGACACGGGGGGAACGGGACTCGGCCTGGCGATCGCCAGTGGGTTCGTGGAGGCCTTCGGGGGCGAGATGTGGGCGGAACCGGGCCCCGGCGGCCGTGTCGGTTTCGTGCTCCCCTTCGCCGAGGCGGTCCGCTAGGACCTCGAAGGTCCCAGCGACGTCCTGTGCCCTCAGGGATCGACGCGCACACCACGCCAGAACGCGACGTAGCCGCGGATGTCGGCAGCGGCCGCTTTGGGGTCCGCGTAGAACCAGGCGGCGCCGGGGTTGACGTCGCCGTCGACGACGATGTCGTAGTAGCTCGCGACGCCCTTCCACGGGCAGACGCTGCGTGCCGGGGAGTCGCGAAGGTAGGTGGTGTCGACGTCGTCTGGGGGGAAGTAGTGGTTGCCTTCCACGACGATGGTTCGGTCGCTGTGGGCGATCACCGTCCCCTTCCAGGTGGCCGTGGCCATGTACCGCTCCGTTCCCCGCTCGATGGTCGCTCGTCGGGTGCCAACCGGCCAGGGCGCCAGGTCATTCCCCGGAGGTGGTCACCAGCCGCCGAGATCCACTGAATAGGCCTCGTAGACGAGGTCGGCGCCGCGTTGGCGGTGCCGCACGAGGTCGTGGATCAGGTCGGCGACGAGGTCGCGCATGATGGACGGATCTTCTCGCTCGACGCGGCCGGCCAGCTCCCGGATCCGAGCGCCGAGACGTCGATGGTCGTCCTTGAACCAGTTGATCTGCGGGTCGAGTCGCGGTGCCTCGTCGAGGATCTCGTCGAAGAGCCCTCCGGGACGTTCGACTTCGTCGACGTGATCCGAGAAGGCTTCTCCGAGCTCGGCGAATTCCCTGGCGACCTCCGAACGCCAGCGGGGATCCGCGGCGGGAGCCGAGATGGCTCGTTCGACGGTGGTGATCGCGTCGAAGAGCTCACGGCGCCTCCGGCCCGCTCCACGGACGGCTTCGGTCGGTTGCATTCGCTCGGTCATGGTCACCTCATGATGTCGTGGTGGGGCGGCCACCAGTAGGGGCGAAGGGCTCCGTCTCTGCGGTCACAACAGCCATGGGATGAGACGGTGGCGCACCTCGGAGCGATAGTCGCGGTACGTCGGGTAGTGCTCCATGAGCATGCGTTCCTCGTGTTCGCTCTTGGCCATGAAGAACGGGACGAGGGCGAGGGCGACCAGGACGGCTCCGGGACGCAGCAATGCGAGGGAGAGGCCGAGGGTCCCGCTGATGACGGCGAAGTAGATGGGATGCCGGACGAACCGGTAGGGGCCCTGGGCGACCAGGGGGGATCCTTCGGAGGGGGCGGGGAAGACGCTGACGGTTCCTCGGTGGAGGAGGATCGCCCAGATGCCGGCAACGGCGCCGACGGCGACCAGGACGGTCCCGACGATGCGGGCGAATCCGAGGCCGATCCCTTCGGCGACCGGACCGGTGGCGACGATCGCGAGTCCGTAGAGGCCGAAGAGGCCGAACTGGATGACGACCCACCATCCGCCGCGTTCGGTGAAGCTGCTCATCGGGTCGGGACCTCCTCTCCACGATTCAAGCAGACCGGCGTCGCCCGCTTGACGACCATAAGTTGATACGACTATGCTCAGATTATCTGGCATAAGGGCGCCCACGACGGCGTTGCTCTCAGGGAGCGGCGTGACGCGCCGTCCGTCCCACAACCCATCGTCCCAGAGGAGACCGAGACACCGCCATGGACATCAACACCTTCACCCAGCGAGCGCAGGAGGCGATCCTCGACGCCCGCGAGATCGCGACCCAGCGCAACCATCAGTACGTCGAACCCGCACACCTGCTCACCGCGCTCTTGGCCCAGACCGATACGATCGTCTACCCGATCCTGGCCAAGCTCGAGGTGCACGTCACCGCGGTGAGGAACCCCGTCGAGGAGCTCCTCGACCAGCTCCCCAAGGTCTACGGCGGCGTCGAGACGAACTTCTCGCCGGGGACCATGAGCGTGCTGGAGGCGGCCGACAAGGAACGCGCCGCCCTCGGCGACTCCTACGTGTCGATCGAGCACATCCTCACCGCCCTGGCTGCCTCCGACGACAAGGTCGGCGAGATCATGCGTTCCGCCGGGCTCACCAAGGACGCCATCTTGGGTGTCCTCAAGGACGTGCGGGGCTCGCAGAAGGTGACCTCCCAGAACCCCGAGGAGACCTATGCGCCCCTCGAGAAGTTCGGCCGCGACCTGACCGAGCTCGCCCGTGAAGGCAAGCTCGATCCCGTGATCGGCCGGGACGAGGAGATCCGCCGGGTCATCCAGGTGCTGTCCCGCAGGACCAAGAACAACCCGGTCCTCATCGGAGAGCCCGGGGTCGGCAAGACCGCCATCGTGGAAGGGCTCGCCCAGCGGATCGTCGACGGCGACGTCCCCGAGGGACTCAAGAACAAGCGCCTGGTGGCCCTCGACATGGGGTCGCTCGTCGCCGGCGCCAAGTACCGCGGCGAGTTCGAGGAGCGCTTGCAGGCCGTCCTCAACGAGATCAAGGAATCCGAGGGTCGGATCATCACGTTCATCGACGAGATGCACACCATCGTCGGTGCCGGCGCCGCCGAAGGTTCGATGGACGCATCGAACATGCTCAAGCCGATGCTCGCCCGCGGCGAGCTGCGCATGATCGGCGCCACGACCCTCGACGAGTACCGCAAGTACATCGAGAAGGACGCCGCGCTGGAACGTCGGTTCGCGCCGGTGTTCGTCGAACCTCCGTCGGTCGAGGACACGATCGGGATCCTGCGCGGCTTGAAGGAGAAGTACGAGGTCCACCATGGGGTCCGCATCACGGATTCGGCGATCGTCGCCGCCGCGGTGCTGTCGGACCGCTACATCACCGGCCGCTTCCTGCCGGACAAGGCCATCGACCTGATCGACGAGGCCGCATCCCGTCTCCGCATCGAGATCGACTCGATGCCCGACGAGATCGACGAACTGGAGCGGCGCCGCCGCCAACTCGAGATCGAGAAGCAGGCGCTGGCGAAGGAGACCGACGAGGTCTCCAAAGAGCGCCTGGCGGCGATCGAGGAGGAACTCGCCGAGCTGCAGTCCGAACTCGACCGCCTGACGGCCCACTGGCAGCTCGAGAAGGACGCCATCGACCGGATCCGGGCGCTGAAGCAGGAGATGGAGGACACGAAGGAGAAGGCCGAACGGGCCGAGCGCGCCGGGGACCTTCAGCTCGCCGCCGAGCTCCGATACGGCCGCCTGCCCGAGTTGCAGAGAGCGCTCGAGGAGGCCCAGGCCAGGCTCGAGGAACTTCACGGCGAGATGGTGCTCCTGAAGGAGGAGGTCGATCAGGAGGACATCGCCGAGGTCGTCAGCCGGTGGACGGGCATCCCCGTCTCGAAGCTGATGGAGGGAGAGGTCGAGAAGCTCATCCACCTCGAGGAGTACCTCCACCAGCGAGTGGTCGGCCAGGACGCCGCGGTCCGCTCGGTGGCGAACGCCATCCGCCGGTCCCGGGCGGGCCTGTCCGACCCGAACCGTCCGATCGGATCGTTCCTGTTCCTCGGGCCGACCGGGGTCGGCAAGACCGAGCTGGCACGGGCGCTGGCCGAGTTCCTGTTCGACGACGAACGGGCGATGGTCCGCATCGACATGTCCGAGTACATGGAGAAGCACTCGGTGAGCCGCCTCATCGGCGCTCCCCCCGGGTACGTCGGCTACGAAGAGGGCGGCCAGCTCACCGAGGCCGTCCGGCGCCGTCCCTACTCGGTGGTCCTCCTCGACGAGGTCGAGAAGGCCCACCCCGAGGTGTTCAACGTGCTGCTCCAGCTCCTCGACGACGGCCGGCTCACCGACGGTCAGGGCCGGACGGTGGACTTCACGAACACGGTCCTGATCATGACGTCGAACCTCGGTTCGGAGTTCATCGATCCGGAGCTCCCGGAGGAGACCGTCGCCGAACGGGTGATGGGCGTCGTGCGGTCGCATTTCCGGCCCGAGTTCCTCAACCGGATCGACGACGTCATCGTCTTCCACCGCTTGTCGAGGGAGGATCTGCGCAGGATCGTCGAGATCCAGTTCGAGAGCCTGCGCACGCGGCTCCTCGCTCGCCGGATCGACGTGGTTCTGAGTCCCGAGGCCGCCGACTGGCTGGCCGAACGCGGGTACGACCCGTCCTTCGGGGCCAGGCCGTTGAAGCGACTCCTGCAGACGGCGATCGCCGACTCCCTGGCGCTCAAGGTCCTCGACGGCGAGTTCCGTGAGGGCGACACCATCGAGGTCGTCGTGGACGGCGATCACCTCGCGTTCGTCAAGAGGACCTGACGCGTCGACGGGGAGGGGGCGGGTTGCCGCCCCCTTCGCCGCGTCGGGACCGGCTCGACGCGCGTGGCCCGAGCCCGTTCAGGCGGATCGGGCGGTCTCGTCCGGTCGGATCTGGTCGGCGCCGACGCGTGCGATCCTGCCGGGGAGGACGAGGCTGAAACACGCGCCGCCGAGGACCTCCGACACCCGGTAGCCGGCCGTGCCACCGTGGGCCGTGGCCACGGCTTTGACGATGGCGAGCCCGATGCCCGATCCCGGGATTGCGGCGTTGTAGCGGTTGGGGCCGCGCTCGAAACGATCCCAGACGACGATCTCGTGTTGGCGGGGGACGCCCGGGCCGTCGTCGTGCACCTCGATGACCAGGTCCCCACCGCCGGCGGCCACGAACCTGATCAGACGGTGAGCTCCCCCGTACCTCTCGGCGTTCGTGAGCAGGTTCACCAGCGCCTGCTCGAGACGGTCCGGATCGACGTAGATCTCGATGCCGTCGTCGAGCTCGATCGTGAGGTGTTCCCTCGGGATCCCCGACGCAACGATGGCCGCGTCGACGAGCCGGCCGGCATCGACCCGGCGCACGTGGAGCGACAGCTCGCCGAGGTCGCCGCGCGACAGCATCACGAGGTCGGACACGATGCGGGCCATGTAGGTGGCCTGGTCGTAGACGATCCCCAGCATCTCCTCGCGTTCGGCGGCATCGAAGGACGTGGCGTGGTTGAGCAGGTCGAGGAAACCGACGAGAGAGGTCAGCGGCGTACGCAACTCGTGGGAGATCGAGCTGACGAGCACGGACCGCTGATCGTCGAGGAGCATCCGGTTCTCCCGGATGGCGACGGCCTGGCGGGTGATGACGAGGGCGACCACGACGAGCGTGGCGACGACGAGGAGGCGATCGTTGACCGACAGGTCGGAGGTGACGACGCTGGCGAGGAGGAACAGCGCCATCGCCGCTGCCGCGGTGTAAGGCAGGACCATGGCCCACAACGGCGTCTTCCGGTTGGCGTACTCCCGGGGCGGCGGGGTCCGTCCCACGATCAGCGCGGTGACGATGTAGCAGATGGTGGCGATCCCGTACAGCGGGAACACGGGTTGGGCCTCGGCGAAGGTCCGGCCGACGCCGGAGCGGAGGTAGAGGATGTCGGCGACCACCTGGAAGGCGATGCCGATGCCGAACAGCGTCACGCGGAGGTCGAAACGGTAGCTGGAGCGGCGGACGATGACGATCATGAGCGCCACGAAGACGGCGACGTCGAGGAACGGGAAGAGCGACCCCACGATCCGCTCCCACACCGGGGCGCTGGCCAGGCGCGGAGCGATCGGCGCCAGGACCACGATCCACGCGAGCGTGCCGAGGGAGACCGCCCCGACGAGCGCGTCGAGGGCGACGCGGGTTCGATGCCATCGGCCGCCGGCCGCGTGGGGGAGTGACGCGAATCCGGATAGGGCGATGAGGTACCCGACGAAGAAGAACACGTCGGCCGGACCGAACGCGGCGGCTTCGCCGGTGACCGCGATCTGAACGAGGATCACGGCGGCTCCGGAGATGCCGACGAAGAACCCGACGCCGACAGCGGTCCATGCCAACCGCTCCCCTCGTGGAAGGGTTCTCGACCTCCTGACGAACAGCACTCCTGCGGAGGTGAAACCGGTCATGACACCGAGGTTGCCCAGCAGCGAGCCGACCTCGGCGTCCGGGATCACCGTGGCCCCGAGCGTGGCGACCACGATGAAGCCGACCGAGAGCCACACCCACGCGGGGATCGCGACGTCTCGGAAGCCGAAAGGCTCGGCGGCGCGGTCGGGGAGCGGCTCCATCACGTTGGTATCGGAACCGGAAGGCCAGATGTGAAGCGGATTCGCCTGCGCAGACGCGGTTACACGTTCGTCAGATCGATGGTGGTGGCGTCGTCGACGACGAGCTCGGGGACATGCCTCCCGAGTGCTTCCATGAGGGCGACGATCTGTCCCTCGTCGTTGTGCATCGTCTGGGTGAACCGGATCCCGGCGAGGCCCATGGGAACGGCGGGGAAGGAGGCCGGGTTGACGTAGAACCCCTCATCGAGCAGGCGGTGCACGAGCTCGACGACCCGATCCGGCGTGCCGATCCTGAGGAACCAGATCGGGGTCCGCTCGAGGGACAACACCGGCAACTGGTGCTCGATCATGGAGTCGCGGACCAGGTCGATGCGCCGCCCGAACTCTTCCCGCAAACGCCGATGCTCGTCCGACAGGTGGATCCTCGCCGAGGCGACCCCGGCAGCGAGCTCCGCGGTCTGGATCGGCCCCGAGAAGGTGAAGGTCCCTCCGCACAGGACGATCTGTTGCATCCGTTCGGGATCTGGGGTGGCGATGACACCGCCGGCGGCCCCGAACGACTTGGACAGACCGGCGACCACCACCATCCGAGGGTGCCATTCGACGCGTTCGAGCACGACGCCGCGGCCGGCGACCCCGGACCAGCCGAACCCGTGGGCGTCGTCGAAGTAGACGTGGAGGTCCCCGTAGCGATCGAGGAGTGCGACGATGTCTTCCACGGGAGCAGTGTCGCCGAACATCGAGTAGACGCCATCGGCGAGGTACCACACCCTCCCGCTGACATCGTGATGAGCTTCGATGACCTCGACGAGGGTGTCCATGTCGTTGTGAGGTACCGTCACGATCTCGGTTCCGCTCGCCCGGACGACCTGCAGGGCGAGGTGGACCGATGCGTGCGCCTGGGCGTCGACGATGGCCACGTCCTCGGGTCCGATGAGCACCGGCAGGGCCGACAGGTGGCCCAGGGTGGTGGAGGCGGCGACCCCCACCGGGACACCCATCATCTCTCGGAGTCCTTCCCGGAGCTCCTTGTACAGCGGTAATGAGGTGTATGCGGTGGACGAGGAGTGGCTGACACCGAAACGGTGGATCCCATCGATGGCGGCATCGACGAGACGCGGGTCGCGGTTGAGACCGAGATAGGAGCACGACGCGAAGTCGACGACTCGCTTGCCTCCCATCGTGATGGTGGCGTCGTCGAGGCGCTCATCTTCGAGGTCGACCCGCATGATCCCGGTGCGTTGACCCCTGCCGATGCGACGCGCGGTGAGCTCCATCACCCGTTCGTGGCGGGTCCGTTCCTTCCCGGCCCTCATCCTCCCGACCTCCGGTCTCGTCGTGAGGCAACGCAACCTACCGCACAGGCGGCCGATCCGCCAGATGCGACCATCGGTCCGCTCGGGCACCGGTGGATCGGCGTATCCTCCGGGTCCGTGCGAAGGTGGTTCACGATCGGGCTCGTCGCGGCGGCGGTGGGGATCGCCGCGTGCACGTCGGTCGATTCCGACGTGACGACGACAGCTACGGTGACGACGACCGAACCGCCGACGACCTCCACGACGCCGCCACCCACGACGACCACGAGCACGACCACGACCACCACCACCACCACGACACTCCCGCCGAACGACTGTGTGGTCGAGCCCCTCGACGGCGACGGCTTCTACGCGCAGGGGTGCACCGTGTTGGGCGTGCACATCAAGGCCGCGGGTTCGGTCGATCCGGCGGCGTTGACCGCCGCCTCGGACCGGGTCTACCACCTGCTGGTCGGTCGGCCCGAGGTGGCCGGTGCGGTGGCGGGATCGATCGAGCTGGCCATCGTCGGGGCCGACCAGGTCATCACCGACCTCCCCGAGTTCGTCGACCTGTACACCGTGTACCCGGGCACCGACTGGCGTCGCCTCGGCCGGTCGTTCCCCGGGACCGACCTCATCCCGACGGCGGTTGCGGCCGAGGAGAACCTGCTGTGCCTCGAGGCGGATCGTTTCGCCGGTGAGGACATGATGGTTCGGGACTTCTCTCGCACGATCCGGCGGTTCGGGCTCGCCGTCGTCGACGAGGAGACCGACGCGGACATCGAGCGGGCGTATGCACGGGCGATCGCGTCGGGCCTGTGGCAGAACACCGTGGCGGAGGTGAACTCCGACCAGTACTGGGCGGAGGGAACCGAGTCGTTCTTCGACGCCAACAACGAGGCCGACCCGCCCGACGAGATCCACAACCACGTCGACACGCGCGCCGAGCTGCGCTCCTACGACCCGGGGTTGTATCGGCTGTTGACCCGCGTCTACGGCGAGGGTGCCTGGCGGCCGACCTGCGGGTGATCGATCCGACGGTGCCTTGACATGTCTTGTGTCGCATGATATCTTTCTATCCATGATACCTGGTATGGCCAGGGATGAGGACGACGGAAGCTGGTCCCCCGACAGGAAGCGAGGAGGGTCGATGGACCACAGCTCCCAGCTCTTGAAAGGCGTACTGGACATGTGCCTGCTGGCGTTGGTGGCCGAGGAACCGAGCTATGGCTACGAGATGGCCCACAAGCTCGAGGCGCGCGGGCTCGAGCTCATCAGCGAAGGCTCGATCTACCCCACCTTGAGCCGGATGCAGAAGGCGGGGCTCATCGAGGGCTACTTCGTCGAGACCGACGGCGCCGGCCCTCCCCGCAAGTACTACCGCATCGCCGACGAAGGTCGGGAACGCCTGGAAGAATGGAAACGCGAGTGGTTCCGTCTCCAGAAGGGAGTCGGAACGGTCCTGGAGGGAGATCGTGCCTGACGTCGAGATCGATCGCATCGTCGCAGAATGCGACCGCTACTGGCGCTCGAGCGGCGTTCCCATCCCGGCCGTCGACGAGATGGCGGCGGAACTGCGGTCGCACCTGCTCGACGCCGTCGCCGAAGGGAAGGCCCCCGACGACGTGGTCGGCGAGGATCTGGCGACCTTCGCCGAGGAATGGGCGCGAACCCAGCGTGGACCCGTCGCCGTCCGCCCGGCTCCCTCTCCACCATCGCCCGACGCTCGAAGGACCGTACTGGCTATCGGCCTCGTCGTGGCGGGCTTCACCGCCCTGGCGATCCTGGCCCCCAAGGAGGACACCGTGGACCTGAACAGCTGGCAGTGGATCTGGATCGCCGCGGCGGTGATCCTCGCCATCGGCGAGATGCTGACCGCCGGGTTCTTCCTCCTCCCCTTCGCCGTGGGCGCCGCCGCAGCGGCGATCCTCGCCTTCCTGGGCGTCAACCCGATCCTGCAGCTCATCACGTTCATCGTCGTGTCGGTGCTGTTCCTGTCCATCCTCCAGCGGTTCGCCAAGCGGGTGGACAGCCATCCCCAGGTCGACGCCGGAGCCAACCGCTATGTCGGATCGACCGCGGTCGTCATCGAACCGGTCGACCGCCTCACCGCCAACGGGCTCGTGCGGGTCGAGACCGAGGAATGGCGAGCGACGACCGATCAGCCCATCACGATCCCCGCCGGGGCGGAGGTGCGCGTGGTCGAGGTGCGCGGGACGCGTCTGGTCGTCGAGCCCGTCCCGCCGCAGGCGGGCTGAGCACCCGAGAATCACGGAAGCAAGCGGAGCAAAGGAGCGAACGTGGAAGCAGCAGCGATCGTCGTACTGATGTTGATCGTGCTCTTGGTGGTGTACGTGGCCCTCGCCATCAAGATCGTGCAACAGCACGAGAAGGGTCTGGTCGAGCGCTTCGGACGCTACTACCGGACGCTCGACCCGGGGTTCCACATGATCATCCCGTTCATCGAGCGGCTCCGACGCGTCGACATGCGAGAGCAGGTCGTCGACGTCCCCCCGCAGGAGGTCATCACCAAGGACAACGTGGTGGTGACGGTGGATGCGGTCGTCTACTACCAGGCGACCGACCCGGTGAAGCTGGCCTACAACGTGGCCAACTTCCTCGTCGCCGCCACCAAGCTCGCCCAGACGAACCTGAGGAACGTCATCGGCGACATGGACCTGGACGACGCGCTCACGTCTCGCGAGACGATCAACGCCGAGCTGCGTCAGATCCTCGACGAGGCCACCGACGTGTGGGGGACCCGGGTCGTCCGTGTCGAGATCCAGCGGATCGATCCGCCCGCCGACGTCACCGCGGCGATGCACCGTCAGATGAAAGCCGAGCGGGACCGGCGGGCCATCGTCACCGAGGCCGAAGGCGAGAAGCGGTCCGCCATCCTCAAGGCCGAGGGGGTCAAGGAGGCCCGGGTGCTCGAGGCGCAGGGTCAGGCCGAGGCGATCCGTGAGGTGGCCGACGCCGAGCGGTTCCAGCGCGAGACCGTCGCCGAGGGTGAGGCACGAGCGATCGAGCGGGTGTTCGGCGCGATCCACACCGGCGACCCGACTCCGGACCTCATCGCCATCAAGTACCTGGAGGCCCTCCAAGGGGTCGCCGACGGGCAGGCGACGAAGATCTTCCTGCCGTTGGAGACCTCGTCGGTCCTCGGGTCGTTGGGCGCCATCGCCGAGGTGTTCGCCGACCGCAGCGGCGGTTCCGGGTCCTGATCCAGACCCGCCGATCGACGTGGTGCCGCCCCTCCCGGGGCGGCACCAGTGCGTGTCGCTTCCTGAAACCCGACTCGATGTCGGCTACCATGCGGGCGGGAGTGAGACCGCGATCGAAAGGGGAACACCACCATGCTCAAGGACTTCAAGGACTTCCTGCTCCGCGGGAACCTGATCGAGTTGGCCGTCGCCTTCGTGATGGCCGTCGCCTTCGGTGGCGTCGTCAAGTCGTTCACCGACAACATCATCATGCAGATCGTGGCGTTGATCTTCGGCCAGCCGAGCTTCGATGCCCTGGTGCTCACGATCGGCGACACGCCGATCTTCTACGGGGCGTTCCTCACGGTGCTGGTGAACTTCATCTTCGTGGCGGCGGCGGTGTTCTTCTTCGTCGTCAAGCCCTACAACGCCTACAAGGCGAGGACCGAGGCCGAAGCCGAGGAAGCCCCCGCCGGCCCCTCCGAGGTCGACCTCCTGGTCGAGATCCGCGACGCCCTCCGACGCGCCTGAGCGCCGAACCCAGGGTTGGCCAACCCCCGAAAGGGGGGTCGCCGGCCCACGGTTCGAGATGACCGCCGAACCCAGGGTTGCAGACACCCCCAGAGGGCGTCACGAACCCTGGGTTCGGCGTGCGACTCCTTGGTACTGGCCAACTACGCCCGCCGCGGCGCCCATCGGCTCACCTGGGTCGGTGTCTGGGGTGAACCACTGGCCGAGCGGGTGGCCCCCAACGGTCGGGATGTCGATCTGGACCATGACGCCGCCTGACTCGAACCAGTGCAGAGACGCGCTGCTGTTCGTCCCCCATCGCTGGCCGAGCCTCACATAGCTCATCAGCTGACCGCGTCGCTTGACAACAAGAAGGGGGGGGTACCTTGGAAGTATGGAAGGGGCACACAGTTGTCAGGGGGAGGGAAAGGACGGATTGATCGGATGATTCGGCGTTGGACCACTGTGTTGGCCGCATTCACCCTGGCTCTGACGGCGACGGCACCGCAGGCATCCGCGGCAACCTCCGTAACGTGGTATCAGGGCTCCGGGTGCCACTTCTATGGAAGCAGCTCGTTGCTCAGCGGGAACACTGCCTTCACCTTGACCCAAAACCTCACCAGCAACTGTCTGAGCATTGTCGAGGTCCGCCTCGGGTACAAGGTGGATGGGTACTGGTACTATCACTCGCCGAAGCGGCGCACCGGCGAAGGGCTCCTCGTGGCCGATAGCCGCGCGGGGGCAGACGCAACATCGGGGCGCCACAGATCAAAGGTCGGCGCGGTGTGGTCGACGTACAGGTACACGAACTACTAGGGACGTACAGGTACACGAACTACTAGGTATGTTCCACCGTTGTCGACCCCATGAGCCCGCGCGCGTGACCGACCAAGCGCACCCGATCACGCGGCCAGCACCTTGGACCAGTCGGCGGGTGGTGGTCGTGGGGGTCGTGCTGATCGTCGCTGCGGCATGCACACGAACCGACGGGACAACGCCACCGGACCTCGAGTTCCAGCGTCAGATCCAAGCCGCCCGTGACCGCGAGCTCTCGGCCGCGTTGACTGATGCCCCACCGGAGCAGAAGGAGATCCTTCGTGACGGCGTGGTGACGTTCGACGAGTACGAGCGGGCCGTCCTGGCGACCATCGCGTGTCTTCGCGACGCCGGGGTCGAGGTCATCGACATCCGGCCGTCCGATGACGGCACGTCCATCGACTTCACCTACGGAGGCGTGCCCGACGAAGGCGCCGACGCGCTGGAGGAGGTGTTCAACCGCTGCTGGGATCGGCACGTGAGCTATGTCGCTGACCTCTACTCGATCCAGAACGCGAGGTCCCCATCGGAGACCGCCGAACACGTACGCCAGGCGGCCCGCTGCATGAGGGCCGCTGGGATGGAGGTGCCTCCCGAAGTCTCGTACCAGGGCCTGTTCGACCTGGTTCCGTCGGATCCCGAGCCGGCCCTCCGGTGCCTCCGGGAGGCTGGCCTGTAGCGGGCGCGATGAGCGGGAGCCTCCGACGATCGTCGGCTCACTCGCCGGCGTCTCGGTGCGGATCGTCGGGTTCGCCCTCGGTGGGCCCTCCCGCGGAGGCGACCTCCGCCGGCCCGTCGACGCCCTCGGGGTCGCGGTCGGCGGCGTCGGGCATCGAGGTCGTCGGCTCCCCGGGCGAAAAGAAGCTCGGCTCCCCCACCAAGGCGCGCGGCTCGGCGCGCCGCTGCAGGATGCGGAAGGCGATGGCGGCGCCGATGACGGCGACGGCCGACACCCATCCGTTGCGGGACAGGCCGAGGAGCCGGAAGCTCGTGTCGGTCCGCAGCAGCTCCATCAGGAACCGACCCGTCCCGTACACCATCACGTAGACCGCGAACGACGACCCCTTGGCGAGCTTCCCCTTGCGTTCGAGCCACAGGATGATCGGCACCGTCAGCAGCAGGTTCCACAACGACTCGTAGAGGAACGTCGGATGGAACGTCGAGAACTCGGCGAACTGCGGAGGCCGGTTGACCGGGTCGATCTCGACCGCCCACGGCAGGGTCGACGGAGTGCCGAACAGCTCCTGGTTGAAGTAGTTCCCCCACCGACCGATGGCTTGCGCCAGAGGGATCCCCACCGCCGTGGCGTCGGCGAAGGCCCAGATGTCACCATCCCACTTCCGCAACAGGTACAGGGCGGTCAACGAGCCGACCGTCAGGCCCCCGTACAGCGCCAGACCTCCTTCCCAGATGAACAAGATCGCCCACGGCCGCCCCTCGAACCTGGACAGATGCGTCGACACGTAGGCCATACGAGCACCGAGGAACCCGAACGCGACGGCCCAGATGGCGATCCGGTCCACCAGCTCGCCGTCACCGCCGAACCGCTCGTAGCGCTGCTTGGCGACGACGACCGCGACGATGACGCCGATGGCGATGAGGACCCCGTAGAAGTAGACGGTCAACGGGCCGATCTCGATGGTGTTGCGCGGCGGCGACGGGATCGAAGCCAGGAGCGCCGTCATCGGCGGCGCTCCCCTGCTGCCCGCCTCGACCCCGTGCCGGACCTCCAACGCCCCTGCGTGTGTTGATGCGCCAACCGAACCTCCTCGTGACGACGCAATGCTACGTGGTTCCCGCCGTAGCGGCGACGGGCCCGGCCTCCGACGGATCGACCGTCGCCGGCGGCCGATAGGCTGGAGGCTCGACGACGAAGGGAGCGCCAGCGATGACCGCGAAGGAACGAGCCGAGCGACGGTTCGCCGAGATCGAGAGCGACCTGTACTCGATGTCCCGCTGGATGTACGACCATCCCGAGCTCGCCTTCGAGGAACGCGACACGTCGGCACGGCTCGTCGAGTTCCTCGCAGACCAAGGGTTCGACGTCGAGTACCCCGCCTACGGCATGGACACCGCCTTCGCCGCCAGGGCCGGCTCGGCGGGACCCGAGGTCGTGATCTGCTGCGAGATGGACGCGCTCCCCGAGGTCGGACATGCCTGCGGCCACAACATCATCGCCACCGCCGCTGCGGGCGCAGGAGCCGCCCTCGCCCCGCTCGCCGACGAGCTCGGCTTCCGGGTCACGGTGCTCGGCACGCCCGCCGAGGAGATGTACGGCGGGAAGGTCGACCTCATCGAAGCCGGTGCCTTCTCGGGTGCGGCAGCGGCGATGATGATCCACCCGTCCCCACGCGACGTCGTCGACCCGAACTTCCTGGCGGTCGCCCACGTGGACGTCGAGTTCTTCGGCAAGGAGTCCCACGCCGCGTTCGCGCCGCAGCTCGGGCTCAACGCCCTCGATGCGGCGGTCCAGGCGTACGTCAACATCTCGACCCTCCGACAGGCCCTCTATCCCACCGACAAGGTGCATGGAGTCATCACCTACGGCGGCGGCGCCCCCAACGTGATCCCGGCCTATACCGCCATGTCGTGGTACGTCCGGGCACCGTCCAAGGAACGCCTCGACGAGCTCTCCGCCAGGGTCGTCGCCTGCTTCGAGGCGGCGGCGACGGCGACGGGATGCACCTTCGAGATGAAGGCACGGGGCCACACCTACACGGACCTGGTGTCCGACCCGCTGATGACGGAGCTGTTCGCCGCCAACGCGGCAGCCCTCGGTCGACCCATGGGCCGCGGCGCCGACGAAGATCCGGGGGCCGCCGGCTCGACCGACATGGGCAACGTCAGTCACGAGGTCCCGTCGATCCATCCGATGCTGGACATCCACTCGCTGCCGGCGGTCAACCATCAGAAGGAGTTCGCCGCGCACACCGTCACCCCTTCTGGGGAGCGGGCGATCCGCGACGGCGCCCTGGCGATGGCGTGGACGGTCATCGACCTCGCCGAAGGCGACCGCTGGGACGACCTGACACCACCCCGCTGAGCTGGAGCAACCGCCCGAGGAGGAGGCACCGATGACCGGTATCCGTAGGCTCAACCATGCGGTCCTGTTCGTCTCGGACCTCGCCCGGGCGGTCGCGTTCTACCGGGACGTGCTCGGCTTCGAGGCCGTCACGGCCGAACCACGGATGAACGCCGCGTTCCTGCGAGCGCCCGACTCGCTCAACCACCACGACCTCGGGCTCTTCGGTCTCGGAGCCGGGGCGCCGCAGCCACCACGTGGGGCGACCGGCCTGTATCACCTCGCCTGGCAGGTCGACACCCTCGACGACCTCGCCCGCCTCCGCGAGGCGGTGATGGCGGCAGGGGCCTACACCGGCGAGTCGTCCCACGGCGCCACCAAGAGCGTCTACGGCGCCGACCCCGACGGGAACCAGTTCGAGCTCATGTGGATGGTCCCCCGTGCCGAGTGGGGCGGCTACGCCGACCAGGCGGTGGTCGAGCATCTCGACTGGGAGACGGACCTCGCCCGATGGTCCGGGGTGCGAACCGCCGACGAACTGGGCCCGGGCCGCGGCGGACGAGCCGAAGAGCCCACCGCCGACGAGCCGCTCAGAGGATCTGACTGAGGAACAGCTTCGTCCGGTCGTGCTGGGGGTTGGTGAAGAAGTGCTCCGGGGTGCCTTCCTCGACGATGGTGCCGTAGTCGAAGAACATCACCCGATCGGCGACCTCCCGGGCGAAGCCCATCTCGTGGGTCACCACGATCATCGTCATGCCTGAGGCGGCGAGCTCCTTCATCACGTCGAGGACCTCTTTGATCATCTCGGGGTCGAGGGCGGAGGTGGGCTCGTCGAAGAGCATGATCCGCGGCTTCATGGCCAGCGACCGGGCGATGGCGACGCGCTGCTGCTGGCCGCCGGAGAGCTGCCCGGGGTACTTGTCGGCCTGTTCGGGGATCCCGACCCGTTCGAGGAGCTCCATCGCCGTGGCCTCCGCCTCCGCCTTGGGCGTCTTCCGCACCCAGATCGGGGCGAGGGTGATGTTGTCCATGACCGTCAGGTGCGGGAACAGGTTGAACTGCTGGAACACCATCCCCACCTCGGACCGGATCTTCTCGATGTTCTTGAGGTCGTTGGTGAGCTCCGTCCCGTCGATGATGATCGTGCCCTCCTGGTGGGCTTCGAGACGGTTCAGGCAGCGGATGAACGTCGACTTGCCCGAACCGGAGGGTCCGATGATCACCACCACCTCGCGTTCCTTGACGCGGGTCGTGACCCCCTTCAGGGCCTGGAAGTCGCCGAACCACTTCTTCACCCCTTCGGCGATGACGATGTCGTCGCCGAGGACTCGCTCTGGTGTCGTCTCGTGCATGGTCATCGAAGGTGCCTCCTCGACTCTCTTCTCATCGTTCGCCGACGCCCAGCTTCTTCTCGAGCCGGAGGCTGATACGGCTGAAGGTGAACGTGAACATCCAGTACACCACCGCGGCGAACAGTAGGGGCTCGCGGAACGTCCCGAGGAAGTTGAACGGCTGGCTCTGTCCCGGGATGACGGCGCGAGCGATATGGAGGAAGTCGAACAGGCCGACGATGGTCACCAGCGACGTGTCCTTGAAGATGGCGATGACCTGACCGACCAGGGCGGGGATGACCGCCCGCAGGGCCTGCGGGAGGACGATGAACACCGTCATCTGCGACGTGGTCATCCCGAGGGCTTGCGACGCCTCGTACTGGCCCTTCGGGATCGCCTGCAGGCCGCCACGGACGTTCTCGGCGAGGTAGGCCGCAGAGAAGAACGTCATGGCCCCGATGGCGCGCATGACACCGCCGATCGACACGCCCTGAGGGAGGGCGACGGGGAGCATGATGAACGCCACGAGCAGCCAGGTGATGAGCGGCACGCCACGCACGAGCTCGATGTAGGTGGTCGCCATGATCCTGAACAGCGGCATCTTCGACGTCCTCGCCAACGCCAGGAGCAGTCCGATGGGGAACGAGGCGACGATGGCGGTGATCGACAGGATCAACGTGAGGCCGAGGCCGCCGAGCATGAACGCGCCCGGCACCTCCACGGTGGACTCCGAGGTCGCCATCACGTAGAAGAACACGATCAGGAGCGCCGAGATGGCCCACATGACGAGGAAGATCCGGCGGCTCGCTCCCTCGCCGCCGAAGGTGGGAGCGGCGAGCGCGAAGAACGCGAAGGCGAGGAGGAGGAACCTGACGACGTATTCCATCTGGAAGGCGAAGCTCGCCAGGGCGATGATCAAGGCCACCGCGCCGATGACCCTCCCCAGCTCCCCCAGGGAGCGGTTGGCGGCGACGTTGAGCACGAGGGCTCCCACGACGGCGAAGCCGACCGCCAGGGGCAGGTAGAAGGACCACACCCGGTCGAGGGGAACGTGCGGGTCGCGAAGCACCACGAGGACGAGCACCGGATACGACAGCACCCACAACCCCACGAGGACGCGGCGGGTGGGGACCGCCGGCAAGAGGTCACGCGCGAACTTCATGACGACGTACGAGGCGACGCCGACGAGCGCGATGATCGTCCACGGGATGCGAGTCGACGAGGCGATCGGCAGGAAGCTGACGACCTGCTCCCCGGCGGTGTCCCGGACGGGGAACGGGAGCTCGATCGTCCAGATCACCACCAGGATGAGGCCGATCACGACCGCCACGGCGCCGAGGACGGGGATCGACTCTTCCTTGGCGCGCTCTCCGAGGCCGTTGCGGAGGTAGTACCCGACGCCGGCGAGGACGGCACCGACGACGATCCATCCGATCTTGCCGCTCGCCGAGAAGGGACCGAGAAGGCCACCGAGGAGCGCCAGGCTTCCGACGGCGAAGAGGGTGCCGCCGACCTGTCGGGGGCTCGTGCGACCGCCGACCCGCCACACGGCCAGGCTGAGGGCGAGCAAGACGACGACGACGCCGACGCTGAACCAGATCCGGATGGCCTGCTCGGCCGGATACGCCTGGACCATCAGGAGGCGCATGTTGTAGGTGACCGCCTCCCAGCGACGGGACGGGTCGAAGATGAACCCGAGGATCCCTCGGATCGCGGCCAGGGCGACCACGATGGCGATGATGCTCATCGCCCCGCTGGCGGGCGTGGAGAAGAGGTTCTCCTTCAGCCAGACCCCGATGCCCTTCGGGGGCGGCTCGGGTGCCAGCTCGGTGACTTCGGTGACCATGTGACCCGTCATGTCATCGCTCCACGATCATCATCTTGCGGTTGTAGTAGTTCACGATCGCCGAGATCCCGAGGCTGAGGCTCACGAAGAAGCCCATCCACACGAGCACGACGGGGAGGGATTGGCCGGTCTGGTTCAGGATCGTGGTCCCGACCTGCACGATCTCGGGGAACGCGACGGCGATGCCCAGCGACGTGTTCTTCATCAGGTTGAGGTACTGGTTGCCCATCGGCGGCAGGATGATCCGGAACGCCTGGGGCAGGATCACGAGCCGGAGGTACTGGCTGCGGCGCAGACCCAAGGCCATCGCCGCCTCGGTCTGACCCTTGGGAACCGCCAGGATGCCGCCGCGGACGATCTCGGCGATGAACGAGGCGGTGTACAAGGTGACGCCGGTCCAGATGGCGAAGAACGGGACGGACATGACCACGCCGCCCTCGGAGAAGTTGACGAAGCCGGCGCCTCTGACGATGACCTCGGGACGGCTCCCGACGATCGGCGAGCCCGAGGTGACCTCGAAGGATCGCCCGAGCCAATCGAAGACGTTGGCGATCCCCCTGCCGATGAGCTCGGCGACCGATGCCTTGTCGCCACCGACGGTGGTGAGCACGAACCCGCCGATGACGAACGAAACGATCGCCAGGGCGATCCCGGAGAAGCCGGCGAAGATGACCCGGAACCAGTCGTCATCGGTGAGCTTGCCGAAACCGGCGGGCGTGCGGCGGGACTCGAAGAAGTTCCTGATCCACAGCACGGCGAACCCGATCGACGCGATGGCGCCGACGATCGGGTACACGATCGGTGGCAGCGCTCGGAAGAACGAGGCGATGCCGTGCCAGACGGGAGCGAGGAAGCGGAGGATCGGCCATGCGAACCAGCCGACGGCGGCGAACACGATGACGGTCGCGAGCCACGAGAGGCCGGGGTAGGTGATGCGTCCGGTCTCCTCCTGGATCCGGTGCCGGGAGCGGGAGACGGCGCGTCCGACCAGAATGCCGGCGACGACGAAGAGCATCCACGGCCAGAAGCCCCCGTCGGTGCGGAACCAGGCCAGACCGAACCCCTTGTTCGATGCCTTGAACCAGTAGGTGCCGACGTCGTCGGTGGCGAGCTGCGGGAGCACCAACGCCATGGCCTGCCAGAAGAAGATCTGGAGCAGCAGCGGCACGTTGCGGATCGACTCGATGTAGACCGTCGACAGCTTGTTGACGATCCAGTTCTTCGACAGGCGCCCGATGCCGATGAGCGTGCCGAGGACGGTCGCCGCGATGATGCCGGAGACGCCGACCCGGAGGGTGTTGACCATCCCCACCGCGAGGGCTCGCACACCCGAGTCGGGCGAGGTGTCGATGCCTTCCCGGATGTCGACGCCGGTCGGGTCCGACAGCCACTTCCAGCCGAAGGAGATGCCCGACTGGTTGAAGTTCTTCAGCGCTTCGGAGCCGAGGAGGGCGAACAACGCCAAGAGCGCGACCAGGACACCGATCTGCGCCACCCACTTGAGGAACGTGGCGTTCCTCCACAGCGGCGTCTTCTGATGCTCTCTGACCTCGACCGTCAAAGCCCTTGCCTCCCTCTCCGGCAGCCCCCGTGGCGGGCGACCGTGCACATCGCTCGCCGCAATCTAGACGAACGCGCAGCGGGGGCGCCACTGGCGCCCCCGCAGACGTCTCGTCGGTCGGTTCCCGGTCAGCGGGCCGGCGGTGCGTAGATCAGGCCACCGTCGAACCACTGCATGTTGAACGAGCCTTCGCGCTCGAGACCGAGAGGCCCGGTCAGGTTGCGCTCGAAGATCTCGCCGTAGTTCCCGACCTGCTTGATCGCCTGGTAGAAGGCGTCGGCGGGCAGACCCATGGCCGTCTGCAGCTCACCCTCGCCGCCGAACAGGCGGGTCAGTTCGGGAGTGGACTCCATCATGTCGTCGATGTTGGCCGACGTCACGCCGTGCTCGTCGGCGATGAACGTGGCGAACACGACCCAGTCGATGACGTCCTTCCACTTCGAGTCGTTCTGGCGAACGACCGGCCCGAGGGGCTCCTTCGAGATCGGCGAACGGGGGAAGATCACCCAGTTCTCCGCGCCGGGGGTGCCGGCGTTCTTCTCGGCGGCACGGTTGCCGAAGAGGCCCGACCCGTCGGTGGTGACGATGTCACACGTGCCGGCCTTGAACTTCTCCATCGCCTCGGGGAAGTTCTCCACCGTCTCGAGGGTGATGTTCACCCCGGCGACCTTGGCGCCCTCGGTGATGTTCTTCTCGGTGGTCGTACCGGCGTTGGTGCACACGGTGGCGCCGTCGATGGCCTCGAGGCCACTGTCGGGCGTCAGGCCGGGCAGACGGGACGGATCGCCCATGAGCTGCTGGCCGTCGTAGTACGTCGTCGGCGCGAAGTCCATGCCGATGTCGGTGTCGCGGCTCTGGGTCCAGGTGGTGTTCCGGATCAGAACGTCGACCTCGTTGTTCTTGAGCGCCTCGAACCGCTCGGCGGCGGTCAGCGCCCGGTACTCCACGGCCGAAGCGTCGCCGAGCACGGCGGCAGCCACGGCCCGGCAGTAGTCGGCGTCGAAACCGGTGGTCGAACCGTCGGCCGCGGTCTCCGAGAAGCCGACGGCGGAGCCGGAGACCCCGCAGACGAGCTTGCCGCGAGCGATCACGGTGTCAAGGGTGCTCTCCCCGGTCGCCTGACCGGTGTCGCCACCGCCACTGGTGTCACCGCCGCCTCCGGGGGCTTGGGTGGTCGTGGTCGTGGTCTCGGTGCCGGCCCCGCCGCCTCCACAGGCAGCAGCGACGAGCGCGAGAACGGCGAAGAGCAGCGCCATTTTCTTGAGCATGGGTTGAACCCTCTCCTTAGCGTTGCGTGTTACGAATCGATCGTGGTGTTGAGCCCACGTCCCCGGTCCGAGCCGGAGACAGCTGCAAGCTAGTCCGCATGTGACGCCGATGTAAAGCGAATCCGGCGCGTCGTCGACGACCCGGGGCGCCGGCGCGCCGGCTCAGGAGCCCTGGGCGTGGATGAAGACGCGCCGCTCGCGGGCCTGGTCGAGCTCGGCGAACAGCACCCGCTGCCATTGCCCGAGCAGCACCTCGCCGTCGACGATGGGGACGGTGACCGACGGCTGGCCGACCAGGAGCTGGCGACAGTGGGCGTGCCCGTTGACGAACTCGTCCTCCTGGAGGTTCTCGGTACGGATGTCGTGGTCGTCGTGTTCGTAGTACACGTCGTCGGGGACCATCGCGCCGATGAGCTTGCGGAAGTCGTTCAGGAACCCGGTTTCGGATTCGTTGATGACGACCGTCGTGGTCGTGTGCGGGGTGTAGACGGTCACCTGGCCGTGGCGAACACCGGAGCGCTTGACGACGGCCCGGACCATGTCGGTGAAGTCCCAGAACTCGTTGGGCTCGTTCGTGTGGAAGTGGAGCGCCTCGGTGCGGACGGGCGGGACGGAGGTTTCGGCGAGGACGACGGGGACCCCGACGGGATCCTTGGTCGCTTTGCGCATGGAGGTGCGGTCGTTCACAGGTCTTCCGTTCGTCGAGCGGGGCAACCCTAATCGGCGCGAGGGCGTAGGACGCTCCTTCGTGCGGACCGAGGGAACGGAGGGCCCGAGCCCCCCCGGTACACTCGGGCCCGGTACCCGGCTACGGAGGAAGAGCATGCCCGCTTCGGTGGTCCTCGGCGCGCAGTGGGGCGACGAAGGGAAGGGGAAGATCACCGACCTGTTCTCCGAGTCCGCCGACCTCGTCGTCCGGTACCAGGGAGGCAACAACGCGGGGCACACGATCGTCGTCGACGGCGAGCGCTTCGCGCTGTCGCTGATCCCCTCCGGCGTGCTCTACCCGAACGTGACGCCGGTGATCGGCAACGGCTGCGTGATCGATCCCAAGGTGCTGCTCGAGGAGATGGACGCGTTGACCGCACGGGGCATCGACCCGTCGGGGGTGCGGATCTCCGGCAACGCCCACCTGATCATGCCGTACCACCGCAAGCTCGACGCGGTGATGGAGCGCTACCTCGGCAAACAGCAGATCGGCACGACCAAGCGGGGGATCGGTCCGGCCTACATGGACAAGTACTCGCGGTTCGGGATCCGGGTCCAGGACCTGTTCGATCCCAAGATCTTCCGCCAGAAGCTCGACGTCGCCATCAAGGACAAGAACAAGCAACTGACCAAGGTCTACAACCAGCTTCCCCTCGACGCCGACGAGATCGCCGAGGAGTACCTGGGCTACGCGGACCGGATCCTCGATCACGTCGCGGACACGTCGCTGCTGATCTGGGAGGCACTGCGCGACGATCGGCAGGTGCTGTTCGAAGGGGCCCAGGGCACCCTGCTGGACATCGATCACGGCACCTATCCCTTCGTGACGTCGTCGAACCCGACCGCCGGCGGCGTGAGCACCGGCGTCGGGATCGGCCCCAAGGCGATCGATCGGGTGATCGGGGTGACCAAGGCGTACATCTCGCGGGTGGGTACCGGACCGTTCCCGACCGAGCTGCACGACGAGATCGGCGAGCAGATGGTCCAGATCGGCGGTGAGTACGGCGTGGTGACGGGACGCCGGCGCCGCTGCGGATGGCTGGACGCCGTGGCCCTCCGCTACGCGGTCCGGGTCAACGGGCTGACCGACATCGCGTTGACGAAGCTCGACGTGTTGTCGCATTTCGAGACGATCAAGATCGCCATCGCCTACGACTCGCTCGGCCAGCGCTACACCGAGTTCCCCCGCCAGCAGCGGGTGCTGTACAACTGCATCCCGGTGTACGAGGAGCACGAGGGCTGGCAGGTGGACATCACCGGCGTGCGGTCGTTCGCCGAGCTCCCCGAAGCGGCCCGCCGGTACGTGCTCCGTATCGAGGAGCTCGCCGGGGTCCCGATCACGACGATCTCGGTCGGGCCAGGCCGCGAAGCGACCTTCCACAGGCCGTGAAGGTCCTGCTCCTCGGCGGCGGCGGACGCGAGCATGCGCTCGGATGGAAGCTGGCGGCGTCCCCCCGCCTGACGGCGCTGCTGTCGGCCCCCGGCAATCCGGGCCTCGCCGATCTGGGAGCGGTGTATCCCGGGTTCGCGCCGACCGA
Organism: Acidimicrobiia bacterium; assembly: GCA_026985095.1. Classification (GTDB taxonomy): domain Bacteria; phylum Actinomycetota; class Acidimicrobiia; order Spongiisociales; family UBA5794; genus JALSQW01. Next base: position 42,685 of record JALSQW010000021.1, on the reverse strand, counting down.
CGTCGACGCCGTGGTCGACCTGGCGATCGCCAACGACGTGGACCTGGTGGTGGTCGGTCCCGAGGCGCCGCTCGCCGCCGGCGTCGTCGACGCCCTCACCGCCGCGGGCATCGCCGCCTTCGGTCCGACCCGAGCTGCGGCCCGCCTCGAGTCCTCCAAGGCGTACGCCAAGGAGGTGATGGTCCGTGCCGGGGTGCCGACGGGGGCGTCGTGGACGTTCCGCGACCTCGGCGACGCGGCGGCGCATCTGGCTTCGTTGCCGCCGCCGTACGTCGTCAAGGCCGACGGTCTGGCGGCGGGCAAGGGCGTCCTGGTGACCGACGATCTGATCGCCGCCCAGGCGTGGGCACGGGTCTGCATCGAGGGCCACTTCGGCGAAGCGGGCCGGACCGTGGTCGTGGAGGAGCACCTGGCCGGCCGAGAGGTGTCGGTGTTCGCGATCTGCGACGGAACACGGGCCCTGGCGCTGCAACCCGCCCGCGACTACAAGCGGCTGCGCGACGGGGACGCGGGACCGAACACCGGAGGGATGGGCGCCTATTCGCCGCCGGCGGACCTGCCCGGTGACCTGGTCGACGCAACATTGGAGACGGTCGTGGCTCCGGTGCTGGCGACCCTCGCCGCCGACGGCATCGCCTACCGGGGGTTCCTGTACGTCGGGTTGATGCTCACCGACGACGGGATGAAGGTGCTCGAGTTCAACTCGCGGATGGGCGATCCCGAGACCCAGGTGCTCATGCCCAGACTCGACGACGACCTCCTCGATCTGCTGGTGACGGCGACCGAGGGGCGGCTGCCGGATCGTCCGCTGCGTTGGAACGACCTGGCCGCCGTCGACGTCGTGCTCGCCGCCGACGGCTATCCGGAGGCGCCGAGGTCGGGCGATCCGATCGTCGGGCTCGACGCCGCGGGTGCGCTCGACGACGTGGTGGTGTTCCACGCCGGGACCACACGGACCGTCGAAGGTCTCGTCACGTCGGGCGGGAGGGTCCTCAACGTCGTCGGTACGGGCATCGACGTGCCTGCGGCTCGAGATGCGGCGTACCGTGGGGTCGGGATGGTCGAGTTCGCGGGCATGCAGTACCGCGGCGATATCGCCGCCGACGCGATGATCGAAGGAGGGACACGATGACGGATCGCAAGGTCGCGGTGTTGATGGGCAGCGCCAAGGACATGCCGAAGATGGAGAAGGCCGTGGAGGTGCTGATCGACCTCGACATCCCCCATGAGGTCCACGTCATGTCGGCGCATCGTGATCCCGACAAGGTGGTCCGTTTCGCCAAGGAGGCCCGGAGTCGGGGGTTCGGGGTGATCATCTGCGGCGCCGGCAAGGCGGCCCATCTCGCAGGTGCCGTGGCGGCGCACACGACGCTCCCGGTGGTCGGGGTACCGCTCGACGCCGGCGCCCTCGGCGGACTGGATGCCCTCCTGGCCACCGTGCAGATGCCCACGGGTATCCCGGTGGCGACGGTGGCCATCGACGGGGCGGCGAACGGAGCCTACCTGGCGGTCGCGATGTTGGGGATCACCGACGACGCGTGCGTCGCCAAGCTCGACGCATACCGGGGAGAGATGCGAGCGTGATCGAGCGGTACTCCCTGCCGGAGATGGCCGCCATCTGGGGCGAGCGTCGCAAGCTCGCGGTGTGGAAGGAGGTCGAGACCCTCGTCCTGGAGGCCTGGGTCGAACGAGGCGTCGCTCCGGCGGAAGCCGCCGCTTCGCTTCGAGAGGCCCCTGAGGTCGACGTCGACGCCTGGAAGCGACGCGAATCGATCACCCACCACGACGTCGCCGCGTTCGTCGACCTGCTCGCCGACTCGGTGGCGACGGGCGGCGAGTGGGTCCACTATGGGCTCACCTCCTCCGACGTGCTGGACACCGCGAACGGGGTGCTCGTGGCCGAGGCGGTCGATCTCCTGCGACTGCGGGTGGCGGAGCTGTTCGCCGTGGTGAAACGCAGAGCCCGTGAGCATCGGGACACGGTCATGGTCGGTCGCACCCATGGCATCTGGGCCGAGCCGATGTCGTTCGGCCTGAAGCTCGCCACCTGGGCGTTCGAACTGGCCCGCGACCACGAACGACTCACCCACGCCCGCGATGGTGTGGCGGTCGGGAAGATCTCGGGCGCGGTGGGCACCTACGCCCACACGCCCCCCGCGATCGAGGCCTACGTCCTCGAACGGCTCGGGCTACGACCCGAGCCGGCGTCGTCGCAGATCGTCATGCGCGACCGTCACGCCGAGTTGCTGTCCGCCGTGGCGCTGACGGGCGCGTCCCTCGAGCGGATCGCCGTCGAGATCCGCCACCTGCAGCGCTCCGAGGTCGGCGAGGTCCGGGAACCGTTCCGGAGCGGGCAGAAGGGGTCCTCGGCGATGCCCCACAAGCGCAACCCGATCGGGTCGGAGAACGTCACCGGTTTGGCGCGGGTCCTCCGCGGCTACGCCGTCGCCGGCTACGAGGACGTCGCGTTGTGGCACGAGCGGGACATCTCCCATTCGTCGGTGGAGCGCATCGTCCTTCCCGACGCGACGGGACTGCTCGATTTCGGGCTGGTGCGCATGACGAGGATCGTCGACGGGCTGGTGGTGGACACCGACCGGATGCGAGCGAACCTGGCGGCCACCCGCGGACTCGTCTACTCCCAGGCGGTCCTGCTGGCGTTGATCGAGGCGGGTCATTCCCGAGACGAGGCCTACCGGATCGTGCAGCGCAACGCCATGCGCACGTGGGACGAAGGGGGAACGCTGCTCGACCATCTGGCGGCCGACCCGGACATGGATCTGCCGATCGACGAACTCCGGGCGTGCTTCGCGCCGGAACGGTTCCTGCGGAACGTCGGCGTCGTCTTCGATCGGCTCGACGGAACCCACCTGACCTCAGACTGACGGGCCGTCGGGTGCAGCCGACGGCGTCGATAGGATGCTCGTCTCGCGAGGAGGCGACGTGCAGATCGTCGAGGGTGTCTATCGGCTGGGACAGGACTTCGTCGGCATGTACGTGCTCGCCGAGGGCGGGAAACTGACCGTCATCGACGCCGCGACGCCACGCTCGTGGCCGGCGTTCACCCGGTTCCTGGCCGAGAGGGGATGGGGACTCGTCGACGTCGAGGCGGTGCTGGTCACCCATGCGCATCCGGACCATCTCGGCATCGCCGAGCAGCTCCGGAGAGAGGCAGGTTGCTCGGTGCGGATCCACGCCTCCGATGTGGCCGTCGCCACCGGAGAGCGCCGATGGCGGCCCGAGTGGCGTCTCCCGATCTGGCGCCCGACGGTGGTGCGCACGCTGGTGCAAGCGGCGCTCGAAGGGGTGCTCTCGACGCCGCCGGTGACCGAGGTATCGACGTTCGCCGACGGGGAGCGCCTGGACCTCCCCGGCCGTCCCCGGGTCATCCACGCCCCCGGGCACACGCCGGGGAGCTGCGCGCTCCTGAGCGAGTCGCGCGGTGCCCTGTTCGTCGGCGACGTGCTCGCCACCGTCGACATCGCCACCGGCGCCGAAGGCCCAGTGATCCCTCCCTCGTTCGCCAACGACGACTCCCGACGAGCGCTGGCGTCCCTCGACCGACTCGACGGGATCACCGCCGACGTCCTCCTCCCCGGTCACGGACGTGCCTGGACGGGGACGGTGGCCGAGGCGCTCGCTCACGCCCGTCGGGTGGGGATCCGATGACCGCTCCGGCGGCCGCAGATCCCGCCGCCACCTTGTCGTTGTGGGACTTCCGGCGGCGGGTCGCGGACCTGTACCGCGAGGCCCGCGCAGGTGGCCCAGGCGAAGGACCGTGGCGACGGTGGCGCACCCGGCGGGATCTGCTCTTCGCCACCCATCCCCAGTCTCCCGTGGACCCTACGACCCGGGAAGCGTTCTCCTCGCTGCCGTTCTTCCCGTACGATCCGGCCTGGCGGATGACCGCGGAGGTCGAGCCGGTCGAGACCCGACGCATCGGGGCGGCCCATTCGGCGACAGGAGAGACCCCGCTCGTCCGCTTCGGCCAGGTGCGGCTTCCGCCGCCGGGCAACGTCACCTTGTCGGTGTTCTGGATCGACGTCTATGGCGGGGGCGTGTTCGTTCCGTTCCGGGACGCGACGGCCGGAGCGACCACCTACGGGGGCGGGCGCTACCTGCTGGACACCATCAAGGGCGCCGACCTCGGCCACGAGGGCACGGCGATCGTTCTCGACTTCAACTACGCCTACCACCCGTCCTGCGTCCACGATCCGCGATGGTCGTGTCCGCTGGCTCCGGCCGACAACCACCTGGACATCGCCATCGAAGCCGGAGAGCGCCTGGAGTCCCCGCCGGGTTGATCCCGGGTGTCAACCCAGTGGGCTCCCTGCCACTAGGTCGAAGCCTTCGTCGCGCCAACCTTCCACTCCGCCGATCATCTTCTTGACGGCCCGCCCGAGCCGGGCGAGACGGACCGCGGCCTTGTCGGCGGCGTTGCAGTGAGGACCCGCGCAGTAGACGACGAACACGGTGTCGTCGGGATACGGCGCCAGGTTCCGTTCCACGATCCGGCCGTGCGGGAGGTTCGTCGCTCCGGGGATGTGCTCGGCGGCGAAGGGTTCGGGTCCCCGGACGTCGAGGAGGACGAAATCCTGCGATGCGTCACCCATCGCCTCGTGGACGTCCCAGCAGTCCGTCTCGAGGCGCAGCAGTGCCGAGAAGTGCGCCAGTGCCTCGTCCGGGTCCGCCGGAGCGACTTGGGTGACGATCGACGGTCTCTCGGCGGTCATGGGTCCTCCCTTCGACGATGGTGCCACCCTACGCGAACACGACGTGCGACCATGCGCACATGCAGCTCGTCACCGACCGGCTCGTCCTGCGTCGCTTCGCCGATGCCGACCGCGAGCCCTTCGCCGCGATGAACGCCGACCCCGAGGTGATGGAGCACTTCACCGCGCCGCTCACCCGGGCCGAGTCCGAGGGGTTCGCCGCCGCCATCGAACGAGCCTTCGCCCGGGACGGGTTCGGCCTGTGGGCGGTCGAGGCCGCGGGCCGGTTCGTCGGGTTCGTTGGGCTCAACCGGGTCCGGTTCACCGCCCCGTTCGCCCCCGCCGTCGAGGTCGGCTGGCGGTTGGCCAGGGACGCGTGGGGTCGCGGGTACGCCACGGAGGCGGCCACCGCCGCCCTCGACGACGCGTTCGGCCGGGTCGGCCTCACCGAGGTCGTGTCCTTCACGATCCCCGCCAACGTGCGATCGGTGGCGGTGATGGAGCGCCTCGGCATGACCCACGACCCGGCAGACGACTTCGATCACCCTCGGGTCATGATCGGTCACCCACATCGCCGTCACGTCCTGTACCGCATGTCGCAGGGCCGCTGGGCCGAGCTCCGCCCGCACGGGGGTCGATGACCGGGAAGTCGATCACCGGGAACCGAGGACACGCCGGCCACCGTCCCACCGGGGAACGAACGGACGGAGAGGAGCCAGCGATGCGACGAACGACGATCCTCCTGGTGGCTGCGCTCGCTGTCGTGGCGGCGGCGTGCACGACGGTGCCTGGGCCGGAGCCGACCACGCCGGCGCGTCGAGTCGGTGCGGCGGGAGGCCCGGCGGGTCCGGCGATCTTCGCGGCGCCGGTGCTGCAGGCGTTCGAGTCGTGCGACGCGTTCCTCGGCTACGTGAAGGGCCATGCCCTGGAGCGGGTCGGACCCTACGGGCTGGAAGGCTACGGCGGCGGACCCTTCCCGCCCGATGTCGTGTTCGCCGAAGGCGACGCCGGCAGACGGCTCGACGGCGGCGTCCCGACGACGACGGCCGCCGGGGTGGCGGGGGTCGACTATTCGGCGACCAACGTGCAGGTGACCGGCGTCGACGAGCCCGACCTCGTCAAGACCGACGGGAAGCGGATCTTCGCGGTCGCTCAGGGCCGCCTGTACCGGATCGACGCCGGAGCCACCCCGCGGGTCGTCGCTTCGCTGCCCCTGGACGGATGGGGCCAGGAGCTGTTCCTCGCCGGCGACCGGCTCCTCGTGATGACCTCGATGGACGGCTACGGCATCGAACCGTTGGCCGAAGGTGGGCTCGTCGACGGCGGCATCGTCCCGGGGCCTTCCCCCCGGACCGTGCTGACCGAGGTGGACGTGTCGGATCCCGCGACGATGGTGCCGGTGCGGACGTTGACGATGGACGGCACGATCCTGTCGTCCCGGATGTCCGACGGTCGTGTCCGGCTCGTCGTCCGATCCGAACCGACGGGGTTCGCGTGGGTCTTCCCCGAAGGCGGCGGCATCCGCGCCGAACGTGAGGCTGCCGCGGAGAACCGACGCATCGTGGAGCGCTCCACGTTGGAGAACTGGGTCCCCTGGTTCGTGCTCGAGGACCATCAGGCCCGAACGACGTCGGAAGGCCCGCTCCTGGGATGCGACCAGGTCGGACAGCCCGCCGAGTTCTCCGGGTTGTCGATGTTGACGGTGCTCACGATCGATCTGGCGACCGGCCTCGAGCCGGGACGCGGCATCGGCCTCCTCGCCGAGGGCCAGACCGTCTATGCGTCCAACGCCTCGCTGTACGTGGCGACGGCACCGTGGATGGCGTGGCCACACGCGCCAGCCGGCGGCGAGGGACTCGGATCCGACGGGCTCACCACCCAGATCCACATGTTCGACATCACCGACCCCGACATCGCCCGCTACGTCGCCTCCGGCGAGGTCGACGGCACGTTGCTGTCGCAGTGGTCCATGGACGAGTACGACGCCACCTTGCGGGTGGTGGTGACCGACGAGAACCCGTGGTGGGGATCGTCGGAGGTGCCCGACACCTCGGTGGTGACGCTCCGGCGCCTCGGCGACCGACTCGTCCAGGTCGGCTCGGTCGACGGCCTCGGCGAGGGCGAGCGGGTGTACGCGGTCCGCTTCATCGCGGACCGCGGCTACGTGGTCACGTTCCGGCAGGTCGATCCCCTCTACGTGGTCGACCTGTCCGACCCGACCGACCCGCGGGTGGCCGGGGAGTTGAAGATCACCGGCTACTCGGCGTACCTGCATCCGATCGGCGACGACCTGCTCCTCGGCGTCGGCCAGGATGCCACCGACCGCGGCCGCGTGCTGGGGACGCAGGTGGCGGTGTTCGACGTGTCGGACCCTTCCCGGCCCCGACGCCTCGCCAAGCTCACCGTCGACGAGGCGTACTCGGACGTCGAGTGGGATCATCGGGCCTTCCTGTGGTGGCCGCCCGAGGGCGTGGCGGTCCTTCCCCTCCAACGCTGGTCGTGGGACGAACGCACCGGGAAGGAGGACCTCTTCTCGGGCGCGGTCGTGGTTCGAGCCACCTCGGATCGGGTCGTCCAGGTCGGGGAGATCCGGCACCCGTCGACGGCGAGATCCGACTGTCCCGGGTGCACGGCCTGGTCGGCGCCGATCGTCCGTTCGCTCGTGATCGACGATCGACTCTTCACCGTCTCGGATGCCGGCGTTCTCGTGTCGGATCTGGGCAGCTACGACGACCTCGCCTGGGTGCCGTTCACGTCGTGAGCAGCTCCCCGCCGCGGCCGACCTCGTAGAGTCGGGGGCAACGAGGAGAGGAGTGCACCATGGTGGGGACCGTCCTGCAGAACACCGTCGAGGCGATCGGCCGGTATTGGCGGGCACTGGCGCCGGTGGCCATCGCCCTCGGGTTCCTCGATGCCCTGGTGTCGGTGCTGCTGCGAGCGGTCGTTCCGAACATCGACCCCACCGCGCCGCCGGGTTCCATCGACGTCGGCGCGGTGGCGACTCGGCTCCTGTTCGGCTCGCTCCTCGCCTTCGCCATCAGCCTCATCATCTCGGCGGTGATGTTCAACCTCGTCGCGGAAGCCGACGAGCGCGGCACACCCGACGTCAACCATGCCTTCGAGGTCACGATGGCGCGGATCTGGTCGCTGGTCGGGCTGGTGCTGTTGTCGACACTGGCGGTGTTCGTCGGTTTCTTGCTGCTGATCCTTCCCGGCATCTGGGTCGCGGTCAGCCTCGCCCCGTCGATCGCCATCCTCTTCCTCGAGGAGCGCGGCGCCGTCGATGCGTTCCAGGAGTCCTTCCGTCTGGTGAAGGGCTCGTGGTGGCCGATCTTCGGGATCCTCATCATCTTCAGCATCTTCAACGCCGCGCTCGGCGCTCCCGGAGCGGCGCTGGGCGGCATCGCGAGCTTCGTCTATCAGGTGATCGCCTCGGCGGTCGTGCTCGTCATCCAGCCGATGCTCATCCTCTACATCTATCGGGCGCTCCGAGCGCAGCGGCCGGCGGCGACGTGACCGCCCCTCGGGCGGAGCGGCCGCTCAGACGCGGCCGGCGACGGCCCGGGCGATGATGGTCCCGAGGGTTCGATGGCCATCGGCGTCGGGATGAGGCCAGCCGGCCCACGGCTGGGTCGACACGGTCGCCACGTCGACCTCGACCCAGGTCGCCCGGCCGGCGACGCCGCGTCGAAGCGTCCGATGGAGATCGTCCAGCGCCAGCGCCATCTCTTGGACGCACTCTGCGCCGATCGGCATCCACGCCGGGGCGAGTCGGGTGCGATCGATCCCGTAGTACCCGGTCCAGAACACGTCGGCGTTGGTCTCGGCCAGCCCGTCGACGACCGCTTCGACGTTCCCGATGATGCCGGCGCGACGACGATCGAGGTCCCATCGCTCTCCGACTGCCCGCCGGCATGCGGCGGCGTCGCCCCGATCCGTGATCGACACGGCGGTGTCCCTCGTCAACCCGGCGACGACGTCGACCCAGTTGGTCGAGTTGATCCCCGCGGTCACGACGATGACGTTCCACGTCGACGGATCCGCGAGGTCCCTGGCGGCTTCGACCTGGCTCGGGTGGCGGTCCCCGCACGCGTCGGCGCCGCCGGCTATGACGGCACGGAGATCGGCGCCGGGCCAGGCGATGTTGGTGTACCGCGGTGCCCAACGCGCCGGGAGGGTGTCGGCGAGCGCCGACCGCAGCGTCGCTCCGTACGACAACGCGTCGTCGCGGCAGGTCGCCCTCCCGGTGAACCACCGCTTCGAGTACCCGGACGCGACCGAGTCTCCCATCACGATGACCTGCGGAGGCGGCGGGGTGGTTCCGAGCCACGCGGTGGTCCACGGCGATCTCCATCCTCCGGTGTCGACGGCCCGCACCTCGAGCGCGTACCGGGACGACGGGGACACGTCCCGGTACGAGACGGTGGGGTGCCGGGCATCGGTGCTGTGGATGCTCCCGAAGGTCGCGGCGTTCCAGCGGTACTCGTAGCGGACGACGCCGTCGTTGTCGTAGGCATCGACCTCGAGGGCGGCTTCGAGGATCCGGTCGTCGCGACCGGGGGGGGCCAATGCGGCGGACACGATGACCGGTCGCGTCTCGCCGTCGGGAAGCGAGCCGGTGGAGGACGCGGCGAGCGCTGCCACCGGACCGGTGACTCCCACCAGACCGAAGGCGCACACGGCGACGAACAGGGCGCGGCGTCTCACGGTCGGATGCTATCGGCGGCGGCCGTTTGGCGGCTCGGATCCCGTCTGCGCCCGCATCGACGCTGCCCGCGCAGGGATCCGGCGGGTCGGCGTCAGCGGTTCACCATGTGGTCGGCCATCATCGTCAACCGCTCGTCGAGGAACGAACGGAGGGGCTCGCCGACGTCGGCGTCGTCGAGGGCGAGCCGCATGCAACGCATCCACTCGGCGGCCTCGTCGGGGCCGATGGGGAAGGGCAGATGCCGCATGCGCATCCGCGGATGGCCGCGCTTGGAGACGTACAGCGGCGGGCCACCGAGCCAGCCCGAGAGGAACTCGTAGAGCTTCTGCCGGGAGCCGGCGTCGTTCGCCGGGAGCATCGCCCGCACGGTCGGTGCCTCGGCGTCGACGCGATCGTAGAAGGCGTCCACGAGCTCGCGGACCCGACCGTCGCCTCCGAGCTCCTCGTACGGTGTCGGGGCATCGCCCCACGGATGCGTCGTGCCGATCTCGCTCATGTGACCAGGGTACGGTGGTCTCCGGTACGCTGCGCATCGCCATGACCTCCGTCGCTCCCCTCCGCAGCCGCGCCTTCTGGATCCTGGCCGGGCGGTCCGCGGTCATCGGCATCTTCGGCGGGGTGTTCGCGGTCGCCTTCATCGGGGTCGAGCATGCGCTGACCGGTCTCGTCTGGGGACAGACGGGTGGGTACGAGTGGTTCGGCGGGGGGCTCCGGGCGCTGGTGGTTCCGATCGCCGCCGGAGCGCTGGTCGGTCTGATCTATCTGGTGCTCGGTCTCCCTCGGCGCCTCCACAGCTTCATCGAGGAGCTCGAGGAGGGTCGCACCGACCCGGGGACCGCGCCTGGTGCCGTTCTCGTGGCCCTCGTGTCCCTCGTCGGGGGCGCCAGCCTCGGACCCGAAGCGCCGCTCGTGACGGGAGCCGCGGGGTTCGCGAACTGGCTCACCGAGCGTGTTTCGGCCTCGCCGGAGGACACCCGGACGGCGACCTTGTCGGCGGCGGCGGGAGTGTTCGGCGGTCTCATGTCCTCTCCGCTGATCGGCGCGCTCTTGGCGCTGGAGCTCGAGCACGATCAGGATCTCCCGTTCTTCTTCCGCCACATCATCCCCGGCGGCGTCAGCGGGACGATCGGGTTCCTCATCGTGTACCCGGTGCTCGGCGCGCCGTTCCTCGGCCTCTACCGCTTCCCGCCGTTCGAGTTCTCCGCCTGGTACCTCGCCGCCGGGGCCGCCATGGGGGTCGTGGGCGCCATCGTCGGACTCTCGATCGGGCTCGTGGCCAAGATCGTCGGCCGTGTCGTCGGGCGCCTCCCTGCGTCACCTGTCGCGCGCGCGGCGATCGGCGGCTGCGTGCTCGGCGCCGTCGGGTTCATGATGCCGGCGACGCTCTTCTCGGGCGTGGACACGCTGGGCGCGGTGGTCGCCGACCCGGCCGAGATCGGCGTCGGGCTCCTCCTTGCGGTCGTGGCGCTGAAGATGGTGACGTTGACCACCAGCCTGAGAACCGGCTTCTACGGCGGACCGTTCTTCCCCATGTTCTTCATCGGCGGCTCGGTCGGGGCGGTGCTCCATCTCCTCTTCCCCGCCGTCCCCCTGGCGTTGGCGGTCGGAGCGACGATGGCGGCGACGGGAGCGATGGCCTCGATCCCCCTCAGCGTCGCCGTCCTCGGCGCCTTCGTGGTCGGTGTCGGACCGCCCGCTGCCGCGGTGATCTCCATCGCGGTGATCGTGGCGTTCTCGATCGGCTACGGCTTGGGTTTCGTGGGTCCGTGGTCGTCCGCGGCGGCCGAGCCGGGCCCGTCTTGACGCTCCGCCAGCACGCGACTCAACACGACGCCGACGAGAACGATCTGCGCCTCGTAGTAGAGCCACACGAGCATGAGGAGGACCCCGCCGGCGGCCGCGAGCGTCGAGCGAGCCGCGACCCGCTCGAGGTACGCACCGATGGCGACGGTACCGACCGCGACCATCGGCGCCATCACGACGCCGGCGCCGGCGGCCGCCCGCCACGGCACCGTCGTCGACGGCACGAGCCGGTAGAGGGCGACGAGGGCAGCGGCGATCGCCGCCAACATCACCGCGTTCGCCCACCATGTCTCCGTCGCTCCCAGGGCGGGAACGATCCCGGCGACGGCGTCGACGATGGCTCGCAGGGCCAGGACCGCCAGCAGCCCCACGGAGACGACGACGACCGAGACGAACGCCATGAACCTGCGCCGGATCGTGGAGAGGACGCCCGAGCCGGGAGGCAGCTCCCAGATCTCGTCGGCGACGTCCACCAGCGCAGCGACGAAGACCGTGGCCCCGAACGCGACGGTTCCGGCGCCGACCAACCCCAGCGAGGAGCTCATCTGGGCGAGGGTGTCGACGACCAGGGTCGCCACCTGCTCGCTGGCGCTCCCGAACGCCGGGGTGAGGACCTCGACCAGCAGGGTGTGAAGCCGGGCACCGTCGACGAACAGCGTCAGGACCGCCGCCACCACCGTGAGGGTCGGGACCATGGCGACGAGGCCGTAGTACGCGACCGCCGCTCCCAGTCGCATCACCCGCGCCGCGCGCCAGGTGCGGTAGGTGGCGGCGACGACGTCGACTGCGGTGCGGATCGTGGTCGACCTCCCGGGTCGGCCACAGGCTAGGTCACCGGCGGCGTCACGGCCGATCGCGGTGGACGGGGAGCGCGACGGCGACGGTCGACCCGGACGTCCCCGGTTCGTTTGTGACCGACGCCGACGCGGCCCCTATCCTCGACGCCGTGCAGGCGCTGGAGCACATCGGGTCGGGGAAGGTCCGCGAGATCTACCGTGTCGACGAGGATCGACTCCTCATCGTCGCCACGGACCGGATCTCCGCGTTCGATGTCGTCCTCGAGCCGCCGATCCCGGACAAGGGACGGGTCCTGACCGGACTGTCCCTTCATTGGTTCGACGTGCTCGACACGCCTCACCATCTGTTGTCCGCCGACCTGACCGACATCGCCGGTCTCGACGCCGCCGAGCGCGAGGAACTGGCCGGCCGGGCGATGCTGGTCCGCAGAGCCGACGTCATCCCGATGGAGTGCGTGGTCCGCGGCTACCTGTACGGGTCGTCCTGGAAGGAGTACGCGGCCGGTGGCGGCCCGACCACCGAGCACCTCCCCGCCGGGCTCGATCAGGCCGCCGAGCTGCCCCGACCCATCTTCACCCCCGCCACGAAGGCCGAATCGGGCCACGACGAGAACCTCACCGAGTCCGAGGCGCGGGGACTGGTCGGCGACGCGATGTACGAGGAGCTTCGCTCCCGCTCCGTGTCCCTGTACGAGACGGGCCGGGCGTACGCGGCCGAACGCGGCATCATCTTGGCCGACACCAAGTTCGAGTTCGGCGTCGTCGACGGCGAGATCATCCTCATCGACGAGGTGCTGACCCCCGACTCGTCTCGCTACTGGCCGGCCGAGGAATGGATGCCGGGCCGAACCGTCCCGTCCTTCGACAAGCAACCTGTCCGCGACTGGCTCGAAGCCCGCGGATGGGACAAGACGCCGCCCGCGCCCGTCTTGCCGCCCGAGGTGGTCGCCGACACCACCAGACGGTACGTGGAGGTCTACGAACGACTGGTCGGTGAGCCGTTCTCCGCGTACCTCGCACGGATGGGAGCGCCATGAGCGAGCCCGTCCGGTTCCGGGTGCGGGTGATGCGCAAGGCCGGCCTGGCCGACCCGGAGGGCGCCACGACGACCAAGGCGCTGCGCGATCTCGGATACACGGAGGTCACGGCCGTTCACTTCGGTCGGGACATCGTCGTCGAGCTGGCCGGCGACGACGTGGCCGCGGCCGAGGCGCGAGTGCACGAGATGTGCGAACGGCTGCTCGCCAATCCGGTCATCGAGGACTTCACGGTGGAACGCCTGTGAAGATCGCCGTGGCGGTGTTCCCTGGGAGCAACTGCGAGCACGACGTCGAGCACGCCCTCGGCCTCCTCGGTGCCGACGTCGAGTTGATGTGGCACCAGGAGGACGACCTGTCGGAGTTCTCCGCGGTCGTCCTTCCGGGCGGGTTCGCTCACGGCGACTACCTACGCACCGGGGCCATCGCCCGCTTCTCGCCGATCATGGACGAGGTCTCCCGGTTGGCGGAGGGGGGCTTCCCGATCCTCGGGATCTGCAATGGCTTCCAGATCCTGTGCGAGGCCGACCTGCTCCCCGGCGCCCTCGTCGCCAACCGTGACCTGAACTTCATCTGTTCGATGGTCCACGTGAGGGTCGAGTCGACCGCGGGCGTCCTCACCCGCGACGCCGAGGTCGGGCAGGTCCTCCGGATCCCGCTCAACTCGTACGAGGGCAATTTCGTCGCCGACGCCGCCACCCTCGACGAGCTCGAGGCATCCGGCCGGGTCCTGCTGCGCTACTGCGATCCGGCCGGCAACGTCACCGACGAAGCCAACCCGAACGGTTCGGCCCGCAACATCGCCGCCATCGCCGATCCGGGAGGCAACGTCGTCGGGATCATGCCGCATCCCGAACGCGCAGCCGAGGACGTCCTCGGTTCCTCCGACGGCCGCGTCCTCCTGGCGTCCTTCGTGCATGCCGCCGAGGAGGCGAGCCGATGACCGAGCCGGCGCATCGCACCTTGGGGATGACCGACGACGAATACGCCAGGGTCGTCGAGATCCTGGGACGGGAGCCCGAACCGGCCGAGCTGGCGATGTACTCGGTGATGTGGTCCGAGCACTGCTCGTACAAGTCGTCGAAACCGTGGTTGCGCCGTTTCCCTACCGAGGCTCCGTGGGTCGTGCTCGGCCCCGGGGAGAACGCCGGCGTCGTGGACATCGGCGACGACTGGCTCGTCGCCCTCCGCATCGAGTCGCACAACCATCCGTCGTTCGTCGAGCCGTACCAGGGCGCCGCGACCGGCGTAGGCGGGATCTTGCGGGACATCTTCACGATGGGGGCCCGCCCGGTGGGTCTGTGGGACGCGCTTCGCTTCGGCCCGTTGAGCGATCCATCCAACCGGTACCTCTTCTCCGGGGTGGTGCACGGCATCGCGGGATACGGCAACGCCGTCGGCGTCCCGACCTTGGGAGGGGAGATCGAGTTCGCCGACTGCTTCTCCAAGAACCCGCTCGTGAACGTGATGGCCCTCGGGTTGATGCGTCGCGACCAGCTCGTCACCCGCGCCGCGGTCGGGGAAGGCAACATCGCCGTCCTCCTCGGCTCGGCGACGGGACGGGACGGGATCGGCGGGGCATCGATCCTGGCGTCGGCGTCGTTCGAGGAGGGGTCCGAGACGAAACGCCCGTCGGTGCAGATCGGCGACCCGTTCGAGGAGAAGAAGCTCATCGAGGCGTGTCTGGAGCTGTACGAGCGGGGACTGGTGGTCGCCATCCAGGACCTCGGCGCGGCCGGGATCTCGTGCGCGACGTCCGAGTGCGCAGCGGCCGGCGGAATGGGGATGACCGTGGACCTCGACGCGGTGCATCTCCGGGAGGAGGCCATGACCCCCGGCGAGATCCTCATGTCCGAGTCCCAGGAGCGGATGTTGGCGATCGTCGCTCCCGACGACGTCGACGAGGTCCTCGCCTTGGCCCACAAGTGGGAGATCGACGCCACCACCATCGGGGTGATCACCGGAGGTGACACCCTGGAGGTCCGCCATCGAGGGGAGATCGTCGCGGCGGTGCCGGCCGCGTCGCTCAGCGAGGACGCTCCCGTCTATCACCGAGGTGTGGAGCGTCCCGCGTACCTGGATGCCGTGTGGGCGGACGAGGCCACGCTTCCCGCCGGGCTCGACCTGGGGTCGACGCTGCTGCGTCTGCTCGACGACCCGGCGCTCGGGGACCGGTCGTGGATCTTCCAGCAGTACGACCACATGCTGTTCCTCGACACGGTGGTCGGCCCCGGCAACGACGGTTCCCTGATGCGGGTGAAGGGGACCGACAAGGGCCTCGCCGTATCGACCGACGGCGATGCGCTCCGCTGCTCCCTCGATCCGCGCCGTGGGGCGGCCCGGATCGTCTACGAGGCTGCGCTCAACGTGGCGGTGACCGGCGCCGCACCGTACGCGGTGGTCGACAACCTCAACTTCGGGAACCCGGAGAAGCCGGCGGTGATGTGGCAGTTCGCCGAGACGGTCGAGGGGATGGCCGAAGCCTGTGAACGGCTCGGCGTGCCGGTGGTCGGAGGCAACGTGTCGTTCTACAACGAGACCGACGGCGTCGACATCTCCCCGACCCCGGTGGTCGGCATGCTCGGCCTGGCCGACCCGATGCCGCAGCTGCCGCCGCGTCTCGACCGTGCCGAGGCGGGGATGGAACTGTGGTTGATCGGCCCCGAACGTGGCGACGACTTCGCCGGCTCGGCGTACTGCCGGATCGTGCTGGAGCACCGATGTGGCCGCCCAGCGGAGCCGGACCCCGACGTCGCCAGGCGGGTCGTGGAGCACGCCGCGAGGCTGGCGCACATCGCACCGGTGGTCCACGACGTGTCGTCGGGAGGGATCGCGGTGGCCGTGGCCGAGGTGGCGATCCGTTCGGGAGTCGGTGTCCGGCTGGACAATGGCGATTGGCGGCTCCTGCTCGACGAGTCACCTCACCGTTTCGTGGTCGCAGTCGAGCCCGGCACCGACCTGGACGTCTCCGACGTGGCGTCTCGGCGGCTCGGCGTCTTCGGTGGTGATCGACTCGACTTCGGCAGGTGGGGCACGGTCGGGTTGTCCGAGGCGAGCCGGGTCTGGCGTCAGGCGATCCCCCGACGCCTCGGTTGACGGGACTACGGGGACCCGGTCGGTAGGTTGCACCCGACATGACCGACCCGTCCATGCCACCGACCTGCTACCGCCATCCCGACCGGGTGACGGGCCTGTCGTGTTCGCGATGCGGCCGGCCGATCTGCGTCGAGGACTCCATCGACGCTCCAGTCGGCCAGATCTGCCCGGAGTGCGCCAAGGCGGGCGGAACCCAACGCGTCGTCAGGGCCCGGCAGATCACCGGTCGACCCACGTTCCAGACGGCTCCCGTGTCCTTCACGATCATCGCGGTGACGGCCGCCATCTGGATCCTCGGGTTCGTCGCCCCCGCGGTCGGCGACCGGCTGTTCCAGGATCTGAAGATGGCGAACTCCCTGGTCGCCGCCGGGGAGTGGTGGCGGATCTTCACCGCGGCGCTGCTCCACGCGGGCATCACCCACATCGGGTTCAACATGTACGCCCTGTACCTGTTCGGTCCTCGCCTCGAGCAGCAGGTCGGCAGTCCGGCCTTCGCCGCCTTCTACGTGGCCGCCGCCGGAGCGGGCGGCGCGGCCTCCTACGCGTTCGGCGCCCCCCGGCAGATCTCGATCGGCGCCTCCGGTGCGATCTTCGGTCTACTCGGAGCGTGGATGTTCGTGGCGTGGAAGATGCGCAACACCGCCGGGGGACGCCGCATGTTCCGGGAGCTGTTCATCCTGCTGGCCATCAATGCGGCGTTGCCGCTGCTGATCCCGAAAATCGACTGGCGCGCCCACGCGGGCGGCTTCCTCGGCGGGATGCTCATCGCCGCGTTGTGGTCCCGCTTCGCGGTGGGGAGCCGCCACGCCGTGGCGATCCGCACCGCCGTGGCGGCCGTCGTCGCGATCGTGGCGGTGGCGGTCGTGCTCGTCATCTGACCTGGCCGCCGCGGGCCCGCGCTCACCGAGGACCCGGCGCCCGGTCGACGATGCGGGCGGCCGGCGCCGAAGGAGGCAACGTCCCGAACGCGGCTCCATGATCGCCGGCGACCCGGGTGGCGATGAACGCGTCGGACACCTCGGCCGCGCCGTGACGAGCCAGCAACGATGCCTCGAGCGTCACGGCCATCCGTTCCACGAGACGGCGTGCGTCGTCGGGCCGCCGCGGCGCGGCGAGCGTTGCGGCGACGTCGTCGATCGCCGCGTCCAGTCTCCGATCGGCACCTCGGGCCTTCTCCAACTCGGCCACGAAGGCTTCGGCGGTCTCGGGTTCCCGGTCGAGCGCCCGCAGGACGTCGAGGCAGATCACGTTGCCGCTTCCCTCCCAGATGCCGTACAGGGGAGCCTCCCGGTACATCCTCGCCATCGGCAGCTCCTCGACGTACCCGATCCCGCCGAGGGATTCGAGGGCTTCGCCCACGACCATCGGCGCTCGTTTGGTCGCCCAGTACTTGGCGACCGACAGGGCGATACGCCGGAAGGCATCTTCGGCCGGAGCACCGGCGCCGTCGAACGACGAGGCCAGCCGCATGGCCAGCTCGAGGGTCGCCTCGGACTCGACGACGAGATCGGCCAGGACGTTGGCCATGAGCGGCTGCTCGATCAACGGCTTGCCGAAGGCCGAACGGTGCCGGGTGTGGTGGGCAGCTTCGCTCACCGCCCGGCGCATCAGGGCCGCGGAGCCGACCACGCAGTCGAACCTGGTGCGATGCAGCATCTCGGCGATGGTCGGGACGGCCCGGCCTTCGTCGCCGATACGCCGGACCGTGGCGCCGTCCAGCTCGATCTCGGACGAGGCGTTCGACCGGTTCCCCATCTTGTCCTTGAGGCGTTGGATGTGGAAGCCGTTGCGTCGTCCCTCGACCCACCGGGGAAGCCAGAAGGCCGTCAGGCCGTCGGGGGCCTGGGCGGTGATGACGAAGGCGTCGGACATCGGGGCCGAGCAGAACCACTTGTGCCCGGTCACCCGGTACCGACCGTCGCCGATCGGCTCGGCGGTGGTCGTGTTCGCCCTGAGATCCGAGCCGCCTTGCTTCTCGGTCAGCGTCATCCCCACGATCACCCCGTCCTTGGCGTCGGCCGGAACGAAACGCGGGTCGTACCTCCGGCTCAGGATCTGCGGGCCCCACTCGTCGGCGAGATCGGGTTCGTGGCGAAGGACGGGAAGCACCGCGTAGGTCATCGAGATGGGGCATCCATGGCCGAGCTCCACCTGTGCGTCGAGGAAGAACAGCGCGGCCCGGGCCGCGTGCGCCGCCGAGAACCCGGGTTCCTCCGGCAGCGAATGGAGGCCGTACTCGACGGCGACACGCATCAGCTCGTGATAGGCGGGGTGGTAGTCCACCTCGTCGATGCGATGGCCGTACCGGTCGTAGACACGCAACTCGGGTGGGAACCGGTTCGCGTGCTCCGCCCACTCCAGCGCGCGTCGCGAGCCGATGAGCTCGCCGAAGGCGTCGAGGGTCGGCTCGGCCCAGTCGGCGCCGTACCGCCCGACGGCGTCTCGCAGCACCTGATCGGACGTGTAGAGGTTCCAGTCCTCGAGGATGGGGGGTTGGTTGAACACGTCGTGTGTCGGTGCCATGTCCTCTCCTTGCCGGTTCGTCACCTCCATCATGTCACGGATGATGCGGGGCGCGACCGGAGCCCTCGTCGACGCCTGCGAGCGCCCTACACTCCTCGGTGTGCTGGACACCCCGATCGCCGAGCCTCGACTCGGTCCCGACGTCGACGAGCGCCCAGGCGAGGCCTGCGGCGTCTTCGGCGTCTACGCTCCCGGCCGTGACACGGCCCGCCTGACCTACTTCGGGCTCTTCGCGCTCCAGCATCGCGGACAGGAGAGCGCCGGGATCGCCGTCGCCGACGGCGAGACCTTGACCGTCTACAAGGACCTCGGGCTGGTGGCCCAGGTGTTCGACGAACCCACCCTCGCCGGGCTCCGCGGCGACCTCGCGATCGGCCACACTCGCTACTCGACGACCGGGGCGAACCGGTGGGAGAACTCGCAACCGGTGTACCGATCGGTGGGTCGCAACGCGATCGCCCTGGCCCACAACGGCAACCTCACGAACACCGTCGAGCTCGCCTCCGAGGTCGGCCAGATCGTCGCCACCACCGATTCGGAGCTGATGGCCCAGGCGATCGCCGAACGGATGGCGACCACCGGCGAGGACCTCCCCGATGCGCTCGCCGCGGTGCTCCCGGGGCTCCGCGGCGCCTTCACCCTCACCGTCATGGACAAGGATCGGCTCGTCGGGGTGCGTGATCCGCTCGGTTTCCGCCCCCTCTGCCTGGGATCCTTCGACGGCGGCTGGGTCCTCGCATCGGAGTCGGCGGCACTCGACATCATCGGCGCCGCGTTCGTCCGCGACGTCGAGCCCGGCGAGATGCTGGTCATCGACGACGACGGCGTCCACAGCTCCCGGCCCTTCCCCCCGAGCGACCCACGGCTGTGCCTGTTCGAGTTCGTCTACTTCGCCCGGCCTGACTCCACCTTGTACGGCGAGACCGTCCACGGGGCGCGTCGGCGCATGGGTCGGGCGCTCGCCGCCCAGGCGCCCGCCCAGGCCGACATCGTGGTCCCGGTTCCCGAATCGGGCATCCCAGCCGCCCAGGGCTACGCCGAGGTGACCGGCATCCCCTACTCCGATGGTCTTGTGAAGAACCGGTACGTCGGCCGAACCTTCATCGAACCTGCCCAGTCGATGCGCGACCGCGGCATCCGGATGAAGCTGAACCCGCTGCCCGATGCGCTCGACGGCCGCCGGGTCGTCCTCGTCGACGATTCGATCGTGCGCGGCTCGACGACCCGCCAGCTCGTCCAGATGGTCCGCGGCGCCGGTGCCCTCGAGGTGCACCTCAGGATCTCGTCGCCTCCGTACCGATGGCCCTGCCACTACGGCATGGACACCGGGGACCGATCCACGCTCCTGGCAGCCGACCGGACCATCCAGGAGGTGGCGGACTTCCTCGGCGTCGACTCCCTGGCGTACCTCGAGCTGGGGGCATTGCGCGACGCGACCGGTGTGCCCGACGCCGGCTTCTGTACCGCCTGCCTGTCGGGCGACTACCCGACCGAGGTTCCCGAGGCGGACGCCAAGTTCGCCCTGGAGGTTCGGCCATGACCGATTACGAGAGCGCAGGCGTGAGCCTCGACGCCGCCGAGCAGCTCGTCGAGGAGATCGGCTGGCGGGTGACCGCCACCTGGACCGAGGACGTGATCGGTGGCTTCGGCGGGTTCGCGGCCGGGATCCGCGTTCCCGCCGGTTACACGAACCCGGTGTTGATGATGTCCACCGACGGCGTCGGTACGAAGGCCGAGCTGGCTCGCGTCACCGGCCTGGTGGAGGGACTCGGGTACGACCTGGTGGCCATGGTCGCCGACGATCTCGCCTCTGCCGGTGCGCAACCGATCGCCATGACGGACTACATCGCCGTCGGTCAGCTCGACATCGACCGAGTGTCGATGCTGATCGAATCGATCGCCGAAGCCGCCGACGAGTCCGAGATCGCTCTGCTGGGTGGCGAGACCGCGGAACATCCCGGCGTTCTCGACCCGGACCGGTTCGACCTCGCGGCGACGGCCCTGGGGATCGTCGAGCACGGCGACGAGGTCGACGGCTCGAAGATCGTCGAAGGCGACGTCGTGATCGGCGTGCACAGCCCGAACCTGCGAGCGAACGGGTTCTCGTTGGTCCGGGCGCTGGTCGTCGATCAGCTCTCGCTCGACGAGCCGTTCCCCGATACCGACGTCCCTGCCGCCGAGGTGCTGCTCGAGCCGTCGGTCGTGTACGCGCCTGCCGTGAACAACGCGCTGGCGAGGGCCGAGGCCCACGGGCTGGCGCACATCACCGGCGGCGGCCTTCCCGGCAATCTCGTTCGGGTCCTCCCGGCGGGGATGCGGGCCCGGATCGACACGTCGTTGTGGGAGGTGCCGCATGTGTTCCAGGTCATCCAGCGCCTGGGGGGCATCGACCGGGCCGAGATGTTCCGCACCTTCAACATGGGGATCGGCTTCGTCGTGATCGCCTCGCCTGACGACGTGGAGCGGTTCATGCGGGCCTTCGAGATGTACGAGCACGACACGTCGATCATCGGCGAGATCATCACCGGGGACCGGGGCATCGAACTCCACTAGCGAACCGGGAGCCGTCGGGAGTCATTCCCCGCAGGTGACCCCACCGTTGATGGTCTCGATGATGTCGGCCGGGTCGGTGCCGCTGGCCGAGCCGTAGAGGATCGCATCGTCCGACGGGTCGTCGTCGACACGCCAGGTCGTCCCGAAGACCTCGTCGTCGAAGAGCTGCAACCCCGGGTACGCCGCCTGGGCGTCCGCGATCGACGAGCCGATGAAGATCGCCTCGGGTGTTCCGAGGCCGGCGGGGTCCGTCCCGTCGATGTAGTAGTAGCCGAACAGGTGGGGCACGCCCGCGGGCTGGTAGCTGGTCGCCGCCTGGGTGAACAGGAGCACGAACCCGTACCAGTCGGCGGGGCCGCCCCATTCGACTCCCCGCACCACCGGCGGTGGGCACGTGCCGTAACCCGAGAACGAGTCGATCCAACCAGAGTCGCGTTTGGGAGGGCCGAGGGCGGCGGTGGCGTACGCGATGGCGGTGTCCGGGTCGGCGCCGAAGTCGACCGCGCCGATGCCGTCGGCTTCGAGGACCAACGGGGCGACGGTGGTCGTCGTGGTCGATGTCGACGTCGTCGAGGTGCTCGTCGTGCTCGACGTCGTCGAGGTGGCTGTCGTCGGCGTGGCCGTCGTCGAGGTCACGAGCAGCGTTGTCGTGGACGGGTCGGCCGGATCGGTGGAGGACACGGCGGCGGTCGTCGACGTTCCCACCGCCGTCCCGCCCTCGTCGCCGCCGAGGGCGAGCCACACCAAGATGGCGAGGAGTAGCAGGCCGATGACGCCGAGGAGCACCGCCAGGATGCGGAACTGTCTGTCGTTCATGCGGGTCTCCCCCCCGATCCGGTCGTCGTCACCGATGCTAGCGACGGGACCGCCGGGCCGAGGGACCACCGGGAAGGCCTCTACACTCGTCGGGTCAGACCGGATGCGAGAAGGGAGCCCGCATGGGAATGCTCGACGATTTCAAGGACAAGGCCGAGGATCTGGTCGAGAAGGCCAAGGACGTCGGTGAGGATCTCGTCGACAAGGCCAAGGACCTGATCGACGGCAACGAGGACAAGGTGGCCGAGGGGATCGACAAGGCCGCCGACATCGCCGACGAGAAGACCGGTGGCGCCCACACCGACAAGATCGATGCAGCCGCCGACAAGGCCAAGGACCTGATCGACGGCGAGTGACGATCCCGAGCGCGGTCGACGGGGACGCCTGCGTGCGGTGCGTCCCCGTTACGCGCCGAGGGGATCGACGACCGTGAGACGGAGGGGAGCGCCCGTCGGGTGCTCCCCTCCGTCTGTCCGAACGCCGCTCAGCCCGACTCGGTGACGCTGGTTCGGCGACGCATCACGGCGACGACGAGCCGGTAGATCAGATACGCCACGAGGGCCACCGCCCCCAACGGCAGCAGGAACGCCGCCGCCACGATGAGGAAACCGATGGTGCCGAGGAGGACCTGCCCGGCCATGTCGACGGCTTCGCCCAGCATCGTCGGCGCCGACGGCTCCGGAGCAGCGACGGGCGCCTCCGACGGCACCTCCGTGAGCCCCACCGTCAACGTCGAGAACGAGGTCCTCGACTCGAGGTACCGGAGACGGCCTTCGATCTGCTCGATGGCGGTCAGGACCTGCTCCATCTGCGAGTTGACGGCCACCAGATCCTGCACCGTGGTCGCCTCGTCGAGGAGACGCGAGTAGAACGCCTCCTGGTTGCGCCAGTAGCGGAGGCGGCTCTGCAGGTCGACGTACTCTTCGGTCACGTCCTGGCTGGACAGGGTGAGGTCGAGCCGTTCTCCGAGTCCCTCGACCTTGGCCATGGCATCCTCGAAGCGATCCTCGGGGATGCGGAGCGTGAACCATCCCACGGAGTACCGCTCCTGGTCGACCTCCTCGATGTGCGACTCGGCTCCGGCGATGTACCCGCCGAGATCTTCGGCGATCCTCCGCAGCTCGGCCGCCCGCGCGGCGAAGTCTCCCGGTTCGATGCGCAGATCGATCCTGCCGTCCCGGATGATGCGCTGATCCAGGGCCAGGGCCGCCTCGACTTCGAAGCGCGCCGGCGCCTCGCCGCCTGCGTCCGCCGACCGGTCGGCGGACGTCGCGGTCCCCGCGGTGTCCCGGTCGACGGCGGCGGCGCCGCCCTCGACGCTCGCCGCGTCGCCGACGAGGGTCGTCACGGACTCCGAGCCCGACCCACTGCACGCCCCGAGGAGGAGCATGCCGGCCACCAACGCGGCTGCGGTACGTCGTCGATCCTTCCGTTCCATGATGTTGCCTCCCATTCGGGTACGGTGACCCGTGTGGCGCGTTGGACGCCACGACGCCGGCGATCGGTTCCCGAGCCGGGGCTCCGTCCCGCCTCACCGAACGCGTCGGTGTGGAACACGACCGGCATCCGGAACCGGTAACGTCGCGGCCATGGCAACCCCCCACCCCGACCTCGTCGTCGCCGTGCTCGCGGGCGGTGCCTCCCGCCGCATGGGGCGGGACAAGGCCTCGGTACCGATCGGCGGGATGACCATGCTCGAACGGGTCCTCGACGGACTCGCCGGGGTCGGCGAACGGATCGTCGTCGGCGGACCAGCTCCCGACCCGATCCCAGAGATCCCCGACCTCAGGCCGGGCCGTCGCGGCCCGCTGGCAGGTCTGGAGGCGGCCCTGGCGTGGGCCGGTGGCCGCAGCGTCGCCCTCGTCGCCGTCGATCAACCCTACGTGCGGGCCGCGACCCTCGGCGCCCTCGCCGACCTGCCCGGCGACGCGACCGTACCGATCGACCAGGGCCACCCCCAGGTCACCTGCGCCGTGTATCGGCCGGCGTGCCTGCCCGTCGCCCGTGCGCTCCTCGAAGGTACCGGCCGGACGTCCGTGCGGGCCGTCCTCGATGCCGTCGAGGTCACCGAGGTCACCGCCGACCTGTGGCGGACCTGGGGCGAGGACGGTCGCTCATGGTTCAGCATCGATACCCCGTCGGCCGTCGACGAAGCGTTGGCCCGCTTCGGGGCACCGCCGCTACGCTCGACCCCATGAACCCCTCCTCCGATGTCGTCACCGTCGAGCGGCGCGACCACGTCGCCATCGTCTGGCTCGACCGACCGGAACGTCTCAACGCCTTCGGACCCGGCTTCTGGATCGAGTTCCCATCGATCGTCGATGCCCTCGCCGAGGACGACTCGGTCCGGGTCCTCGTCGTCGCCGGCAAGGGCCGGGCGTTCACGTCGGGGCTCGATCTGACCGCCTTCGCCCCATCGATGGCGTCGGGCGACTTGGATCCCCACGCGACCGCGCCCCCCAGCGGCGTCGCCCACCGTCGTGCCACCTACCGCATGATCAAGAAGATGCAGCGGACCTTCTCGGCGCTCGCCGACTGCCCGAAGCCGGTCGTCGCCGCGGTCCACGGGTACTGCATCGGTGCGGGGGTCGATCTGATCACCGCGTGCGACATCCGGTACGCGGCCGCCGACACCACGTTCTCGGTACGCGAGACCCGGATCGGCATGGTCGCCGACGTCGGGACGCTGCAGCGTCTCCCCGCGATCGTCGACCCGTCGAGCCTCGCCGAGGT
This sequence comes from Acidimicrobiia bacterium, assembly GCA_026985095.1. GTDB lineage: Bacteria > Actinomycetota > Acidimicrobiia > Spongiisociales > UBA5794 > JALSQW01. Next base: position 17,907 of record JALSQW010000021.1, on the reverse strand, counting down.
CGTCTACACCGGCAAGGACTTCGGCGCTTCCGAGGCGTTGGCGATGCGGCTGGTCACCCGCGTCGAGCCCGATGCCGAGGCCGTGCTCGAGGCGGCGTTGCGGACCGCCGAGGCGATCGCCCGCAACTCGCCGCTGGCCGTCCAAGGGACGAAAGCGGTGCTGTCGGCGGCCACCCGGTCCGGCGTCGCCGACCATCTCGACTACGTGGCGTTGTGGAACGCTGCGTTCCTCCATTCCGACGACCTCGCCGAGGCGATGGCCGCGTTCGTGGACAAGCGCGAGCCTCGGTTCGAGGGGCACTGACCCGAGCGGATGGGCAATGCCGCCTCCACGGGCCCGCAGGTCGAGCTGATCGCCTACGCCGACCGGATGGGAGGAACCATCCCGGCGTTGATGGACCTCCTCGACGGGCCCCTGGCGGGGGTCTTCGGCGGGATCCATCTCCTTCCCTTCTTCGTCCCCTTCGACGGCGCCGATCACGGGTTCGATCCGATCGACCACGCCACCGTCGATCCCCGGCTCGGATCGTGGGAAGACGTCGCCACACTGGCTCGACGGTACGCGGTCACCGCCGACCTGATCGTCAACCACATCTCGGCGGAGTCCATCGAGTTCCGCGACTTCCTCGATCGCGGCGCTGCGTCCCCGTACGCCACCATGTTCCATTTCCTTTCGACCGTGTTCCCCGACGGAGCGACCGAGGAGGACCTCCTACGGATCTACCGTCCCCGTCCCGGCCTTCCCCTGACGGTGGTGCGTCTCGACGACGGCTCCCGACGTCTGGCCTGGACGACGTTCACCGCCCGCCAGATCGATCTGGCCGTCGACGATCCCCGCACAGCGGCCTATCTCGAACGGATCGCCTCCACGTTCGCCGCGCACGGGGTCTCGACGGTCCGTCTCGACGCCGTCGGGTACGCCGTCAAGACCCCGGGAACGTCGTGTTTCATGACCCCGGCAACGCTGGCGTTCATCGGCCGGATGCAACGGAACCTGCATCGCCGGGGACTACGGGCGCTCGTCGAGGTCCACGCCCACCACGCTCGCCAGATCCAGGTCGCCCAGGTGGCCGACCTCGTCTACGACTTCGCCCTCCCGCCGCTCGTGCTGTGGATGCTGGCCCGAGGCGACGCGTCCCCCCTCCGGAAGTGGCTGGCGTTGCGACCCCGCAACGCGGTGACGGTCCTCGACACGCACGACGGCATCGGCGTCGTCGATGTCGGCCCCGACGACATCGAGCCGGCCACCCCGGGGCTCCTCACGGCCGACCAGATCTCCACCCTGGTCGAGTGGATCCACGCCAACACCCACGACGCGAGCCGTCGAGCGACCGGCGCCCGCGCCGGCAACCTCGACGTCTACCAGGTCAACACGACCTTCTACGACGCGGTCGCACGGAACGACACCAGCTACCTGACGGCCCGGGCGATCCAGCTGTTCACCCCGGGCATCCCGCAGATCTACTACGTCGGTCTTCTCGCCGGTGAGAACGACCTGGCGCTCATGCGCCGGACCGGCGTCGGGAGGGACATCAACCGGCGCTTCTACGACAGATCGGAGGTCGCGGTGGCGTTGGCCCGTCCGGTCGTGCAGGACCTCCTGGCGCTGATCCGGTTCCGCAACCGTTTCCCGGCGTTCGCCGGGGCCTGGTCGCTGGGGGAGCGCACCGACGAGCTGACGATGCGGTGGGAGGGCTCGGGCACGTCGGCGGAGCTGCGGGTCGACGTCGTGGCTGGCACGTTCGTCGTCGCGGTGGACGACGGGACGGAACGATCGATCGTCACGAGCCCTGCGGATCTGGAGAGGTTCGTGGCAGACAAGTGACCGGATCGGGTGCATAATCCGGGCCATGACGCCACGCGAGAGCCGAGGGCATCTCTTCGCTGCCCCGTAACGGGCAACGATACCCACGCATGCGACGCGTACCGCGGCCGACCGGCCGCCCACCGAGGAGGTGTCCCCATGTCCGATCTGTCCGACCGACTCCACCAGCTGATTCCACCGGTCATCTCGTTCGATACCGAGATCGAGATCGTCCATGGCGAAGGGAGCTGGGTGACCGATGCCGACGGCAAGCGGTACCTCGATTTCGCCTGCGGGATCGCGGTCACCAACCTGGGTCACCGCCCACCTCCGGTCCAGGCAGCCGTCGAAGCCCAGATCGACCGGCTCTGGCATGCCGGCGGAACCTACCTCTACGGGTCGTTGATCACAGCCGCCGAGCGTCTCGTGTCGGTCACCCCGTCGTCGATCGAGCAGGTGTTCTTCATGAACTCGGGGGCCGAGGCGGTCGAAGCCTCGGTCAAGCTCGCCCGCAAGACCACGGGACGCCAGGGGATCGTCGTGTTCCGGGGAGGGTTCCACGGTCGCACGATGGGATCGGTCACGTACACCACATCGAAAGCCAAGTACCGGCAGGGGTACCATCCGCTGCTTCCGTCGGTCTTCGTGACCCCGTTCCCGCATCCCTACCGGTGGGGGGTGTCCAAGGAGCACGCCGATCAGCTCGCCCTCGATGAGCTCGAGCGGATGTTCAAGCACGAGGTCATGCCGTCGGAGGTCGCCGCGTTCCTCATCGAGCCGCTCCAGGGTGAAGGCGGGTACTACCCGGCCGGGCACGATTTCCTCGCTGCGATCCGATCGCTAGCCGACGAGCATGGGATCTTGATGATCGTCGACGAGGTCCAGACCGGCTTCGGCCGCACCGGCGACTGGTTCACCAGCCAGGTCTACGGCGTTCAGCCCGACATCCTCGTCATGGGCAAGGCGATCGCCAACGGCCTGCCGCTCTCGGCGGTGGGAGCGTCGCGGGAGATCTTCTCCAGGTGGCCGGCCGGCTCCCACGGCACCACGTTCGGTGGCAATCCGGTGTCGTGCGCGGCTTCGACGGCGGTCGTCGACATGCTCGGCGAGGTGATCCCCGGTGTGGCGAAGCTGTCGGACCACGCGTTCGGTCGCCTCAACGAGCTGAAGTCGAAGCATCCGACGATCGGCGACGTGCGCGGGTTGGGTCTGATGATCGGCGTCGAGCTGGTCGCCGACGACCGCCGACCGGACCCTGATGCCTTCGCCACCGTGTCGGCCCACGCGATCGACGAGGGCATGTTCATCCTGCCGTGCGGCCCGGACGGGAACATCATCAGGTTCATCCCTCCGCTGACGGTGACCGTCGAGGAGCTCGATCACGGGATCGACATCCTCGATCGGGGCCTCGACGGCTACGAGTCCTGACGAGGTGGACCTCCGGCTTCCTCCATGGGAGGACGCGCCCAACCGACCCATCGTCCTGGCGTTCGGAGGCAACGCGCTGCTCCCCGACCCGGCGGCGGACGACGACGAGGGCCTGGCGCGGCGGCTGGACGAGTTCGCATCGGCCCTGCTGGTGCTCCTGCCGGACCATGCCGGACTCGTCCTGGTCCACGGCAACGGACCGCAGGTCGGTCGGCTGGCGCTGCGGGTCGAAGCGACCCGCGACCGGATCCCCCCCGAGTCCCTCGACGAACTGGTCGCCCAGACCCAAGGCGCGATCGGGTACCGGTTGGCGGCGTCGATCAGGAGCCGCCTCGCCGCGGGGGGACGGCATGTCGAGGTGGCGGCACTCGTCACCCAGGTGGTGGTCGATCACGACGACCCGGCGTTCGCGACGCCCACCAAACCGATCGGCCCGTTCTTCGATCGCATCGAGGCTCGTCGTCTGTCCGCGGGGTTCGGATGGCGGTTCGTCGAGGTGCCGCAACGAGGCTGGCGACGGGTCGTGCCGTCGCCGCAGCCTCGCCGGATCGTGGAGATCCACACGATCGCCGACGCGACCCGCCATGGACATCTGATCATCGCCGGTGGCGGCGGGGGGATCCCGGTCGTCGACGCCGGTGGGAGGCTGGAGGGCGTCGAGGGGGTGATCGACAAGGACCGGACCGCGTCGACGATCGCCGTGGACCTGCGTGCCGCGGGTTTCGTCATCCTCACCGAGGTACCGTGTGTCTTCGAGGCGTTCGGAACCGACCGGGAGCGACCCATCGAGGTGTTGCCGGTGGGTGAAGCCCGCAGGCTCCTGGATTCGGGAGCGTTCCCGGCCGGATCCATGGGCCCCAAGGTGGAGGCGGCAGCCGACTATGCGGAGCGGATCGGACGGCCGAGCCTCATCACCAACGTGGGGTCGCTTCCCGCGGCGATCGGGGGGACCGCAGGGACCTGGATCGTGCCCGACGGCGCCTGAGCGGCCGGTCTCGTGGACGGGCTGGCGCGGCGGCGCCGGGGGGACTGCGGGGTCAGCCCTCGGCGTTGATGACCCCTCGCAGCCGCGGGTACTTCACCGGCTTGTGGGTGTTGCAGTACTCGGACCGGTTGTACCGGGACAGCACCGTGATGCAGCCCGAGGCGGCGCAGGTGCGCCCTTCGTCGAAGGTCTTCGGCCGCCGCGACCGCCCCGAGGGGCGGGACGCCTTGAGGATGTCTGACATGGGATCTGCTCCTCCCGTCGGTGGTAGGGCCCGACCGTTCCGACTCCGTGATACGGAGCGGAGCGACGGCCGGTTCCCGAGCTTCGGTGATGTAGCAGGCCATCATAATTTGCACTATCGAGACATTGCAAAAACGGACGGACGGACGCCTACGCTTCTCTCCGTGCGACGAGGCGCGACTCGAGGCTGCCCTCACCGGGCCAGAACACCGCCAGAGCGATCCCCAGGAAGGACAGCAGCATCACCCAGTCCCCGAAGCGGGTGAAGATCGTCGGACCGGCCACCCGCATCTGGACCAGACCGTACAGGATCGTCGCCTCGAACAGGCCGGTTCGTTCCCCCACCGTGCCGTCGGCGCGGATGAACGCCGACCGTCCCGTGATCGCGGCGTGAACGAGGTCCTGACCCACCGCGGCGGCGTTGACCCTGGTCATCCCGATGAGTTGATCCGACGCCGGGGAGACATCGAAGCTGGACTCGTTGGTGGCGACCACCAGGACATCCGCCCCGGCGCGCACGACGGACCGGATCGACCGATCGAACGCCCCTTCGAACGAGATCACGCTGCCGATGGTCCCCTGGGGGGTGGGGAACACGATGGCGTCGGTGCCCGGCACCATGTCGCGAGGGATCTGATCGAGCTGCGGGATGAACCCGAGGAGCTTGCGCAGGGGCACGTACTCGCCGAACGGGACCGGATGCCGTTTGGCGTATTCACCCACCTGGACGCCTTCGGGAGAGAACAGGACGTTGACGTTCAGGAATCCATCGTCACCGACGAGTCGGGTCCCCGAGACGAGCAGGTAGGCGCCGATCCGCGACGCCTCCTCGATGAGCTCGTTGCGAACGGTGTCGTTGCCTTCCGGCTCGAAGGGAGGACCGAAGGAGTTCTCCGCCCACACGACGAGGTCGGCGCCGCCCGCGGGGATCGTCCGAGTGAGCTCGAGATGGGACCGGTAGATGCGTTCGTTCTCGTTCTGACAGTGCACCATCGGGCACGGCGAATTGCCTTGGACGATCGCTACCCGAAGCGCCTGCCCTTCGGCGGTCGGGGCGAAGAAGCTCCCGGCGATGCCGAGCAGGACGATGACGACGCCGGGGTCGACGATGAACCGCCAGTTCTTGCGGTCCTCGACGAACAGGGCGAGGCCGGCCGCGAAGGCGATGGCGAGGACCGACCATCCCGACGGTCCGATCCACTGCACGGAGCCGATCATGGGACCGGAGCCGCCCGCCGCGTACCCCAGGGAGCCCCATGGGAAGCCGCCGAAGGGGAAGCGAGCGCGAAGGAACTCCATGAGCGCCCATCCTCCGATGGCGACCAACCACCATCGCCATGGGGTCCACAGCCGGAAGGTCCACACCCACAGGGCGTAGGCGGTGAACATCGACGCCATGAAGATCGTCAACGGGACCCACGCCACGGTGCCGAGCACGGAGATCCACCACAGCAGCCCTCCGAAGAACAAGATCCCCCACACGAACCCGACGGTGGCGGCCTCGCTGGGCCGTTCCACCCGCCGGATCGCCCAGAAGAACGGTGCCGCCGCCACGAACGCCAGCGGCCCCAGGTCGAGGGGCGGGAAGGCCGCCCACATCAGCGCGGCGCTGGCGATGACGGCGAGATAGAGGTACATCGGCTGGGGAGCCTACCGGCGACCGGAGGATGGTGGAGACGCCGTAGGCTGGCGTCTCATGGACGATCTGACCGTCGCCATCCGAGCAGCCGAAACGGGCGCCGAGATCCTCGCCGACCGTTTCGGTTCCACCTTCCACACGGACATGAAGCGCCGCTTCGATCCGGTGACCGAGATCGATCGACTTGCCGAAGCCGCCGTTGTCGAGACGATCCGCCGCCACCGACCCGACGACGCGATCCTCGCCGAGGAGTCCGGAGCGGCGATGGGAGGGCGACGACGGTGGATCGTCGACCCGCTCGACGGCACGGTGAACTTCGTGCACGGGATCCCCCACATCGCCGTGTCGGTCGCCCTGTGGGAGGGCGATCGTCCCCTGGTCGGCGTGATCGTCGATCCGCTCCGCGGGGAACGGTATGCCGCCGCGGCAGGCGAGGGGGCGACCCTCGACGGTCGGCCGATCCGGGTATCGGGCGTCGCCCGCCTCGAAGCGGCCGTGGTCGCCACCGGGTTCCCCTACGACCACGGCGATCATGGACCCGCCTACGCGGCGACCCTGGGGGCGGTCCTCGAGCGCGTGAACGGGGTCCGGCGATTCGGCTCGGCGGCGCTGGATCTCGCCTGGGTGGCGGCGGGTCGCTACGACGGGTACTTCGAGCTCGGCATCGCCCCGTGGGATCAGGCGGCCGGGATCCTCATCGTGCGGGAAGCCGGCGGCGTCGTCACGGACGTCGATGGGACACCGTCGATCCCGGAGACCCCGATGGTCGTGGCCACCAACGGCTCGGTGCACGGCGAGCTCCGCTCGACGGTGGCGGCCCATCTCCCCGAGCATCTCCGATCGTGAGCCGCCTGATCGTCGCCCAGTCGGTGGCCTCCGGGCCGGAAGGAAGCGATGCGGTGGAGATCCGAGGCGACCGCATCGTCGCCGTCGGATCCGCCGCCGAGCTCCGCCGACCCGGCCTGGTCGAGGAGCGGTTCCCCGGCGCGTTCATCGCCCCGGGTCTGCGGGACGCCCACTTCCATCCCGTGCCCTACGCCGCGACCCTGGCCGGGATCGGGTTGAAGGACGCGGCCGATCTCGCCGAGGTCACCGCTCGGATCGCCGACGCCGCAGCATCCACGACCGGGCCGGTGCTCGGGCTGCGCCTCGACGACGAGAGCCTGGCCGAGGGGCGGCTCCCGGTCCGCGACGAACTCGACGCGGCGCTGCCCGACCGACCCGTCCTGCTGAAGCGGTACTGCGGCCATGTGGCCGTGGCCAACACGGTGGCGCTGATCGCCGGCAGGATCGACGCCTCGACGCCGGACCCTCCCGGAGGCACCATCGACCGAGACGCCGCGGGGGTGCCCACCGGGGTGCTGCGAGAGACCGCGATCGACCTGGTCGCCACCGCCCTGGACGTGTCGGCGCTCGTCGATGCACCGACGTTGGTGGACGCCATGGCCGGGCTCGCCGGACTCGGCCTCACGTCCATCGGAGCGATGCTCGGCCTGGGGAACGGTCCGTGGGCGAGCCTCGGCGACGAGGTGGCGCTGGTGGTGGCGGCCGCCGGCGATCTCCCCATCCGGCTCCACGGCTTCGTCATCGCCCGGTCCACGGCGGACCTCGAGGACGCCGCGGCGCGGCTGTCCGAGGCCGGACCGAAGGTGCGCTGGGCGGGCGTGAAGCTGTTCGCCGACGGGAGCCTCGGGGGCCACACGGCCGCCCTGTGCAGGGGCTATCACGATGCACCGGGATCGACCGGGATGCTCAGGCTGACCGACGAAGACGTCGCTTTGGCGGCGGCGGCGCTGGATCTGGGAGGCGACGTGGCGATCCACGCGATCGGGGACCGCGCCTGCCACGAGGTCCTCGACGTGTTCGAAGGGTTCGTGGCGGGAGGGATCGACCCTCGGCGGCTCCGCCTCGAGCACGCCTCCGTGCTCCTTCCCGACGACGTCACCCGCATCGCCGATCTCGGCATCGTGGCGTCGGTCCAGCCGGCGTTCCTGGCGTCGGAGACGACGTGGCTGGAGCGCAGAGTCGGGCCCGAGCGTCTCCCGCTGACCTATCCCCTTCGGTCCCTCCTCGATGCCGGCGCTCTGCTCGCCGGCGGATCGGATTGTCCCGTGGAGCCTCCGCATCCGCTGTGGGGGATGGCGGCCGCCCGAGACCGGGCAGGGATCTGGCCGGCCGAGCGCTTGGACGCCGGCGAGGCCCTCGCCCTGTTCACGACCGGCGCCGCCGCCGCGATGGGCGAGGCTCCACCGCTGGCAGTCGGGAGCCCGGCGGATCTCGTCGTGCTCGACGTCGACCCCCTCGCCGCCACTCCCGACGAGCTGCGCCGCGCCGGCGTCGACGCGACGTACGTGGGCGGAGCCGAGGTACTCGTCGATCGGGAGCGCCCGGTGTGGCGAGGCTGAGACGTCGACGACGATCAGGCGGAGACCGCCGCTATCGGTTCAACAACTCGCGGATCGGGTCGACGACCTCCTCCAGATCGGCGTGGCGACCCGTCTCCTTCTTGGAGTAGACCAAGGTGCCGTCGGCGACGACCTCGAAGACGCCGCCTCGGGAGGGGATGAGCGTCAACGATTCGATCTGGTGCTCGAACGCCTCGAGCAGGGCATCGGCCGCGCGCACGGCGCGGTCCCGATAGCCTCACTGGGCGCAGTACTCGATGCTGATCTGCATGGCCGGGACGCTACCACGGCGGGCGCGGCGACTGTGCGCAGCGAGCGACCTGTGGCACCATCACGGCCATGAGGGTGCTCATCGTGGAGGACGATCCGGAGCTGCGCGGTGCGTTGGAGCGACGGCTGCGGAGCACCGGGTTCGCCGTCGACGTCGCCGCCGACCTGCCCGACGCCACCGAGAGGGTCGCCGTCAACGAGTACGACTGCGTCGTCCTCGACCGAGCCGTCCCGTCGGGCGACACGATCGAGCTCGTCGGCGAGATGCGCGCCGCCGGGTCGACCACGCCGGCGCTGTTCCTCACCGCCAAGGACGCCGTCGCCGACCGGGTCGCCGGGTTCGAGGCGGGAGGCGACGACTACCTGGTCAAGCCGTTCGCGATGGAGGAGCTCGTCGCCCGTGTCCGCAGCCTGTGTCGCCGAAAGGCCGCGATGCTCCCGCCGGTGGTGAGCGTGGGTGATCTGACCGTGGACAGTTCCCGGGCCGAGGTCAGGCGCGCCGGGGTGCTGTTGGCGCTGACGAACAAGGAGATGTGCGTCTTGACGACCCTCGCGACCCGGGCCGGCGCCGTCGTGTCGCGCAGCGACCTGATCGAGCATTGCTGGGACGAGCTGACCGACCCGATGTCCAACACCGTCGACGTCCACGTCGCCTCGTTGCGCCGGAAGCTGGGGCGCCCGCCCCTCATCCGCACGGTTCGCGGCGTCGGCTACGTCCTCGAGACGCCCCGATGAGCACCGCGGCGCACCTTCGCACGGCGCGGATCCGTCTCACGCTGGCGTACGGGGCGGTGATGGCCGTCGTGCTGGTGGTGATGGCGTTGCTCATCGTCGCCGTCGATCTGCGCCTCCGCGAGGCCGAGGCGGCGGGTTCCCTCCTGGAGGCGGCCCAGCGGGCCGCGGCGGACGTCACCATCGACCCGAACGGGGACCTCGACATGACCGTCTTCCTCGCGGACGAAACGGTGCGCGGCGGCTACCCGCAGGCCTGGGTGATGGCGGTCGACTCGGAGGCACCCGACGGGATCCGGATCGTCGGCAGGCCGTATGAGGACTGGTTGGGCGCTCCACCGGTCGTCGATGTCGCGGTCGGTGTCATCGACGAGGACGCCACGTGGATGTGGGACTTCACCGTCGGTGACGATCCCGACGACGAGCGGCTCATCGTCGCGCGAGGCGTGCGCATCGGACCCGCCGACGACGAGCCGGTCGGGGCGGTGGTCGCAGCCGCCGAGGCCGACGAGTGGCTGGCCCCCCACCAGCAGCTCCGCACCATGGTGTTCCTCATCGCCGGTGGGCTGGTGCTGGCCTCGGCGGTCGCCGGCTACTTCCTCGCCGGCCGTGCGCTTCGCCCCGCCGGCGACGCCCTCACCCAGCAGGAACAGCTCATCGCCGACGCGGCTCACGAGCTGCGGACACCGATGGCCCAGATCCGGGCGGCGGCGGAGGGCGGGATCGCCGGCGACGAGGACCCCGCCGACGCGCTCGACCGGGTCGCCCGGGTCGCGACCACCGCCGGAACGTTCGTCGACGACCTGCTGGTCCTCGCCCGCATGGACGCCGGCCAGGAACGGCCGGCGATGGAGCCGCTGCGTCTCGATCTGCTCGTCGAGGCCGAGGCCGACAGCTACGACGTCTCGGTCGAGACCGTCGAGACCGTCGTCGACGGCGACCCTCGTCTCCTGCGGCGGGCGGTGCACAACCTGATCGCCAACGCCGTCGCCCATGGCGGCGACGGCGACGGTTCGGACGTGACCGTCACCGTCTATCCGAACCGGGTCGTGGTCGCCGACCGGGGACCGGGGATCGATCCGGCCGTCGCGGAGGCGGTGTTCGAGCGGTTCCGCACCGGTCCCGGCTCGTCCGGCCACGGCCTCGGGTTGGCGATCGTCCAGTGGATCGCCCACGCCCATGGCGGGAGGGTCTCGCTCGAGGCACGGGAAGGCGGCGGAACGACGGCGCAGATCATCCTGCCGGCTTCATCTTGATTTCATGATCGGTTCCGTACGGTGGCTGCCATGGTCAGCGAACGTGAACGGATCGCCCACGTCTACCGACGTCTCGGCGTCGGTGCTCACCCCGACCTGATCGACGTCACCTCGTCGGCCGGCGAAGCGATCGACCGGGCCCTCGACCTGGGTGGCCCCGACAAGGCGACCCAGACGATCCGGGTCCCGCAGACCTGGGACGAGGTGTACGAGGTCATCGACGGTTACGAGCCGGTCGTGTGGTGGATCGACGCCATGGTGGACGACGGTCGCCTCGTCGAGGAGCGGCTCACCTGGTTCTGGCACGATCACTTCGCGGTGTCGGCCCACAAGGTGGACCATCCCTACGCCATGTGGGAGCACGTGCGGATGCTCCGCGACCACGCCACCGGCAACTTCGCCCAGCTCTTGAAGGCGGTAGCCAAGAGCCCGGCGATGCTCGCCTACCTGGACGGCATCGACAACACCGCCTGGGGGCTGAACGAGAACTACGCCAGGGAGGTCATGGAGCTGCACACCCTCGGGGTCGGCAACTACACCCAAGCCGACGTGGTCGCCGCCGCCCGGGCGTTCACCGGATGGAAGGTGAACGAGACCTTCTGGGACGACGACGGCGAGGAGGTCCCCGGCAGGTTCCAGCGCGACGACGTCGCCCCGTGGGGGTCGTACCTGGACGCGGACGACTTCGACGACACCGTCAAGGAGCTGCTCGGTGTCAGCGGGAACCTCGGCATGGACGACGCCCTCGACGTCCTGTTGGATCAGCCTCGAACGGCGACCTTCGTCGCCGGGAAGCTCTACCGGGACCTCGTCGGCGCCGAACCCGACCCGCCGGTGCTGGAGCGGCTCGCGTCCGAGTTCCGGTCCGACTACGAGATCCTCCCCCTCGTCAAGGCCATCGCCACGGATCCCTCGTTCCTCGCCGACGGCGCCATCCGGTCCAAGGTGCGGACGCCCGTGGAGAAGGTCGTCACCCTCCTCCAGGCCTTCCCGAAGGTGCGGGACGTGTCCGATGAGGACTTCGGATGGGGCCTGGTCGGCCTCCTGGAACAGCTCGGCTATCTCCCGTTCGCACCGCCGAACCCGGCGGGTTACCCGAAGGGGAACCGGCTCCTGGGGCCGGGTCAACTCAGCGAGGCGTTCGCGCTCTTGAACGCCATCGACGCGCCGGCCCAGGGCATGACGACCGACGACGTCCTCGACCGGTTGGGTCTCGTCGACGTGTCCGACCGCACCCGGGCGGTCCTCGACCAGACCGGCGACCCCGGTCGCAAGATCGGCCTCGCGTTCGGATCACCGGAGTACCTGCTGACATGACACCACGCAACGACGACCGCTGTTCGCTCATCTCCCGCCGCCAGTTCCTCGTCGGTCTCGGGGCCACCGTGCTCACCGCCGCCTGCACCTCGAAGACGATCACCGTCTTCGAACAGACGTCGTCGACGACGACCGGCCTCGCCGGCACGACGAGCACCACGATCCCGCCGGGCACCTTCGCCCCGGTCGAGAGGACGTTGGTCGTTCTCGAACTCGGCGGCGGGAACGACGCGATGTCGATGGTGGTCCCCCACGGGAACTCGCGCTACTACGACCTGCGACCGTCGGTACGGATCGACGACCCGATCGACCTCGACGGCGAGATCGGTCTCCATCCCAACCTGGGTCGCTTGGCAGCCCGGTACGGGGCCGGTCAGGTCGCGGTCGTCGAGGGCGTCGGCATCCACGATCCCGATCTGTCGCACTTCTCGTCGATGCGCCGGTGGTGGGACGGGACCGACCGGCCCGATTCGACCGGGTGGCTCGGACGGTACCTCGACGGCAGCGTCGGCTACGAGGATCTGCTGGCCGGCATCACCGTCGGACCCGGCCCCAGCCAGGCGATGCTCGGATCCGGCAGCTTCGTCGTCAACATCGCCGACGCCGGTGGGCTCACCACCGACATCCCGTGGTGGATCGACGATCCCGACGAGCTGTTCGCCGCCTGGGCCGGGTTCGCGCCCGTCGACGTGCCACTGTCGGAGCTGAGTGCGGTGGAACGGGCCATCCGGGGGACGACGGCGGCCCGCCAGACCCTCGACGCGAAGCTGTCTCCGCTCCGCAGGACCCTCGAGGCGGGCGACGACGGCGACGGGGACGCCGACGGGTTCGCCAAGGATCTGCGGGTCGCTGCTCAGCTCGTCGCCTCGGATTCGCCTCCGAAGGTCGTCTACGTCCACGGTTACGGCGATTTCGACACCCACGAGAACCAGCGGGCGGTCCACGATCGGATGATGGCGGAGCTCGACGCCGGGATCGAGACGTTCTTCTCGACCCTCGAGGCTGCCGGGGTCGCCGACCGGGCGGTGCTGATGACGACCTCCGAGTTCGGGCGACGGCCCGAGGACAACGACGGTGGGACCGACCACGGTACGGCGTCGACCCAGCTCGTCGTCGGCGCCGCCGTCAACGGCGGCCGCTACGGTGAGCCGCCGTCGCTGCGGCGCCTCGACGAGGACGGCAACCTCATCCACACCGTCGACTTCCGCTCGACGTTCGCCACCGTCCTCGACGGCTGGCTGCAGGCACCCCACTCCGAGATCCTCCGCGCCGACTTCGAGGTCCTCCCCATCTTCTGAACGATCCTGTGAGCGCACCCGAGCACGATGTGGTTCCATGGGGACGACGGACCACGGTCACTCCCACCCCCGACGGCCCAAGCAGGCCGTCGGGACACAGGAGCCGTGAGCGGCGACGGCATCTCGGGTCTCGGTCGTGGCGACGAAGCGGCCGAGACTCGTCGCGACATGGGGACGGACTGTCATGCGCATCGACCGACACACCGGAGGGGGCGATGTGCACCGGCCGTCGGTGGAGGACCGCGGACGTCACCCTTCGAGCAAGGCGGCGTACCGGGAGGCGTGCTCTTCGAGAACGCCCAACTCGATCTCCGCTTGAACTTCGCGGTACACGCGATCCGCCAACGGGCCGCCGCCACACTTGAGGAGGTCGGCGGTGGCGACGCGGACCTCGTGGTCGAGCAGATCCCGGTACGCCGCAAAATCGGCATCGGCTTCGTCGAGCTCGCGGAGACGCATCCACAGGTCATCGAGGATCTCCGGCGTCCACCGGAAGTGGAACCCCCGCTCCGCCATGCACCGCTGCCAGCGTTCCTGGAGGTCGTTCAACCGCGGGTCGGACTGCATCCGGTCGGCGATCTCGTCGGCGTAGTCGATCCGGACGGCGCTGACGGCCTCTCGGACCCGGCCGAACATGGTCTCCTGCTCGGCGCGTCCGTAGCAGCCGTCAGCGCCACTCGGAAGGGACGGATCCGCCACGTTGCCTTGCAACGCCGCCATGAACGCTTCCCGCTCGCCGGCAGACAGGCCCTCCAGTTCGTCGTATGGACTGGGCGGATCGTCCGGTATCCGCCCGCCCATCTCTACGCCCTGGAGGGAGAGGTTGGCAGCCACGATCCCGTAGCCGTAGGCGGCAACGAATCCGGGATCGGGAACCGTACGTCCCTCGTCGTCGACGAAGTATGCCGCGGCCTTCCGCTCACGGACCTCGGCGACGATCAGCCCCGGCGGGTACTCGAAGCCCTTCTCCCTCATGCATTCCCCGACTCGTTCGTCCATCTCCCGCGCCAGGCGCTCGAGCAGCTGGTCACCCGAGCCGGGGGAGGCGCCGCCGCTCAGTGCCCTCACCATGGCCCGAACCTCCGGTCCGAGGTGATCCGCCACGTCCGCCTGCGGATCGCCGATGGGACCCGAGACCACCGGGACCGATCGCATCCCGGCGACCGCCAGCACGACGGCACCGACGGCGAGGACCACGGCGCTGGCGATACCGACCCGTCTAGCCACGTCGAGGACTCCAACGTCGCCGAACGGCGTTCGTGGCCGCGGCGACGACGAACGCGCCGAACATCGCAAGGATCACGTCGTCGATGTCGACGACCCGATCGCCCAGCGCGAGCTGACCGACCTCCACCCACACGGCGACCGCGCCGACCAGCAACACCACCGCCCGCGAGTCCTCCAACACCAGCGTGGCAGCGAGGGCGGCAGGCGCGTACAGGACCACGTTCCCGAGCACGTTGCGGAGCTCGAAGTACGAGTTCCCTCGGGCACCAAGATCGGTCATGAAAGCGAGGGGATGCAGGTTGATCCGGCCGACACCCGACCATCTGGGATGGAATGCGACCAGTGCGGCGAGAACGAACATGCAGATGGTCGTACCGATGAGCCAGCGTCGGTCACGCATCCCGGGATTGTACCGGGCCCTTGGCTCGCCCTGGGTTGCGATTGACGAACTTGTAGTACATGAGATGGCCGCCGCTCGCGGTGAACCACGAATGCCACCGCTTGACGCAGTCCTTCGGGTAGTTGCGGGTTCCCATGGACCGATGCCACCAACCGCTCGCATCGTAGAGGGTCACAGCCAGGACGTTGCTGTTGCCCTGGCAGTGCGACTCCCAGGTCGACTGTTGGTCGAACGACAACCTGTAGTCCCCGTCGGTATCGATCATGTCCCGGCCCTTGAGCGAGAACACCAGGTTGACGGAGCTGTTCCATGTGTCGTCGTCGACCGCCGATGCGGGCGCGGCGTGCGCGATGACGACCACCAGTGCGGTCGCGGCGGCGACCCCTCGGCATGCTGAGCGACCGTACATGCTTTGCTCCCCTCTACGTACCACGAGACGCGGACCGACGTGCGCTCGCCTCCAGTCTGTCGTGTGTGTGTGTCAAGCGCTCGAGGTCGACGAAGCCACTCCCGATCCTGTGAGCGCACCCGAGCACGATGTGGTTCCATGGGGACGATGGACCACGATCACGGACCGAGCTGCTTCTGCGTGAAGATCGGGGATGAGCACCCTCCCCCGGCGGAGGGTGTTCGCCTCGACGAGGCGATCGGTCGCGGCGTGGCCATCTGGCGCATGATCGGAGACCGGATGACGCCGATGCTGGCGGACCGCTCCGACGACGACACCGAGGAGTGACCGTGCGGAAGTACCTGGACATGTACGAACGTTCACTGCAGGACCCCACGGCATTCTGGGGGGAGGCCGCCACGGCGATCACCTGGGATCGGGACCCGACCGTGGTCCTCGACGACGCCGACGCTCCCTTCGTCCGCTGGTTCCCCGACGGCCGTCTCAACACGTGCTTCAACGCGGTGGACCGCCATGTCGACGCCGGTCGCGGCGACCAGGTCGCCCTCGTCTACGACTCGGCGATGACCGGCACCGTAGCCACCTGGACGTACCGGGAACTGCGGGACGAGGTCGCCCGCCTCGCCGGAGCACTGCAGGCGCTCGGTGTCCGAACCGGCGACCGGGTCGTCATCTACATGCCGATGATCCCCGAAGCCGCCTTCGCGATGCTCGCATGTGCCCGGATCGGAGCGATCCATTCGGTCGTCTTCGGCGGGTTCGCGGCCGCCGAACTCGCCACCCGCATCGACGACGCCGAACCGAAGGTGGTCATGTCGGCGTCGTGCGGCCTGGAGCCGGGCCGGACCGTCGAGTACAAGCCGCTCCTGGACGAGGCGATCGACCTCTCCCGCCACCGCCCGGAGCACTGCCTCATCCTCCAACGCCCCCAGGTGGAGGCGCCGCTGGTTCCCGGCCGTGATCTGGACTGGACCGAGGCGACCGCGGCGGCGGCCCCGGCCGATTGCGTCACCGTCGACGCCGGCCATCCGCTCTACATCCTGTACACCTCCGGGACCACCGGCCAGCCCAAGGGCGTGGTGCGCGACAACGGCGGCCATGCGGTGGCGCTGGCCTGGTCGATGCGGCACGTCTACGGTGTCGAACCCGGCGAGGTGTACTGGGCGGCGTCGGACGTCGGGTGGGTCGTGGGCCACTCGTACATCGTCTACGGGCCCCTCATCCACGGCTGTACCACGATCCTCTATGAGGGCAAGCCGGTCGGCACGCCGGACCCCGGCGCGTTCTGGCGGGTCATCGCCGACCATGGCGTCTCGACCCTGTTCACGGCCCCGACCGCCTTCCGGGCGATCAAACGCGACGACCCGGAGGGACGTCACCTGCTCCGCTACGACCTCGACGGCTTCCGGGCCCTGTTCCTGGCCGGGGAGCGCTGCGACCCCGACACGCTCCATTGGGCCGAGGACAAGCTCGGCGTGCCGGTGATCGACCATTGGTGGCAGACCGAGACGGGCTGGCCCATCGCCGCGAACCCGCTCGGCATCGAGCATCTGCCGGTGAAACCGGGTTCCCCGACGGTGCCCGTGCCCGGGTGGGACGTCCGGGTCCTCGACCCCGACGGCAACGAGTGCGCACCCGGCGAGATCGGCGCCATCGTCTGCAAGCTGCCGCTTCCTCCCGGGGCGCTGCCGACCCTGTGGAACGCCGACGACCGGTTCGTGGAGGCCTACCTGAGCCGCTACCGGGGGTTCTACCTCACTGCCGATGCGGGCTACCGGGACGACGACGGCTACCTGTTCATCATGAGCCGCATCGACGACATCATCAACGTCGCCGGGCATCGTCTGTCGACCGGGGCGATGGAGGAGGTCCTCGCCGCCCATCCCGACGTGGCGGAGTGCGCGGTCATCGGGGTCGCCGACGAGCTGAAGGGCCAGATCCCGGTCGGGTTCGTGGTCCTCCAGGCGGGCGTCGACCGGTCGGCGGACGAGATCGTCGGCGAGCTGGTGCAGATGGTCCGGGACCGCATCGGCCCGGTGGCGGCCTTCAAGCAGGCGACGGTGGTCGCGCGGCTGCCGAAGACCCGGTCGGGCAAGATCCTCAGGTCCACGATGCGCTCGATCGCCGATCGCGAGGAGTGGAAGATGCCCGCCACGATCGAGGACCCGACCGCCCTCGACGAGATCGGCGAAGCCCTGTCCGCCCTCGGCTACGCGTAGCGCCCCGAACCCAGGGTTCGCCACACCCCTAAAGGGGGTTCCCCAACCCAGGGTTCACCACACCCCTAAAGGGGGTTCCCCAACCCAGGGTTCACCACACCCCTAAAGGGGGTTCCCCAACCCAGGGTTCACCACACCCCTAAAGGGGGTTCCCCAACCCAGGGTTCGCCAGCAGGTGGCGATGCTTCAGCCGCCCGCGGTCAGCCGCACACGGCGCCGCGTTCGGCCGAGCCGACGAGCTTGGCGTACTTGGCCAGGGCGCCGGTGGGGTACCG
>JALSQW010000020.1 GCA_026985095.1 Acidimicrobiia bacterium | reverse complement strand
CCGCCGGCTACAGACGGGAGGAGTGGAACATGGCGCGGGGAGCGATCGACCGCCGCTACAACGGCCGCTACCGGGCCCGTTACGAGGGTCCCGACGGCCGCTGGCATGCCAAGACCTTCGTACGGAAAGCAGACGCGCAGCGGTGGCTCGCCGACCAGCTCTCTCGAATCAACCACGGCATGTGGATCGACCCGGCAGCCGGCCTCGTCACGTTCTCCGACCAGGCCGAGCGCTGGCTGGCCGGCAAGACTCGCATCAACGACAAGACCCGTGAGGGCTACCGGTCGCTGCTGCGCTCCCGGATCCTGCCCACCTTCGGGCCGGTACGTCTCGCCGCCATCGACCGTTCCATGGTGGGATCGTGGGTTCAGGCCATGACCAGAGAAGGGCTCTCGTCATCCCGGATCCGTCAAGCCCACCAGTGTCTCTCCGCAATCTTGGAACAGGCCGTCGACGACGGTCTCCTCGGCCGCAACCCGGCAAGGCGCACCGAGCTTCCCCGAGCCTCCCAGCCCGAGCATCGGTTCCTCACCGCCGAACAGGTCGCCCGGCTCGCCGAGGCGATGCCCACCCGCCAGCACGCCACCATGGTCTACGTGCTCGCCTACGGAGGTCTGCGTTGGGGTGAGATGGCGGCGCTCCGCCGCGGCCGGGTGGATGTCCTCCGCCGGCGCCTCCAGATCGCCGAGTCCCTCGCCGAGATCTCCGGCCGGCTCGTCTTCGGCTCTACGAAGACCCACCAGACCCGCACCGTGCACCTCCCCCCGTTCGTCGCCGACATGCTCGGTCGTCACCTCGAAGACGTGGACGACGACCCCGACGCCCTCGTCTTCACCGCCCCCCAAGGTGGCCCCCTCCGCTATGTGAACACCCGCCGTCGGGTCTGGAACCCGGCCCGAGGCCGCGCCGGTGATGACCTCGCCGACATCACCCCGCATGACCTCCGCCATACCTGCGCCTCCCTCATGCGGGCCGCCGGCGCCGACGTCAAAGCCATCCAACAGCAGCTCGGCCATCGGGACGCAACGGTGACGTTGAACACCTACACCCACCTCTTCGAGGGTGATCTGGCCGCCGTCATGGAGCGTCTCGACGACCTGTCCGCCGGGAAAACGCGTCCAAAACGCGTCCAAAACGCGTCCAACCCGGTGGTCCCCCTCCCTACGGAGAGGCCGAAGACCCAATAACCGCAACGGTTTTCGGCGGTGGGCCCGGCAGGACTCGAACCTGCGACCTACGGATTATGAGTCCGCTGCTCTGACCGACTGAGCTACGGGCCCGCCGCACCCATGGTACGGCGTCACGACCGCCCGGCGCGAGCACCCACCCTCAGCGGTGGCTCCATCCCACATGCCCGGCCACGGACCCGACCGCGCCGACGGGCCACACCTCCCGCCACCCGCCTACCGACCCCATTGGCACGCTACGCTCCCCCACCATGGCCGCCTACGACCGATACGAGATCGACCCGGAACTCGTCCCCCTGCTCGTGGTGCCCGAAGGCGCATCCCTCGAGGACGTCCTCGGTTTCAGCCTCGAACGCCTCGACGAGGAGACCTGGAAGATCTCCACGGAGATCCAAGACGCCCACCGCCAGCCCCTGGGCCTCGTCCACGGAGGAACCTACGCGGCGATGGCCGAGACGGTGGCGTCGGTGGGCACGGTCGCCGCCGTGTTCCCCGACGGCAACATCGCGGTCGGGCAATCCAACCTGACCCACTTCCTCCGTCCCGCCCGCCGAGGCACCATCACGGGCACCGCTCGGGCGATCCACCGCGGACGGACCTCGTGGATCTGGGAGATCGACATGACCGACGACCAGGGTCGGCGGGTCGCCCGGTCGACCGTCACCATGGCCGTCCGCCCCAGGGCCGAGGCCCCCACCTGACCGGTCATCCCAACCACATGGATCGGTGCACCTGCCGACTCGTCGACCCCGATGCGACACCCCCGCTGCCGACGCCGCCGAGCCGGGAACCGGACCTCCGGTGTCGTCGACCGTCGCCGTCGGCATCGGTTCAGCTCAACTCGCCGAGCTCCCGACGAACCTGGGCGTGGCTGTCCCGGGTGATCGGGTACCGCAACAGCAACGGCACGGCGGCCAGCAGGAACGCGGCCGGGATCGGACCCGCGGCGAGTCGGATGCCCAACACTGCCGACGCCGTGACGCTGTCCGGCCGGTACCCGAACGCGGCGAGCAGCCAGCCGACGACCACCAACCCCAGCGTGCGGAAGATCTTGTCGACGAGCCCGTAGACACCGAAGTACATGCCTTCCCGCCGCTCCCCCGTGTCGAGCTGGTCGTACTCCACCACGTCGGGCAACATCGCCCACGGGATCACCCAATGGGCGGAGATCCCGAATCCGATCAACGCCGTCAACGCCATCATCAACCCGAACTGGCCTTCACCGACGAGGAACACCGCCGCCATCCCCACCGCAGTGACGGCGAGCCCTGCGGCGTAGGCGAACCCCTTCGAGGACCGCACCGCGACCCGCCGCCAGAACGGGATGAACACCGCGACGACCACCAGCAACACCCCGAGGATCGCGCCGACCTTCTTCTGATCCTCCAGCAGGCGTCGAACCACGAAGAACGGCAAGGCGGTCGAGATCATCGTGAACCCGAATCGGGCCAACCCGAAAGCAACGATCAGCCGCACGAAGGGCCGGTTCCTCATGGTCGTCGCGATCGACCGCAGGATCGGGACCTCGGTAGGCCGCGCCTCGGCCTCGCCGGCCGGGCGCACCTTCCAGGCGACGAAACCGACCGACACGCCGGCCAGGACGCCGAAGATGATCCCAGCCGTCCGGAACCCTTCCTGCAACGCCGCCGGATCGTCGCCCGCGGCGCCGAAGATGCCCGGCGCCAACGCTCCACCCAGCAGGAACCCGACGACGGCACCCACAGAGGAGTACGCCAGGAGACTGGTCCGCTCGTCGTAGTCGTGGGTGAGCTCGGCGCTCATCGCCGAATACGGCATCGCCACCGCCGTCAACAACGTGTCGAACACGACGAACGACACGAGGATCGCAACGAACGCGGCAGCTCCCTCGATGCCGGCAGGCAGCGCGAACAGGACGAACGTGACCGCAGCCAACGGAACCGCCCCGAAGATCAGGTACACCCGACGACGACCGAACCGCGACCTCGTCCGATCCGAGATCCAGCCGAACAGCGGATCGTTGACGATGTCCCAGATCTTGGCGAAGAACAGCGCGGTGGCGGCGACGCCGGCGGGAACGAGCAGCGCATCGGTGTAGTAGACGAGCAGATAGAAGCTCACCAACGCCACGACACCTTGCAACCCCACGTTGCCGACGCCGTACGACAGCTTCGCTCCCCGCGAGAGCCCTGCTCGGGTCGTCGTCATGGCGCCCTGGCCGCCAAGACGTCCCGGACCTCGCGACGCAGCACCTTCGTCAACACGCTCCGCGGGAGCTCGTCGAACACGACCAGCTCGTCCGGCAGGTCCCCGGCGCTGACCCGCTCGGTCAGGAACTCCAGCAGATCCTCCTCGAACGCGGCCGGCGGGCCGTTCCGGAACGCTGCGCGTGGCGACACCGCCAGCACCAACCGATCATGGACCTGCACGTACGCCGTCTCCTTCACCCCGGGGTGCCCATGGGCGACCTCCTCGAGGAAACGAGGGTAGACGGCCTTCCCGGAGCGCCTCAACACGTCGGCTTCCCTCCCCATCACCTGAAGGCGTCCATCGGGAAGGAACCTGCCCACGTCCCCGATGAGGAACCACCCGTCGCGCAACACCGCCGCGGTGAGGTCGGGGCGATCCAAGTAGCCACCGAACACCGTCGGGCTCTTGACGTCGATCCTGCCGATCTCCCCCGCCGGGAGCTCCCGACCGTCGACGTCGACGATCCGTACCTCCACTCCCCTGACGACCCTACCCACCGACGACAGCACCTCGGGAGGAGCCGGCTCACCGTCGACGACATGATCCGAAGCCTGGAGCATCGTGATCGGCGGATAGCACTCGGCCGAGCCGTACCCCTGCTGGAGGATCGGACCGAACCGCCCCAGCGCCTCGGCGACCTTTGCGGCCGGCGTCTGCTCGGAGCCGTAGATGATGGCCTGCAGCGAACCCAGCCCCGCCGTCGCAGGGAGCTCCAACATGTCGATGAGCGTCGAGGGGGTGACGAAGGTACGGGTCGCCCGCATCGCCTCGACCCGTTCGGCGACGAGGTCGGCCCGGTACTCGGGCGGCAGCACGATGGCGCTGCCCGACAGCAACGCGGGAAGCACGGCACCGCTCCCCGCACCGATCAGCGGGATCCCCACCACGAACGTGTCGGGGCGGTCTCCCGGCTTGGGAACACCGACGTTGGCGACCACCAGACGCATGCTCCTGACCAGCTTGCCGTGTTCGGCCATGACCGCCTTCGGTTTCCCGGTCGTGCCGCTCGTGTAGCCGATCCCCATCAGGTCGCCGGGACCCAGCGGCTCATCGGACCACCGCGGTTCGCTGCGGGCGATCCGAGCATCGAACTCGTCACCCACGAACCACACCGGGTAGCGGCCCATCATCGATTCGGCGACGTCGACCGTGTCGGGATGGGCGATGACCAGCGCCGGCGGCGCCGACTCCAGCGCCACCTCCAGCTGCGTCTTCGCCACCGTCGGGGGGAACTGGCTCAACAGGACCCCGGCCTCGTTGGCGGCGAGGCGCACCACGAGTTGCGCGACGCCGTCGGGCAAGACACTCAGGACCGGCGTCCCCTTCCGGATCCCCTCATCCCGCCAGGCCCCGACCAGGCCCAACACCCGACGCTCCAGCTCATTGAAGGTCACCTCCTCGGCGTCCGTCGAAACGGCCAGTCGGCCGCCGTACCGTTTGAACCCGAACCGTGCGACGTCCCTCGGGACCTTCATCCGCGCCAGCAGGGCGCGCGCCAGCGACGTGCGTACGAAACCCATCCGTACTCCCCTCGGTTCGGCCCACACCCCTTCGCATGGGCTCTGGTCGACCATCGGACACCCACGGCGGCCGCTTGAGAGAACTCTCAACCTGCCGGCCGCGGCGACCGACACAGCTGCGATGAGAAGGGGCATCGACGGCGAGCCGCGGGAGGCAAGGTGGGGGGCGCGCGTCGGCGCCTTCCTCGCCGACCACCGGAGCGCCACGCTCGTCGTCACCGCAGCCATCACCGCCGCCCTGGCATGGCCCATGGTGTTCATGCAGCCGACGACCACCGCGTCACAAGCCCCCGAAGGGCCCGTGGTGGAAGCCCAGCGCCTCATCGACGAGCGGCTCGCCGATCCCGTCCATCGCTACTTCGTCCTCGTGGAAGCCCCCGACGTCCTCGACCCGAGGACGGTGCGTGACCTGTGGGCGACCATGGAGTCCATCCGGAACGATCCCGACGCGGGGCGCCACCTCGTGGTCGACCCCGCACTCGGCACCCTCGGCTTCCACTCGATCGTCGACGAGATCGCCGCCGCCATCGGAACCTCCGGCGGTCGGCTCGACGACGCCTCGGACGCCGAGATCGCCACCGCCATCGATGCGGTCCTCGCTCGTGTCGATCCCACCGAGGTCGGCCTTGCGGCGAGCGCCGAACGACGCGACGGCGCCTGGCACGCACCCGCGCTCTTCGCCACCGTCGCTGTCGACAACGCCTCCTTGGGCGGCGGAGCCGGCCTCGTCGCCATCGGCTCGGAGGATCTCCGCAAGGAGGAGTACGCCAGGGAACTGCGCACGGCGATGAGCAGCGACGGCTGGACGACATGGTTCGTCGCCGCGGACCTCAACTTGACCTCCATCGAGCAAGGCACCGCGGCCGGGCCATTCATCGGCGCCGCCCTCCTCATCGTCCTGCTCATCGTCGGCCTCACCTACCGCAGCTACTGGGCCGTCGTCGGCGCCGGCGGCGGGCTCGCCGTGCTGATGATCTGGCTCAAGGGCGGTGCCAACCTCATCGGCTTGGAGAACGACCAGATCCTCGCCACGCTCGTACCGATCTCGATGATCTCCTTCGGCGTCGACTCGTTCTTCCACAGCTTCAGCCGGTACGAAGAGGAACGCCGCATCCGGCGTGGCCCGAGGACCGCCTTCATCGCCGGGTTCGCCGGCGTCATCGGCGCCCTGACGCTGGCGATGTCGACCGACTCTGCAGCGTTCCTCTCGAACCTGTCGTCACCCATCGAGTCGGTCCGCCAGTTCGGGATCGCCGCAGCCATCGCCGCCTTCTCCGCGTTCGTGGTCCTCGGCATCGTCGTCCCCAACGCCATCGTCGGCCTCGAGGAGCAACGAGGCACCCTCGGTCGGTTCGCCGACCCGAAGGCCGAGCTCGGCGCGTCGGTGGCCGCAGCCTTCGGCGCCACCGCGGTGGTGCTCCTCCTCGTGTTCGTCGACCCCATCGCCGGACTCGTCGCCCTCGCCGTGTGGACCGCCGCGGCGATCGGCGTGCCCCTCCGCCATACCTCGACGGCCGACGGGCGCGAGCCGCCGCCCGGTAATCATGCGGCCGTCTCGACCCGATCTCGGATCTTGGGAAGCGCGGTCGCCGCCGTCGCCCATCACCCGACGTGGACGCTTGCCGTCGCCGGCGTCGTGACCGCAACCGCCTTGTGGTCTGCGGCGCACCTCGAGGTCCGCTTCGACGCCGCCGACTACCTCGACCCGGGGTCGGACTTCGTCGTCGCCCTCGACAAGGTCGACCGCTACTTCGGCGACGACGGCGGCGAACCGGCCACCATCTACGTCGAAGGCGACCTCACCGACGAGACCACCATCGAGGCCATCACCGACTTCGTGCGTCGGCTCCGCGACCTCGACACCGCCTACCTCGCCCACACCTTCGATGGGACGGTCCTGGTCGACGCCCCTTACCTCGACCTTCTCTCAGACGCCGGCGTCGATCCTCCCGACGCCTCCGCCGCACTCGCCGGGATCGTCGCCGGCGACTACCCGCCAGGGTGGAACCAGGAACGGATCGCCCCCGCCCTGTGGCTCGGAGATGACGGGCTCGCAGCGACCCAGATCGTCGTCCAGATCCCCGACAGCTCCTCCCAAGCGAACGTGCGCGGCGCCAGGGCGGACCTGCAGCCGCTCGTCGACGACCTCGGCGCCACCCTGGCCGAGATGACCCCACCGGGACGGGTCATCGTGACCGGGTCGGCGATCTACCGAGACGAACAACTCGGCGGGATCTTCCGGTCGATGCTGTGGTCGCTCCCGATCGCGGTCGTCGCCTGCCTGCTGCTCGCCTCGGCGTTCTTCCGGTCCTTCCGCCTCGGAGGCATCACCACCATCCCGATCCTCCTCGTGGTCACCTGGCTGTACGGGGCCATGCAGGCACTCGGCTACTCGATCAACGTCGTGACCGCGATCATCGGCGCCGTATCGGTCGGCATCGGCATCGACTACGCGACCCACCTGACCCATCGGTTCGTCGAAGAGTACGAGCACACGGCCGAGCCGGTCGAGGCGGCCCGTCGCGCCGGCGCCGGAACCGGCGTGGCGTTGCTTGGATCGTCCGCCACCTCCGTCGCCGGGTTCGGCGCCCTCACGTTCGCCCCCATGCCGATGTTCGCCTCCTACGGTGTGTTGACGGTCGTGATGATCTCCCTGGCACTCGTCGCTGCGATCGTCGTCCTTCCCGCCATGCTCGCCCTGTGGACCCGCCACACCACCGACGCCGCCGCATCGCCATCCATGCCCGCCGCATCGTCGCAGGAACCCGCGGTGATCACCGTCGGCCTCGACCGAGGGCTGCCCGACCGCGTCGCTCGCACCGTGACCGAAACGGCGATTGCGGTCGGGACCGAACGCATCCGGCTCGTGTCGGGATCCGCCTCCGAGCTGCGAGCGCAGCTCGGTGTCGCCGTCACGCTCGCCGTCGTCGTCGCCGGCCCCGATCGCCGACCCGACCCGACCGTGGAGGCGATGCCGCTGATCGCGGACCGGCTCGTCGCTGTCGGGCGCATCCCCCCCGAGGGGCCCCTGCCGATCACGGTCGTCGAGGACGGTGCCGTGGCGATCGCATGGGCACTCCACGCCGCATCGGCCATCGGCCGGGTCGGCGAGGTGCTCCACACCGCCGTCGACCTGCACCGAGCCGTCGACCTGGCCGTCCGGACCGGCACGGTCGTCATCGCCTCGGCCGACGACGTGGACCGCCTCGAGACCGATCTGCCCATCACGGACCTGCCGGCGACGCGCCCGATCGAGGTCGTGACGACCCGACCAGCGGCAGACGACCCGGAGGTCTTCGGGCTCGTGCTCGCCTTGGACTCGGCCTTCTCACCCGATGGCCGACACGACGATCTCATCGATCTGCGGATCGCTCCCGCGCCGTCTCGCCTGACGACGGGCCGACGTCACGGCTGACCGCACGGTCCTCCCTCCGCCGGCCGTCGAGGGGGTAGCATCGACCGGGCAGGAGGGGACATGAGCGAACGACGTCAGCGCCGACTCGGCGGCATCCTGGGACGGACCCGCGACGACGAGCCCCAACCGCGAGTCGACGAGCCCGACCCGATGCCCCCACCCGACGAACGGCCACCGTACCTACGACTCGCCGTCGACCCGGGGATCGGCGCCGCGCTCGCCACGGAGGTGGCCCGCGCCCTCCGCGACGCCGTCGAACACGACCACCTCCGGTTCGTCCCACCCACCGACGACGCCGACATCCGGCTCCGCCTCGCCTGGCCGGGAGAACACGACATCGACGGCATCGAGACGATCGACGTCGGGCGGGATCAGCTCATGGTCGTCTCCCGACACGACCTCGGCGACGCCGGGGTCCGCGTCACCACCGACCGGCTCGTCGACCTGGAGCTGGTCGCCGGACCGACCGGCCCGCTCGTCGACCGCCCGTTGCTCAAACTCCTCTCCCGCCCCGCCCACCGACCGACGATCCGCCACCGCTTCTCCGACACCCTCACCGCGTTGTCCTTCCTCGTCGCCGAAGACGAGGCGTTCATGGTGATGCCGCGGACCTGCACGAAGGATCTCCCCGACGACCTCGCCGTGCATCCCCTCGGCGAGGAACCGATCTTCGGCACCGTCCGTATCGAAGCCTCCGCCGACCTCGCCGACGACGACGAGGCGTTCCCCATCATCGTCGCCATCCATGGGGTCGCCGAGCGAGCTTGATCGTCGCACCCGAGCAGGATCTACCGGACACCTCCGAACGCGACGCCGGCCAGGTCGGCCATGTCCCGGTCGAAGGTCGTCAGATCCGCCGGGGAGAGATCCGCCAGCCGCCGATGCCCGCACGCCCGCGCCATGACCTGCATCAGCTCGACCGTCGCTCCCAAGAACCGGGCGAGTCTCCGGGCGGCGTCATCGACCGGTAGACGGGCCCGAAGATGCTCCTGCTGGGTGGCGATCCCGACGGGACAGTTGTTCGTGTTGCATGCACGCATACCGAGACAACCGATCGCCTGCAGCGCCGCGTTCGCCACGGCGATCCCGTCTGCACCGAGGGCGAGCGCTTTCACGAAGTCCGCCGCGGTTCGAAGACCTCCGGTCACGATCAACGTCACACGGTCGGCACCGCGGGCGTCGAGGTGGCGACGGGCCCGGGCGAGCGCCGGGATCGTCGGGACCGCGATGTGATCCCGGAACAGCTTCGGAGCAGCGCCCGTGCCTCCTCCCCGACCGTCGAGGATGACGTAGTCGACGCCGATCTCGAGGGCGGCGTCGAGATCCGCTTCGATGTGCTGGGCCGCGAGCTTGAACCCGACCGGGATCCCTCCGGTGCGTTCCCGCACCTCGGCGGCGAACGCCGCGAACTCCGCCGGGGACGTCCATTCGGGGAACCGAGATGGCGACACGGCGGGCAACCCGACCGGGATGCCTCGCACTTCGGCGATCTTGGGCGTCACCTTGGTGCCGGGAAGATGCCCGCCGGTGCCGGTCTTCGCGGCCTGCCCACCCTTGAAGTGGAACGCCTGCACACCGTCCAGCACCTCCCACGAGAACCCGAATCGGGCTGAGGCCAGCTCGTAGAGGTAGCGACTGCATTCGGCGTGTTCCTCCTCCAGCATGCCGCCCTCCCCCGAGCAGATCCCCGTCCCGGCCATCTCCGCTCCCCGGGCCAGCGCCACCTTCGCCTCCTGCGAGAGCGACCCGAAGCTCATGTCGGAGACGAGGATCGGGATGTCCAACCGCAGCGGTTTCGCCGCCGCGGGGCCGATCACCAACCCGGTGGCGACCTCCTCGTCGTCGAGCAGCGGGGGCCGAGCGAGTTGGGCGGTGAGGATCTGGAGACCGTCCCACGTCGGCAGGTCGGTGCGAGGCACGCCCATCGCCACCATCGGGCCGTGGTGCCCGACCCGATCGAGGCCGTGGGCGGCGAGCTCGTCGATCTCCGCGACGAACGGCTCGGCCGGCGTTCCGGTGTGATCCCGGTAGGCGCCCTGGTACTCGTCACGTTTCCACGGCTGGGGATGGTCGGCCCGCCACGCGACGATCTCGTCGCCATCCACCCACACCGCGTCGTCTTCGATCCACGCCGTGAACCGCTCGAGACGCTCGTCGTTGTGGTACTCAGAGACGCCGCTCCGGAAGCGGTAGTCCCAGCCGTGCAGCCCGCACACGAGGTTGTCGCCCTCGATCGTCCCGTCGGCCAGTAACGCCCCCCGATGCTGACATCGTCCGTACAGGACCGACACGCGGTCGGCTTCAGGCCAGCGGATCACGACCACATCGACGCCCTCGACGAGGACGCCGTGGGGCCGGTCCGGTTCGAGTTCGTTCCATTGGGCGACACGGATCGGTCGCACGGCCACCTCCGGGTATCACCTGGGAACTCTACGGGCCGCCTGCGGCGTCGGTGACGGCGCCCGACATCGACCGAACCACGGCACCCGCTACGTGACGACCTGTTCGATCCGGAACACCGGATGGGCCGCCGCCTCGGCCACGAAGTCCTCGACGGTCGGGACGGCCGGAACGTCGAAGTAGGGATGGACGATCTTCCCGACCTGCGCGTGGTAGACCGCGAGCACCCGTCCGGCCTCTTCCGGTCCGACCTCGGTCACCGTGATCGACTCGGCCTGCCCGCCTCGCCGCAACGTCGCGGTCCCGGAAGCCCGGATGTTGTGCACCCATCCCACGTCTCCGTACGGCGACACCAGATATCGGTCCCCGTCCACCTCCACCGGCGTGACCGGCACGGTACGGGGCTCGTGGCTGCGGCGTCCGATCGTGACGAGCTCGAAGGCCGGCCCTCGGCCCCGCCGGGCGAGCCACGACACGAACGCATTCGCCGCCCTCCGGAACCCGTTCATCTCGTATTGCTTGGCCATCGTCATCCCTTCTCGTCGGTCTTCTCGCTGGGCTCGTCGACTCGGTACGGCTCCAACGCCGCGACCAACTCGGGCAGGAGACGCACCGGTCTCCCCCCGAGGTTCGTCATCGCGGCGAAGAGGTCCTGTTCGGCGATCAGCTCGCCGTCCCGGTACATCCGTTGGCGCCACCGGGTCGTGACCCGCTTCGTGTCGACCACCTCGGTCTCGACGACGACCTCGTCGCCCATGGTGGCCGATGCCAGGAACCGGGTTCGGATCTCGGTGACGACGATCATCCTTCCCCGATCGGCCATCTCGGTCAAGTCGAACCCCGCCTCTGCGAGCAGGTCGATCCGGGCCGTCTCGAAGTACTGGATGTACACCGAGTGGTTGAGGTGGCTGTACGGGTCGAGTTCATAGAAGCGGACCGCGATCGGGAATCGGTGCACCATGCGCGACACGCTACCCGACGTCGGGGAAGCCGAGCTGCCGCCATGCCTCGTAGACACCGACCGCGACGGCGTTGGCCAAGTTGAGGCTCCGGCCGCCAGGA
The DNA here is from genome assembly GCA_026985095.1 of Acidimicrobiia bacterium. Classification (GTDB taxonomy): domain Bacteria; phylum Actinomycetota; class Acidimicrobiia; order Spongiisociales; family UBA5794; genus JALSQW01. Next base: position 62,428 of record JALSQW010000020.1, on the reverse strand, counting down.
GCGATCGGGATCCGCACCTGATCGGTGATCGAGGGATGCTCCATCACGTCGACCGGCAACCCGACCGACTCGCGACCGAAGACGAGCACGTCGCCGGGCTGGTATGCGACCTCGGTGTAGCGTCGGGTCGCGTGCTGAGTGAACGCGAAGATCCGCGCCGGGGACACCTCGGCGAGGAAGGCTCCGAAGTCCGGGTGCAGCGCCACCTCGGCGTACTCGCGGTAGTCGAGCCCGGCACGCCGAAGCCGAGCGTCGTCGAGCGAGAACCCGAGCGGCTCGATGAGATGGAGTCGAGCCCCGACGTTGACGGTGAGGCGCATCAGGTTCCCGGTGTTCTGCGGGATCTCGGGCATGTGGAGCACGACGTCGAACACGTCAATCCTCGCCGCGGACGGCCTTCTCCAACAGGAGCAGGAACCCGAGGGCCGGGTCCTTGGACTGGATCGCCTGCGCCGCGGGCCAGTTGTCGGAGATCACGGTGTGCATGAAGCCGCCGATGTGTCCCAACGACATCCACGTGTAGCCGTCGGCGCCGTGTTTGGGAGGTCGGGAACCGAACGACATCAACCGCACCCGGATCCCGGCGGGGTGCAGCGCCTCGCCCGACGACACGAGCTGCTCGACGAGGTCCTCGGCGGTCGCTTCGTCGACCCGACCGAACCGATGCAAGATCGCGTGGATCACCTCCGGATCGCGGGCGGCGGCGTTGATCTCGGCTCGGCCTTCCTTGACCTCGGCGATGATGAGGTCGATCCGGTCGTCGGCGATGTCGAGCGCCGGGTCGCATTCGATCCGCGAACCCTTGGTCGGATGATCCCCGGCCAGAACCCGACCTGCCCCGGGGAACCGCACGGCCAGCATGTCGGCGTCGGTGACGGTACGCACCTCACCCGAGTCGAGCAGCTCCAGGACGGGATACTCGGTCACCGTGAAGTACCCGTTCATGTACAGGTAGCTCTGGACGAGGGCGACGGCGGTATCCACGACCGTCAGCCTAGGACCGGCACGCGCCGCCGGGAGCCGACGCGGCCGACGGTAGCCTGGGGGCGTTCGCGAGGAGGAGCGCAGGGGCGTGGATTTTGAGTTCAGCGACGAGCAGAAGGCGTTTCGGAAGGTCGTCCGCGAGTTCGCCGAGGCCGAGATCGCGCCATACGCCGAGGAGTGGGACCGCACCCACGAGTTCCCGACCGAGACGGTCCTGAAGATGGGTGAGCTGGGGCTCTTCGGTCTCCCGTTCCCCGCCGAGTACGGGGGATCCGAGGCGGACTTCACGACGTTGTGCATCGCCATCGAGGAACTCGCCCGGGTCGACCAATCGATGGCGATCACGCTGGAGGCCGGGGTCGGCCTCGGCATCAATCCGATCGCCGTCTACGGGTCACCCGAGCAGAAGGAACGCTGGCTGCCGGACCTCGTCGCGGGCCGGTCGTTGGCGGCGTTCGGCCTGACCGAGCCCGACGCCGGATCCGATGCCGGAGCGACCAAGACCCGGGCGATCCTCGACGGGGACGAATGGGTCATCAACGGCTCGAAGGCGTTCATCACCAACTCCGGTACCGACATCACCTCGCTGGTGACCATCACCGCCCGCACCGGCCAGGACGAGATCTCCACCATCGTCGTTCCTGCGGACACCCCCGGGCTCACCGTCGAACCGCCGTACCGGAAGATGGGATGGCACGCGTCGGACACCCATGGCCTTCGGTTCGACGACTGTCGGGTGCCGAAGGAGAACCTGCTCGGCGAACGGGGACGCGGGTTCCACCAGTTCCTCGCCATCTTGGACGACGGACGGATCGCGGTGGCGGCCATGGCGACGGGTGTCCTCCAGGCGTGCCTCGAGCATTCCGTCGCGTACGCCAAGGAGCGCACAGCCTTCGGTCGACCGATCGGCGCGAACCAGGCGATCGCCTTCAAATGCGCCGACCTCGAGACGATGACCGAGGCCGCCCGGCTGTTGACGTACAAGGCGGCATGGCTCAAGGACCAGGGGCTGCCCTTCAAACAGGCCGCGGCGGTCGCCAAACTGTACGCGGCCGAGGCGGCGGTCACCGCGACCCGAGAAGCCACCCAGATCTTCGGCGGCTACGGGTTCATGGACGAGACACCGGTCGCCCGCCAGTACCGCGACGCCAAGATCCTGGAGATCGGCGAGGGCACCAACGAGATCCAGAGGCTCGTCATCAGTCGAGGCCTCGGCCTGCCGGTCGAGCGATAGCCGCCGACTACGCTCCCGGCCATGGAGCCGGACCCCGACGCGCTGTTCACCGTCGACGGCGACCTCGTCCTGCCATCGGACCTGACCCGCGGCGGATGGTCCGACGACGCCCAACACGGTGGCCCGCCCACGGCGCTGCTCGCACGAGCCATCGAGCGGATCCCCACCCAACGCCCGATGGAGGTGGTACGGCTCACCGTCGACCTGTTCCGTGAGGTGCCCTTGACGCCCCTCACCGTCGACACCGCGGTGCTCCGGGACGGGCGTCGGATCCAACTCGCCACCGCCACCTTGTTCTCCGACGGCGTGGAGGTGGCCCGGGCCCGGGGGCTCAAGATCCGGCTCCAGCATGCAGACCTCCCACCGTCGCCGAACCCGCCGTGGGAGCCCCCTCCGGGCCCCGAGGCGGGGGCACTGCTCGACTGGCGGTCCCTGCCCGTCGACTGGGGTCCGCTCCGCCGGTTCCACATGGACGCCATCGAGATCCGCAGCATCGACAACAGCTTCCTCCGACCCGGTCCGGGCCTGTCGTGGTTCCGCCTCATGGTGCCGGTCGTGTCGGGAGAGCCGACCTCCCCGTTGGCGCGTATGGCGGCGCTGGCCGACATGGGCAATGGGAACTCAGGCGCCGTGGACCCGCGGCAATGGCTGTACGTCAACCCGGACCTGACGCTGCATCTCCATCGCGAGATCGATGGCGAATGGCTGGGGATGCGATCGGTCGCCTACCAGCATCCGAACGGGATCGGGTTCGCGGACACCGAGCTGTTCGACCAGCGCGATCGGATCGGCAGGGTGGCCCAATCTCAGCTCATCGAACGGCACGAGCCGCGGAGCGGATGACCTCGACGAGCCCGAGATCGGGTTCGATGCCGATGCCGGGGCGGTCCGCCGGTCGCAGCGTCCCGTCGACGAGCGGCGCTGCGGCTCCCCCCGGGTCGACCGCGAAGACGTCCATCCCCCTGGCGAGGTCGGAGAACGCCATCGAGGGGAGCGTCGCGAGCGCCGCGGTGTGAGCCCGACCGACGGCTGTTTCGAGGAGCCCCGACGCCTTCGTGTGGAGGCCGGCGTCGACCGCGAGGGCATGGACGGCCAGGGAGCCGTCGAGGCCGAGACGGCCGGGCTTGACGACCAGCACGTCGGCGGCGCCCCGTTCGACGATCTGGGCCGCCGCCGCCGGCGAGGTCACGGACTCATCGAGGCCGATCGGGATCGGCAAGCGTCGACGCAACGTCGCGGTCTCGGCTTCGGCGCCGACCGGGTACGGCTGCTCGAGATAGGCGACGCCGAGGTCGGCGAGCTCGCCGGGGACGTCGTCCACCGACGGCGTATAGCCGCCGTTCGCGTCGAGGCCGACCTCGAGGTCTGGGAACGCCGCCCGGACGGCGGCCACGGTCGAGAGATCCCTTCCCGGCGCCACCTTCAGCTTCACCCGGCGATAGCCCGCAGCGACCGCCTCGGCGGCGGCGGCGACGGGATCCTCGGTCATCCCGATGGCGAGCGAGGCGACCAGCGGCGATCCCGATCCGCCCAGTCGGCGCCAGAGCGGCTCCCCTGCCCGCCGAGCGGCCAGATCGGCGGCGGCTTCTCCCCACGCCGCGGCAGCCAGTGCCGAACGCTCCGCTTCACCGGAGGACAACGCGTCCCACACCCCGTCGATCCCGTCCACCCCGGCTCCCGGGAACGGTGCCGCCTCACCCCATCCGGTCGTCCCATCGCCGTGGAGAGCCACCAGGATCGACCGACGCGTCCGGACGGCCGCTGCCGCGGTCACGAACGGCCGTCGCAGCGACACCTCGATCTCGTGGTACTCGACCCGATCGATCACCGGCGTCAGGGTAGGACGCGCTCGGGTGGAGGCCGGTGCCGCCGCATCCGTGCGAACGGCCCCGACCCCCACCTCCGGCCGGTACCGGTACCCGACCGGTCGAGCGGAGCCGCCGATCCGCGTCGCGGACCTCGACGGCCCGTCCACGCTGTCGGCCACACCGCCGGCGTGTTCACGACCCCTTGTCCGATCCGGGGACCGGCCGACAGGCACACCGAACGTACGGGTCGGATCGTCCTCCACCACAGGCAGGATCGCCGATCGAGACGCCGGTACCGCAGGATCGCCTGGGGGGATCTTCACGGGCCGGGGTCTCGGTCGGCGATCGACGTTCGACCCTCGGTATCCTGACCGGCCCATCAGGAAGGCGACCATGCTCACGGGCCGGCACATCCGGATCGGCACCATCTTCGGGATCCCGCTCGAGCTCGACTTCTCATGGTTCCTGATCGTCGGCCTGCTCTCGTGGACGTTGGCCGTCGGCTACTACCCCGCCGGGTTCCCCGGATGGACGCCGGTCACCTACTGGGCGGCAGGCGCCATCACGTCACTCCTGCTGTTCGCCAGCGTGCTGGTCCACGAGCTCGGCCACTCGCTGGTGGCGAGGCACTACGGGGTACCGGTGAAGCGGATCACGCTGTTCATCTTCGGGGGCGTCTCGGAGATGGTCCGCGACCCGGACCGCGGCAGCGAGGAGTTCTGGATCGCGCTCGTCGGCCCGTTGACGTCGTTGGCGGTGGCCGTCGTCTTCTGGGCGCTGCGCTTCGCCGTGGCGCCGGTCGAGTTCGTCTACGCGATCGTCTCGTATCTGGCGCTGATCAACCTGGTGTTGGCGATCTTCAATCTGATCCCCGGGTTCCCCCTCGACGGCGGCAACGTCCTCCGAGCGGTCATCTGGCAACGGACCGGCGACCCCCGTCGGGCAACGATCGTCGCCGCCAACATCGGACGAGCCTTCGCCTACCTGCTCATCTTCGCCGGCATCTGGCTGGTGGCCGGGGCAGATCTCTACGACGGCCTGTGGGTCATGTTCATCGGATGGTTCCTCGAGAGCGCAGCGGTCGCCCAGATCCAACAGCTCCACGTGAAGGAGATCCTGCAGCGGCATCGCGTTGCCGAGGCGATGGAACGCAACTACGCGTTCTTGTCGGCGGACACGACCCTCCAAGAGCTGGCCGACTGGCACATCCTCGGGACGACGGAACGGACGTTCGTCGTGCGCGACGGCGAGCAGGTGGTCGGGCTCACATCGCGGCGGCGCTTCGACCGGGTGCCACGCGGGCGATGGCCGTCGACGACGGTTCGCGACGTGATGGATGCGATCGGCGAAGCCGCCGAGGTGTCGACGGAGACGGATCTGTGGACCGCGGTCGAGCGTCTCCAAGAGACCGACGCCGACCGGCTCGTCGTCGTCGACGACACCGGCGCCGTCGTCGGCACGTTGAGCTCCGACGACGTCGCCGCCTATCTCCGAGCGTTGGGCCCGCAGCTCGCGACGACCCGGTGACGGTCGGGTCAGATGTAGCGCTTCATCCGGCTCAGGTCGAGGCGCCCGATCCGGCGGCGATGCCACCAGGTGCGGACGGCCACCGAGACCCCACCGACACCGACGGCCGCAGCCACGGCGACGGGTGTGCCCGGATCGTTGATGAGGAGTGCGATGAACATGATGTTCAACCTGTCGGGTGAAACGCAGCAGCATTCACTCCTGAATCCCGGCGCCGACCTGCCGACATCGACCGATCCGCGGAATCGACGGCCCCGCCGGTCCGTTTCCCCTCGAGACCGTCGACGAGGAGGAAGATGGGACACGCGATGACCGAGCCCGAGATCCGGGCCTTCATGCTCGAGGGCTCCAAGACCGGGAAGCTGGCCACGGTACGGTCCGACGGCCGCCCGCACATCGCCGCCGTGTGGTTCACCTTCGACGAACAGGGCCGCGCCGTGTTCCTCACCGGCTCGACGACCCTCAAGGCTCGCAACATGCAGAGGGACCCTCGGATCTCGCTCCTCACCGACGTCGAAGAGATGCCCTTCGCCTGGGCGCGCCTCGACGGCGACGCCAGCTTCTCCTCGGATCCCGACGAGCTCCTCTGGTGGGCAACCGAGACGAGCCGCCGCTACGTGGGCGACACCCGTGCCGACGAGTTCGGTCGACGCAACGCCGTTCCCGGCGAGCTGGTCGTGTTCGTCACACCGACCCGACTGGTCGGCCAGGCCGGGGTATCGGACTGATCCGGGCGTTCTCATCGGGCGTTCATCGGCGTCTCATGTCGGCGTCATCGACCTGACCGATCGTGGAGGTATCCGACGAGCCGGGAGCGCCCCATGGGGATCCACCTCACCGAGGGATCATCGAAGCCACGAACCGGCGGACGAACCGTCCGCTGGGCTCGCTGGGTCTCCTTGGCGATGTTCGCCTACCTGACATCGACCATCGTCGTGATGGCCTCCGAGCGCGTGTACTGGTACTGGGGTGGCGTGACGGCGGGCAACATCTTCGAGATCGCCCTGTTCTACCTGATCCCGACACTGGCGGGGCTCTGGGCGATGGCGCTGATCCCGGCCACGCGCATCCACCAGGTCGTCCTGGCCGGAGCGGTCTTCGCCTTCGTCGTCGAGGGCGTGTTGACCCCGATCATCTACGCCGACGGTCCGTTCCCGGTGCTCGCGGCACTGTTCGTCGGATGGCACGGGATGTTGGCGTTCGCGGGCTTCTGGTACCTCACCCGCAAGCTGCTCGTCGAGGGTCGCCGCCGCACCCTGGTGACCGCGGCGGCGGTCGTGGGAGGCCTGTGGGGGTTCTGGGCGATCGTGGCGTCGTTGGCCGATCCTCCGGCCGAGATCGCCGGCGCGGCGGTGATGTCGCCGCCGGAGTTCGCCGCGTACGCCTTCGTGGTCGGCGCGGTCCTGGCGGTCGCCCATTGGGGGATCGGGTTCGTCTGGCCGGATGAGGGGTGGCGCCCCGGGCGGATCGCCACGGCGATCCTCGTCCTCGGCTCGCTGGCCTACATGGCGGTCGCGGTCCTGCCTGCGGTCCCGTGGGCGCCGCTGAAACTGGCGGCGTTGCTCGGCGCCACGGCCTGGCTGGCACGTCGGAGCCGGGCCGGGATCCCCGCCGGCGAACCATCGGTCATCGCCCGCTTGGCCGGCGAGGTACGCCTTCGCGACACGGTGGTACTCCTGGCGATGCCGGCTACCGCATCGGTCGTGTACCTGCTGGCATGGTCGGCGGACCTCCCCGATGTGGTGCTGTCCGTCGGGTACTGGGTGTTCGTCGCGGCCCAGGTGATCGGCGGCGGGTGGGCGTTCACGTGGGCGGCACGCCGGTCGGTGCGATCCATGGCGTAGCCTGGACCGTCGACCGAGAAAATCGATGAACCGCCCCGACGAAGCTGCCGAATCCATCGCCATGGACCCCGATCCGATCTCGCCATGTCGCCGCGGCGGCTGATCGCGGCCGTACGCGGCGTCGAGCCGTCGCCGGTGACCCGTGCGATGGTGTGGCTCACGCTCGTGGCGGTCGCGGCGATCTCGCTCGACCATCTCGTCAGGGTGGCATACGCCGGGATGCACGGTGACCCGGGGAGGATCGGGCTCGACTACCGCGCCTTCGTCGCAGCCGGCGACCTGGTGAGGTCGGGGCGGGGAGACCTGATCTACCAGCCGGCCACCGCCGAGTTCCTCCAGCTCGCCCAGGTCGGGTTCGTGTACCCGCCGTGGGCGGCGCTGGCGATGATCCCCTGGACGTTCCTGCCGACCCTCCCCGGCCTCGCGCTGTGGACGCTCGCCGGGTTGGGCATCATGGTGGCGGGGCTCCGCTCCTGTGGCGTCACCGAGTGGCGTCCCGTCGCCGTGGCGATGATCTCGTTCCCTTCGGCGGTCGCGCTCGGGTTGGGTCAGAGCACCTTCCTGCTGGTGGGTGTGGTGGCGTTCGTCATCGGTGCGATGCTGCGAGACAACCAGCGAGCTAGCGGCGGCTGGCTCTCGGCAGCCGGATGGAAACCGCATCTCCTCGCCGGTTTCGCCCTGCTGTGGGTTGCCGATCCGCGGCGGTGGCGGCGGCAGATCGCGTGGGCGGCGACGACGACGGCATCGCTGGTCGTCATCTCCGAGTTGGCCATCGCTGGCTCGTGGGTGTCATGGCTCAGGTTTCTCGCCGGTTCGGTCAACGACCTGGCCAGTCCGGCGCTCGAGGCGTCACTCCCTGGGATGGTCGCGCTCCTGATCGGCTCCGAGGGAGCCATCCGGTGGATCGTCTTCACCGGCGTCGTGGCGATCGGGATACCTCTATCGGTGGCGACGCTCCGGATTCGCGCAGGAGCTGGACCGTCGGTGCAGCACATCGCACTCGCGCTGACAGCCGGCTTGCTGTTCATGCCTCACGTCGTCATCTACGACGTGTTGATCCTGATGATCCCCCTGGCGATGCTGGCGTCGACGCCGTTCCATCGCGACGTGACCATGATCGGGCTGGTGCTGGCGCTCGGTCTGTCCACCGGACCGTTCGTCGCCGCCGTACAATTCGACCTGTGGGGTCGGGCCCTCGATCTGTCGACGCTGAGTCTCGTGTTCGCCGCCGCGATCTTCGGGTTCTGGGTCCGCACCGGCGAACCCTTCCTCCCCCCGGTCGCCGCCGACCACGGGATCGCCGCTACCGACCGAGACCCTTCGACGTGAGCGAACGGCTCCGGGGGGGAGACTCGAACTCCCAACAAACGGATTAACAGTCCGCTGCTCTGCCGATTGAGCTACCCCGGAATGAAGCCAACGGGCGGCCGGAGGATATCACAGCGACTCCCGTAGGCCTCCCTTCGCTCAGGCTCCAGACCCCTGCCAGAATCGGGTCATGAAGTTCAAGACCGGACTGGTCCTCGGCCTCGGTATCGGCTACGTCCTCGGTGCCCGAGCCGGGCGCGACCGCTACGAACAACTCAAGGCCGCCCTCGACGCGGCGGCCGCGAACCCGCAGGTACGGAACGCCCTCGATACCGCCGACCGGAAGACCCGAACCGTCAGGAAGATCGTCGGCGACTCCATGGTCGCCGCCGCCGACACCGTCAAGGACCGAGCCGGGAACTGACGGACGGACGTCACGCGCCTTCGAGATAGCCTTCGAGCTTGCGAGCCCGGGCCGGCTGGCGCAGCTTCGCCAGGGCTTTCGTCTCGATCTGACGGATCCGCTCACGCGTCACCCGGAAATGGGCACCGACCTCCTCGAGGGTCCGCACCTTCCCGTCGGCCAGCCCGAAGCGCATCACCAGCACCTGGCGCTCACGCTCGTTGAGGTCCTCCAGGGCCAGGTTCAGGTAGTCCTGGAGGAGACGGAACGACGCCGCCTCGACCGGAACTTCGGCATCGGTGTCCTCGACGAAGTCCCCGATCGTCGAATCGGCCTCTTCACCCAGAGGCGTCTCCAACGACACCGGATCGAGGGCGATCCGCCGCAACTCCGTCACCTTCGACGGCTCCAGCTCCAACTCGATGGCGATCTCCTCGATCGTCGGTTCCCTCCCGAGTTCCTGCATGAGCGTCCGCTGGGCCTTGGCCAGCTTGTTGATCGTCTCGACCATGTGGACCGGCACCCGGATCGTCCTCGCCTGATCGGCCAGCGCTCGAGTGACGGACTGACGGATCCACCAGGTCGCGTAGGTGGAGAACTTGAATCCCTTGCGGTAGTCGAACTTCTCGACCGCCCGGATCAACCCCAGGTTCCCTTCCTGGATCAGATCCAACAGCGACAGGCCTCGACCCACGTACTTCTTGGCGATCGACACCACCAACCGGAGGTTCGCCTCGACCAGCCGCTTGCGGGCCCGGTCGGCGAGGCGCACCTGGCGCTCCAACAGGATCCGTTCGGCATCGTCCAGCTCGACCCCCGAAGCCAGCTTCTCTTCCGCCCTGGCCCCGGTCTCCATCTGCATGGCGAGCTCGACCTCCTGCTGGGAGGTCAACAACGGATACCGGCCGATCTCCTGGAAGTACATCCGCACCGGATCCGACACGTGCACCAGCTCGTCGGTGGACAACGCCGTAGCGGCGAGGGCGTCTTCGGAGTCCTCCCGCAGCGGGACCTTCGCCTCCCGCAGCGCCACGAACACCTCGTCGAAGGACTCGGCGGGAGCATCGGCGTCCTCCAGCTCCTGCTGGATCTCGCTCATGATCAGGAACCCGCGCTGACGACCGCGTTCCTTGAGCTCGGCGAGGACGTGCTCGGCTGTTTCGTTCACTCGACCTCTCGCAGTTCCCGTCGCTGCCGCTCCAACGCTATCAAGCGGGCGAACGTGTCGGAATACCTCTCATCGGAAGGGTCGAGTTCGTCGAGCTCGACCCGCAGTTCATCGATTCGGCGTTGAAGGGCACCTTCCTTGAGGCGATTCATCACCGGATCCACCTCCGGGAGGGGTCGTCGATCCAACGCCACGGACCGCAACATGGCCGCAAGCGGCGACCCGTCGGTGCCGATCAGCGACCCGAGGTCGGGTGCCTCACCTGGCCGCAGACCGGCCAGCGCCGGAGCGATCAGCTCGTAGGCGCGCCGATGGTCGGGACGGGTGAACATGTCCGCCGACAGCTCCGCATCCCGGATCGCGGGGTCGTTGGCGAGCAGGAGCCGCAGCACCTCACGTTCCGCCTTGGCGACGCCCGACAGCGGCTCGTCGGCGGCCGCCGGTGGACCCTGGTCGGCTGCCGGTCGTCCCGCACCGCGCACCGCGGACTCCACCATCGCGAGCTCGACGCCGGTCCGGCGGGCGACGACCACGGCGTACTCGTGACGAACGACCGCGTCGGGATGCAGGGCGATCAAGGCCGCCGCGGCCCGCACGGCTCGCCCTCGCCCTTCCGCTTCGGAGAGGTCGAATCGCTCGAGTTCCCGCTCGATGCGGAACCGCAGCAGCGGCACGGAACCGTCGATCGCCTCGAGGAGGCGGTCGACATCTCCGTCCGCCACCACATCGGCTGGATCGCGACCTTCGGGGAGCGCAGCCACCCGCAGGTCCAGGTCCCCGGGGACCGACTTCTCGAAGCCCCGGAGCGCGGCGCCGGTCCCCGCCTCATCGGCGTCGAAGGCGAGGACGACCCGTTCGGAGAAGCGACGGAGGAGATCGAGGTGCTCGACCCCAAGGGCGGTTCCGCAGGTTGCCACCGCCACCGGCATGCCCGCCAGGTGGAAGGCGATGACGTCGGTGTAGCCCTCGACGACGACCGAGGCTCCCGATCGGACGATCTCGGACTTCGCCCAGTTGAGCCCGTACAGCAGTCGCGACTTGTGGTAGATCGGCGTCTCTGGGGAGTTCAGGTACTTCGGCCCGTCTCCCTCCAACAGCCGGGCACCGAACCCGACCGGGTCACCGCGAAGATCGAAGATCGGGAACATCAACCGACCCCGGAACCGGTCGACCACGCCGCCTTTGCGAGTCCGGGAGGCGAGCCCGGCGGCGACCATCACGTCGTCACGGACCCCGAGCTCCCGCAGGTGGACGACCAGCCGGTCCCAATCCGACGGTGAGTACCCGAGGCGGAAGCGATCGACGATGTCGCCGTCGTATCCCCGCGAGCGGACGTAGGCCCGGGCGGCGCCGGCATCGGCGCCGGTCTTCAAGGTATCGGTGTAGAAGGCGACCGCGGCCTCGGTCGCCGCTACCAGCGCCTCGCGCCGGTCGCGGCGGCGGGATGCGCCCTTCTCGGGGGTGATCGTCACCCCGGCCCGTCGTGCCAGCAGTTCGAGCGCCTCGGTGAAGTCGAGACCCTGGGTCTCCTGGACCCACCGGAAGACGTCGCCGCTCTTGCCGCAGCCGAAACAGTGGTAGAGCCCCCGAGCCGGGTCGATCGACAGCGAAGGCGTCTTCTCGGAGTGGAAGGGACAGACCGCCATCACCGAGCGCCCGGAACGCTTGATCTTCGTGATCTCCTGCGCGAGCTCGACGAGATCGGTCCGATCCCTGACCCGGTCGATGTCGGCCCGCGAGTACATACCCCGAAGATAGACCGATGTGCGCGGTGGTCCCCCCGGACGCGAGTGAAGGGACACGTCGGTGGCGTCCCTTCACTCGGATCGAGATGGCGGTCAGGTGCGGTTGCGACGGGCCAGGACCGCTGCGGCCTGGCGCCGCGCGCGATCGAGCAGGTACGCGGCATCGGGGTTCATGGGCCCTCCCTTCTTCGTGTCGTCCTCGACGATGTGAACAATGTTGCATTGTACTCAACACAATCTGTACTATCGTTATTCCATGGACCCGCTGGATCGTACGATCATCTCCATCCTCCTGGAGAACGCCCGCACGCCGTACCGGCAGATCGCCGCCCGGCTCGGGGTGTCCGCCACCACGATCCACCATCGCATCCAGCGTCTCAAGGACCGCGGGATCATCCGCGGCACACGGATCACGCTCGACTGGGAGGCCGTTGGCCTGCCCGTGACGGCGCTGGTCAGTGTCGAGTACGCCGGGCCCGACGGCCTCGGGGACGTCGCCACCGAGCTCGCTAGGATCCCTTACATCCAGAACTGCTACGCGGTGACCGGCGAGTTCGATCTCCTCCTGACCGTCCGAGCCCGATCGTCCGACCATCTCGGCGAGGTCCTCGAGGACATCCGACGGATCGTTCCCGGCCGGAGCCGGACGGTGGTCGTGCTGGCCACCTACTTCGAAGGGCGCATCCCACCCATCGCCGGGACCGAAACCGACGGCCGCGGCTGACGCCGGAACCTACACTGGCGACGTGGTCGGTATCGTCGTGTTCTTCCTGATCCTCCTGGTCTTCGGGGCCGCGCTCGGTGCCGCAGCCGCCCGCCGCAAACGCGTCAACACCGCGTGGGCCCAGGCAGCCGAAGAACTCGGAGTCGAGTTCCGCCCCTCGACCCTCTTCGGCCGACCGCAACTGCGAGGCACCCTCCAGGGGCTTCCCGTGGAGGTGTACACCTACACCCAGCAATCCGGTGAGAACTCCGCCACGTACACCCGCTACACCGTCACCTATCCACCCGTCGGCGTCTCGTTCGAGCTCCGCAACGAATCGGGCATCCACAGGGTCCTCAAGATCTTCGGCGTCGGCGACACGGAGATCGGAGACGCCGAATTCGACGATCGCTTCACCATCCGCACCGACGAGCCCGACGGCCTGCGCGCGTTCTTGACTCCGGCCCGGAAAATGGCGCTGCTGCGCCTCCTCGCCTCCCACCCCAACCTCCGGATCTCCGACACCGGCTCGACGCTCACCACCAGAGGCGCCGAGAAGGACCGCGACGTCATCGTCTCCACCGTGCGACGCCTCGTCGCAACCGGCCGCACCCTCACCGACGCCGAGCTGTCCCGCCGCCTCGACGAAGCCGTCGAGATCCGCCTCGAGGGCGACGCAGGGCGGGCAGCCGAGGCCATGCGGGGGACCGTGCAACCCCACCCCGACGACCTCGACGGTCGGTTGACCCAGATGGAGCCCCTCCAGGCCGCCGGCGACATCGCCGGAGCAGGCGCCATCCTCGACGAACTCGCCGACCGCCTACCCGCCGACCCCGACGTCGCCGGATGGCACGCCACTCGAGCCGGACGATCCGGTCGTCCCGCCGCCGACCACCCGACCACACGCGATGCGCAGATCTCCACCGACCCGCTGGAGATCGCCCAGGACCTGTTCGCCGAACGACGGCTGTCCTTCGAGACGGACGCACGCTTCGACGAACGGTACGCCGGAACGTCCGTCCGCTGGGAGGGCATCGTCAAACGAGCCACCCGAAGCACCTCCGACATGGACTTCCCCGGAGAACCGATCACCAAGACGAAGATCCACATCGCCACGATCCCCAACGATCTGTACGGCAACACCGAGGTGGACGCCATCGTGGCGTTTCCCCCCGACGCTGCGGACCGTCTCGACCGAGACCAACAGGTGACGTTCACCGGCAGGCTGATCAAGGCCGACGGCCTCGTCCGCAACCTCTACGTCGCCGACGGCCGGATCGTCGAAACCACCTGATCAGGTCCCGACCACCCATTCGCCCTCCGCTCGGGACCGTCGCGAACGGCACGGTCGCCACCCACGATCCCAGGGGACGGACAGAGACATCGCCGGCACCGGCACAGCGGCCACCCCCGTCGGCTACGGCAGGCGGTCGGCGAGATACGAGATCAACCGGTCGATGGGGATCCGATCCTGGGCCATCGAGTCCCGCTCCCTCACGGTCACCTGGCGATCGTCCAGGGTATCGAAGTCGACGGTCACACAGTACGGGGTCCCGATCTCGTCCTGACGCCGGTAGCGCCGACCGATCGACTGGGTGATGTCGTGCTCGATCATCCAGTGCGGCCGAAGCGAATCGGCCAGCTCTCGGGACACCGAGATCAGCTCCTCCTTCTTGGAGAGGGGAAGCACCGCCACCTTGATCGGCGCCAACCGAGCGTCGAGGCGAAGCACCGCGCGGGTCTCGCCCCGGACCGTCTCGGTGTGATAGGCGTCGATGAGGAACGCGAACGTCGTCCGGGTGGCACCCGCGGCAGGTTCGATGACGTAGGGATAGAAGCGCTCGTTGCGCTCGGCGTCGAAGTAGCGGAGGTCCTGGCCGGACATCTCGGCGTGGGCCTTGAGGTCGAAGTCCGTGCGGTTGGCGATGCCCTCGAGCTCGTCCCAGCCCCACGGGAACAGGTACTCGACGTCGTAGGTCCCCGACGAATAGTGGGAGAGCTCGTCGGTCGCGTGAGGGCGCAACCGAAGGTTGTCCTCGCTCATCCCCAGATCGAGGTACCAGTCGCGCCGCGCCTCGAGCCAGTACTGGAACCACTCGTCGGCGTCCTCCGGCCGGCAGAAGTACTCCATCTCCATCTGCTCGAACTCCCGCGTCCGGAACACGAACTGGCCCGGCGTGATCTCGTTGCGGAACGACTTGCCGATCTGCGCGATCCCGAACGGCAGCTTCTTGCGGGCGGTGCGACGGACGTTCTCGAAGTTGATGAAGATCCCCTGCGCGGTCTCGGGCCGCAGGTAGACGATGTTCTCCTCCGAGGCCACCGGACCCATGTGCGTCTTGAACATCAACTCGAACGCCCTTGGCTCGGTGAACGAATCCGACGATCCGCACTCGGGACACCGGTTCGGATCCTCCAGCTTGTCGAGCCGGAACCGGTTGTGGCAGACCTTGCATTCGACGAGCGGATCGGAGAAGGACGCGACATGACCCGAGGCGACCCAGACGAGGGGCGACTGGATCACGGCGGTGTCGACGCCGACGACGTCCTCCCGGAGCTGGACCATCGACCGCCACCACTGCTCCTTGACGTTGCGCAGCAGCTCGACGCCCAACGGCCCGTAGTCGTAGGCCGAGCGCAGCCCTCCGTAGATCTCGGAGGATTGGAACACGAAGCCACGTTTGGTGGCCAGGTTGACGATGGTGTCGAAATCGGCGGGCATCACGCACGTCCTCGCGAAGGGTCCGGCATGGTACCGCGTCAGCTCGACGTGCCGTCCCTGGGCCCGGCGACGGCGTCGGTCGCTCCACCGAACCGTCGTTCGCGTCGCCGGTACTCGTCGACACACCGCGCCAGTTCGTTCCGATCGAAATCGGGCCACAACACCGGGGTGAACACGAACTCGGCATACGCCGCCTCCCACAGGAGGAAGTTCGAGATGCGCATCTCCCCCGAGGTACGGATGATCAACTCCGGATCCGGCATCTCGGGGAGGTAGAGCTGGCCCGCCACGGCGTCGACGTCGATCTCTCGAGGATCGACGTCGGCGGCCACTGCGGCCTCCGCCAGACGCCGAGCCGCATGAGCGATCTCCGCCCGACCGCCGTAGTTGAAGGCGAACACGACGGTCATGGTGGTGTTGTCCTCGGTCAGGCCCTCGGCGGCCGCCATCTCGATCCGGAGCTGGTCGGGCACCCGAGGATCGTCCCGCTCACCGATGAAGACGACCCTTACGTCGAGGTCGTCGAGCTCGTCGCGCCGGCGCCGCAGGAGGTCGATGTTGAAGTTCATGAGGAACTCGACCTCTTCGGGAGACCGGCTCCAGTTCTCGGTCGAGAACGTGTAGGCGGTCAGCCACTCGATACCCAGGTCGAGGGCGCCGTGGATGACGTCGAACAGCGCGGGCTCCCCTTGGGCGTGCCCGGCGGTACGCGGCAGGCCTCGGGCGTTCGCCCACCGACCGTTGCCATCCATGATGATCCCGACATGACGGGGAACGTCGCGTTCAGGCATCGGCGACGACCATCGACTCGAGCCGACGTTCCAGGTGGTACTCCACGAACCGCCTCGCGATGCCCCTCGCCTCCCCGGTGAACCGCCGATCGACCTCGGGGAGCGACGCCAGGTCGGACCGCGAGAGCACCGTGAGGTACTCCACGATCCCGTCTCGCAACGTGTAGGCGCCGGGCACACGACACGAGTCGCAGAGCACACCCCCGGCCCCAAAGCCGAACCTCGTGAGCCCCGTGCGCGTCCCACATCCCGCGCACGCCTCCAGGGCCGGAGCGACCCCGACCACCGCCGCAGCCCGGAGCAGGAACGCGGTGACGATGTCGGGATGGACCGCCCCCGCGTCGAGGGCTTCGAGGCCTCGCCTGAGGAGCAGGAACAGCCCGTGCGCCGGCTCGTCCTCCTGGGCGACGAGATCGGCGATCTCGACCATCGTCCCTGCCGCCATCAACGCATCGAGATCCGACCGCAGATGGAGGAATCCCTCGATGATCGAGACCTGGGTGATGGTGTCGAGGTTCCGTCCCTCATAGAGGACGACATCGACGTGCGTGAGCGGCTCGAGGCGACCCCCGAACCGGCTCTTGGTCCTGCGAACGCCCTTGGCGACGGTCCGGAGCTTCCCTCGGTTCGGGCTGAGGAGGATGACCACCTTGTCGGCCTCCCCGAAGGGGTAGGCCCGCAGGACGATCGCCTGGTCGGAGCGCAGCGACATGGCTCGGAGGGTACCGTACAGATCCCACCGACCGAGGAGGCGACGATGCCGAGACTCGACGAGGAGCTCCGCCGGGCGTTCGTGCGATCCCATCCCGGATGGGAGATCGACGGCGAATCCCTCCGACGGACCTTCGTGTTCGCCGATTTCGCCGAAGCCATGGGGTTCGTCGTACGGGTCGCCCTCGCCGCCGAGGTCGCCGACCATCACCCCGACATCGACATCCGCTGGAACCGGGTGACGTTGACCCTCACGACCCATGCGGAGTCCGCCCTCACCGACAAGGACACGGACCTGGCCCACCTCGTTCACGGCTACGCCGGCTGATCCCTCCCCGGCGGATCGCCTCAGAAGCCGAGACGGTCGAGGAGGGCGTCGCGGCGTTGCCAGTCCTTCTCCACCTTCACTCGCAGATCGAGATACACGGGCGCACCGAAGACGGTCTCCATCTCCTCGCGAGCTTCCCGCCCGACGACGGAGATCAGCCGCCCGCCCTTGCCGATGACCATGCCCTTCTGCGAGTCCCGCTCGACGTAGATCGTTGCCGCGGCGTACAGGGTCCCGTTGGGGCGGGTCTCCATCTCGTCGACGACGACCGCCAACGAGTGCGGCAGCTCCTCCCGCAGTCGGGCGAGGTACTTCTCCCGGATCAGCTCGGCGGCGAGGAGCCGGTCGGGCTGGTCCGTGCGCATGTCGGGCGGGAAGTAGAACGGCCCGTCGGGAAGCAGATCGACCAACTCGGTGACGACGGCGTCCAGGCCGGCGCCTTCGGTCGCCGAGGTCGGGACGTAGGCGGCGAAGTCCCACTCGCCGGCTTCGAGCAGATGCTCGGCGATCTGTTCCTTGGACGCCAGATCGATCTTGTTGACGACCACCACCACGGGGCTCCCGGCCTGACGGAGCCGTTCGGCGATCAACCGGTCTCCGGGCCCGATCTTCTGGGTGGCGTCGAGAACGAACAGCACCGCGTCGGCGTCCTTGAGGGAACCCGAGACGAGATGGTTGAGCCGCTCTCCCAGCGCGTTCTTGGGCTTGTGCAGCCCCGGTGTGTCGATGAACACGATCTGCGCGTCCTCGTCGGGCAAGGTCAGCACGCCACGAACGGTGTTGCGGGTCGTCTGCGGTCGAGGAGAGGTGATGGCCACCTTCTGGCCGACGAGCGCGTTGACGAGCGTCGACTTCCCGACGTTGGGACGACCGACGACGGACACGAAACCCGAGCGGGTCATCGGCGAGGCTCCACCCGCACCTTGGCGATGCGTCGTCCCTGCACCCGCTCGGCGACGAAGACGAGCCCGTCGTGCTCGAACCGCTCGCCTTCCTTCGGGACCCGACCGGCGAGGCCGAGGACGAGTCCCCCGACGGTGTCCCAGTCCTGATCGGGCAGGTCGGTGCCGGTGAGCTCGGCGAGGCTGTCGACGTCGAGACGGGCGTCGATCAGGTACCGGCCCTCCCCCACGGGGACGATCATCGGCTCCTCCCGGTCGTACTCGTCGGCGATCTCGCCGACGATCTCCTCGATCAGATCCTCGATCGTGACCAGCCCCGCGGTCCCCCCGAACTCGTCGACGACGATCGCCATGTGGACCTGGTTGGCTTGCATGTCGCGGAGCAACTCGGCGATGTGCTTCGTCTCGGGAACGAAGTACGCGGGCCGAGCGATCTCGCCGCAGGTCCTGGGTCGGCTACTGTCGTCGTCGACGACCCGAAGCAGGTCCCGGGCGTACAACACCCCGACGATGTCGTCGAGGCCCTCACCGGTCAGCGGGATGCGGGACTTCCCCGACTCGAGCACCACATCGAGGCCTTCGTCGATCGACGCGGTCGCCGGGAGCGTCACCATGTCGGGCCGGGGCACCATCACCTCCCGGACGAGCGTGTCGGTGAACTCGAGGACCGACGAGATCAGCTCCCGTTCTTCGGCCTCGGCTGCTGCCTCCTCGTCCTGGTCGATCTCCTCCTCGAGATCGCTCACCAGGTCGTTGGCGGCGTCGCCGACGGCCATCGCCAGCGCCAGCAAGCGAGCGAAGCGGTACGCGAACCAGCGGGGACGGGTGCGACCGATCGTGCGCGGAGCGAGATCGGAGACGAGCACGAGCAGCAACGTCGTCGCGACGAGGACGACGAACAGCGTCGGACCGGAGAACATCCGAGAGAACGCCCAGGTCGCCGGGATCACCGCGAGGACGACGAGCATCGTCAGCACGGGACTCAACGCCAGCTGCACACGGTTGCGGCTCTCCAGGAGTTCCGCGACCAGTGCTGCCCGTTCGTCACCGGCGGCGGCGTCGTGCAGAGCGTCGGCGCGAGGGGTCCGCACGAGCGACGCCCCCGCTGCCCGCAGGACGGCGCTCATGAACAGCAGCGCAGCCGACAGGGCCAACGCGCCGGCCGTCACGGGCGACGTCTCCCCGCCGCCGCCAGGAGCTTGCGTTCCTCGGCCTCCATCCGCTCGGCCTCCTCGTCCTCCTGATGGTCCCAGCCAAGCAGATGCAAGAGGCCGTGGACGACCATCAGCGCCAACTCGTCGACGAAATCGACACCGTGTCGCTCGGCGTTGCGACGGACGACCGCCGGAGCGATGAAGACGTCACCGAGGGCGAGGGGCACGCCAGGGGCCTCAGGCACCGGAGGCGTCCCCGGCTCGGCATCGTGAACCGGGAACGACAGGACGTCGGTGGGGCCGGAACGTCCCATGTACCGCTCGTTGTAGCCGGCGATGGCGTCCTCGTCGACGAACACGATCGCCACCTCGGCGTCGGGAGTGACGCCTTCGGCCTCCAGCACCTGTTCGGCGAGGGGCAGCACACGCTCGAGTGGGAGCGGGTCGTCCTGTTCGTCCGACACGATGATGTTCATGGGCGCGGTTCCGTGATCTGGTCCGCGTCCTCTCCCGTGTCTGCGGAGGCTTCGACCTCGATCACCGGCGCAGGCTCGTCGGGTTCGGGAAGCGCGACCGAGGTCCCGGCGCCGACCCGAGGGCCGGGGAAGCCCGGATACGGCACCCTCGTGTGGTAGTACCCCACCAGTGCTCTGACGAGCTCACGCTTCACCGCGGTGAGGTCACCGAAGGTGAGCGCCGACTCGTCGAGCTGGCCGTCGTCGACCTTCTCCTGGACGACCGTGTCGACGAGGCGGACGAGTCCCTCGGCGGTGGGGTCCTCGTTCTGGGCATACGCCCGCGAGGCGCCCTCCACGGCATCGGCGATCATGAGGATCGCCATCTCCTTGCGCTTGGGTTTGGCCCCGTGGTGACGGAACAGGTTCGGATCCACGGTCGGATCCTCCTCGAGCGCCTTGTGGTAGAAGTACCGCATGAGGCCCGTTCCGTGATGCTCCCGGATCCCGGCTGCCACCTCGGGCGGGATCCGGTACTTCTTGGCCAGCCGCAGACCATCGGTCACGTGCTTGCGGATGATCGCCGCCGACTCCTCCGGAGCGAGGAGATCGTGTGGATTCGACACGCCGAACTGGTTCTCGATGAAGTACTGCGGGTCTTCGGTCTTGCCGAGGTCGTGGTACCACGCGGCGGCTTGGGCGAGGAGCGGGTCGGCGCCGATGGCTCGGGCCGCGCGCCCGGTGAGGGACCCGACGAGCATCGAGTGGTTGAACGTCCCCGGCGCCTTCTCCTCCAAGAGCCGCAACGCCGGATGGTTGCGGTCCAGGAGATCGAGGAGGCTGAGGGTGGTCGTCACCCCGAAGGCGTTCTCGAGGAACGAAACCAATCCCTGACCCAAGAACCCTGCGACGAGCGCCCCCACGAACGCCCACAGTCCGGCTCGGAGCGCCGTGTCGGCGGATCCGAACAGCCATTCGGCGGAGTAGGCGATCGGCGCCGCGGCAGCCGCCGAGCCGAGCACCGCCAGCCGGAGCTGACGTCGCGACGACAAGCTCGAGACGAACCCCACCGGCACGACCGTGGACGCCCCGGCGAAGACGGTGAACGCCAGGTCCTGGGTCGAGATGGCGGTGAACGCCGCCATCGGGATCGCCATGAGCACCGCGGTGCGGGGATCGAACAGGATCGCGGCGATGAACCCGACGGCGACGGCAGGCAGCAGGTAGCCCAGGGCCCGGTTGTCCTCCATGAAGAACTCGGGGATCCGGGAGATCAGCGCCGCCAGCACCAGGAGGATCCCGAGGAGGGCGAAGTGGCGCGGGCGGGACCACTGTGACGGCGCGATCCGCCACAGGAAGAACGCGGCGAGCAGAACGGCGATCGAGCCGAGCAACGCCATCGCCAGCAGCGGAACCGAGTCGTCGTCGGGTTGGTACAAGCCGAGTTGGCGGATGGCTTCTATCTGCACGTCGGTGAGGGGCTCACCGACGACGGCGATCGTGTCGTCCCCCGAATAGACGACGGCGTAGTCGTCCGGATCGACGGCCGCCGCCTCCGCTTCACGCTTGGCTTCGGTGGCTTCGTCGTCGGGATCCAGGTTGGCGCGAAGGCTCCGGCCCACCAGCTCGCCGATGGCGGAGGCGGCCATCTCCTGCTCTTCGGCCGGGAGATCGGGAACGAAGATCGGCGGTCGCGGCAACGCACCGGTCAGGTAGTTGTTCCGGATCTCGGCGAGGTCGCCCTGCTTGATCCCCTTGTTCTCCTCGTCGCGAACCAGCCCGAGAGCCAGCTCCTCGATCTTGGGGAACACCGGATCGGCGCCCTCCTCGACCCGATCGAGGTCGCTGTTGTACAGGAGCACGAACGCCTGGATCGCCTCGATCGAGAGGTTCGGATACAAGGCCGAGAGCTGGGCGATCTGGTCCTCGATGGCCTTGCGAGGGATGGTGGTGGTCGTCGTCGTGGTCGGGACCGTGGTGGTGGTCGTCGGACCGGTCTCCCCGTCGGTCGTCGACGTGGCACCGGTGGTCGTGGTCGTCTCCGGCGGCTGGCTCGTCGTCGGTGGAGGAACGTCGGGAACATCGACGAACGCGAGACGTTCGAGATCCTGGAAGAAGCGGGCGACCTCACGCTGGGCTTCGAGGGTGGCGACGTTGTTGAACTTGAACTGGGTCGGAACCGACGCCCGTGCTTCCTGGCGGGCCTCTTCGACGGCTGCCTCGTCGACGATCGGTTCGGTCGATCGGTTGGCGACGAACGTCTCGGGCGACGGCTGACCGACGGCCAGGGTCGTGTTGGCCGGCTCGGGGACCGCTCGGCCGACGATCAAGATGATCGACACGACCACCAGCGTCGCCAGCAGGATGACGAGGTTGAGCACGATGTTGCGCCGGGTCACGGTCATCGTGTGTCCCTCTCGCGTTCTTCGAACCGGCGGTAGGCCTCGACGATGGCGGCCACGATCCGATGCCGCACGACGTCGGAGCTGGTCAGCTCCTCGAAGGCGATGCCGGGAACGTCGCCGAGGACGCTGCGGATCATGCGGAGTCCCGAAGCCTGCCCGGCGTCGAGGTCGACCTGGGTGACGTCACCGGTGATGACCATCTTCGAGTTGAAGCCGAGCCGTGTCAGGAACATCTTCATCTGCTCGGGGGACGTGTTCTGGGCTTCGTCGAGCACCACGAACGCGTCGTTGAGGGTCCGGCCGCGCATGTACGCAAGGGGGGCGATCTCGATCGTGCCGCGTTCCATGAGCCGGGCGGTCTCTTCGGGCCCCAGCATCTCGTAGAGGGCGTCGTAGAGCGGCCGAAGGTACGGGTCGACCTTGGCGGCGAGGTCGCCGGGAAGGAAGCCGAGTCGCTCGCCGGCCTCGACCGCCGGCCGGCTGAGGACGATGCGGCGGACGGATCCTTCGATGAGTGCCTCGATGGCGCACGCCATCGCCAGGTAGGTCTTGCCGGTTCCCGCCGGGCCGATGCCGAACACGAGGGTGTTGTCCTTGATGGCGTCGACGTAGCGCTTCTGTCCGAGCGTCTTGGGTCGGACGTGTCGTCCTCGACCGACCCGGATGGACTCGGTGAACACCCGCGACGGGCTCGGAACGTCGTCGCGGACCATCGCGATCACCCGATCGACGCGGTCGACGTCGAGGGACTCCCCCTCCTGAACCAGGATCAGGAGCTCCTCGACGACGGTGCGTGCCCGATCGATGTCGGCGTCGGGCCCATCGAAGCTGATCTCGTTGCCGCGGGCGACGATCCGGACCGCGGGGAACGCCTCCTCGACCTGACGAAGATGCGCGTCGCGGTGACCCAGCAGCTCCACCATGAGATGGTTGCTGGGCACGCGGATGCGGGCATCGGTTGCAGGGAGGTTCGTCACCGGGAGGGTTCCTCGTTGCCGGGAACAGGGAATGCGGCGTGGTAGCCCATCAGAGATGGCGAGTATATCGGTCGGGACGCCGAAAACGGCCAGGTCCGATGGTGCCCGTAGGTCAGGTGGCGGCGCGGGACCCGTTGGCGCGGATCGCCTCGAGGCGCTCACCGATGTGGGCGGGGGTGGCGTCGAGCATCATGGCCAGGATCTTCAGGTCGTCTCGGCGGAGGGTGAGGACCCGCCCGTTGAAGTCCTGACGCTGCATCTGGATGCCGCGGATGAACCGTTCGAGGACGTCGCCTTCGGCTCCGGTGAGCGATTCGACCCGATTGAGGTCGATGACGATCGCCGACTCCTGGCGGAGTTCCACCATGGTCGATCCCGGCTCGGGTGGCAGCATCTGGGCAATCGGAACGCCATAGACCTCGGCAAGGCGGTGCAGGCGCGGGACCGACAACGCGCGTTCCCCGCGTTCGTAGGCGCCGAGGACCGCCGCCTTGAACTCGCCTGAGGTCGCCCGTTGAACGTCCTGCAGCGACATCCCTCGTTGCCGGCGAATGGACCGAAGCCGTTCACCGAGCAGTTCGTTGTAGGTGGCCACATGGCCCCCCTTCCCGCTACCGAGCGCGCAGCCCCAACCGCGCTCTGTGAGCATTCTAGACACGAACCACCGCCGATGCGCATCATCTCCCGACGAGCATCGCGGCCGCGGCCACGAGCGCGGCCGTTTCGACCCGCAAGATCCGTTCCCCGAGGTCGACGCGTTCCGCATCCGGGGGGATCTCGGCGGACGAGAACCCACCCTCCGGACCGATCGCGATCGTCGCCGGCGGGGCGACACCGACCAGGGGACGACCTCCGGGCTGTGCCACGACCAAGGGTCGAGGCAGCTCCGACCAGCCGACCGGACCCGAGACATCCAACAGATGGGCGCCTCGCGACTGCTGCAACGCCCCGATCGCCCATGCCTGCACCTTGTCCGCTCTCGGGAGTCGGGCCTGGGCTCGCTCGGCGACGAGCCACCGCAGCATCGGGACGCCCAACTCGGCCAGCTTCTCGACGACGAACCGAAGTCGCTCCATCCGCCGCGGCGGAGCGACCGCCAGCACCAGCGGGGAAGGATCGTCCACGTGCTGCTCGTCGCCGCGATCGACGGCACCGTCGATCCAGCGGCCGGTTCCCATGGTCCCTCGCCCGTCGGTGTAGGTCACCGAGGCGCCATCTGCGAGCCGCAGCACGACGCGCAGATGTCGGACCGTCGTCGATGGCGGAACGACGGGACCCTCGGGCCACGGGGGAGGCAGGTACAGATGCGGGATGCGCCGCATCTCAGTGCCGGAACAACCCACGTCGCCGTTCGGCGGGCCGTTCCCCTCTCGCCTCGGCGAACCTGCGGAGCAGCGTCTCCTCCTCACCGTCGAGCTCGGTCGGCACCTCCACGCCCACGTGCACGAACAGGTCGCCGCGCCCGCGACGACGGAGGTGTGGAACGCCCTTCTTGGCGACGCGAACGACCGTCTCGGGCTGGGTCCCGGGCGTCAGGTCGATGCGGTGGGTTCCGCCATCGAGCAGCGGCACCTCGACGGAGGTCCCGAGGGCCGCTTCGGCGATCCCGATGGTGACGCGATGGTGCAGATCGTCGCCGTCACGGTGCCACCGGTCGTCCGCGGCGACGTGCAACTCGACGTACAGGTCACCCGGCGGCGCGCTGCGATCCCCCGCCCCGCCGCGCCCAGACAACCGGAGCCGGGTCCCGTCTTCGACTCCGGCGGGGACCTCGACGGTGACGGTACGTTCCTGCTCGACCTTGCCCAGTCCTCGACACTCCGAGCACGGGGTCTGAACGACCTGACCGGCACCGCCGCAGGTGGCGCAGCGGGTGACGGTCATGACCCTGCCCAGGAGCGTGTTCCTGGCGACCTGCACCTGCCCTCGACCGGCGCACGCCGAACAGGTGACGACCGACGATCCCGGCTCGGCACGCGATCCACCGCAACGGCCACAGGTCGCCTCGGCGGTGAACATCAGCTCCTTGGAGGCTCCGAACGCGGCTTCCTCCAGGGTGAGATCGACGGACGTCACCACGTCGGTGCCTCGCCGCGGTCCGGAGGCGGCCCGCCCGAATCCGAAGTCGAACCCGCCGCCGAACCCGCCGCCGAAGAACTGCTGCAAGATGTCGTCCAGGCCCCCGAACTGGGAGAACAGGTCGCCGGTCTGGAAGACCTCCCCACGGTCGTACCGGGCGCGCCGCTGCGGGTCGGACAGGACCTCGTACGCCTCGGCGATCTCCCGGAACCGCGCCTCGGCCGACGGATCGTCGGGGTTGGCGTCCGGGTGGGTCTCCCTGGCGAGCCGACGGAAGCGCTTCTTGATCTCCTCTTGGGTCGCGTCCTTGCTGACCCCGAGGATCGCGTAGTAGTCGGTCATCAGTCCGACCCGAGACGCACTTCGAGGATCTCGCCGATCTCCTCGACGAGACGCATCGTCCGGCGGTAGTCCATACGCATCGGCCCGAGGACGCCGATCCGTCCCGTCCCTCTCCCGCCGGTGTCGAACTCGGCGGAGACGACGGCCAGATCGACGTCGTCGCCCAGCTCAGCACCGAACTTCACGGTCGTTCCGGTCCCGCCGTCGCCGAGGATCTCTCGGACCGTGGATTCGGCTTCGAGCATGCTGAGGAGGTGCTGGACGACGGCGAGGTCGTTCCAGATCTGCGCGAGCTGCGCGGTTCCGCCGACGTAGACCTCACCCGTCTCGTCGTCGCCGGACCGGAGCCGCTCCTCGACCGCGGCGACGATATGCCGAACCGCTTCCGACAGCCTGCCGTCGACGGTCCCGGCTCCCACGTCCGACAGGCACTTGCCGGCAACGGTCCGTTCGATGACCCGCTCGGCTGCGTCGAGCTGACGGGGCGTGGGCTCGACCTCCAGGGTGACGACTTCCTGGACGACGCGTCCGGAGTCGGCCACGACCACCAGCAGCACGTTGCGCCCACCGAGACGGACGAGATGGACGGCGTGGATGGTGTCCTTCTCGATCCCCGGACCGATCACGACCGCCGGGAAATGGGTGAGGTCGGCCAGGAGACCGGAGGTCTCCTTGAGGAGCCGGCCCAGCTCACGATGGACGTCGGTGAAGAACTCCTCGATCCGGGCTCGGGTCGCACTCCGGAGCCGACCCGGGCCGATGTGGTCGACGTAGAAGCGGTAGCCCTGCGAGGTCGGCACCCGCCCGGCGGATCGATGCGGCTGAGCGACGAACCCGTACGACTCGAGCCGGGCGAGATCGTTGCGGATCGTGGCAGACGACACATCGAGACCGCTGCGGTCGAGCACCGCAGCGGAACTGACCGGCTCGCCGGTACGGATGTACTCCTCGATCAGGGCCTGCAGCACCCTCGATCTGCGGTCGTCGAGCATGTCCGGAAGTTAGCAGTCGTCGCCGGACACTGAGGGGTCCCGATCGACCAGCGCCAGGACGGCGCGGGACACCTCGTCAGTCACGAGGGGACGCTCGACGACGAGCCGGTCCGGGCCCACACGGAGCACCCCGGCGGCGACGAGGCGCCGACCGGCAGGGTCGACGACGAGGCGTTCGACGAGGTCGTCCCGCCGAACCCCGGCCACCCGGCGCAAGCCGAGCACGAGACGTTCGACGTCCGCTGCCGCCCGGTCGAGCCGTTCGCTCCCTGCCCGGGGACGGACCCCGGAGGCGACCCGATCGAGGTAGACGTCGAGGCGCCGCACGTTGCGAGCCCTGACGCCATCGCGGTGATCGTGGGCGCCGGCCCCGAACGCCACGAACTCGGCACCGCCCCAGGTCGCCAGGTTGTACCGACTGTGGTGACCGGGCCTGGCCCAGTTCGAGACCTCGTAGCGCACGAGACCCGCCGCCACCGCGAGCTCCCCGATGGCCTCGTACGCGTCGGCCTGCTGGTCGGGATCGGGCGCCGGAGCACCGGCGAGGATCGACCGTGACAGGGCGGTTCCCCGTTCGACCGTCAACGCGTACGCCGAGAGATGATCCAGGTCGAGCGCCAAGGCCCGCCGCACCGTCGTCACCCACCGATCGAGGTCCTCGCCCGGCGTACCGTAGATGAGGTCGATCCCGACGGACCGGAAGCCTGCGTGTCGAGCCGACACGACCGCGGCCTCGGCCTGGTGAGGGTCGTGCACCCTTCCCAGCCAGGCCAACGTGTGGGCGTCGAAGGACTGGACCCCGAACGACACCCGGTCGAACCCCGCGTCGAGCAGCTCCGCGGCGAAGCGGTCGGTCCAGTCCTCCGGGTTGACCTCGATCGCGACCTCGACGCCATCGACCACGCCGAAGCGCCGGCGAAGGGCTCCGACGATACGGCCCAGCGCCACCGCCGAGAGCCGGGACGGGGTCCCACCGCCGAAAGCGATGGCATGGAGCGGGCCCCACGGTCGCTCCATGGCGATCTCGGCGACGACGGCCTCGACGTACGCGTCGGTCCCAGCGTCGGCGCCGGGTTCTCCGTCGACGACCACCGCGAAGTCGCAGTAGGGGCAGCGTCGGGCACAGAAGGGAACGTGCACATAGGCGCTGGCCCACCGAGCCGCCTCATCGGCGAGGAGCGGGTCGTCTGGTCGGACGACCGGGGGCGTCACTGGTCGAGTTTGAGGGCCGAGATGAAGGCCTCCTGCGGGACCTCGACCTGGCCGACCATCTTCATGCGCTTCTTGCCCTCCTTCTGGCGTTCGAGCAGCTTGCGCTTGCGGGTGACGTCGCCGCCGTAGCACTTGGCGATGACGTCCTTCCGCTTGGCCTTGATGGTCTCCCTGGCGATGATGCGACTCCCGATCGCCGCTTGGACGGGCACGTCGAAGAGCTGACGGGGGATCAGCTCCCGAAGCCGCTCCACCATCGCCTTCCCGTACCGGTAGGCCTCGGAGCGGTGCACGATGGACGAGAAGGCGTCGACCGGCACACCGTTGAGGAGGATGTCGACCCGCACCAGATCCGACGGTCGATAGTCGGCCGGTTCGTAGTCGAGGGACGCGTAGCCCCGGGTTCGCGACTTGAGCTGGTCGAAGAAGTCGAACACGATCTCCGACAGCGGCAGTTCGTAGTGCAGCTCGACGCGTTCGGGACTCAGGTAGGTCATCTCGCCCATCTCCCCGCGCCGGGACTGGGCGAGCTCCATGATCGTGCCGATGTACGTGGCCGGGGCGATGATCATCGCCTTCACGTACGGTTCCTCGATGGAGGCGATCTTCCCCGGCTCGGGCATGTCCTGCGGGCTGCGGATCATGAAGGTCTCGCCATCGGTGAGGTTCACCCGGTAGGCGACCGACGGTGCCGTGGCGACCAGGTCGAGGTCGTACTCGCGTTCGAGCCGCTCTCGGACGATCTCCATGTGGAGCAGACCGAGGAACCCGACCCGGAAGCCGAACCCGAGCGCCCGGCTGGTCTCCGGCTGGTAGA
Source organism: Acidimicrobiia bacterium (assembly GCA_026985095.1). Taxonomy (GTDB): domain Bacteria; phylum Actinomycetota; class Acidimicrobiia; order Spongiisociales; family UBA5794; genus JALSQW01. The sequence continues at coordinate 33,817 of JALSQW010000020.1, read as the reverse complement.
TCAGTGCCGAGTCGTTGAGCCGCAGCTTCTCGAGGGCGTCACGCAGACGTTCGAAGTCGTCCCCGTCGGTCGGGAACAAGCCGGAGAACACCATCGGTTTGGGTTCACGGTACCCGGGCAGGGCTTCCGCGGCGGGGCGATCACGGTGGGTGACGGTGTCGCCCACTCGGATGAGGTCGATCTCCTTGACCCCGGTGACGAGATAGCCGACCTCGCCAGTGCCGAGGGTCTCGACCGGCTCGGTCCTGGGGCGGCGGATCCCGATCTCGTCGGCCGAGGTGTCCAGGCCGGTCGCCATGAACCGGAGGCCGTCACCCTGGCCGATCGCGCCATCGAAGATCCTGACGTGGGACACGACGCCGCGATAGGTGTCGTAGAACGAGTCGAACACGAGTGCCCGGAGCGGGGCGGCCTGGTCGCCTTCGGGCGCAGGGAGCCTGTCGACGATCGCTTCGAGCAGCTCGTCGATGCCTTCGCCGGTCTTGGCCGATACCCGCAGCACCTCGTCGGCGGACCCGCCGAGGATCCCTGCCAGCTCAGCCGCGACGCGGTCCGGCTCGGCGGCGGGCAGATCGATCTTGTTGACCACCGGGATGATCTCGAGGCCCCCTTCGATCGCCAGATAGGCATTGGCCAGGGTCTGCGCCTCGACGCCCTGGGAGGCATCGACCAGGAGCAGGGCGCCTTCGCAGGCCTCCAGGCTGCGGGACACCTCATAGGAGAAGTCGACGTGACCCGGGGTGTCGATGAGGTTGAGCTGGTACGTCTCCCCGTCGGAAGCGACGTAGTCGAGACGAACCGCGTTGGCCTTGATCGTGATCCCTCGTTCACGTTCCAGATCCATCTCGTCGAGCACCTGGGCGCGCATGTCCCGTTCCGAGATGGCCCCGGTGCGCTCCAGCAGCCGGTCGGCCAGGGTGGACTTGCCATGGTCGATGTGGGCGATGATGCTGAAGTTCCGGATACGCGACGGGGCGGTCATGGGGAAGGGGAGCCCGTGCAGCTCAACGGGCTCGACCATTGTACCGTTGCGTGTGGCTCTGCTATCCTCTCGGATCGTCCCACCCACCTCGCGAGGTTTGTTTCTCCATGGCCAACATCCAGTCCCAGATCAAGCGCAACCGCCAGAACGAGAAGCGGCATCTGCGCAACAGGTCGGTCCGTTCCGAGTTGAAGACCCGGGCCCGCGCCGCGGTGCAGGCTGCCCAGGCCGGCGACGCCGCCAAGGCCGAAGAGATGCTCCGGCTCGCCCAGAAGCGCATCGACATGGCGGTGTCCAAGGGCGTCCTCCACAAGCGGACGGCGGCACGCCGCAAGGCCCGGTTGACCAAGCAGGTCCGCACCCTGCTGGGGTGACGTCATGAGCGCCGACGCCGGCACCTGGTTGACGCCTGCCGCATTCGAGAAACTCAAGGCGGAGCTCGAGTACCTGACCACCGAAGGTCGGCGCAAGATCGAAGAGCGCATCTCGGAGGCTCGCGACCACGGCGACCTGAGGGAGAACGCCGAGTACGACACGGCGAAGAACGATCAGGGCATGATGGAGGCGCGGATCCGCCAGCTGAAGCATCTCCTCGATACCGCCGAGGTCCGTCAGGTGGAGCACTCCGACGAGGTCCAGATCGGGTCCGTGGTCACGATCATCGACGCCGACGGCGACGAGATGGACGTCTTCGTCGCTCCGGCCGAGAACAAGGCGCCCGGGATGATGCTGGCGTCTCCCGACAGTCCCCTCGGCGCGGCGCTGCTCGGTGCGTCCGAGGGCGACCAGGTGTCCTACGAGGCGCCGGCCGGCACGTTCACGCTGACGGTCGTCGCGGTTCGGCCGTTCGAAGGCTGATCGTTCAGCGACTGAGCCAGCGGGACAGCGCCACGGTCAGGCGCTCCAACGTGACCCGATGGACGGCTTCGGGGGCCGTCTTCAACGTCACGTCCGCGCGGGCGATGGCGTCGAGGGATCGAGCCAGGTTGGCCGAGCGGGTCCGGTTCCTGGCGTCCCACGCCTTCCTGACGGGATAGGAAGTGGGCGTCGAGCCGACCCAGGCCGCGTAGGTCTCGACGTCGGGCGCGACCTGGGCGAGGGAGCGTCTCCGCACCTCGCCTTCGAGGAAGGAGAGCAACGCCAGCGGATGGCCGTGCTCGAGGTAGTCCTCCAAGCGACGAAGCGCCTCGCCTTCCTTCCCGGCGACGATCGCGTCCGACAGGAGCCACACGGGCTCCTCGGGACGATTGGTGAACCGATTCCGGACCATGGCGGCGTCGATGCTGGGGCCTTCGACGGCGAGCTGATCGAGCGCTCGACCGAGGGCCGCGACGTCGGTCCCGAATCGCTGGAGCAGGATGTGTGCCGCGTCGGAGTCGATGCGGAGCTTGCGCTCCTTGGCGGCCCGGCCGAGCCATTGGGCCGCGTCGCGTTCCCGCAGCTTCTTGACCGTGATGGTCTCGCCGCCGGCCTTGAGGGTCTTGGCGAGCGGCGCGGGGATGGTTCCGGCGGCGACGAACACGACCTCGACGGCGTCGGCGTCGATCGAGGCGATGAGCTCGGCGATGACCTCCGCCTCGGCTTTGAGGAGCTGCTGGGCGTCGACGACCATCACCTTGGCGGTGTCGCCGAACAGCGATCCGCTCTGGAGCGCGGGCACGATCCCGTGGACGGCGTCGCGGAGCCTCCCGTCGCCGTCGGAGGCGGTACCTCGGGCGGGGACATCGATGCGGAGGACGTCCTCACCGAGGATCTCGACGGCGCGGTCGAGCATCTGCTCCCGCTCACCGGGGCCGGCGTCCTTGGGTCCACTGACGGTCACGATGGCCACGTCCCCAGCGTAGACCCCACAGGGCGTCACCAACCCAGGGTTCAGGACACCCCAAAAGGTACGTCACGAACCCTGGGTTCAGGACACCCCAAAAGGTACGTCACGAACCCTGGGTTCAGGACACCCTCAGAATCGCCCGGGGAGGAGGGCGCTAGGGATCTCCAGCAAACCCAGGGCGATTCACTGCGCCCTGTCGACGCTGCTTGTTGTCACTTCGCCGAGGCGGCTCGACCGCTCAGCGAAGCAAAACCCGCGCCAACCAACAGACCGGAAGCGCCATACTCGGCTATGGTCGTGTCACCAGCGATACCTCCCCACGTGATCGCAACCACTCCGGCGACGGCGAGCGCGAGACCCACGATGAGCCCGCGTCGACTCCAGTCGCCGGTCGGTGGGACGCCCAGGTATTGGCTCACGACCAGGAGCAAGAGCCCGACTGCAGCGTACGACAGGGTCCACGCCGAAGGCCTCACGTCGGCTACAGCAGACCATGCATAGCTCGCCAAGCCTACAGCTATCAAACCGTACGCTGCCAAGCGCAGATGTCGAAGACGGTCCGTCATCTCAGCAACCCCTCTTTACCAACTTCGTGCCCCGAAAGGTACCCGCGTAGTTGAACTTGAACTCACGACAGTACCCGTACGGCGGAGCAGACCAGTTGATCACATAGTATCCGATTACATAGGCGGCTACGGCGCAAGCGACTGCGCCACCGATCGTGGGCACAAGCCAAGCGCAGAGCGCCGCCGTCGCTGCGGTGTATCCCAGGCCCGCCAGAAAGATCCAGTCGCCGCGATCCAGATACATGTAGATATACCAGCCAAGCCTGACCGAGAACTGGGGCTGATCGAGGTCGCTGGCGGCAATACCATCGGACTGCACCGACCGCATCTCGACGCGGGACTGGCCTTCCCGACCGAAGGAGGTCGACAAGCTGTGATTCGACGGTTGGACAACCGCAGCCCCAGCCACGATCGGAACCGACAGCCACGACCCCTCATCGAGGCTCGGAACTGTGCTCGGATCGCCGACCGCGGCGACGGCAGGTGCTGCTGTGGCGACCATCGCAACGACGACGGCGAGTCCAAGCAGCCTCAATCGCCTGTGTCCGATGTGCTACTCCTCTCCGAGTCGTCCGTCCCCCAGGGTTCACTTCTACAGCAAAGTGGCTTGCTGCCAAGAGTTGCGACGGCTGTCGCGCATCATCCCGGTACAAACAGGGACGGCTGTCGCGTGGAGGAACCGGCTCGTCGCTGAAGTGGCGCACGCTGCGCCGGGTGTCCATCTCGGCGAAGACCGCCCTCGCCCTGGTGACGAGCTCGGCGGCCGGCACTCGGGGCCTCCGGTAGGGGACGAACTCGGGCATGACATGAGCGTACCGGCCGATGCCTGGATCCTCGGCGCCAGGGTCCCACCCCGAGGCGGCGACGACGGCCGTGCCGGCGCTTCGACGGAGACCCTTGGCCGTTCGAGGTGTCGCCACGCCACAGCCGGCACCGGACCGCCGGCTGGAGAAGCTCGTGCGGGATCCGTCTCGGTCCTCGCCGCGGCCAGCCGCATCCACCCCCCGCCCGACGCGGGTCACGGGAACGGCACGATGATGTCGCCCTCGTCCATCGTCATCCTGACCTCGGCCCCGGCAGCAGCAAGGGTGTCGAGCACCTCCCGGCGAGGGTGACCGTAGGGGTTGCCGGCACCGACGCTGACGACGGCGAGGGGACCGACCGTCTCGGCCAGCCACCGCAGATCCGAGGTCATCGACCCGTGATGCGGCACCAGCAACACGTCGGGTCGCAACGGCGGCAACTCCCGCTGGGCGACCGCTTCGATGTCGCCGCCGAGGAACACGGACCGTCCGGCCACCTCGACCCACAGCACCACCGAGCCGTCGTTCTGGGCCAGGTAGCGTCGACGCGGCCCGAGGACGTCGATCCGGAAGGCGCCCATCGACACCGCGGTCCCCACCGGTGCAGGCACCGCCGGGATCCCGCGCCCGGTCGCGTCGGCGATCAGCCCCTCGAGGACATCCCCCAGGTCCGGTTCGTCCGGGTACCAGACGACCCCGACCGGCAGGTGGTCGAACACCCCCCTGAGTCCGCCCACGTGGTCGATATCGCCGTGGGTGACGACGAGGAGGTCGATCCGGGTGATGCCGCGGCGATCGAGCGCATCGTGCCAGACGACGGGATCGGATCCTCCGTCCACCGCGACGACCGCCCCACCGGGATCCTGCAGCACGATGGCGTCCCCCTGACCGATGTCGAGGAACCCGACGGTCGGCAGCTTCGGCGCCCCGATAGCGAAGGGACCCGACAGCGCGAAGACGCCGACCGCGGCGACGAGGACGGCCGGGCGCAACGCCCGGCGGGTGGCGGCGAGCCCGCCGGCAGCGACCGCGGCGACGCCGGCGAGGTCGAGCTGAGGCCAGCCCGACGCCACGCGGGCGATCTCGAGGACGGCGTTCGCCGGGACCCGGGCCGCGGTCCGCAGCGGGGACCACCCCGTCGCCGCTGCCGCGGCGCCGAGGGCCGTCCCGGCGGTGGCGAAGGGTGCGGCCAGCAGATTCGCGATGGGCGACAGCAGCGGGACGGTGCCGAAGTGGACGAGGAGCAGCGGAACGACCGCCGCTTGGGCGGCGACGGCTGCTTCGACGGTCGTCCGGACCGCCCCCACGATGCCTCGGTGGGTGCGAGCGACGGCGATGATCCCCGCGGTGGCGGCCACCGACAGTTGGAACCCGACGCTCGACGACAGCGCCGGTGCAGCGAGGAGCACGATGGCGACCGCCGAACCGAGCGCGGTCCACGCGTCGATGCCGACCCCGACGATCGGTCCGACGAGCATGAGCGCGGCCATCACCGACGCACGCATCACCGACGGTTCCCAACGAGTGGTGGCGCAGAACACGGCGAGACCGAGGAGACCGATGACCGCCCGCGCTCGAGGGCGGATCGCCAGCGGGAACGTCAGGACCCACCAGGCCGCCAGGAACATGGCGACGTTACTGCCGGAGACCGCGACCAGATGCGTGAGCCCCGATCGTCGCATCGCCTCCTGATCGAGGTCGCTCATCGCCGCCACGTCCCCGATGAGGAAGCCCGACAGGAGCGTGTCGTCGGGTCGCCCGCTCCCGAGGACGGCTCGGACCCGGGCCCGCACGAGATTGCCGGCCCGCACGATCGGGTCGGCCGCGGAGCCGACGACGGCGATACGCCGGGCGGTCACGACGCCGGCCACCTCCACTCCCCGGAGCCGTCCGCGACGCGGCGATAGGGTGCCGACGACCTGCACCACGTCGCCGACGACGACGTTCCCGTCGCGCACGGCGATGGGCGGTCCCCGCCAGGCGACGGCGGTGCCGTCCCGGTACGCGACCGCGGTCGGGACCGCGACGAAAGGACCCTCCGCCCCGTACGGCTCCCGGACGACGCGGACCGTGAGATCGACGGGCCCTGTCAGCGACGACAGATCCGGAGGACGGTCCGGCACCGAGACGGCGCCTACGACGGTGGCCACGGCGAGGGCGATGCCGAGGCCGACCGGCCACCATCGCCGGATCGCCCACCCCCCACCGACGAGGGCCGCCGCCACCACGAGCGCCGGGGCGGTCACGAGCACCCGGCCGGCCGCCACTCCCACCCACACGACGGTGGCAGAGGCGATGGCGTGCTGGCCGGCGATCCCGGGAAGGCGCATCGTCAGGGCACGGCGATGCCGTCGCGCATCCCCGCCAGTTTGGCTTCACCGATGCCCGGCACGTCGAGGAGATCCTCGACGGTGGCGAACGGCCCGTGGGCGTCGCGCCATTCGACGATGCGTCGGGCCAGGACGGGGCCGACCCCGTCGAGGGTCTCGAGCTCGACAGCCGATGCCCGGTTGAGATCGACGCCTCCAGGCTCCGCGGTCGGCTGTTCGATACGTTCGCCGACGTTGGGGATGTGGACGCGGTCGCCGTCGGCGACGGTCTGGGCGAGGTTGATGGCGCCCAGATCGGCGGAGCCGGTGGATCCGCCGGCGGCGGCGATGACGTCGGCGACCCTGGATCCTTCGGGAACGACGACCAGGCCGGGTTCGACGACCGCACCGGTGACGTGCACCGTGGCGGTGGGCGGCGTCGCTGCCGTCGACGCGGGAGCCGGGGCCATGGCCGGTACCGGCGGTGGGGCGCCGCGCCGGACGCCGAACCACAGGCCGACGACGGCGGCACCGACGAGGACGGCGCCGAGCGCCGCCATGACCCGACCGGCGGGCACTTGGGGCATGATGGTCTCCCTCTGCCCTCCAGCAGCGACGATCGGATCCCGCGAGCCGACTACTACCAGAGCGGACACCCGCCGGGAAGAGGGACGATGGGGCGGGTCAGCCTCCGGTGAGACGCCCGACGACGATGGCCGCCTGTTCAGCTTGCTCGGCGAGACGCTGCAGGTACTCGAGCATCCGGTCGCCCCACAGCAGCAGGACGACCCCCGTCAGGTTCACACCAGCATGGGTGAGGATGGCGAGGCTGAGGTCGCCTCGTCGGACGGCGAGGACACCGAGAACGATCCCGACGACGAACAGGCCAGGCACCACGGCGATGGCGTTCGGGTCCATCAGGTGGATGAGCGCGAAGATCGCCGCAGAGCCGAGGACGGCAGGAGCGGTGCCGAACGAACGTCGAAGCCGGTCGAGGAGCATCTTGCGGTAGATCATCTCTTCGACGATCGGGGCCACGACGACGACGCTGACGAACACGAGCACGATCTCGATGGCGCCTCGGGCTTGGCCGGCGAGGGCGGCGACCGCCTGCTCCGGTGGGCCATCCGGGAAGAGCCGGAACAGCAGCGGCGCCAGCAGGATCGAGATACCGATCTGGAGTCCTATGCCGAGGAAGATCGCCCACAGGTCGGCGCCGTGCACGGCGAGTCCGTAGTCGGCGACGAGATCGCCGGTGCCCTTGCGTTCGGACAGGACCCACATCGCGGCGAGGCTGCCGAGGGTCTGGGCGGCGAAGAGCAACGAGAAGGTGAGGATCGTGAGTCCGGCACCCAAGGACAGCACGACGAGAGCCCCGGCGACCGAACTGGCGAACAGCCCGGCGCCGACGACGAGGGCGACGTCGGGCAGGCTCCACTCGGCGGCCGTGCGGTGCGGAGCGACGGTCATGCTCTCGGACCGGCCTCGGCGGAGATGGCCTGCCGTTCGAACGAGATCCCGCGGTAGGCGACGTCGTGAGGCATGCCGGCCATCCTCGCAGACGCGTACTGCAACAGATAGCTCGCCAGGAAACGGACCGCACCGTGGCGTCGCCACTGGGCGAGGTGGACGATCTCGTGTCGAAGGAGGCCGGGTCGATCACCCGAGACGACGCCGGCGACGAGATCGGGACGGACGAGGATCGTGCCCGGGAGGGTCATCGCCGAAACCCGGCCGTCCCAGAGGCGGGCGAGCCAAGAAGGTGCTGGCCTGACGCGAGCATGTGCGTCGGCGTCGGCAACCGCGACACCCGACGCGGCGGCGACGGTCCCGACACGATGATGACGACCGTCCGAGATGTTCGCCTCCTCGTCCGCGGCGGGGCATGGAACTCGTCTCCGAGGCCCCTACCATTGTCCCCCATTCCACACACGACGGGTGACCATGGCTACCGACTACGACCACAAGGCGATCGAACGCCGCTGGCAGGACCGCTGGGAGGAGGAGGGCATCTACCGCGCCGAGGTCGACTGGGACCGGCCCAAGCACTATGCCCTCACCATGCTCCCCTACCCGTCGGGCGATCTGCACATCGGCCACTGGTACGCGATGACCCCGTCGGACGCACGGGCGCGGTGGATGCGGATGAAGGGCTTCAACGTCCTGTTCCCGATGGGCTTCGACGCCTTCGGTCTCCCCGCGGAGAACGCTGCGGTGCAACGCAACATCCATCCGGCGAAGTGGACGTGGGAGAACATCGAGCGGATGCGCCGGCAGCTCCGCACGATGGGGGCGATGTTCGACTGGGAACGGGAGGCCGTCTCGTGCGATCCGTCCTTCTACCGGTGGACGGAGTGGTTCTTCGAGCGCTTCTTCGACGGCGACGTCGCCTACCGGGGCGAGGCGATGGTGAACTGGTCACCGACCCTGCAGACCGTCCTCGCCAACGAGCAGGTCATCGACGGCAAGGATGAGCGCACCGGCCAGCCCGTCGTCCAGAAGATGATGGAGCAGTGGTTCTTCGCCATCACCCGGTACGCGGATGAGCTGCTCGACTTCGACGGGCTCGACTGGCCCGAGCCGATCAAGGCGATGCAGACCAACTGGATCGGTCGTTCGGAGGGCGCCGACGTGGTGTTCACCACCGAAGCCGGGGACGAGCTGGAGGTGTTCACGACCCGCCCCGACACGCTGTGGGGGGCGACGTTCATGGTGCTCGCGCCCGAACATGCGCTCGTCGATCGCCTCACGACCCCAGAGCATCGGGATCCGGTGGAGGCCTACCGGCGACGAGCCATGCGACGCACCGAGCTCGAACGGATGGAGGCCGAGGGGGACAAGACCGGCGTGTTCACCGGCGGCTACGCGATCAACCCGGTGAACGGGGAGCAGATCCCGGTGTGGATCGCCGACTACGTCCTCATCTCATACGGGTCGGGGGCGATCATGGCGGTCCCGGCCCACGATCAACGTGATCTCGAGTTCGCCCGCACCTACGGGCTCCCGATCGTCCCGGTCATCCGACCCGACGATGGCGAACCCCTCGACGGAGCGACGATGACCGAGGCGTACGTGGGTCCGGGGACGATGGTCAACTCGGGTCCGCTCGACGGGATCCGCACGACCGACGCCAAGGGCCGAGCCAACCCGTCGATCGCCGCCGCCATCGACTGGCTCGTGGAACACGGCATCGGCAGGGAGGCGGTCTCGTACCGGCTGCGGGACTGGCTCATCTCCCGGCAGCGCTATTGGGGCTGCCCGATCCCGATGATCTACCGCCAGGACGGCACCGTCGTGCCCGTCCCCGAGGATCAACTCCCCGTGGTCCTCCCCGAGGACGTCCAGTTCACCGGCCGCAGCCCCCTGCCCGAGGTGAAGGAGTTCGTCGAGACCGTCGACTCGGATGGCAACCCGGCCCGGCGGGAGACCGACACGATGGACACCTTCGTGGATTCGTCCTGGTACCAGTACCGGTACCTGTCTCCCCGCTACGACGAAGGACCCTTCGACCCGGAGGAGGCCGCCTACTGGCTCCCGGTCGACACGTACACGGGCGGGGCCGAGCACGCCACGATGCATCTGCTCTACACGAGGTTCTGGACGAAGGTCATGCGAGACCTGGGACTGTTCGACAACACGATCGAGGCGATGCGGGCGCATGGCCGTGACCCCGACGGGCTGTTCGACGAACCGATGCTCCAGCTCCGCAACCAAGGTCAGGTCCTCGGCGAGGAGCGCCAGGGCGACGTCGTCCACGTGGTCGGCGAGCGGCGCGGGGAACTGGTGGTGGCCGAGTTGGTGCGGGTCGATCCCGACGCGCCGCCGGCGGGGAGCATCCTCTACGGCGAGGTGATGCGCCGAACCGAGAACATCCTGCAGATCCAGACCGACGACGGGCTCGTCCCCGTCGAGGTACCCGAGGACGCCGTCGTCGAGATCCCGGGGATCCCCGGCGACAACGACGTCACCCAGATCCGTCACCACCTCGACGTACAGCGGATGTCGAAGTCGAAGGGCAACGTCGTCAACCCCGACGAGCTGGTGGACGTCTACGGCGCGGACACGGTCCGGACCTACCTGATGTTCGCCTACGACTGGGAGAAGGGCGGTCCGTGGGACAGCCGCGGCATCGTGGGGACCCGCCGGTTCATCGAAGACGTCTACCGCCTCGGCACCGCCCGCTACGTGCCCGTACAGCCGTCCGAGAACGCCGACACGGACCTGCGACGTCGGGTCCACCGAACGATCGAGAAGGTCGATCGCGACATGGAGTCGTTCAAGTGGAACACCGCCGTGGCGGCGCTGATGACCTTGCGCAACGAGATGCTCGACGTGACGCGGTCGGGCTCGGTGTCGGCCGACGTGTGGAACGAGGCGCTCCGGACGCTCCTGCTGCTGCTGGCGCCGATGGCGCCGCATGTGACCGAGGAACTGTGGCGGGGACTCGGCTTCGAGAGATCGATCCATCTCCAAGCCTGGCCCGAGTTCGATCCCGAAGCTGCCAAGGAGGAGACGGTGACGCTGGTCGTGCAGGTGAACGGGAAGGTCAGGGACCGCCTCCAGGTTCCCGCCGATGCCGACGCCGAGACGATCGAACGGGCGGCCCTGTCCTCCGAGCGGATCCGGACGTGGATCGAGAACGGCGAGGTGCGCAAGGTCATCGCCCGCCCCCCCGGCCTGGTGAACATCGTCGTCGCCTGACGAGCAATCTCACTCCCCAGCCAGGGCGAAGCTCCACAGGCCGTCCGCCCGGATGCCGACCCGGAAATCGATGAAGCCGGAGTCGGCGAACTGCCGCTCGTCGAGATCACCGAGGATCGCCTCGGTACGCGCCCACTCCCCCGCCGGGATGTCCTCGAAACGGTCGTAGGCGGCCGCCGACGGCCACAGGTACACGTCATGCCTCCGACCTTCGGCGTCGGCGATCGATCGCACACCGAAGGGCGTCCGGAGGGTCTCGTACAGCCTCCGCAGCTCGCCGGTGCGCCGGTCGTGGTCGGCCAGGTCCTGCGCGGTGGGCGGCGTCTCCACCCAGAAGAAGAACCCGTTCGGATCGGCGGCGAGACCCGCCAGCGTCGCGACGTCGCAGGTCGCCGCGGCCCGGGCGATCGCCGCCCGTGTCTCTGCCACCGGCTCCGGCAGACCCGGCTGCGCATCGACCTCGGGGTTCAGGCCCCGTCCCGAGCATCCCCCGCCGTCGACGAGGAGCTCGACACCGCCCAGGACCTCGCCGCTCGCATCCTGCGCGAACAGTTGGATGTACTGGTCGTACGAGGGTTCGTCGACGGCGAAGAAGACGGCTCGTGCGTACGGGAGTTGGATCGTCTGCCGAGCATCGGGCGTGTTCTGCTCCACGGTGGTCAGCGACACCCAGGCGGTGTTCACCGGAACGTCGACCCAGACGATCCGCATCGACCGGTCTCCGAACGTGTACGACGGCTTCCCGGCCTGGGCGAGGATCTCGGTGAGGAGCCCGTCGCCCTCTCTTCGGACGGTGAACGCCCGCCGGAACCCGTCTCCACCTTCGAGGACGACCACGAGGTCGCGTCGGTCCCGGAAGAGGACGTAGGCGGTGTAGGGAGGGGGTGTGTCACCGACCTCGAGCATCGGAGCGGCCGCCTCCCGAACGAGTCGGCGATCGGCGTCGGTCAGGTCGTCGGGACCGAGCGGGATGCCGGTCTCGAAGGGAGGCGACGCGCAGCAGTCCACCTCGGGGTCGACCGGTGCCGGCGGGACCTTCACCGGCATCTCGGCAACGGCGGCTGCAGCGAAGCCCCTCGGCGATCCCCACGCGACCGGCGCGAGCTGCTGCCAGGGGATCTCCTCGGGACAGGCGATCTCCACGATCCGCTCGCTCAGCGACGAGGCCCGCCCGGCGTCGAACCCTTCCCCGACGAGCTGCTCGACGACCGGATCGAGAGGTTCACGACGCTCGGTGAGGAGACACGCCTGACCGGCGAGGCGCCGCCACCGTTCTTCGAGGAAATCGGGACGTCCGTAGTCGTCGACGGCAAGCGCCCTGATCGCCACCGCTTCGGCCCCGGTGACCCTCCCGAGCCTGCCGGTCTCGCCCATCAGGACCCGGATCCCGAACCACGCGGCCTGACGGCCGAGGGCATCGTCGATCCTCGGAGACACGAAGGTGGACGTCTCACCGTTCGACGTCACGACGACGCCGAACAACCGGTCGGCGATGAACTCGATCGGTGTCCCCTGGTGGTCGGCCAGCGCCAACCCGGGGATCGGCGTACCCATGGCGAGGGCATCGAGGATCCGGTCCTCGACGCCGGCCCGCAGGCCCTGCGCCACGATCACGCCGGGCGCGTCGCCCCTGAGCAGCGGAGGGAGGTCGCCGACCCGGGCGGCGGCAACGTCACCGGCCACGACGCTGGTGACCATCCCGCGCTCTTCGACCGCCGGTTCGAGATGGACCTCCCACGAGGCGACGTCGAGCGCCGGATCGACGACGAACGCGACGTCGACGCTGTCCACCGTCGACGGCGCCACCTCGGTGGTGTCGACGTACCCGAGCTCGGTCGTCGAGATCGGGCCGGTGCCGGGCGCGACGGGGGACCCGACCGATCGGACCAGCACCACCGCGCCCACGGCGACGAGCACGACGACGGCCGCCACGGCCGCAACCAGCAATCCCTGGGTGCGGGAGGCGGTTCCCGCCTCGGATCCCGCGGCGGCATCGGGCAGCTCGGGCGGTTCGGGGGCGTCGGCGACGATGCGTTCGAAGGCGGCGCGGATCTGGTCGGCGTGGTCATCCATCGAGAACCCTCCGGAGCTTCTGACGGGCGAGGAACAGATAGCGGCGAGCGGTGGCAGGACGGAGCCCGAGACGTTCGGCGGCTTGGCCGATGGTCAGCCCCTCCCAGTACACGAGGTAGACGACCGCCCGCTGGCGGACCGGGAGCGCCATGACGGCGTCGACGATCTCGGGATGGACCTCGTCTTCGGCCGCCGGCGCCGTCGGGGCGGGCCCGATCCGCACCACCGCTGCGGCACCTCGCATCCGGGACCGGTGCAGGTTGCGGGCCTCGTTGAGGACCGCCCGGAACAGGTAGGCCCGGGCGTCGTCGAGCCGGGTGAGGCCCCCGGCGGCCATGACCCGGGCGATGACCGCCGACACCACATCGGCGGCATCGTCGGGCCCGACCAGCGCCGTCGCGTAGCGCATCACCGCCGGCGCGTGCTCGAGGTAGAGGTCCCGGTCGTCGATCACGGTCGTGGCTCCCACATGACGACCACACCGCGGCGAGCCGCATCGTTGCATCCGATCTCCCATCCGAAGCGGCCGGTGCGGACGGGATGGGGGTCCGTCACCCCGTGGCGGCTTGCGCGGCCTTGCGGGCGGCGATGGCGACGAGGTCCCACACGGGCGAGAACGGCGGGGCGTAGGACAGGTCGACCCAGGACAGATCGGCGGCGGACATCGCCTGCCAGATGGCGGTGGCGAACACGTCGATCCGTTTGCCGGCGCCGGGGCCGCCGACGATCTGGGCGCCGAGGATCCGGCCGCTCCCCCGCTCCGCCGTGACCCGGATGCTCATCTCCGCATGGCCGGGCCAGTAGTGGGCCGTCGTCAATCCCTTCACGGTGGCATCGACGGCCTCGAAGCCCGCCGCCTCGGCATCGTCTCGGCGCAGGCCGGTCGAAGCGATCTCCAGCTCGTGGACCTTGGTGATGGCACTGCCGAGGACGCCGGGGAACGCGAAGTCGCCTCCAGTGAGGTTCATGCCGGCGACCCTGCCCGTCTTGTTGGCGACGGTGCCGAGGTGGTAGTTGACCGGTCGGCCGGTGATCCGATGTCTCGTCTCGGCGCAGTCCCCGGCCGACCACACGTGCTCGACCGAGGTGCGCTGACGATCGTCCACCGCGATCGCCCCCGTCGGCCCGAGGGCGATACCGGCGGCCTCGGCCAGCTCGACGACCGGCCGGGATCCGATGCCGAGCACGACGACGTCGGCGGGCAGCTCCAGCGTCCCGGCGACGACCTTGGTCGCCTGCCCGGCGCCTTCGATGGCGGTCACCATCGCCCCCAGATGCACGGCCATGCCCATCGACCGCATCCGATCGGCGACCTCGAGGCCGAGGTCCGTGTCGAGGGTCCTCGGCAGCATCGCCGGGGCAGCTTCGACGACGGCGACCGACCATCCCTTGGCGTGGAACGCCTCCGCGACCTCCAAGCCGATGTATCCCCCGCCGACGACGACGACCGTACCGGGACCGCCGTCGGCGACGTCGCGGAGCGCCTCGGCGTCCCCGAGGGTTCGCAACGTGTGCACCCCGTCGAGATCCACACCGGGGATCGGCGGGACGAACGCCCTGGCGCCGGTCGTGACGAGGAGCTCGTCGTAGCCGTCCTCGAAGGTCCGGCCGGCATCGAGGTCGTGCACCGTCACGGTCCCAGCATCCGGGTCGATGGCGACGACCTCGTGACGGAGCCGCAGGTCGATGCCCGCCTTGGCGAACTGCTCGGGGGTCCGGGCGACGAGGTCGTCGAGCTCGGCGACGTACCCGGCGATGTAGTAGGGCTCTCCGCACGCGGCGTAGCTCGCCCATGCGGTGCGTTCGTAGGCGACGACGTCGAGGCTCCGGTCACGTCGCCGCGCCATCGACGCGGCGGTCATGCCGGCCGCGTCGGCACCGATCACCACGAGTTTCCGGCCCATCGTCCACCTCCGTCTCGTGAGCCGCGAAGGCTCTGATCATCGTCCGATGTCGGGATCCTCCTGGATCACCCGCAACCGGATCGTGTACACCGAATCTCCACTCAGGATGCCGCTCCGACCGAAGAGCCTGCCGTGCTGCCAGTTGGACAGACCCAGCTCGGGTTTGTCGAGTGCGTACTGACCGTCGACCCACCGAGTGAACCCGTTGCCGACGAACGGCGAGTCGATCCGCTCGAAGAAGCGGCGCTGCCGTTCGGTGTCGTCGTCGACGAACCCGACGACGAACCTGGGGCTGTAGCGGTTGAACAGATCGATGGCCTCGTCGACGTCGGCGACCACGGTGAGGGTCACCTCCGGGCTGTCCTCCCATTCCCATTCCTCGCCGAGGCGATCCACCGGGATCGGTTCGGCCTGGGGTTCGGCCCGTTCCCTGCCGGCCCTGGCGATGGGTACCTCACGAGTGAACCAGTCCCGAGGCACGGACGGCGCCGCCGAGTCGGTGACATGGAGCTTGGGGTTCGTGCCTCGACGTTCGCCGGCGCGTCGGACCGCGGCGAGGAAGACCGGGACCAGTTCGGCGGCACGCTCGGCGACGATGCAACAGGTGTTGAGCGTGTTGCACACCTTCCGGTCGAGGGAGTGGACCACCGCGGCGGCGAAGGCCTCGGCATCGGCGCCGGGGCCGGCGACGATCCATCCGCCTCCGGTGCCGTGCAGCGACACCGCGTTCCCCGCCTGTCGGGCGACGGCGCCGAGCTGGGCGGTCGCTCGACCCGACCCCCGGGCCACCGCCAGGGCCAGACGCGGGTCGGCGAACATGGCCCATCCGGAAGCATGCGATGCGGAGGCGACGAGCGACGCCGCACCGGGGGGCAGTCCGGCGCCGGCCAGGGCAGGATCCAGAGCGTTCGTGACGATCGCTTCGGCGGTGCCGAGGGCGTCCGAGCCGATACGGAAGACGACGGTGTTGCCCGACCGGAGGACCCCGGTGGCGTCGGCGAAGACGTTGGGGCGCCCCTCGAAGACGAAGCCGACGACCCCGAGCCCGCCACGGACCTGCTCGACCCGCCACCCGTCGTGGTGAACGACATCGACGACCGCGCCACGACCCGACGGCGCATCTCGCCACGAACGGAGCCCGTCGATCATGCCCCGCCGCATCGTGTCGTCGAGGATCAGGCGAGTAACCGATCGGCCGCGTTCCTTGGCCTTCGCGACGTCGACGTCGTTGGCGGCGGCGATCGGCGCGAACGTGGCATCGTCTTCGAGAGCGGCGGCGAAGCGTTCGTAGAAGTCGGTGATCTGGTCGTCGTCGACCGCGCCGAGCTCACCGAAAGCTTCGACCGCCCGCGAGACGGCGGCCCCGGCGATCTCGGCGTCGGCTTTCGGCACATGGAGGAGGTCGCCGGTGTCCTGGACGACGATCAGCGAATCCCCCGGCCGGAAGGCGGCGGCGAGCTCGGCGGGGACGAAGGTGACCTTGTCGCCCCCATAGACGATCGCCATCCCGGTTTCGAGGTGCTCCAGTGGCTGCGTCATGACCCAGACGATAGAGCGCCGAACCGGCACATCGGTCGACGGATTCGGTCCGCGCCCTCGGGACGTTCAGCCATCCATGTCGTCGACGATCTCGACGATCTCGACGAACGACCCGCCGCCACGGAACGACACGATCGGTCGGCCATGTTGGAGGACCGCCCGCAGGAACGGGAACTCGTCGGTGCGGACATCCGACGCCAACGTCTCGGTGACGACCACATAGTCCACCGACCGCCAGTCGTCCGAGAGCACCCCCATCCGGATCTCCGGGTCCTTCTCGACCTTCCAGTAGTAGTGAGCCTCGTGGGCCACACCGTCCGATGCGAGGTCCGCCCACAGGTAGTTGTCGACGACGATCGTGGACCCTGCCGAAAGGTTCTCGCGGATCCACCCCAGGGCCTGGAGCTGAGACCGCGTCGCGCCCTCGCTCAGCAGCGAGCGATAGCTCCCCGAGTACGCTGCAGCCAGGTGGGCGGCGGCACGACTCGAAGCCGCGGCGACCGCCTCGAACGCAGGACCGACTCCAACGACGACCACCACGAGCGGCAGCACGATCGAGAGCGAGGCGTGACGAAGTCGACGGCCGACCAGGAGACGAGCGGCCATCCGATGCCGGAGCGACAGCATCAACCTCCCCGGAAGCGCCGGCAGATCATGACGCCGGAGTCGGTCCGGGAATGCACCCCAGCTCTCGCGCGCCAACAGCGACCGACGAAGCGCCCGCCCTGCGGCACCGAGGACCTCGCACCCTGCCCAGGCGAGCGCGATCGCCACCATCGGGATCAGCGGCACGAAGTACCAATCGAGCACGAGGCCGCCGCGGAGGAGGAACGTGAGGAACGGCACGACGAGGAGCGCCATGAGCCGGGCGTGCGCGTCCTCCCACACCTCGAAGAGCGCGACGCCCAGACCGACGGCGGCAGCCACCATCAAGAGCGGATCCTGCTGCCAGACACAGTCGAGAACGCCGTTGATGGCGTCGCCGCATCCGCCCGTCCGTCCTGCCTGGAACGCCAACGTGCCGAGCAGACTCACGTGGGGCGTCCGACCCCCGAAGACGGATCCGGCCGGGAAGAACTCACCCTTCAACAGCGCGTACAGGGGATAGAGCGAGCCGACGATGGCGAACATGCCGAGCCAGTTGGACAGGAACATCCTCCGACGTCGTCGATCCACTCCGAGCAGCGCCGCGTACAACACGGCGGGGAAGAAGAAGACGACGACCTCCTTGGAGAGGACCGCCGCCGCCATGGCGGCCGCGCTCGCCCATGTCGACGTCAGCGTCTTGTCCGTGCGTAGGGCGATCACGAGCGCGACCAGGACCCAGAACGTGGCGATGTTGTCGAGCAGGACCCGTCGGTGGAACATGACCGCGAACGGGCTCAACCCGAAGACCAGTGTCGCGACGAGAGCAGCCACCCGGGACCTCGTGAGCCGGATCGTCGACAGGTACACGAGCACGGCGCTGGCGACCGCGAGGAGGAACATGACGAACCGTCCGGCTCCCAGGTACGTCGGGGACACGACCCGGAAGAGCTCCACCAGCGGCCCGATCTGGATCCATCCGAGCGGCGGGTGGTCGTACCAGTAGGTGTAGGGGGCCAATCGGCCCAGATGCAGCACCGACCACGCCTGCGACAGGTACGTTCCCTCGTCGTTCTCGTAGTAGGGGAAACCCGTCATGTTGACGGCATGCACCAACGCGACGATCGCCGCCGAGAGCCCGAGCGCCCGGTTCCGGTCGACGGCTCGCACCAACGCCACGCCGAGAGCCCTGGGCGCGCCGGCGATCGACGACCATCCCGGACGTCGGGCCGGAGGAGACTCAGACCGCCGCGGCTTCATGGCCGACGCCTTCCCGATGGGCTCCGAGGTGGACGGTCTTCTCCCATGCGAGCCTTCCGGTGAGCATCCGGAACATGGCCCGATACGAGCTGAGGCCGAGCAGCAAGGAGTACGGGATCACCCCGAGCACGACGTTCAGGTAGCCCTTGGCGCGGGGCGCGAGCCGGTAGGTCTCGACGAACTCCCGGTACAACACGAGCTGCGACGCACCGTGGAGGAACAGCACGAGAAGCGGTATGAGGCTCACGAGGACCAGCATCGGAGGAAGACGGACGACGAACAGCGCGGCCACGGCGATCGGCCACAACGTGGCCGTGACGGCCGCAACGAACGGATAGGTCAGGGTGTACCCGACGAGCATGCGCTGCTCCCGCCGCCGGAGTTTCCGCCAGCGACCCGCGAACAGGATCTGAAGGAACCCCTGGTGCCATCGAGTCCGTTGCCGGACGAACCCCCCGATCGTCACCGGAGCCTCCTCGCGGGTGGTCACGCTCGGTTCGTAGAACACCCGGAAGTGCTCGCCGCGGAGGCTGAGCTCGATCCCGATGTCGGCGTCCTCGGTGAGGGCGGTCGGGTCCCATCCTCCGACCTCCTCAAGCACCCGCCGAGAGAAGAACACGGTGTTGCCCCCGAGCGGCATGGCACCGAGCGATGCATCGTGATGCAGCCGGGAACCGAACCAGGCGTAGTACTCCAGGCAGTTGAGCGTGGCGAACCATGGGCCGTGGATGTTCATGAGCTGCACCCCGCCCTGGACGACGGTGGCGCCGGTCTGAGCGACCAGCGCGTCGACCATCCTGAGCAACCCGGGGCGAACGTCGTCCTCGGCGTCGACGATCCCCACGTAGTCGCCTCTGCAGACCGCGAGCGCCTGGTTGAGCGCGGCCGGCTTCGACTGATGCGGTCCGTCGTAGATCAGGAGCTCGACGTCCGCCTCCCAGTCGCTTCGTGCCATCGAGCGCTTGACGGCCTCGATCGTCTCCCGGTCCGATCGATGGCACACGACCACCACGTCCCATCGGGACCGCGGGTAGTCCAGTTCGGCGAGGGACGCGAGCGTCCCCGCGATCACCTTGGCCTCGTCCCGTGCAGGCACGATGAGGCTGAACGAGGTGGTAGGCGTCTCGGAGGCGACCGCCCAGACTCGAGCGTCGGCGGCACGCCCCGGCGCGTCCCAGGCATGCAGCAGCAACCGAAGGGAGACGAGGGAATGGATCGCGAGCAGGACCCAGAACGCCACCAGGATCAGGGCCCAGATCATCACGGCGCTCCCCGTTCGCTCGCCGACACGGCGGGCCGATGAAGCTCCCAGTCGTCGATGGATCGTTCCGCCATCGTTCCTCCGCGTCGAGAACGCACGCGGCGACTCGTCTCGAGTGCCGACGGTTCCCCCGAAGCGGACGAAATGCCCTCTGGTTCCCTGGCCCGGCCTGCACCATCGGGTGCTTCCGGACGCCTTCCCCCTCTCCTTCGAGCGTAGCTGTCGGTCGCCCTGCCCGTCAACGGGTCGTCGGGGCGGCGGATGATCGCGACCGGCGGTGGCCGGGACCTCCGGCCACCGCCGCATCGACGCGGATCTCCCGTCGCTCAGGGATCCTGCTGGACCTCCCGCAGGTAGTCGATGATGTCCTGGATCTGCTCGTCGGTGAGGCTGTTGCCGAACGCCGGCATCTCGTCTTTGCCTCGTCGGATCCGCTTCTCGATGAACTCGTCCGGCTCCTCGGTGATGTCGGATCCCTTCCCCAGGTCGGGACCGATGTTGCCTTCCAGGTTCACCCCGTGGCAGTACGCACATGCCAGGTTGTACAGGTCCTTGCCGGTCAAGGAGGACCGGGCGAGTGGCGTCCGCCACTCGGGGAAATCGGGGGCGGCTTCCTCGAAGGACCGGAGGTACTTGACGACCGCCCGGATCTGTTCCTGGGTCAACGGACCACCGAAGTCGGATCCGTACGCCACCATCAGCGTCCCAGGGACCCCCGTCGAGATGAGCTGCTCCATCTGCTGGTCCGTGACCGATTGGAGGAACTGCTTCGACTTGAGGGCTGGGCCGATAGCCCCGGCGCCTTCGGCACCGTGACACTGCGCACAGTTGTTGGCGAAGATCTCTTCGCCTTGAGCGGCCAGGTTCTGATCCAGGGCGGCCTGGGCGGCAGCGAGCCGAGACGGCTGGATGATCCGGTATACGGGGAACGCCAGGACGAACAACACCAAGAGCACGGCGCCCCAAGCCATCCAGCGGTTGGTGGACTCCTCCAGCTCTGGATCATCGACGCGATAGTCGCCCATCACTCACCCCCTTCGATGCACATCGGCCCGGGAGGCTCGTCGATCGATTCTGGACCCGGAGGTGGCCCCTCGGTGATCGAGCCGGTGTCGATGACGACGGCACCGTCGACGACCTCGACGGCGAACCGATCCATGCCTCGCGGTGATGGACCGGCGCGGTACTCGCCGAGACGGTTGAAACGTGAACCGTGACACGGACACTCGAACTCACCTGCGGTCTCGCACCACGGCACGCGGCATCCCAGGTGAGGGCATCGCCACCACAACGCCACGACCTCGTCGCCTTCCTTGGTGAGATACGCCTGCGCCGCGGACACGGTCTCGATCCCCTTGCTGGGGATGTCGGCAGGATCGCCGTCCTTGATCTTGCCGCCGAAACCGCCTGGGTTGGCGGGCTGGAGGACGTCCCACGACGTCCAGGCCCCGGCGACGGCGACGAGACCGAACGCCCACTTCCAGATCTTCGAGAGGAACCTGCGCCGTTCCATCGGTTGCTTGGTGCTCATAGTTCGCCGTACCACCCATTCCATGGCCACACCCACGTCCAGTCGGGCCCTCGGAACGCGAAGCCGATGATGGTCGCCGCCAGCCACGCGACGAGGAAGAGCGTGAAGGTCCACACCGCCACCTTGCGGTAGCGGGCCCTCTTCTGGGGGTTGCGGTCGATGTAGGGCAGCGCCACCAGACCGATCACGATCAGGCCCGGTAGCAGGACCCCGGCGATCATCGGATGGAGGTGGCTCAGCAGCTCCTGGAGCCCCACGAAGTACCAGGGCGCCTTCTCCGGGTTCGGGGTGGACATGGGATTGGCGATCTCCCGCAGCGGGGCATCGAAGACCAACGAGACGGCGAGCACGAACAGCAGCACACCAAGCGACGCGACGGCGTGGCGGACCAACAGATGCGGCCACACGAAGACGAGTCTCTGCCGGGCGGGGATCTTCTCCTCACCAACGGCCGGTTTGCCGGGAACCACCCCGAGGACCCGAGAACCGTCGACGATGCGTGGCTCCTCAGACATCGAGCTCACCTCCTGGATCGAGGGTGCCGTCTTTGCGCCATCGCCACAGGTGGATGACGATCGCCATCACGAGGATCACCGGCAGCATCGCCACGTGCAGCACGTAGAAGCGCAGCAACGTCGCCGACGACACCTGCGGTCCGCCGAGCAACAGTTGCGAGACCTGCTTGCCGACGAACGGGACGTACGCCGCCAGCGACGTTCCCACGGTGATGGCCCAGTACGCCAACTGGTCCCACGGCAACAGGTAGCCGGTGAACGACATCAACAGCGTGAGCACGAGCAGCACGACACCGATCACCCAGTTGAACTCGCGGGGCGGTTTGTAGGCTCCCCGGTAGAAGACCTTCGCCATGTGGGCCATCACGGCGACGACCATCAGATGGGCCGACCAGCGGTGGACGTTGCGGATGAACTGCCCGAAGGGCACGCTCGTCTGGAGGAACTGGATGTTGCCGTACGCCG
The DNA here is from genome assembly GCA_026985095.1 of Acidimicrobiia bacterium. Classification (GTDB taxonomy): domain Bacteria; phylum Actinomycetota; class Acidimicrobiia; order Spongiisociales; family UBA5794; genus JALSQW01. Next base: position 11,495 of record JALSQW010000020.1, on the reverse strand, counting down.
TCGTCGGCGACGGCACGTAGAAGAACATCAGGTAGACCCCCGAGACGATCAGCGAAACGAACAGCGTCAAGCTGATCACCCCGAGGTACCACGAGTAGCGGAAGCCGAGCTCTTCCCTGCGGATCTTCACCGGGTACAGGTGAAGGAAGAAGTTGGCCCAATGCCCCTCGGCGCGCTCGCGCGGCGTCTGGCGGTCGGGCACCCGGAAGATCGACCGCCCGACCGTCGTCTCTTTCACCCGTTCGGTGACCGTCGGCTTCATGCCACTCCTCCGATCGTCAAGGGGATCCCCTCCGGTACGCCGACGCCGGTCCATTTCCCCATGGACAGCGCTTTCGACGGGCACCGATCCACGCACAGGGCGCAGCGGATGCACGCCGACTCGTCCAGGACCAGCGCCGTGTGCCCGGGCACGCCACCGAGGGCCTCGGCAGGCACGAGCGAGATCAGGTCGAGAGGGCACACGTCGGCGCACAGTCCACACAGCACACACGACGCCACGTCGAGCTGGATGTCGAGGAAGCAGCGCAGGCACCTGGCCGCCTCCGCGCGGGCCTCCTCCTCGCTGTAGCCCACCTCGACCTCCTCGAGGCCGATCCGACGGCCGCTGGGAAGCGACGGGATGGGGACCCGGTCGCGCTCGTCGTACCGATCCATCTCCCGATGGAAGCCCTCCACGATCGTTATCCGGCCCGAAGGTCGAGGAGCCAGAGGCACATCGGCCGGCGCCAGAGCCGCGTGGATCGACGCGGCCGCCTTGCGACCTTCGGCCACCGCGGTGATGAGCAGCCGCGGTCCGAACGCCGCGTCCCCGCCGGCCCACACGTCGGGGAGCGACGTCCGCAGCGTCTCTGGGTCGGTGAGGATCGTGCCCCGCGGAGAGATCTCGGGGCCGCCGGCGCCCAGCGCGGCCACGTCGATCGCCTGCCCGATGGCCAGGATGACCGTGTCGGCATCGAGGACCGCCATGTCGGTCTCGTCGAACTGCGGAGCGAACCGGCCATCGTCGTCGAACACGCGGGTGACGCCGACCGTCTCGAGGCCGGTGACCCGGCCGTCGTCGTCGGTGATGATCGCCTTCGGCCCCCGACGGTTGACGAACTCGATGTCCTCGGCTTCGGCTTCCTCGATCTCGTACTCGGCAGCCGGCATCTCTTCACGCGATTCGAGCGAAACGACCGTGACCTCCGTCGCGCCCGCCCGGCGGGCGCTCCTGGCCACATCGATCGCATGGCCCGGACCGGAGCCGTCGTCGACGGGCGGCGAGTCGGGGGTGGCTTCCCGGCGCTGATAGGCCGCAGCGCGAAGGGCCGTGCGGGCGGCGTCCATCGCGACGTTGCCGCCGCCGATCACGACGACCTTCTCGCCGACGTCGACCGTGAACCCTTGGTTGATGTTGAGGAGGAACTCGACCGCGCGGAACACGCCGTCTGCTTCGTGGCCGGGGATGTCGAGGTCCCGCCCGAGCATCGCCCCGATGGCGAGGAACACCGCGTCGTGGTCACGGCGGAGATCGTCGAGCGTCAGGTCACGACCCAACCGGGTCTCGAGATGCACGTCGAGCCCGAGGTCGACGATCGCCTGGATCTCGCCGTCGATGACGTCTCGGGGAAGCCGGTACTCGGGGATGCCCAAGACCATCATGCCTCCCAGCCGGCCGGTCGCCTCGTACAGCGACACGCCGTAGCCCTGGAGGAGCAGATCGTGGGCGCACGCCAGCCCGGCGGGACCGCCTCCGACGACGGCGACGCGGCCGTGACGATCGGCGGGAGCCGGCCGATCGACGATGCTCCACAGACTGTCGTGTCCCGATTCGGGTCCGTACTTCTCGGTCACGAACCGCTTCAACGCCCGGATAGCGATGGGTCGGTCGATCTTGCCCCTCCGGCAGGCGTCCTCGCATGGAGCTGCACACACCCGGCCGCAGACCGACGCGAAGGGATTGGGCAGCCGAGCGGTGAGGTAGGCGAACCGGTCGTCGCCGTCGGCGATCGCGGCGACGTAGGCGCCGGCGTTGGTGTGGACCGGACAGGCCGCGAGGCACGGGATGTTCAGGTCGTAGAACCCGAGGCCGTTCCCCATCGTCAGATCCATCCCTCCTCCTGGGCCTTCCGCAGACCCCACAGGCCGGCGAGGAGGGTTGCCCCCCAGATCCCGACGGTGACGAGGTCCGCCACGTTCTTGGGGGCCGACGACAAGGCGGTACGCAGCACGTAGGACGGGAGCCAGGCCGTGAACACGGCGAAGTACACGAAGATGGCGATGGCGGACAGGGCGGCCCTGCCATGCGAGATCCTGCCTCGGTTCCTCATCGCGCTCCTCCCATCGACGGCATCGACCCACCGGTCCGCCACGCGATATCCCGATGCCGCGATCGGACCCGTTTCACCGTAGCCCCCTCACTCACCCGACGGAGGTCATCCCTGGAGGTTCACCCCGATCCAGCCGAGCTCTGCCGACTGCACGTGATGGTCCCCGTCCCAGCCTTCGGGGGAGAAGTCCGGATCCCAGTAGGCGATGGCGAGTTCCGCCGTGTCGCCGACCGTGAACTGGGCGTCCTGCTCGTCGCCGGTCTGCAAGGGACGGGACAACTCGAAGTACCACTGGCCTTCGCCGTCCTCGACCGGGTTCGAATGCGACCACACGCCCAGCAGGCTGTTCTCGCCGGTCGCCGTGTTGTCGTCCTCACGGTTGTCCGAGTCGGTGGCCCACTCGTCGTCGAGGTTGCACACCGAGTCGTTGCCGGGATCGCTGCCGTCCCCGGCCGGGTTCACGGCACCGCCGGACTGCTCACCCGACGCGCAGTCGAGCTCCCAGTGCCAGATGTCGACCATCCCGACCGAGTTCTCGCCGGCATCGTCGTCGGCGCCCATGTGGGGCGCACCATCGATGTTGAACATGACCGCCACCGCGGCGGAGAAGTGGGCGTTGTTCGGGTCGAAGTTGTAGTCGTCGTCGACGGTCACGAGGGCGTAGATGTTCTCGTCGTCGTGGGCGAACTTGACCGTCGCATCCCGGTTCTCGGGTCCTTTGCCGACCTCTTCCTCGATCGGTTCGAGCTCGATGTCGAGCCCATCGATGGTCGCCCAGTCGGACGGGTCGCCGTCGACGGTGATCGACGCCACCGGCGCGTCGACGAACACCGTCGGCTCGTGGCTCTCCATCTCTTCATTCTCGGTCGTGGTCGTCGCGGCCGCGTCGCCGCCGCTCTCGCTCTTGGTGGTGGTCGTCCCGCCGCTGGAACATGCGGCAGCCACCAGCGCCACCAGCGCCAGCAGTACGAACCATCGCGTTCTCATTCCTGGTACCTCCTCGGTGTCCGCACCGGCCATGTCGGCCCGGCGAACTGCGTCTACGTGCACCGTACGGGTAGCCAGACGGGCAGTCCCGAGGGCGATGCGCCACTGTTGGGTATCCGCTGGGAGGACACGGTGGTCGCCTGCCGATCAGCCGTTGGGGACCTTCGGCCCTATCGGGGGACCGTCACCGTCAGGTGATGAGACCGAGGCGCAGCGCCACGGCGACGGCCTCGGAGCGACGTTTCACCTCGAGCCTGGCGTAGATGCTGCGGAGGTGAGCCTTCACCCCGGCTTCGGAGATCCCCATCCGCCGGGCGATCGCTCGGTTGTCGAGCCCTTCGGCGAGCATCTGCAACATGTCGATGTCTTCGATACTGAGCTGCCCGACGGGGCCGCCGGCTGCCGGGTCGACCATCCTGGCGATGAGCGGCGCGGTGATCTCGCCTTGGATGTACGACCCGCCGCCGGCGACCACCGACAGCGCCCGAAGGAGCTCGTCGCGACCGACGGACTTGAGGAGGTAGCCGGACGCCCCCAGCTCGACGGCGCGCTTGACGTACGCCGGGTCGTCGTACATCGACAGGACGATGACCCGCGGTGTGGCGCTCTGTTCCTGGAGTCGAGACAGCACCTGGAGACCGTCCATGTCGGGCATCCGGACGTCGAGGAGCACGACGTCGATTTCGGCCGACGCGATGGTGTCGATGGCCTCCTGGCCGTTGGTCGCCTCGGATACCTCGTCGACCTCGGGCGCCGAATCGAGGAGCATGCGGATCCCTTCCCGCACGATCCGATGATCGTCGACGACGAGGACCTTCACGTCCCGGCTCCGCATTCGGCCGGCGGCAGCCATGCCTCGAAACGGGTACCGCCCGATCGGCCGCGTTCGACGACGAGCCCGCCGCCGGACGATTCGAGGCGGCGGCGGGTCGTGACGATCCCGAGGCCTTCGTCGCCGGAGATACCGATGCCGTCGTCGGAGACCTCGAGCGACACGCGGTCGGCGGTTCCGCGGACGACGATCTTCACCTTCGACGCCTGGGCGTGTTTGCGGACGTTGGTGATGGCCTCCCGCGCGGCACGAACCAGTAGGGCGCGACCGGCGGGGTCGAGCAGCTCGATCCGGGGAGAGCCGTCGAGGCGCACGTCGACGGCCAGATCGGACTCCATCTCGGTGACCTCGGCCAGTTCGTCGAGTTCGAACCCCAGGGACAGCTCGTTGCCGTCCTCCTGGAACAGCGAGCGCAGTTCGGCTCGGAGGCTGCCCTCGACGTCGGCGACGAGTGTCGACAGGTGGGTGAGCTCCTGCGAAGCCGGATCATCGGGAGGGATCTTCGTGCGGAGATCCTCGATGCCGTAGTGGATGCGGTACAGCGACTGGCCGATGTCGTCGTGGAGCGACCCGATGATGCGGGTCCGCTCGCGCGCTTGGGCGGTGACGAGATCGGCGAGGAGGTCCTCGGCGAGCCGTTGACGTCGAGTGACGGCCCGGCCGTTGATGACGATGAGCGTGGCGACGAACGCAGCCAGGAGGCCGATCCCGCCCAGGAGGCTGATCCACACGTAGGTACGGATGTCCGCCACGGTGGATTCGATGGGCTCGGCGAGGTGGTAGACCTCGAACACCGCCTTCGTTCCGGTGGGGCCGTCCACGGGGATGTAGAACTCTCGCAGCGGCGGGAGGTCGCGTTCGAAGACGTTCTCGGGTCGTTCCAGTTCGGGTACGTCGGAGATGGGGACGCCGGCGAACGCCGCGTCGAGGTCCGCGGATCGTTCGAACGAGCGGCCGATCAGCGCCGGCTCGTCGGCGTACGCGACCGTCCCGTCGGGGAGCCAGACCTTGACGCGAACGACGTCGGCGCCGAGGAGATGCCGCCGCACGGCGGTGTCGAGCTCGACGAGGGCGTCGTCGGATCCCGTCGGGATCATGCCCTCGGCGTCGAGGTCGTCCACGACGCGGGTCAGGGAGCGGATGTGTCCGTCGATGAGATGCGCCTCGATCTGCCGAGGGATGGCGACGGCGAGGGCGACGGCCACGACGAGGAACATGCCGAGGGCGACCAGGACCGTGCGGCCGATGGGGCCGAGCTCTTGCCATTCGATGCGGAGGAAGGTTCCGACCTGCCGGGGTCGAGCCGCATCGGAGGTGTCCACCATGACCTGCAGGCTACCTGGCGCGCTCGCAGACCCGGGCGGGAAGCACTCACCGCCAGGTGACGACGCTCTCCATGACCACGACCGTATAGGGCTGCCAGGTCGACACCAGCCAGTACAGGGCGATGGTTCCGTCGTCGCGGATCTCCGTGAAGCGGGGCAGCAGGTACGGCCCGTACAGCTCGCCTTGGCCTCCGAGGCGGTCGGTCTCGCCGTCGCCGACGAAGCGTCCGTAGGCGGGTCCGTCCCCGTAGTCGATCGCCGGGTCGAACAGGGTCGTCGGCGCCGACCACGGCCCCCATGGTGCGGCGGCGGTCCGCAGCACGATGCGGCGGCGCGCGACGTTGGTGGTGGCGAGCCAGAGGTCCAGGGTCGGGTCGTAGGTCACCAGCGGCTCTCCGAATCCCCAGCCGTGGGGGACGTCGTCCATGACGCCGGGCCCGGTGCCGCCTTGGATGTCGAACAGGGCCGTCGCGTCCCCTTCGTCGGCCGACCACGACGCCGAGGTGACGGTCCCGTCGATGCCGTAGGCGATGTCGGCCAGGAAGCGGACGGCGGACCGGTCGCCGGCGCGGAGGGCGTCGAGGGGCGTGGCGGCGAGGTAAACGTCGGCGTGATCCCGGTCCCCGCTGCCGAAGATGAGCACCCAGGGGCCGTCGCCGTCGAGGCCCGGGGGAGCGTCGTCGACGCGTGTCGCCTGAAGGTCGATGAAGTGCGTGTCGCCGAGGTCGTAGACCTTGGCGAAGGTCCGCCCGCCGTCGTCGGAGCGAGCCAGGAGCGACCGTTCGGCGACGTCCTGGGTGAACCAGACGAACATGGTGTCTCCGTCGCCGAGGCCGGCGACGGGCACGTTGACGGCGCCGAGGTCGACGCAGTCGGGATCGCCGGTGTCGGGACAGCCGATCACGAGGTTCTGGACACCACGGCCCGCAGATGGGTCGGTGAGGAACTCCAGTTGGAGATCGGTGATCGAGGAGGCGTCGGTCCAGGCGATCGTGTCGTCGTGGTACTCGTCCCATCCTGGGGCTTCCGGGTCGGTGTCGCCGAACAGGAACCAAAGCCGACCGTCGTACTCGAAGGGTGCACCGAGGTCGGTGAACTCGACGTTGAACCGGCTCGCCGTTCGCTGCCGGGTGGGCTCGAGGGTCTCGAGGTCGACATCGCCGATGAGCTGTTCGACCTTCTGGGTGGTCACCACGCTCAACGCGGAGGGGCGGGCGTCGCGGTCGATGTCGAGGACGATCTGGCCGAGGTTGAGGTTGTAGGTGACGCCGCCGCCTCCGGCGGCCGTGAACCAGAACGAGTCGGGTCCGGCGTCCTCGGCGATCACCCCGGCGATGTACCCGGCGGGGAGCTCCGCCGCCGTGTACCAGGGTCCCCAGGGGTTGTCGGCGGCGTACAGGGTGCCGGTGCCGTCGAGGTCGGTGAACCCCGACAGGAACAGGTACTGGCGGGATCCCTCATGGTAGAGGGCGGCACCCTGAGCGAGGGTCGTGACGCCGTCGAGCGCGACCGTCGAGGCGGGGTCGTTCGACCAGCGAGGCGCACCCGACGGGGCGACCTCGGCGAGGTACTCCCAGGCGTCGTAGTCGATCACGGGGTCCGCCGCGGTGTCCCCCGCACCGAGGCGGACCCTGGCCAGATGGACGGGCTGGGAGGTCGCCGGGGTTCCCAGTTCGTCGGCGATGCCGAGCGCATAGACGTAGCCGTCGCGGTCGAGGTCGTAGCCGCGACCCTTCTGGATGAACATGAGGACGGTGAAGGGGCTGTCGTCGGTCCACGGGGAGCCGTCGACCTTCGTCCATGTGCGACCTCGGTCGTCGGAGTAGGCGAGATAGCCGACCTCGGCCTCACCGGGCGGGGCGTGCATCGCGGCGTAGATGCGGTCACCGATGGCCAGCAGGCTCGACGGCTTGTCGGATGCCTCGAAGACCCGCAGGTCGCCGTAGGGCAGATGCCGGGAGACGATGCACTGGTCGGCTCCGTCGCACGGCTCGACCTGCGGCAGGTCGCCGTCGATGCGCACGAGCCCGGCAGGCGTGTACGGGCAGAGAGGGAGACCGGCGTCCGGACAGTCGAAGACCTCGCAGTACTCGTTGGAGGCGGGGTTCGGGGGCACGAAACGCCCAGGGGCCACCTCGGTGTAGCCGGAGTCGAACTCGTCGGCTTCGCCGGGGAGGAGCTCGGGGAGGCAGCGGTCCATGCCGGTGCCGTCGCCGAATGCCCCGTAGAGGGTCCCGTCGGCGGCCCACGTCGTCGTCCAGATGTCGCCGACCCACGGGACCGGCGTGAAGGGCCCGTCGATGCGTGCGCCGGTGATGGCGTGACGGGACGCGAACTGCGTCGGTTCGTCGGTGGCTGCGGTGGTGCAGGCGGCGGCGACGAGGGCCGCGGCGACCGCGACGACAACGATGCTCCTGCTCATGGCGTCACCTCGACCGGCTCCCGAGCTGCGACCCGATCTGAGATCCGTCGCCACCATCGCCGGCCGGCGACGGCGACGGCGACACTGGTGGCCGTCACCCACGGCGATCCGGTGAACACCGGACCGACGACGAGGAAGGTCGCCAGCTCACCGGCGGCGAGGGCGAAGCGATGTCGGTCGTCCCATCCGGCGGCGGCCCAGCGGCGGGCCCGCCACGACACGAGGGCCACCGTGCCGACGACGAGGGCCAGAGCGACGGCGGGGTCGGCGTCGGGGACCTCGGCGAGCAGGTGCGGGATCAGCATGACGACGGCGGAACCGGCCAACCCGGCGAAGAACACCCGCCGCGGTCGTGGGACCGTGCCCCCGCGTGCCGCCCGGGGTCGGACGGTCCGGGCGAGGGCGGTGAGCCCGGCGACGGCTCCGGCGGCGGCGATCAGGAGCCCGGCCTCGGGACGGTAGAAGCCGAACCCGGCGACGACCCACACGCCGACACCGACGGCGCACCACCGCATGGACCGCCGGGTCAGCCACGGTCGATGCCAACGGTCGGGGAAGAGGATCCGGACCAACAGGAGGGTCACCCCGATGCTGATGGCGGCGTGGTAGATGGTGAGCTGGACGGCCCACAGCCAGTTGACGCCCCCGTCGCGACCGAAAGTGGCGAGCATGCCGAGGTCTGGCCAGTTGGGGTCGAAGAACGCCCGCGTCACCAGGCCTTCTTCGACGATCCCGTAGGCCGCTCCGAGCAACGCGATCCCGAGCCATCCCGAGCGCCAGCGGAGGGAGAGTTCGTGGACGAGGAGGGCCCCGCATCCGTACAGGAGTGCGAGGGGGAGCCACGTGACGACGAAGCCCGGGAGGGGCGCGGACGAGCTGACGAGCTCGCCGATCACCGGCGCCAGGAGGAAGGTCACCAGGGCCGGCGAGGTGCGGAGGCGGGTCGTGATCGACATGTCCCGATCGTCGGCGACAACGATGAGAGGCCGATGAGTCCTCGCCGAGCTCTCGATGAGAATCCATGTCCGTCGCCGGCTCCCGGGTGCACCTCGCAGAGAGCTGCTTGCCGCCGACCCGTTGCCGGCCGCGGGAGCTGAACGGGACCGAGCCGCGACCGTTGCTGGTCAGTGCCAGCGCGGCGGGCGCTTCTCGACGAGCGCGTCGAGGCCTTCGCGGGCGTCGGGATGGAAGAACGACAGCATCTCGAGCGCGACCGAGGCGTCGAAGGCCGGCATCGCCTGGCGGTACCACTCGTTGAGGGCGAGCTTCGTCCAGCGGGTGGCCCAGGTGGGGCCGGCGGCGAGGGACGTGGCGATCTTCAGGGCCGTGTCGTACAGCTCGTCGTCGTCGACGACCTTGGCGACCAGTCCGATCCGCTCGGCCTCCTCTCCGGTGAGCGGCTCGTTGGTGAGCAGGTAGTACTTGGCTTTCGCCATGCCGACGAGCAGCGGCCAGACGAGCACGGAATGGTCGCCGGCGACGACGCCGAGTTTGACGTGACCATCGAGGATCTTGGCCGAGCGGGCGGCGATGGGGATGTCGGACAGGAGGGCGGCGACGAGGCCGGCGCCGACGGCGGGACCGTGGATGGCCGAGACGATCGGCTTCGGGAACTCGACCAGGTTGGCGACGAGCGCCCGGGCCTCTTCGAACATGCGGGCGGTGGCTTCGGCGTCGCCGATCATGTGCTCGATCATGTCGAACGAGCCACCGGCGGAGAACGCCTTCCCGTCGCCGCGCAGCAGGACCGCTCGAACGTCGTCGAGCGCAGCGATGTCCTTCCAGACGTAGGCGAGTTCACGATGTCCGACGGCGTCGACGGCGTTGAGGCGATCCGGGTCGGAGATGATCACCTCGAGCACGCCGTCGGCGGGCGTGGCGAACCGCAGCCGCTGGTATCCGTGGAGCACGTCATCCTCCCGCTATCGGCGATCCTGCGGCCAATATATCGCCCCGGCCGGCCCGTCCATCCGCTGCGCTCGGGGCCGAGAGGCAGGGTGGCCGAGTCAGCCGCGGACGATGCGACCGCCATGGCGTCGGAGGATGGTCGTGGCGTCTGACGCCCGATCGTCGCCGTGGACGATCACGAGCACCTGACCTGGTTCGAGAACGTCGGCGTCGTGTTCGTCGGAGGCGAGTCCGAGCATCGCCCCGAAGTAGGTTCCGGCGAGGAGGCCCGCCACACCGCCTGCGCCGAGGATCCCGGCGACCCCGAGCGTGCCGATGCCGGGGATCGCCAGGGCGACGATGCCGAGGCCGGCGAGAACCCCGGCCGGGATCCCGGCGGCGATGCCCTTCTCGATGGCGGCGAGCACGTCCCGATCCGTCTCGAGATCACCTTCGGTGGCCCACCCTTCCGGGAGCCTGATCGCGACGCCGATCCGGTCGGTGAACCCGGCGTGGGCGAGGCCTTCGACGGCGTTCTCGGCGGCTCCGCGGTCGTCGAAGACCGCCTCGACGTGACCTTCGGACATGACGACTCCTCTCTGTGCGCCTCCGAAGCGTACGGTCCCGTCCACAGGGTAGAGGTGGGAACCCGGCGTTCCTCTGGAACGTCTCATCGATGGGATGACTGGAGGGTCCATGGCGAAGCCGACGATCGCAGTCGTCGCGATGGCGACGCTCATGGCGGCCTGCGCCACCGCGGGTTCGACGACACCGTCCACTCCGAGGCTCGGCCCGAACGCGTCGGCCACCATCCCGGCCCCGACCCGCGTACCGGTCGCGGCCTGCTCGGTCGGCGCCGACATCCTTGTACCTGAAGATGTCGTCGCCGCGCCGCAGATGGACCACGATGCCTTTCTCGCGACCGACGCCGGGCGCATCGTCGAGGCCTTCTTCGTCGGCGGCCCAGGAGCACCGGAGGACTTCGTGTTCTCGGGAAGCGACGGCTTCTCGATCTTGGACGACGGGACGGTCGTCTCCTACACCGACGGCAACCCGGCCGGCTGGATCCTGATCGAGGACGGCGACGTCGCCGGTTGGGGCGGCTGCGAACCGGTTCGGGTCGACGGCGACACGGTCGCCTCCCGTTGGCGGTCGATGACACCGCCGACCGCAGCCGACCGCCGGCTCCGGCTCGCCGTCGACGGCGGCGCCTGCGTCACTCCCGATGGCCACGTGCCGGCCACCGAGATCGAGCGAATCGAACTCCGCGAGACCGCCGAGGCCGTGACGATCACCGCGTTCGTGCGTCAGCTCCCGTTCCCGGGAGTCTGCGCCGGGGTGGGAACCGAGGTGCCCGTGGAGGTCGAGCTCGACGCTCCGCTGGGCGGCAGGCTGCTCCTCGACGGCGGCCTCATCCCGCCGCGACCGCCGCTGGGGTGAGCGATCCGGAAGTGGCGGCGACCCGCCCTGGGTCGGGCCGACGATCGACGCCGCTCCCGTCGTGGATCCCTGCGAGTGGAGCTGAGGGGATTTGAACCCCTGACCCCTTGCATGCCATTGAAGATCGGGGGGTTCCCGCTCCCTTGTGAAATCGGCGAAAACCGTTGCGGCTATTGGGTTTTCGCCTCTCGACGTCTCTCGTCGTTTCTCGTCGTTTCTCGTCATTTCCGGACCTCTCGCGGACTTTCCGCGGACTCTTCGCGGACTCCCGCCGAGCTTCGATGCTGGCG
>JALSQW010000019.1 GCA_026985095.1 Acidimicrobiia bacterium | reverse complement strand
CACGCTGGTGCTCCTCCCCGAGGCGAATCGCTGGCAGGAGCGCCCCTCCCGGCGAGCGGAGGAGCCCGGCCAGGGGGTCCTCGACCTGCTGTGAACCCCCTCGCCGTGGCGAACCCTGGGTTGGGGACACCCCTTTTGGGGGTTGGCGAACCCTGGGTTCGGTGGGAGGGGGGGTCAGGGGTGGGTGGTCACGATGAAGTCGTCGAGGCGGACCGCCATCGCCTCGGGGATCCTGGCCACCACACGGGTGCCGTCATCTCGGTGATCCTGGTCGAGGACCGTGCCGCCGTCGTGGACGAGACCGAGGACGTCGCCACGGTCGTAGGGCACCAGCAGGGACACCTCCACGGTCCGGGCCTCGAGCGCCCGCCGGATCGCGCCGCGCAGCGCCTCGATGCCCGTGCCGTCGGTCGCCGAGACGAACGCGGCCTGCCGATGGAGGCGCCGGAGGCGCCGCACCGCCACCTCGTCTGCCGCGTCGATCTTGTTGAACACCAGCAGCTCGTCGTTGCCGCCCGCTCCGATCTCCTCGAGGACCCGACGCACCGCGGCGATCTGCAGCTCAGGCTCCGGGTCCGACGCGTCGACGACGTGGAGGAGGAGGCCCGCTTCGGCGACCTCCTCGAGCGTCGAATGGAAGCTCTGGACGAGCTCATGGGGCAGGTTGCGGACGAACCCGACCGTGTCGGAGATGAGGGCCGAATGGCCATCGGGGAGCTCGAGCCTGCGTACCGTGGAATCCAACGTCGCGAAGAGGCGATCCTCGACCAGCACGTCGGCACCGGTGAGCCGATTGAACAACGTCGACTTCCCGGCGTTCGTGTACCCGACGATCGCGACCGTCGGATCACCCGAACGGCGACGGGACCGGCTCCGTGTCGAGCGCGATCGGGCCGCATCCTTCAGCTCCCGCTCGATCTTGGCCATCCGCTCGAGGATCCTGCGCCGGTCCGTCTCGAGCTTCGTCTCGCCAGGTCCCCGCGTGCCGATCCCGGCACCCAGTCGGCTCATCTCGGTCCCCCTCCCGCGCAGCCGCGGGAGCCGATACCGATGCTGGGCCAGTTCCACCTGGAGCATGCCCTCCTTCGTGTGGGCGTGCTGTGCGAAGATGTCGAGGATCAGGGCGACACGGTCGACGACGTCGCATTCGAAGGCCTTCTGCAGGTTGCGTTGCTGGGCCGGGCTCAGCTCGTTGTCGAACACCACCACGTCGACGTCGAGAGCCTTCGACTCGGCGACCAGCTCCCTGAGCTTCCCCGAGCCGATGTAGGTCGCCGGGTCCGGACGGTCCCTGCGGACCAGTTCCGAGGCCACCGGCTCCGAACCGGCGGTGTCGGTCAGGGCCTCGAGCTCGGCGAGCCCGAGCTCCCCATCGGGGGACCGCCGGTCGACGACCGCCACCAGCATCGCACGCTGCCGCTGAACGTCGAGGTCCGTGACCGACGCGGTGAGGCGGCGTCCCCGCCGCCCGACGTGCTCGTTGGATCGTTCCGTCATGCGCCGAACCGTACCGCCTCGGCGGGCTTTCGGCCTCTGATCCCGCCTCGGGCCCTTGCCGCAGGGTCCCGTCGTGCCTACGCTCTGGCTTCCGGCACGTGCCGGTGGCCGCGCTCGCGGCAGACACAACGGAACGATGGAGGCAAGAACCCATGAACGACAACCTTCGTCGGTGGCTCCCGTGGATCGGGGTCGCCGTGGTCGCGTTGATCGTCATCATCGTCATCGCTGCCAACTCTGGTGGTGGCGACGACGTGGCGGCATCCACCACGACGACGACCGAAGCACCGGGAACGACGACCACCACCGAGCCGGGCGAGACCACGACGACGACCGCGGCACCCGAGAAGCCCGAACCGGGCCCGCTCGGCGCCGTCGAGGTGGCGCCGGGTGAGGACATCCAGATCCGATCCCTCGAGGCCATCTCCGGCGACGTGGCGTTCCTCGGTATCCCGAACGACCGGGCCACCGAGATCGCCATCGAGGACTTCGGTCCCATCGCCGGCCATTCGGTGACCCGGGGAACGCCGCTGGACGACCTGTGCTCGTCGGAGGGTGGGCAGGCCGCCGCGCAGCAGATCGTGTCCGACAACGCCGTGGTCGGCGTCATCGGCACCTCCTGTTCCGGCGCCGCCGTGGCCGCCTCGCCGCTCATCAGCGACGCCGGCATGGTCATGATCTCCCCGTCGAACACGTCGCCGGCGCTCACGTCCGACCTCAACGGCAACCCGGGCACGGACTACCACCCGGGCTACTACCGCACTGCCCACAACGACCTGTTCCAGGGCAAAGCGGTCGCGCTGTTCGTGTTCAACGAACTCGGTCTCACCAAGGCCGCCGCGATCCACGACGGCGACCCCTACACCAACGGCCTGGCGACGGCGTTCAAGAACGCCTTCGAGGAACTCGGCGGCGAGGTCGTCGCGTTCACGGCCGTCAACAAGGGTGACACCGACATGACCCCGGTGTTGACCGAGGTCGCCGCGGCGGGTCCCGAGGTGATCTTCTTCCCGATCTTCATGCCCGAGGGCGGCTTCATCGTCCAGCAGGTGCGCGGCGTGTCCGGGCTCGAAGACGTGACCCTCATCGCCGCCGACGGTCTGCTGACCGACAACTTCATGGAGCTCCCCGAGTCGGAGGGTGTCTACTTCTCCGGCCCGAACCTCCAGTTCGGCAGCAACACCTCGGCCACCGGCGTCTCCGCCGACGACTTCCTGGCCAAGTACCAGGACAAGTACGGCGAGGCGCCGTCCGCGGCCTTCTGGGCGCACAGCTACGACGCCACGGTGCTCCTGCTGACCGCCATCAAGGACGTCGGCGTCGAGCTGGCGGACGGGACGCTGTTCATCGACCGACAGGCGCTGCGCGACCGGCTCACGGCGACCAAGGACTTCCCGGGCATCACCGGGACGTTGTCGTGCGACGGGTTCGGCGACTGCGGGTCGCAGCGGATCTCGATCGTCCTGCATACCGACTCGACCAACATCGAGGCGGGCAAGCAGAACGTCGTCTTCGAGTTCGCACCCAACTAGGACGCCCGATCACGGAACGAAGGGGGCCGGCCGAGCGCCGGCCCCCTTCGTTGTGCTTGAATCGTGGGCCACATGACGACGACGGCCGAGCGTGCGGACTTCCGATTCAACTGGGTGGACTCGTTCCTCCTGGCCTTGCGCATCGCCGCCATCTTCGTCGTCGTGTGGGGCACCGTCGGCGCCCTCGCCCTCGGCTTCGTCGGTGAGGGCCTGAGCGGTTCGGCGTGGAAGGACCTCATCGTCGCCGGGCTCGCCCAAGGTTCCATGTACGGGCTCATCGCCCTCGGGTACTCGATGGTCTACGGCGTGCTCGGCTTCATCAACTTCGCCCACGGTGAGGTCTTCATGGCCGGCGCGATGGTCGGCTTCTTCGTCGCCGACTACTTCTTCACCTCCGGCCTGTGGGTCTCGAACTTCGTCATCGCCATCCTCATCGTGCTGGTCGTGGCGGTGGCGACATCGACGTTCACGGCGGTCCTCATCGAGAAGGTCGCCTACCGGCCGTTGCGCAACTCGCCGCGGCTGATCCCGCTGATCACCTCGATCGGCGTGTCGTTCTTCCTCCAGAACGCCGTTCTCGGGCTCGTCGGGCCCGCCGTCAAGACCTACCCGCAGGCCCCCACGTGGCTCTCACAGAAGATCTCGGTCCTGGGACTCCAGATCGAAGGAACCAAGCTGCTGGTGATCGTCATCGCGGTCGTCTCGATGATCGGACTCTGGCTGTTCGTCGAACGCACCAAGACGGGCAGGGCGATGCGCGCCGTCGCCGAGGACAAGGAGATCGCCGCGCTCATGGGTATCGACGTCGATCGCACCATCGTGACGACCTTCGCCGTGGGCGGCGCCATGGCCGGGGTCGCCGGGATCCTGTGGGCGCTGCTGTTCCGCGGCGTGTCGTTCATCACCGGGTTCCTCCCCGGCATCAAGGCCTTCACCGCCGCGGTGCTGGGCGGGATCGGCAACCTGGTGGGTGCCATGGCCGGCGGCGTGCTCCTCGGCCTGTTCGAATCCCTCGGGCCGAACGTCGTGCTTCGTGGTCTCCGGTGGGAGATCCCCGTCTCCTTGGGGATCGCCGCCCTCGCCGCAGGCATCGGCGTCGCCGTGCTCGCCTGGCGACGAGGGCGCGTCTCGGTGGCTTCGGTCGCCGGAGCGCTCATCATGTTGGGCATCGCCGGGATCGGTCAGTGGTCGATCGTCATCCCCGGCCTCACCCAGCTCAAGGACGTCGTCGCCTTCTCCGCGCTCGTCCTCGTGCTCATCTTCAAGCCGTCCGGATTGTTCGGTGAGCAGCTCGCCGACGAGGATCGCGCATGAACCAGATGCCCACACGTCGCTCCGCCACCGACCTGGATTGGGACCGGGTCCGACGCTGGGGCATCTACGCCGGTCTGACGATGGCGTTCCTCTCCTCCATCGGGATGGTCGAGAGCCTCGACAAGCGGCTCATCGTCGATCCGATCCTCAGCCTCGGGTTCCTGGCGCTGCTGTGGGTGCCGGTCGCCTTCGGCTACGCCGCCACCTACGAAGAGGCCAAGGAAGGCATGGCCGCCCCCGAGAAGGGCGAACGTGACCTCATCGGGGGGCTGGCGGCGGGACTGATCGGCGGCCTGTTCTTCGTCGCCTTCATCGCCATCGCCGACGCCGTGGATCTCCGCGGGGTCTTCCCTCGGATCGGTCCCGCCCTCATCGACCTGCTCACGTTCGGGCGCGGAACGGCCGTCGGGGGCCTCCTGTGGCTGATGATCTCCGGTCTCCTCGGCATGTTCGGTGGTCTCCTCCACGTACTGCCCGTCCGGGTCCGTCGAGCCGTCACCAACGCGCTCACCGCCGTGTTCCTCGTCGCGCTCGTCGAGATCGCCGTCGTCGACATCTTCGAATCGTTGCGCCTGACGGTCATCAGCGACTGGATCTACGCCAAGAACGGCGGGGTCACCATCGCCGGGGCCATCGTCGTCGGCGCTCTCGCAGCCCTCTCGTCGGTGCGCTCGGAGGGAGACGCCGTCGTCCGGTTCCGGACCCGATACGCCACGATGGAAGGGGACGAGAGGAAGCGGTTCAACCTCATCGCCGGGGCGGTCGGCCTGGTGCTGGCGGTCGTCCTTCCCATGGTCCTGGGCGGGCTCACCAACGAACTGCTCGCCAACGTCGGGCTCTTCCTCTTGATGGCGCTCGGCCTCAACCTCGTCGTCGGGTACGCCGGACTTCTCGATCTCGGCTACGTCGCGTTCTTCGCCGTCGGCGCCTACACCACCGCCATCCTCACCTCACCGCTGTCGCCGAAGTGGACGCCCATGCTGACGCTCGACTTCTTCTCGATCGAAGGTTGGGTGGTGATGGTCGTCGTCGTCGCCGTCGCCGCCCTGTCGGGACTCGTCGTCGGGACGCCCGTCATCCGGCTGCGAGGCGACTACCTGGCGATCGTCACGCTCGGCTTCGGCGAGATCGTTCGCATCCTGTTCCTCTCCGACTGGCTCGCTCCGGCCTTCGGAGGAGCCCAGGGGATCCGCAACATCCCCGCTGCCGTCGCCGGACCCGCCGAGATCAACGGAACGAAACCCCAGACGATCTTCTACCTCGTCGTCATCTTCGTCGGCATCGCCGTCTACGTCGCCTGGCGTCTCTACCACTCCCGGATCGGTCGGGCCTGGGCTGCCCTCCGCGAGGACGAGGACGTCGCCGAGGCGATGGGCGTCGAGACCACCAAGATGAAACTGCTCGCGTTCATCACCGGGGCCATCTTGGCGTCGTTCGGCGGGATGATCTTCGCGGTGAAGGTCGGCTCGGTGTTCCCATCGAGCTTCAAGCTCATCGTCTCGATCATCGTCCTGGTCATCGTCATCGTCGGCGGCATGGGTTCCATCCCCGGGGTCGTCGTCGGATCGTTGGTGTTGATCGGGATCCTCGGAGGTCCCACCCAGCCAGGGCTCCTCGCCGAGTTCGGTGAGTTCAAGCTCCTCATCTATGGGGCCTTGCTCGTGTTCATGATGCTGCGTCGCCCCGAGGGACTGTGGCCGAGCGTGCAGCGACAGCGTGAGCTCCATCAAGAGGAGATCCTGCAGGATGCCTGGCTGAAGGCCGAAGCAGCCGCGGACTCCGCGGGGGAGCGCTGATGCATCTCCTCGAGATCACCGGTCTGACCAAGTCCTTCGGCGGACTCCAAGCACTCGGCGGCGTCGACTTCCACATCGACGAGCTCGAGATCGTCTCGGTCATCGGACCGAACGGAGCGGGGAAGACCACGTTCTTCAACACCATCTCCGGTCTCGTCGTCCCCGACGAAGGACGGATCGTCTTTGAGGACGAGGACATCGCCGGCCTCGAACCCAGCGAGATCACCAAACGCGGTATCGCCCGAACCTTCCAGAACGTGCGGCTGTTCCCCGACATGACCATCCTCGAGAACGTCATGGTCGCCCAGCATTGCCGCACCGAGACCGGGGTGTGGGGGGCCCTGTTCAACACGCCGACGTTCCGCAACGAGGAGCGGGCCATCGAGGAGCGGGCGAAGGACATCCTCGGGTTCTTCGGGACCCGCCTCACCGGCTACCGGTTCCGCCAACCGGCCTACGTGCTGTCGTACGCCAACCGGAGGCGCCTCGAGATCGCCAGGGCGATGGGGACGATGCCTCGACTTCTCCTCCTCGACGAACCCACCGCGGGGATGAACCCGAAGGAGACCGCCGAGCTGACCGGACTCATCCGGAAGCTCCGCGACGAGAAGGGCTTCACCATCGTCGTCATCGAACATGAGATGCGGGTCGTCCGAGACGTCTCGGATCGCGTCGTCGTCCTCGACCATGGGGTCAAGATCGCCGAAGGCAGCTACGACGAGGTCTCTTCGAACCCGGACGTGATCGAGGCGTACCTGGGCCGTCCCGCCGAGGAGGGCGCATGAGCGACCGCGTTCCCGTCCTCGAGTTCCGGAACGTCCACACCCACTACGGTCCGGTGCACATCCTCAAGGACGTCTCGATGCAGATCTTCCCGGGGGAGCTCGTGTGCCTCCTCGGTGGCAATGCCTCCGGCAAGACCACGACGCTGAAGACCATCCTCGGGATGGTCGTCCCCTCCAGCGGTGACGTGCTCGTCGACGGCGAGGTCATGACCGGCCGGCCGACCGCCGACGTCGTGATGAGAGGCATCTCGATGGTGCCGGAGAACCGGCGTCTCTTCAAGCGGATGACCGTCAAGGAGAACCTCGAGATCGGCGCCTACCTCCGGGACGACGACGACGTGGAGGAGGACATGGAGAAGGTCTTCGACATGTTCCCTCGGGTCAAGGAGCGGCTCGGGCAGAAGGCCGGCACGTTGTCGGGAGGAGAGCAGCAGATGGTCGCGGTCGGTCGGGCGCTCATGTCCCGGCCCAAGTTGCTGCTCATGGACGAACCGTCGATGGGGTTGGCTCCGATCCTCGTGCAGCAGAACTTCGACATCATCGAACAGATCAACGACGCCGGGATGACCGTCTTCATGGTGGAGCAGAACGCCAACATGGCGCTGTCGATCGCCGACCGCGGCTACGTGCTCCAGACGGGCCAGATCGTGCTCGAGGACACCGCGGAGAACCTCCTCGCCAACGAGGATCTCCGACGCGCCTACCTCGGTCAGGCCGACTGAACCGTATGGAGACCGCGGACGTCGTCGTCGTCGGTGGGGGCATCATCGGAATGTCGATCGCCTACCAGATCGCCCGTCGCAGCGCCCTGTCGGTCGTGGTCCTCGACAAGGGCGCCGGGCTCGGTGAGGGGTCCACCGGTGCGTCGGCGGCGATCACCCGACAGCGGTACTCGCTCATCGAGAACGTGCGGATCGCCCGCGATGCCAACGTCGTGTTCCGGAACTGGGCCGAGTACACGGGCCTCGACTCCCCCCGGGCCGTGTTCCATCCCATCGGGGTCCTGTGGATGCTCGACGACGACCCTGCCGTGGTCGCCGCCGATCGCGATCGTCTCGCCGCCGAAGGCATCGACGCGGCCGTGCTCGCTGCGGCCGACGTTCATGAGCTGTTCCCCGCCTTGTCGACCTGCATGGTCCCCTTCGACCTCACCGGCGAGGTCCCGCACGAATGCCGCGACGGTGAGGCGTTCCTCCTCGAACGCGACACCGGGTACTTCGATGCCACCGGCGCCCTCGAGGATCTGGCCGAGGCGGCCCGGGCGAAGGGAGTGGACGTGCGGCTCCGCAGCGAGGTCGTCGACGTGACCGTGACCCGAGGTCGAGCCACCGGGGTGACCCTGGCAGACGGAACCCGGCTGTCGGCCGGGACGATCGTCAACGCTGCCGGCCCATGGTGCAACCGGGTCTCGGCGATGGCCGGCGTCGAACTGGGGTGGGACCTCGTCCCCACCCGCGTCCAGGTCATGTACCGGGACCTGCCCGCGGAGGTTCCCCGACCGCTCCCGGTCGTCGGCGACGCCGCCGGAGGGATCTACTTCCGTCCCGAGGCGGGCGACCAGCAGATCATCGCCGGCTCGATCCTCGAGGAGGACGAGCGGGAGGCGACGGATCCCGACACCTACGACACGAACGCCGACCGGGCGTTCGTCGACACCAAGATCCACGCACTCCATCACCGGATCCCATCGCTTCCCCACCGGGGGCGGCTCGGCGGGATGGCCGGCCTGTACACCGTCAACCGCCAGGACGTCCTGCCGGTGGTGGGTCCCACCGACCTGGAGGGCTTCGTGGTCGCCAACGGCTTCTCCGGCCACGGCTTCAAGGAGAGCCCCATGATCGGAGCCATGGTCGCCGCGTACCTCACCGGCGAGCGAGCCGAGTACGACACGGACGTGCCGATGAGCTTCTTCGCCGTCGACCGGGAACCCCGGGCGATGGAGGACAAGACCGTCCTGGCCTGACAGGCGGCCTCCTCGATTGGTACATTGGGGCGTAAGGAGGAGCGATGCAACGAACCGTGGCCGGGATCCTCGGCGACAAGCCCCCCGAGATCGTCGGGGTGGCACCCGACGACACCGTGTACGAGGCGCTTCGGCGGATGGCGGACCACAACATCGGGGCGGTGGTCGTCCTCGACGGTGATCGGTTGGTCGGCATCATGTCCGAGCGTGACTACGCCCGCAAGGTGATCCTCATGGATCGGGGGTCGAAGGAGACCCGGGTCGAGGACATCATGACGTCGGAGGTGTTCACGATCTCGCCGCAGACGACGGTCTCGGAGTGCATGCAGCTCATGACCGACCATCGGATCCGACACCTACCGGTCATGGACGGCGACCGGCTGGTCGGGATCGTGTCGATCGGCGACATCGTCAAGGCCGTCATCGCCGAGCAGCAGGATCTGATCGACCAGCTCGAGCGGTACATCACGTCCTGATCAGTGAACGCAGCGCTCGTTGCCTTCGGGGTCCCCGATGGCGGCGAGTGTGACGGCCGCGTCGGGAGCCGTGGTCCCCGCTACGCTTCGCGGCGGAGGTGTCCGGACGCCTGGTGGGTCCCCCGGTCTTCAAAACCGGTGAGGGTGCGCATGTGCCCTGGCGGGTTCGATTCCCGTCCACCTCCGCGACATGGCGTCGTTTCGCGCCTGGTGAGGCAGCGACCGGGCCCGCGGCCGGTTCGCCCGAGGTCCTGCGGTAGATTCGGGGCATGGAGGTCACCATCACCAAGCTCGTCCATGCCTGCCTGCTCGTCGAGGTCGACGGATCGCGACTCCTCCTCGACCCCGGGGTCTTCACGTGGAACGACGACCGCCTCGACCTGGCACACCTCGAAGGGATCGATCGGATCCTCATCACCCACGAACACGCGGACCACGTCGCCGTCGACCTGGTCGCGGCCGTCCTCGAGCGGTCCCCCGGTGCCGTGGTCGAGACCACCGGGGCCCTCGCCGGCGTTCTCGCCGAGGCAGGGATCCCGGCGGTCACCGAAGGCACCCCCCGGTTCGCCGCACCTCACGAGCGCGTCCCGATGGGTCCCGGACCCGACAACACCGGCTTCCACGTCGCCGAGGCACTGTCGCATCCCGGGGACAGCCACGGTTTCGTCGAGACGATGCCGATCCTGGCGATGCCCTTCGTCGCTCCCTGGGGCTCGGTCACCGCGGCGGTGGACCGGGTGCGTCTGGTTCGCCCCCGGTACGTCGTCCCGATCCACGACTGGCCGCTGAGTGGCCCGGGTCGGGAGATGACCTACACCATCGCCGGGATGGGCCTCGCCGTCGACGCAGACATCGAGCTGGTCCAGATCCCCGACTTCGGCTCGGTCACGCTGTCGGTCTGACGTCGCTCGATCCTGCGATCAGCGGATCAGGGCCAACCCGAAACGGTCCCCCACGTCGGTCCACCAGCGCTCGATAGTGAGGCCCGCGTCATCGAGTTCGTCGGCCAGATGCTCCTCGGTGAACTTGCAGGACCACTCGGTGTGGATCTCCTCGCCCTCGGCAAGGGACACCTCGAGATCGAGCGCCCCGATCCTGGCGGTGACCCGGCGAGTGGCACGGAGGCTCTGGACCATCGCGGAGGCACCCGGAACCCAACGGGTCACGTGCTCGAAGGCGTCGATGGGCAGGTCGGCGTCCAGGGTCCGGTTGATCACCACCAGGACGTTGCGGTTGAACGCCGCGCTCACCCCGGCCGCGTCGTCGTAGGCCGCCACCATCGTGGCCTCGTCCTTGACGAGGTCGACCCCGAGCAGGAAGGCGTCATCGGCCTCGAGACCCTCCCGGATCGTGCGGAAGAACGCCGGCCGGTCCCTCGGCGCGAGATTGCCGACGGTGGAGCCGAGGAAGATCACCAGCCGGCGGCCGTGGCGCGGAACCCGTGGAAGATCCCTCCCGAGATCGCCCAGCACGCCTTCGACCTCGAGCCACGGGTAGTCGTCGACCAGGCTCGAGCCGGCATCCTTCAGCGCTCCCTCGGACACGTCGATGGCGGCGTAGCGACACCCGGTGCCGGTCCGGCGCATCGCCTCGAGCAGCATCCGGGTCTTCGTCGACGAGCCGGAACCCAGCTCCACGATCTCGTCCGGTGCCACCGTCGCGACGATCTCATCGGCCCGAGCCCGGAGGATCTCGGTCTCGGCGCGGGTCAGGTAGTACTCGGGGAGCTCGGTGATCTGCTCGAACAACGCCGAACCGCGATCGTCGTAGAACCACTTGGAAGGCAGCCGCTTCGGGCGACGACCCAGCCCGTGTCTCACATCGACGGCCAGCTCGGCCCGATGGTCGACGGGATCGGAGAGGCGGATCAGCTCGAAGCTCACCGCAGGTCCCACGCGAGTCGGATCCCGGACATGATCTGGCGGCGCTTCCGGTAGTCCCAGTTGCGGAAGGTCGCTCGGGCCACGTTCGGCGACGTCGCCCACGACGCGCCGCGCAGGACCCGGAACTCGGGATCGTCGAAGAAGACCTCGGAGTACTCCGGGTACGGGAACGTGCGGTAGCCGGGGTAGGGGAGGAACCGGGAAGCCGTCCATTCGTAGACGTCGCCGACGAGCTGCTCGACCCCGTAGGCGGAGGCCCCGGCGGGATACGAGCCCACCGGCGCCGGACCCCAACCGTGGTGACCGAGATTGGCCCGATCGGGTGTCGGCGGAGCATCGCCCCACGGGTAGCGTCGCGGCCGATTCGCTCGGGGGCCCCATGTCGCCGCCTTCTCCCACTCGGCTTCGGTCGGTAGGCGCCCGCCTTCGAACCGGGCGAACGCCTCGGCTTCGAACCACGAGACGTGCATCACCGGTTCGGCGGGATCCAACGGTCGGCGCCAACCGAGGCGACGGACCGACCAGGAACCGTCCGGTTCCGGGATCCATCCCTGTGGAGCGTCGTGATCGACCTGCTGGCGCCACGCCCAACCGTCGTCACTCCACAGCTCCCGGCGCCGGTAGCCGCCCTCGGCGACGAACCGACCGTAGCGGCGGTTGGTGACCGGGAACCGGTCGATCTGGAAGCCGGCCAGCTCGACCCGATGTCGAGGCCGTTCGTTGTCGTACGTGGTTGCCGTATCGTCGGTCCCCAGATCGAAAGGCCCGCCGTCGACCGTGACCCGCTCGGTGTCGTCCGCCGCGCGGGCACGGCGACGCAGGGGACGGGCGGCGAGGGCATACGGTCCGAGGTCCGGCGCCAGATCGAGGGCTTGGAGCATGGTCTCTTGATGCTGCGCTTCGTGCTGGGCGACCATGCCGACGACGTACCCGTCGCGGAGGAGCGGATCGGTGGGGTCGAACTCCAGGCGTGAGAGGAGGTGGCGGGCTTCACCCCTGACCTCCGCCGCGTAGGCGGTGGCCGCGGCCCGATCGAGCAGCGGGAGATCCCCACGCACCCATCGGGGATTGTCGAAGGGGTTGTACAGCTCGTCGTAGCGCAGGTCGTGGGGCGCATGACCGCCCAGGCGGCGAAGCAGCCAGATCTCCTCGAAGTTGCCGATGTGTCCGACATCCCATACCAGCGGCGACATGATCGGATCGAACTGTCGGTGCAGGGTCTCGTCGTCGAGGACCGCCAGCAGCTCATGGCTCCTGGCCCGTCGTTCCTCGAGCTCGCGTAGGAGCGCCGCCTTGCGGTCGTGCATGTGGTCCTCCACCCTCCGGTCGCCGAGACAACCGCATCGAGGCCCGGCGGTATTCCGGCCCGGCGCCTGGCGGTACTCCGGCTCAGTGCATCGCGTCTTCGTACAGGCGGTCGATGTCGTCGCCGTAGGTCGACAGGACCGATCGACGCTTCACCTTCAAGCTCGGCGTGAGGAGGCCGTTCTCGGGAGTGAACTCCTCCGACACCAGCACGAACCGCTTCACGCGCTCGTATCCCTTGATCTTGGTGGACGCCTTGGAGATCTCGTCTTCGAACAGCTCGCGCACCTTGGGATGTTCCAGCAGTTCTCCTAGGTCGTGGGTCGTGATCCCCTCGGCGTCGGCCCACTTCCGCACGGCCTCGGTGTCGGGCACGATCACCGCCACGTTGAACGGCCGTTGCTCGCCGTAGACCATCGCCTGACTGATGAAGCCCGACAGGGTCAGCTGCTCCTCGATCGGCGACGGCACCACGTACTTGCCGTTCTCCAGCTTGTACTGCTCCTTGATCCTCCCTCGGATGAACAGGAATCCCTCGTCGTCGAGATGTCCCAGATCCCCGGTCCGGAACCCGCCGTCGTCGGTGAAGACCTTGGCGTTCTCCTCCGGAAGCCCGAAGTAGCCCATCATCACGTTCGGTCCGTGAACGACGATCTCACCCACCGACGGATCGCCCGTGGCGTCCGTGTCGATGTCGACCCGAACCCCCGGGAGGGGTCGGCCGACGCTGCCGAGCTTGCGAGCGTCGCGGGTGTTGGCGGTCACCACCGGTGACGTCTCGGTCAGGCCGTAGCCCTCGTACACGAGGATCCCGAGCGAATCGATGAGGCGAGCGACCTCGCCCGAGATCGCCGCGCCGCCCGAGAACGCGTACCTGAGGCGCCCCCCGAAACCGTCCCTGACCTTCGAGAACACGAGTTTGTCGAACAGATCGTGCTTCATCTCGACCCAGCGGGTCGTCTTGCCCTGCTCGTGGAGCTCTCGGCGTCGGTTCTCGTTGGCCAACGCGGCGTTGAAGATCGCACGGGTCACGCCGCTCTCGTCGCTCATGCGTTTGAGGAGGGCGTCGTAGATGCGGTTGAAGACCGCGGGGACCGAAACGAGGATCGTCGGTCGGATCTCCGGCAGGTCGCGCAGCAGGGTCTTGGCGGATGTCAGGCCGGTCGATGCCCCCTGAGAGAACAGCGTGTGCAGCTCGACGGTCTGACCGAACGAGTGTGCCCAGGGCAGGAACGACGCCGACCGGTCGGATTCCTCGAGCGGGAACACCTCGTTGAGGGCGTTGATGTTGCTGGTGATGTTGCCGTGAGACAGCATCACGCCCTTCGGGTTACCCGTGGTGCCCGAGGTGTAGATCAAGCCGGCGAGGTCGTCGGAGTCGGGCACCAGATCGGGCGGTGGGCCGCCGAGGGTCAGGAACTCCTCGAAGCCGATGGCGCCCTCACCGGCCGGACCTTCCATGACGACGACATGTTCGATCGGGAGGTCGTCGCGGAGCTCGTGGAGTCGCATCCGGATCTTGTCGTCGCCGACGAACACGATACGGGCACCGCAATCGGACAAGATGTAGTGCCACTCGGAGGGATGCTGCTTCTCGTACATCGGCACCCAGGCCGCCCCGAGCCCGTAGGTGGCGTAGGCGCCGACGGCCCATTCGACGCGATTGTCCGAGATGGTGGCTACCCGGTCGCCCTTGCCCACACCGAGGTGGGCGAGACCCGACCGGGCGCGCTCGACCATGGCGCCGAAGTCGCGGTAGGTCAACCAGCTCCACGTCCCGTCCTCGGCGCGGGTCCCGAACAGCGGGTTGTCGCCGTAGCGGTCACACGCCTGCCGTTGCAGGGTCGCCAGATCGGTCGCCGCCATGCACTGCTCCTTGTCGATCGTGACGCCCAGGCTACCAACCGGCCACCGGTGCGTTCCCTCGTCGGTGTCCTCGGGGCCTCGGCGGGACGACGGGATGGCGCGAGCCGGGGGGCAGAGGCCTCCTTGGACATCTCCCACGACCCGATAACCTCACGATGTGACCACCGGAACCGACCGCACCTTCGGCAGCGTCGTCCGTGACGCCCGGATCGCTCGCCGGCTCTCGCTCGGCCAGCTCGCCGGTGAAGTCGGCCGGACGGCGGCGTCGGTGCGCCGGTGGGAGCGTGACGAGTCGATGCCGTCGGACGAGGTCCGGGAACGACTCGCCGAGGCCCTCGGCCTCGACGCGACTCTGCTCCACCGGCTCGCCGAAGGGAACGAGGCCTCCGAGCCGGTGACGGCTTCGATCGTTCCTCCCGCCACTTCGGACCATCCCGACCAGCCGGGTCCTCCCGATCCCTTCCTCGACGGGCCCACCGAGGCGATGGCCGTTCCGCCGATGCCGGTCGGCACGGCCGCGCCGGTCACTGCTGCGGTCACACCCCAGACGGGCGAACTGGCTGCCGTGCCCGCCGGACCCCTCGATCGTCTCGCCCGCTACCGCTCGATCCTGTTCGACCCCGACGAACCGTGGCTCGGCTACCTGCGGGGCGCCCTCACCGTCGTCGCTTTCGTCGTGATGGCGTGGATCCTGCTGTGGGCCCTCGGGGAACTCGGCGCCGCGCTCGGCGACTTCGTCGATACGTTCAAGAAGAACCCCGACGACGTCTCCGCCTTCGCCCAGCGACTCGTCAGCTGAACGCCCGAAGCAGGAGACCCAGCGCCGCGACGGACGACAAGGTCAGGATCGCGAACCGGAGCTGGCGCGGCCCGACTCGTTCCTTGAGGGAGCCGCTCAGGGCGTAGCCGACGAGCATGGCCGGGAAGATGATCACGGCGACACGGATGTCGTTGGCGCCGATGAAGCCACCCAGCGCCCTGGTCACGATCGAGATCGTGATCCCGATCGTGAACACGGCGGCGAGGCTGGCCCGCACCGTGCCGGCACGCTCTTCGTCGGTGTACAAGAGGGCCAGGGGCGGGCCCCCGATCGACGAGACCAGGGCGGCTGCCCCCGAGAACACGCCTGCCGCGAACTCGGTCGCTGCAGTCCGTCGGAGGTGGGAGCCCGAGGCGATGATGGCCACCGCCACCAGGACCAGCGCGGCGGTCGCCACATCCAAGGTCCGCTGGGTGGCCACGAGCAGGAGGCCCAGGCCGACCAGCGCGCCTGGTACCCGTCCTGCCAAGATCCACGCGATGCCGTCGAGCTCGATGTGGCTCCGCTCCCGCCATGCCATCGGGATCGTCAGGAACATGGTCACCAGCATCTGGGGAACCGGGGCCAGGGACGGATCGATCAGCGACAGGATCGGGACCGAGATGATCGCGAACCCGATCCCGACCGAGCCCTGCACGGCGGCGGCGAACGCGGTGACGACGATGGCGGCGACCCAGGCGATGATCGGCATGGAGGGAACCTCGCAACCAGAGCGAGCGGACAACGCTACCGTGGCCGACCATGAAGTCGCTCGCCTGGCTCACCGTCCTCGCCCTCGTGGCTGCCGCCTGCTCGTCGGCGGATCCCAGCGGGGATCTGGCGTTCCCGCACGGCGCCGTCACCGTCCGGGCCTCGTCCGACCTCGCCGTCGGACGCCAGCGGCTCCTTCTCGGGGCTTCGCTCCCCGATGGGACCAGGCTCGGCTCCGAGACCGACCCCGTCGAGATCGAGGTGGCGCCGCCGTCGGATCCGACCGACCTGCGTTCGTACGACGCCTTCTGGGTCCCGGTCGTTCCAGGCGTGTCCGGCCTCTACGCGGCGGTCGTCGACTTCGACGAGGTCGGGGCATGGACGGTGGGACTCGCGCCCGAGGACGGCTCGACGGTCCGTCCCACTGTCGTCGACGTGCGTGACCGACCCTTCACGGTCGCGGTCGGGGAACCGGCCCCCGTCGTGGGCTCGCCGACGCTCGACGATCTGCCCCTCGACCGCTTGACGACCGATCCCGACCCCGACGAACGCCTCTACGGCATGTCATTGGCCGATGCGATCGGCAACGGCACGCCCACGGTGGTGGTGTTCGCCACTCCGGCGTTCTGTCAGACGGCGGCGTGCGGCCCGATGCTCGATCAGGTCAAGGCGGCCATCGACGATCATCCGAACGTCGATTTCGTGCACGTCGAGGTCTACGAGGGCTTCCGCGAGCCAGGGTTCGCACCCGACACCGCCCACCTCGCTCCGGCGGTCCTGGCCTGGAACCTGCCCACCGAACCATGGGTGTTCGTCGTCGACGGCGACGGGACCGTACGAGCCCGCTTCGAGGGTGCCCTCGGGCCCGGGGAACTCGACGCCGCCCTGAGCTGACGACCCGGCGTGGGCCGCGGTTTGTGTCGCCGCCCGCAGCGTTTACCATCCCAGCCAGCCGAACACCCACAGGAACCCGCCAGCGTGATCCGATCGAACCAGACGACCCCCGCCCGTAGGTCCGCGACGACGATGCGCCGGATCGTGTCGATCGTCGCGCTCGGGCTCGTCCTGGCATCGTGCTCGAGCAACCTTCCCCAGTCGTCGCTCAACCCCAAGTCGGTGGAGGCCCAGAAGATCGACGGCCTGTGGATCCTCGTGTTCTCGATCGCCACGGTCATCTTCTTCGCCGTGCAGATCGCGTTGATCGTTTCGATCATCCGCTGGCGCCGGCGTCCCGGGGACGACTCGGAGCCGAAACAGACCCACGGCAACACCCGCCTCGAGATCGTGTGGACGATCATCCCCGCGGTCATCCTCGCCGTCATCGCAGTTCCGACCCTGCGGACGTTGTTCGAGCTGCGGGCCCCCGCAACCGGCGACGTGCTCCGCGTCAAGGTGACCGGCCACCAATGGTGGTGGGAGTTCGAGTACCCCGACATCGTCGGACCGGACGGTCGCCCCCTGATCACCGCCAACGAGCTCCACATCCCCGCCGGTAAGACCACCGAGCTCGAGATGACCTCCGCCGACGTCATCCATTCGTTCTGGGTACCGCCCTTGGCGGGGAAACGGGATCTCGTCCCCGGTCTGACGACCTACATCAAGATCACGCCGCTGGAGTCGGCTGCCGGCGAGGTGATCCCCGGCCAGTGCGCCGAGTACTGTTGGCTCGGTCACGCCGACATGCGGGTCAAGGTCCACGTCGATGCCCCCGCCGACTTCGAGGCGTGGACGGCGGGCCAGCTCGAACCTGCACCGATGCCCACGGCTGGTGCCGCCGCCGCGGGCTTCGAGACGTTCTCGGGGGTGTGCACCACCTGTCATCAGGCCAATGTGCGTCGACCCGACGGGACCGTCGAGACGATCGGGAACGCGGTCGGTCCCGATCTGACCCACTTCGGGAGTCGCGACACCTTCGGTGCGGGCATCCTCGAGAACACCGCCGAGCATCTCGCCGCCTGGATCGACGATCCGTCCTCCCTCAAGCCCATGGCCCCCGAACTGAACGACCTCGACCGGGGACGGGTCCTCGGGATGCCCGACTACGGGCTCGACCCGGACCAGATCACCGAGCTCGTCGAGCTGCTGGAGTCCTGGAAGTGACGACGATGACCCAACGAGGTGAACGATGGCGGTAGCGACGAGAGAGCAGGCACCGGCCGCGGCCGACCGGGGCGTGTGGAGTTGGATCACCACCGTCGACCACAAGCGGATCGGCATCATGTACGCCGTCGCCGCCTTCATCTTCTTCCTGGTCGGCGGCTTCGAAGCGCTGTTGATCCGGACGCAGCTCGCCGGCCCCAACGGGACGGTGCTGTCGGCCGAGGCGTACAACCAGATCTTCACCATGCACGGCCTGACCATGGTGTTCGCCGTGATCATGCCGATCGCCGCCGCCTTCCAGAACTACTTCGTCCCGCTCCAGATCGGAGCCAGGGACGTGGCGTTCCCTCGCATCAACGCCTTCGCCTTCTGGCTGTTCTTCTTCAGCGCCCTGTTCCTCTACACGTCCTTCCTGTTCGGAGGCGCCCCCGACGGCGCCTGGGTCGGCTACGCGCCGCTGTCGACCCAGCTCACCGAGTACGTCAGGATGGACTACTACTCGGTCGGCGCGCAGCTCCTCGGTGTGGCGTCGCTGGCGGGTTCCATCAACTTCATCGCCACGATCTTCACGATGCGGGCACCGGGGATGAGCCTGATGCGGATGCCCGTCTTCGTGTGGATGACGGTCGTCACCTCGTTCCTGCTGATCCTCTCGTTGCCGGTCATCGGCGTCGGCCTCTGGCAGTTGCTGTTCGACCGCAACTTCGGAACGTTGTTCTACGCCGCCCAGGCGCAAGGCGATCCGCTCCTGTGGCAACACCTGTTCTGGATCTTCGGGCATCCCGAGGTGTACGTGCTGATCCTGCCGGCCATGGGCATCGTCTCGGAGATCCTGCCGGTCATGAGCCGCAAGCCGCTGTTCGGGTACGCGTTCGTCGTCTTCTCGGGGATCGCCATCGGCTTCCTCGGGTTCGGTGTCTGGGCGCACCACATGTTCACCGCGGGGCTCGGCCCGGTCGCCGAAGCCGGGTTCGGTCTCGCCACGATGCTCATCGCCATCCCCACCGGGGTGAAGATCTTCAACTGGATCGGCACGACGTGGGGTGGGCGATTGAAGCTCACCACCCCCATGCTGTTCTCCCTCGGGTTCATCTCCATGTTCGTCATCGGTGGCCTGTCGGGTGTCACCCACTCGATCGTGCCCGCCGACACCCAACAGCACGACAGCTACTACATCGTCGCCCACTTCCACTACGTGTTGTTCGGTGGGGCGGTGCTGGGCTACATGGCCGGCGCCTACTACTGGTTCCCGAAGTGGACCGGCAAGATGCTGAGCGAGACGATCGGGAAATGGCACTTCTGGATCACGCTCATCGGGTTCAACCTCACCTTCGCCCCACAGCACATCCTCGGCCTCGACGGCATGCCTCGGCGCACGTACCGCTACGACGCCGGGCTCGGATGGGACGGATGGAACTTGATGTCGACGATCGGGTCCTACCTGATCGCCGTCGGCGTCCTCGTGTTCATCTGGAACATCATCCGGAGTTGGCGCAACGGCGAGCCGGCCGGCAACGATCCGTGGGACGGTCGGACCCTGGAATGGACCACATCGTCACCGCCGCCGGTGCACAACTTCGACGAGGTCCCCGTCGTTCACCACGTCGACGACTTCTGGTACCGCAAGTACGGGATCGACGAGGACGGGCGAGCCGTCAAGATGCCCGAGGTGAGCGGCGGGGCGTTGACGGTCGACACCGACACCGGAGGGGAAGACGGCGACGCAGATGCGCACGACATCCACATGCCGTCGCCCTCCTACTTCCCGATCATCGCGTCGGCTGGTGTGGTCATCCTCGGAGCCGGCCTCGTGTTCATCTCCTCGGGCGCCATCGGGTTCGGTCTCCTCGCCCTCGGCGCGATCGTCTCCCTGTGGGGGTTCATGGGGTGGGCGGGCGAACCGATCACCAAGGAGGCCCACTGATGGTCTCCGAGGGCGCGGTCGTCGACCACGACTTCGAGGACACCGGCAACCCGATCCATCGGGTCCGCAAGACCGCCATGTGGGCGTTCCTCGGATCCGAGGCGTTCTTCTTCGGGGCGATGATCTCGACGTTCCTCCTGTACCGGAACACGATCGGTGACGGCCCTGGGGCGGAGATCTTCAACATCCCGTTCACCTCGGCGAGCTCGTTCGTGCTGCTGATGAGCTCGCTGACGATGGTGTTGGCGGACAACTCGTTCCAGAAGGGCGACCAGCGACAGGGCCGGGTCTGGCTCATCGGGACGGCGCTGCTCGGCACGACGTTCCTGGCCGGCCAGATCTTCGAGTTCACCGAGTTCGTCCACGAAGGACTGACGATCTCCACCAGCCCCTTCGGTTCGTCGTTCTACATGCTGACCGGGTTCCATGGCCTCCACGTCGCCGTCGGCGTTCTCCTGCTGTCGATGCTCGTGTTCTTCTCGCTGCGGGGCCGCTACTCGCCAGACGGCGGCATGAACGTCGAGCTGGTGGCGCTCTACTGGCACTTCGTCGATATCGTCTGGATCGTGATCTTCACGGTCGTGTATCTTCTCCAGATCTGACCATGGCTACCGCGACCCACGCCCATCCGACGGCCAAGACCTACTGGCTGATCGCGCTCTTCCTCGGGATCGTCACCGCCATCGAGGTCACCGTCCCGTACATCGATGCGCTCGATCCGATCCGAGCCGTCCTTCTGATCCTCCTTGGTTCCGCCAAGTTCGCGGTGGTGGTGGCCGTGTTCATGCACCTTCGCTACGACCTCAAGGCGTATCGGTTCTATTTCCTCATCGGCCTGGCCGGTGCGACCGTCGTGTTCGCCGTGGTCCTGGCGAGCTTCCGCGCCTTCTGACATGGGTGCAGGCGGCCTTCCTCCGTTCCACCTTCACCTGGATGTCCTCGGCCTGATCGGGGCGCTCGCGGTGGGCTACGAGTACGGCATCCGTAGGCTCGCGGGCCGCTACTGCCCGGTCGACGAACCTCCCGTCACGGCGCGCCAACGCCTGCTGTTCCACGGCGGGTTGGTGGTGCTGGTCATCGTGTCGATCTGGCCGTTCCACGACATCGCGGAGCAGCGTCTGTTCATGTTCCACATGGTGGAGCACCTGATGTTCGCCTTCGTGGTTCCTCCGATGCTGCTGGTCGGCATCCCCTGGTGGTTCCTGCGTGCGATCGTGCGCCCGGTGCTGCCGCTCGTGAAGGTCCTCACCCGGCCCATCGTGGCGTTGCTGGCGTTCAACGTGTGGTTGGCGTTCATCCATGTGCCGTCGGTGGTCGTGGCGATGGACACCAACAGCTTCTTCCATTTCTTCGCCCATGCCACCTTGTTCCTGACGGCCATCATGATGTGGTGGCCGGTGATGGAGCCGATCCCGGACACCCGGACGTTGACCCCGATGGGCAAGATGGGGTACCTGTTCCTGCAGGGCATCGTGCCGAACATCCCCGCCGCGTTCATGACCCTCGGGTCGTCGCCGCTGTACCCGATCTACGAGACGTTCCCGCGACTGTGGGGGATCGATGTGATGACCGACCAGATCCTCGCCGGGTTGATCATGAAGATCGGCGGCACCCTGTGGCTGTGGGGATTCATCGGGTGGGTCTGGTTCTCGTGGTACAACGAGGAGCAACGGTTCGAGCGCGGGCCGGCGGTTCTCCAACGTCCCCGACGATGAGGGTGATCCGTCTCGCCTCCCTCGTGGCGGTGGTGCTGATCGCGGCGTCGACGATCGCCGGATGCGGCGGCGGCAAGGGGCCATCGACGGTCGGGGTCGTGCTGGAGGTGGACGGGGACCTGACGACCGTCCGATCGTTCACCCTCCTCACCGAGGAGGGCACACAGGTGCGGTTCTTCCCGGCCGAGGAGGTCACGTTCGATGGGGGGCCGCTGAGTCATCTGACGTCCCACGTCGTGTCGGGCGACCCGGTCAGGGTCTTCTACGAGAAGGCGCCCGACGGGCGATTCGTGGCCACCGCGATCGAGGACGCTTCCTAGCGGCGCGGTCAGGTCGTTCCGTTCCGATCCCACGGGCGCAGCGCGAGGGCCGTGGTCCCTCCGAGGATGGCTGTTGCCACGAGGGCGAACACCGCGACCGACACGGTCGGCGATGGCGAGTTCAACAGCACCTGGGCGAGTGAGACGGCCAGCAGCACGATGATGATGACGGCGATGAGGGGTACCCCGACGGCCCGGGCCATGTCGGTCCACACGTCCCGTGCGGATGCCGGCAACGCCTCGTTCCCGCCGACCACCGCGGGTCGAGCCAGGGCGTCGACGACGGGTACCGTGATGGTACCGACGACTAGGCCGGCGATCCCGGCGATGATGAACATCGTCCCCACCGGGATGGTCACGATCCCGTCGATGGAGATGTCGCCGGCAACGGTCACGGAGAACGCGGTCGCTGCGAACCCGAGGACGATCGACAAGATCACGCCGATCGGGATCAGGTACCGGAGCGGGAAGCGCCGTGCCTCGGGCTCGAGGATCCTGCCGATCCCGTACGCCAACCCGGTCAGCGCCAGACCGCCGAGGAACGACACGACCACCACGAGGAGCCACATCGACGTGGCGGTGGCGACGAACACCGGTTGGGCCACCCCAGGGGCGAGCTCGACGGCGGTGACCGTCTCGGTCGCGACGAACGCCGTGAACCAGACGGCCAGGCCGAGGGCGATGACGGTGCCTGCCACGGCGCCGTTGATGAAGGCTGCAGCTGGGTGTCGCTCCATGGTGCGGCGATGTTAGTCGGCCCGCAGGTCGCGTCGGATCCTCAGCGGTCGCAGACGTCGGGAGCGAAGATGCCGAGGACCTGATCGTCCTCCGAGATCCCCCGGACCGGACCCCACAGCAGCAGCTCGCTCGATTGCTTGGACCGAAGCTCGAAGATGTCGCCGAGGAGAGGATCGGTCGAGTACGTCACGTCCTGGTTGGCGTAGATCTCCTCGAGCTGCTTGATCGTGTCGCCGGCCTTGAGGCCGCTGAGGGTCTCGAAGTCCTTGGCGGGCGAGTCGAGATCCCCGACGGTGATGTCCTGCCGGTAGCCGTTGAAGGTGTCCTTGCCGCCGGGCTGGGTGATGATCGCATGGAACGGTCCGAAGCGGATGATCCGTTCCTGGTCGCCTTCGCAGACCCCCCATCGGCCGGTCGACACCTGCCATCCGGTGTCCTCGCTGGGGCTGCCGAAGCTGGCGGTGAGTCGACCGATCACGTCCCCTGCGGGGGTTCCGAAGACGAAATCCTTGACATCGTTCTTGTTGACCCGGATCCCGTTGCTCATCAGCTTCAGACGATCCACCGGGATGGCAGGTTCGATCGGGGGGTACGGCGTCGATGGAAGGGTGGTGACGGTGGTGCCCGGTGTCGAGGTGGAACTGCCGGTGCCGCCGGTGGTCGACGTGGCGTCGCCCGGTGCGGTGACGCCCGGCGCCGTCGTGGCGGTGCCGGGGGCGGTCGCTTCGTCGGTGGCGTCCTTTCCGAGGAGCTGGAAGACGGCCACCGACAGCGCGATCAGCAGGAGCCCGATGATGAGTCCCGTGAGCAGCGGTGACGCGGGCGGCTGGGCCGGGGGTACCGAGGGATCCTCGAGTCGCGGCATGGGCTCGTCGCCGGTCAGATCCGCCAGGTCGGCGTACGGATCGGTCCAGCCGGGCGGATTCGGTTCGTAGGGTTCGCGGGGATCGCTCACGGTCGGGGTCCTCCAGGTCCGGCGGCCATTGTACGGTCAGTTGGCGGCTGCCGAGGGAGATCCGGCGAGGTCGGGGTAGGCCTCGGCGAGGACGTCGGCGAACGGTGCCGTCGGAACGAGGATCGATTGGCCCTTCTTGTTGCTGGTGAGCCTGACAGGGATCGTCAGGCGGTTGATGTCCTTCAGGTCGAGGTCACGGAGCTGCCACGCGAGGGCGATGGCGTCGGTAAGGCCCAGCTGGTCGTCGAGCGTGAAGTTGTCGCTGAGCTCGGCGACCTTGCGGGTCAGATCCGACGGTGAGTCGAAGGTCTTGAGCTTCGAGAACAACTGCAAGATGACCTCTTGCTGATGCTGGTTGCGGAGAAGATCTCCGGCTCCGGGCACCGAGCGCCACCGGCCGTCGACCTTCTGCTGGGTATGGCGCGAACGAACCCAGGCGAGGGCCTGCTCGCCGGTGGCGTTGGTGCATCCGGCGGGAAGGTCGAGGCCGGACTTGCTGTCCCGGACCGGGTACTCGACGCAGATCTCGACTCCGCCTACGCCGTCGATGATCCGCTTGAACCCCTCGAAGTCGAACATCGCGAAGTGGTCGACCTCGATCCCGGTGAAATCCTCGACGGTCAAGGCGAGGAGCGTCGGTCCGCTGATGTCGTCGCAGCCGTGGATGGTGGCGTTGATCCTCGTGTAGCCCCCGGTACAACGATTCGGCAGGTACAGGTCGCGGGGGAGCGACACCATGAAGGGCTTGGACCCGTCGCCGGGGAGGACCATCAGCATGATCACGTCGGCAGCGCCGGCGACCTGGTCGCCGCCGATCACCAGGAAGGCCTGGGTCTCGCCGGTCGCCGGTGTGCCGACGACGAAACCGGCGAGCTCCTCGTTGGTGCCGCCGTCACCTTCGATGAGATCGGGGCCGATCTCGGGGAGGGGGAGCAGGGACTGTGCCGCGTCGACGTTGAGGATGCCACGGTCGACGTCCTGCCAGGACCGCAGGAGCTGGGCGCCGGTGAAGGTTGCGTACAAGGTGACGATGACGACGAAGGCGCCGAGGGTCCGCTTGGCGGCCCGAACCAGCGGGTGCCGCCAGAACCGACTCCGCATGTCCGCACGGTTCACCACGTACCCGAGGACGGGCGCTCCGGCGGCCTCGAGACGCTCGGCCGTCTCGGAGACCCCGTCGCGCGGCGCGTGCTCGGAGACGACGAGGAGCGCCCCGTCGGCATGGGTCGCGAGGGGTCCCGATGCTCCGTTCCACAGGACCGGCGGCGAGTCCACGAGCACCAGGTCGGCTCGCTCTCCGACCCGTTCGATCATCTCGCCCAGCCGCGGGTTCGAGAGCACCTCGGCGGGATCGTCGGAGGCGGAACCCGACGGGATCACCGGCAGGAGCGCGTCGGGTCCGACCTCCCACAGCCGGGCGACATCACCCAGGTCGGCTCCTTCCGCGAGGTCGGTCAGGCCCGGTTCGGGGCCGGTGCCGAGGAACCGAGACACCCCTCCGCGGGCGGGGTCTCCGTCGACGAGGAGCACCCGACGGCCGGCTTGGGTCGCCGCGGCCGCGAGGTTGATGGCGACGGTGGTCGCTCCTTGCCCGGGTGATGGCGAGGTGACGAGGAGGACCTGGCCGTGGGTTCTGCTCTCGAGGGCCGACAGGGTCCGCCGGTACGAGTCGGCGCTTCCGGAGGTCGGGTCGGCGATGGTCGGGGCGGGACTGGAGTCGTCGGTCGGGATGGATCCCAGCTCATCGGCCGAGACGAGTCGATCGAGCCGAGGGGGGCTCGACGTCCTCCACCAGACGAGCCAGACCGCTCCGGAGACCGTCGCCGCGACGATCGCGGAGATCAACGCGCCACGGTTGGTCGGCCAGCCGACGACCCCGAGGACGAAGACGATCGTGCCGGCAGCGACGGAGAGGACGTTGCCGGGTGCGAAGATGCGGCGCAGTCGAGATCGGTTGCGGTGCGCTGGCATCGGATCCCCCTCGTACCTCGGTCGTCCCGATCGCCGCTCAGATGTTACGTCCCGAGTCGACGAACCGGATCATGGCCGCTCAGTTCTCGGCGCACACCATCGGCGAGTAGATGCCCAGGACGGTGCCCGTGTCCTCTGCGGAGCTGACGGGACCCCACAGGAGCAGCTCGTCGCCGTCGTACAGCTCGAACGCGAGGCGACCGTCGACGGGACCGTAGACGATCCGGTAGGCCGAGTAGATGCGATTGAGGTCGGCCACCGTGTCGCCGAGGGTCAGTCCGGACAGCGTTTCCAGCGTCGCCTGGTCCGTCGGACCGGTCGAGGGATGCTCGTAGCGGTAACCGGCGAACGTTCCCGTGTCGAGATCGCCTGCGAAGAGCGCCGTCAATGAGCCCCACCGGACCCAGAGGCCGTCGGTGCCCGGACACAGGCCGGTTTCGGCGGTGGCGTATCCGGTCTCGTCGGGGGTGCCGAGACTGGCGGTGAGGCGGCCCGCGACCTCTCCGAGCGGGGCGCCGATGGCGAGAGGTCCGATGCCTCCGGCCTTGAGATCGAGCTGCGAGGGCGCGATGGGTGAGCCGGAGGCGGCGAACGCGTCCGGCCCGGGGGCGGGGATCGTGGTGGTCGTCGTGGTCGTGGCCTCGGTGGTGGTGGGTACTTCGGTCGTGGTCGGTACGGTCGTCTCGGGTGCCGGGGGCAGCGTGGTGACGGGCACGACCGACGCGGTCGTGGTCCCGGCCGGTTCGTCGCCGTCGAGGAGGCCGGAGGCGATGAGCCCATAGACGACGAGAACCGCGGTCGCGAGGATGGCGGGGATCGCCCATTTCGAGAGGTCACGCTGTCGTTTGGGTGGCTCCCACGGGTCGATGTCGCCCGGGGCGTCCACCGGCGCAGCCACGATCGGGATCTCCTCGGTGACGTGGTCGGGTTCCTCGGCGGTCGGTGCAGTGGCGACCGGTCTCACGGTGGGGGCGGGTTCGGTGCCGTTGGCGACACCGACGCCGACGGTGACGGCTTCTCCGACCCGGATGTCGATCCAGGTCCGGCCGCAGGTGGGGCAGCGGGAGATGTCGGCAGGTCGTGCGGTGCCGCAGAAGACGCAGAGTGGGAGATCGACCGATGTCGTCATGGCGTCGAGCTTACGGACCGATCCTGGCTAGCCAAGGATTTCGGGATCTCGGCGGTGACCTGGCGAGGTCGTCGGTCGGGTCTCGAGCAGCACGCGGAGCGCGTCGGGATCGGACACGGGAAGCTCGCAGATCAGGTCGTGGCAGACGTGGGCGGTAGCGGTGGCCCCGCCCGGACGGTCCTCCAGGAGCGGGACGTCGGTGGGGGTGCCGTCGCCGACGGCGACGATCGCGGTGGGCCGGAACCGTTCCCACACGACCCGCTCGAGGGGTCGCCGACGTTCGGCGTCTCCGACGATGGCGACCTCGTCGATGCCGGCGGTGTAGGTGAGCCACGTTGCGAGGAGGTGACCCGAGAAGGTCGGATGCGCGATCGCGGTGGTGGCGGCGGCCCGGACCGTGGCTTCGAGTGCCACGACGGCGTCGTCGTCGCCGGTGAGTGCATGATGCATGAGGAGCGCCTCGGCCGCGAGCGCGTTGTCGGAGGGAACCGGGCTGTCCTGGAGGTTCTTCGGTCGAGCGATGAGGGTCTCGCCGTCGGCGCGGGTGGCGAAGAACCCGCCGTCGGGATCGGCGAAGTCCCCGAGGAGGGTGGCGACGTGTTGCTCGGCGGCTCGGAACCACCGTTCGTTCCCGTCGACGCCGAACAGCGTGAACAGGCCGATGGCCGAGGCCGCATGGTCGTCACAGAACGCGCGCGGTCCGAGCTGGTGCCCGCGGCGGCTCCGGCGGAGGCCGTCGGGCTCGGCTGCGGCATCCACCAGGTACTCGGCGATGCGGGTGGCGGCGGCGAGGTAGGCGGGGTCGTCCAAGATGGCAGCCGCCTCGGCGAAGGAACGGAGCGCCAACGCGTTCCAGGCGGTCACGAGCTTGTCGTCCCGGTCGGGACGAGTCCGCGCGGATCGGGCGGCTCGCAGA
This sequence comes from Acidimicrobiia bacterium, assembly GCA_026985095.1. Lineage (GTDB taxonomy): Bacteria > Actinomycetota > Acidimicrobiia > Spongiisociales > UBA5794 > JALSQW01. Next base: position 47,957 of record JALSQW010000019.1, on the reverse strand, counting down.
TCGTCGTCGATGGACGCTTTCACCATCGCGAGTTGATCCGCGTCGACACCGAGGAGCCGGGCGGTCTCGGGCAGTGGCCGGGGGAGATGGAGGATGTTGGCTCCGTCGAAGTTCCCTTCCGGGGTGGCGCCGTAGATACGGGCGGCGATGTCGCGACGGTCCCCGACAGCGGCGCCGAGCTCCTCCCAGGTCCACACGTAGTAGCGCCCCTCGGTCCCCTCGGAGTCGGCGTCTTCGGCGGAGTGGAATCCACCGAGGGGATCGGACATATCGGACAGGAGATACCCATATGTCGAGCGTGCCGTGGCCAGGAAGGTCGTGTCGGCGGTGATCTGCCATGCCCGGAGGTAGACCCGCGCCAGGAGGGCGTTGTCGTAGAGCATCTTCTCGAAGTGCGGCACCAACCAGTGCCGGTCGACCGAATAGCGAGCGAACCCCCCACCGAGCTGATCGTGGATGCCGCCTCGCTGCATGTGGTCGAGGGTGACGGTCGCCATCCGGGTGGCCAAGGCCCGCCGATCGGGATCGCCTCCGATGGCGGCGTAGCGGAGCAGGTACTCGAGGGTGGAGGGCTGCGGGAACTTCGGTGCGTTCCCGAACCCACCGAGCTCGCCGTCGTAGGTCGCCGAGATCCGGTCGATGGCCTGGTCGAGGGCTTCTCGGTGCGGGGTGTCGCCTGCCGGCGGCACGGCCTCGCGGATCGCCGCGGTCAGACGGTCGGCCTGGTCGACGAGGGCGTGGCGCTCGCGTTCCCACAGCTCATGGATGCGTTCGAGGAGCTGGCGGAACGACACCATGCCCGGCCGCGGGCTCTTGGGGAAGTAGGTGCCACCGTAGAACGGACGGCCGTCGGGAGTGAGGAAGACCGTCATCGGCCAGCCACCTCGGCCGGTGAGGGCTTGGACGGCGTCCATGTAGATGCGATCGACGTCGGGACGTTCCTCTCGGTCGACCTTGATGCTGACGTAGTGGGCGTTCAGGTAGTCGGCCGTTTCGGGGTCCTCGAAGGACTCGTGGGCCATGACGTGGCACCAGTGGCATGCTGAGTAGCCGACCGACAGCAAGATGGGGACATCGCGGTCCCGGGCCGCGGCGAACGCCTCGTCGCTCCACGGGTACCAGTCGACCGGGTTGTCGGCATGCTGGGCCAGGTAGGGAGATGCTGCATCGGCCAGTCGGTTCATCGTCCCACGGTACCGGTGTCTGTCATCGTCCCACGGTACCGGTGTCTGGCGTCGAGGGATGCGCCATGGACGCCGCCGGGTGTCCGCGTGCACGCCAGGGGGCGTGTGGTTCGGTCGCGATGTCGGACGCCGGTCTAGAAGCTGGGCTGGCCCACGCCACCGTTGCAGGCGCCTGCGGGCTCGGGAGCTTCGCTGGATCCCTTGAACTCGTTGACGAACTGCTCGAGCTTCGGGTCGTCGGGGTCGTCGAACGTGAGGCGATGACCCCAGGCGGTGGCCATGATCGGCGCTTCTTGACCGGCCACCGGACTGACGATCACCTTGTCGACTCGACCGACGAACCGCTTCAGGGTCGAGCCGTCCACGTCGCCGGGACGGTAGGTCACCCAGACGGCGCCATGTTCGAGAGAGTGGGTCGCGTTCTCGGCTTCGATCGGCTGGTCGTAGAACCCACAGTTCTGCCAGATGGACGAGTGCGGCCCGCCGGCGGGGACCTCGTCGGCGCCGTAGATGTCGGCGTCGACGTGTTGCCCGGACGCCACGGCGACCTCCTCGGTCCCGTCGGGTACCCCGCGGAGGGGTTGGGGCTGGAACGCGATCATGACGACGAGCGCGAGGCCGACGATCGTGCCGAGGCCGACGAGGATGCGTTTGGGCCACGGCGAAGGGGTGGTTGGGGTCTGCCGCTGCTGGGCGGCCGGCCGCTTCGATCGGGTCTTCTTCGGTGCGTTGCTCATCGGGATCGTTCCTCCATCGGGGGCAGCCTACGCGTGGTGGGTCGCTATCGATGCAGCGTCACGTCAGATCGACGCGGCGCATCGCCATGGCGTTGACCGCCACGATCACCGTCGACAGCGACATGAACAACGCGCCGACCGCGGGAGAGAGGACGAGCCCGGCGGTGTAGGCGACCCCGGCGGCGAGGGGGATGGCGATGACGTTGTAGCCCGTAGCCCACGCCAGGTTCTGCACCATCTTGCGGCGGGTGAGACGTGCCAATCGAAGGGCCCGGGGGACGCCGCGGGGGTCGTCTTCGACCAGCACGAGGTCGGCCGATTCGATGGCCACGTTCGTGCCTGCCCCGATGGCGATGCCCAGGTCGGCGTTGACCAGGGCGGGTGCGTCGTTGATGCCGTCTCCGACGAAGGCCACCTTCCCGGTCTTCTTCAGGTCGGCGACGATGCGGGCCTTGTCCTGGGGCAGGACCCTGGCGAAGTAGCGCTCGATGCCGAGCTCTCCGGCCACGGTGCGGGCCACGGCTTCGGCGTCGCCGGTGATCATGACCGGTTCGACACCCATCTCGCGGAGCGCCCGGATGGCGGCCGCCGCGGTGGGCCGGATCCTGTCGGCCAGTCGGATCGCGGCGATGGCCTTCCCTTCGGACATGACCACGACGGCCGATTCGCCGCGGCGGTCGGCTTCGGCGAGCTCCTCTCGCACCGCCGGTGGGACGGTGGCGTCGAGTTCCGCCGCCCATTCGGGTGCTCCGACGGCGTAGGCGATGCCGTCGATGCGGGCCTGGATGCCGCGTCCGGGGACCGCGGCGACGTCGGTCGCGGTGGGGACGTCGACGCCGCGTTCGGTGGCGGCGTCGACGATGGCCGAGGCGAGGGGGTGCTCGGAGGATCGTTCGATGGCGGCGGCCAGGGCCAGGGCTCGGTCGGCGTCGATGCGGTCGGTGCCGATCGCGGAGACGGCGAACCGACCCTCGGTGAGGGTGCCGGTCTTGTCGAGGGCCACGACGTCGACGGCATAGCCGCGCTCGAAGGCTTCTCGGTTGCGGACGAGCACGCCGTGGGATGCGGCCATCGAGGTGGCGTTGGCCGTGACCAGGGGGATGGCCAGGCCGAGGGCGTGAGGGCAGGCGATGACGAGGACGGTGACCATCCGGGTGACCGCGAAGGTCACCCCTGCGCCGACGCCGAACCAGATCAGGAAGGTGGGAGCGGCGACGCCGAGGGCGATCACCGTGAGCCAGAACGCTGCCCGGTCGGCCAGGACCTGGAACCGCGATCGGGATCGCTGAGCCTCCTCGACGAGCCGCATGATCTGCGACAGCGTGGTGTCGCCGCCGACGCGGGACACCTCGATGGTGAGCGCTCCCTCGCCGTTGATCGCGCCGGCGACGACCTCGTCGCCTTCCTGTTTGGTGACGGGCCGCGACTCGCCGGTCAGGAACGCCTCGTTGACCGACGAACGGCCCTCTTGTACGAACCCGTCGGCGGGGATCTGCTCGCCCGGACGGACGAGGATCCGGTCACCGATCTGGAGCTGGTCGATCGGAACGTCCACGATCGACCCGTCGGGGTCGAGGCGATGCGCCTCGGTGGGGAGGAGCTTGGCGAGCTCGTCGAGGGCGCGAGAGGCGCTCTGGACCGACCGCATCTCGATCCAGTGGCCGAGGAGCATGACGACGATCAGCGTCGACAGTTCCCAGTAGAACGGTTCGCCGGGGAACCCGAACGTGACGGCGATGCTGTAGGCGTACGCGACGGTGATGGCGACCGTGATCAGGGTCATCATGCCGGGCATGCGGGCACGCAGCTCGCGGCGGGCGCCGACGAGGAACGGCCGACCGCCGTAGAAGTACAGGATCGTTGCCAGGACCGGGGTGATGAGCCACGACCCGGGGAACGTGATCGCTTCGTATCCGAACCACGTCTGGATCTGCGGCGAGAAGTACAGGATCGGCAGGGTGAGGGCGATGCTGATCGCGAGCAGGTCGCGGAACATCTCGGGTGAGTGACCCTCGTGCTTGTCGTGGCCGCCGTGGTCTGCGTGCTGGTCGCGTTCGGCGGGGGGCGAGCCGGTGCCGGTCGCCGCGGGTCGGTCGTGGTCGGTGTGGTCGTGCATGGTCGATCTCCTCGTCAGCGGATTCCGGCGGCCTCCTGCAGGCCGCGGACGTAGCGGGTGATGTCGGCGATGGCCTGTTCGGAGAGATCCGGGATGGCGGGCATCGGTCCGAAGTTCCAATGGTGCGGGGTCACGCCTCGTCGAACGGCGATCAGGAACGCGCCGTCGGCGTGGTGGCCGGGCCGGTAGAAGGGATGGACCAGTGGCGGCCCCTGGGTCGTCCCCTCGGCGTCGGTGCCGTGGCAGGCGGCACATCGTTGCTCGAAGAGCGTCTGGCCTCGCACCGGGTCGCCGGCCGGCAGGGCGCCGGATCCGTCGCCGTCGCCGTCGCCGAGGGCGAAGGCGAGAGCGATCAGCGCGATGGCGGCGATCGTGACTCCGATGATCATGCGGCGCATCGAGGGACCTTCGGTGGGGTTCGGGATGGGACCATCGACCCGACGGCGTCGACGCCATCGGGGGCGGGGCACCCGGGAGTATACCACCCCACCCGGGGTGGGCATGCGTCGCGGGCGCCCGGCTGGGCTCGGTGCCTCCGGTAGTCTGCAGGTGCTTCGCGAAAGGGTGTGGACATGGCGACCGCCGAGGACATCGCACGGTACCGAGAGAACTACCAGGACGAGATCGACGGCGCGGCGATGTACCGGGCGCTGGCCGACATGGAGTCGGACCCGGCACTGCAGGAGCTCTACCGGAAGCTCGCCACCACCGAGGAGCGGCACGCCGCGTTCTGGCGCGACAAGCTCGCCGCCGGCGGCGTCGAACTCGGCGAACCCGAACCTTCCCGGCGCGCCAAGATCCTCATCTGGCTGGCCAAGCGCCTCGGCACCAACGTCCTGGTCACGACCATGGCTGCCGAGGAGAAGGCCGGGCAGTTCATGTACGACGACCAGCCCGAGACGCAGGGCACGAGCCTTCCCGCCGATGAGCGGTCCCATGCCCGGATCCTGGCCCAGCTGGCCGGCGAAGGGCCCAAGACGATCACCGGTCCCGTCCTCGCCCGTATCGAGGGCCGCCATTCGGCCGTCGGAGGTAACGCCCTCAGGGCGGCGGTGCTGGGAGCCAACGACGGCCTCGTGTCGAACATGTCGCTGGTCATGGGCGTCGCCGGCGCCACCGACGCCAACAGCTCCATCGTCATCGCCGGCGTCGCGGGTCTCCTCGCGGGAGCCATCTCGATGGCCCTGGGGGAATGGATCTCGGTCCAGTCGTCGCGCGAGCTGTACGAACGACAGATCGAGATCGAACGACGTGAGATCCGCGAGATCCCCGAGGAGGAGGCCGAGGAGCTGGCGCTGATCTACGAGTCGAAGGGGATGCCGGCCGATCAGGCGGCGGAGTTGGCGGCTCGGGTGATGCAGGACGAGGAGAAGGCACTCGACACGATGGCCCGTGAGGAGCTGGGGATCGATCCCGACGAGCTCGGTGGGTCGCCGTGGGAGGCGGCCCTCGCCTCGTTCTTCCTGTTCTCCGCCGGTGCGATCTTGCCGGTGTTCCCGTTCCTCGTGTCCGCCGGTGCTCCGGCGATCTGGGGGGCGATCGTCCTCAGCGGCCTCGGACTCTTCGGGCTCGGTGCCGCGATCTCGCTGATGACCGGTCGCAACGTCTGGTTCTCGGGGTTCCGGCAGATGGGATTCGGGCTCGCTGCCGCCGCCGTCACCTTCGGTATCGGCACGTTGCTGGGGGTCGCGGTCTCGTGAACGGCGACCCGGTCCGGATCGGCGTCGTCGGCGGCCTCAACATGGACATCCACCTGTTCGGTGTCGAGGAACCGGGAGTGGGTGCCGTCTACCTCGCCGACCACTACCTGATCGAACCGGGAGGCAAGGGCGCCAACCAGGCTCGGGCCGCAGCCAGGCTCGGCGCCGACGTCGTTCTCGTCGGACGGGTGGGCGACGACGAGTTCGGCCATCTGTGCGTCGCCGCGGTCGAGGGCGACGGGGTCGATGCCGACGGCGTCGCGGTGACCGCCGGCGAACGGACCGGTTTCGTCGTGATCCGCCTCGTCGAGGGCCATCACGTCTCACTCGTGTTCTCACCGGGCGTCAACAACCACCTCACGTGGAACGACGTCGAGGCCGCGCTGGCGAAGCTCGCCGATCGCGACGTGCTGCTCACCCAAGGGGAGGTTCCTCCCGACGTGGTGGATCGGCTCCTCACCTGGGCCTCGGGGAAGGGCATCCCGGTCTATCTGGATCCTGCCTCGCCCGAGCAGGTCACGCTCTCTGCATTGCAGCGGGCAGAGGTCATCACCCCTGATCGGGAGGAGGCGGCAGCGCTCACCGGTCGGGATCTCACCACCCAGGCGGCCCCATGGCTCGGGGCCCGCGAACTGGTCGACCTGGGGATCGAACGGGCGGTCGTGAAGCTCGGGGCCCATGGTTCCCTGCTGGTGGACACCACGCTGGGGACCCGCCACGTCCCGACCGCGCCCGTTCGGGCGGTGGACGAGACCGGGGCCGGCGACGTCTTCATCGCCGCGCTCGCCGTCCGTCGGGCCACCGGAGAGGGCTGGCCGGAAGCCGTCAGGTTCGCGAACGCGGCGGCGGCTCGCTCGGTGTCCGAACGCGGCCTCGCGCTGCCGACCGTACCCGAGGTGCTGGAACTGGAAGCGACGATCCCCGGCGCCGCCTAGCGCCGCCCACGCCGCGATCCCCACCATTTCACTCCCTCGGTGATGACGAAGATCGGGGCGCCCACGGCGAAGATCACGAGCCAGTCGTTCACATGCAGTGGCACCGTCCCGAGCGCCCGCTGCAGCGGCGGCGCGTACACGGCGAGGACCTGAAGCGAGACCGTGGTCGCCCACGCCGCCAGGAGCCATCGGTTGGACAGGAACCCGATCCGGTACAGGGGCAACCGAAGCGAGCGGAAGTTGAACACGTTCAGTTTCTCGAAGATGACGATGCCGGTGAAGGCCATCGTGTGGGCCTTGGTGACGTGGAGGTCGCTGCCGGCGAGGTAGATCGTGAAGACGACCAGGGTGGCGATCCCGACGTAGCTGCCGAGGAGCCCGATCTGGGTCATGGCATGCCGGCTCAGGATCGGGGCCCGCGGGTCGCGGGGAGGCTGGCGCATGATGTCGGGTTCGGCCGGTTCGACCCCGAGCGCGACGGCGGTCATGCCGTCGGTGATCAGGTTCATCCACAGGATCTGCACCGGGAGCAGGATGAGCGGGCCGCCGATGAGGATGTTGGCGAAGATGGCCAGCACCTCACCGGTGTTCGATGACAGCAGATAGCGGATGAACTTCTGGATGTTGTCGTAGAGGCGCCGTCCCTCTTCGACCGCGGCGACGATCGTGGCGTAGTTGTCGTCGGTGAGGACCATGTCGGCGGCAGCCTTGGCGACGTCGGTACCGCGCCGACCCATCGCCACGCCGATGTCGGCCTGCTTCAAGGCCGGTGCGTCGTTGACCCCGTCACCGGTCATGGCGACCACGCCGCCTTGGTGTTGCAAGGCCGAGACGATGCGGAGTTTGTGCTCGGGCGCGGTGCGGGCGAACAGCACGGGCTCGCGTACGACCTCGGCGAGCTCGTCGTCGGACATGCCGTCGAGGTCGGTACCGATGACGGCTCGATCGGCGTGGAGGCCGATGCGCCGGGCGACGGCGAGGGCGGTCTCGGCGGCGTCGCCGGTGATCATGATGGTGCGGATCCCGGCTCCCTTGGCGACCTCGATGGCGGGACGGACCTCGGGACGGGGCGGATCGATGATGCCGACGATGCCGAGGAACGTCAGGTCGTTCTCGACGTGTGCTTCGTCCATCGGCGTGTCGGGGTCGAGCGGTCGGCGAGCCAACGCCAGCGTGCGGAGGCCGCGTTCGGCGAGTTCCTGGAAGGCGCGAGTCGCCCGCGCACGGTCCTCGTCGGTGATGGCCCGCTCGTGATCGCCGTCGAGGATCTTGGTGCATCGTTCGAGGATCACCTCGGGGGCGCCCTTGATGTGGGCGACGACCGGGCCGTGATCGTGGCGGACGACGACGGTCATGCGTTTCCGCTGGGAGTTGAAGGAGATCTCGGCGATCGGCTCGTCTCGGTCGTTGGGACTGAGCCACGCCTTGTAGGCGGCCACGATGAGCGCCACCTCGGTCGGATCGCCGATCGCGTGCCATCCGCGCTCATCTCGCTGGAGCGCCGCGTGGTTGCAGTACAGGCCGGTCTCGAGCAGTGCCCGCAGGTCGGGTCGCCGCTTGTAGTCCACCCGGCGGTTGTGCCTGGGATTCCCGTGGGCGAGATGGCCGGGTTCCTCGAAGTGACCTGCGGGGTCGTAGCCGGTGCCGGTGACGACGACCGGTCCGGCGGGTAACCAGATCTCGGTGACGGTCATCTCGTTCTCGGTGAGGGTGCCGGTCTTGTCGGTGCAGATGACGTCCGCTGATCCCAGGGTCTCGGCCGACCGTAGGCGGCGGATGAGCGCGTTGCGTCGCACCATGTTGCGGACCCCGAGGCCGAGGGTGATCGTCACCACCGCGGGGAGGCCCTCGGGGACGGCGGCCACCGCCAGCGACACGCCGGTGAGGAACATCTCGAGCGGGGGCTTGCCGGCGAGGACACCGCCGACGAACACGATGACGCCGATGACGACGACCAAAGCACCGAGGCGTCTGCCGAGACCCTCGAGCCGCCGCTGGAGCGGCGTCTCCTCGGTGCCGAGCTCTTGGGACAGACGGGCGATGTGCCCGAACTCGGTGGCCATGGCGGTGGCGACCACGATCCCGGTGCCGCGACCGTTGACGACGACCGTCCCCATGAAGGCCATGTCGGATCGTTCCGCCAAGGGGGCGTCGGGAGGTACCGGTTCGGTGGACTTCGCGACGGGGACCGATTCGCCGGTCAGGGCCGACTCGTCGATCCGGAGGTTGAGGGAGGTACCGAGACGCAGGTCGGCGGGAACCTGGTCGCCGACCTCGAGCACGACGACGTCGCCGGGGACGAGGCTCTCGGCGGAGACCGTCCGCTCCGTGCCGTCTCTGATCACGATGCAGGTCGGCGTCAGCATCCGCTTCAGCGCCTCGAGGGCCTTCTCGGCCCGGTACTCCTGGACGAAGCCGAGCAGTCCGTTGAGGACGACGATGGCGACGATGACGATCGCGTCGACGCTGTCGCCGACGCCGACCGAGATGACGGCGGCGACCGCGAGGATCCCGATCAGCGGATCGAGGAACTGTCGGGCGAGGGCCTTCCACCACGGTTCCTTCCCCACCTCCTCGAGCCGATTCGGCCCGTACCGGTCGAGGCGTTTGGCGGCGTCGATCGACGTCAGTCCGCGGTCGATGTCGGTGTCGAGGGCGCCGGCGACGTCATCGATGGGCATCGCATGCCATGACGTCGGCGCAGAGGCGGCGCTGGCGGCGGTGGAGGTGGTGCGGTCGCTCATCCGGCGGCGGTTTCGGCGGGTCGGAGGGAGGGTCCCCAGCGGTCGAGCATGATGGCGAACAGCGGCGGCACGAGCAGCGTCGACAGTCCTGAGGCGGCGACGAGGGCGGTGAAGAGCTGGTCGTTGATGATCCCGGCGGTGAGGAGGAGCTGGGCGACGATGATCTCGGTCGTGAGACGGGCGTTGAGCCCGACGCCGGTGGCGAGGGCCTCTCTCTTGGTGGCTCGCCCGAAGGGAACCAGCAGCCAGGCGCCGATCAACTTGCCGAAGAACGCTGCCGAGAACAGACCGACCGCCAACCAGGGCGCTTTCAGCATGCCGCTCAGGTCGACCGAGAGGCCCACCCAGAGGAAGAAGATCGGGCCGAAGAAGCCGTAGGCCCCCAGATCGATGGCGTTACGCACGGCGCTTCGCTCGGGCCGATCCCCATCGACGGTCGGTCGTAGGACGACACCGGTGATGAGGGCGCCGACCACGAGCCCGAGGCCGACGTACTGGGCGAGGCCGCCGAGGGCGAACAGCGTCACGGAGCTCAACAGCAGGAGCTCGCGGGGTTTCCGATGGGTCCATGACGCCAGGAAGGGCAGGAGCCACCGGTAGGCGGTGTAGGCGGCGACGGCGAAGGCGACACCGCCGATCAGGACGTCGGAGATGTCGTGTTCGATCGTGGCCGAGATCGGACCCTGGTTCCCGGCAGCCACGGTCCCGATCCACACCGAGGTGACGACGACCAAGATGACCTCGATGACGTCGTCGAGGACGCCGGCGCCGACGATGAACCGACCGACCCGGGTGTTGACCATGCCGAACTCGTCGAGGATGGGGACGACGACGGCTTCGGCGGTCGGCATCCGGGTCATGCCGATGAACAACGACAGGAACACGCCGTATCCCAGGGACACCATGAACCCGAATCCGAGCAGGAAGGGCACCGTCGTGTTGAGAACCGTCAGGAGGATGATGTCGCCGCCCATGCGCGACATCTCCTTCAGATCGACCTCCAGGCCGATAAGGAGAAGCAGCCACAGGACGCCGAGTTGCCCGAGGAGGCCGAGGATGGATCCGACGGGGCTGGAGGGATCGGGGTTGCCGATGACGAGGTGAGCGCCCATGCCGACGAACAGGGAAGCGAGGATGCGGGGGACGCGGACCCGATCGAAGGCGGTGCCGAGGGCGAAGCCGATCCCGAGGAGGAGGGCGATCTCGGCCAGGGCCTTCCCGAACTCGACCTCGCTCACCGGCCACCTCCGTCGGACGGAACGGGGACCGATGGTAGTGAGGCGCTTGCGGGTGCGGTCAGGCGGCGGGGAGGGTGAGGGTGAACACGGAGCGACCGTCGACGACGCGATAGCGGAGATCGCCCGACATCATGCGGGCGAGTTGGCGCCCGAGGGCCAGGCCGAGGCCCAGCGACCCGGGCAGTCCGGGGAGATCGGTCACCCGGTAGTACCGCTCGAAGATCGCTTCCCATTCGCTCTCGGGGAGCCCTTGTCCGGCGTCGGCGACGTGGATGGCACACCAGCCGGGGTGGTCGTGCTCGACGGTGACGGTGATCGGTTCCGAGCCGTACTTGTGGGCGTTGGAGAGGAGGTTGCGGATGATCTGGCGAAGCCGGAACGGATCGACCGTCGCCATGCAGGGCGACCCCGGCAGCGCCAGCTCGGGATCACCCTGACGCCACGCCTCGGTGACGGTCCGCACCTCGGCGGCGATGTCGGTCGGCCGAAGCCTGAGCTCGAGGGCGAGGACGTCGCTGCGGGCGGCGGCGAGGAGGTCGTCGACGAGGTCGGCCATCTCGTCGGCTTGCGTCGCCAGCAGACGGGTGAGCTCGGTGCGTTCGGCGTCGGAGAAGTCACCGGCACGCTCGTGGAGTTCGGCGGCGAGGCCGACGATGGTCGTCAGCGGGGTCCGGAGCTCGTGACTGACGGACCGGACGAGATCGTCCTTCGAGCGGGCGAGTTCGCGAAGCTCGCGTTCGGAGCGGACGGCGTCGGACTGGTCGACGACCTGGGTGAGGATCGATTGGAGGGTTCTGTCGGCCGAGCGGATGGCCGAGACGTGGAGTCGCACCGGGATGGTCGTTCCGTCGGTGCGGCGGAGGCGACGATCGGTGGTGTAGGTGTCGAGGGTCCCGCCGGTCATGGCGGCGTGGCGTCGCTGGATGTCGTCGATGTCGTTACGGTCGACGAGCGCTCGGATCTGGAGCCGGTCCGCTCCGGGAGGGAGCCCGACCATGGCGAGGAAGGCGGGGTTGGCGCGGACGACCGACAGGTCGGGGGAGTTGATGATCATCCCGATGGGGGCGTCGAGGAAGGCGGTGCGGAACAGGCGTTCGGAGTCGGCGAGACGCCGTTGGGTTTCGTATCGGTCGGTGACGTCTTCGAGGATGCCTTCGAGGAGGACGGTCTCGCCGTCGGGGCCCGAGATGGGACGGCAGGTCGAACGGGCCCAGATGGTCCGACCGTCGAGGGTCTCGAGTTGGATGTCCCGTTGGATGGGTCGGTCGATCGACGAGGCGAAGAACCCGTCGCGGATCTCGGGCTCGACGTACAGGTCCCTGACGGACAGGTCGAGGAGGGTGGCGACGTCAGGGGCACCGAGGAGCTCGGCCAGGGCCGGATTGCCCATCACGATCCGCCCGTCGGGGGTCGTCTGGAACACCCCCACGGGGAGACGCTCGATGTAGCCGTGGAGATCGTCCGAGACGCGTTCGAGGGGCCGTGGCGCCGTCATCCGATGCTCATCGGTCGGGGATCTCGGCCGGTTGAGTGGATGTGTGGCGGTGTGGTGGTCGGCTGCGGCTACCTGGTTCCCGCCGATAGGCTGGCGACCTCGCTGCCTCCTGGGAAATCAGGGGGTTCACAAACGGCCCGTCGTATGTGATAGTGGGGTGCGCTCGTGTCCCGCCCCGTACGGGATCGGGGGCTGGTGGTTCGGAAACCTTCGCTGGAGGACTCGTACATGGCGTCAGTGGGAAAGCCGCGCAAGGCGGTGGTGACTCGCGCGCAGCGCGAACGGGAGGAAGCCAAGGAACGGATCGAGCGGGACACGCTGACCCGGACCCGACGTGATCGGGACCGCAACAAGCTCACCGACGACCGTGGCAGGCTCACCACCGACCTGGTCAGCCAGTACCTGACGGCGATCGGCGAGTACGAGCTGCTGACCGCCGAGAAGGAGGTCGAGTACGCCCAGAAGATCGAGGGCGGTCAACGTGCCCAGGAGAAGCTCGATGCGGGCGAGTACCAGGGCAAGGCGGAGGAGATCGCCCTGCGCCGCCAGGTCAGGCGTGGCCAGGAGGCGAAGGATGCCTTCCTCACCGCCAACCTGCGCCTCGTGGTGGCCAATGCTCGTCGTTACGCCAACACCTCCGGGATCGATTTCCTCGATCTCATCCAGGAGGGGAACCTGGGGTTGATCCGGGCGGTCGAGAAGTTCGATTGGCGCAAGGGGTTCAAGTTCTCGACGTACGCCACGTGGTGGATCCGTCAGGCGATCACTCGGGCCATCGCCGACAAGTCCCGGACCGTTCGCATCCCCGTGCATCTCCACGACACGCTGGCGGCGGTGCGAGCTGCTCAGGCCAGTCTCAAGGCGGAACTCGGTCGCGATCCCAAGCCGGAGGAGATCGCCGAGGAGGCGGGCGTCGAGGTGGCCAAGGTGGAGCTCGCCCTCGGTGTGGCCGACACCGTGTCGTTGGAGCAGCCGATCGGTGAGGATGGTGCCCAGCTCGGTGATTTCATCGAGGACGAGGACGCGGTCGATCCGGTCAAGGTGACCGAGGAGATGGACATCGCCAACAGCCTCCGCATCTCGATCGAGCGGCTTCCCGAGCGGGAGGGTCGGATCCTGGCGCTGCGGTACGGGTTCTACGACGGGGTGCCGAGGACGCTCGAGGAGATCGGCGAGGAGTTCAACCTCACGCGGGAACGGATCCGTCAGCTCGAGAAGCTCGCGTTGTGCCGTCTCCGCCATCCGAGCTTCGGCATCCGCGAACAGGACCTCGTCTGAGGCGATCCCCGAACCCTGGGTTGCAGAACCCCCTTTAGGGGGGTGGCGAACCCTGGGTTGGCGGGTCACGGCGGGTGGGCGGGACCTTCGGCCCCTGGTCCGAGGTCGTGCGGGGCGGGTAGCCTGCTGTTGGGAGGTGTGAGGTGAGGTTGGAATCGCTGGTCGGCGGCGCCACGGAGGTGGTCGGTCCCGAGACCTGCCTGGCGGACGCGGCCGCGCTCATGCTCGATCGCGACGTCTCGGCCGTCGCCGTGGTCGCCGACCGCGAGATGGTCGGCATCCTCACCGACCGCGATCTGACCCGGGCCCTGGCCGAAGCCGACGACGCCTCCGGAGAGATGGTTCAGGATTGGATGAGCGAGGCGCCCGACGTCATGGCACCCGACGTGCGCGTTGCCGAGGCCGCCCAGTGGATGCTCGAAGCGGGCTACCGGCATCTTCCGGTGATGACCGCCGATGAACTCCTCGGGATCGTCGACGTCCGAGATCTCCTCTGGGCGTTGACCAACGGGTCCTGAAGGCGGGCCCGCGCCTCGTCGGGCGGTCTTCGATCGCCGCCGGCCGACTCAGAGGATCCGTTCCAGTCGACGATTGATCGCATCGAGAACCGCCTTGACGGTCGCTGCCGCCGAGTCGGTGCCATCGAGGATCGCGCTGCCGACGAAACGTCCCTCGTCTCCCTCCATCTCGACTTGCGCCATCGCCACCTGGGCGTCGCCGAGCTGCGTGGTCGCGACGGCCGTCAGGTCGAGGCGGATGTTCCCGTGAGCGACCCGCTCGACGGCTCGGAGGGTCGCTTCGCCGACGAGCCGAGGGAGGGTCGTCGGGTCCGTCGGGCCGACCGCTTCGCCGGTGCACTCCTCGTCCTGCCAGCTCAGCGTGACGGTGACCACGGTGTCACCGTCGACCTCGCTGCCTTGGATGCTGACGATCGCCGGCCTGTCGTTCATGAGCGGCAGGCTACCGCGCGCCGGGGCGCGGTGCCGGTCAATCCACCGGGACCGGAACCCAGACGACCCGGAGCTCTCGGACGTCGATGTCATCGGACTCCAGTCCGATGTCCACCGATTCGATCTCGGCTGCTCGTGCCATCCACCGGTCGGTGATCTCTTCGACGTCGTCGGCCAGATCGGCCTCCAGATCGGCCAGGTCCTCCTGAACGTCGAGGACCTTCTCCTGGGCTGCTTCGGCGCGAGCGATGGCGCTGCGACGGCTGCGCGAGCGGGCGGCCACCGACCGGCGGGGCCGACGACCCAGCAGGAGGTCGACGACGGCTCCGGCCTGGCCCATCAGCTCCTCCTGACGGGAAGCCTCCGCCGCTTCCTCGGCGGTGGCGGCACGCTGTTGGGCGCGCCGGAGCCTCCGCTGCAAGGTCTTGACCTTCGTCGCGTACCGGTCTCTGAGCTTGGCGAGCTCCTCGTCGATCCGGTCCTCGGCCACCGCGACGCACCGTGCCTGGAAGCCGGTGAGATCCTCCCCCGGTCGGGACCAGAGCTTGAGCGCGGCGTTGTGGAGGATCTCGAGGGTGGATTCCCGCCGGAGGAACGCGGCGATGGCCTTCTTCGCGTCTCGGAAGTACGAGGGATCGTCGACGGGGGCGGCAGGCAGTCGGTAGCCGGCCTCGGGCGGCGCCTCCTTCTGGAGATCCCGTTCGTCGTAGTCCACCTCGATGCCGGACGAGGCGTCGAACGGCTCGGGGGCGGGGAAGTAGATGGCCTCCCATTCCTCGACGTGATCGATGTCGGCTCGTCGTTCGTCGTAGCGGACGGTCACCCGTGCCGCCAGTCCCGCCTCCCAGACGTGGGAGGTCGGATCGGCACCGAGTTCTTGTGCCCAGGGCGCGGCCGCGTCGACGAAGGCGACCGGGATCCCGTCGGCGATCGGGGGCATGGCGGGGACGACGTCGTCGGGCAGCGTCGAGGTCGCGGGCTGGGTTCGTCGCGGCGTTCGACGCCCCGCGTCGTTCGATGGCCGACGACGGGCCGTGAGCGTCTCGATCTGATCCTTCGTCAGCGGCCCTCGGAGGTACGACATCGCCCAGCGGGTCGTGAACGGGACGGGCGCGGGTTCGTGGACGTCGTGGAGGAGGAACCGTCGCTTCCCGAGACCCGTGATCTGCGCGTCGAGTTCCTCGACATCGACGTCGCCGCCGGCCGAACGGAGCGCCTCGAGGATCCGGGCCTTGTCACGTTCGGTCTGCAGCCTCCCGATGGCCCAGGTGCCGGCGTTGGACATGGCCTTGTAGTCGAGGTCGACGGGGTTCTGGGTGGACAGCAACAGGCCCACCCCGAAGGCACGTGCTTGCTTGAGGAGCGTCAGGATGGGCTTCTTGGCCGGCGGCATCGCCGTCGGAGGGACGAACCCGAACACCTCGTCCATGTACACGAGAGCTCGCAGCTCGCCGGTGCCGCTTTGGGAACGCATCCAGGTGACGACCTTGGTCAGGACCGAGGTGACGACGAACTGACGCTCCTCCTCGGTCAGGTGGGCGAGGTAGACGACGGCTGCCTTGGGTCGTCCCTCGCCGTCCCACAAGAGCCGTTGGATGTCGAGCGGTTCGCCTTCCATCCAGGTGGCGAAGCCCGGTGAGGCGAGGAGGCCGTTGAGGCGCATGGCGAGCTCCATCCGATCGTCGGGAGGGAAGAACGCATCGACGTCGAACACGCCGAGCTTGCGCATCGGCGGACGCTGGATCCATCCCAACAGCGTGGCCATATCGAGGGACCGGCCGTCTCTCCACGCACGCTCGACCAGGTTCGAGATCAAGATGTGCTCCCGGGACGTGACCGGGTCCGCGTCGATCCCGATGAGCCCGAGAAGGCCGGAGGCGAACCCCTGGATCTCGTCGCGGATCGTCTCTCCGTCGGTCTCCCAGTCGAGGTCGGGGACGTCGAGCCTACCGACGATGTCGAGCGGAACGCCGGCGGACGATCCGGGCGTGTAGATCGTCACCTCCGAGGAGCGGTCGAGCTCGGCGATGTCGTCCTCCGACAGCCCCCACGAGGCGAGACCGTCGCGCCAGCGTCGGGCCGTCTCGGTCGCCAGTTCCACCACGGTGGTGCCCGCGTCGGCGGTGACCGCGGGATCGATCCACGGCTCGAAGTCCTCGGGAGCCAGGGAGGGGAACCGCAGCGCCAGGTTCGTCATGTCACCTTTGGGATCGAGGACGAGGGTGGGGATGCCGGCCCTCAGCGCCTCCTCGAGGAAGATCACCCCGAGGCCGGTCTTGCCCGATCCGGTCATCCCGACGATCACCCCGTGGGTCGTCAGGTCCGAGGCGTCGTAGAGGAGTCGTTCGTTGTCGATCCGGTCGCCCGTCGTGGGGTCGACCGGCCCTCCGAGGAAGAGGTCTGGCATGCGCTGTGCCCCCTGATGATCCGTCGTGCCACGACCGCGGTCGGCGGCCGGCTACACGGTAGCTCGGTCGTGATGGGTGTCGTCGCCGGTGCGCCGGTGGCACGAGGCGAGATGGTCGACCTCGCCGGCCGGGGAACGAGCGCCGAGGGCGATGCCTCCCGAGGAGCGATGTAGGGTCGGCGGCGATGCGTCAGTCACCGTCCCCGCAGAGCCGCCGCGTCGTCGGCCCGAGTGTCGCCGTGGTCGTGCTGCTCGTCGTGTTCGGGGCCGTGGTCACCGTCGGGCGGTGGTACGCGACCATGGTCCTCGACGAGGACCGATTCGTGGTTGAGGCGAGCGACGTGCTGCGCTCGGAGCCGTCCCGGAGGAACCTGGCGAGCGAGATCGTCGATCGGATCGTCGCGGCCGAACCGGCCTTCGCGATCGTGCGGGCACCTGCGGAATCCGCGATCGCCGGGGTGCTGGCCTCGCCGGTGTTCGAGCCGCTGGCGGAGTTCTCCGCGCGGTCGTTGCATCGGGTGCTGCTGGAGGCCGACGGCGCCCCGGTGGTGATCGAACTGGCACCGTGGCGAGACGACATCCTGGCGCCGCTCGAAGCGGTGGCTCCCGAACTCGCCGATGCCGTCCCCGATGCAGTGTTCGCTCCGGTGGTGCTGGTGGAGGCCAACCGGCTGCCCCGACCGCCGGACCTGGTGGGCCTGGTCGTCGTCGCGTGGGTCGGCCTCGTCGCCGCGGTCGTGGTCGTGGGTTCCGTGGTGCGGCGGTCCCCATCGGCGGCCGTGGCGGCCGTGGGCGTAGGGATCTTGGGAAGCGGGCTCGTTGCGCTGGCGGTCTCGGGCCGGATCGGCGGTTCCGCCGTCGCCGGATTGGGCGACGGCGGCCGCCAGGAGGTCGCGCTGATGCTCGTCGGGCGCCTCGTCGCGCCGCTGCGGAGGTGGAGCCTGGCCGAGATCGCGGCGGGAGGGATCGTGGCGGTGGTCGGCGTGGCGTTGGCGATGCGGACGTCGGACGCGATGGAGGAGGGCGTTCGCCCTCCTCCATCGTCGTGATCGGTCGGTGGGTTCAGCCGACGTTCGCGGCGAGCCAGTCGGTCGCCACCGCATCGGGGTCCTCACCGTCGAATCCCACCCGCTTGTTGAGTGCGGTGAGTTCCTCGGTGGTCATCTTGGCGCTGACGGCGTCGAGCACGGCGATGAGATCGTCCCCGTAGGCGTCGACGATGTCCTTGCGGAGCACCGGTGTCACGTTCTCGGCCGGTTGCAGGCCCTTGTCATCGTCGAGCAGCACGAACCCCTTGGCGGCGATCACGCCGTCGGACGTGAAGAGCAGCGCGACCTGGATCTCGTCGCCTTCGAGGGCGGCGACCGTGAGCGGTCCCCCGACGTCGAGGGGTTTGAAGTCGGCGAACTGCAGGCCGTAGACGTCCTGGAGGCCGATGAGACAGAACTCTCGGTTCGGGCATTCGGGAGGCCCGCCGAAGATGAACTGGCCGTTGTACTGTGCCAGATCGGAGACCTTGGACAGACCGAACTCGTCGGCGGTGTCCTTGCGGACGACGATGCCGTTCTTGTCCTGCGCCGAGGCGTAGGAGGCCGCGGTCAGACCCTTGTCGCCGAGCAGGCCGAGGAGCGTCTGATACGTCGCGTCGCTGTCGGAGGACGCCGAACCGCCGAGGAACGTCGTGACGGTCCCGACGTACTCGGGGACCAGGGACAGGTCACCGCTCTCGAGCGCCGCGAAGTACACCTCGCGGTTGCCCACGTTCAGGTTCCGCTGCACCCGATAGCCGGCGTTCTCGAGGGCTTGGGCGTAGATCTCGGCCAACAGCGCATTCTCCGAGAAGTTGGCCGAACCGACCGTGATCGTCGGGCCTTCCTTGGCTCCTGCGCCATCACCCGATCCACATGCCGCAGCCACGAGGGCCACGGACAGGAGGACCGCCCCGATGGCGCTCTTGCGGAGGTAGTTCCGCATGGGTATTCCCCTTCCTATCGCGGGATGGATCGCCCCATGAAGGGGCCGAGAGGTGCAACCTAGCCGTGTTGAGGCGCGACGGTGACGTCGGCGAGGAGATCCTCGCTCGTGGATCGGCTGGCCGTCGAGGGAACGAAGCGCCGTTCGAAGGCGGCGAAACCGAGTTCGGTGGCGATCGCGAGTCCGGCGACGAGGAGTCCGCCGGCGAAGACCATGACGTTGTCCTGGATGGCGAAGCCGTCGATGATGAACCGACCGAGGCCACCCCAGGCGACGAGCGCGGCGAGGGTGGCGGTGGCCACGACCTGGACGGCGGAGACCCGGATGGCGGTCACGATCACGGGTGCCGCGACGGGGATCTCGACGCGGGTGGTGATCTGGGATTCGGTCATGCCCATCCCGCGGGCCGCTTCGACGAGCGCAGGGTCGACCTCGGCGATCCCGGTGTAGGTGTTCGTGAACATGGGGGGGAGCGCGAGGGCGAACAGGGCCAGGAACGTGGGCCAGAACCCGAGGCCGAGGCCGAGGCGGATGCTGATCGGGAGGGCCAGGGCGATGATCGCGAACGACGGGATCGCGCGGCCGATGTTGACCACGGCGACGGCGACGATCCCGCCGCGACGCCGGTGACCCATCCAGATCGCCGGGGGGAGCGCGACGAGGGCCGCTGCGACCGTCGAGAACGCCGAGATCTGGACGTGTTCCCAGGTCCGGCCGAGGATGCCGCCGCTGCCGAGCCAGTGGGCTGGATCGAGGAACCATGCGACGACGTCGCCGAGGAAGTCGATCATCGGTGCCGACTCCGCGCCCACGGGGTCATCGCCCGTTCCGCCCCGACGAGGGACAGGTCCACGGCGACGGCCAAGAGCACCGACATGACGGTGCCGACGACGATCTGGGTCGTTCCCACCGGCGAGTAGAACAGGTTGAGGCCGCGGAGGATGAGGAACCCGAGCCCGCCCTTGCCGATGAGCGCGGTGATGGTCACCAGACCGATGGTCGTCACCGCGGCGATGCGGATCCCGGCGACGATGACCGGCAGCGCCAGGGGTAGCTCGATCTCGAGGAACAGGCGCCGTCGGGTGTAGCCCATCCCGACGGCGGATTCGCGGACCGAGGCGGGGACCCCGTCGATGCCGGCGACGATGTTGCGGATCAGGATGAGCAGGGTGTACGAGACGAGGCCGATCTCGGCAGTGAGCGTCGTGAGGCCGGTGATCGGCACGAGGAAGGCGAACAGGGCCAGGCTCGGGATGGTGTACAAGATGCCCGTCACCCAGGTGATCGGTCCGTAGGTCCGGCGGTGGCGGAGCGCCAGCATCGACAGGGCGAGGGAGATGACGAACCCCACGCCGACGGCGATCGCCGTCAACACGATGTGCTCCCACGTCGCGGCCCAGATGTCGTCGACGTGGTCGACGATCCAGTCCCAGCGGACGAACGGCTGGTCGGCGACCTGGGCGATCATCGGACGATCTCCCGGCTGATCCGCTCGACGGTGATCATGCCCAAGAAGCGTTCGTCGTCGAAGACGGCGGCGATGGCGGTGTGCGACGAGATCGCGGCGTCGAGGGCTTCCTCCAAGGTGTCGTCCGGGGTGAGGCGGGTGAGGAACGGTTCGAGGTCGACGCCGTCGATGGTGGATCGTCCGTCGAGGCGGTCGTCGGTGACCCATCCGAGCATGCGGTCGCCCTCGACGACGGCGACCCAGTCGGTGTCGTATTCGGCCATCACCGCACGGGCGCGTTCGACGTCGGTTCCCGGTGGGACGACCGGTCCGGGTTCGAGGTCGATGTCGGCGATCCGGATGAGTGAGAGTCGCTTGATGCCCCGGTCGGAGCCGAGGAAGTCGGCGACGAAGTCGTTGGCCGGGGCGCGCAGGAGCTCTTCGGGAGGGGCGTACTGCTCGAGATGGCCGCCGACGCTCAGGATCGCCACCCGGTCGCCGAGCCGGATGGCTTCGTCGATGTCGTGGGTGACCAGGACGATCGTCTTGTGGAGTCGCCGCTGCAGTTCGAGGAGCTCGTCTTGGAGCTTGGCCCGGACGATGGGATCGACGGCGCCGAAGGGTTCGTCCATGAGGAGGATCGGAGGATCCGCGGCGAGGGCGCGAGCGACGCCGACGCGTTGACGCTGGCCGCCGGACAGCTCGCTCGGGTACCGATCGAGCATGTCGGCGCCGAGGTCGGTGATCTCGGCGAGCTCCCGAACCCGTCGTTCGACCCGGGCCTGCTCCCATCCGAGCAGGCGAGGGACGGTGGCGATGTTCTCCCGTACCGTCCGGTGGGGGAAGAGCCCGATCTGCTGGATGACGTAGCCGATGCCGCGGCGAAGCTCGTGGGGTTCGAGACCGGTCACGTCGACACCGTCGATCGAGATGGTGCCGGAGGTGGGTTCGATGAGGCGGTTGATCATCTTCAACGTCGTGGTCTTGCCGCATCCCGACGGCCCGACGAGCACGACGACCTCGCCGTCGGTGATCGTCAAGGTGAGATGATCGACCGCGGGCGCGCGGGTTCCTCGGAACCGTTTCGTGACCTCGGTGAGCTCGATCATCGGCTCTGGAGTCTCGCGCACGCGTGGGCGGCATGTGGCGCGCACCGCCGGCAGCTCCCTACCCTGGGGCCATGGTGACGACGAGGGTGGATCCGGTCTCCCTGGCCGCATGGCGCAAGATGCTGACGGCCCATGCGGAGTTGATCGACCGCCTGGGCAAGGAGATGGAGTCGGCGACGGGCCTGCCGCTGAACTGGTACGAGGTGCTGCTCTACCTGGTGGAGGCTCCCGACGAGCGGCTCCGCATGCATCAGCTCGCCGAATCGCTGCTGTTGTCGCGCAGCGCAGCCACCCGCTTCGTCGATCGGATGGAGCGGGCGGGGCTCGTCGAACGGGTCCCCTGCACGAAGGACGGGCGGGGGACGAACGTCACGTTGACCCCGCGGGGACGGGCGGCGTTCGCCGCAGCTGCACCGGTCCACCTCGCCGGGATCCGGCGGCACTTCGCCGACGTGATCGACCGAGACGAGACCCTCCAGCTCGATTCGATCATGTCCAAGATCCTCCGCGCGCTGCGTTCCACGTAGGGTGCGGCCGGGTCGAGGGCTCGGGCCGGGGATGTTGCGGGCCAAGCCGATCAGGTCTGGAGGCGGCGGTCGATCTCGTCGACCGCCGCTCGCGCGTCGTCGACGAGCGTCACGAGCCTCCCGTCGGTGCGGAGCCGCTCGGCGAGGTCCGGGATGACCGCCCCCCAGGTTCGGCCGACGGCGACGACCGGCTTGGGTCGGAGACCCGAGAACCGCGCCACGAAGGCCAGGTTCCAGGCGGCGAGGAGTTCGGTGGCGGTGCCGAGGCTGCCGGGGAGAGCGATCGCGGCGGCGGACAGCTCGACCATCTCGTGGATCCGTTCGATCAGGGAGTTGGCCCTTCGCTCCTCGGTGACCCACTCGTTGGGTCCGTCCCGGTCGGGGAAGACGCTGGGTGCGGTCACGCCGATGACGTCACCCCCGGCGTCCCGGCAACCGGCCGACACGGCTTCCATCAACCCGCCGTACCCTCCCGTGGCCACCGCGTAGCCGCGCTCGGCAAGGAGGCGGCCGCAGAGGACGCCCTCTTTGAAGAGCTCACTGTCCCGTTCCACCCGGGACGCTCCGAACACGGCGATGATCTTCCCCACCGGCTGGAGGCTACCCGTCTCACGCGGTTGATCCTCGCCAGATGCCGACCACTCCGTCTGCGACGAGCTGCACGGCGAGGGCGGCGAGGATGATCCCCAGGACCCGGGTGATGACGTTGATGCCGGTGTGTCCGAGCCGGTCGGTCACGCGGTCGGCGATCCGGAGCATCACCCAGGCGACGACCAGCACCGCGACGACGCCGGCGTAGACGATCGCCACGTACGCCGGTCGGCCGGCGGCTTGGGCGAGCAGCACGAGGATCGTCGCGAACGCACCGGGCCCGGCCAGGAGCGGGATCGCCAACGGGAACACCGTGACGTCGGTGCGGGTGTGGGCTTCGTCGACCTCGTCGGCGGTGGTACGGACCCGATGGGCGAGGATCATGTCGAACGCCAGCTTGAACAACAGGATCCCCCCGGCGATCCGGAGGGCGTCGATGGTGACACCGAGGTACTCCAACAGCGGTGCCCCGAGGGCGCCGAAGGTCAGGATGATGATGCCGGCGGTGAGGACCGCCCTGGTGGCGATCCGGCGCCGCTGCGCACGGTCGCGGTCGCCGGCGATCGAGATGAACAACGGCGCCAGGCCCACCGGATCCATGATCACGAGGAACGACAGGACGGCGGTGATGGCGAACTCGGGCATGCGGCGGTCACGCTACCTTCCTCGGGCTCGGTAGCGTGGTCGCGATGAACGCCCCCACCCCTGCCCGCAGACCGGTCGAGCGCACCCTGCACGGGGTCACCGTCGTCGACGAGTACGCCTGGATGAAGGACCGGGAGGACCCTGGCGTCCTCGAGCACCTCGAACGGGAGAACCGCTACACGTCGGCCGTGACGGGGCAGCTGGCCGGTCTCCGCCGGGAGCTCTACGACGAGTTCGAGGCCCGCACCCTCGAGACGGACCTGTCGGTTCCGGCTCGGCGGGGAGACTGGTGGTACGCGACGCGGACCGAGGAGGGCAAGGGGTACCGGATCTGGATCCGCCGGGAAGGTGGGCCCGACGGCCCCGAGCAGGTCCTTCTCGACGAGAACGCGGCCGCGGCGGGGCACGCCTACTTCCGTCTCGGCTATCTGCTGGTGGATCCCACCGACGCGGTCGTCGCCTACGCGGTCGACGTCGACGGGTCGGAACGTTTCGTCGTGCGGTTCCGGGAGGCCGGAAGCGACGGCGATCTTCCCGACGAGGTTCCTCTCGCCTCCTCCTCCGCCGCGTGGAGCAGCGACGGGCGGCATCTGTTCTACACCGTTCCCGACGCCGCGATGCGTCCGTGGCAGGTATGGCGGCATCGGCTGGGCACCGACCCCGGTGGCGACGTGCTGGTGTACCAAGAGGACGACGAGCGGTTCTCCCTCGACGTGTCGAGGACGAGGAGCGGCGGCTATGTGCTCATCGCGGCGGGATCGGCGACGACCAGTGAGGTGCTCGCCGTCGACGCCGACGATCCGGCGGCCGAGCCGCGCTCGGTGGCGGGACGGGTCGACGGGATCGAGTACCGCGTCGATCACCGCGGCGACGAGTTCTGGATCGTGACCGAACACGACGCCCTCGACGGCCGGCTGGTTCGTGTTCCGGTGAACGGCGGCGAACCGGTGGAGGTGATGGCTCACGTCGAAGGGCGCCGCCTCGTCGCTCCCGACTGTTTCGCCGGTCATGTGATGGTGTGGGGACGTCAGGACGGACGGTCTGCCGCCTTCGTGGTCCGCGACGGTGTTCCGCCGCGGGCGCTGGTCTTCGACGAGGAGGTGTATCAGCTCGATCCCGGCCGCAACCTCGAGTTCGACACCGATGTCGTTCGTGTCGGCTTCGAATCGCCGGTGATCCCGCCGTCGGTCTACGACGTGGACGTCGTGACGGGGGAACGCACCTTGCTGAAGCGCACGCCGGTTCTCGGTGGCGTGGATCTGGGGTCCTATCGAGCGGTCCGAGAGTGGGCCGACGCTCCCGACGGGAGTCGCATCCCCATCAGCGTCGTCCATCACGTCGACACCCCGCTCGACGGCACGGCGGCGCTGGTCGTCTACGCCTACGGCGCCTACGGGATCTCCATCCCACCGAGGTTCTCGATCCCGCGGCTGAGCCTCCTCGACCGCGGGGTCGTGTACGCCATCGCCCACGTTCGAGGCGGTGGGGAGATGGGCAAACGATGGCACCGTCGGGGACGGATGGCCGACAAGATGAACACCTTCACGGATCTCGTCGCGGTCACCGAGCATCTCGTCGGGTCCGGATACGGGGCCCGAGATCGGGTGGGTGCGCGTGGGGCCAGCGCCGGGGGTTTGACGATGGGGGCCGTCGTGAACCTGGCCCCGTCGATGTTCCGGGTCGTCGTGGCCGAGGTGCCGTTCGTCGACGTGATCAACACCATGCTCGACGAGAGCCTGCCGCTGACGATCGTCGAATGGGAGGAATGGGGCGATCCGTCGATCCCCGAGCAGTACGCATGGATGGCGGCGTACGCGCCGTACGAGAACGTGGCGGCCGTCGAGCACCCGGCGATCCTGGCCACCGGTGGCCTCAACGATCCGAGGGTCGGCTACTGGGAACCGGCCAAGTGGGTCGCTCGACTCCGTGACCGGACGACGGGGAAGCGACCCATCGTGCTGAAGATGGAGATGGGCGCGGGCCATTTCGCCCGCTCGGGACGCTACGAGATGTGGGAGGACGAGGCGTTCGTGTTGGCGTTCATGCTCGATCAGTTGGCGTCGGGGTCGTCGCCGGAGGTCCCCGAAGCCGATCCGGGCGCCTCCTGATCGAACGTCAACCTGACGTGCTCCACGTCGGGCTCGCCGGGTGCGTCGTCGGCGACGACGAACCGGAGGCGGTCGAGGTCCGGGCATGCCTCCCTCACCGCCGCGTCGCGGTGGAAGACCTTGAGCCGGACGACGATGTCGACGTGCTCGGCGCCGGGGATGCGGTCGGCACCCGTGGCGGCCGCCTCCTCTTTGACGAGCTCCATGATGTCGCGTTCCTTGATGCGTTCCAGTTCCTTCTGGAGGTCCTGTTTGGCGGCTTCCTTGCGCCGCGACATGCCTCGACTGATGACGAACAGGACCACGAAGAACGCGAGGATGATCAACACGACGGCGGTCGTCATCCCAGACGCTCCCCGCGTCCGTACACGTCGGCGAAGCGGCGGATGTCGTCCTCCCCGACGTAGGTCCCCACGTCCACTTCGATCACCTCGAGCATCTCGTCGTCCTCCGGGTTCTCCAGCCGGTGGATCTCCCCGGCGGGGATGAACACGGACTCCCGGGCCGGCACCAGGCGGGTCGTGTCCCCGGTACGGACACGCGCCACGCCGCGCACCACGATCCAGTATTCGGATCGATGCTCGTGGGTCTGAAGCGATGTCTTGCCGCCCGGATCGAGCCACATCCGGAGGACCCGGAACCCGGGCCCCTTCTTCAGGGTCACGAAACGGCCCCACGGGCGGTCCTCGCTACCATCGGTCTCGACCTCGGAACGTTTGGCGTCGGTCAGGCGGTCGACCAGCGTCTTGACGTCCTGGGCGTGGTCGCGGGTCGTCACCAGCAGGGCGTCGGGTGTGTCGACGATGATCGCGTCTTCGACTCCGACGGTCGCCACGAGGCGGCTTCCGGCCCGGATGTAGCTGTTGGTCGTGTCGAGGGCCTCGACGTCGCCGACCAGGACGTTGCCATCGTCGTCGCGTGCTTCGAGGTCCCACAGGGCGGACCAGGAGCCGACGTCGCTCCATCCGGCGACCAGCGGTACGACGCCGGCTCGGTCGGTGTGTTCCATGACGGCGTAGTCGATCGAGATCGACGGAGACGCGGCGAAGGCGTCGGGTTCGAGCTCGAGTCCGACGTCGCGGTGCGATCCGAGGTCGAGCGATCGGCGGACCGCGGTCACGATCTCGGGCTGGAACCGCTCGAGCTCCTCGAGGTACGTCGAGGAGCGGAAGACGAACATGCCGGAGTTCCACAGGTACGAACCTTCCGCCAGGTACCGCTCGGCGGTCTCCCGGTCCGGCTTCTCCTTGAAGGCGAGGACCCGGCGAGCCGGTCCGTCGCCGACGGGCTCACCGAAACGGATGTACCCGTACCCGGTCTCCGGGTAGGTCGGGGAGGCCCCGAAGGTCATGAGCAGACCCCGTGTCGCCAGGTCGGCGGCCACCTCGACGGCGTCGAGGAAGGCGTCGAGGTCGCCGATGACGTGGTCGGCGGGGAGGATCAGCAGGAGCGGGTCGTCGCCGCGGCAGAGGGCGTCGACGGCGGCGGCCGCGGCGGCGGGCGCCGTGTTCCGCCCGACGGGCTCCAGGATGAGCCGTCCGTCGTCGATGCCGGCGCGGCGGAGCTCGCGTTGGATGCCGAGGCGGTGGTCGTCGTTGCAGACGACCACCGGTGGGTCGAACATCGGGCCGGAGACGCGTTCGATCGTCGAGCGGAACATGGTCCGGTCGTCGACGAGCGGGAGGAGTTGCTTGGGGTGGTGCCGCCGTGAGGCGGGCCACAGTCGGGTGCCGAACCCTCCAGAGAGCACCACCGGGGTGACCGTGCGATGTCGATCCATGGCGCGAATGTATCGGTTCGCGGGGGCCGCGCAAAGCCCGGTACCCTGCGCCGCCCGAGCGAGGAGACCGAGATGTTCGACGTCGAGGCCGTGCGTCGCGGCTTCCCTGCCCTGTCCAGGACCGTCGGGGACCGGCCGGTGGCCTATCTGGACGGGCCGGGAGGGACGCAGGTCCCTGCGACGGTCATCGAGGCGATGACGGGACCGATGCGTCGCGGTGCGTCGAACGTCCACGGCCGGTTCGCGGCGAGCATCGACAGCGAGCAGACCGTCGCGGCCGCCCGCCAGGCGATGGCCGACCTGCTCGGGTGCCGCCCCGACGAGGTCGTGTTCGGGCCCAACATGACGACCCTCACCTTCGCGATGAGCAGGGCGATGGGGCGGACATGGACGTCGGGGGACAACATCGTGCTCACCCGCCTCGATCACGACGCCAACGTGTCGCCGTGGATGCTGGCCGCTCGCGACGCCGGGGTCGAGGTCCGTTTCGTCGGGTTCGATCTCGAGACCACGCAGCTGGACCTGGCCGAGCTGTCGGCGACCGTCGACGACCGCACCCGGCTGATCGCCGTCACCCACGCATCGAACGCGCTCGGGACCGTCGTGGACGTCGCGACGGTGACCGAGATCGGTCACCGCGTCGGCGCCGTCGTCTTCGTCGATGCCGTCCATGCGGCGCCTCACCGACGGATCGACGTGGCCGGCATCGGCTGCGACCTGCTGGCCGTGTCTCCGTACAAGTTCTTCGGGCCGCATGCCGGCTGTCTCTTCGGCCGAGCCGAGCTGCTGGCCGAACTCCCCGCCTACAAGGTCCGACCTGCGCCGGACGAGCCGCCGGAGCGGTGGGAGACGGGGACCGCTTCCTTCGAGGCCATGGCGGGCGTCGCTGCCGCCGTCGATCATCTGGCCTCGCTCGGCGCCGGCGGGGACCGCCGGAGCCGCCTCGACGACGCCTTCGTGCGCACGGCCCGTCACGAGGAGCGGCTCGCGGCCCGCTTCCTCGAGGGCATCGCCTCGATCGACGGCGTGACCTGTCACGGGGTTCCCGAACCCGACATGGCGGTGAGGACCCCGACGTTCGCGGTCGAGGTGGCCGGCGTCGCTCCCGGCCGGGTGGCCGAGGTGCTGGGCGCCGAGGGGATCTTCGTGTGGGCGGGGGACTACTACGCGGTGGAGGTGATGCGTCGGCTCGGCAAGGCCGACGACGGGCTGGTACGGATCGGTTTCGTCAACTACTCGACGCTCGGCGAGGTCGATCGGGTGGTGTCGGCGCTGGCCCGTATCGCTGGAGACGCCGACTGACCCGAACCCTGCGGAGGGGGACGTCTCAGGGACGTTCGCCGCCGGTGCCTTCGTTCCCGAGGAACCACTCCCCGGTGCGATCGGCCGTGGGTTCCATCAGCGCCGCGATCTGTTCGCGCGCCTCGCCGGTGCCGAACAGGGTCAGGACGTCGCCGACATGCAGCATCGTGCTGCCATGGGGGATGATGACCGACGAGCCGCGGCGGACCGACACCAAGGTGGCGCCTTCGGGCCATCGGAGGTCGCGGACGGCTCGTCCGGCCAGCGGTGAGTTGCGCAGGATGGGGATCTCGAAGAAGGTGGTTCCGGGTTGGCGTCGGAGACGGACCCGTTCCCGGTACAGCTCTCGTCCGGTCGTCGTCCCGAGCGCGTGGTGGTACGCCTTCACCACCGATTCGCGTCGGAACATGCCGAGCAGCCTGTTCGGATCGTGTTCATCGACGACCGGCATCCTTCCGATGCCGAGGGCGGCCATGCGAGCCAATGCCGACGACACCGGCATCGATGGGGTGACCGTGATCGGCTTGGGGGTCATCGCCTGACCGACCGTGGTGTCCTTCCGCGGCCCGCCGAACCGTTCGATGTCGGTCAGGGTCACGATGCCGACGAGCTTGCCGCCGTCGACGACGGGGAGCCCATGGTGGTGTCCCTCTTCGAGGACCTTGGCGAGCTCTGCGAGGGTCATTGAGGGTGGCACCGCCGGGACCTGCGACATGACGTCTTCGACCAACACGGTGTCGAGGAGGTCGATGTCCTCGCTCTTGGGGAGATGAACACCGCGGTCCTTCAGCGACATCTGATAGGCGTTGTCGGGATGGACCCGGTCGGCCAGGACCGTGGCGGCGACGGCGGCCAGCATGAGGGGGAGGACGAGCTCGTAGTTGTTCGTGATCTCGAAGACGAGCAGGATGGAGGTCAGCGGGGCGCGGGCGACGACCGCCAAGGTGGCGGCCATGCCGACGACGGCGAACGCCCCGACGTTGATCTCCGACAGGTGCCAGAAGGGCTGCACGGCCTGGGCGAACCCGGCCCCCATCGCACCGCCGACGACCATCGACGGCATGAAGGACCCGACGCTGCCGCCGCTGGCGTGGGTGATGGCCGCCGACACCGCTTTGGCGGCGGCGATGACGAACAACGCCCACCAGACCAGGTCGCCGGGCTTCTCGAGCCGGAGCAGGCCGGCGAGGAAGTCCTGGCTCGTGCCGAGGGTCTGGTCGTACCCGAGCCCGATGGCGGCAACGACGACGCCGGCGAGGAGCGGGCGAGCCAGCGCCGGGAACCGCGGTGGGAGACGGCTGGTTTCGGTGTAGTGCAGGACCCGCAGGAACAGATAGCCGAAGGCGACGGCGAGGAGCCCGAGCAGGGCGAACAGCAGGAGCTGACGAGGATCCTCGAGGCGGTGCGGAGGCGCCCGGAGGAAGGGCTCGTCGCCGACGAGCTGTTGGGCCGTCACGGACGCGGCGACCGACACGATGACGACGGCGTTGAGGTGGCGGACGGCGAACTGTTGGAGGATGACCTCCATGGCGAACAGCATCCCGGCGATCGGGGCATTGAAGCTGGCGCCGATGCCGGCGCCGGCGCCGGCGGCCACCAGGCTGCGGATCTGATCCTGGCCGAATCGGGTGTAGCGGGCGAACGACGATCCGATGGCGCCGCCGATCAGGACGATCGGGCCCTCCCGACCTCCCGAGCCGCCGGTGCCGAGGGTGGCGGCGGTGGCTGCGATCTTGGAGAAGGTCAGTCGTGTGGGGATGTATCCGGATTCGACGGTGAGCCCCATCATCACCTCGGTCACGCCGCCGCCGGCGACACCGGGACCGAACTTCCGGTCGAGGAGCCACGACACGAGCATGCCGATCGGGACGGTGATGAGGAAGACCCAGACGCCGTCGATCGGGGACACCCGGTCGAACCATTCGACGCCTCGACGCACGGCCTCGATGGAGACGACGAGGGTCGCCGCGCCCAGACCGACGAGGACGCCGAGCACGACCGACGCGAACAAGAACGCGGCGGTGCCGCGGGATCGGAGTCTGTCGAGGATCCACAGCCACATGTCGTGCACGGGCGAACGCTACCCGACCGGAGGGTGGTCCTCGTCCGTGCCGTCGTCGGCGGGAGCGTCGAGGGTGCCGAGCAGTTCTTCGAGCTGCATCTCGGTCGCGGTGATCCGTGCTCGCAGCGAGCGGATGAGCTCGCTGGCCGCCGCTACGTCGGCGGCCATGACATCGAGATCGGCGTCGTCGGATTCGAGTCGGGCGACGATGGTCTCCAAACGGTCCACGGCATCCTGGAAACCTTCCGGGTGGTCGTTCATGGCGCTCCTTCGTGTGGGGGAGGTTCATCGACGATCGAGCGGATGGTGCCGGCCGCGGTGGTCGTCCGCAGGTCGGTGCCCACGTCGACGTCGGCCGAACGCACCAGCTCGCCCTGTGCGGTGCGGGTGATGGAGAACCCTCGCTGGAGGAGCCGGCGCGGGTCGGCGGCATCGACCCGCGCCGCCAGATGGTCGATCGCGATGGCGGCCGACCGGAGCCTGCCGCGGGCGGCGAGCCGGGTGCGCCGATCCAAAGCGTCGACAGATGCGGTCGCTGTGGCGAGCTGTCGGCGGCTGGCGGCCGCCAGGCGCGTCGCGGCTCGTTCGATGGTCCCGTCGAGATCGTCGAGTCGCCGGCGGGTCGCCGTCCGGAGCGCTCGCTCGGCTCTGTCGAGGCGCAGCAGGAACTCGGTGACGGCCGTGACGAGCGCCGCCGCGCAGGCTGTGGGGGTCTTCTCTGCCCGATGCGCGACGAGATCCGCGACCGACGTGTCGATCTCGTGGCCGATCCCGGTGATCACCGGGATCGGGAGCTCGGCGACGGCTTTGGCCAGCTCGATGTCGTCGAACACGGCCAGGTCGCTGCGGGCTCCTCCGCCTCGGACCAGGGCGATCACATCGGGTCGCCAGCGCCGTGCCTGCTCGAGTGCGGCGACGAGCGAGGTCACGGCGTTGGGCCCCTGCACCCGTGAGTCGACGAGCGCCACCTGCCATGAGAAGCCCGAGCGCTGCAGCTCGTGGACGAAGTCGGCCTGCGCGGCACTCCCGGCGCTGGTGACGAGCGCGACGCGCCGGGGAACCGCGGGGAGGTGGAGGTGCCGTTGACGGTCGAGCAGTCCGGCGCTCCGCAGGGCGGCGATGGCGCGTTCGCGCTCCGCGGCGAGCTTCCCGAGGGTGAACTCGGGGTCGATCCAGGTCATCCGCAGCTGCGTCGAGCCTCGCCGCGCGTAGTGGGTCACGGTCCCGCGGATGCGGATCTCGACCCCGTCGGCCATGCGCACCGCTCCGGTGCGGACGAGGAGCCGGTTCACCGCCACCTTGTCGCCGGAGAACAAGGTGACGTCGAGCCGGGCGTCGGCGTCGGGATCGACGAGGGAGAAGTAGACGTGGCCGGAGGCGGCGCGGGTCAGGTTCCGGATCTCTCCCCGCACCCAGACCGGCTCGGGGAAGGCACGCTCGAGCGCGACACCGATGGCCGTCGCCAGCTCCGAGACCCGGAAGGTGCGGTCGTCCATGGAGCGCAAGGTACCGCTCCGGTGTGGTCGACGACACGATCCGACGGACGAACATGTCCCTTCGACTCTGGTCGCGACCCGACGGGGAGATAACCTGACCGTTGCAACCTCGCATGTCACCAGGAGATCGTCATGAACTTCCGCTCGCTCGTCGATCATGTCACCGGGGAGCCGTACCTCGCGGTGTCGACCCGCGGAGACGATCTGCTCCACGACCCCTTCTTGAACAAGGGGGCCGCGTTCACTCGGGAGGAACGGGACCTGTTCGGCTTGCGTGGGCTCCTCCCCGACCATGTGGCGACGATCGAGGAGCAGCTCATGCGCGTGGCTTCCCAGATCGACCAGAAGAGCACGGATCTGGAGCGCAACATCTACCTGAATGGCCTCATGGATCGCAACGAGACCCTCTTCTACCGCTTCGTGCTCGAACATCTCGAAGAGACGGTGCCGATCATCTACACGCCGACCGTCGCCAAGGCGTGCCGGTACTGGAGCCGGATCTACCGGACCGCGCACGGGATCTACATCACCCCGAGAGATCGCGGCCGCATCGCCGAGGTGCTGCTCGCCCGCCCGGTGGAGGAGACGCCCGTCATCGTCGTGACCGACAACGAGCGCATCTTGGGGATCGGGGACCAGGGGGCGGGTGGGATGGGGATCCCGATCGGCAAGCTCGCCCTGTACACGGCGGCGGCGGGCATCCACCCGACCCGCTGCATCCCGATCTCGTTGGACGTCGGGACGAACAACGCGGAGCTGCTGGCCGATCCGTTGTACCTGGGGTTCCGCGAGCCGCGCCTGAGGGGGGAGGCGTACGATTCGCTCATCGCCGAGTTCGTGATGGCGGTCAAGGAGGTGTTCCCCGACGCCCTCTTGCAGTGGGAGGATTTCTCGAACCGGACGAGCTTCACGAACCTCCGCACGTACCGCGACGTGTTGCCGTCGTTCAACGACGACATCCAGGGAACCGCCGCGATGGTGGTCGCGGGCCTGCTCGCCGCCACCGCGCACATCGGGGAGCGTCTGGGTGCTCAGACGATCGTCATCGCGGGGGCGGGTTCGGCGGGCCACGGGATCCGCGAGCAGATCCTGTCTGCCATGGTGGACGAGGGAACCGCTTCCTCCGAGGCGGAACGGCGCATCTTCGTGCTCGACAGTCGCGGACTGGTCACCGAAGGGCGGGGGAACCTCAGTCCGATCAAGCAGGAGCTCGCGATCCCGGCCGAGGTCACCGACGGGTGGACCGTGGAGCAGGACCCGCCGAACCTCCTCGACGTGGTGAGGAACACGAAGGCCACGGTTCTCGTCGGGGTGAGCGGCCAGAGCGGTTTGTTCACCGAGGACGTGATCAGGGAGCTGGCCGCGCACACCGAGCGGCCCATCGTGCTGCCCTTGTCGAACCCGACGAGCCACACGGAGGTGACCCCGGAGAACGCCCTCAGATGGTCGGAGGGTCGAGCGATCGTCGCGACGGGGAGCCCGTTTCCTCCGGTGGTCTACGGCGGGCGGACGCATCGGATCGGCCAGGCCAACAACGTGTTCATCTTCCCCGGCATGGGTCTGGGCGTCTTGACGGTCCGAGCCAGGAAGGTGAGTGACCGGATGTTCCTCGCCGCGGCCAAGGTGTTGGCGGCGTCGGTCTCTGCGGACCTGATCGACCAGGGTCAGATCTATCCGGACATCTCGTCGGTTCGAGCGGTCTCTCGAGCGGTGGCGGTGGCCGTGGCCCGGGAGGCGGTCGCCGAGGGCTTGGCGGACGAACCGGACGACCTGGAGGGAGCGATCGACGCGGCGATGTGGATGCCGGCGTACCTGCCCTATCGGCCTGCCGCGGTGTGAGGCGCCCCGGGGGGACCGGACCGACGATGGTCCACGGGCGGGTCGCCCGCGTCGGTGCCCGGATGTGTGTCGCGCACCGGCGGACGCTGATACCCTCGTGTCCGTGATCCCCGAGACGGTCGACGCGGTTCAGGAGGCGCTCGTCGCGCAGCGGTACGTCGCGGACCGGAACCTGGCGGTGGCGATCCACCTGGCTCTGCAGATGGGCCGGCCGCTGTTCCTGGAGGGGGAAGCCGGGGTCGGCAAGACCGAGGTCGCCAAGGTGCTGGCCTCCATGCTCGACGAGGAGCTGATCCGGCTCCAATGCTACGAGGGTCTCGATGTGGCCCATGCGCTGTACGAATGGGACTACGCCCGTCAGATGCTGGCGATCCGGCTGCTCGAATCCGGCGGTGATCACGCCGAGGTCACCGACATCATGTCGCGGGAGTTCCTCGTGGCCCGGCCGCTGCTCAAGGCCATCGAGTTGGCGGCGCAGGGACGCAGACCGGTGCTGCTGATCGACGAGTTGGACCGGGCGGACGAGGAGTTCGAGGCGTACCTCCTGGAGCTGCTATCGGACTTCCAGGTGACGATCCCCGAGGTGGAGACCGTCAAGGCGGTGGTCCCTCCGGTCGTGGTGATCACGTCGAACCGGACGAGGGAGATCCACGACGCCCTGAAGCGTCGATGTATCTACCACTGGATCGACTACCCGGATTTCGAGCGGGAGATGGCGATCCTGCGTCAGAAGGCTCCCGAGGTCGATGAGGAGCTGGCTGGGCAGCTCTCGTCGGCGATGACGGTCCTGCGGAACATGGACCTGTTCAAGCCGCCTGGGGTGGCCGAGACGCTGGATTGGGCCGGCGCCCTGCGGATCTTGGGGGTCCACGAGTTGGATGCCGACGTGGTCGATGAGACCCTCGGGGTCGTGCTCAAGTACCAGGAGGACGTCGAACGGGTGCGCGCGGCGGGGCTCGACGAGCTCTGGTCGTGATCGAGGGCGGTCCGCTCGACGGCGCGGTGGCGAGTCGGAACCTGGTGCGTTTCGTCCGAGCCCTGCGCGGTCGAGGGATGGCGGTCGGGCCGGGGACGGCCGCCACCTTGGCGGACGCGGTCGATGCCGTCGGGCTGGTCGATCGTGAGGATCTGCGGTCGGCGTTCCGGGCGGTGACGGTCGTTCGTCCGGCGGAACGACCGATCTTCGACGAGGTCTTCGATCGGTTCTTCGGAGAAGGTTCGGTCGTCGATCGGAGGGACGTCGAGACGGTGGCGCTTCCCGGCGACGGAGATCCGGTCCGCGTGACCCTGCCGGTGCTGTCCAAGGGCGTCGGGGACGTCGCCGGGGACGTGACGATGATCGAGGAGATCGTGGGAGGCTCGTACATGGAGCGTCTCGCGGGTCGGGATTTCGGTGACCTCGACGACGAGGAGGCGCAGGAGGTCCGCGCCCTGATCGCTCGCATGGTGTGGCGCCCGGCCGATGCCCGATCCCGACGGTGGCGAGGCGCCCGGGACGGATCCCGTCCCGATCTTCGGCGGACGCTTCGCAACCTGGCCGGGCCGTCGGGCGATCTGATGCAGCTGTCGTACCGGGCCCCGCGGGTCCGGCGGAGGCCGTTGGTGGTCCTCGCCGACATCTCCGGGTCGATGGAGCGCTACACCGAGATGTTCCTCCATTTCGTCCATGCCGCTCAGGGACGGCTGGGTCGGCTGGAGTCCTTCGTGTTCGCGACGCGCCTGACGCGGATCACCAGGCAGATGCGGCGCAGGAGCCCGGCCGAGGCGATCTCGGAGGCGTCGTTGGCGGTGGAGGACTGGTCGGGCGGGACCAGGATCGGGGAGGCGCTGCGGACCTTCAACTGGGAATGGTCGCGCCGGGTCACCCGTGGTGGCGCGATCGGTCTGGTGATCTCCGACGGGTGGGATACCGGCGATCCGGAGCTGCTCGCCACGGAGATGGCTCGGTTCGCCCGGTCCGTGCATCGGGTGATCTGGCTGAATCCGCTGGCGGGGCGCGCCGGCTACGCACCGGAGACCCGGGGGATGCGGGCGGTGCTTCCTCATGTCGACGATCTCCTGGCCGCGGCGTCGGTCCAGGACCTGCGAACGGTCGTCCGGCTCCTCGAGTCGGTTCCGGCCCGTCGAGGAGCGGTCGGGCGTTGAGGATCGAGGTCAGCCGGTGATCTCGCCGGCTGACACCTGCGCTTCGTGGATGCTGGGGGTACGGTCGGTGACGATCATGCGGTAGCCGGCCCAGATCAGGGCGAGACCGATCAGCTCGGTGACGTAGAGCACCTCGACGCGACCGAACCTGGCGAACGACCCGCCGATGCCTGGGAGGAGCGCTCCGACGGCGATGATCGCGTTGCCCCAGACCCGTCGGGCCGTTCCGGTGCTGCGGCGGAAGTACCGGATGGCCGACCAGATGGCGCCACCGACGAGCCAGAAGAGGGCGTAGGTGTTGACGAAGGGTGAGAACAGCCGTACCCACTGCCATTCCATGACCTTGCCGGAGAGGCGGAAGGGCTCGACCGCACTCATGTCGATCGGGGTCAGCAGCACCATCACGGAGGCGACGGTGAGGTAGGCGACCAGGATCTTGGACCACCGGTCGGCGGTCGCGCGCCGGAGGAGGAGGTAGACGGTTCCTTGGGCGAGGAACACGCCACCCATCAGCGCACCGGTGATGTACCACATCCGGAAGACCGGTTCGCTCCAGCCGTTGATCGAGGTGAGGCTCTCGCTGAGGGTGCCGAGCCCGTAGACGACGACCCCGAGGGTCCACCACATCAGGTAGGTCGCCTGGGGCTTGCGCCGCCAGTGGCGGAACAGGACGATGCCGAACAGGACGGACAGCGTCGTGGTGACGAGCGGAAGGAAGTGAACGAGATCGCGGCTCACGTCAGGCTCCTCGTGTGATCGGGTTCCTGCATGATGAACCGCCTCGCCGCCGACGGCGAGTCGGTTCCCCACCGCCGCACCGTCTCCGCGAACCCTGGGTTGGGGACCCCCCTGAAGGGGTGTGGTGAACCCTGGGTTGGAGAACCCCCTGGAGGGGTGTGGTGAACCCTGGGTTGGGGAACCCCCTGGAGGGGTGTGGTGAACCCTGGGTTGGGGAACCCCCTGGAGGGGTGTGGCCGGCCCACGGTTCGGCGGTGGTGCCACCGTGGGCGGCGGCGGCGGGTGAGAACTAGAGTCTGGGACATGAGGGACGTGCTCGAGATCTACGACCGGTGGCGGAGCGAGGGCAAGGACGTGGCGGTGGCCACCGTCGTGTCGGTCAAGGGATCCGCGCCCCGCCCCGAAGGCTCCAAGCTGCTCGTCTCGTCCGCCGGTGAGATGGAGGGATCGGTGAGCGGCGGCTGCGTCGAGAACGACGTCGCCCTCCACGCCGAGGCCGTCCTCGCCGACGACGAGCCCCGGCTCGTCACCTACGGCATCGCCGACGACGAGGCCTTCGAGGTCGGCCTCACCTGCGGTGGGACCATCGAGATCTACATCGAGCGATGGTGAACCCGATCCTCGATGCCGTCCGTCGTCTCGCCGACGATGAGCGCCTCGGCGCCCTGGTCACCGTCATCGCCGGTCCCGATACCGGGACCAAGGCGGTCGTGGATGCCGACGCGGGGGTCGTCGCTGGGAAGCTGCCGGCGGACATCGCCGACGACGTTCTGGCCGATGCGGGCGAGCTCATGGACCACGAGCGGTCCCGGGCCCTCGACTACGGCGACACCCGGGTGTTCATCGAGACGGTCGCTCCGCCCCCCGTGCTGCTGGCGTTCGGTGCCGGTCACATCACGCAACCGCTGTCACGGATGGCCAAGGAGGCCGGGTTCAGGGTCGTGGTCGGAGACGCCCGGGCGGCGTGGGCCACCGCCGAGCGGTTCCCGGAGGTGGACCACCTCATCGTCGGTTGGCCCGACGTCGTCCTCGAGGCCTTCCCGCCGGATCGGAGGACCTACGTCGCCCTGCTGAGCCACGACGCCCGCTTCGAAGAACCCGTCTTCGCCGCGATCCGGGACGTCCCGGTGCGCTACATCGGCGCGATGGGATCGCGACGGACCCACCGAGCCCGCCTGGAGCGGCTTCGCGGTCGAGGATGGTCCGAGGAACAGCTCGAGCGGATCCACGGACCGATCGGGATCGACATCGGAGCTGAGACCCCTGCCGAGACCGCCATCGCGATCCTCGCCGAGATGATCAAGGTCAGGTACGGGCACGGGACCGGTGAGCCGCTGCGCGGCGTGGAAGGGAGGATCCATCGCCAGCGCGGGGAGGAGGCGGGGACCGAATGAGGAGGGCGGTTGCATGAAGATCGAAGAGTCCTTCACCGTCGGCCAGGACGTCGATGCGGTGTGGCAGGCGTTCGAGGACGTCCCCGGGTTGGCGGCATGCCTGCCGGGGGCGGAGCTCCTCGGGACGACCGAGACGGGAGCCTATCGCGGGAAGGTGACCGCCAAGCTCGGTCCGATGTCGGCGACCTTCGAGGGGGAGGCGATCGTCGAGACCGACGACGAGTCGCGCACCGGGACCGTCAGCGGCAAGGGCGTCGATCGGCGCGGCGGGAGCCAGGGCAGGGTGCAGATGACCTACACCATCGTCCCGGTCGACGGCGGCGCCCGCGTCGACGTGGTCGCCGACGTGGCGCTGTCGGGTGCCGCCGCCCAGTTCGGGCGAACGGGGCTGATCAAGGAGATGTCCCGCCGGCTCATCGACGAGTTCGTCCACTGCCTCGAGGCGAAGCTGGCCGCCGAGACGCCCGCCGAGGCGGCTGCCGTGGCCGCGGCCGAAGTCCGCGGCATCTCGCTGTTCCTGTCCAGCCTGTGGGCCACCGTGGTCGGGTGGTTGCGGCGTCTCCTCGGCCGCTCCTGACCCTCCCCGGGCCGTCGTGGCCGCGGCCGGGACCGCCGAGAACGCGAAAAGCAACCCTCGTTTTCCGCGCCCTCCCGACCCGTGAGGCGCGTAGGTTGGACCCGAGAGAGGCGGGTGCACGCGCCCGCGGAGCCCAGCACATGGAGGGAGGCGGTCCTTGAACGTTTCCATGACGGTCAACGG
The DNA here is from genome assembly GCA_026985095.1 of Acidimicrobiia bacterium. Classification (GTDB taxonomy): domain Bacteria; phylum Actinomycetota; class Acidimicrobiia; order Spongiisociales; family UBA5794; genus JALSQW01. The sequence continues at coordinate 9,256 of JALSQW010000019.1, read as the reverse complement.
CACCAGATACGACAGGGACGTGGAACCGAGAACCTTGTTGGTCCATTTCCTCCGGGAAGAGCTCGGACTCACCGGGACCCACGTCGGGTGCGACACCAGCTACTGCGGCGCCTGCACCGTGATCGTGGATGGTCGGTCGGTCAAGTCGTGCACGTACCTCGCCGTCGCCGCCGACGGGGCCGACGTCCGCACGGTCGAAGGGGTCGCCGTCGACGGGACGCTGCATCCGGTCCAGGAGGGGTTCTGGGAGCGTCACGGTCTCCAATGCGGCTTCTGCACCCCGGGCATGATCATGTCCTCGGTGGCCCTGCTCGAGCAGAACCCCGCGCCCGGTGAAGGCGAGATCCGGCACGCCATCGAAGGCAACCTGTGCCGGTGCACCGGCTATCACAACATCGTCCGGGCCGTCGAGTACGCGGCGGCCAAGATGCGTGGCGAGGAACCCCCCGCCCCGGACTGGGAGGTGCCGTCATGAGCACGACGAGCGTTCTCGGCGGCGTCGTCCGCCGCAAGGAAGATCCGGCCTTGATCCGTGGCGAAGGCCTGTACGTCGACGACATCAAACTCCCTGGGGAGCTGGCTGCGGCGTTCGTGAGAAGTCCGTTCGCCCATGCCCGCATCTCGTCGATCGACGTCTCGGCGGCGATCGCCATGGACGGCGTCCACGCCGTGTACACCGCGGACGACGTGCGGCACCTCGGTCCCGTCCTCGCTCAGGTCGCGGTCGGGACGCTGCGTCCGCCGTTGGCCGATGGCGCGGTCCATCACATCGGTGAGGCCGTGGCGATGGTGGTCGCCGACGATCGGTACATCGCCCAGGACGCGGTCGACGCCATCTTCGTCGACTACGACCCGCTGCCTGCGGTGGTCGATCTGAAAGCGGCCGCAGCCGACGAGATCCAAGCCCACGAGGGCGTATCGAACGTTCTCCTCGCATGGAGCGGCCAGGACTGGTGGCCCGGGGTCACCGACGAGCTTCCCGATGCCAAGCCGGCGATCGAGGAGGCGAAGGCCCGCGATGACACGGTGACGGTGTCGCTGGAGATGGTGAACCAGCGCCTCATCCCGACGGCCATCGAACCCCGGGCGGTGCTGGCCAACTGGCATGCCGGGTACGGCTCGTTCGAGCTGTGGAGTTCGACGCAGATCCCCCATGCGCTCGCCGGGGCGATCGCCAAGATCTTCGGACTGCCGTCCAACAAGGTCCGGGTCGTCGCTCCCGAGGTCGGGGGCGGCTTCGGGCTGAAGCTCAACATCTACCCCGACGAGATCCTGTGTTGCTTCGCCTCCAAGGAGCTCGGCAGACCGGTGCGCTGGACCGAGACCCGACGGGAGGCGCCGGCCTCGTCGATCCAAGGACGAGGATGGGTCGGGACGGCGACCATCGTCGGGACCCGAGACGGCCGGATCCTCGGATACGAGCTGGACGCCATCTGCGACATGGGCGCCTACAGCCAGAACTTCACCGTGGCGATCCCGCTGCTCGGGCTGTTCGTCGCTCCCGGCCAGTACGACATCCCGACGGCGTACACCCTCACCTGCGTGGTGACGAACACCCCGACGACCGACGCCTACCGGGGCGCCGGGCGGCCGGAGGCCGCCTACTACCTGGAGCGGATCATCGACCGCTACGCCAGGGAGATCGGCATGGATCCCGCCGAGGTGCGCAAGAAGAACTTCTGGCAGCCGGACCAGTTCCCGGCGACGACCGCCGTCGGCCTGACGATGGACTCGGGGAACTACGCGGCGAACCTCGACGCACTGCTCGAGAAGGTCGACTACGAGGGGCTGAAGGCTCGTCGTGACGCGGCGAGGGCCGAAGGCCGTCTCGTGGGGATCGGGCTCAGCTCCTACGTCGAGGTCTGTGGTTTCGGGCCTTCGGCGTTGGCCGGACTCGGTTTCTCGTGGTCCGAATACGGGCAACCCGCGGCGTTCAACGGTTCGGGGGTGGTTCGGGTCAACCCGGACGGTTCCTGCACCGTGATCATCGGCACCGGCCCGAGCGGGCAGGGTCACGAGACGACCTGGGCACAGATCGTCTCCGACCAGCTCGGCATCGAGCTCGACCAGATCGAGGTCCTCCACGGGGACACCGCCGAGTCTCCCTTCGGGGTGGGCACCTTCGGGAGCCGCTCGCTGGCGGTCGACGGCACCGCCACCTACGAGGCATCCGCCAGGGTGAAGGACAAGGCGGCGGCCATCGCGGCACATCTCCTCGAGGCGGCCCCGGAGGACATCCGGTTCGCCGACGGAGGAGCCCATGTGGCCGGCTCGCCGGACAAGACCGTGTCCTGGCCCGAGATCGCGACGTCGGCCTATCAGCCGCACACGCTCCCAGACGGCATGGAAGGCGGTCTCGAATCGACGGCCGTCTTCAGCCCCGGGAACGCCACCTGGCCCTTCGGGAGCCATCTGGCCCTCGTGGAGGTCGATCCCGACACGGGCAACGTCGAGATCCTCGAGTACTGGGCGATGGACGACTGCGGCAACGTGGTCAATCCGATGATCGTCGACGGCCAGATCCACGGCGGCATCGCCCAGGGGATCGGCCAGGCGATGTTCGAGGCTGCGATCTACGACGATGACGGGAACCTCCTGTCGTCGTCGTTGATGGACTACCCGATCCCGACGGCGGCGGATCTGCCGTCGTTCCGCCTCGATCGGACGACCACGCCGACCGACGTCAACCCCCTTGGCGTCAAGGGCATCGGCGAGGCCGGGACCATCGGCTCGGCCCAGACGATCGTCAACGCCGTCGTCGACGCCCTCGCGCCGCTCGGTGTCGAACACGTCGACATGCCGTTGCGACCGAGGAACGTCTGGCAGGCAATCAACGGAGCGAGGGGATAGCCATGTACCCGAGGAAGTTCGATTACACAGCGCCCCGGACGATCGCCGACGCCGTGGCGGCCCTGGCTGGCGACGAGGGAGCCAAGGTCATGGCGGGTGGCATGAGCCTCCTGCCGCTGATGAAGATGCGACTGCTGTCGCCGGCGACCATCGTCGACATCGGCAGGATCGACGGTCTCGACCGGATCGAGGACCGAGGCGATCACATCGCCGTCGGTGCTCTGGTCCGCCATGCCGAGACCGCCGCCAGCGACCTCGTTCAGACCCATGCTCCGGCCTTGGCTCGAGCGGCCTCGCTCACCGGCGACGTGCAGGTTCGGAACAAGGGGACGACCTGCGGTTCGTTGGCCCATGCCGACATCGCCGCGGACCAGACTGCCGCCGTGATCGCCTTGGGAGCGACCATGGTGGCGACCGGCCCCGGAGGAACCAGAGAGATCGCCGCCGCCGACTTCTTCGTGGACACGCTGACGTCGGCCTTGGCTCCCGACGAGATCCTCACCGAAGTGCGGATCCCCAAGGGCGGGAGCGGATCGGCCTACGACAAGCTGGGCCGGCGCGGCGGGAGGAGCGACTATGCGGTCGCCGGGGCCGCGGCGTGGGTGGACAAGACGAACGGGTCGATCACCGCGGCCCGGGTCGCGGTGACGGGGGTCGGCACCAAGCCGATGCTGGTCGAGGCCGTGGGCGCCGCGCTGGTGGGAACCGACGGCTCTCCCGAGGCGATCGCGGCGGCGGCCGAGCATGCCACCGAGGGGGTCACGCTCCTGGAGGATCTGTACGGGTCCGAGGAGTACAAGGCGCATCTGGCGAAGGTCTACGCGGCGCGGGCGTTGACGGAGGCGTTGGGAGGCTGAGATCGGTCGGTCACTCCGGCTTCGGCTCCGGGTGGAGCCGAAGCCGGAACACGCCTTCGGTCCCGTCATGACGGTAGGTGACGTCACCGCCCATCGCTCGCGCGAGGTGCCGTGAGACGCTGAGGCCGAGACCCATCGACCCCGTCACTCCGGTGCGCTGACGCGCCTTGACGTACGGATCGAACATGGTGTCGCGGATGTCGCCCGGGATCGGATCACCATTGTCGCGGACCTCGAGAAAGGTGCCGTCGATGACGATCCGCACCTCCGGACCGCCGTAGCGACGGGCGTTCTGCAGGAGGTTGCGGATGATCTGGCGGACCCGTCCCGGATCGGCCCACGCCTTGGCGGGATGGACGCTCGACACGGGCACCGGGGCGATGCCGGTCAGGACGGCGGCCGTTTCGGCGACGAGGTCGACAGGCCCGCAGGTCACCGTGAGGCCGCCGGCGCCGGCCCGGGCGACGACGAGGAGGTCTTCGACGAGGGCGGACAGGTCCATGCTCTGGTCGGCGATCATCGTGACGAGCTCGTGTCGCTCGCGTTCGGCGAAGTCCTCGTGGCGTTCCTGGAGCTCTTCGGCCAGTCCGAGGACCACCGTCAGCGGGGTCCTGAGCTCGTGGGAGACGGTGGCGACGAACTCGTCGCGTGCCCGCACGGCCTCTTCGAGGTCCCGTTGGGCGGCGCGTTGGTCGGTGACATCCGCGATGGCGACGGTGACGTGCTCGAGGTCGGCTCTCCCGTCGACGACCGGGGCCGACCAATAGATGAGGGCGTCGAACCGGGCCCCGTCGGCGCCGACGGCGTCGTCGAGGCGGACCACGACCCGATCGGCTCCGCCCCAGATGGCGACGATCTGCTCGGCCAGGGCGCGCAGTGCCCCGTCGCTCTCGGGCACCAGAACTCTCCGGTCGCTGGAGCGGACCATGGAGGCCGCCTGAGCGTTCATCCGTGTGATCTTGATGGTGCCGGCGAGCGAGAGGAGCTCTTCGGGGTGCTCATCGAGATGGCGTCGGATATCGGTGATCCCTCGTGTTCGGAGGACGGCGAGCCGGTCCTGTACGGCTGAGAAGTCCTCTTGGAAGAGGGGGATCGGGGCACGTTCGAACAGCGTCCGGAGTCTGGCGGTGGTGAGGTCGAAGCGCCGCCGCAGTTCCCACATCATGACGCTTCCGAGGACGAGGGTGAGGATCGGCCCGACGACGACGACCAAACGTGAAGGGTCCTCGATCCCGTACCACGCGACCGCTGCGGCGACGATCAACCCCGAGTAGCCGACGATGAACGCGACGATCCGACGCTCGACGAACAGGCTCAGCGCGACGCCGACGATGACCAGCGGCATCGCCGCCATCTCGTTGCTGCCGGGGAACTCGACGACCAGCGGTGCCACCGACACGCCGATCGCTGCCGTCGCCAACAGCGGTCGAGGGTCGTCCTTCCCCGACAGCAAGGTCACCAGTCCGACGATCGCCGAGATCGCGGCCACCGCACCCAGCGCGGCCCACGGCGCGGGGTCGGATGCGATCGCCACCATCGCTGCCATGGCGATCGCCGCTGCAGCGGCCAGGGCGATGGATACCCGCAGCAGGCGCGGCGCGAGGCTGTCGGCGATCGAAGCGCGTACACGTGTCATCCCCTCGTCTATCGGTCGGCGCGTCGGGCTGGTGTAGCCACCGTTCGATCGATCCTGGACATGCGATAGCCTCGTGGTCCGTCCACACCATGAGAGGAACCGTCGTGCAGCGATCCTTCGCCATCACCTACGACTACCTGTGCCCCTTCGCCCGGATCGTCAACGAGGCCGTCATCGAAGCCCTCGACGATGGCGCTCCGTGGGACGTGCGTTTCCGCCCCTTCTCGTTGTCGCAGTCACACGTCGAGGCGGGAGCTGCGGCGGCGTGGGACCGCCCTGCCGGCTCCGAGATGACCCGGGGCGTGCGGGCGCTGTTGTGGAGCGTGGCGGTGCGCGACGGCCAACCCGACGTGTTCCGACGGTTCCATCTGAGGATGTTCGATGCCCGTCACGAGGACGCGGCCGACATCGACGATCTGGAGCTGCTGCGGACGGTGGCGGCCGATGTCGGTGCCGACGTGGTTGCCGTCGAGGCGTTCGTCGCCGCGGGACGTGCTCGCACGGTCCTGGCCGCAGAACACACCGAGGCCGTGGATCGGTGGGCGGTGTTCGGGGTGCCCACGCTCATCGCGGCCGACGACGCGGTGTTCGTTCGACTGATGGACCGCCACAACCGCCGCGACCTCGAGCGGGTACTCGACATGGTGCATTGGTTCGACCTGAACGAGTTCAAGCGGACCCGCATCCCGCGGTAGCGCCCGCCCGGTCTGGTGGGCTTCCCGTCGACCCGTGGATGGCGTGGTCGCCCGGCGTCCCGGTCGCGCCGGCTCCCACCGAGGGCGGCGTCACATCTCGGCGAGGCGCTCGAGCGCGAGGGTCTCGGCGACGATGCCACGCTCGAGGTCGGCGAGGTCCTGGCTCTCGTTGGGACCATGGGCGGCGCTGGTGGGGTCGGCGACGCCGGTGAGCAGGATCGCGGCATCGGGGTACCGGCGCTGGAAGGATGCGACGAAGGGGATGGAGCCGCCGATCCCCATCTCGACGGGGGCCGACCCGTAGGCCTCCTCCATGGCGGCGGCGAAGGCGGAGAACGCCGGTCCCGACGAGTCGAGCTCGAAGGCGTCGCCCATGGCGCCGGGCTCGACGCGAACCTCGGCCCCCCATGGGACCGCCGCCGTCAGGTGGGTGCGGAGGGCGTCCATGGCGCGCCGGGGGTGGTCGCCGGGAGCGAGGCGCATGCTCACCTTGGCGCGGGCGACGGGCACGAGTTGGTTGATGGCCTCGGCGATGGGTGGAGCGTCGATCGCGAGGATCGAGATGGCCGGCCGCCGCCACATCCGGGCGGTGAGGGAACCGGTCCCGATCAGCTCGAGTCCGTCGACGGTCCCGGCTTGGGCGCGGAGCTCGTCTTCGGTCAGGTCGAGGGGTTCCATGTCATCGAACGTGAGGCCCGTCACGGCCACGTCCCCGTTCTGGTCGTGGAGCGTGGCCAGGGCGTGGACGAGGACCGTCAACGCATCGGGGATGGGTCCGCCGAACTGGCCGGAGTGGATCCCGGAGCGTAGGGTCCGGACCTCGATGATGCAGTCGACCAGCCCGCGCAGCGAGGTGGTCAGCGCCGGCGTCCCGGTCCGCCAGTTGGCCGAGTCGGCGATGACGATCACATCGGCTGCGAGGAGGTCTGCGTACTCGTCGAGGAAGCGGGAGAGGTTGTGGGATCCGATCTCCTCTTCGCCTTCCACGAGGACCTTGATCGTGACCGGCGGTTCGCCTTCGAAGGCCCGCAGGGCCGCGGCATGGGTGACGATGCCGCATTTGTCGTCGGAGGTTCCTCGGCCGTAGAGGCGCCCGTCACGTTCGGTGGGCACGAACGGAGGCGTCGACCATTCATCGATCGGGCCCGGCGGCTGGACGTCGTGGTGGGCATAGAGGAGCACCGTGGGGGTCCCGTCGGGTCCGGCCGCCTCGGCGAACACCGCAGGATGCGCCTCGTCGATCTCGAGGAGGTGGGCGTCGGAGTAGCCGGCGTCCGAGAGGAGGTCTCGCACGGCGTCGGCGGATCGCCGCACCTCGGACTCGGGGAACCCCGGGGCGCTCACCGACGGGATCCGAACGAGACGCTCGAGTTCGGCGACGATCCGCGGCATGTCGGCGTGGACGCGGGAGGGCAGGTCGTTGGGCATGGAGGGAGGCTAGTGCGCTGCTACCGCCTGCCCGTCGGTCGGTGGGAGAAGGCGGCGATCGACTCCAGCCACGAGACCAGGCGTCGCCCGAGTGCATCCGAGGCGTAGCGTTCGACGGCCGTCTTGCGGGCCGGGGCGACGAGCGAGGTGAGGCGCTCGGGCTCGTGGAGCAGGTCCCTGATGGTTCCTCCGAGGGCTCGCGGGTCGCGGTCGGTGAGGTAGCCGACGCCGGGGGTCACGATGGAGTCGACGCCGCCTCCGGAGTACGCCACCGGGACCGTACCTGCAGCCAGAGCCTCGATATAGATGATGCCGAAGTGTTCACGCTTCTCGGGTGCGGCGGCGAGGATCGTCGCGGCGTTGATGAGGAGTGCCTTGTCCTCGGAGGGGACGAAGCCGAGGAACCGGCCGCGGTCTCCGAGACGCTCCTCGAGTACCGGCCGCAGGTCCCCGTCTCCGATGAAGATCGTGGGGGCGAGATGGGCGTAGAGCCGGGTCGCCTCGACGACGTTGTGGGTGCCCTTGAGGACCGTGATCGCCCCGGGGCAGATCACGAAGGTCCCGGGCAGGTCGTAGCGCTCGTGGATGTCGTCGACCCGACCCGGTCGGAAGGCCTCGAGGTCGACGCCGCAGGGGAGGACGAAGAACCGGTCTCGGGGGAGGTCGGGGAACAGGAGACGGACGAGCTCGTCGCGCACGTACTCGGTCGTGACCAAGATGCCGTCGGCGCCGGTGACGGCCGCGGCGATGCGCGTCCAGGTTTCGTCGGCGTAGCCGCCGAACAATCGCGGTTCGACGGCGGTGCCGTGGAGGAAGAGGACGTACGGGATCCGGTGGCGTCTGGCCACGGCGGCGGCGGCGACGGCGGAGATGTTGCCGTGGTGGCCGAAGACGATGTCGGCGCCGACGGCGGCTCGATCGAGGGCGGCGGTGTAGTCGTCGAGGTAGCGCCCGGCCTCCTCGGCGGTCATCTGCGAGACGGGTCGTTGGAGTTCGCCGGCGTCGGGGAGGTACTCGTGGACGGGGAGGATGGGCGAGTGGAGCGGCACGTCGCGATTGTCGGCGCCGGCCACCCCGGTGCCCATGTGGGCATGGAGGTAGACGACCTCGTGGCCATGGGCGATGAGGGCCTCGGCGTGCTGGCGGGCGATCTCGCCGCTTCCCCGTCCGGCGTTGAGCGCGACGATGGCGACCTTCATCGTGGTCGATGCCGGGGTGGGGTCGGTTCGTCGGCGCCTGGGATCATGTGCCCACGGTACGGCTCCCCCCGATGTGGGGGAAGGGCCGGAAGGCCCGCCTTGGCGGTCGGTCAGGGTTCCTGGCGGCGGGATTCGAGACCTCGCAGCGCCACGAAGGCGACGACGAGGCCGAGCGCGATCGTGTAGGGCGTACCGGTTCGGAGGGCTTCGGACGAGGTGGCGAACCCGGCGGCGAGGTTGCGCAGCGGGTCGCGTTCGGGGATGCCGGGAGCGTCGCCGGCCTCGGGGGACGCGAACATCGGCGGCATCGCCATGGCCGTCTCGAGGCCCTCCTTCGTCCCCAAGGCGATGACGATCTCGGTCGCCGCGGGCGTTGCGTTCTCGGGGGGTGCGTCGTCCGGCGGTGTGGGCGGGGTCGCCTCCGGAGTGGTGGTTGGCGTGGTCGTGGTGGTGGTGGTGGTGGTCGTGGTGGTGGTGGTGGTCGTGGTCGTTGGCGTGGTCGTGGTGGTGGTGGTGGTCGGCGGCGGGTCGAGCGCCACCAGCACGTCGTCGACCAGGATCGTCGCCGACGTCGGGCCCGCGGCGACGACG
>JALSQW010000018.1 GCA_026985095.1 Acidimicrobiia bacterium | reverse complement strand
ATCTTCTGTCTTGAGCAGTCACGATCGATCGCATCTGCGGAATGAGTACTGACATGACGACGGTGCAAGCTGCACGAACGCACGTGGTGACTCGGCGGCGTCCGGCTGGAATCGTTGCGTTCGTCGTGTCTCTTCTCCTCGTGCTGACATCGTGCTCGGCCGGCTCGGTTGGAGATCAGGCCTCCACGGACGAGTTCTGGGCTTCGCTGCGGATCACCGGTGATGAGGTCGAAGGCTATTCGAGCCTGGATGCGATGATGCAAGCCTCGGATGCGGTAGTCGTCGGCCGCTTTGTCGACTTTGGTGTGAGCCGTCAGCTCCAGGGTGACGCTGAGGAAGACGTGGTGACCTACGGGAAGGCCACCGTCGCGGTCGCTGAGGTCGTCTCTGGCTCCGGAGTCGACTCCACGATCACACTCGAATTCCTGCTCGACGCCGCTCCCGATGGCATCGACACCCTCGTGGAGGAGTTGCGATCGGTGCTCCCAACCGCTCCGATGGTGCTGTTCCTCCGCGAGAAGCGAGGGCCCGGGGAGGTCGATCTCTATCGGATCGTCAACAGCGACGGGATCTGGGTCACCACGGAGAGCGGGCTGGAGACCCCGCTCTCCGGCAACATCGACATAGCGACCTCCGACGATCTCTTCCCGGCAAAGTACCGCGACGAGTTGGCCGGAGCGACAAACCTCGACGATCTCGTTGCAATCCTAGGCAGGTAGAGCCATCGCGCTCGGGCGGTAGGACTTGAACCGGGACTGAACCTCCCCGGTGATCGGTCCATCCGTTGTGAGAGTTTCGGGTGGTTGTTCCGCCATTGTCGAGCGCACTCGGTGGGGGTGAGCATCCCGGCGGCGGAGTGGGTCGCCGTCAGCTGGTCCGCCGGCATCGTCGAGTCGCCGAGGCGTTGCCGCTTCCGCTTCTTTGCCGGCACTCGGAGGCCCTCTTCGCGCCACAGCCGAGCAGGCGGGCGAGGACGGCGCCGCCCTCGCCGAGGAGCTGCGCCGGTTGCTCCCGTTGAAGACGAAAGCGGAGTACGACCCCGACGACATCCCGCTCTCGGCGGCATCCAGAGCCGTCGACCGAGCCCACCGTTGCGTCGCGATCGCACGGCGCGTGCAGCCCCGGTAAGGATCGTCGCACCTCCCTCGTGGCGGCTTCTCCGTCGCGCCGGGTCCGTCGTTCGAACACTCGAAGAGGAGCGGTGCCGCGGCCTTCGACGGCGGTGTCGGTGTTCGAATCCACGGACTCCGACGGACACCAGACGGACAGCCGCTCGATTCGAGACCTCCGGACCACCCGTTGGAAAGACCGGAGTCCCTTGCCGCGTAAGGGCTATCGGTCGGCGCCCTCGGGAGGATTCGAACCTCCGACACCCGGTTTAGGAAACCGGTGCTCTATCCCCTGAGCTACGAGGGCTTGCCGGAAGGGTAGCGGCGCCTTCCGGCGGGTCGACCCCTCGCGGCTTCCTCGACGCAGGTTGCGTGTGGCACCATGCGGGACGCGCTGCGAGGAGGGCACATGGACGTGGCACGGCGGGTCTTCGGAACGGTCTTCGGCAAACGTCTGGCGACCGTGGGCGGGGAGATCGCCTGCGAGCGGATCACCGGGCGGGTCCGGATCCGCCGCGACGAGCACGCCGTTGCGTACATCGACGCCGAGAACGGCCGCGACGCCTGGTTCGGGCTCGGGTTCTGTCACGGCCAGGACCGTGCCTTCCAGATGGAGGGCCTCCTCCGGGTCATCCGCGGCACCCTCGCCGAGCTGATCGGGCCCGACGGGCTCCCCATCGACCGGATCTCTCGCCGGATCGGGTTCGGTGTCTCGTCCGCCAGGCGCCTCGAGGTCCTCGACGACGATGTCCGGGAGATGCTCGAGGCGTACGCCGAAGGCGTCACCGCCGGCGCGCTCAAAGGTGCGGACAAGAAGGCCCACGAGTTCGCCCTCCTGCGCACCGAACCGACACCGTACACGCCCGCCGACGCCATCGGGATGCTCGAGCTCATGTCGTTCCTTCTCGCCTCCAACTGGGACGCGGAGCTCATGCGTCTCCAGGTCCTGCGTGCCGACGGGCCCGACGCGCTCGTCGCCCTCGACCCGACCTACCCCGACTGGCTGCCGGTCACCGACCCCGTCGAGGCCCTCGCCGGCCCCGCCCTCGACCGGCTCGCGGACGACCTCGCCGTGTTCTCGGCGACCGTCGGCGTCGGTGGGGGATCCAACAACTGGGTGATCTCCGGCGACCGGACCACCACCGGACGTCCCATACTCGCCAACGACCCGCACCTCGCCCCCGCCCACCCCTCGCACTGGTACCTCGCTCGCGTCAGCACCCCCGACTGGACCATCGCCGGCGCGAGCTTCCCCGGCTTCCCCGGGTTCCCCGTCGGGTTCAACCAGCACGGTGCATGGGGGGTCACCGCCGGGTACGTCGACAACACCGACCTGTTCGTCGAGGAGATCGGTCCCGACGGGCGGTCCGTTCGGTCCGCCGAGAGGTTCGAACCGTGTGACGTGCGAACCGAACGGATCGCCGTCAAGGGCGGCGACGACGTCGTCGAGGAGGTCCTCGTTACCCCCCGCGGGCCGGTGATCGGCCCGGCCATGGACGGCGAGGTCGGCGCCATCTCCCTCAGGGCCGTCTGGCTCGAGCCTCGACCGATCCGCGGCTTCCTCCGGGCCCACGAGGCGACCGACTTCGCCTCCTTCCGCGCGCTCTTCGAACACTGGCCGGCGCTGCCTCTCAACATGGTCTACGCCGGCGCCGACGGCACCATCGGATGGCAGCTCGTCGGCGAGTGCCCCGTCCGTCGCAAGGGGTGGGGAACGATCCCGCTCGCCGGATGGGACCCGGAGGTCGGATGGGAGCCGGAGACCATCTCCGTCGAGGCGCTGCCGTGGGCGGTCGACCCGGACACCGGGTTCCTCGCCACCGCCAACAACAAGCCCGTGCCCGACGATCCGGAGGCGCCGTTCGTCGGATCCGACTTCATCGACGGGTACCGTCTCGCCCGGATCGACGAGGAACTGGCCGCCCGCAGCGACTGGGACCTGGCCGCCGTTGCGGCTCTCCAGATGGACCGGCGGACCCTCCCATGGCGAGAGATCCGCGACGTCGTGCTGTCGGTGCCCGAAGACGACGAAGCCACCGCACACGGCGTCGAGCTCCTGAGGGAGTGGGACGGTGCCGCCGACCCCGACTCGGCTGCGGCCACCGTGTACGAGTTCCTCGTCGTCGAGCTCGCCCAGCGCATCGTCCTCGCCAAGGCGCCGAACGCCGCCCGATGGGCGCTCGGCAAGGGGTTCAGCGTCCTCACCCCCGAATCCATGATGTTCGCTCGGCGTACCGGACACGTCGTGCGGCTCCTCCGCGACCAGCCCGATGGTTGGTTCGATCGGCCGTGGACCGTCGAGATCGCCGACGCTCTCGGTGCGGTCGTCAGGCGCCTCCGTGGCCGATACGGCGTCGACCCGGACCGATGGCGATGGGGCACCGTCCGGCCGTTGACCTTCCGGCATCCCTTCGGCGAGAAGCGGCCCTTCGACCGGATCTTCAACCTGGGCCCGTTCCCGTGGGGTGGTGACGCCAACACGGTGAGCCAGACCGCCGTGTCGTTCACCGAGCCCACCGCCAACTCGTCGTTCGTGGCCTCGATGCGCATGGCCGTCGACGTCGGCAACTGGGACCAGAACCGGTTCGTCCTGCCCGGTGGACAATCGGGCAACCCGATGTCCCCCCACTACGCGGATCTCCTGGTGTTGTGGCGCCACGGCGGAGGTGTCTCCATCGCCTTCAGCGACGAAGCGGTCGAGTTGGCCGCCCGCCACATCCTCGATCTCCAACCGGTCTGATGCGGCCGCATCGCACCACGGCCACCCATCCCGAGGCGTGCTGTCGAGGTCCGTCGCAAGAGACCGTGACGGTACGGATCGAGGCGCCGTAGCCTTCCGGTCGCGTGGCGAGGACCGAGGGGACGGATGGTCCCCACGCGACAACGAGTGCAGGCCAAGGGTTCGCCGGTCGGGTCGGGTCTCTCTCCCTCCCCCCGATGATCCGGACGGCGACAGGTGGCCGGAGCGGTCCCCTCCTCTCCGGTCGCCAAGGGACCGCCCCGCATCGTCTCCCCCTTCGATGCGGGGCGGTTCCGCGTCCGGGAAACCTCTCGGGAGATCCATCGCCGACGCCGATACCGACCAGGTAAACCTCCGGGAGCGTTCGAGCGATTGGACCTTCAGAGACGATGACCGTGCGGCCAGGGAACAGCCGGGCTCGACGAGCCGAGCACGAGGTTCCGCCGGGCTCTCCGGCAGACCCTCCGCCGTTGCGTGCCATCGTCGGGTTCGAGACGTTCTACGAACGGGAGCTACGCAGTGTGATCGGCCTCGCTTTCGCCCTCTGCGGTGACCGGAGCGCCGCCGAGGACCTCGCCCAGGATGCGTTCATCGCCGCCCACCGCAATTGGGAGCGGGTGTCCCGCTACGACCGACCCGACGCCTGGGTCCGGAGGGTGGTCGCCAACATGTCGGTCTCCCGGTTCCGGCGCACCGTGCGCGAGGCCAAGGCGATCGCCAAGATCGGACGAGGCCTGCGTCCGGTCCACGATCCTCTGCCGGCCGAAGCCGAGGAGTTCTGGCGCGAGGTGCGGGCGCTACCGCGCCGGCAGGCTCAGGTCATCGCCCTCCACTACCTGGAGGATCGTCCCGTCGCCGAGATCGCCGAGATCCTCGAATGCTCACCCAACACGGTGAAGGTCCATCTCCACAAGGGACGGAAGCGTCTCGCCGATCGACTCGGCCTCCGCGAAGGAGGTGACCCGGCATGACGACCCTCGACGATCGGGCCAGGTTCGCCGCCGAGGCGGTCCATCGCAGCGTCGCCGCCCATGTCCCGGCGACGCCCCTGGCGGTCGTCGCCCGCCGCCGGACCATCGCCCGGGGCGTCGGCTGGACGGCCGCCACCGTGGCCGCCGCCGCCGTGTTCGCCGTCGTCGTCCTCGTCGCCGCCCCGGACGCCGACCGGGACGCCACCGAGTCGACCGATCCGCCGCTGCCGACGACGACGGTCGTCCAGGACGTCACGCCGACCACGCCGCCGACCGTCCCCGCCCCCTCGATGCCGTCCCCGCCATCGCCGTCGACGACGGTGCCGGCGGCCGGTGCCGTGCCGACCACCGAGCCTTCCGACACCACCCCGCCGCCGCTGAGCATCGACGAGCCCGCCGACGGGGAGCGGTTCAACAACGACGTCGTGACCTTCCGGGGAACGACGGAACCGGGGGCGACCGTCCTGGCCGCCGGCAAGTTCCCCGCCGCCGTGGACGGAGAGGGACACTGGTCGGTGCAGCTCGTCCTCGCCGAAGGCCCCAACCGAGCCGCGTTCGTCGCCACCGACCCGGCAGGCAACACGGCAGAGGCGTCGGTCGTGGTCTACTACGACCCGCCACCGCCCCCGCCCGAGGAACCGCCCCCGTCCGTCGGGTTCACCGCCTTCCAGACGTACGGCTCCTGCACCGAATCACCGCCCTACGACGTGTTCTACGGCACCGCCGATCCGAACACGACCGTGCAGGTCATCTCCGCGTACGGCTCGGGAAGTGTCGTCGCCGACGCCGCCGGCAACTGGGAGATCAGGGTCACCTTCCCCACCGCCCCGTACGGCGTCGGGTTCGACGTCAAGGTCCGGGACCACGAAGGAGCCACCGAGACCTTCGAGTTCGTCAGCTACTCCGGGGGATAGCCCTGCGGCGCAACACGCGACGTCTTGGTACGCTCGGAGCATGACGATCCCCACGCCGGAGATCCCACGAGAGGTCGTCATCGTGCCGGGAACGGACGTCGACGCCGCCTGGGAACGCTACCAGCCCTTCGAACCGCTCCATTTCCTCCAGGACATCCTCAATCCGATGAGCAGCGCAGAGCTGGAACGGGTCATGGAGGCGCTGGCGGTGCGCCCCGGGATGCGCCTCCTCGACATCGCCTGCGGACACGGAGAGATGCTGTTGCGGTTCGCGCAGCGCTACCGGGTCGACGCGATCGGCCTCGACGAGTCACCGTGGGCGATCGTCCGCGCTGCCCAGCGAGGCACCCAGCGGCGCCTCGTCGGAACGGTTCGATGGTGGCTCGGCTCGGGTGCCGAAGCTCCGCGGGGTCCCTTCGACGTCGTCACCTGTGTCGGTGCCTCGTGGATCTGGCACGGCTTCGCCGGGACCGTGGCCGCCGTGGGGAGTCGAGTCCGGCCCGGTGGGCGGGTCGCGGTGGGCGACCTTCGCGCCCGCGAGGACGTCGAAGGTCCGCCGGGGATCCTCACCCGCCGGGACCAGATCGACGTCATCGAAGCAGCGGGCCTGCTCCCGATCGGCGAGTTCGTCGCCGCCGACGCGTCGTGGACGGCCTACCAGCAGCGGATCATGGCCAATGCCGAGGCGTACGCGTTGGCCTCCCCCGGAGACCCGCTCCGCGACCGGAGAGCGATGGCGGCCGAATGGATGGACGACCATTGGCGGGACCGTCGGCGTCTCGTGTGGAGCGTCTGGGTCGCCGAGAAGCCCCGGTCCTGACCGCGCCGAGACGCCGGCGAACCGCTCCCTGGCCTGCCGGCGACATGCGGTCGATCGGTGTGGGGAACCGGACTACGCAGAGACGCCGTAGAACCGCTCCAGGGCCTGGACGAGCTGGGCGCCGGTCATCCCCCCTCGGACGATCTGCAGCACCTTCCCGTCTTCGTCGTAGAAGACGGTCATGGGCGAACCGCGCATCCCGAAGGTGGTGGTGCTCAGACCGCTGCCGTTGCCGTTGCCGATGTCTCGCGCCAGCGGCCAGACGCCGGCGATGCCCCACTTCTCCGCGTCGGGCAGGCCCCGACCCGAGTCCTGCATGTCGATCCCCACGAACTGGACCTCACCTTCGACCCGCTCGGAGACGGCGAGGAACTGCGGGATCTCCACTTCGCAGACCTCGCACCACGAGGCATAGAACGCCGCCACCAGCGGAGCGCCGTGGAAGTCGGAGAGGCGGACCCGGCCGTCGTGGTCCAGTGCGGGCAGGTCCCACCCCTCGGCGGTGGTGTCGCCCACCTCCGGGCTGGGCCACAGGGCCACGAGCAACGCGATCAGCACGACCGCCGCGCCCCCGCCGAGGAGGGAGATGCGGATACGTCTGCGCCGCGCCTCGGCACGCCGGCGTTCCTCCGCCTCCCGCTGCTTCTGTGCGCGTCGCTGCGCCTTGGACACCCGTGCCATCGATCGGGGAACCTCCTCCGACGGCCGGACATTCCTCCCCGGTCGACGAACACCGTCGGGAATCCGACGATGTGGCGTCGTCCGCCGCCGGGTAACCTCGGTCCCATGGACCTCCAGCGGCGCACCATCACCTCCACCGACGGGGACATCGCGCTCGGCGTCACCGACGTTGGGGAAGGTCCGCCGGTCGTCCTCGTGCACGGGTTCCCCGAACTCGCCTACTCCTGGCGCCATCAGCTCCCCGCCCTGCGCGGAGCCGGCGTCCGGGCGATCGCCTACGACCAACGCGGCTACGGCATGTCCGACAAGCCGAACGAGACGGAACGGTACGGGCTCGAGATGCTCGTCGGCGACCTGGTCGGGCTCCTCGACGCCCTCGAACTCGAGCAGGCCACGATCGTCGGGCACGACTGGGGAAGCATCGTCGTGTGGGCCACCGCGGTGCTCCATCCCGAACGGGTCGCCAAGGTCGTCAGCCTCAACGTGCCGTACCGGGGATGGTTCAACGCCTTCCCCACCATCGACTTCATGCGGGAGCACATGGCCGACACCTTCGGGTACGTCCTCGGCTTCCAAGAGGAAGGCCGAGCGGAAGCCTCCTTCGCCAGGGACCCGGATGCCTGGCTTCGGCGGATCTACCAGGGGGTGGCCGCCGACGTCGACTTCCTCGATCCCGAGGAGTTCGCCGTCTACCGCGACGCTTTCGTCGCCGGAGGCATCCGTGGCCCGGTGTCGTACTACCGCAACATCGACGCCAACGTGGCGTTCGCCGAACCGTACGCGAACGCCCCGATCACGGTGCCGACCTTGATGGTCACCGCCCAGTACGACCCGATCTTGCCGCCCACCATGATCGACGGGATGGGACGGTGGGTCGCCGATCTCGAGGTCGCTCACGTCACCGGTTCGGGCCATTGGACCCAGCAGGAAGCGCCCGACCAGGTGAACCGGATCCTCATCGACTCCCTCACCTGACGCATGGACTTCCGGAGCATCCGCTACGACACCGCCGGCCGGATCGCCACCATCACCCTCGACCGGCCTCACCATCTCAACGCCATCGACGCCTACATGCCCGAGGAGATCGAACGCGCCGTCGCCGTTGCCGACGCCGACGACGCCATCCACGTGATCGTGGTCACGGGCGAGGGCCGGGCGTTCTGCGCCGGATACGATCTCGAGGCCTACGCCGAGCGTGAAGGCCCGAACGTGGGCTTCCAGGAGATGCCGTGGGACGCCATGGCCGACTACCGGATGATGGCGGCCAACACCGAGCGCTTCATGTCCCTGTGGCGGTCGCGCACGCCGACGATCGCCAAGGTCCGCGGCTACGCGGTGGGTGGCGGGTCCGACATCGCGCTCGCCTGCGACCTGGTCGTGATGGCAGAGAACGCCAAGATCGGCTACCCGCCGGCTCGGGTCTGGGGGTGCCCGACGACGGCCATGTGGGTGTACCGGATCGGCCCCGAACGGGCCAAACGGATGCTGTTCACCGGCGACCTCATCGACGGCGCCACCGCCGCCGAATGGGGGCTCGTCCTCGATGCGGTCCTCGACGAGCACCTGGACCACGCCGTCGCCGCCCTCGCCGACCGGATCGCGGGGGTCCCACGCAACCAGCTCATGATGCACAAGCTCCTCGTGAACCAGGCCATCGACGCCATGGGTCTCGCCAACACCCAGATGCTCGCCACCCTGTTCGACGGTATCGCCCGGCATTCGCCCGAAGGCATCTGGTGGAAGCGACACGCCGAAGAGGTCGGCTTCCGCCAGGCTGTCGCCGAACGGGATTCGGGCGCCCCGATCGCCCCTGAGGTGTCGGAGTGATCCGTCGGATCAGGGACTGGATCACGACGATCCCGACACTGGTCGCGTTCGGCCTGACCCTGGTCGTGTTCGACGTCGCCGGCCGCATCGCCCTCCTGTTCGGTCGCCGCCCCTTCGAGTGGGTGATGGCCGGCTTGCAATGGACCCTCCTGAAGGTGTTCTTGCTGTCGGGGGTGCACTACCGGGTCGAGGGCAGCGAGCACATCGAGCCACATCGGGGCTATCTCATCATCTCGAACCACCAGTCCATGCTCGACATCCCCATGTTCGGCGGGATCTTGGTGAGGAACTTCCCCAAGTACATCGCCAAGAGGGAACTGGGTCGAGGCATCCCCGCGGTGTCGCTCAACCTGAAGCACGGCGGGAACGCGCTGATCGACCGCGGGGACCGTTCCCAGGCGTTGGGGGAGATCCGCCGCGTCGCCCAGGAGGCGTCCGAGCGAGGCACCGCGGTGGTGATCTTCCCCGAGGGGACGCGTTCACGGGACGGCGAGCTGGGTCGCTTCCGGACCGCCGGGGCGGCCTCCATGTTGGACGCCGCCCCCGACCTTCCCGTGGTGCCGGTGGCGATCGACGGGTCGTGGAAGGTCTACCGCGACAACATGCTGCCGGTCCCGTGGGGGACCGACGTGCGGGTCCGCTTCGGCGAACCGATCCCGCGCGAGGGCCGACGCTCGTCGGAGGTGATCGCGGAGGCCCGACGGTGGATCGAGGCGACCCTCGCCGAGTGGCGGGATCGGAGCGACGTTCCATCCTGATAACGTCAGGTCATGGAAGAAGAACGAATCGGCCTGTTCATCGACTACGAGAACCTCGCCATCGGTGCTCGGGAGGACCTCGGCATGTCGTTCGATTTCCGACCGATCGCCGATGCCCTGGCGGAACGAGGCCGGGTCGTGGTGCGGCGGGCCTACGCCGACTGGATCCACTTCGACGAGGACCGCCAGATGCTCACCCAGAACCACGTCGAGCTGATCGAGATCCCACAGCGCAAGGGACTCGTCCGCAAGAACGCCGCCGACATCAAGATGGCCGTCGACGCCGTCGAGTTGGCGTTCGAGCGCGGTTACGTCACGACGTTCGTCATCTGCACCGGTGATTCGGATTTCACGCCGCTGGTCCACAAGCTGCGCGAGCTCAACAAGCGGGTCATCGGGGTCGGCCTCAAGGCATCGACGTCGAAGCTCCTGCCGCCTGCCTGTGACGAGTTCCTGTTCTACGAGAGCCTCGAGGGCGTGGAACTGCCACCGGCTCGGGTGATCCGCCGCGGTCGGGCGGCGGCGCAAGGACCCGCCGAGGCCGAGCCGACGACGCCGGCGGGGGATCTGGAGTCGGCGGCGATCCTGGTGGCACAGACCCTCTCGGGCCTCGAGCGATCCACCGGCGGGGAGGTACGGGCGTCGACACTCAAGCGCGCGTTGCTGCGCAAGGATCCGACGTTCAACGAAGCCGACTTCGGGTTCCGGGCCTTCGGGGAGCTCCTCCGGCATCTCGAGAAGCGCAAGATCATCGCCCTCAAGGACGAAGGGCAGGTGGGCGATCCGGTGGTGACGTTCCCCGAGGAGGGTCGGGGAGAAGAGGACGCCTTCGAGCTGCTGCGGAGGGTCGTCGCCGAGCAGTCGAAGAAGGGCACGGTGGTCCTGTCGGGCCTGAAGAACCAGATGCGCAAAGCCGACCCGGGCTTCTCCGAGAAGAAGCACGGCTACTCCAGCTTCCTCCAGTTCGTCAAGGCTGCCAAGGCCAAGGGCATCATCGACTTCGCATGGGACGACACCGCCGACGATTACGTGCTGCGACCGATCTGAAGATCCCTTTGCTCCGCGGGGCCCCGCGAATTACACTGATGTGAGTATCCCGCGGAGTGAGGAATGAGCACATGGCCGTCGCGGTCCTCGATGCATCCACCGAGGTCGATCTCGTCGCCCTCGAGACCGTCAAGATCTACGGATGGGCCGGTGAGCACGCCGTCGACGTGCCGCTCGTCGAGTTCCTCGCCGACGCCGGAGGCGCAGGATCGATCCGGGCGGTCGTCTCCGAGACGGCCCGGACAGCCGAGCTGATCGTCGACGCCGAAGTCGACCCCTCCATGCTGGCGCCCGCCGCGTGGCGGCTCGCCGGTCGCGGCTGGACGGTGACGATCCTCGTCGCCCTCGAACGCGTCGGGGAGGCGCACGCAGGGCTCCGTGGTGTCCCGTGCCGCCTCCAGCCGTGGTGGTTCGACGGCGACGACGTGGTGTTCGGCGCCCACGAGCTTCCCTGAGGGAGGCCTTCCGCCTGCCCGGAGCGGCAGCGAGTCTCTAGGCTGCGGTCATGCCCGTACCGCTGCACACGCAAACGGTCATCGCGTTCATCTGGGATTTCGACCGCACCTTGATCCCGGGGAACATGCAGGAGCCGATCTTCGCCGAATACGATGTCGATCCTGAGACCTTCTGGGCCGAGGTCGGCGGCCTTCCCGACTACTACGCGGAACGGGGCGTGCTCATCCAGCGGGACACGGCCTACCTCGGGCATCTCCTCACGTACGTCCGCGAGGGCATCTTCGAGGATCTGACGAACCGCAAGCTGAAGACGCTCGGTGAGCGGCTCGAGCCGGCTCCCGGGATGCCCGAGTTCATGAAGGCCACCCAGGAGCGGATCGCCGAGATCCCCGAGTTCGTCGCCGAGGGCATCACCTGCGAGCACTACGTCGTGTCGACCGGCATCCGGCCCATGATCGAAGGCAGTGTCTTCGCCCCGTTCATCGACGGCATCTGGGCCAACACACTGATCGAACGTCCGGCACCGCCCGGCTACATGGAACGTCTGCCGGTCGACGACGGCGAGGCACCGGTGAGCCATCTCGGCTACACCCTGGACAACACGTCCAAGACCCGGGCGATCTTCGAGATCAACAAGGGCGTCAACAAGAACCCGGAGATCGACGTCAACTCGCAGGTCGCTCCCTCCCAGCGTCGCGTGCCGCTGCGCAACATGATCTACATCGCCGACGGCCCCTCCGATGTTCCGGTGTTCTCGATCCTGAACGCCAACGGCGGCAAGACGCTGGGTGTCTACACCCTCGAGCCGAAGAACAACCATCGCCAGGTCAAGCAGCTCCAGGAACAGGGCCGGATCCAGGGCATGGCCGAAGCCGACTACCGACCGGGGAAGGCCGCGCATCTGTGGCTGATGGACTCCCTCGAACAGATCGGATACGAGATCGTCGAGGCTCGACGCCAGACGGTGGCGAGTATCCCCAAACCCCCCGGCCACGTCTAGCTGTGCCACCCGGGGAGGGTGTCCGTGCCGGGGGTCAGATGGCAGCGTGCAGGTCGCTCTCCGGCCTGCGGCCGAGGACACCTAGCACTGGTCCATGCTCCTGTTGTAGTGGTCGGTGTTGTGCCAGGCTCCGAACCATGCGATTCGGTAGACCGCATCGGGCTTGTAGAACCAAAGTACGGTGCTGCTGAACGTCGCGTCGTAGTAGAGGGACTTGTCGCCGGGGAAGCTTTCGAACCGGAGATTGTTGTCGGCTCGACCCCAGGATCGATCTCCCACCTTGCCGTCGGAAGTCAGTCCCCATGCCGATTGCAGTGACTGGGTAGCGTTCCTCGTGGTCGTACCGAAGATCCCGTCGACACCTGCGCTGCCACACCGCGCAAGATACCCCTCCGACCATAGGATCGCTTGCCACACGCCGACGACGTTTCCCGAGCTGATCTCTCCTACGCAATCCTGCGGACGACAGAGGAGATGCTCGTCCCAGCTCCAGTCATCGGTAGCCACGGTCCCGTACCCGTCCAGCGGATGGGCCGAGACCGGTGGAGTGAGAACGGCCGGTATCGTTGCCAGGAGGACGACTCCGATGAGGCGCCCACGAAGGCACTTCCATCGTCTCGGCAGCTGCATGATCCTCATTCGCTCGACCTCTCGACACTGGCGGCGAGAGCGAGAAGCTCGCCCTCGCCGGCGGTTCCGCTGGCGCTGAGCACGATCTGGATCCCCGGCGCGTCGGAGAAGCGCAGAACGGTGATGCCGCACCGTCCGGGCGGGAGGGAGGCGCGCTCGGTTCCGCGACATACCGGTTCGGGGTCACGTTCGATGATGCCCTCGCCGTGCCCCGGCACCATGATCTTGGCTGCAGCGCGCCGGGCTGCGGGCGACTCGTCTTCCATCGATACCCGCCGGTAGGCGGCGAGCCACTCGTCGGCGTCGAAGATGCGACCGTCGCGGACCACCGTGACCCGGAGAACGGCCCAATCGGGACTCGTGTGGGGATCGTCGCCTCGGGTGAACGCCATGTGGACGTTCCCGTCGTCGATGCCGCCGGCGAGTTGCGGAGGCACCTCCCGAAACGACGCCGGCGGGGCGGTTACGCGGTACCGCGGAGATCCCTGCGGTATCGAAGGCGTTGCCGGCGCCGGGGACCGTTCCGCCGGTGCATGCAGAGTGAGCTCGCCGGGAGGCAATCGGTCGGTCGCAGAGGGTCCGGTCGCGCACCCGGCAGCGACGAGAGCGAGCATCACCAAGAGGCCGACCGAGGCTGTTGTTCGCTTCACAACCGCTCCTTTCGCCAACGCGAGTGTACGCGTTGGGGGGGGAGGTCAATGGAAGGAACTGGATCATGCGGGCCGGTCGGGGTCGCGACGTGGTCGACGAGCGCGTTCTCGTCGTCGGCCCTGCCCGTGCTGGGCTCATCTTCGACCTGGGGCGGCCCTCCTCAGGGCGTCTCGATCCCCAACTCCAGGCGGATCGGGCGCGACAGGGCAGAGGCGACGAGGCGATGGGAGTCTTCGACGAGCTCGACCGCCAGGTGGGCCGCGTCGTCGTCAACGAGATCGACGGTGACCCAGTGGCGCTTGTTCATGTGATGGCCGGGTCGCACGGAGCGGTACTGGGCTTGGAGTGCGACGACGTCGTCGGGGTCGGCCTTCACCGTGACATGGCCGGGCTCGCCGTCGACGGTCACGAGGGCGAACATCTTGCCACCCACCTTGTAGACGGCCGCCTCTTCGCCGAAGGGGAACTCGAGGTTCGCCGCCGGGAGGGCTCCGCACCGGTCCCGGATGCGGTCGATGCGGCGTCGTTCGGTCATGCGCACGCCTTCGCGGTGGCCGCCATCGAACCCATCAGATCTCGATCGGGAAGCGCAGGAGCACGAAGGCCGACGCCACCAGGATCAAGATGGCGATGGCAAGCACCACCATCCGGTTCTGCATCTTCTTCAACGAGTTGGCGATTCCTCCGAAGAAGAGGACCCCGGCGAACAGGACCCCGGTCAGGACGTAGTTGTCGGACGTCTGGTTGGCCTCTCGGGCGGTCTGGGAGAGCGCCTCGGCCTCCGCCCGGAGGGCGTCGGCCTGCTCCTGCGCGGCGAGGCGGTACTCGTCCATGGCGAACGGGCTCGCCGGAGCGTCGTCGTTGTTGATCGGGTCGGTGGCCAACCACGCCTCGATGGCGGGTTTGAACTCGTCGCGCATCCGCAGGAACAGGAACCCCGACAGGCTCCCGCGATCGGGCCGGTACTCGGCGGCGTTCCCGAGCGTCACGGTGCCGGCCTCGATCTCGTCGAATATCGCCGCCACCCAGTCGACGAACAGCGAGACGTCGATCTGTGCCTGCTGGCCGGCGAGGTTCGAGAGCCGGATCGATTCGGTCCTCGTCGCTCCCGCGGCGGCGTACGAGTTCGCCTGCACCCCGCTCCACTTGGACGCTTGGAACCCCGACCAGGCGGTGAGGACCACCGCCGCGGCGAGGGCCACCGACACCAGCTTCTCGCTGATGTCGGCCCAGAACGACTCGTCTTTCCACCTCGGCGCGTCGGTCACGCAACTCCTTCCGATCTGCGGCAGCCTACCGGGCCCGGTCCGGCCGCGGGCCCATGGACCGTTCCTATCCTGACGGCGAGCCAAGGAAGGAGCGGACATGACCATCGAGCGGGTCGGGATCGTCGGCGGTGGACAGATGGGCGGAGGGATCGCCGAGGTGTGCATCAAGGCGGGCGTCGACGTCATCGTGCGGGAGGTCTCCGACGAGCTCGCCGAGCGATCCCGGGCCGGGATCGAGCGGTCGCTCGGCAAGGCCGTCGACCGGGGCAAGCTCACCGCCGAGGACCGGGACGCGGCGTTGAACCGCTTGCGGCTCACCACCGACCTGGTCGACCTCGCCGACCGCCAGCTCGTCATCGAGGCGATCGTCGAGAACGAGGCGATCAAGCGGGAGCTCTTCGCCGAGTTGGGCCGGATCGTCACCGATCCCGACGCCATCTTGGCGACCAACACGTCGTCGCTGCCGGTGACCAGGATCGCGACGGCCACCTCACGGCCCGACCACGTCGTGGGGATGCACTTCTTCAACCCGGCCCAGATCATGCCGCTGGTCGAGGTCGTCTCGACGGTGGTGAGCGCACCGGAGGTCGTCGACCGGGCCGCCGCCTTCGCGTCGGACACCCTCGGCAAGACCGTGGTGCGGGCCAAGGACCGGGCAGGCTTCATCGTCAACAAGCTGCTGTGCCCCTACATCTTCGAGGCGATCCGGATGTACGAGGAGGGTTTCGCCTCTCGGGAGGACATCGACGCCGCCATGGTCAACGGTGCCGGCTATCCCATGGGGCCGCTGACCTTGTCGGACCTCATCGGCAACGACACGATGCTCGCGGTCGCCGACGCCTTCATGGCCGAGTACCAGGACCCTCGATATGCGGCGCCCCCGCTGCTGCGTCGCATGGTCGAGGCGGGCCTGCTGGGCCGGAAGTCCGGCAAGGGGTTCTACGACTACGGCTGATGGGCGGGTTCCCGCCCGACCGACGCGCCCGGACGGCTCGTGGCGGCGCCTGTGGGCTCAGTCGGCGGCGGCTCGGGCGCCGTTGCTGACGAGCAGGCGCTCGAGCTGGTCCTTCTTGACCAACCCGGTCGTCCGCCACCGTTGGGCCTTGCGCTGGGCCGCCTGCTTGGCGTTCGGCTTGCCCTGACGGGACTTCTTCCTGGCGTGCTTGGTGTTCTTGACCTTGGGGCGAGCGAGGAGCACGAACGTCGGGGTGGACATGACCTTGAAGGTCTCGGCGGCGCCCGGTACCCGACCGACGTCGACCTTGACGATGTGAGCCGACCCGGCGAACTCGGCGGCGAGTTCGTTGACGATCCCGTCCATGACCTGGCACGGGGCGCATCCCACCTGATAGAAGTCGAGAAGGATCGGTTTGGGATCGTCGAGCAGCTCCTCCAGTTCGCGGAGGTCGCGGAGCTTCCGCGCCTTCGCCTTCCGTTTGAACATGGCCATGATCGTCCCGTCTCCCGGTGTCGTGACCCACAACCCACCGAGGGGCGATCCTATGCCCGCTCGCTGCCGGCGGGTCCCGTCGACGCCGCGGTCACCAGGAGCGGAGGCGTTCCACCTCGATGCGGACCGGGACGGGATAGTGCTCGGCGAACCACTCGGGTGTCCAGCCGTTGACCTCCATCTGGAGCCGGTACTTCTCCAGATACGGTTCGTTGCGATCGGCGGATGGCGCGGCCTCGTCGACGCGAGCCGTTCCCTCCACGATCACCACATCGCCCGTCCCGGCCCAGTGGTTGCCTTCGAGATGGAACGAGACGTGCGGGTCGGCGGCGAGGTTGCGGGTCCTGGCCGTCCCCGCCATCGAGTAGACGAGGACCGTCTCGCCGTCCCACACGAACCAAACGGGCGACGTGCGGGGTCGCCCCACGGCATCCACCGTCGTCAGCCACGCGATCGGTTCGATGGTGAGGCGAGCGGCGGCCTCGCGGTCGGTGATCTCCATGCTTCCTCCTCGGTCCCGCCGCACGCTAGCGTCGCCGGCGACCGACCGAACGGGAGAGGACACGGAACGATGGCGAAGATCCACGGCGGGCAGGTGATCGCGAGGGCGCTGGCGCGAGAAGGGGTCGATACCGTGTTCATGCTCACCGGCGGCCACGTGCTGCCGGTGATCGACGGTTGCGTGCAAGAAGGCATCCGCATCGTCGACGTCCGCCACGAACAGGCCGCCGCGCACGCCGCCGACGCCTACGCCCGGCTCACCGGGCGCCTCGGCGTCGCCGTGGTCACCGCAGGCCCGGGTGTCACCGATGCGCTCACCGGTGTCGCCAACGCCTGGTTCGCCAACAGCCCGACGTTGCTCCTCGGTGGCCGGCACATGACCAAGGAGGATCTGCGCGGCGGCCTCCAGGAGATGGATCATCCCCGGCTCTTCCGGGCCATCACCCGCTGGGCGGAGACGGCCCGCGACGCCGGTCGGCTCCCCGAGTACGTGGCGACCGCCGCCCGACATGCCTTCGCCGGGCGTGGCGGCCCCGTCTTCCTGGACGTTCCGTGGGACGTGCAAGCCGAGATGGTCGAAGACACCGCCATCGAATGGCCCCAGCGCTACCGGGCGAACCGGCCTGCCGGGTTGCCCGACGAGCCCTTGGCCGAGATCGTCACCGCCCTCGCCGGCGCCGAACGGCCGGTCGTCTTCGGCGGCACCGGCTTGCGATGGACCCGCCAGGCGGGCATCGACGAGGTCCTCGGAGGCCTCGCCGCCGCACTGTCCGCACCCGTCTACCTGAACTCGCTGGCCCGCGGGTCGCTCCCGTGGGGCCACCCGCATCTGGGCAACCGTTCCCGGTCGGCGGCGTTGTCGCAGGCCGATGTGGTCCTGGCGCTGGGCGTCGACTGGGACTTCCGGACCGGCTTCGGCAAGCGAGTCGCCGCCGATGCCACCGTCGTCCAGATCGACACCGAACCCGATCGTGTCGGGTGGAACCGCGCCGCCGACATCGGCGCCGTCGCCGACCCGGGGGTCGTCGCCGCCCAGCTCCTCGAACTCGCCGGCGGATTCGGCCGCACCGACCGCGCCTGGTTGGAGGACCTCATGGCGGTCGAGCGGAACAAGCAGGCCGCCGCCGAGGAGGCGTCACGATCCGACGCCTCGCCCGTGCATCCGGAACGCTTCGCCAGGGAGGTCGCCGAGTTCTTCGCCGAGGACACGATCGTCGCCGCCGACGGCGGCGACATCGTGTCGACCACCGCCAAGTGGCTGCGCACGTCGTTCCCCGGCGGCCTCCTCGACCCGGGCCCCTTCGGCTGTCTCGGGGTCGGCGCCCCCTTCGCCATCGCCGCCAAGGCACTCCATCCGCAGCGGCGGGTCGGGATCGTCTACGGCGACGGCTCCTTCGGGTTCAACGGGATGGAGTACGACTCGCTGGTTCGTCACGAGATGCCGGTCGTCGGGGTGGTCGGCAACGACGGAGCCTGGAACAACATCAAGGTCGTCCACCGGATGCTGTACCCGGACCGCATGGTCGCCGCGGATCTCGGGGTTCGCCCGTACCACGCGATGGTCGAAGGTCTCGGGGGTTACGGGGAGTTCGTCGATGACCCCGCCGAGCTGCGGCCCGCGCTCGAGCGGGCTGCCGACAGCGGACTGCCGGCCCTCGTCAACGTCCAGATCGCCGAGCAGCTCCGCATGAGCTCGGTCTACGGCGTGTGATCACACCAGGAGGAGGAAGGCCGTCCCCGCGACGAGGCAGTAGAGCCCGAAGGGCGCCAGCCCCCATCTGCCGACGATCCGGAGGAGGAACGCGATCGCCGCGTAGCCGCTGACGGCGGCCACGAGCATCCCGACGATCGTTGCCGTCGACACGCCGCCGCCGTCCTTGACGAGCTTGAGCGTCTCGAGGGCGCCGGCGCCGGCAATGGCAGGGATGCCGAGCAGGAACGCCCAGCGGGCGGCGGCCACCGTGTCCATGCCGCGGGCGAGACCGGCGGTGATGGTCATCCCCGACCGTGAGATCCCAGGGACCAGCGCCAAGGCCTGCGCCGAGCCGACGATCACCGCGTCCGTCGGGCCCACATCGTCGACGGTGCGGTCGCCGCGGCGCAGGAGACGGGTACCGACGAGGACGACACCGGTCACCAAGAGCATGCCGGCGACGATCGCCGGCCGCTGGGTGAGCCGATCGAGCGTCGATTCGAACGCCAGGCCGAGGATGGCCGCCGGGATCGTGCCGATGACGATCAGGGTGAGCAGTCGCCTCCCCGGTCGATCGAACCTGGCCATGGACAGCACGTCGCTCCGGAAGTAGATCAGGACCGCCACCAGCGTTCCTAGGTGCAGCATGGCGGAGGTGGCGAGATCGGGACCGGAGCGACCCAACACCGCCGGGATCAGCACGAGATGGCCGCTCGAGCTGATCGGCAGGAACTCGGTCAGGCCTTGGATGAGGCCCCACAGGATGGCGTCGAACATCGGCGACACCCTATCGGCTCGCGCGGCGTCGGCGTTCGCATGTCGGCTACGGGGCGACGAGCACGACCAGCCGGCCCTCGGCCGCCGCCACCGCGACGTCGGTCGCGTCGGCCTCGGGGACGGCGACCGACCCGACCGAGGCGGCGGTGAGCACGTCGGGCGCTCCCGTCTCGATGACGATCCCAGGGACGATCCGGTCCCCGTCGACGAGCACCAGCCGGACCGGGTCGCCCTTGGTCGCCCCGGGCCCGAGCGCGACCGGGACGGACCACCACCCCTGAGGTACCGGCCGGTCCCGGCTCACCACCGAGGCGACGATCGGATCGCCGCGTTCGATGCGGACCGCCGCGACGGCGCCGTCGAGGTCGGCGGGCACCGGGACCGATCCGGCGACCACGGTCCGCCAGACCACGGATCGGGGCACGATGGGGTCGCCTCGCTCGATCGTGGTGGCCGCGTACGGGACCGGCACCTGCCTTCGCCCTCGAAGGTCCATCGCGGCGGCCGCGACGAGGACCGCGACGGCGGCGATCCAACGCAGGTACGGGGGACGGCCCAGCCACAGCATGCGTCGAACGTACCGCGCACCGAGCGCGGTTGGAAGAGCCCCGTCACCGGGGAGAAGCCCTCCCCGTGGTCACATCCCGCAAGCAGGGGGAATGGTGGGGGACTTGCGTTCAGCTCCCACGGGGAGGGAACCTGCCCTGATTGTTGCGCGTTCGGGGGTGTTCGGGAAGGACATCCGGACGAGGAGGTCGGCGTCGGGCCTTGGCTGCGGGCGCGGACCTAGACTCCCAGCGATGGAAGCGCTCCTCGCGGTGGCCGTCGCGTACCTCATCGGCAGCGTCGATTTCGGCGTCATCGTGCCCCGACTCATGGGCATCGACATCTACGCCCAGGGGAGCGGCAACCCGGGCACCTCGAACGTGTTCCGCACCCTCGGGAAAGGCCCCGCCGCGCTGGTGCTGGTCGGCGACGGAGCCAAGGGCGCCCTGGCCGCGGTCGTCGGCCAGAGCGTCGGTGGCGACGTGCTGGCTGCTGCAGCCGGGTTCTTCGCGGTGGTCGGGCACGTCTTCCCGCTGTGGCATCGATTCCACGGCGGCCGTGGAGTTGCGACCGCGATCGGCGTCGCCATCGCGCTCGCACCCGTGTCGGGTGTCGTGCTCGCCGTCGTGTGGCTCGTCATCGTGCTCGTGTGGAAGGTCGCGTCGATCGCTTCGCTCACCGCCATGGCGCTGTACGTTCCGGCCATCGCCGTCGCCGGGCACCGGGACGCGTCGTTGTGGTTCGTCGTGGCGATCGTGGTCCTCGTCGTGGCCCGGCACCTGCCGAACATCCGCAGGATCGTCGCCGGCCGTGAACGGACGGTGGAAGGATGAGGCCGCTTCCCGAAGTCCAGGCCGAGGTCATCGACGCCGTCCCGCAGCTTCCGCTGCGCCAGGTCGGGTTCCGAGAGGCCCGAGGGCTCGTCCTGGCCGAGCCGGTGGTGGCGCCCCACGACGTTCCTCCGTTCCCGAACTCGGCGATGGACGGATACGCGGTGCGCCACGACGACGTCGCGGCGGGCCCCGTGGAGTTGACGATCGTCGAAGAAGTCGGCGCCGGCCAGGTGCCGGAGCGGGTGGTCGGCAGCGGAGAGGCCATCAAGATCATGACGGGCGCACCGATGCCGGCGGGCGCCGACACGGTCGTCAAGGTCGAAGACACCGACATGGCCGATCCGGCGACCGTCCGGATCCTCGTCGCGCCCCCCCGCGGCACCAACGTTCGGCCGGCCGGCGGCGACATGAAGGCCGGGACCCCGGTCCTCGACGCCGGCGTGCGTCTGCGTGCTCCGCAGATCGCCCTCCTCGCCGCCGTCGGTGTCCAACCCACCGTACGTCGCCGACCGGTGGTCGCCATCGTGTCGACCGGAGACGAGATCGTCCCTCCCGAGACCCCGACGCTGGCGCCGGGGAAGATCCGGGACACGAACCGGACGATGCTGCGGGGCGCCCTCGAGGACCTCGGGGTGACGATCATCGATCGGGGCATCGTCCCCGACGACGTGGAGCTCCTCACTCGGGTGTTGGGTCACGCCGCGAACCAGGCCGACGTGGTGATCACCTCCGGTGGCGTGTCGATGGGCGAGTACGACGTCGTCAAGGCGGCCCTGTCGGGTACGATCGCCTTCAACAAGGTCGCGATGCAGCCGGGCAAGCCGTTCGCCTTCGGGGCGCTGGCCGAGACGCCGTTCTTCGGCCTTCCCGGCAACCCGGTGTCGGTGCTCGTCTCGTTCGAACAGTTCGTCCGCCCGGCGATCCTGCACATGATGGGAGCCGCCGAACTGTTCCGGCCCCGCATCGAGGCGACCGTCGCCGAACGGATCTCGACCGACCCCGCCAAGACCGTGTTCGTCCGCGTCGAGGTCTCCGTCGACGGGGGATGGACCGCGCGGCCCTCGGGCGGGCAGTCCTCGAACGTCCTGTCCGCGCTCGCCGCGGCCGACGGGTTCGCCGTCGTCCCGGTCGGCACCGGTGACGTCGATCCCGGCGATCGGGTCGAGGTGGAGATGCTGTACTGGCCCGAGCAGCGCACACGCAGGGAGGCCCTCGGTGAGTGATCGTCTGACCCATCTCGACCAAGAGGGTCGGGCACGGATGGTCGACGTCGGGGACAAGGAGGTCACCGAGCGCCGGGCGGTCGCCGAGGCGACCGTCGTCATGGCGCCCGCCACCACGGCGCTGCTGGTCGCCGGCGACCTTCCCAAGGGCGACGCCTTCGCGGTCGCCAGGATCGCCGCGATCCAGGGAGCCAAGCGGACCCCGGATCTGGTCCCGTTGTGTCATCCGTTGCCGGTGGACGCCATCGACGTCGAGGTCGACGCCGTCGACGAGGGTGTCCGCATCCGGGTCTCGGTGGGGGTGCGAGCCCGGACGGGCGTCGAGATGGAAGCCATGACGGGCGCGGCGGTCGGCGCGGTCGCGCTGTACGACATGATCAAGGGTGTGGACCGAGGGGCGCAGATCTCCTCGGTGCGGCTGCTCCACAAGAGCGGTGGCAGGTCCGGGACGTGGAACCGTGACTGACCTCACCGCGGCGGTGTTGACGGTGAGCGATCGGGTCAGCCGCGGGGAGGCGGAGGACCGATCCGGTCCGGCGGCGGTCGCTCGTCTCGAGGCCGCCGGCTTCGAGGTCGTCGCCACCGAGGTCGTGCCCGACGGCGTCGAGTCGGTGGCCGAGGCGATCCGCCGGCTCGCGTCCCTGGCGCATCTGGTCGTGACCTCCGGCGGGACCGGTCTGGCGCCGCGGGACCTGACGCCGGAGGCGACCTCGTCGGTGATCGAGCGGGAAGCGCCGGGGTTCTCCGAGGCGATGCGGGCGGCGACGTTCGGGAGGAACCCCTTCGGGATGCTGTCGCGGGGCGTGTCGGGGATCGTGGGCTCGACGTTGGTCGTCAACCTCCCGGGGTCCCCCCGTGGCGTCGAGGAGTCCCTCGACGTCGTCGTCGGGGCGTTGCGGCACGCGATCGAGTTGCTGATAGGGTCCGATCCCGACCACAATTAGTGGTCGCGTCGCTTCCGAAATGCTTTGGACACGGCGCCCGGGGGCCTACGCTCACGGGAAGGGCAGAGTAAAGGGACGACGATGGAACTCATCGGCTTCATACTGATCGCCGGTATCTGGGCGGCCTTCCTGCTTCCCTCCTTCCTCGAGGAGCGCCGCGGCGCGCCCGGGGCTTCGACGCAGGCCTTCGCCCGGTCCCGAGCGTTGCTGGCCACCGTGTCGGTCGGTTCTTCCGGAAGCATCCGGTACACCAGCCGTTCGCAGGTGCGTCGGCGTCAGATCCTCGTCGGGCTCGCCGCGGCGATCGTGGTGACGTTGCTGGTAGCGGTGGTGACCGGTTCGGTGCTGTGGTTGTGGATCACCATCGGCCTCGATGTGGTGATGGCCGGGTACGTCACGCTGCTGCTGATGGTCAAGCAGCAGCGTCTCGCTTCCCGGTCGGTTCCGCGGGTTCCGTCGGCGACCGCGCCGCTGGTCGCTCCGGAGGTGGAGGACGCACCTCCGACCGTTCGGGTCATCGCCGGCTGAGGATGGACCCGATCGACCTCTCGGACATCGAGTCGTTCGTCCGCGCCGACCTCGACGCCAAGTACGAGGCGCGGGAGCTCGCACTTCGTACGTGTCGCCAGATCATCCGTACGTCGGCCAACGCCATCCGGGCGCTGCACCGTTCCGACGTCGAGGGGGCAGCGACGCTCCTGTCGGAGGCCAGGGATCTCGTCGCCGAGACGGAGGAGGCGCTCGCCGGTCACACCGAGATCCGAGCGGCCGGCTTCTTCTACGACGCGGTGAAGGAGTACGCCGAGGCCGAGCTCACGGCGGCCCTGATGGCCGGCCGGCCGTTGCCGGGACCGGCCGCGTTGGGTGTCGACGCCGTCCCGTACCTCAAGGGTCTCGGCGAGGCGGTGGGGGAGTTGCGCCGGCGGCTGCTCGATCAGCTCCGGGTCGGCGAACTGGACGAGGCGGAGGAGTCCTTCGCGGCGATGGAGGCGATCTTGGACCTGTTGACGTCCCTCGACTATCCCGACGGGATGACCGCGGGGCTTCGTCGCACGACCGACGTGGCTCGGGCACTGATCGAGCGCAGCCGGGCCGATCTGACCTCGACCATCGTTCAGGAGCGGCTCCGTCGTCGACTCGACGAGGTCGCCGGATCGTAGGGACCGGGAACCGACACGGTGTCGGTATCCTCGTCCTTCCCATCCCAGAGGAGAACGGCATGACCGACAGCACCACCACCGAAGTGTCCGCCTGCCCGGCATGCGGGAGCACCGACATCCGTCTGGTTCGAGACGTGCGATGCACCGAGGTGTACCCACTGACCGGATGGCGAGCCGGAGCGAAACGCCCGGTGTTCGTCGCGGCCGACGAGCCTACCGAACGTGACTGCGAGGTCCTCGGCCAGCGGGTCGAATGCGTCAACGGCCACGCCCATCCCGACCGGATCGGGTTCGACCTCGAATGGTCGCAGGCCGGCAGCCCGTCGTGAGCCGCTGAGCGATCGCCGCTGGTACACTGGCCGCGTCCCGGGGGTGTAGCTCAGTTCGGCAGAGCACTACGTTCGCAACGTAGGGGTCACGGGTTCAAATCCCGTCACCTCCACCACGGATCAGCCCTTGTGCCCCGAGGGCGTCTCGCCCTCTCGGGCGGGTGCACTGGCACCACACCGGGCGCCTCCACGACCGCCTCGGCGGGCGGTTCACTCGGCTCAGGAGCGCCACGTACCGGGTCCTCGGAGCCTCATCCGTCGACCCCGCCCCCCAACGCCTCCAAGAGCCGCCGGGCCACCACCGGTTCGGTGCCGGCGAGACCGGCGGAGAGGAAGACGGTGCGCTCGTCGGCCCGCCGGCGTCCGGGGTGCTCCCCTGCGACCAGGGCGGAGAGCGGCACCACCCGCCGCCGGGCCTCGGGGGGCAGGAAGTAGCTCCCGTAGGCCTCGAGCTGGGCCGGCGAATCGCTCACCAGGAGGTCGGCGGCACAGGCGGCCTCGAGGGGCAGCGCGTGGGCGCCTTTCAGCTTGGGGCCCACCGTGTTGACGTGCGCCCCCGGTTTCAGCCAGGCGGGGTCGAAGACCGGGACGCGGGCGCTGGTGACCTCGAGCAGCACGTCGGCGGCGTGCACCGCCTCCTCGGCCGAGTCCACGGCCTCGACCGGAGTCTGCGTGTGCGAAGCCAGCCAGCGGACGAAGTCGGCGCGGTTCTCCGGCCGTCGGCTGTAGATGCGCACATCTTCGAAGGGCGCTACCGCGAGGGCGGCCAAGGCGTGGAAACGGGCCTGGAAGCCGGTGCCCAACACCCCGAGTACGCGGGCGCCGGGCCGGGCCAGGCGCTCCAGTGCCACCGCGTTCAGCGCCGCGGTGCGCAGCGCGCCCAGGAGGTGGCCGACGACGAGGCCGAGCAGGCGGCCGTCGCGCGCGTCCCAGACCGCGACCAGCTGGGCGTGGTCGGGGGTGCGATCGGGGTAGGTCTCGTAGACCCGGAAACCGAGCGCTTGGCTGCTTCGGGTCTCGGCGCCGGCGGTGAAGACGAGCCGACCGCGCCCCGCGTCGAGGGCGAAGCGGGGCGGGGCGACCAGCTGGGCCTCGGCGTGGGCCAGGAGGGCCTCGCGCGCGGCGGCTAGCGCCACCTCCAGGGTCCTGGCAAGCTCCCGTTCGAGGTCGCGGTCGTCGAGGACGCGGAGTCTCGATTCGTCGAAGACCATACGGAAGGCTAACCGCCGCCCGGGAACCACGCGAGGGGTGGGGGCGCTGCGTTCGCAGCGGAGGGGTGATCATCCCGCTGTGGCATCATCATGGCCGGGCATCGCAGGACCCTCCGAACGCGCGGAGCCGAAGAGTCTCAGCCGAGGCCGTCGACGATCTCTCGGAGGGTCTCGAGTCCGATCCCTCCGTCGACGGTGATGAATCGGCCGTCGATGGTGCCGTATGCGTGGGTGATGCCGGCAGGGACGAGCGTGAAGGCGCCGTGTTCGACTGCCAGGTCCTCGTATCCGAAGTCGCCGGCCGGGTCGAACGGGTCCCCATAGAAGGGCTTGTCCCGGTACGTCACGGTGAAGGCCCAGCCGGCGTTCATGTAGGTGAGCGCAACGACGTTCTTTCCCCCGACGTACGACGCCGGATCGGCGCCGTATGCGATCTGGGTGAGTGCGAACCCATCCGGGACGAATCCGGGTGGTGGGACGTCGTAGCCTGCGAGCCTCGATGCTTCATCGAGCGAGCCGATCGGTATGAAGCCGGCGTCCGAGAGTGTTTCGACACCGGAGTCCTCCCTCGGGTCATATGGGGCCTTCGACGAGATGAATGACGCCTCGTCGCGGACGAGGTCGGACGTGACACCACCGACCGAGGAGAAGTTCGCCTGGGGCAGCGAGAAACGCATTTCGAACTTGGTCAAGAGGCCCGTAGCGACATCGACGGCGAAGACTCGCTCGAGCATCTCGTTTCGACCATCGTGGTGGGTGGGCTCCCATGTCTCACGAATCTCGACCGAGAGGTTCCCATCGATGTCCACAGAGGTTCCCGAGCCTTCCTCGATCGCTCGTGCGGCCAGCGACTGGAAGAACCGGTGCTCCTCCATGTACGGTGCGGGCCAGTCGGGGCCTCCCACGATCACCCCCGTACGCACCAGAACAACTCCACCAGGCGGAGTGGATACCTGCGTCAGCGTTCGGGCATCGTAGAGGGTTTCCGGTGCCCCGGTGGCGACGTTGGTCCATTCGAAATCGCCGTCACGTGAAAGCGTCAGCGTCAATGCATCGCCACCTCCCACGGGAAGCGCGACCTCAGATCGGAAGGACGGGATCGAGTCGCGCGCCCTGTCGGGAGAGATCCTCGCCACACCAGACGCAGGTACCGGTCTCCCGGCCGTCGTGGTGGTGGTTCCCCGACCGATCGCGACGGTCGTCGTGGGCGGCGCAGTGAGGTCTGGTGGTTGGCTCGTTGTGGTGGCCACCACATCGGCGGTGGTGTTGATGGTGTCGCTTGTCGACCCGGACCCGCTGCCCGCGGGCGACGCGCACGCGGCTGCGACGAGCGTGACCACGACCGCACCGGCGAGGATCCCCAAGCGTCTCATGTGCAGTTGCCTCCCGACCACTTCGTCTCCTCGGACGACGAGTGCACCGAGCCCTCGGAGCGAGCGCAGTATCGAACATGAAGATGGTCGTCATGGCCCGAGTACGGACGGACAAGGGTGGGCGGCTGGTCGTTCTTCACTCGCACATCGTTGAAGTAGATCAAGCTGATCATGCCGTCGGTGTTCCAGTCTGCGCCCTTTCTGAGATCCGTGACAAGACGCGACGTTGCTTGCCACGAGTAGTTGGAACTCCAGCGGTTGGCGGACCGACCCGAGCAGTGGCCGTTGTTCGTCGTGATGACGCCAATGTCGACATCCATGCCACGCTTGTGAGAAGCGTGGCCCACACTTCCGCCATGCTCGTACGAGAGGTCCCAGAATGGAAGCTCGACACGGGGCCAGTATGCCTTGAGATTGGACGCTGCCTTCATAACTGCTGCCACCGTCGTGCCGTGCCCCCACTCCTCACGTTCGTACCATGCCGAAGCAGTACGACAGGTCGTCGAGGTGTCCGTCATCCGCTCATAGTGCCAGAGCAAGTTCTTCCATGTGGCTGGGCCCACAACACCGTCGACGGTGAGACCTCGATGTTGTTGAAACGCCTTGACCGCGTTCTTCGTGCCCGTGCCGAAGAGTCCGTCGACGACAAGACCGGCTCCGTTCTTGACGTTGAGGAGATGCTGGAGGGCCCGTACGTGGTCTCGCTTCATGCCCGGACGGCCCTTTGACAACCACGGGGTGATCATTTCCCAATCCGTCTTGATCATGTAGCCGTCCGCGGGCAAGCCCCGAGACGACTGCCACTGTTGGACCTTGGACCGGGTACCCGAGCCGAATGCGCCATCGATCGACCCAGGGTCGTAGCCCCATCCTCTCAAGAGCCACTGAAGCGCTTTCACCTCGCTGCCGCGATGATTGTACTGGACGGTCGGCCAGTGGACCGTCTCGGGTATGACCGCCGATGCAGCCGCTGCAGGGACGAGAACCGTCACGGTGGCGACGAGAACGACATTGGCAGACATCACGAGAAGCCGAACGAAGCCATGCAGGCCCCGGTTCGATCGGTCGCGGTGCTTTATTCGATCTCCGAAGGAACGCTCAGCCGTCCTCCACCAAGGTACCCCCCGGGCCATACGTCAACCCTTGGTTCTGTGCCTCGTCTTCCCTCGTCGCGTCGATGCCGGTGGTAGGGTCGGCGAGAAGGAGGGAGGTACCACATGAGCGAGCATGAGTCCGCGTCGGGCGACGAGGCTGCGAAGGAGCCATCCGCAGCCGACGAGCTCCAAGAGGCGGCCAAGGAGATGGCCAACCAGCTCTCCGGGCCCGAGCGGCTGATCGCCATCGGCGCGCTGCTGGTCC
This sequence comes from Acidimicrobiia bacterium, assembly GCA_026985095.1. Lineage (GTDB taxonomy): Bacteria > Actinomycetota > Acidimicrobiia > Spongiisociales > UBA5794 > JALSQW01. Next base: position 199,066 of record JALSQW010000018.1, on the reverse strand, counting down.
TCGTCGTCGACTGGGTGATCGGCACTCTGCTCCTCGACGACTACGGCCTGTCGCATCTCAGCGTCGTGGTCCCGATCGGTCTACTCGCCGCGATGTACCGCTACTACTCGGGCTCCTCCGATGCGCCCTGGTATCCGCTCTACGGGACCATCGTCAAGGTCGGGGCGTGGGCCATGGCGATCATCGCCGTGTACGACTTCATCGACGACACGTTGATCACCTCCAGACGCTATTCGGGCTCGACGCTGTTCTTCGCGCTCGTCTTCTACGCGGCCGGCGTCCTGTTCGGGATGGGTGCCTGGCAGATGCGCCACGACACTCGCTGACCGAGCAGCGAACCGAACGCCATCGCCCTCCGTACCATGCATCGAGCGCGATCGGTGGGTGTGGCCTTCGACACTCCGGTCGTCCCTCGAACCGCAGACACGAGACGGAAGGCGCACGCGATGCGGCTCGTCGAGGCTGGACGGGATCGCGCTCCCCGGCCCGACGATCCGCCGAAGGAGACCTCATGACCCTCGACCTCACCACCCTCGACCGTCCCACCGTCATCGAGGTGTGGGCACCCTCGTGCTCGGTGTGCAAGGCGATGCAGCCCGACCTCGACGCCGCCGCCGAACGCTACCGCGGGCGGGTCGATCTGATGATGGTCAATGCCGCCGATGACGTCGACGCCATCCGGGCGTTGGGGGCCCGCGGCACGCCCACCCTCATCGGAGTGCGCGACGGCGTCGAGGTCTTCCGCCACACCGGTCGTCGGACCTCCGACGAGCTCGGAGCGCTCTTCGAGGCCCTGGCGGGGGGAACCACGACCCCTCGCGTCGGCCGAAGCGACCTGGTGCTGCGCGTCGGAACCGGAGCGGTGCTCGCCGGCGTGGGTCTCGTCACCGGACCCGTGTGGCCGCTGGTCGCCATCGGCGGTGCCATCGCGGTGATCGGCGCGGCCTCGTGGTGGAGGTCCGGCGGGTGACGCTCGCAGGCTGATCGAGCAACGGGGCCTCCCTGCCGTGTCGTCCCTCACGCATCGACGCCGCTGTCGTCACCCGACGCCACGGGCGTGGTCGGATATGATCGGGTCCGGATCGGAGAGAGGGAGACGACGATGCCGACGACCCAGACCGGTGACGGAGCGACCATCCACTACGAGACCGCCGGGGCGGGAGATCCCGTCGTCCTGGTCCACGGCATCACCGAGTGCGCCCGGATGTGGGACCCCATCGTCGACCGCCTCTCGGCCGACCATCGGGTCGTGACCCTGGATCTGCGCGGTCACGGCGAATCGCCCCCGTATCCGCCCTACGACCTGGCCGCGCTCGCCGGGGACGTCGCCGCCGTCGCCATGGCCGAAGGCCTCGATCGGCCCCACGTCGTGGGGCACTCGCTCGGTGGCGCCGTGGTGTCGGCCCTCGCCGGGGCGTTCCCCGTCGCATCGGCGGTGAACGTCGACCAGCCGCTGAAGCTGGACGACTTCCAGGCGCAGCTCCAGGCGGCAGCTCCGGCGTTGCGGGATCCGGAGCTGTTCCCGACCGTCATCGCCGGACTGTTCGACGACCTCGCCGGCGACGTGCTCGACCCGACCGAGCGGGCACGCATCGAGTCTCACCGCCGAGCCGACCAACCGGTCGTCCTCGGGATCTGGGAGCCCGTACTCGATGCCCCCACGGAGGAGCTCGCGGCGATGGTCGAGGCGGCTGCATCGGCGATCGCGGGCCCCTACCTGTCGCTCCACGGGATCGATCCGGGCCCCGACTACCGGGCCTGGCTGCGGACCCTCATCCCTCACGCCGAGATCGACGTCTGGCCCGGTCTCGGCCACTACCCGCACCTCGTCGACCCCGACCGGTTCGTGGCGCGGATCGAGGAGTTCTGGGCGAGCTGACCGCCACGGGAACCCGACGGCCGCCTCCCGACGTCGGAACCACCATGAGGCGCATCGCCATCGCCGTGGGTGCCGGGGCGCTCCTCCTGTCGGCCTGCGCCGCCGGTACCGTCGGCGGCCCCTCGCGCCCGGTTCTCGATACCGAGGGTTCCGAACGTGTCTCCGCCGCCTGCGCCGGCATCGTCCGGGACCTGGCGAGCGAAGTCGGTGAGACCGAACGGATCGTCTCCGCTCTCGAGGACATCCACGCCGCCGTCGGCGACGGCCTCGCCGAGCTCCGCGATCTGGCCGAAGCGGCCGGATCGGCCCTCGACGGCGACCTCGCGACCTCGCCGCAGGCACGGTACCGGGTCGCCATCGAACTCGTTCCGCTCGCCGACGGCCTCGCCGCGGCCGGGGTCGGCGAGTGCGCCGAGCTGGCGTCCCTGGCCGGATCCATCGTCGCCTCAGGGACGCCCGGCCCCACCCAGGGAGCCGCCGAGGCCCTGGCCGACGCCCGGCGGCGATGGGCCGACCGCGGCATCGACGACTACACGATCGAGATCGCGGTCGGCCCCGGCGAGGCCTTCGCCGACGTCTCGTGCGGTGGCGACCTGCTGATCGTCGTCGTCGACGGCGTTCCGTCGACGGCCATCGACCGGTTCGGGGGCTGCGTCATCGACCCGACGGAGGCCGACGGGCCTCCGCTCACCGTCGACGACCTGTTCGCACTCGTGGAGCGGCACCTCGATGCCGCCGAGCTCGACGTCCGCTACGACATCGGATTCGGCTACCCGAACCAGGTGTTCGCCCGCGGACCCGACGGCGTGGTCGACCTGTCGGTCGTCTCGTTCACGCCCGATGTGGCGCTCTCCGCCGAGACGATCCTCGACGACCTGGCCGCCCGGCGCGCCGACTGGGCTGCCGCCGGCATCGACGACTACGAGATGGTCGTCCAGGTGGACTGCTTCTGTCCGGAGGAGTACCGGGGGCCCTTCGAGGTCACCGTCGTGGACGGAGAGGTCGCCGCGGCGACCTGGAACGGTGAGCCCGCCGCGGAGTTCGTCGACCGCAGGTTCTTCACCGTCGACGGGCTGTTCGACGTGATCGAGGGTCACGCCTACGCCGACGAGATCGACGTCGACTATGCCCCCGAGGGCTTCCCCACCCGGATCTCCGTCGACCCGTCGCGCACGACGATGGACGAGGAGCTCGGCGTTCGCATCCTGGAGTTCAGGCCCGCCCGGTAGCATGCGGCGATGGAGCCCACCGAACGCACCACCCTGCGCCGCCTTCCCGAACGCGGGAGCCACGACACCGCCGCCATCTACGCCGTCGTCGACGAGGCGCTCATCTGTCACGTCGGGTTCGTCGACACCCATGGCCATCCCGTCGTCATCCCCACCATCCACACCCGTGTCGGCGACGCCCTCTACTTCCACGGCTCGCCGGCCAGCCGCATGCTCCGGCGGATGAAGGATGGCGTCGAGGTGTGCGTCACCGTCACCATCGTCGACGGCCTCGTGCTCGCCCGTTCCGGGTTCCACCATTCGATGAACTACCGCTCCGTCGTCGCGTTCGGCGTCGCCGAGCCGGTGACGGACGCCGCCGAGCAACGTCGCGTCTTCGACGCCCTCGTCGACCATGTCGTGCCGGGGAGGGCCGAAGCCGTCCGGCCGATGACCGACAAGGAACGGCGCGGCACCGTGCTGCTTCGCCTCCCCCTCACCGAGGCGTCCTTCAAGAGCCGCACCGGACCTCCCGGCGACGAGCCTGAGGACTACGAGCTGCCGATCTGGGCGGGTGTCCTCCCCGTCCGGACCACATACGGGCCGCCTCGGCCGGATCCGGCCTCGGCGGTCGACCTCCCCGTTCCCGACCACGTCCTCGAACGCTGACGATGCGATCTTCGCCCAAGGTCATCGCCATGGTGCTGGCCGGCGGCGAAGGGAAACGGCTGTGGCCCCTGACCCGGGACCGGTCCAAACCGGCGGTTCCCTTCGGCGGCATCTACCGGCTGGTCGACTTCGTCCTCTCCAACCTCGTCAACGGCGGTTACCGCAAGATCGCCGTCCTCACCCAGTACAAGTCCCACAGCCTCGACCGTCACCTGGCCTTGACGTGGCGGATGTCGACGTTGCTCGGCAACTACGTCACGCCCGTCCCGGCCCAGATGCGGCGCGGTCCCCGGTGGTTCGCAGGGTCGGCCGACGCCATCTACCAGAACTTCAACATCCTCGTCGACGAGCGTCCCGACCACGTGCTCGTCTTCGGCGCCGATCACGTGTACCGGATGGATCCCCGTCAGATGCTCGAACGGCACATCGGCACCGGCGCCGGCGTCACCGTTGCTGGGATCCGCGTGCCGATCGAGCAGGCCTCGGCGTTCGGGGTCATCGAGGCCGACGCGGACGGCCGGATCGTGTCGTTCGTCGAGAAGCCGCCGGAGCCGAAGCCCACACCCGACGATCCGACGATGGCGTACGTGTCGATGGGCAACTACGTGTTCGCCACCCCGACGTTGCGGAGGGTCCTGACCCGCGACGCAGAGAACGAGGCGTCTCGTCACGACCTCGGCGGGGACATCATCCCGGCGCTCGTCGCCGAAGGGGTCGCCTACGTCTACGACTTCGCCGAGAACGTGGTTCCCGGCCAGGCCGAACGCGAGCGGGGCTACTGGCGGGACGTCGGGACCATCGACGCCTACTTCGACGCCAACATGGACACGATCGCCGTCGACCCCATCTTCAGCTTCTACAACGACCAGTGGCCGATCTACACCTACCGGCCGCAGGTGCCGCCCGCCAAGTTCGTGTTCGATGCCGAGGGTCGCCGAGGCGCCGCCTACGACTCGGTCGTCGCCACCGGCGTCATCTCGTCGGGCGGGACGGTCCGCAGGTCGGTGATCTCGTCGGGTGTGCATCTGCACTCGTACAGCTCGGTGGAGGACTCGATCCTGCTCGACGGCGTCGACGTCGGACGAGGGGCCGTCGTCCGACGGGCGATCATCGACAAGAACGTGACCGTGCCGGCGGGCTCCCAGATCGGCGTCGATCTCGAGGTCGATCGGGAGCGGTTCACGGTGACCGATTCGGGCATCGTCGTCATCGGCAAGGGCGAGATCGTCCCGGAGTGACCAGGTTCTCCGGCATTGCCGGTAGCCTGCCGTCCGTGCCCGGCTCATCCCGATTCCGTCGCTCCCTCGGCGCGTTCGTCCTCGCCGCCGTCTTCGTCGCTGCCTGCACCCCCCGGGGCGGAGGCACCACGACGACGACCACCACGGATGTGGATCCGACGGTGACGACGACCAGCACCACCGTTCCCGGACCGACCGTCGTTCCCCCCGAGGAGATCCCGGGGACCAACTCGCCGTCGTTGTCGCCCGACGTCGTCGAGCGGATGCGCAAGGAGGTCGCCGAGCTGCTCGCCGTCACCGAGGAGGTCCGTGGGTTGCCGTTCCTGCAGACCCCTCCGGTGGCGATCCTCGACGAGGCCGACTTCTCCCAGCGGGTCAGGGACCTCGTCGCCTCGGAGCTCGACCCCGAGGTGCTGGCTGCCGACGGTCGGTTCTACACCCTGATGGGCATGCTCGATCCCGGCACCGACCTCACCGCTCTCCTCCTCGATCTGTACACCGAGCAGGTCGCCGGGTTCTACGACGGAGATACCGGCGAGCTGGTGGTGCCGGCGTCGGCCGACGGGTTCACCCCGCTGCAGAAGGTCACGGTCGTCCACGAGTTGGTCCATGCCTTGACGGACCAGCACTTCGGGTTCAACGACGAGTTCGAGCGTCGCAGCGAGGAAGGCAACGGCGACGACGAGTCGGCCATGGCGGCCCTCGTGGAGGGTGATGCGACCTACTTCCAGCTCGTCTACATGGAGAGCTTGTCGCCGCTCGAAGCGTTGCAGGTCGCCACCGAAGCGCTCGGGTTCGATTCGGCGGTGCTGGACGCGGCCCCGTCGTGGATCCAGAAGGATCTCCTGTTCCCCTACGAGCAGGGCTTGACGTTCGTCCAGGCGCTCGTCGATGCCGGCGGGATCGCACGGGTCGACGAGGCCTACCAGGATCCGCCCGACACGACCGAGCAGATCCTCGAACCTGCCAAGTACCTGCGGCGTGAGCCTCCGGCGGCCATGGACCCGGTCGACGTGGCCGTGGCCGGCTGGCAGGTCCACGACGAAGGCACCTTGGGGGAGTGGGGGATCCGCCTGATCGTCGGCGAGACCCTCCGCCCCGGCGAAGCGACCCAAGCGGCTGCGGGCTGGGGCAACGACAGCTATCAGGTCCTCACCGACGACGCCGACGGTGTCGCCTTCGGGTTCCACTACGTGGGCGAGTCCGTCAGGGACGCCGAGGAACTCGCCGATGCGCTGATCGCCCACGCCAAGGCGCAGATGGGCGCCGGGAAGGCGATCGAATCCGGCGGCGGCCTCCTCTTCGACAACGGTCCCGTCTACGTCTTCATCGACCGAGTCGAGAACGAGATCTTCTTCGTCGCCTCCACCGATCGGGGCGCGGGCGCGTCGATCCGCAGCCAACTCGGGGTCTGAACGCCAGAGGATGGGCGACGGGGGTCTTCCCCCGTCCCTCCGGGCCCGATAGCCTCACCGGGATGCGGGCGCGACGAACCGGATCACGATCGACCGTCGAGACCCGTTGGCGCGCTCAGCCGCGACCGGCGTTGGGCTTGCGCCCGTGGTTCGCCTTGCTGCGGCGGGCGCGGAGCTTGCGTCGTTTCGCCTTCGCCATGGTGGCCGGGAGGGTACCACCGTCGTACCGCTACGCCGAGCCCCTTTCCGGGCTCTCGGGCGTCGCCACCGCGGCGCTCGATCTCCGTCGCCGGTTCACCGGACTCCGACCCCACCCGCGGGGACGGTCGATGATCTTCGTCACCTCGGGGGTCCACGGCTTCGGGATGGACGCGCCGGTGAGGGTGGTGTGGCTCGACGACGACGGGCAGGTCCTGGCGGTCGACACGCTCGTGCGGAGGGGGATCCTGCGGCGCCCCGGCGCCCGGTTCGCCCTCGAGTTGCCGACCGAGGCGCCCGCTCCCCGCGTCGGCTCGGTGGTGCGCCTCGCCGAGGATCCGGCGGGTTCGGCGCCTATCGTGGGGACATGGCCGGGACCCTCGTCATCTGTGGCACGCCGATCGGCAACATGAAGGACGTCAGTCCTCGGCTCGTCGAGACGCTGGCATCGGTGGACCTCATCTACGCCGAGGACACCCGGCGCACCAACACGTTCCTGCACCGTCTGGGCGTCGACACTCCGGTGCGGTCGTATTTCGTGGGCAACGAGGCGCGCAAGTCCGTCGAGCTCGCTCACCGCCTCGAACGGGGCGAGACCGTGGCCTTCGTCACCGACGCCGGGATGCCCGGGGTGTCCGATCCGGGTGTGTCCGCCGTCCGAGCCGCAGTGGCCGCGGGAGCGACCGTCACCGTCGTTCCCGGGCCCAGCGCCGTGACCGCTGCTTTGGCCGTCTCGGGGTTCAACGCCGACCGGTTCGTGTTCGAAGGATTCCTTCCCCGCAGCGGAGGGGAACGTGTTGCACGGCTCGACGGCATCGCCGGGGAGGAACGGACCGTGGTGCTGTTCGCCGCCCCGTCGCGGCTGGTCGCGGATCTCGACGAACTCGCCGTCCGCACCCCCGATCGCGCCATCGTCGTCACGAGAGAGCTGACGAAACGCTACGAGGAGGTGTGGCGGGGGACGGTCCAAGAGGCGGCACGACACTGGCGTCAGGAGGCCGAGGCGCGAGGCGAGTTCACCCTCGTCATGGCGGGCGTCAGGAACGCCGGGGTGACCTTGGAGGAGGCCCTCGCCGCGGTGGGCGCCGAGACGGACGCAGGTGCCCGGCTGTCGGACGCGGTCCGGACCGTGGCGGACGCCACCGGCGTGTCCCGCCGTGAGCTGTACCAGGCGGCGCTGCGCCGCCGTCGGGTCGAGGAGGCTTGACGCGGCGCCGTTAGCTCGTCAGTTCCTTGCGGCAGGCGGCGCACACGCCGCGGCCGCGGAACGACGTGACCTGTTCGGTCGCGTCGCAGAACACACAGGAGGCTTCGAGCTTGCGGATGACGATCGCGTCGCCTTCGACGGTGATGGCGAGCTGGTCGCCCTCGTGGATGTTGAAGAGCCGCCGGGTCTCGGCGGGGACGACGATCCGGCCGAGGTCGTCGATCTTCCGAACGATGGCGGGGTCCACGGGCATCGACCTCCAAGAGATGGCGCTGCTCCGAGTGTACTGCTGCTGGCTCGGCCGCCGACGCCGGGCGCCGGGTAGCATCCGGGCCCGTGACCACCCAACATGAACCCCGCAAGATCCTCGTCGCCGTCGCGTGGCCCTACGCCAGCGGTTCACGTCATCTCGGCCACTTGGCCGGCGCGTACCTGCCTGCGGACGTCTTCGCCCGCTATCACCGGGCCGCCGGCAACGATGTGCTCATGGTGTCCGGCTCGGACGTCCACGGCACCCCCATCACCGTCCGGGCCGAAGCCGAAGGCGTCAGCCCCGAAGAGATCGTCGAGCGGTACCACGCCGAGATCCTCGAGAACTGGAAGGACCTCGGGTTCTCGTGGGATCTGTACACGACGACGGGGACCGAGACCCACAAGCGGGTCGTCCAGGAGTTCTTCCTCACGCTCCTCGACAAGGGCTACCTGTACAAGAAGACGACCGAGCAGTTCTTCGACGAGGAGCAGCAGCGGTTCCTGCCGGACCGGTACGTCGAAGGCACGTGCCCCCACTGCGGCTACGAGCATGCCCGCGGCGACCAATGCGACAACTGCGGCCGGACGCTCGACGCGCACGAACTGATCGCCCCCCGCTCCAAGCTGTCGGGAAGCCGGCCGGTGCTGCGCGAGACCGAGCACTACTACTGGAAGCTGTCGGCATTCCAGGAGCCGCTCCTCGAATGGTTGCGCACACGGGAGGGCTGGCGGCCGCATGTGATCAACTTCGCGCTCGGGATGGTCGAAGAGGGCCTCCACGACCGTGCCTTCACCAGGGATCTGGACTGGGGGATCCCGGTGCCGGTCGACGACCTGGGGCCCGGCAAGGTCATCTACGTGTGGTGGGAGGCGGTGATGGGGTACTACTCCGCGCCGCAGGAATGGGCCGAGCGGCGTGGTACCCCCGATGCGTGGAAGGAGTGGTGGATGAACCCGGCGGCGGAGTCCTACTACTTCGTCGGCAAGGACAACATCCCGTTCCATGCCGTCTACTGGCCGGCGCTGCTGATGGGCCACGGCGGTCTCGACCTCCCCACGGACGTGCCCGCCAACCAGTACCTCACCTTCGGCGGGGAGAAGGGGTCGGCGTCGCGTGGCGTCGGGCGGTCGATCTCGTGGTACCTGGAACGCGTCGAGCCCGACGCGTTGCGTTACGCGGTGGCGTCGGTGTTCCCCGAGACCCACGATACGGACCTGTCGGACGCCGAGATCGTCCGCCGGGTCAACGAGGAGCTCGTCGCCACCTGGGGCAACCTCGTCAACCGGGTCGTGTCGATGACCCACCGGTACTTCGGGGGCGCCGTTCCGGAGGCGGCGACGGACGACGTCGATGAGGCGCTCCTGGCCGAGGTCGACCGGACGTTGGTCGAAGCCGGGGAGCTCATCGAGGCCGTGAAGCTGCGCGGTGCCCTCCAACGGCTCATGGTCGGCGCGCAGGCGGTCAACCAGTACCTCAACGAGCGGGAGCCGTGGCGGACCGCCACGTCCGACATGGGGCGGACGGGTACGACCCTGGCCGTCGCCCTGGGGGCCATCGCCGGCCTGGCCGCCGGTCTCGCTCCGTACCTGCCGTTCACGTCCCGCGAGGTCCTGGAAGGGATGGGGCTCGAGGTTCCCCCGCAAGGACCTCGTTGGGGACGGCCCGCCCTCGCGGTCGGAGCGACCGTGGCGGAGCCGAAGCCGTTGTTCTCCAAGCTGGAGGCCCTCGAGCGCGAGGTCGGGTGACCGCGGTGCGCTGGGTCGACACCCACTGCCACCTCACCATGCTCGACGAACCCGCCGGCCGGGTGCTCGACCGGGCGGCCACCGTCGGTGTCGGCTGGGTGATGTGCCCCGGCATCGACGCCGACTCGTCGAACGCGGCGCGGGCCGTCGCCGGGGCCGAGCCGGGACGGGTCCTCTGGTCGGCCGGGTTGCATCCCCACGACGCCGATCGCTGGCCGGCCGAGGCCGACCGGATCGTCGCCCTCGCCGCCGACGCCGCTGCCGTCGGCGAATGCGGCCTCGACCACTATCGGGAGCTGTCGCCGCGCGACGTCCAACGGGTCGCGTTCGAAGCGCAGGTGGGCCTGGCCGTCGAGCTGGACAAGCCCGTGATCGTCCACTGTCGGGACGCGTTCGCCGCCGTCTTCGAGGTGCTCGAGGGCGCCGGTCTCGGCTCCCGGGCGGTGCTGCATTCGTGGACCGGTGGCCGTCGATGGACGAAGCGTTTCCGGGAGCTGGGTGCGACGTTCTCGTTCAGCGGGATCGTCACCTATCCCACCGCGCACACGTTGCGGGAGGCCGTCTCGGAGGTCGATCCGGCCACCGCGATGGTCGAGACCGACACGCCGTATCTCACTCCGGAACCGAACCGGACCGACCGCAACGAACCGGCCAACGTCGTGGCGGTGGGCACCGAGCTGGCCGCCTTGTGGGGCATCGACGTCGGCGAGGTGGCCAGGCTCACGACGGCCCGGGCGGTGAGCGTGTTCGGAGCTCCCGATGGGGGCTGACCGAGCGGCTCAGGTCCGAGCCGAGATCGCCGAGCTGCTCGACCGGCATGGCCTGTCGCCGCGGCGGTCGCTGGGACAGAACTTCCTCGCCGATCCGAACATCACCGAGCGGATCGTCCGGACCGCCGAGGTCGGGCCGGGGGACCAGGTGGTGGAGATCGGTGCCGGGACCGGGACGTTGACGGCGGCGCTCGCCGATGCCGGTGCACGCGTCGTGAGCTTCGAGGTGGACGAGGGCCTGCGGCCGGTCCTCGACGAGGTCCTGGCCGGCCGGGACGACGTCGAGATGCGCTTCACCGATGCCGCCAGGCTCGACCTCGGCGAGGCCCTCGAGGGCGGCCCGTGGACGTTGGTGGCTAACCTGCCCTACCACGTCGGCACCGGGATCGTCCTCGACGTCCTTCGCCACGTGCCCCAGGTCACCGACATCGTCGTGATGGTGCAGCGGGAGGTGGCCGATCGCCTCCTCGCCGGCCCGGGTTCGAAGGACTACGGCCTGCCATCGGTCGTGGTGGGTCTCCACGGCGACGCCCGTTTCGCGTTCGGGGTCCCGCCGCAGGTGTTCCTGCCCCAGCCGAAGGTCGAATCGGCGGTGGTGCGGATCAGGCGCCGTCCGGCGCCGCCCCGGGCCGAGGAGGCGATCGCCTTGGCGGCGGCCGCCTTCGGGCAGCGGCGGAAGATGCTGCGCCGGTCGTTGACCGAGGTCCTGGAGGATCCCGAGGCGGTCCTCACGGCCGCAGGGATCGACCCCACGGCCCGCCCCGAGGACGTCCCACCGGAGGGCTGGCTCGCCCTCGCCGAGGCCGCCGCGGAGGCGACGTCGTGAGGATCCACGCCCACGCCAAGGTGAACCTCGCGTTGGTGGTCGGTCGCGTCCGTCCCGACGGGTACCACGAGCTGCGCGGCCTCTTCCAGTCCCTCGACCTGGCCGACCGGATCGCGGTGGATCTCGCCGACGTCGACGAGCTCGTCGTGGATGGCGGGGCACCGTCGATCCCCGGCGAGAACCTGGCCTGGCGGGCTCTGGAGGCGGTGCGGGACCTGACCGGGATGCGGCGAGCGATGCGGATGGTGCTTGCCAAGCGGATCCCGACGCAGGCGGGCCTCGGGGGCGGGAGCGCCGACGCCGCCGCCGTGCTCGGCGCCCTGGGCGCCGACGTGGATCCTGGGCGCCTGGCCGGCGCCGCCGCGGAGCTGGGCTCCGACGTTCCCTTCGGCCTCGTCGGCGGGACGGCGGTGGTGCGGGGGCGAGGCGAGATCGTCGAGCCGTTGCCGTTCGCCGCCGGATACGCCCTGGCGGTCGTGGTGCCGCCGGTGGAGCTGTCGACACCCGAGGTGTATCGCCGGTGGGACGACCTCGACGGCCCGCGCGGCCCAGCGATCCCGGCTGCGGCGTTGCCGCCGTCGCTGCGCGACCTCCTGCCACTGCGCAACGACCTGTACCCGGCGGCGGCGTCCCTGGCGCCGGACCTGGACGACTGGCGCGCCGAGCTGGAGGCCCGTTGGGATGTGCCGGTGGCGATGACCGGGTCCGGATCGGGGTTGTTCGGCTTCTTCCCGACCCGGTCCGAGGCGGCCGCCGCGGCCGACGTCGCCCCTGGCGGCGTGCGCTTCGCCGATGCCGCGGAACCTGTTCCCCGCGCCTGGGAAGCGGGGGACGGTCTCGACCCGGACGCCTGAGGCCCCGAGGCACGCCGAGGATCCCCCGAGCCCCGGCGTCTCGCATCCGCCCGTGCCGCCGCCTACGGTCCGCTCCCGCTCCCGCTCCCGGCGGTGGCGGCGGCCGGCTCTGGCCGTCGGGATGGACGGTGGTGGCCTGGCCGAGCGGACTGGTCCATCGGACGTGTCCGTGGGAGGTCACCACGTAGCGCCAGCCACGGTGATGGAGCCGGTGATGGTGCCGGCAGAGGGAGCGAGGTTGTCGCAGCGGGTCCGCCCGCCATCCGCCCACGGCACGGTGTGGTCCAGGTCGCAGTCGACCGCCGGCATGCGGCATCCGGGGCCGCAGGGCGAGGGCGACCTCCAGGTCCCGCTCGGCGGCCCGGCGGGTGAGGTGCAGGGCGACGCCGATCTCGGCGGCGGTCGCCTCGGCCATGACGCCGCCGTCGAGGTCCTCGGCGATGCCGGTGTGGATCGCGGCCATGGCCTCGAACGGTCGGGCTTGATGGTGGGCGACCATCCGCGCCTGGGCCCGCAGATAGCGGATCTGGTCCGACTCCGACAGCGTCGTCGGGTCCACCCCGGCGAGCATGATGCCCAGGAAGGGACCCGGCGCCATCTGCGTCACTCGGTCCAGCTCACCGGCATCGCCGCATCGATCCGCCGCGGCCGCCGCGTCGGCGGTGGCCGTGCGGTGCACCATCGGGGGAACCCGATCGTCGAACCACGCGGCGAACGCCGCAGCCTCGTCCGGCCGGGGGGTCGTCGTGTCGAGGTTCATCGCCACCATGACCTGAGCCTGTCCACGGGTTGTGACAGATCTCGCGACCCGCCGGTGGGCCAGGTTGCCGGTCGCTCAGTCCCCGCGATGTCCGTACAGGTACCAGAACGGCAGGGCCACCAGCAGGGTCCCGCCCAGGACGTTGCCGATGCCGGCGGGGACGAGGTTCCACGCCAGCGCCTGGGCCCAGCCGGGGGCGCCCCCGGCGGCGATCGACAGGGAGAAGTACCCCATGTTGGCGGGCGAATGCTGGAAGCCGGCGGTGACGAACAGGGACACCGCCAGGAACACCGGGATGTACTTGCCGATGATCGTGCGGCCCATCGTGGCGAAGAACGCCGCCATGCCGACGAGCCAGTTGGCCAGCATCCCCGACAGCACGATCTCGGACCATCCCCGAACCCCGCCGATGTCTCGATAGGACATCTTGAAGGCCACGATCTCGGCCAGCAGCGACTCGAACTCGGGCGAATACACCTGCGCCGCCCGGACCAGCCATCCGATGAGGATCGCCCCGGCGAGGTTCCCGATCAGCGCCAAGCCCCAGAACCGCAGCACCCGCCCCGTTGGTGCCACGCCGTGGAACAGCGTCGCCGGCATCGCCACGTTCGCCTCGGTGAACAGCGCGGCCTCGGACAACACGACGAAGAAGAACCCGGTGGAGAACCCGAAGCCCTCCACCAGCACCCGCGCCCCGTAGCTGTCGAACCCCGACGCCAGCAGGACCGAGAACAGCGCCCCGGCGGTGATGAACGCACCGCCCATGACCCCCAGGAGGAGGACCTTCATCGGCGACAGCTCCTCGATTCGGCGGCGTCCGAACTCGGACAGCTCATGGATGACTCGGTCGGCGGGGAGATGCTGCGGACGCGGGAGATCGTCGGGGTGAGGCTCGCTCATGGCGCCATCTTGGCAGACCGCGTCGCTCCGGCGCGGACGGCCGGCGAGCGCCGCTACGACGCTCCCTCGAGGCGCCTCGCCGCGGTCGGCGCCGGTGTCCGATCCGTGCCGGGGGATGCGACGGGCTCGCCGGGGCCGGCGACCGGCCCGGCCTCCGGTTCCGGCGGGTCGTCGAGGCGGAGTGGCTCGACCACGATCACTCGCCGCTGCGTTCCGATGTCCATCGTTCGTCCTCTCTCGTCGTCGGGATCATGCGGGCCCGGGCTCCCCCGAGAGCCGCCGTGCGTAGCCGTCGGCCGGTTCTCGGATCAGGTCGTCGATCAGTCGTCGCAGCTCACGGGTCGGCAGGGGCAGGCGCCCCACCTGGGCGGCGAGGAGCGGTGCCTCCCGCGGATCGATGAAGAGCCCCCGGATGCGCTCCTCGTCGGCCGCGAAGCGGACCACGTCGCGGTCGACGACGGCGAGCGCGCGTACGGTCGCCTGCTGTGCCCGGTAGCCGTGATCGTGCTCCACGACCCTCCCCTCGAGGTCGACCCGGCCGACGGCCACCCGGGTGTCACCGTCGATGTCGAAGTCGGCGAGGAGCCTCGGCACCGACTTCGCCGCGTAGATGCCGCACCCGAACGCCACCTCGGCGCACCGGCCGTCGACGTGGGGCACGTCGAGGCCCTCCCGGCAGCCCGCCGTCAGCGTCGGGCGCAGCCACCGCCGCCGGGCGCCGTAGAGGCCGTCGTGGCGGATGTTCCACGCTCGGTATCCGGTGACGGGAACCGGTGACCAAAGGACCTCGAGATCGATGGGGTCCGTGCGGGAACGCTCGACGAGACCGCGGGCGTGCGTGCGGGTCGCGAGCCGGTTCACCCGGGCGGCCTCGACGGCATGTCGCAGCTCGGTGACGATGCGACCGCGCAGGGACTCGACCTCGACCTCGAGCCGCTCGACCCGCCGCTGCATCGGAGCGATGTCGTCGGCGAGCTCGACGAGTCGGCGGCGCAGCTCGTGCACCCGACTCCGGAGGCTGCGCTCGACGGGGCCGGCGTCGACCTGGTCGGTCGCTTCGAGCAGTTCGAGGGCCCGTCCGTAGCCGTGGATGGACGCCTCCAGCCGGCGACGCTCCTCGAGGAGACGGTCCCGCCGGGTGACGACCGACCGGAGCAGGCTCACCCGAGCATCCAGGTCGCGGGCCAGCGGTGTGACGTCGGCGGGTCGGAGGATCCGGTCGGGGCTTCCCTGCGCCTCGGCGAGCTCGCCGAGCAGCGTCTGCAGTTCGATCCCCCAGGTGCGAGTACCGGTCGCCACGTTCGTCCCTCGTCCGCCCGAGCCGGCAACGTACACCATCGAACAGGTGTTCGCAACCTGCCCGCGAGTGCCGCCAGGCCGAGGGGTCGGATCCGCCGTGCACAGAGCCGCCCGCCGCGGCTCAGCGGTCACAGATCCGGACGCTTCCAGCCACGAGGTGATCCTGCCGATCAGCCGATGGAGGCGCCGTCGGCGGTGTCGTCGACCCCCCTGATGGCGGACGATCCCGAACGGCCCCATCGAGGAACCGTGAAGGGAAGCACCGTAGGGTCCCGGCGCAGGCAGCGGCCGTTCCCGGGTGGCTCCTCCGTCAGGTGGCCTCCGCCTCGCGGATCGCGGCCATGATCGTCGCCAACGTCTCTCGATCCAGGCCGTCGGGGCGGGTGTAGAAGCTGATCCGGTCGGCGATGTCGCCGTAGCGTGCGACGATCTCGCGCCCCACCTGCGCCGGCTCCCCGATCACCGCGAACGTCGCGAGCATCTCCTCGTCGATGAGGTCGGCCATCTCGCCCCACTCGCCTCGCTTCGACATGGCGTTGAGCTCACCCTGGAGGTCGCCCCAGCCGTGGTGTTCGAGGACGCCGCGGTAGGCCGGGGTCGACGCATAGAAGGCGATCTGCTGGCGCACCGCCACCTCCGACGCCTGCACATCGGCCGCGTCCCTGCCGGTGACGACGAACACCGGCAGCGCGATCTCGATCGTCTCGGGGTCCCGCCCGGCGGCCTCGGCGGCAGACCGCAGCGTCGGCACCGTCACCTCCCGCAGGTACGACTCGGTCGTGAAACCATGCGCCATCAGCCCGTCGGCGACCTCCCCCACCACCTTGGTCATCAGCGGACCGACCGCAGCGAGGAACACCCGCGGCTTGCCGTGCGGGCTCGGCGGCGGCGCGAAGAACGGTGTCATCAACACGTGGGTGTAGAACTCGCCCTTGAACCGAAGCGGACCGCCTTCGTTCCACGTGTCCCAGATGGCATGCAGCGCCTCGATGTACTCCTTCATCCGCCTCGCCGGCGACGACCACGGCATCGAGAACCGCTTCTCGATGTGCGGCTTGATCTGTGACCCCAAGCCCAAGATGAACCGACCCGAATAGGACTGCAGGTCGTGGGCCAGGTACGCCATCGACATCGGATTGCGGGCGAACGCCACCGCGATCGCCGTCCCCAACTCGATCGTGTCGGAATGTTCCGCCGCCAGCACCAGCGGCAGGAACGGGTCGTGGCCCGTCTCCGCGGACCAGAGCCCGTCGTAGCCGGCCGCCTCGGCGTCGATGGCCTGACCCGGGACCTTCTCGAGGCGCGGGTCGAACGCGATGGTATCGATCTTCATGGGCCGAGTCTCGACGGCGAGACGCCGGCCCGCAACTCGACCTCGCCGCTGACCATGGGGGACCGTTACACTCGCGCCCGTCCTCCATGGGGGGTGGTGTAACTGGCAGCACAGGTGGTTTTGGTCCACCCAGTACGGGTTCGAGTCCTGTCCCCCCAGCCACACCAACGAGCGAACGGAACCCAGCCATGACCACGGCAGCCATCGTCCTCGCCGCCGGCAAGGGCACCCGCATGCGCTCCGACCTGCCCAAGGTCATGCATCCGGCCATGGGACGACCCCTCATCGGCTGGGTCCTCCATGCCCTTGCACCGGTGGATGTCGACCAGACCATCGTCGTCGTCGGCCACGGCGCCGACCGCGTCGCCGCCACCCTCCCCGCCGGCGCCGTCGCCGTCGTCCAACCCGACCAGCGAGGCACCGCCGACGCCGTCGCCGTCGGCCTCGACGCCGTCGGCGACGTCGACGACATCCTCGTCGTCCCCGGCGACATGCCCCTGCTCACCGCCGCCACCCTCATCGCCCTCCTCGACGCCCACCGGACCTCGAAGGCCGCCGCCACCGTACTCACCGCCACCGTCGCCGACCCGACCGGGTACGGGCGCATCGTTCGCGACGGCACCGGCGCCGTCGTCGCCATCGTCGAAGACCGTGACGCCGACCCGGAGACGGCCGCCATCGACGAGGTCAACACCTCGGTCTACGCCTTCGATGCCGCCGCCCTCCGCGACGCCCTGCCCCGCGTCGGCAACGACAACGACCAGGGCGAGTGGTACCTCACCGACGTCATCGGCATCCTCGCCGGCGACGGCCTCCCCGTCGCCGCCGTGGTCGCCGACCCGATCGAAGCCGCCGGCGTCAACACCCACGGGCAGCTCGCCGCCGCCGCCGGAGAGCTGCGCCGCCGCATCAACGACGAGCTGATGGCCACCGGCGTCGCCATCATCGACCCCGCCCGCACCCACGTCGAAGCCGACGTCGTCGTCGCCCCCGGCGCCACCCTGTGGCCCGGGACCTACCTCAAAGGTGACAGCCAGGTCGACGCCGGCGCCGTCGTCGGACCCGACGTCGATAGCACCGACTCGCACATCGCCGCCGACGCCACCGTCCGCTACGCCGTGCTCGAAGGCGCCACCGTCGGGCCCCGCGCCACCGTCGGGCCCTACACCTACCTGCGACCCGGCGCCGTCCTCGAAGCGGACGCCAAGGCAGGAGCCCACGTCGAGATCAAGAAGTCCGTCGTCGGCGCCCGCTCCAAGGTCCCGCACCTGTCGTACATCGGCGACGCAACGATCGGCGAGGACTCCAACATCGGGGCGGGCACCATCACCGTCAACTACGACGGGTACGACAAGCACCGCACCGTCATCGGCGACCGGGTCCGGATCGGATCGGACACGATGCTCGTCGCCCCCGTCGAGATCGGCGACGACGCCTACACCGGCGCCGGGTCGGTCATCACCACCGACGTCACGCCAGGCGCCCTGGCGATCGAGCGTTCGCCGCAGAAGCAGATCGAAGGCTACGCTGAACGTCGCAGGCGCAGGGCCCAGGAGAAGCACGGGTGATGGAGCTCCCCAGTCGCAAGCGGTTGATGCTGTTCTCGGGCTCCGCCAATGAACCGCTCGCCGAAGAGGTCGCCAAGATCCTCGGCGTCCACCTCGGCGGCGTCGAACGATCCGTCTTCGCCAACGGCGAGATCTACATCCACTACACCGAATCGGTACGCGGCGCCGACTGCTTCGTCATCCAATCCCACACCGACCCCATCAACTTCCACATCATGGAGCAGCTCATCATGATCGATGCGCTGCGACGAGCCTCGGCCAAACGCATCACCGCCGTCCTGCCCTTCTACGGCTACGCCCGGCAGGACAAGAAAGGTCGCCCCCGCGAACCGATCTCGGCCCGGCTCATCGGCGACCTGTTCCTCACCGCCGGCGCCGACCGGATCGCCTCGGTCGACCTCCACACCGGCCAGATCCAAGGCTTCGTGGACATCCCGTTCGACCACCTCACCGCCCTGCACCTGTTCGCCGACTACCTCCAAGGCACCATCGACGGGCCCACCACGATCGTGTCGCCCGACTCGGGCCGGGTCAAGCTCGCCTCCCGCTACGCCGGGCACCTCGGAGCGCTCGTCGCCTTCGTCCACAAGCGACGCAGCATCGACGCCCGCAACGAAGTCGCCGCCCTCGAGGTCGTCGGCGACGTCGAGGGCCGCCACTGCATCGTCGTCGACGACATGATCGACACCGCCGGCACCGTCACCGCCGCCGCCAACCTCCTCAAGGATCGCGGCGCCCTCAGCGTCCGCGTCGTCGCCACCCACGGCGTCCTGTCCCATCCGGCGATCGACCGGCTCAAGAACGCCCCCATCGAAGAGACCATCATCACCAACACCCTGCCCCTGCCCGCCGACGCCGCCGCCCTCGACAACCTCAAGGTGCTGTCGATCGGACCGATCCTCGCCGGCGTCGTCGACGCCATCTTCTCCGACGCTTCGGTCTCCGCCATCTTCAAGGGCGAGAACACCTAGCGCCCGGCTCGGTCCCACCCGCGACGCGCGGGTGGTCTCCCGCCGCTCCCTCCCGACCGTGCCGAACGGCTTCAGGCTTGCCGTGGCGGCGCCAGGCGTGGAAACTGCCGGCGATGCCGTCGATCACCGAACGCCACCTCGCCGTCCGAGTGGCCCACGCCATCCATCGACCCTTCATCGGCTACCGCCGGCGGTTCACGTCCATCACTCGCGGCGCCGCCACCCGTTTCGAAGCCCGCGACTGGAAAGGCCTCCAACGCGACGCCGTCGAACGGATCGACCTGTACGAAGAAACCGTCTCGGGAGCCGTCACCTCGGTGCGGAAGCTCCTCGGCGGCCGCATCGAAGACCGCACCGTCTGGCGCAAAGCCCGCACCGAGTACCGCAAGCTCGTCTACGCCACCCCCGACATCGAGATCGCCGAGACCTACTGGAACTCCGTCACCCGACGGGTGTTCGTCACCCACGGGGTCGACGCCGAGATCGAGTTCCTCGAACCCGAGCCCCGACCCGCCTCGTGGGACGCCGCCGTCCGACGCATCGACGTTCCCGCCTCTCCCGAAGCCCTCATCGACGACCTCATCCGCCACTGTCGCTTCCAGGCCGTCTGGCAGGATCGGCACGGCGACCTGCAACTCGCCTCCGCTGCGCTCGGCGAGGCCCTCGCCCGCCACGGCTTTCCCGGCATGCCGGACCGGATCGAGGTGTTCGACCGGATCTTCTTCCGCGGCCAAGGCGCCTACGTCGTCGCCAGGGCCACTGCAGGACCGCGTTCCATGCCGCTCGTGCTCGCCATCCACCACGGGCGGGCCGGGCTCTTCCTCGGTGCCGTCATCACCGACCCCGACGACGTCTCGGTCCTCTTCTCGTACACCCACTCCGCCTTCCACGTCGACGCCCCCGAGCCCGCCCTCCTCGTCCGGTTCCTCGGCGCGCTGCTTCCCCACCGTCGCGTCGCCGAGATGTACACCGCCATCGGCCACCGCAAGCACGGCAAGACCGAGCTGTACCGCGACCTCATGGCGCACGTCGCGGCCTCCACCGACCGGTTCGTCCTCGCCCCCGGCATCCCCGGCCTCGTCATGATCGTCTTCACCCTGCCCGGCTACGACGTCGTGTTCAAGGTCATCCGCGACCGGTTCCCACCCCAGAAACCGACCACACCGGACGAGGTCCGCTCCAAGTACCGGATCGTCTCCCGCCACGACCGAGCCGGTCGACTCATCGACGCCCAGGAGTTCGAGCATCTCCGCTTCCCCCTCGACCGGTTCGACCCCGAGCTCCTCGCCGAACTCCGCGGCCACGCCAACCGCACGACATCGGTGTCGGGCAACCAACTGACCCTGCATCGGGTCTACATCGAGCGGCGCGTCACCCCACTCGACATCCACGTCAAGACCGCGTCCCACCACGAGGCGGCCCGAGCGATGGTCGACTACGGCACCGCCATCAAGAACCTGGCCGCCACCAACATCTTCCCCGGAGACATGCTCATCAAGAACTTCGGGGTGACCCGCCGGGGAAGGGTCGTCTTCTACGACTACGACGAACTCATGTTGCTCACCGACTGCAACTTCCGCCGGCTGCCGGTCTCGGACGATCCCCTCGACGAGATGGCCGAGAGCCCCTGGTTCGGGGTCGGGGAAGGGGACATCTTCCCCGAGGAGTTCCGGGCCTTCCTCGGCGTCGCACCCGAACTGCGCGCCGCCTTCGAAGCCCGCCACGGCGACCTGTTCGACGTCGCCTTCTGGCAACGGATCCAACGGCGCATCGAACGGGGCGAGACCATCGAGATCCGTCCCTACCGGCGTGCCTTGGCGCTGCGGAAGTAGGCTCGCCGCATGGACACCGTCGTGCTCACCGTCGAGACCGGCCACCGCGCCGGTACCACCGACCTCACCCCCGAAGCCGCCCGCTTCGTCGCCGGTCGAGGCGACGGCCTCCTCAACGTCTTCGTCCCCCATGCCACCGCCGCCCTGGCGATCATCGAGACCGGCGCAGGCTCCGACCTCGACCTCATCGACCGCATCGACGTCCTCCTACCCAGGGACGACTCGCTCTACCGGCATCGCCACGGCAGCCCCGGCCACGGCGCCGATCACCTGCTCCCGGCCTTCCTGCCTCCCAGCGTCGGGATCCCCGTCATCGACGGGCGCCTCGCCCTCGGCACCTGGCAGTCCATCCTGCTCGTCGACACCAACACCGACAACCCGCGCCGCCAGGTCAGGCTCAGCTTCCTCCCCGGCCACTGACCATCTGGCCGGCGCCGTGCCCGTCGCCTACGGTGCAGGCGAATCGACCAGGGAGGCACCATGACCGTACGGCACGCCGAGGAACCCCAAGCCCAGATCCTGGCCGAGCTGGAGCGGCTCGCCCGCAGCGGGCAACTCGCCGGGCACGGAAGCCGGCTCTTGGCGCGGTTCGACGAACTCGCCCAGCGGTTCCTCGACCACGGCGAGCTGTTCATCCCCGAAGACCCGATGAAGGGCAAGGACCGGGAACGGCTCCTCGAAGCCGACACGTACGCGCTGTTGCTCTGGCGCATGTTCGACCGCACCCCGGCTTCGGCCCTACCCGACTTCTCCGTCAAGGTGCGCCGCATCCTCGCCGAGCGCGTCCTCAAGAAGATGGGCAAGGACGTCATCTTCCACAACGACGTCTTCATCCTCATGGGCACCAACATCGAGCTGGGCGACGGCGTCTTCGTCAACCGCGGCGTCACCCTCGACGACCGGGGGCCCATCGTCGTCGGCGACTACACGATGATCTCCGCGGGCGCCATCTTGACCACCCACGGTCACGAGCTCGACGACTTCTCCGTCCCGCTGCCGTACTGCGGCAGGACGATGGCGCCGATCACCATCGGATCCAACACCGTCATCGGGTTCCGGTCCGTCATCATGCCCGGCGTCACCATCGGCGACCGGGCCGTCATCGCCGCCAACTCGGTCGTCACCAAGGACGTTCCGGACCGGTGGGTCGTCGGCGGCGTCCCCGCCACCAAGATCAAGGAACTGGTCCCGCGCCCCGACGCGTGACCAGCCTTGCCGCTAGGGCCCTGGCGTGCATAGAATCCGGGGCCCGCGTCGCCCTCCCGAGGAGAACTTCACGATGGAACTCGAGACGTTGCGCGCCCAACGGCGCACCGAATCCGGCACCCGGCCCGCCCGGCGGCTCCGGCGCGCCGGCAACGTCCCCGCCGTCGTCTACGGCAAGGACGTGGGACCGGTCCCCGTCGCCGTCGACGCCAAGGACCTCTACGCCGTCCTCCACACCGAAGCCGGCCTCAACGCCATCATCGACCTCGAGGTCGAAGGAGACGGCAGCTACACCACCGTGGCCCGGGAGATCCAACGCGACCCCGTGCGCGGCGACGTCATCCACGTCGACTTCATCAAGGTCTCCCTCGACGTCGCCATCGAAGCCGAAGTCGGCGTCGAGTACGAAGGCGTTCCCATCGGCGTCAGGGAAGACGCCGGGATCCTCGAGACCCTCGCGCCCACCGTCACCGTCTCGGCCCTCCCCGGTGAGATCCCGTCGTCGATCCCCCTCGACATCTCGGGCCTCCACATCGGTGAGACCATGAAGGTCGCCGACCTGCCCGAGATCCCCGGCGTCGAGTACCTCGACGATCCCGACCGGCCGCTCATCACGGTCATCGCCCGGGCCGCCGAGGAAGAGGTCGCCGTCGAAGAGATCGAGGGTGAACTCGAGGAAGGCGCCGAAGCCCCATCCGAAGGCGAACCCGAAGAGGACGCCGAGGGCTAGCCCCGGTGCGCCTCGTCGTCGGGCTTCGCAACCCGGGGTCGAAGTACGAAGGGACGCGACACAACGTCGGTGGCGACGCCGTCGCCGCCCTCGCCGCCGAACTCGACGTCTCGTTCAGACGCGGCCCGCGGCGCATCGCCGCAGACGTCGCCGACGTTCACCGCGACGGCCGTCGCGCCGTCCTGGCGATCCCCCGCACGTTCATGAACGAATCGGGCCGCGCGGTCGCCCCCCTCGTCCGCTACTACCACGCCGACCTCGACGATCTCCTCGTCGCCCACGACGACATCGACCTGCCCTTCGCCAAACTCCGCGTCCGCAGAGGGGGACGCTCGGGAGGCAACAACGGGATCCGCTCCATCATCTCCTCGCTCGGGTCGGACGAGTTCTGGCGCCTCAAGATCGGCGTCGGGCGGCCGCCCGGCCGGATCGATCCCGCCGACTACGTCCTGAGTCGGTTCCGCAAGGACGAACGCGCCATCATGGACCGCGTCGTCGAAGACGCCGTGGCCGTCGCCCTCGCCTTCATCGTCGACGGCGGCGAGGCGGCCAGGCGCCGCGCCGGAGAAGCGAACGCAGCACGGGAGGAACGAACAGGTGGCTGAGCGCATCGGAGCGATCGACCAAGGCACGACCAGCACGCGGTTCGCCATCGTCGACGGAGACGGCGTGATCGTCGCCATGGCGCAACGGGAACACCGCCAGATCTTCCCCAACCCGGGCTGGGTGGAACACGACCCCGACGAGATCTGGGACAACACCGTGGCCGTGATCACCGAAGCCCTCGAGATCGCCGGCCTCCGTCCCCAGGACCTCGCCGCCGTCGGCATCACCAACCAGCGAGAGACCGTCGTCGCCTGGTCCCGGACCACCGGCCGACCCCTCGGCAACGCCATCGTCTGGCAAGACACCCGCACCGCCGAGCGCTGTCGGGAGCTCGACGCCGACCACGGCGACCGGTTCCGTCGCATCACCGGCCTCCCCATCGCCAGCTACTTCTCCGGCCCCAAGATGCGGCACATGATCGACCACGGCACCGGCGTCGCCGACGCCCAAGGGCTGGCCTTCGGGACCATCGACGCCTGGCTCGCATGGAAGCTCACCGGCCGGTTCGTCACCGACGTCACCAACGCCTCCCGAACGCTGCTCATGCGCCTCGATGACCTCGCCTGGGACGACGAGCTGGCATCCATCGTCGGGGTACCCATCTCGGCGCTGCCCGAGATCGTCCCCTCTTCGGGCCCCATCGGCATCTGCCGCGGACCTCTCGAAGGCGTCCCGCTGGCGGGGATCCTCGGCGATCAGCAAGCCGCCCTGTTCGGCCAAGCCGGGTTCGACGAAGGCGCCGCCAAGAACACCTACGGAACCGGATGCTTCCTCCTGGTCAACACCGGGGAACGGATCGCCGTCTCCGACCACGGGCTGCTCACGACCGTCGCCTACCAGCGGGAAGGGGACCGGCCCCGCTACGCCCTCGAAGGCTCCGTCGCCATCGCCGGCGCCGCCGTCCAATGGCTCCGCGACAACCTCGGGCTGATCGACGACGCCCCCGAGGTCGAAGCGCTCGCTCGGGCCGTCGACGACAACGGCGGCGTCTACTTCGTTCCCGCCTTCTCTGGGCTCTTCGCTCCCTGGTGGCGCGACGACGCCCGCGGCGTCATCGTCGGTCTCACCCGCTACGCCGATCGCCATCATCTTGCTCGAGCCACCCTCGAGTCCACGGCCTACCAGACCCGAGACGTCGTGGAAGCGATGGAGAAAGACGCCGGGTTCCGTCTCCATGAGCTCCGCGTCGACGGCGGCATGGTCGCCAACACGCTGCTGATGCAGTTCCAAGCCGACATCCTCGACCTGCCCCTCGTGGTCCCCGAGACCACCGAGACGACCGTCCTCGGAGCCGCCTACGCCGCCGGCCTCGGCGTCGGGTTCTGGCCCGACCTTCCCAGCCTCTCCGCGCAGTGGCGGTCCGCCCGCCGCTACGAACCGTCGATGCCGGCCGGTCGACGCGCCGACCTCGTCGCCCACTGGCACCGGGCCGTCGAACGCGCCATGGGCTGGGTGTGAGGACCGCCCCGTCCCAGCCCCTCGCGCGACGGCCGGCATGAACACGCACACGAGCGGGCTCTGCGGGGCGGTGCTCTAGCATCGCGAGGCCGACGGAGGTTGCCCGATGTCGATCCCCAACCTGCTCGCGATCAGTCGACTGGTCCTCACCCCGGTCACGATGGCGCTCGTCCTCAGGAGCGTCGACGACCGATCCGTCGTCGGTTGGGCCGTCACGGTGTTCGTCGTCGCCGCGCTCACGGACTTCGCCGACGGCTTCCTCGCCAGGCGATGGAAGATCACCACCAGCCTCGGCGCGTTCCTCGACACCGTCGCCGACAAGGTCCTCGTCGCAGGGACCCTGATCGCCCTCGTCGAGGTCGGGACCACCTCCGCCTGGGCCGCGACGTTGATCGTCGCCAGAGAGCTCGCGGTCATGGGTCTCCGCAGCGTCGCGGCCCTCGACCAGTCGACGGTGCCGCCGAGCTGGTGGGGCAAATCGAAAGCGACCGTCCAGTTCATCGCCATCGGCCTGGCCATCCTCAGGGCCGACATCGTCGTCGGAACATGGCGACTCGACCAGTGGGCCATGGCCGTTGCCGTCGCCGTCACCTGGATCTCCGCCGGGGACTACTTCGCCCGCTTCCGCTCCGTCTTCGCCGCCAAACGCATCGCCGACTGATGCGGGTCTTCGTCACCGGCGGATCCGGCCTTCTCGGCGGCGACCTCATCCGGGCACTCGTCGCCCGAGGCGACGCGGTCGCCGCCCTCGCCCGCAGCGACGCCGCCGCCCGACAGGTCGCCCGGCTCGGCGCGGAACCGATCCGTGGCGACCTGTTCTCCCACGACGCCATCGTCCACGGCGCCCGCGGCGCCGCCGTCGCCTTCCACGTCGCCGGACGCAACGACACCTGCCCTCGCGATATCGCCGGCCTCTATCGCGACAACATCGACGGCGCCGTCGCCGTCGTCGACGCCCTCGCCGCCGCCGGTGTTCCCCGCATCGTCCACACCTCGTCGGCAGCCGCGATCGGGGAACCCGCCGGCGTCGTCGCCGACGAGACCACCCTGCCGGCGACCTTCCCATCCCACTACGCCCGCTCCAAACACCGCGGGGAACGCGCGGCCTTCGCCGCCGCCGACCGGGCGGGCATCGAGCTCGTCGCGGTCCTTCCCTCGTCGGTTCAGGGCCCCGGCCGATCGGGAGGCTCGGCCAAACTCCTCATCCACGCCCTCCGCTCGCGGCGCCCCCTCATCGTCGAGACGGCATTGTCGATCGTCGACATCGACGACTGCACCGCCGGGCACCTCGCCGCCGCCGACCGGGGCGTCGCCGGTCGGCGCTACCTCCTCAGCGGCGCCACCGCCACCGCATCGCACATCCTCTCGCTCATCGCCGAGACCACCGGCCGGACCATCGAGCCCATCACGGTCCCCGGCACCCTCCTGGGGCTCGGAACGCCCCTCGCCGCGGTCATCCATCGGATCGCGGGGGCCAGCCTCGTGTGCCCCGACCTGCTGCGGACCCTCGCCCACGGCCACCGCTTCGACGCCGGCCGCTCCCAACGCGAACTCGGCGTGGTCTACCGACCCCTGACGGACACGATCATCCGAACCGTCACCTGGCTCAGGGACGAAGGTCTCGTCGACTGACCCGGCGGCTTCGACCATCGGGTCGGTACGATTCGGTCCCGTGGCCGCACCGCTCGCTCCCGTCCTCCACCGATGGGGCATCGACCTGCTTCCGGACTTCCCCGGTCGACTCGTCGTGCCCCCGCCGCTGCGCGCCATCGTGCTGGCCGGGATGCTCCGGGCCGCTGACGGGCCGATCCTGGCCATCGTGGCGGGCGAACGAGAAGCCGAGGAGCTCACCGAGGACGTCGCCCTCTTCGATCGCCGGGTCGTCCAAGCGCCCGCATGGGAGACGCTGCCCTTCGAGCACGTCTCGCCCAACGTCTCGACGATGGCTCGGCGAGCCGAAGCGCGCCACCGCCTCGCCGGCGACGATCCGGTGGTGGTGATCGCATCCGCCCGGGCTGCCGCCCAGCGCCTCAGCCCCTCCGACACCGAACCCATCCACGTCGCCCGAGGAGCCGCCGTGGACTTCGACCACCTCGTCGCCGCGCTCGCCGCCGTCGGCTACCAACGGACCGACCGGGTCGAGACCCGCGGAGAGTTCGCCGTCCGAGGAGGCATCATCGACGTGTTCGCCGCCCACGGCGACGAGCCCGTCCGGATCGACTTCTGGGGCGACGAGGTCGAGGACCTTCGCATCTTCTCGGTCGCCAGCCAGCGCTCCGCCGACACCGTCGCCGCCATCGACATCTACCCGGCCAAGGAGCTCCGCGTCGACGACGCCCTCGCCGCCCGAGCAGCCGAGCTCGTTCATGCCGCCCCGTGGGCGGCCGACACGTGGGAGCAGATCGCCGAGCGCATCTCCTTCGGTGGGATCGAATCGTGGCTGCCATGGCTGTGCGACCCGCGCACCCTCTTCGACGAAGCCGCCGCCGGTTCGGCACGCCTCGTCGTGTTCGACACCGGCCGGGTCCTCGCCAGGATCGGAGACCTCGTCAAGGAGGAGACCGACCTGGCCGCCGCGCTCGCCCCCACCTGGGGAGACGACGCACCTCCGGCGGGAGCGCATCCGCCCCTGTTCATCGAGCCCGACCTGGGAACGCTTGCGCACCTCGACGCCCCGCCGGTCCCGGTCGGACCCTCCGACGACACCCTGGAGGTCCGCGGGTTCGACGCCGTCGCCGGCGACGCAGCGTCGGTGGCGGCGGCGATCAACCGGTGGACCAGCCGTGGCGTCGACGTCATCGTCGCCATGGACGGCATCCCCGCCGCCCAGCGGGTCGGTCGTCTCCTCGCCGAGGCAGGCGCCGACCTCCCCGTCGTCGATCACGCCACGTCCGTCGAGCCGCAGATCCTCCCGCACGGCATCCACCGGGGCTTCGTCTTTCCCGCCCTCGGCCTCGCCGTGGTCGGCGAGCGGGAGGTGGCGGGGCGTCGACGGTCCCATCGCCGGGTCGGACGTCGCCGTCGCACCGAGATCGGCGGCTATCGCGACCTCCAGGCCGGAGACTACGTCGTCCACCATCACCACGGGATCGGCCGGTTCCTCGGGCTCGTCCACCGAGAGATGGCCGGGGTCAGCCGCGAGTACCTCCTCGTCGAGTACGGCGGAGGGGACAAGCTGTACGTGCCCACCGACCAGCTCGCCGCCGTCCAACGCTACACCGGCGGGGAGTCGCCGCGCCTGTCCCGCATGGGCGGCGCCGACTGGGCCCAGACCCGCTCCAAGGTCCGCAAGGCCGCGGCCGTCGTCGCCGAGGAGGTCGTCGCCCTCCACCGCGTCCGCGCGGCTGCTCCCGGGCACGCCTACGGTCCCGACTCCCCATGGCAAGCCGAGTTCGAAGCCACCTTCCCCTACGAGGAGACCCCCGACCAGCTCACCGCCATCGCCGAGGTGAAACGGGACATGGAATCGCCACGCCCCATGGACCGCCTCGTGTTCGGGGACGTCGGCTTCGGCAAGACCGAGGTCGCCATCCGGGCCGTGTTCAAGGCCGTCCAGGAGGGCAAGCAAGCTGCCGTCCTCGTTCCGACGACACTGCTGGCCCAGCAGCACCACGCGACCTTCCAGGAACGCTTCGCCGCCTATCC
This sequence comes from Acidimicrobiia bacterium, assembly GCA_026985095.1. Classification (GTDB taxonomy): domain Bacteria; phylum Actinomycetota; class Acidimicrobiia; order Spongiisociales; family UBA5794; genus JALSQW01. The sequence goes on along the minus strand of JALSQW010000018.1, from coordinate 170,496 downwards.
CATCCGCGTCGAGGTGCTCAGCCGCTTCCTCACCGCCGCCGAACAGCGCCGCGTCGTCGCCGGGCTGGCGGACGGCACCGTCGACGTCGTCATCGGCACCCACCGCCTCCTCAGCAAGGACGTGACCTTCCACGATCTCGGTCTCCTCGTCGTCGACGAAGAGCAGCGGTTCGGCGTTGCCGCCAAGGACCGATTGAAGGAGCTCAGGGCTTCGGTCGACGTGCTCACCCTCACCGCCACCCCCATCCCACGGACCCTCGAGATGGCCCTCACCGGCATCCGCGAGGTCAGCCAGATCCGGACCCCACCGGAGGATCGCTACCCCATCCTCACCTACGTCGGGCCCTACGACGAACGTGCCGTCTCTGCCGCGATCCGACGCGAGATGCTCCGCGAAGGCCAGGTGTTCTACGTCCACAACCGGATCCAATCGATCGACCATGCCGTGGCCCGGCTTCGCGGCCTCGTTCCCGACGCTCGCTACGCCGTCGCCCATGGTCGCATGTCCGAAGCGCAGCTCGAACAGGTCATGTACGACTTCTGGGCAGGCGAGTACGACGTGCTGGTCGCCACCACGATCATCGAATCCGGCCTCGACCTGCCCCAGGTCAACACGCTGATCGTCGAACGGGCCGACCGACTCGGCCTCGGCCAGCTCTACCAGCTCCGCGGTCGAGTCGGGCGAGGCGGCCAGCGCGCCTACGCCTACCTGTTCCACCCACCGTCCGAGCGCCTCGGCGAGGACGCCTACCGACGGCTCGAAGCGATCGGCGAGTTCTCGGACCTCGGCTCGGGCTTCGAGCTCGCCCGCCGGGACCTCGAGATCCGTGGCGCCGGATCGATCCTGTCGGAGACCCAATCCGGGCACATCGCCGCCGTCGGCTTCGACCTGTACACCCGTCTCGTCGCCGATGCCGTCTCCGAGCTCCAAGGCCACGAGCCGGCCCCCGAGATCGCCGAGGTGCGGATCGATCTGCCCGTCGATGCGCGGCTCCCCGAGGAGTACGTCGGCGGCGCCGACGCTCGCCTCGAGGCATACCGGCGGCTGGCCGCAGCGACCACCGACGATCAGGTTCGTGACGTCGTCGACGAATGGCGGGACCGGTACGGGGAGCTCCCCCCCGAAGCCGAAGCGCTCGCCGAGGTCGCCCGTCTCCGGGTCGAAGCGCTCCGGCTCCAGATCACCGAGATCGTCGCGGTCCGCGACGAGGTCCGGATCCGTCCCGTCACGCTGCGCGCCTCCCAGGAAGTGCGCCTCGATCGTCTCCAGCGAGGCTCCGTCGTCCGCGGCGACACCATGTTCGTCCGCGGCCGCGGGCTCGACCGACCAGAACAGGTGCGTGCGTTCCTTCGTAGACTGTGGCCGGCCGAACCGACCGACCCAAGCAGGTGAACCCGATGCGCCCGAGAACCCGACGAACCGTCATCGCCCTGGCCGCCGGCGCCGTGTTGCTCGCCGCCTGCAGCCAGACGACCCTCCCGGTGGCCACCGTCGACGGCAGCCCGATCGGAGAGGATCAGGTGCTCGCCCTGCGTCACAGCTACCAGGACACCTCGAGCGTTTCGGGTGAGAACTTCCGTCAGGATCTGACCCGGCTCATCTTCCTCGCCGCCGAGGAACACGCCGCCGCCGAGCAGTTCGGCCTCACCGACCTCGACGATCCGGCCGCCATCGACCTGAAGCTCGGCACCCCCAGCGGCGACGAGCTTCAGCTCTTCCAGTCCATCCGGTCCCAGGCCGACTTCACCGACGAGACGATCCGCCTCGCCGCACAGCAGCTCGTCGTCCGTGAGAGGGTGGCGGAGAAGATCCTCCAGGACGATCAGGGGTACCTCCGAGATCTCTTCGACAACCAACGGAGCCTCGTGTCACAGGTCTGCGTCCGGCACATCCTCACCGCCACCGAACCCGAGATCGAAGACGTCCTCGCCCGGCTCGAAGCCGGTGAGGACTTCGCCGCCATCGCCGACGACGTCAGCCTCGACACTCAGAGCCCCGGCGGTGTCCTGCCCTGCCCGATCCCGGCCGGATCGTTCCCCGAGACCTTCGGTGAGGCGGCGTCGACCGCCGAGATCGGCCAGGTCACCGGACCCATCCAGACCGAGTTCGGCTGGCACGTGCTCATCGTCGACCAGCGGGCCGCCCCCGAAACGTTCGAAGAGCTGCGATCCGACCCCCTGGCGTTCGTCCATCCCACCGCCGTCAACGACGCCTGGACCCGATGGCTCGACGAGGTCGTTGCCGAAGCCGAGATCGACGTCCGATCCGACGTCGGCACCTGGGTGGCGTCCGCCGACGGGATCGCTCCACCACCCGAGGGATGAGCGCCTCGCGCCTCGTCCTCGTCGGTCTCGGACCGGCCGGTCTCGAGCGGGTCCCTCGAGCCGCCCGGCGGGCCCTGACCGATCCCGACCGGACCGTCGTCGTGCGGACCCTGCGTCATCCTGCCGCCGTCGAACTCGCGGCGCTCCGGGACGTGGATCATTGCGACGACCTGTACCAGACCGCCGAGACGATCGACGACGTCTACGAAGGGATCGTCGAACGCGTCTGGCGGCACCTCGACGACGGCCCCGTCGTTTACGCCGTGCCTGGAAGCGTCGCGGTCGGCGAGCGAGCGGCCGCCGAGCTGCTGCGCCGGGCCCGAAGCCGGGGGATCGACATCGAAACCCATCCTGGGGCATCGTTCGTGGACCTGGCCTGCCTCGCCGTCGGGGTCGATCCTGTCACCGACGGGAGCCAGATCGTCGACGGCCGCGACCTTCCCGATCCCTTCCCGCTGCACGTCCCGACGTTCATCACCCAGGTCGACACGCCGCTGGTGCTCGCCGACGTTGCCGTCTCCCTCGGCCGTCTCCTGTCCGACGACGCCCCCATCACGGTGCTGGCCCGGCTCGGCTCGCCCGACGAGGAGAGCCGGACCGTGCCCCTGGCGGGATTGCCCCGCGTCCCCGTGGACGAACGCACCACCGTGTTCGTCCCCGCGGCGCACGCCGGATGGTTCGGCCTCGTGGCGACCAACCGCGTGCTGCGCCGCGAATGCCCCTGGGACGCCGAACAGACCCACCACACCCTCGCCACCCACCTCATCGAGGAGGCCTACGAGACGCTACATGCGATCGCCGATCTTCCCCCCGACGCCCCCGCCGGCGAACCCGACATGGGCGCCTACGCGGAGCTCGAAGAGGAACTCGGAGATCTGCTCCTGCAGGTCGTCTTCCACTCGACCCTCGCCGCCGAAGCCGGCGCCTTCGACATCGACGACGTCGCCGAGACCGTCCGTCGCAAGCTCGTCAGGCGACACCCCCACGTCTTCGGAGACGTCGAGGTCGCCGACGCCACCGAGGTGAAGGCCAACTGGGAGTCGATCAAGCGCGCCGAGAAGGCCCGGGCGTCGCTGGTGGCCGACATCCCCGAGACCCTGCCGGGCATCACACGGGCCGACAAGATCCAGCGGCGGGTCGCATCCGTCGGCTTCGACTGGGCCGACGCGGCCCCGATCTTCGACGTCGTCGCCGCCGAGCTCGACGAGCTCCGCGCCGTCGCCGGAGACCGCGCCGCAGCCACCATGGAGCTCGGCGACGTGCTGTTCTCGGTCGTCAACCTGGCCCGGCATCTCGGGGTCGACCCGGAGATCGCCCTGGCCGAAGCCAATGCCAAGTTCGTCCGGCGGTTCGAGAAGATGGAGCGGATCGCTGCCGACCGCGGCGACGAGCTGCGAGATCTGCCCGCCGACGCGCTCGAGGCCCTCTGGAGCGATGCCAAGGGCGAACCCCCCGGATCCCGGTCATAGGTCTTGCCGGAAGGGGCGAGTAGCCTCATGGTTCGATGAGCACCGACACCACCATCGCCCACGTCCATGCTCGCGAGATCCTCGACTCGCGAGGGAACCCCACCGTTGAAGCGGAGGTCGTCCTCGGTGACGGCAGCTTCGGCCGGGGGATCGTCCCATCGGGCGCGTCGACCGGCACCCTCGAAGCCGTCGAGCTGCGCGACGGCGGCGACCGCTACGGCGGGAAAGGCGTCCTGAAGGCCGTCGCCAACGTCGTCGACAAGATCGCGCCGATGGTCGTCGGTCTCGATGCGACCGACCAGGAGCATCTCGATCAGGTCATGATCGACCTCGACGGCACCCCCAACAAGGCGTCCCTCGGAGCCAACGCCATCCTCGCCGTCTCGATGGCTGCGGCCCGCGCTGCGGCCGCGGCCACGGGCCTGCCGCTCTACCGCTACCTCGGCGGCACCTCCGCCCGCCTCCTTCCGACGCCATGCTTCAACGTGTTCAACGGCGGAGCACACGCGGCCAACTCCGTCGACGTCCAGGAGTTCATGCTCGTCCCAGGCGGGCTGCCGTCGTACCGTGAGGCCCTGCGGGCCGGCACCGAGATCTTTCACGTGCTCAAGAAGGTCCTCGCCGGGCGCGGCCTGGCGACCAACGTCGGCGACGAGGGTGGGTTCGCCGCCGACATGCCCGACGATCGGGCCGTCCTCGACGTGCTCATCGAGGCGATCGGCACCGCCGGGTACCGTCCGGGGGTCGACGTCTCCCTCGCCCTCGACGTCGCCGCCAGCGAGCTGCTGCGCGACGGGCGCTACGAACTGTCCGGTCGGTCCCTGACCGCCGCCGAGATGGTCGATCACCTCGCCACCCTCGTCGACGAGTACCCGATCGTCTCCATCGAAGACGGCCTCGGAGAGGACGACTGGGACGGATGGGGACTGCTCACCGAGCGGCTCGGATCCCGCATCCAACTCGTCGGAGACGACATCTTCGTCACCAACCCGGAGATCCTGCGGCGTGCCATCTCCGAGGACGTCGCCAACGCCATCCTCATCAAGCTCAACCAGATCGGATCGGTGTCCGAGACGTTGCACACCATGGAGATGGCCAAGACGGCGTCCTACGCGATGATGGTCAGCCACCGGTCCGGCGAGACCGCCGACGCCTTCATCGCTCATCTCGCGGTCGCCACCAACGCCGGGCAGATCAAGTCCGGAGCACCGGCACGCGGAGAGCGGACCGCCAAGTACAACCAGCTCCTCCGCATCGAGGAGCGGCTCGGGCCCGACGCCCGCTACGCCGGCTGGACGACCTTCCGAGAACGATGAGCACCGACACCCTCCTCAGGGACGCCACCGCCCACCAGGAGCCGCCACCCCGGCCCCACCGGTGGGGCATGGTGCTGGCCATCATCCTCCTCGCCGCGCTCGCCCTCACCGTCACCGGCATGTTCCCGTTCCGTCAGCTCGTCGACCAGGCCCGCCAGGTGGACGAGACCCGGGATCGTCTCGCCGAGCTCGTCGACGAGAACGCCCGACTGGAGGACCGGATCGCCGACCTCCAGACCGACGAGGAGCTCGAGCGGCTCGCCAGGGAGGACTACGGCTACGTGCTGCCCGGAGAGACCGGCTACGTCGTGGTCGTCCCCCCCGACGCCGGCGATGGGCCCGTGGACCCTGCCGATACGGCCGTCGAGGCCGATCCCCCCGCCCCATGGTGGGTCCGCGGCTGGCGGTTCGTGACCGGAGGCGACCTCGTCGACGATGGATGACCGGTCGGTCGTCGCGGCACAGATCGGGCGCGAGCCCCGCTCCCGGGTCGAGGTCGCCGCACGATGCTCCCTCGGTCTGCCCGTGGTGACCGTCGTACCGCCGATCCTCGACGACCGGACGCCGTTCCCGACCACCTACTGGCTCGGATGTCCACTCGCGGTGCGTCGCATCAGTCGGCTGGAGAGCTCCGGGGCGATCGCCGAGCTCGACGAGCGCGTCGCGACCGACGAGACCTTCGCGGCCCGTCTCGAGGCCACCCATCGACGGTACGTCCGCGACCGGGAGGCGATGATCCCTCCGGACCATGACGGTCCGGCGCCGATCGGGGGCGTCGGCGGATCCCACGGCGGCGTCAAGTGCCTCCACGCCCACTACGCCGACCACGCGGCAGGGAACGACAATCCGGTGGGCGCATGGGTGGCCGAACGGATCGGCACGATCGCATGCTCGATCCCCTGCGTCGTCGACGACGGCACCGTCGTTGCGAACCCCGCCTGGCGGGAGCCGCGATGAGGGTCGCCGCGGTCGACATCGGGACCAACACCGTCCGGTTGCTGATCGCCGACGTCGGTGACGGAGATCGGGTCCCCTGCGAGGTGATCCGTCGTTCCGTGATCACCGGCCTCGGTCGCGGTGTCGACGCCAGCGGTCGGTTCGCCTCGGGTCCTCTCACCGCCACCCTCCAGGCGCTGGCCCGCTACCGGGACCTGGCCGGCGCCCACCGAGTCGAACGGATCCGAGCCGTCGCCACCTCGGCCAGCCGTGATGTCGCCGATCCCTCCGAGTTCCTCGACCAGGCCGAAGCGGTCCTCGGAGTGCGCCCCGAGATCATCGGCGGCGACGTGGAAGCGGCATCGTCGTACCGGGGGGCCACCGCCGGGTCGCCGGTGCCGCCACCGGCGACCGTCCTCGACGTCGGGGGCGGCTCCACCGAGATCGTCCACGGGCACGCCGAACCCACCTGGTGCCGCAGCATCGATATCGGATCGGTCCGGCTCACGGACCGGCTCCTGCAGGATCTCCCCGCCGGGGCCGGACGGGTCACCGCGGCCAGAGCCATGGCCGCCGAAGCCTTCTCCGTGGTGAGGACCCCGCCGGGGAACGCCGTCGGGGTCGGCGGAACGATCACGACGCTGGCGGCGATGGCCCGTCCCGACCTCCCCGTCGCCGGACGCCCGCTGGAGGCCGAGACGATCGCCGCCACCATCGAACGGCTGGCCCACCTGTCCGTCGATCGGATCGAGGCCATCGCCGGGGTCCCCGCCGGTCGGGCGCCCGTCATCCTCGGCGGCGCCATCGTGGTCGAAGCCGCCATGGCGGCCATCGACGCGAGCACCCTGGTCGTGTCGACCCGGGACCTCCTCGACGGGATCGCCCTCGACCTGGCCGATCGGGCCTGAGGCCCGTCAGTCCTCGCCGGCGGTCACCTTGGCGGCCAGATGCGACGGCAGTTCCTGATAGTGGTCGAAGGTCTCGCTGAAACGCCCCCACCCCTGGGTGATGGACCGCAGATCGATGGCATAGGACATGATCTCGGCCGTCGGAACCAGCGCCGTGATCTTCTGCCTGCCGCCCGGCGCCGCCTCGGTGCCCTGCACCTGACCTCGCCGCGAGGACAGGTCGCCCATCACGTCACCTTGATACTCGGCGGGGACGACCACCTCGATCTTCGACACCGGCTCGAGCACGATCGGCCCGGCCTTCTCCATGGCCGCCTTGAACCCCAGGCGCCCCGCCATCTTGAAGCTCATCTCGGAGGAATCCACCGAATGGTACTTGCCGTCGATGAGGCGGACCCGGACGTCGACCACAGGGAAGCCGTTGACGCCGCCATCGGCCATCGTCTCGGCGATCCCCTTCTCGACCGCCGGGATGAACTGACGCGGGATGGCGCCACCTTTGATCTCGTCGACGAACTCGAACCCGGCACCCCGGGGAAGGGGTTCGACGATGATCTGGGCCACTCCGAACTGGCCGTGACCGCCGGTCTGCTTCTTGTACTTGCCTTCGGCTTCCGCTCGGCGGGTGATCGACTCGCGGTACGGCACCTTCACCGGTTCGGTATCGACGTTCACGCCGAACTTCCTGGCGAGCTTCTCCAGCGTGATGGTCAGATGTGTGTCACCCATGCCTCGCAACAAGGTCTGGTGGGTCTCGTCGTTGCGTTCGAGGGCCAGGGCCGGATCCTCCTCCAAGATGCGGCGGAGGGCGTTCGCGAGCTTGTCCTCGTCGGCCTGGGTGCGGGCCTTGAGGGCGACGGCGAGCACCGGCTCGGGTCGTTCCACGGGGGGAAGCTCGACCGGCTGGTTCTTGGGGGCGAGCGTGTCGCCCGTGCGGGTGGCGTTCAGCTTCGCCACCGCGACGATGTCACCCGCCGGGGCGGCGTCGACCAGCTCGGTCTCCTTCCCGAACATCGTCGCGATCTTGGCGAACCGCTCGTCCGCGCCCGACCGCGTGTTCGTCAGGGTCATCTCCGGCTTCAACGTTCCCGACCGGACCTTGAGGAGCGAGATCTGCCCGACGTAGGGATCCGCCAAGGTCTTGAAGACGAACGCCAGCGGCCGGCCGGCGGGATCCGGGGCGATCTCCACGGTCTGGTCGCCGGCGGTGGCCACGACCGGTGGCCGATCGAGGGGAGAAGGGCCGAGCTCGACGATGAAGTCCGCCAGTCGATCCACCGCGATCGGCCCGGTCGCCGAGCCGCACACCACCGGGAACACCTTGGCTGCCGCGATGCCTGCGGCCATCGCATGCTCCAGCTCCTCGACCGACGGGACGTCGCCCTCGAGATACCGTTCCAGGAGATCGTCGTCGGCGACGACGATGCCCTCGACCAGGTTGTCGTGGACCTCGTGTTCCCGTTCGGCCATCTCGTCGGGGATCGGAGCTTCCTCGGCCGTGCCCGAGTCGTAGATGGAGGCCTTGTCGCGGAACAGGTCGGCCACCCCATGGAAGGCAGGCCCCTCGCCGACGGGGAGCTCGATGGGGGCGATCCCGGCGCCGAACCGGTCACGGAGCTGCTCGAGGGTCCGGTCGAAGGAGGCCCGTTCCTTGTCGAGCTTGTTGATGAACACCATGCGCGGGACCTCGTGTTCCTTGGCCACCTGCCAGGCGTACTCGGTCTGCACCTGGACACCTTCGACGGCGTCGACGACGAAGATCGCCAGATCGGCGACGCGGAGCGCGGAATGGACGTCGCCGACGAAATCGGCGTAGCCGGGCACGTCGATGAGGTTGATCTTGTGCCCCCGCCACTCGAAGGGAGCCATCGACAGCGACAACGACATGCCCTTGGCGTGCTCCTCGGGGTCGAAGTCCGTCACGGTGGTGCCATCTTCGACCCGTCCCAGGCGGTCGATCGTTCCGGCGCGGAACAGCAACGCCTCGGCGAGCGTGGTCTTCCCAGACCCGGAATGTCCGACGAGCGCGACGTTGCGGATCTTGTCGGGTGGGAACACCTTCACTGCCTCTCCTCCATGGTCGGGTGACGGAAGGATACCGTCGGCAGTCAGGCCTCGTCCGGCCGGTAGCCTGCACGGCGAGCCCGGGTGGCGTAACCGGCAGCCGCGGCGGACTTAAACTCCGCTGCCCTTCGGGGCGTGGGGGTTCGAATCCCTCCCCGGGCACCTCGCGGTCACGGATGCGGCCGTCCCCGCGACGTGTCGGTCGCGGCCCGGATCCCGGAACCCGACACGGCGGCGACGGCGAGCACGGCGGTCGTTCCGATGAGGGCACCGCCGATCACATCGCCCAACCAGTGGGCTTGGAGGTACGTCCGGGACCATCCCATCGCCGCGGTGTACGAGATCGCCAGGACGATGCCGACGCGACGCCCGAGGGTTCCGGGCCGGGTGAACACGACCACCGCAGCGATGCTCATCGCCGCCGCGTTGGTCGTGTGTCCGGACGGGAAACTGGCGGTGACCGTCTCCACCAGGGATCCCGGCGGTCGGGGACGGTCGTACAGGTACTTCGCGGCCAACGACACCGCCTCGGCGGCGACCACCGAGCCCAGCCACAGCCACAGGTCACCGGTGCGCCGCCGCAGCCACAGCCACGACGCCACCGCCACCCTGATCGCCACGGACACGACGACGCCGCCGACGACGTCGAGGAGTCGGGCCAGTGCGATGGCCGCTTCCGAACGAGGCGGTCCGAGCGACGCCCACCAGCGGTCCAGCGCCCCGATCGGTCCGCCCGGCCAGGCGAGCTCCACGGCCAGCCACAGCACCGTCGCGACGACGAGCGCCCACACGGCGATGCGGTGGGCCGGTCGAAGGGCGATCGTTGCGCTCATCCGGTCTCCCGGCTCGGCGAACCGGCAGGGTACCGGGCGCACCCGGTGGCCGGTTCAACTTCCGCGCTGTCCGTGCCGATAACCACCCAGTGTGGTCGGCATCACGTCGGCCTGGTGGACGTGAGGAGCGCGCTTGTTCGACGATCGGATGCGTAGCCCAGGTGCCGCCCTGCCCGGAAACGGGTCCCCGGCGACACCGATGCCGGCGCGTCCCGTCGGGCGCTACGTCGTGGGGCTCGTCCTCATCGCGCTCATGGCGGCGGCCAGTACCGCCGTCACCTACCGGGCGCTGTCCCGCCAGCAGAGCGACGCGGCCGTCATCCAGCTCGCCGCCGAACAAGGACGCACCGCGCGCAGGCTCGCCGCGGCGGTGGCCTCTCTCGACGATGAAGCCACCCCCATCGAGGTGGTCGAGATCCATCAGCTGAGAGATCGCCTCGTCGAAGACCAGCGGGCACTCGCGCTCGGTGATCCCGCCCGCGGCGTTCCGGCCCCCGACGGGACGGTGCGTCAAGCCCTCAACGCGGTGGAGGCGTCCTATCAGACCATCGTCGACGCCGCCGATGCGGTCGTCGCCGCCCTCGACGAGGGGCGCAGCCCGGCGCGATCCGACGTCGACCAGCTCGTCGGGGCTGCCGGCCTGTTCGACGTCGGGATGGGATCGGTCGTCTTCCAGGCCCAGGTCGAGGCCGAACGGCGGGTCGCCCGCCTCAAGCAGATCCAGTACCTGTTGTTCTCGGCGACGCTGCTGGTCCTCCTCCTCGAAGGGTTCTTCCTGTTCCGGCCGGCGGCGAAGCGGCTCAGGGATCTGTGGGACGAGAGGGAACGCAGCCGCTCGGATCGGGAGCTCGATCCGGTCCGTCTGTCCTACCTCGCCCGGTACGATCCGCTGACCGGTCTCATCAACCGGACCCTGTTCACCGACCGTCTCCAAGGAGCGGTCGCCCGCGCCCGGCGTGACGGTGGCCTCGTCGCCGTCATGTTCCTCGACATCGACGACTTCAAGGACGTCAACGACCGATACGGTCACGCCGCGGGCGACGCGCTCCTCCGCCAGATCGCCGAACGTCTCGTCGGATCGGTACGCGAATCCGACACGGTCGCTCGCCTCGCCGGAGACGAGTTCACCGTCATCCTCGAAGGAGGCCACCGGGTGGAAGATGCAGGGCGCGTCGCCACCAAGATCCTCGCCGCCCTTCGGCGCCCGTACCGCGTCGGTGAAGCCGAGGTGCAGGTCACCACCTCGATCGGGATCGCCATGTTCCCGGTCGACGGCGACAACGCCGAGGAGCTGGTCAAAGCCGCGGACCTGGCCATGTACTCGGCCAAGGCGGCCGGTCGCAACACCTATCAGTACTTCACCAGGGAGCTCCGCCAGCGGACGTCGGAGCGGTTGGCGCTCATCGACGGTCTCCGCCATGCCCTCGACGCCCACGAGAACCTCGACCTCGTCTACCTCCCGACCGTCGATCTCGGCACCGGCCGGGTCGTCTCGGTCGAAGCGCTCATGCGATGGGAACATCCCGAACTCGGCCCGATCGCCCCGGCACGCTTCGTCCCGCTCGCCGAAGAGACCGACCTCGTGCTGCCGATGGGCGAGTGGGTGCTGGAACGAGCCTGCGCCGACATGCGTCGCTGGCAGTCCCTCGGTCTCGGCGGGTTCCGGGTCTCCACCAACGTGTCCCACCGACAGTTCCGCCACGCCGACGTGTTCGCTTCGGTCGACCGCGCCCTCGGGCTCGCCGGGATGGACCCGAAGGGGCTCCAACTCGAACTTCCCGAATCGGCGCTCGCCGAGGACATGGATCGAGCCGTCCGGACGCTCGAGCGGCTCAAGGAGCGGGGGATCACCGCCCTCATCGACGACTTCGGCACCGGCGCCACGTCCCTCGGCAAGTTGCCGACCATGCCCATCGCCGGCGTCAAGATCGACCGGAGCTTCGTCGAGGCACTGCCCGACCCCGAGGCGCTCGCGACCGTCTCGGCGATCATCGCCATGGCCGGGACCCTGGAGATCGAGGTCATCGCCGAAGGGGTCGAGACCGTCGCCCAGCGCGAGCTCCTTGCCTCGCTCGGATGCCGTCGGCTTCAGGGCTTCTCGGTCTCACGCCCGCTCGCCGCCGACGACGTTCCGGAGTTCATCCGCCGATACAACTCGAGCGAACACGGGCTCCCGGTGCGCTGATCTCGAACGCCGCCGCCCGGCGGCGCAGTACCGTATCGGTCATCGTACTCCACCCCGGAGATCGGGAGATCCCGTGCTGTCATGCCGCGACATCCTCATCGAGATCGGCCCCCGCCGACTCGTCTCCGGCGGGTCGTTCGTCGTCGACGCCGGGATCAAGGCCGGGCTGGTCGGCCCCAACGGCGCCGGCAAGACGACCCTGCTGCGGACCCTGGCCGGAGAACGCGAACCCGATGGCGGTGAGATCCACCGCCGGGGAAGGATCGGCTATCTGTCGCAGGATCCGACGACCGCGGCCCTGGACGTGTCGACCACCGCACGGGAGCGGATCCTCACCGCCCGCGCCATCGGCTCCCTCGAACGAGAGATGGAGGAGGTCAGGGCGCAGATGGAGCACGTCTCGGGCGCGCAACGCGATCGGCTCATCCGTCGGTTCTCCCGGCTCGAGGACGAGTTCTCCGCCGGAGGTGGCTACCCCGCGAAGGCCGAGGCCGAACGCTTCGCCGCGGGCCTCGGCATCGGGACGGACGAACTCGACCAACCCGTCGTGACCATGTCCGGAGGGCAGCGTCGCCGCGTCGAGCTGGCCAGGATCCTCTTCGCCGACACCGACGTCCTCCTCCTCGACGAACCGACCAACCACCTCGATCTGGATGCTCGGGACTGGCTGATCTCCTTCCTGACCGGCTACAAGGGCGGTCTGCTGATGGTCAGCCACGACCTTCCGCTCCTCGACGAGGCGATCACGACCATCCACGCCCTCGACCACGGCACGATCGAGACCTACCGGGGTGACTACAGCCACTTCAGGGTCGAACGCCGTCGGCGTCAGGAACGGCGCCGCAAGGAACGTCGGCGCCAGGAGGCCGACATCGCCCGGCTGGAGGAGGGCATCCGCCGGTTCAAGGGATCCTCCGAGAAGCTCGCCAAGCGGGCCCGGTCGTGGGAGACACGGGTGCAGCGGATCCGCTCCGACCTCGTCCACGTCGACCGCCCGGGACGAGCCGTGACGGTGCGGTTCCCCGAACCGGAGGCCTCCGGGCGCACCCCACTGCGAGCGACCAGCCTGACGAAGGCCTACGGCGACAACATCGTGTTCGTGGACATCGACGTCGACCTCGATCGGGGCGAGCGGATCGCGATCATCGGTCTCAACGGGGCAGGCAAGACCACCTTGCTGAAGATCCTCGCTGCTCAGGAGCAGCCCGATCTGGGAGAGGTGGTGCGGGGCCACAACGCCACGATCGGCTACTACGCCCAGGAGCACGAGTCGATCGTGGCGGGCCGGAGCGTCCTCGAGCATCTCCGCGAGGTGAGCTCGCTGTCCGACCGCGAGCTTCGCGGCATCCTGGGCCACTTCCTCCTGGCCGACAAGATCGACCAGGACGCCGGGACGCTGTCGGGAGGAGAGAAGACCAAGCTGGCCTTGGCACGGCTCGTGGTCGGCGGCCACAACGTCCTCATGCTCGACGAACCGACCAACAACCTCGACCCTCAGGCCACCGAGGCGTTGCTCGGCTCACTCCACGCCTACTCGGGAACCCTCGTCCTGGTCTCCCACGACCGGGACTTCGTCGCCGCGCTGTCTCCGCATCGGGCGATCCTCATGCCCGACGGCGAGACCCGCCATTTCGACGAGGACATGTTGGGGCTGGTGGAACTGTCCTGAGGAGCGTTTCGCTCATCGGATCGGTTCGGTCTTCGAGTCCACGACGAGCTCACCGTCCTCGATATGGATCGTCACCACGTCCCGGGTGGGATCGCCCGTGAAGGTCACCTCGATCGTCCCGTCGTCCACGATGTCGGCGACGACGACGTACCCGGGTGTCGGTGCCGCCCACAGCAACGTGAGCGCGTCGTTGCGCGACGCGACAGAGATGCGACCGCCGGTGACCCGAACGAGGCGAGCCGTGGACCGAGCCTCCGGCTCGACCACCGGGTCGAGGTCGGCAGGCGGTGGTGGTGATGCGGAAGCTCCTCCCGGCCGGGGCTCTCGATCGGCTCCGGTGCCGGCTATATCGTGGATCGGAGCGGGTTCGGGGGTTGAAACGATGCCGCCGGAGGCAAGGGGCTCGCTCGGCTCTGTTCCCGCTGTCGATCGCACGACGGGCAGCGCCGCGACCTCTGCCGCCGTGAGGGGTCGGAGGGGTCGGTCGAGGACCTGCCCTCCGGCTACCGCCACGGCACCCGAGGCGACGACCGCCGAGCCGACGGCTGCCAGTAGCCAACCGGCGACCAGGAGGAGCCGCTGCCGCATCTGTCGCATCATGCGCGACGGCTCCTTTCGGTGTCCCCAAGGATTCGATAAGGAATTGCTAAGGATCGGATCCCGTGAGACAGTGGTGCGATGGTATCGGTGGTCATCGTCGAGGACGAACAGCGCATCCGCGAGCTCGTGGCGAGGGTACTCGCCGACAAGGGGTACGAGGTTCGAGGGGCGTCGACGGCGCTCGACGGGCTCCAGACGATCGTCGGGTTCGCCCCGGACCTGGTCATCTTGGACATGGGGCTCCCCGATCTCGACGGCGCCGAGCTGCTCAAGATGATCCGGGCGGTGACGTCGGTCCCCGTCATCGTCGCCACTGCCCGAAGCGACGAGCGCGACGTCATCACCACACTGGAGGCCGGCGCCGACGACTACCTCATCAAGCCCTTCTCGGTCGAGCAGCTCGTCGCCAGGGTCGGCGCCGTTCTGCGCAGGACGGCACCCACGGCGACCCCCGGACGGGCGTTGACCGTCGGAGGTCTCGTGGTCGACCCGACCTCTCGGGAGGCATCCGTCGACGGGCGGCCGCTCCGCCTCAGCCCGAAGGAATTCGACCTTCTCGCCTACCTGGCCGGTCGGGCGGGGGAAGTGGTCACCAAACGCGAGATCCTCGCCGAGGTCTGGCGGGAGCCCTACGGCGGTTCGGAGAAGACCGTCGACGTGCACCTGTCGTGGCTCCGCCGCAAGCTGGGCGAAACGGCCGCAGACAGCCGCTACCTGCACACGGTCTTCGGTGTCGGGGTCAAGCTCACGGAGCCTCCGGCGTGAGACGCCGCATGGCGTGGCTGTCGCTCGCCGTCTCGTCGCTGGTGGTCGTCGCGTTCCTCATCCCCCTCGGGATCCTCGTCCGTAACCAGGCCCAGGACCGGGCGTTGTCGCGGGCCGAGCGGGACGCGCAGTCGATCGCCGCCGCCCTCGCCGTGGCCGGATCGACCGAACCGGGATCGACGGTCGACCCGACCCTCGCGAAGGCCGTTCTGGCGGCCTTCGGGGAACCCGCAGGAGAGTCCATCGTCTTCCCCGACGGCGCCATCGTCGGCCGTTCCGTCCCCGACACCGCCAATCTGGAGGCGGCCCGTCGAGGAGCAGCCTTCACCGCGCTCGTGCCCGGCGGCGCCGAGGTCCTCGTCCCGGTGCTGCTCGCCGACGCTCCGCCGGCAGGGGACGCGGTGGTCGTACGGAGCTTCGTGCCCGACGACGAGCTCCAGCGTGGGGTCGCCGTGGCGTGGGCGATGCTCGCGGGGCTCGGCGTGTTCCTCGTGCTCGTCGCGATCGTTGCGGCAGACCGCCTGGGTAGGTCGATCGTCTCGCCGGTCACGGCGCTGTCGGAGGCAGCCCGCAAGCTCGGTGATGGTGACCTGGGAACCCGCGTGGATCCCGAGGGTCCGACGGAGATCGCCGAGGTCGGCGAGGCGTTCAACCTGCTGGCCAAGCGCCTCCGGTCGCTGCTGGAAGCCGAACGCGAATCGGTCGCGGACCTCTCCCATCGGCTCCGGACCCCGCTGACGACGCTTCGTCTCCAGGCCGAGACCCTCGGCGATCCGAAGGAAGCCGATGCGCTCCTGACCGACATCGACCGTCTCGAGCAGGCCGTCGACGCCATGATCGCCGAGGCTCGACGCCCGTCGACGGACCGGGAGGAGTCCGGAGCCGATCTCGGGACCATCGTCCGGCACCGCGCTGCCTTCTGGCAGGTCTTGGCCGACGAACAAGGGCGACCCACCTCGCTCGAGGTGGACGGCGGTCGCCACATCGTCGACCTGACCGCCGCCGAGTTGGGCGCCCTCATCGACACGCTCCTCGAGAACGTCTACACCCATACCCCACCCGGCGCCGGCTACTCGATGGCGGTCCGGACCCGAGCCAAGGGCTTCCACGAGTTGATCATCGAGGACGACGGACCGGGTTTCGGCGACCTGAAGGTCCTCCGCCGCGGCGTCAGTTCCCGAGGAGGGACCGGGCTCGGGTTGGACATCGTGGCCAAGGCGGCACGATCCACCGGAGGGGACCTCATCGTGGGCGCGTCACCCACCGGCGGCGCGCGGGTCGTGGTCCTGCTCGGCCCCGGGAGCCCGTGAGCGGTGTCGACTCACGCCGCCGTGGCCGCACGGCCGGCCCAGGCCCGGATCGAGGCGATCTCGAGAGGGCGTGACACCGCCAGCGGCACCGTGGCCGTGGCTTCCGCCAGCAGCATGGTGGCGTCGACCGGGAGGCCCTCGGCGGCGCTTCGGTAGACGGCCGACACCGCGAGCGCCTCGAGCTCGGCGCCGGAGAAGCCGTCGGTGGCGGCCACCACCGATGCCAGGTCGTCGACGGTGGCTCCGCGTCGGGACAGGTGGGAGCGCAGGATCTGCTCGCGGACCTCCGGGCCCGGGAGGTCGAAGAAGAAGATCTCGTCGAAGCGACCCTTGCGCAGCAGCTCGGGCGGCAGACGGTCGATGTCGTTGGCGGTCGCCACCACGAACGTGTCCGACCGCCGCTCCTGGAGCCATCGTAGGAACGTCCCGAGCGCCCGGCTCGCCGCGCCGCCGTCATGGTCGGACGTTCCGGCGAACCCCTTCTCGATCTCGTCGATCCACAGGACCGCCGGGGCCAACGCGTCGGCGGTCCGCAGCGCGGCCGACAGCCGCCGTTCGCTCTCACCGAGGTACCGGTCGAAGATCTTCGCCGGGTCCAGGAGCGCCAGGGGCCTGCCCATCTGGCCGGCCAGGGCTTTGGCCATGGCGCTCTTGCCGCACCCCGGGACGCCGGTCAACAGCACGCCGCGGGGCAGGTCGATCCCCTCGGCGTTCGCGGCCGCCGCCCACCGGATCGTCAACCAGCGTTTGAGACGATCCGCTCCGAGGACCGTGTCGAAGTCGGCCCCTTCGACGTCCACCAACTCCAGGATCCCGTCGTCGGCGAGCAGCTCGGCTCGGACGGCGGCGAGATCGCGCACCGACACCCGGCCATGTTCGAGGACGACCCGGCTCAGCGAGCGTTCGACCTGACCCGGCGTGAGACCCCTGACCGTGTCGACGATCTCGTCGATGAGGCGCGGGCCGAGAGGGAACTCGAAGCCGCGTCGGACGAGCTGGTCGGTGGTCCGGACCACCAGGTCCGTGAGCTCGGCGCGGTCCGGGAGCGTCGGCTCCCACCGCTCGGCATGCCCGGCGAGCTCGGGCGGCAATCGCAGACCGGGACCCGTCAGGACGATCGTGGAGCGGCGATCGAGACGGCGGGCCGTCTCCTTGATCCGTCGCACCGATACGGGATCCTCGAGGAACGGGTGGACGTCGGCGAACACCGACAGCGTCGGGCTCGGCCGGTCGATCAGGAACGCCAAGGCCCGCCCCAGATCCCTGGTGTCGTAGACGGCGTCGCCATCGAAGGGTCCGAGACCTGTCGTCACGGACCATCGCCACAGATCCATCCCGCTCGCCACCGCGGCCGGGCCGAGCATGCGCATCAGCCGATCGTCGTCTCCGGTGGGGATCGCCAGCAACGGGAACCGCGACCGGATCAGGAGCTCGAGGTCGGACAGGGCCATGGTTCCCCATCGGCATCGTCGGGCCCGCGATGAAGCCCGGCGGTCGGCGATGCGCGAGAATCGGCCCTCCCGGAAGCGAGAGGACGATGCCCGAAGCGAAGATCTCCATCGACGACGCTCCCCGCGGCTATCCGATGGACTGGGTCGAGGATGCGGTGCTCAAGGACGGGACCGTCGTGCGGGTCCGGCCGATCCTCCCTTCGGACGCCGACGCCCTCCAGGACCTCGTGCATCGGATGTCGCAACGCAGCATCTACTTCCGCTTCTTCCGGGTCAAGAAGGAACTGACCCCCGAAGAGCTCGAGGCGTTCACGAACCTCGACTACGACGACGCGATGGCGTTCGTGGCGATCGAAGACGGGAAGATCCTGGGGGTCAGCCGCTACACCCGCCTCGTCGACGAGCCCACCACGGCCGAGGTGGCCTTCGCGGTCGCCGATGCCGACCAGAACCGTGGCATCGGCACGATGCTGCTGACCCTCCTGACCGCCTACGCCAGGGAACATGGGATCGAGGCGTTCCGCGCCTACGTGCTGGCCGACAACCGGGGCATGATGCGCGTCTTCCGCAACGCGGGGTTCTCGATGCGCCGCGAGCTCGAAGAAGGCGTCTACACCGTCGAGTTCCCGACCGAGGAGTCCGACGCGGTCCTGGAGGCCGAGGCCGCCCACGAGCGGCAAGCCGTCGTCGCTTCGCTCCTTCCGGTCTTCTACCCCAATTCCATCGCGGTGATCGGCGCCAGTCGGGACCCTCGTTCCATCGGCGGGCGGCTGTTCTCGAACCTCATCAACGGGGATTTCACCGGCCCCGTGTACCCGGTCAACCCGCGCACCAACGTCGTGCGGTCCGTCGCCGCGTTCGCCAGCGTGACCGACATCCCCGATCAGGTCGATCTGGCCTTCATCGTGGTCCCGGCCCCGCACGTCCTCGATGTCGTCTCCGAATGCGCGCGGAAAGGTGTCCGTGGCCTGGTCGTCATCTCGGCAGGGTTCGGCGAGACCGGACCCGACGGCCGGCAGCTCGAGGCGCAGCTCCTCGAAGCGGTACGCGAGGCAGGGATGCGCATGGTCGGTCCCAACTGCATGGGCATCATCAACACCGACCCCGCGGTCCGCCTCGACGGGCAGTTCGGTCCCATCGCCCCGCCCCGAGGCAACGTCGGGATCTCCAGCCAGTCGGGGGCGCTCGGCCTGGCGTTGCTCGACTACGCCAACGATCTCAACATCGGGATCTCCAACTTCGTGTCGGTCGGCAACTCCGCCGACGTGTCGGGCAACGACCTGCTCCTGTACTGGGAGGAGGATCCGGCCACCGACGTGATCCTCCTCTACCTCGAGTCCTTCGGCCAGGCGCGACGCTTCGGGCGTCTCGCCCGCCGGGTCGCCCGGACGAAGCCCATCGTGGCGGTCAAGTCGGGTCGAACGGGCGCCGGCGCCAGAGCAGCCAGCAGCCACACCGGCTCGCTGGCCAGCAAGGACGTCGCCGTCGACGCCCTCTTCCGCCAGGCCGGCGTCATCCGGGTCGACACCCTGGAAGGGCTCTTCGACGTCACCGCGCTCCTCGCCAACCAACCCATCCCCGAAGGACGGCGCGTCGCGGTCGTCACCAACGGCGGCGGCCCCGGCATCTTGGCGGTCGACGCCCTCGTGTCGCGAGGACTGGTCGTCCCCGAGCTGTCGAAGGAACTCCAAGGGTCACTGCGTCAGGTCCTGGCACCGGATGCGGCGGTCGGGAACCCCATCGACATGATCGCCTCTGCGGGCCCTGAGCAGTACCGGCAGGTCCTCGATCGACTCTTCCGGTCCGATGAGGTCGACACGATCATGGCGATCTTCATCCCTGCCTCGCCGGTAGGCGTCGACGAGACCATCGCCGCCATCAGGGAGGTCGGCGAGACCCACTACGGGTCCAAGACCTTCCAGGTCGTCTACATGCATTCGGAAGGAGCACCCGAGGAGCTGTCGGGCCATCACAGCCGGGTTCCCGCGTACCCGTTCCCCGAGCGCGCCGCCAGGGCGATCGGCGCCGCCGCCGACTACTCGGACTGGCTGGCCCGTCCCCGCGGCTCGATCGTCGTCTTCGACGACGTCGACGTCGACGACGCCCGACGGACCATCGATGCCGCCGTGGATCGCTTGGGCGAGGGTGGGGGGTGGCTCGAACCGTCGGAGGTCGCCGCCGTGCTGTCCGACTTCGGGCTCCGACTCCCGTCCGAGCGCACCGCCCACGACGAGAGCGAAGCGGTCGCGGCGGCCACCGAGATCGGTGGGCCCGTCGTCGTCAAGGTCATCGCCCCCTCGGTCCTGCACAAGTCCGACGTCGGTGGCGTGGTCGTCGGCGTGGTGGGTGAGGATGCCGTCAGGGAGGCCTACCGGAAGGTGGTCTCGGTGGCGCCCGACGCCGAGGGCGCCCTGATCCAGGAGTTCGTCCCCGGAGGATACGAGGTGCTCATCGGGATGACCGAGGACCCCAATTTCGGGCCCCTCATCGTCTTCGGCCTCGGCGGCGTGTTCGTGGAGCTCATCGGCGACGTGTCGTTCCGGATCCATCCGATCACCGACGTCGACGCCGACGAGATGGTGCACGAGGTGAAGTCGGCGAAGCTCCTCGAGGGGTACCGAGGCGGCGAGCCAGGCGATATCGCCGCCGTCGAGGAGGCGCTCTTGCGGGTGTCGAACCTGATCGATGCGGTGCCCGAGATCGTCGAGATGGACCTCAACCCCGTCAAGGTGGGTGCTCCAGGCGACGGGGTGACGGTGGTCGACGCCCGCATCCGGGTCGCTCCCCAGTCGGAGGTGTGGCGGCCCGAGCTCCACGACCGCCCCTTCGTCATCGGTGAACCACCAGGAACTGCCACAATGGGCGCCGTTCCCGTACGACAGGAAGGTGAAGGATGAAGGTCGTCGACCTCATGTCGACCGATGTGATCGCCGTGACGCCCGAGACCGGGATCCGCGAGGCCGCGCGTCTGATGTTCCGCAACCGGGTCAGTGGGCTCCCCGTCGTCGACGGGGCGCGTCGCCTCGTCGGGATCATCACCGAAGCCGACTTCCTCCGTCTCGAGGTCGACCGCGCCGAGCAGCCCTCCGATGTCGAGCACGTGAGCGACGTGATGTCGACCGGTGTCGTGACCATCGGACCGGAAGCGACCCTCTACGAGGCGGCCAAGACGATGGCGACCCAAGACGTCAAGCGGCTCCCGGTGGTCGACGACGAGGGTCGGCTCCTGGGCGTCATCTCCCGATCCGACGTCGTTTCGGTGTTCACCCGACCCGACGACGTCATCGAGGACGAGATCAAGGAGGACCTCGTCCGCAGGGTCCTGTTCGTCGACCCCGACGCCATCGAGGTGTCCGTGCGCAACGGTGTGGTCACCCTCAGTGGTGAGATCGGGACCCGGACGGAGGCCCGGCTCCTCGAAGAGCTCGCCAGGAGGCTCGATGGGGTGATGCGGGTCGCCAACGAGCTCGAGTGGCGGATCGACGACACGAGCGCCTGACCGCGCGACCCCTCGGGCGGGTTCGCACCGCCCCTTCGGGCCCCCGGTATCCCGAAGGGGACGGGCGTCGCACGAACAGGTAGCATCCGGCCGTGCCGTTGATCCCCCGCGCCGTGATCGAGGAACTGGCCGCGTCGTTCACCGCCGGCCGACGTCCGGTCGCGGCCTGTGACGTCGATCCGCTGGAGCTGGCGCGGGCCGCGGACGGAACGTTCGGGCCGGTCCGGTTCTTCTCCAACCCCGAAGGCGAGGCCACCGTCTCCCTCGGCACGGCGCAACGGTTCGTCGCCGCCGGAGCGGACCGGTTCACCCGTCTCCGCGACGTCCTCGACGGGACCCTCCCGCACCGGCGCGCCCTCGTCGGCTTCTCGTTCTCCGACGCGGGACCCACCGATGGTGCCTGGGACGGGTTCGCCGCGGCGGAGGTCGTTCTCCCGGTCGTCGTCTTCACCACCCGACGCGACGGCGACGGCTGGTCGGGGACGATGGAGATCGCCGCCGAGGTCGACGATCCGGCCGACGTCCTCGCCGCGTTGGCGGACCTGGCGGCCCCGGCACCGCCTCGGATCCCTGACGTCGGTGACCACGTGGTGGCCTCCCATCCGAGCGTCACCGCCTGGCGTCTGGAGGTGGCGGAGGCGGTCGATGCGATCCGGTCAGGGAGCTTCGACAAGGTCGTTCTGGCCCGAGCCGTGACCGTCGCTTCCGCGTTGCGGCCGCGTCCTTTCGATCTGCTCGCCCATCTGGTATCGGCCTACCCCCGGTGCTACGGGTTCGGTTGGGGATCGGGAGCGGCGACCTTCGTCGGAGCCTCGCCCGAGCTGCTGGTATCCCGTTCCGGCGAGATCGTTCGGTCGAACCCCCTCGCAGGTTCCGCTCGTCGGGGGGAAGGCGACGTCGAGGATCGGGAGATCGGCCGGGCGTTGATGGCGAGCGACAAGGATCGCCTCGAGCATGCCATCGTCGTCGACGACGTGGCTGCTCGGCTCGGGGCGTACACGTCCGATCTGACGGTGCCGGCCGAGCCGTCCCTGCGTCGGATGGCCACCGTTCAGCACCTGTCGTCGAAGATCGAGGGCCGGCTGTCGGGTCCGACGCATCTGTTCGACCTGGTCGCCGCGTTGCATCCCACCCCCGCCGTCGGCGGCACGCCACGGGAGGAGGCGGTCCGGTTCATCGAGAAGGCGGAGGGCATCGACCGCGGCTGGTACACCGGTGGCGTCGGGTGGGTCGACGGCGCCGGCGACGGTGAGGTGGCGATCGGACTGCGTTGCGGCCTGCTCGGCTCGGACCGTGCCGTCGTGTACGCAGGCGCCGGCATCGTGGCCGATTCGGATCCCGACGCCGAGCTCGTCGAGACCCGGCTGAAGTTCCGTCCCCTGTTGGAGCTGCTCGCGGCGACCTGAGGGGCGCTACCGGGCCGCCTCCCGGAGTCGAGCGTGCACCTCGGCGTTGGCCGCCCGGTCGGTCGGGATCCGGATCAGTCGGGGTCCGCCGTGTGGCGTTGCGACGAGGTCCCGGAGCTCTTTCCGTTCGGTCGCGGTCGTCGCCGGGACGCCGAACGCCTCGGCGACGGCGGTCAGGTTCGTGCCGTGGGGAGTCCCGAACAGCATCTCGAACCGTTCGGCGTCGAGGGCTTCGGCGTGCGGGAGGAAGTGGAAGATCCCGCCCCCGTCGTTGTCGACCGCCACGACCGTCACCTCGAGACCGTCGCGGGCGAGGATCCCCAATGCGGTCGCGTCGTGCAGGACCGAGATGTCGCCGACGAGCGCGACCACCGGACGACCCGAGGCGATCGCCGCTCCGGCGGCCGACGAGATCGCACCGTCGATCCCGTTCGCGCCACGGTTCGCCAGGACCGTCACGTCGGGTCGGGGGACGCCTCCGAAGGTATCGACGTCCCTGATCGGCATCGACGACCCGACGAAGAGGACCGCCGCAGGGGGAAGGGAGGTCACCACCGTGCGGGCGGTCATCGGTTCGTTCGGGAAGGGCTCGAACTCCAACGCCTGCTCGATCCGCTTCGCCACCGCGCGATCGGTCGCCACCCACCGTCGGAGCCAGCCGTCGGGGGCGGGTGCGAGCCGGCCCACGAGTTGGATCAGCGTCGCCGCCGGATCGCCGCGGACGGCCATGTGGGCGGTCGACAGCGGCTCGCGCCACGGGCCGTCGTCGAGGAACACCTGGGGGACGCCGCAGGTCTCGAGCCATCTCCACAGGGCCTTGGCCGTCGGGAGACCGCCGACCCGGAGGACGACGTCGGGCGTCAGGGAGGGATCGACGCCCCGGGAGACGACCAGGTCGGCGAACGCGATCGTGGCCGGCGACCCGAACCGGCTCTGGATGTCGGCGATGACGGGGATCTGCGCCTCGGCGGCGACCATGGCTGCGGCCGAGGCGAACCCGGGCCGCATGGGACCACCGACGACGATGAGGGCCCTCCGGCCCGAGAGGGCAGTGGCGAGGCGGTCGACCGCCTCAGGTTCGGGAAGGCGATAGCCCGCCTCGTACCGGATCTGGGGAGACGGCGCCGGTTCGGTGGGGATCGCCAACGGTTCACGGAACGGGAGATTGACGTGGACCGGACCTCCGGGAGGATCCATCGCCGCGTCCCAGACCCGGAGCGCCACCGACGCGGCCGTGCGCGCCGTCGCCTCGTCGGGAACCCCCATCTCGTGGAACAACCGGACGTTGTCGCCGAACAGGTGCAGTTGATCGACCGTCTGCGGGGCCCCCGCACCCCGCAGCTCCGGGGGGCGGTCGGCGGTCAGCGCCACCAGCGGCACCCGGCCGTGGCGAGCCTCCACGATCGCCGGGAGGAGATGCGCCGCGGCCGTTCCGGAGGTGGTGATCACCGCCGCGGGAAGCCCCGATCCCTTGCCGATCCCCAAGGCGACGAAGGCGGCGCTGCGTTCGTCGTGGACCACGTGGGTCACGACCCTGGGTTCGGCGGCGAACGCGAGCGACAGGGGCGTGTTGCGCGCACCGGGTGACACGATGCCGTGGCGCAGGCCGAGATCGGCCAAGGCGGCGACGAACCTCGTCGTGAGTGCGATGGTGGGATCCACGAAGGCGGAGCCTACCCAGCGGCGAGGACGGCGGCGGTCAGGACCATGGCGAAGAGGAGCTGGAGGCGAGCCGTTCCGACGAGAACGCCGATGAGGGGAGGCCCGGCGTCGGTGGTCGAGGCGGTACGAGCCAGCCCGACGGCGAGCGGAGCCGTCAGGAGCACCGACAGCGTCGCCGGAGGCAGGGAACCGACGACGACGCCCGCGGCCACCGTCGCGTACGCGGCGGCGAGCAGTCCCGCGTACAGCACCCTGGTGCGACCACGTCCCAGCCGGACCGCCAGCGTGCGCTTGTGAGCGGCTCGGTCCGTGTCGATGTCACGCAGGTTGTTGGCGACCAGGATCGCCGTGGCCAACGCGCCCATGGCGACACCGGCGATCCAGGCGTCGGTGGGGCCGGTGCGGTCGTACACGTAGCGGGCGCCGACGGTGGCGACCAGGCCGAAGAACACGAAGACGAACAGCTCCCCGAGCCCTCGGTACCCGTACGGGGCCGGTCCTCCCGTGTACCCCAGGGCGGCCACGACCGATGCCACTCCGATGACGGCGATCACCCATCCGGCGACGGCGACGAGGTACGCCCCGAGGATGGTCGCGATCCCGAAGGCGACGGCGATCCCGGTCCTCATCTGCGACGGAGCGATGAGTCCCGACGCCACCGCACGGGTCGGGCCGATCCGGTCGGCGGTGTCGGCGCCGCGTTGGGCGTCGGCGAGATCGTTGGCGAAGTTGACCCCGACCTGGATCGCGACCGCGGCCAGCAGCGTCACGGTGAAACGATCCCAGCGGAACACGCCATCGGCGGCGGCGAGGGCTGCGGCGACGATCACCGGTGCGGCGGCTGCCGGGAGCGTCTGCGGGCGCGCCGCCAGGAGCCATGCCGCGGACGGGGACGAGGTGGTGGCGTCGCTCACGGTCGCGACGTCAGTAGTGCCACGGGAAGCGGGACCAGTCCGGCGGGCGCTTCTCCAAGAACGCGTCGCGCCCCTCGACGGCCTCGTCGGTCCCGTACGCGAGGCGGGTCGCTTCTCCGGCGAAGAGCTGCTGGCCGACGAGGCCGTCGTCGGGGAGGTTGAAGGCGTACTTCAGCATCCGCTGAGCCGTCGGGCTCTTGGCGACGATGTCGGCCGCCCACGACAGCGCCGCGGTCTCCAGCTCGGCGTGGTCGACGACGAGGTTCACCATGCCCATGGCATGGGCCTCTTCGGCGGTGTAGTCGTGGCCGAGGAAGAAGATCTCGCGGGCCCGCTTCTGGCCCACCTGGCGGGCCAGGAGGGCCGAACCGTAGCCGCCGTCGAAGCTGGCGACGTCGGCGTCGGTCTGTTTGAACACGGCATGCTGGCGGGACGCGATCGTCAGGTCGCACACGACGTGGAGGCTGTGGCCTCCTCCTACGGCCCAGCCGGGGACGACGGCGATGACGACCTTCGGCATGAACCGGATGAGCCGCTGCACCTCGAGGATGTGGAGCCGTCCGAGTCGAGCCGCGTCGACCTCGCCGCGGTCGTCGGCGTAGCGGTAACCGTCCCGTCCCCGGATCCGCTGGTCGCCGCCCGAACAGAACGCCCACCCGCCGTCCTTGGGGGAGGGGCCGTTGCCGGTGAGCAGCACACACCCGACATCGGAGGTGGTGCGGGCATGGTCGAGCGCCGTGTAGAGCTCGTCGACGGTCCGGGGACGGAACGCGTTGCGCACCTCCGGGCGGTCGAAGGCGATCCGCACGGCGCCGATCTGCCGGGCGCGGTGGTAGGTGATGTCGTCGAACGCGAACCCCTCGACGGGCTCCCATGCTGCGGGATCGAAGAGCTGTGAGACCACGATGCCTTCCGGATCGACGGCCCGATACTGTAGTGACATGGACGGCGACGCACCCCGCAGCTGGCTCGACGACGTGGCTCGAAGACGTCCCGACGCCACCGCGCTCGTCGCGGACGGCGTCGCGGTCACGTACGCAGAGCTGGCCGCGGCAGCCGTCGAGGGGACCGGGATCGACGTCGTCGAGCCTCGCCTCGACATCGACTCGGTCGTGGCCCTGTGGAGCGCGTGGCGTGGGGACGGCGCCGCGCTCGTCGTCGATCCCCGGGATCCCGGCCGCGTCCGCGCCCTCGAGCCCGGCGCGGTTCCCGACGGTGCCCACACGCTCGTGCCGACCTCCGGGAGCACCGGGTCGGCTCGCCTGGCGATCCTGACCGACGGCAACGTCGCCGCCGCCGTGTCGGCATCCCGGGACCGCCTCGGGAACGGACCCGGTGACCGCTGGTTGCTCGTCCTGCCCCTGTTCCACGTCGGCGGGTTGTCGATCCTGTGGCGTTCGGTCGCCGTCGGCGGCACCGTGGTCCTGCACGATCGGTTCGATCCCGCTCGTGTGGCGGCGGAGCTGCGCACCGTGTCGTTCGCCAGTCTCGTTCCGACCATGCTGCGGCGGGTCCTCGACGCCGATCCAGGTCCGTACGAGGGGACGAGGGTGCTCGTCGGCGGGGCTGCCTGTCCGGCGCCGCTCGTCGATCGGGCCTTCTCCGCAGGCCTGGTTCCCCTCCCCACCTACGGGTCCACCGAAGCCGCGTCACAGATCGCCACGGTCGCCCCGGAGCGGGCATGGCAGGACCGCCGCAGCGTCGGTCGTCCACTCGACGGATTCGACGTTCGGATCGACGCGCCCGGCGGCGACGTCGGCGAGATCGTCATCGACGGACCGGGGGTCTTCGTCGGCTACCTCGGCGAGCCGCCCCGGATGCGCCCCCACCGGACGGCCGACCTCGGCCGCATCGACGCCGACGGGCGGCTCCACGTGCTCGGACGTGTCGACGACATGATCGTCTCCGGCGGGGAGAACGTGCATCCGGGACGGGTCGAGGAGGTGGTGGCATCGCATCCCGACGTGGCAGAGGTGACGGTGGTGGGGATCCCGGACCCCGAGTGGGGCGCCGTCGTCGGCGCCGCGGTCGTCGCCGGAGACGACCTCGACGAGAGGGCGTTGACGGGTTGGTGCCGGGAGCGACTCCGTCCCGCCGAGGTGCCGCGGCGCTGGATGCGGCTGCGGGCGTTCCCGTACCTGGCGACCGGCAAGATCGACCGGGCGGCGATCCTCCGCCGGTTCGGCGATGCGGGGGGCTCCGTCCCGTGGCACCATGGCCCGGCGACCGGGCGCGGAGCGGAGAGGAGCATCTGATGGATCTCGGGTTGGTGGGCAAGCGGGCCGTGGTGGCAGCCTCATCGGGAGGGTTGGGGTACGCCATCGCCCTGGAACTGGCGCGCGAAGGCGCATCGGTGGCGATCTGCGCCCGGGACGCGAACCGGCTGACCGAGGCTGCCGACGCCATCCGGGCCGAGACCCGAGCCGACGTGATCGAGACGCCCCTCGACGTCGCCGACGCCGGTGCCGTCGCCGCGTGGATCGACGCCGCAGCACAGCGGTGGGGAGGGATCGACCTGGGGGTCCCCAACGCCGGCGGCCCTCCACCGGGGGCCTTCGGCGACACGGGCCCCGACGATTGGGATGCCGCCTACCGCTCGACGTTGCGGTCGGCGCTGTCGTTCGCGGCGACGATCCGGCCCCATCTGGCATCCGGCGGGTCGTTGCTGTTCATGACCTCGGTCTCGGTTCGGGAGCCGATCCGGACCCTCTTCCTGTCGAGCGTGTTCCGCTCCTCCGTGGCGGCGATGGCGAAGGCCCTCGCCGACGAATGGGCCCCCGACATCCGGGTCAACCATCTCATCCCCGGCCGCATCGCGACCGAGCGGGTGGCCGCGTTGGACGCCGACACCGCCGCGCGTCGCGGGATCACCGTCGCCGAGGTGCGCGCCGCCAACGAGGCCCACATCCCCCTCGGACGCTACGGGACGTCGCAGGAGTACGCCAACGCCGCCGTCTTCCTGCTGTCGGGGGCCGCCTCGTACATCACGGGAGCGTCGCTCGAGGTGGATGGCGGGGTCCTACGCGAGATCAGGTGACGTCGATCCCGACGCGCCGCAGGAAGGAGCCGGGGTCGGGGTCGCGGCCGAGGAACGCCCGCAGATGGTCGATGGCGTCGCGGGAGGAGCCCGGCTCGAGGACCTCTCGCCGGTACCGCCCTCCGACGTCGGGATCGAGGATCCCTTCGGCGGTGAACATCGAGAACATGTCGTCGCCGAACACCTTCGCCCACAGGTAGCCGTAGTAGCCGGCGTCGTAACCGCCCATGAGATGGCCGAACCCTGCCGGGAAATGCGTCCCCTCGTGGAACGGCAGCAGCGTCCGGCCCCAGGTGGCGCGGTACGCGTCGTTCGGGGCCGGTGGGCGTTCTGCGGCGTGGAGGGCGAGGTCGAGCTCGCCGAGGAAGATCTGGCGCAGCGTCTTCAACGCCACGTTCTGGTCCCTGGCGGCAACGAGACGTTCGACGAGGTCCGCCGGGATCGTCGCTCCGGTCTGGTGGTGGGCGGCGATGCGGTGGAGCACCTCCGGCTCCCACATCCAGTTCTCCATGATCTGGGACGGAGCCTCGACGAAGTCCCATTCCGCCCCGAACGCGCCGAACCGGGCGAGTTCGGGGCGGGCCAGGAGATGGTGGAGGACGTGGCCGAACTCGTGGAACAAGGTGACCGCCTCGTCGTGCTTGAGGAGCGACGGGGTCTCGTCGGTGGGTTTCGTGAAGTTGGCCAGGATCGCCGCCACGGGGCGCCGTCTGCGACCGTCGGGGTCGCGGCCGCCGGGCGCCACAGGGAAGCACGCGGCATGGCCGAACTTCCCTTCTCGGGGGAACAGGTCGGCGTAGAACCAGCCGATCGTCTCGTCGTCGGAGGCGTCGACCACCTCGTAGGCGGTCACGTCGGGATGCCAGGCGCGAGGATCGGCCACGGTGCGGTACTCGAGGCCGAACACGTCGCCGGTGATCGACAAGATGCCGTCGATCACCCGATCGAGGGGGAAGTACGCAGCGACCTCGTTCGGATCGATCCCGAAGTCCCGTTTGCGTTGCCGCGTGTCGTAGTACGCCCAGTCCCACGATCGGATCTCGTCGACGCCGTCGCCGGCGGCCAGCGCGTTCAGCTCGGCGAGCTCCTTCCGGCCCCGGCGGGTCAGTGGATCGATGAGCCGGTCGTAGAAGGTGTCGACCGCCTCCGGGTCGGCCATCTTCACCTCCATGGCGTGCTCGGCCCAGGTGTGCTTGCCCAGCAGGGACGCCATCGATGCTCGGATCTCGACGGCTTCGGCCAGCAACGCCGTGTTCTGCTCGGCGGCCCGGTTCCAGAAGCGATACTGGAGCTGCCGTCGCAGTTCCCGGTCCGCTCCCTCGTCCATGTAGGGCAGGTAGTCCGGGTACGCCATCGTGATCCGATAGGTTCCCGGTTCGGTTCCCGGCTCGAGTCGCTCGATGTAGTCGTCGGACATCCCGGCGAGACGCTCGGCGGGCACGTCGATGTGGTCCTCCCACTCGGCCAGGTTCCGGCCGAAGGCCACCTGAAGCTCGATGAGCCGCTGCTGGAGCCCTTCGAGCTCCCGGCGACGGTCCTCGTCGAGGTGATGGCCTGCCCGGCGCAGGTCGCGCCGCCACATGGCCAGCGACCGGCCGCGCTCGCCGTCGAGCGCCTCGGCCTCCGGTGTGGCCGCGAAGGCCTCGACGGCCTCGTACACGTCGCGTCGGAACACCACCGACGAGGACCACTTGTCGAGTTCCTCCTCGCATGCGCTCGCCATGTCGCGAACGGCGACGTCGGGATGGGCGCGGGCCAGGAAGGGGCCGGAGCCGTAGGTCTCCGCCAGCAGCTCCATCGCTCGGTCGAGTCGGGCGACGACGCCGTCGTACGTCGCCGGGCCCGAGGTGGCGGCGTCGATCAGCTCGGTGGCGGCGGTCAGGGTCTCGTCGGTCGTGCGCCGGATGGTGGCCGCGTCGATCGTGGTGTAGTCGTGGAGCATCCGCCGCAGGCTAGCGCTGCGCCGATCTCAGCCCGCGGGCCGGACGTCGACGACGACGGGGAGGTGGTCGGTGCCTAGCTGGGGACCGACGCGGCGTTCGGAGGCGGTCAAACCGGGACTCAGCAGGACGTGATCGACCGGGATCCCGGCGTACCTGCCGACGATCGGCCACGACATCGTCGGCCAGGTCGGTTGGTACCCGAAGCCGTCCTCCGAGGAGCGGAGGACACCGTCGGCGGTGAGCGTCGCGAACGCATGTGACCATCGGGTCGTGCCGAGGTCCCCGGCGACGATCGTCGGTCCGGCCCGCTCGGCGGCGAGATCTGCGAGCGCCGCGAAGAGCCGGAGGCGGGCGTCGGCTTCGACCGCAGAGCCCGGGCGGCGGGGATGGGCGACGTACACGACGACCGGGACGCCGTCGACGGTCGCTTCCATCTCGATCACCTTCGTGGCGACGATCTCGGTCTCCTTGGCGGACGCCTCGACCTTGGCCAGGATGGTCGTGCCGAACACGACCCGTTCCTCGGGGGCGAGGACGATCCGATAGGGGAGCTCCGCGCGTTCGAAGACCGGCGTCCACGCCGAGGTGGTCTCCTGGATGACGACGATGTCGGCGGGTTCCCGACGCAGCCACTCCACGATCCGGTCCTGGGTGCCGGCCTTGCGTTGCGCGTTGTAGGTGGCCAGGGTCACCCCGGTGTCCGTTGCCGGGCGCGGTTGCGACGCCAGCCACAGTGGCGCGACCACGAAGGCATTGACCACGGCGGCGGCGGCGAACACCGCCGCCATGCCGCGACCGAAGGTGAGGCCGTACAGGACCGCACAGACCACGGCCACCGTCAGGTACACGAAGCGGTAGTCGGCGGCCAGGTCGAACCCCCACCACAGGCTCCCGAAGAACCCGGCGACGGTGGCCAGGGCGGCGGTGGACCCGGCGAGGAGGAGGATGATGCCGAAGGCGGCTCGAAGGCCCGAGCCCAGTCCGGTCGTGGTGCGTGTGGTCATCTGCTCCGCAGAGCGTAGAAGAAGCCGTCCCGTGTGCCAACGAAGATGTCCCCGTTCCACACCGCCGGGGTCGATTCGATACAACCTCCTCCGAGCGGCTTCTGCCAGAGTCGCTCGGGAGATGTCGGGGTGGTCACGTCGTAGGCTCGGATCCCCGGCTCGGAGGTCAGGCAGTCGACGGCGATGACGAGGCGACCATCGGCGATCACCGGGGACGACCAGGCGTTGCCGCCGACGTAGTCCGACCAGACGACGTCACCGGTGTCGGTGTCGATCGCGATCAGGTCCCCCGGATTGCCGGCCACGTACAAGAGGCCCTCGTACAACGCCGGGGTCGCCCACACTCCCGCCTTCTGACCTCGCGCGGCGGGGATCTCCACCGACCACACGATCGGATCGTCGGGCCGGTCGGGATCGAGCTTGACGACCTGGCCGACCTCTCGGACCCGTCGGGCTGCCGTGTTGTTCTTGAGGGCGATGTCCTGCTGGGCGGCGACGTAGAGGTAGCCGTCGGCGTCCACGGAGATGGTGGCGTCGGTGTCGTCGCCCATCCAGAAGTCGAACACGACCTCGGCATTGCCCGACTCGACGTCGGAGATGTCGACGCCGACCACCCGCCCGGCCGAGTTGGCGAAGAAGGCACGATCGCCGAACACGGCCGTGGAGTTCTCCACGCTCTGCTGGCGCCCGACGATCTCCCGCAGCTCGTCGGTCCATGCCGGCATCTCGAAGACGACCTGAGGGTCGACGGTCACCTTCCCCTCGGCGTCGTACCCGCGGTTGAGCTTGACCGCGAACCACCATGAGTTCTCGCCGCCTTCGTACAGCACGTCGCCGACGACCACGCCGTTGGAGTCCCAATCGTCGTTCCAGATCCCTTCGACCGACTTGGCATGCAGCGACCACACCTCACGCGGCTCGTCGCCGTCGATGGCGATGATCCGGTAGCGAGGGTCACGTGAACCGGCGTACAGGAGCGGATAGCCGTCCGGGTCGAGGGTGAGCGAGCCCTTGATGATGTCACCCATGTCGAAGGAGGGCCGGGTCGGCTCGCCCGTCGCGGCGTCCAGGAAATGGATCTTCTTGTCGTAGGCGCCGAAGATCACCTCGGTGATCCCGTCGGGTCGTTCCCACACCACGGGCTGGCCGGTCCAACCGGTCCCGCACCAGACCTTGGGTTCCTTCCCGACGGGGGACTGGCCGCACATCGGCTTGTCGGGGAACCGCCAGGCGATCGTCGGCGTGCGGTCCGGCACCGGCCCGGTCCCGTAGAAGGTGCGGGTGGGGTTGCCTCGGAACATGGTCAGGCCTTCGACGCTTCCCCACGGGCGCCCGACGGTCGCCGGGGTGACCTCGTCGGTGGAGAGGGGAGGGGGCGTCGTGGTCGTCGTCGTGCTCGTCGTCGACGACGTGGCCGTCTCGGTCGGCGTGGTCGGTGCCGTGACCTCCGATCCGACCGCCTCGGTCGTGGCGGTCCCGCCGGTGGACGAGCCCGATCCACCCACCGCGATGACGTTCTCGGGTCCGGCCACGCACGCCGATGCGACGAGCGCGGACGCGATGAGGAGCGGGACGAGGCGGCGCATCGCGGCGAGTGTAGGGAAGGTCCGGGGTTGTGGGGTGTCTTCCGGATGGGTGGAAGGCGGCGCCCGATAGCCTGAGACGATGGCCGAAGGCACCGACGCTGGTTCGAACGAGATCCGGATCGGGTTACGTCTGCTCGTCACCATGCTCCGGGGGTATCCGGTGGTGGCGGCGTTCTCGATCCTGGGAGCCCTCCTGTGGATGACCTTCGTGGTCGCCATTCCGTACCTGACGAGGATCGTGATCGACGACGCCATCGTCGCTGGGGACCCTGGCCGGTTACTCCCGCTGGTCGGCGTGCTCGTGGCCGCCGGAGGTCTGCAGGCGCTGGGCATCGGCATCCGGCGGTACTTCGGGTTCAAGCTGTCGTATCGAGCCGAGGCCGATCTCCGGAACCGGCTCTTCGCCCACATCCAGCGTCTGGCGTTCTCGTTCCACGACCAGACCCCGACCGGTCAGCTCATGGCTCGCGCCTCGTCCGATCTGGGCCAGGTGCGCCTCATCTTGGCGATGTTGCCCATCACCATCGCCAACCTCACCATGTTCATCGTGGTGGTGTCGGTCCTCGTGCTGCTCGATCCGGTCCTCGGATCGGTGGCGGCGTTGACCGTCCCGGCCCTGTTCCTCGTCGCCAGCCGGTACTCCAGCAACGTCATCGGCGTGTCGTTCCGGATCCAGCAGCGACTCGCCGATCTCAGCCAGGTCGTGGAGGAAGCCGTCGGTGGGATCCAGGTGGTCAAAGCCTACGGTCAGGAGGCCCAGGAGGAACGGCGGTTGGCGGCTGCCGCCGACGGGATCTACGAGGATTCGGTGACCCTGGCCAGGGAACGCTCCATCTACACCCCGCTGTTCGAGCTGATCCCCGCCCTCGGCACGGTCGCCGTCCTGTGGCTGGGTGGCTCGCGGGTCATCGACGGCGCCCTGTCGCCCGGCGAGTTCGTGGCGTTCACGCAGTACCTCGCCGTCCTGGTTCTCCCGCTGATGATCACGGGATGGTTCTTCGCCAACCTTCCCCGCTCGGCTGCCGCCGCGGCTCGCATCCAGGAGCTGTTGTCGACCGCCCCCGAGATCCTGCCTCCGCCGCCGGGTCGCCGGCTGCCGTTGCCGCCGGGTCCGGGCGAGATCCGGTTCGACGGCGTGCATTTCTCCTATCCCGGAGGTGGGGAGGTGCTCGACGGCGTCGATCTGCTCGTCCCCGGGGGCTCGTCGGTGGCGCTCGTCGGCGCGACCGGCTCGGGTAAGACCACCTTGGCGCATCTCATCCCCCGCTTCCACGACGTGACCGCCGGTGCCGTCCTCCTCGATGGGGTCGACGTTCGCGACGTCGACCTCGACGAGCTCCGCAACGAGGTCGCGGTCGTGTTCCAGGAGACGTTCCTGTTCTCGGCCTCGATCGCCGACAACATCAGGGTCGGCGATCCGACGGCTTCGGACCGGGCGGTCCGGGCCGCCGCTCGGCTGGCCAAGGCCCACGAGTTCATCTGCTCGCTGCCCGACGGCTACGACACCGTGGTGGGCGAACGAGGCCTGAGCCTGTCGGGCGGTCAGCGTCAGCGCATCGCCTTGGCTCGTGGGGTCATCCGCGACCCGCGGGTGCTCATCTTGGACGACGCGACGTCGTCGGTCGACGCGATCGTCGAAGCCGAGATCCAGGCCGCGCTGCGCACCGTGATGGAAGGACGCACGACCATCATCGTTGCGCATCGCACCTCCACACTGGCGATGGTCGACCTCGTCGTGCTCCTCGAAGGGGGACGGATCGTGCAGGTCGGCCCGCACGAGGAGCTCCTCCGGCGGATCCCGCGGTACGGCGAGATCCTGGCCCGTGCCGACCGGTCACGGGAGCGGGCACCGTGAGGTACATGGCCCACGCCGGGGAGGGACGAGTGGAGCGGCCCGTCCGGCTGCTCGCGCGAGCGGCGAGGCTGGGCCGCGACCTCGCCTGGCCCGCCTTCGGGGCGTTGGTCGCTGCGGTCATGGGCACCGGTGCCCGGCTGCTCGGCCCGCTCGTCGTGCGTGGCGGCGTCGACCGCGGCATCGCGGCGGGCGACAAGGGGGTCCTCACCAACTTCGCCCTCGCCTTCATCGGGTTGCTCGCCGTCCAGTACATCTTCTCGCGCATCGCCCGCTACGGAGTTGCGGCGGTCGGTGAACGGTTCCTGCTGACGCTCCGCAAGACCGTGTTCGCCCATCTGATCCGCATGGACATGGCGTTCTTCGGTTCCCAGAAGACCGGGGTGCTCGTGAGCCGCATGACCTCCGACATCGAGTCCCTCCAGGAGTTCGTCGGCGATGGCGCCGTGATGGCGCTGACCAACCTGTTGACCGTCGTCGGGGTGGCGGTGGCGATGACCCTGCTCGATTGGCGGCTCGCCGTCGCCGTGTTCGTCATCGTGGTGATGCTGGTGGCCATCTCGGTCGTGTTCCAGCGCTATGCGGCCAGGGCCTATCGCCGGGTCAGGGAAGGGATCGGGCGGGTCCTCTCGGGGCTCCAGGAAGGCATCTCGGGGGTGCGGGTCGTGCAGGCCTTCACGCAGGAACGCCACCAGGCGGGGACGTTCGGCCGCATCAACGAGGACTATTTCGCCGCCAACATGGCGGCGGCGCGGGCGATCTCGTGGTACTTCCCGTCGGTGGCGTTCCTCCGGGTCCTCGCCATCGCGACCGTCCTCGCCTTCGGCGGCCGACGGGTGATCGACGGTTCGTTGACCTTCGGGACGCTCGTCGGGTTCCTGCTCTACCTGGACTGGTTCTTCCAGCCGATCATCAACCTCGCCAACGTCTACAACCTGCTGCAATCGGCTCTGGCGGCGCTCGGGAAGCTCTTCGAGCTCCTCGATCGTGCTCCGGCGGTGTCCGACGCGCCAGGAGCGTTCGATCTCCCCGAGCCGGTGCAGGGTCGGGTGACCTTCGACGACGTCGTGTTCGGATACGAGCCGGGGACGATCGTGCTGGACCACGTGGACCTGGACGTGGCGCCCGGAGAGCGGCTCGCCGTGGTGGGGGAGACCGGTGCCGGGAAGTCCACCATCGCCAAGCTGGCCCTGCGGTTCTACGACCCGCTCGTCGGGACGGTCGCCATCGACGACGTGGACCTCCGGAACGTCACCGCCAGGTCGCGGACCGGTGCGGTGGTGTTGATCCCTCAGGACGGGTTCCTCTTCGACGGGACGTTGCGCCACAACCTCGCGTACGCCCGACCCGACGCCGACGAGGTCGACATCTGGAACGTGCTGCGGGCCATGGGCATCGACGGGTGGGTGCGATCGCTTCCCGACGGTCTCGACACGGAGGTGCGGGAGCGTGGGAGTCGGTTCTCGGCCGGGGAACGCCAGCTGGTGTCCCTGGCGAGGGCGTTCCTGGCCGATCCTTCGGTCATCGTGCTCGACGAAGCGACCTCCAACCTGGATCCCGAGACGGAGGTCGAGGTGGAGGGAGCGCTCCGCATCCTGCTGGCCGGACGGACCTCGATCGTGATCGCCCATCGCCTGCGCAGCGCCGAGCGAGCGGACCGGGTGGTGATGGTCGACGCCGGCCGTATCGTCGCCGACGGGACCCATGTCCAGCTCCTGGCGGAGAACGAACGGTATCGTCGGCTCGTCGACGTATGGGAGCGAGGGTTGGCGTGACCCGATACGCGAGCGAATTCGAAGAATCGGCCGGGTACATGAACTTCGCCGCGATCGGGCCGCCGTCGCGGCGGGTGAACACGGCGATCGCCGAGATCGTGGCAGCGGTCTCCGACCCGCCCGGCGACGTGTCGCCGCTCGTCATCGGCCGGTACGAGGCGTCGTTGGCGACGATGGGGCGGTTCGTCGGCGTGGCACCCGAGCGGGTGACCGTGGTTCCGTCGACGTCGACGGGGATCTTCCACGTCGCCTACGGCCTGCTCGATGCCGGCGGCAACGTGGTCATCCCGCGCCACGAGTTCCCCGCCAACGTCTACCCGTGGCTCCGAGCCGAAGCCGCAGGCGGGCCGGAGGTGCGTCGCGTCGACATCCCCGACGGTCGCGTCACCGCCGAGGCGTTGCGCGACGCCGTCGACGACGAGACGGTGGCGGTGAGCGTCTCGCTGGTCGATTACGCCACCGGGTTCCGGGTCGACCTGGAAGCGATCCGATCGATCGCGCCCGAGGCGCTCCTGGTCGTCGACGCCATCCAGGCCCTCGGTGCGCTCCGGGTCGCCCTCGGGAGTGCCGACGTGCTCGTTGCCGGCGGCCAGAAGTGGATGCGGGCCGGATGGGCGGCGGGGCTGATGGCCGTGTCGGGACGGGCGCTCGAGCGGCTCGTGCCGTCGCTGTCGGGCTGGTGGGGCGTCGAGGACGCCTTCGACTTCGTCACCCCCGCACCGCACTCGGCCCGGTCGGACGCCGACCGGTTCCAGGAGGGATCACCCAACGTGTTCGGAGCGGTCGCCCTGGCCGCCGCCATCGAGGTGGTCGAAGCCGCCGGCGTCGACGCGGTCCACACCGCGGTGCTCGACCGTTCCCGATCCGTCGCCGAGCTCGCGATCGAGGTCGGCGCCGAGCTTCGCGCCCCGTGGCGGGTCGAGGAGGAACGCTCGGGGATCGTGACCTTCCGGATGCCCGACGAGGAAGCCGGCGAGACCGTTGCCCGCCTCGCCCAGGCCGGCATCGTCGTGTCCGAACGCGCCGGTTGGGTGCGGGTCTCGCCGCACGCGTCGACGCCCCACGAGGCGATCGAGCTGCTCGCCGCCACGTTGGCCGGCTGAGGTCGACGCTCAGGAGTTGGTGGCGTCGCGCCAGGCGAGCCACGCGTCGACGGCGGTCAGGTCGTAGTCGGGCCCGGAGACGCCCAGGGTGAACTCGGTGACGCCCGCCTCCACGTAGGCGTCCGCCTGGTCGAGGGGAGCGGAGTGGAGCTGGAACCCGACGGAGCGTTCGATCTCCGCCGGGTCGCGGCCGATGTCGGCGCAATGGCGGGCGAGGACCTCCGACTTGTGCCGGATCGTGGCGACGTCGCCGAAACCGTGCCAGATGTCGGCATGCCGGGCAACGATCTTCAGGGTCACCTTCTCGCCGCCGCCACCGATGAGGATCGGCATGGGCCCCACCGGAGGCGGGTCGAGCTCGGAGAAGCGAGCCTCGATCCGTGGCATCGCCTCGGCCAAGGCTCGGAGGCGCTGAGGGGCGGTGCCGAACTCGTAGCCGTACTGGGTGTAGTCCTTCTCGAACCACCCGGCGCCGATACCGAAGACGACCCGTCCCTCGGCGATGTGATCGACCGTCCTGGCCATGTCGGCGAGCAGGTCGGGGTTGCGGTACGAGTTGCAGGTCACCAGTGGGCCGATCGTGATCGTCGAGGTCTGCTCGGCCCAGGCCGCCAGCATCGTCCAGCATTCGAAGTGCTTCCCGACGTTGGGATCCGGGGAGCCGCCGAACAGCGGGAAGAAGTGATCCCAGTTGTAGATGACGTCGACGCCCATGTCCTCGCATCGCGCGGCGGCCTCGCGGATGGCGGGATAGTCGGCATGTTGGGGCTGGATCTGGACGGCGATCCTGATGGCGGTCATGGTGGTGCGCTCCTCGTCGGCTCGACGGCAACCTACACCTGGTCCCGTCCCGAGGGCGACGGGTAGGGTCGGAGCATGTCGATCCTCTACCGGCCCATCACCCTCGACGACGTTCCCGCCTTCCGGGACACCCTCGCGTTCGCCTTCGGAGGTCAGCTCGAATCGGAGGAGGACCGGGACCCGGCTCGCTTCGTCGACCTCGTACCGCTCGATCGGACCCTGGCGGCCGTCGACGGTGACGACATCGTCGGCACCCTGGCCAGCTATCCGCTGTCGCTGGCCGTGCCCGGCCGGTCCTCGATCGCGGCGGCGGGGACGACGATGGTGACCGTGCGCCCCACCCATCGCCGTCGCGGCATCCTCACCGAACTCATGCGCCGCCATCTCGACGACGTGAACGCACGCGGGGAGGTCGTGGCGGCGTTGTGGGCCTCCGAATCGGCGATCTACCCGCGCTTCGGGTTCGGCAGGGCGACGGATCACCATCATGCGACCTGGAACGGCCGACAGGTGCGGATCGACGCGGACCCGTCGATCCCGATCCGCCTCATCGACGCCGACCAGGCCGCCTTCGTCCTTCCCCCGATCTACGAGCGGTTCTCCCTCGACCGGGCCGGGATGTTCGCACGGCGGGTGGTCGACTGGCGCCACATGGTGCTGCGGGACCCTCCGGATGCCCGCGGGGGAGCCTCGGCGCTGCGGTGCGCCGTCGCCGGGTCCGCCGGTGACCCCGCCGGCTACGCCATCTTCCGTCATCGGCAGGACTGGAGCGACCTGGGGATCGCCGCCGGGACCATCGACGTTCGCGAGGTCGTGGGAACCGACGACGCCCGCGGGGCGCTGTGGCGGTTCCTGTCGAGCATCGACCTGTTCCCCAACGTGCAGCATTGGAACCTCCCCGTCGACGATCCGCTGCCGCGGCGGATCGACGACATCCGGAGGATCACCCGCTCCGTCCTCGACGGGCTGTGGATCCGACTCGTCGATCCGGCCCGGGCGCTGGTCTCCCGCTCCTACGAGACCGACGGCTCGGTGCGGTTCCATCTCGTCGACGCCTTCGTTCCGCACAACACCGGCGACTACGAGCTGACGGTCCGTGACGGGTCCGCCACCGTGTCGCCGACGCCGGTGGAACCCGAGCTGACGTTGACGATCGGCGAGCTGTCGGGCCTCTTCCTCGGCAACGGCGGCGCGATGGCGGCGCTCGGCGCCGGCCGGATCGACGGGCCACGCGACGCGGTCGTCCGCCTGGAGCGGCTCATGCGGACGTCCATCGCCCCGTGGTGTCAGCAGGTGTTCTGAGGCGGCTATGCCAGCGACGCGGCGTCGTCGAGGCGTCGCACCTCGGCCGCGACCGTCCCGGGTGACGCGGTCGCGTCGACGACCGCGACCTCGGCCGCGTGAGCGGTCTCGGGGACGACACGGGGGTCGGAGACGACCCAGATCGCCCGGTGGACGCCGGCGTCGGCGAGGCCTTCGGCCCAGGCCTCGACCACGGCGCCGGGATCCTCCGCGAAGGAGCGCTCCCGGTCGTCGATCGCGGCCTGTCCGATCAGGACCGCGCCGAAGCAGTTGCACGCCGCCCCGCCCACATGGGATCCATCCGAGATGTCGCCGAGGGCGGTCTTGATGCCTCGCGCCTTGAGCGTCCGGGCCGCCTCGGGGTCGCTGACGAAGGCTCGAACCTCCCCGTCCCGACCCGTCAGCGCGTCGATGACCGCCTCCCCGAGGCGGGTATCGGCTCCGATCACGATCACCGGCATGGGCGCAGGCTAGGGGCCCACCGCACGTCGCAGGTCGCGAGACCGGCGGCGCCGATTTCGCGGTACCCCGACGGCGAGATACAGTGAAGCGCTCCATCGGGCCGGTCGCCGACCCGTGCACACGAGCGCAACGGCCCGACGGGTCGAGACGCGAGGAGGCCGCGATGGACCGCTATCCGCTGTACCGGGGCGACGTACGCGATGCGTGCGGCGTCGGGTTCGTCGCCGCACGTGACGCCACCGCCACCCACCGCACCGTGCGCCTGGCCGTCGGATGCCTCCACAGTCTCGATCATCGGGGCGCCCGTTCGATCGACGGCACCGGCGACGGGGCCGGCATCATGACGAGGATCCCGTACCGGATCATCGAACGCGACCTCGCCGCCGCGGGGATCGCCGCTCCCCACCGCTCCGAGCTCGGCGTGGTGATGACCTTCCTCCCTCGGCACGATCCCGACGACGGCCGTCGGATCGTCGAAGAGGCCCTCGGACGCGAAGGTCTCCGGCTCCTACGCTGGCGGCCCGTCCCGGTCGGTGTGCAGGCCCTGTCCGAGACCGCTCGCGGTTCGATGCCGGCCATCGAGCAGGCCATCGTCGCCGCCGAGGCGGGCACCCGCGGCGACGCGTTCGAGCGTGCGTTGTTCCTCGCTCGACGCTACGCCGAGCGGACCGGCGCCGGCATCGAGGGGTTCTCCATCCCGTCGGCCTCCTCGCGGACGGTCGTCTACAAGGGGCTGTTCACGGCCTCGCACATCGAGGCGTTCTACTGGGACCTCAAGGACCCGACCTTCGAGACGGACTTCGCGGTGTTCCATCAGCGATACTCGACCAACACGGTGCCGGCATGGGAGCTGGCCCAGCCCTTCCGCATCCTCGCCCACAACGGCGAGATCAACACGGTGGCGGCGAACCGGAGCTGGATGGAGGCCCGATCCAACGATCTGCACAGCGACGTCTGGGGGGACCGGATCTCGGAGCTCGTTCCCCTCGTGACCACCGAGGGCTCCGACTCGGCGAGCCTC
Organism: Acidimicrobiia bacterium; assembly: GCA_026985095.1. GTDB lineage: Bacteria > Actinomycetota > Acidimicrobiia > Spongiisociales > UBA5794 > JALSQW01. The sequence continues at coordinate 129,298 of JALSQW010000018.1, read as the reverse complement.
GACGAGGCGTTCGAGGTGCTCGTCCGTTCCGGACGGTCCCTTCCGCACGTCAAGGAGATGCTGATCCCCGCGGCTTGGGAGAACGTGGAGGACCTCGACCCGCGTCTGCGTGCCTTCTACGAGTACCACGCCTTCCTGACCGAACCTTGGGACGGGCCCGCCGCCGTGGTCGCCTGCGACGGCGAGCGTCTCGTCGCCGGGCTGGACCGCAACGGACTTCGGCCATCGCGCTGGACGATCACGCCCGACTACGTCGTCGTGTCGTCGGAGGCCGGGGTCGCTCCGGAGGTCGAGGTGAACGCCATCGCCACCGGCCAGCTCGGGCCGGGAGACATCATCGACGTCGACCTGGCCACCGGTACCCACCGGATGGGGGCCGAGATCAAGGCGGCGCTGGCGGCGCTGGCTCCCTACGAGGAATGGATCTCGACCGAGACGAACTACGTTCGCGACGCCTTCGACGCGCTGCAGGACGACCGCTTCGACGCCGACGCCCTGCAGCGGGTCTTCGGCTACACCGAAGAGGAACGGATGCTGATCCTCGCGCCGATGGCCGAGGGCGACATGCCGATCCTGGCGATGGGCCACGACACCGGCCTCGCCGTCCTCTCCCGCCACCCCCAGCGCCTCAGCCGGTACTTCCACCAGGCCTTCGCCCAGGTCACGAACCCGCCCATGGATCCGCTCCGGGAGAACCTCGTCATGTCGCTGCGCACCTACCTGGGCCGACGCGGTTCGATCCTCGAGGAGACCCCGCAGCAGGCTCATCTCCTCGAGCTGTCCTCGGCGGTCCTGTCCGACGCCGACGTCGTGGCGATCACCGGCGCCCGAGACGAGCGCTTCGCTTCGGTGTGGCTCCCGGCGGTGTTCCCGGCCGCCGACGGCCCCGCCGGTCTCCGCCGGGCCGTCGAAGAGCTGTGCGCGGAGGCCGAACGCGCCGTTGCCGACGGCGCCTCCATCGTCGTGGTGTCCGATCGGGAGGCCGACGCCGACCATGCACCCGTCCCCATCCTCCTCGCCGTGGGAGCCGTCCACCATCACCTCATCCGCGTCGGGCTCAGGCTCAGGGCGTCGATCGTCGCGGTCTCCGGAGAGCCCCGTGACGCCCACGACTTCGCCTGCCTGATCGGCTTCGGCGCGTCGGCCGTCAACCCGTACATGGCGATCGAGAACGTGCGGGCGATGGCTGCCGAGGGCCGGATCCCCTGCGGCGTCGTCGAAGCGCAGGAGAACTACCGCGCGAGCCTCGAGAAGGGCCTCCTCAAGATCATGTCGAAGATGGGGGTGTGCACGATCTCTGCCTACCGGGGATCGGAGCTCTTCGAGGCCATCGGCCTCGACGAGGAGGTCTGCGACATCGCCTTCAAGAACGTCCAGCGGCGGGTCGGTGGCGCCGGATTCGACCGGATCGCCGAGCACACCCTGGCGCGCCACGCCCGGTACGTCGGCGGGGGCGAGGAGCTCTCCGGCTACTACAAGTTCCGCCGCGGGGGTGTCGAGCACATCAACGCCCCCGCAGCCGTCCTGGCCCTCCAGAAGGCCGTCCGGTCGGGCGACTGGGACCGCTACGAGGACTACGTCCGTGCGATCCAGGTGGAGCGCCCCCCGATGGAGCTGCGCGACCTCCTCGAGATCGTCCCGCTCGGTCCGTCCGTTCCTCTCGCGGAGGTCGAGCCGGTCGAGCGGATCATGCGGCGGTTCACGACCGCCGCGATGTCCCTCGGCGCGCTGTCACCCGAGGCGCACGAGGCTCTCGCCGAGGCCATGAACCTCATCGGCGGCCTCTCCAACTCGGGGGAGGGCGGGGAGGATCCGCGCCGTTTCGGGACATCCCGCAACTCGGCGATCAAGCAGGTGGCCAGCGGACGCTTCGGCGTGACGCCCGGGTACCTGGCGTCCGCCGAGGAGTTCCAGATCAAGATGGCGCAGGGCTCCAAGCCGGGCGAGGGCGGTCAGCTCCCCGGCCACAAGGTCACCGAGCAGATCGCCCGGCTCCGTCACACCGAACCCGGCGTCACGCTCATCTCACCGCCGCCGCATCACGACATCTACTCGATCGAGGACCTCGCCCAACTCATCTACGACCTGAAGACGTTCAAGCCGCTGGCCCGCGTGTCGGTGAAGCTGGTGTCGGGTCCCGGCGTCGGCACGATCGCCGTCGGTGTCGCCAAGGCCCTCGCCGACGCCGTGGTCATCTCCGGATACGGTGGAGGGACCGGCGCCTCCCCCCTGGTGTCGATCAAGCATGCCGGGTCGCCCTGGGAGCTCGGCCTCGCCGAAGCGCACCAGGCGCTCGTCGCCAACGGGTTGCGGGCGACGACCACCGTCGAGACCGACGGCGGTCTCCGCACCGGTCGCGACGTGGTGGTCGCCGCCCTCCTCGGTGCCGACCGCTACGGCTTCGGGACCGCGCCGTTGCTCGCGCTCGGATGCAAGATGGTCCGCCGCTGCCACGAGAACACCTGCCCGGTCGGCATCGCCACCCAACGGGAGGACCTGCGAGCCAAGTACCGGGGCTCGGTCGATCACGTCGTCAACCTGTTCCGGTTCATCGCCGAGGACGCTCGCCGGACGATGGCGGCGATCGGCGCCCGCAGCCTCGAAGAGCTCATCGGTCGGGGTGACCTGCTCGTCCCGGCCGATCCCGACGATCCCGTCGCCGGCGACCTCGCCGCGCTGCTGGTTCGGGCCGATGCGGGTCGGGATCGGAGCTTCCGCCGGGTGGCTCGGTCGCCGCTGGGTGAGCAGCTCGCCGTCGACGGTCGGGCGGCGCTGCGCGGCGCCGGACCGGTGGTGGTCGCCTATCCCATCGAGAACGTCGACCGCTCCGTCGGGACCCGCCTGTCGGGTGAGATCGCCGAGGTCCGCGGCGACGCCGGCCTCGCCGAGGGATCCGTGAAGGTTCGGCTCTCGGGGACCGCCGGCCAGAGCCTCGCGGCGTTCCTGTCGAAGGGCGTCTCGATCGAGCTCGACGGGACCGGCAACGACTACGTCGGCAAGGGCATGGCCGGCGGCGAGGTGGTCATCCGTCCCGGGGCCGATCGGGCCCGTCATGGGGCCGGCAACGCCTGCCTGTACGGGGCGACCGGCGGCCGGTTGTTCGTCGCCGGCACCGTCGGTCAGCGATTCGCCGTTCGCAACTCGGGAGCGACCGCCGTCGTGGAAGGCGCGGGGGATCACGTGTGTGAGTACATGACCGGCGGCACCGTGGTCGTTCTCGGCCCGATCGGCCGGAACGCGGCGGCGGGGATGACCGGCGGGACGCTGTTCGTGTGGGATCCGGACCACTCGGTGAAGGGCCACCTGGCAGCCACCGCGCCGAAGGCTCGCCGGCCCGGGGGCAACGAGGCGACCGTGTTGCGGGACCTCATCGTCCAACACCAGGCCCGTACCGCCAGCACGGTCGCCGCCGACATCCTCGCCGCCTGGCCGACCGAGGTGGAGCGGTTCTGGGTGTTGACATCGGCACCCGAGACCGCCGAGCTGACCGCCGTCACCGTCGACGTCGAGGATCTGCCGGTTCCGGGAACGAAACGCGAACGTTGAGCGTTGCAACTACAGAGGCGACCCGTCGGAGCGGACCCGGTCTTCCCCCACTCCCACTCGTTCCCGCTCCGGCCGGGTCGCCCATCCAGGGTCCCTTCGGGGGCCCTGGGTCGCATCGGAGGCCCGGCGGGAGGAATCTCGCTCGTGGGCGCGCCGATCGGCCTACAATCGACCTATCTGGATAGTGGAAAACCCGAGGTGACCCCATGTCGACCGTCGAGATCGATCTCGGCTCCTACCAACTCGGTTGGGCCGACGAAGAGGACTACGTCTTCAAACCGAAGAAGGGGCTGAACGAGGAGATCATCCGGGAGATGTCGCGGATGAAGAAGGAACCCGACTGGATGCTCGAGTTCCGCCTCAAGGCGTATCGGCGGTTCCTGCGCAAACCCGTCCCGCAGTGGGTCGGCGGCGGAGCCGTCAACGAGATCGACTTCGACGACATCTACTACTACATCAAGCCGACCGAGGGTCAGGCCAAGGACTGGGACATGGTTCCCGATTCGATCAAGGAGACCTACGAGAAGCTGGGCATCCCCGAAGCCGAGCGCAAGTACCTGGCCGGCGTCACGGCCCAGTACGAGTCGGAGGTCGTGTACCACCGGAACCGGGAGGACCTCGAGAAGCTCGGGGTGCTGTTCACCGACATGGACACCGCGGTTCGCGAGTACCCCGAGATCGTCCAGGAGTACTTCGGCACCATCATCCCGCCCAACGACAACAAGTTCGCGGCGTTGAACTCGGCGGTCTGGTCGGGAGGGTCGTTCATCTACGTGCCGCCGGGCGTCCATCTCGACCAGCCGCTCCAGGCTTACTTCCGGATCAACGCCGAGAACATGGGCCAGTTCGAACGGACGCTCATCATCGTCGACGAAGGGGCCTTCTGCCACTACGTCGAGGGATGCTCGGCGCCGGTGTACTCGAGCGACTCCCTCCACGCCGCGGTGGTCGAGATCGTCGTCAAGGAGGGTGGACGCTGCCGGTACACGACCATCCAGAACTGGTCCAACAACGTGTACAACCTGGTCACCAAACGGGCCGTTGCCTACCGCAACGCCACGATGGAGTGGATCGACGGGAACCTCGGCTCCAAGCTCACCGCCAAGTACCCGGCGGTGTGGCTGATGGAGGAAGGCGCCCACGGCGAGGTGCTGTCCATCGCCTTCGCCGGTGACGGCCAGCATCAGGATGCCGGGGCCAAGATGGTGCACGCCGCGCCCAACACCACGTCGCTCATCACCTCCAAGTCCATCTCCAAGGACGGAGGGCGCGCCGGCTACCGAGGCCTCGTTCGGGTCGAGCCGGGAGCCGAGAACGCCCGCTCCTTCGTGCGCTGCGACGCCCTCATCCTCGACGAGGACTCCCGCTCGGACACCTACCCGTACATGGAGATCGAAGAGTCCGACATCGACATCGGCCACGAGGCGACGGTCTCGAAGGTCGGTGAGGACCAGCTCTTCTACCTGATGAGCCGCGGGCTCACCGAGGAGCAGGCGACCGCCATGGTCGTCGCCGGGTTCATCGAGCCGATCGTCAAGGAACTGCCGATGGAGTACGCCGTCGAGCTGAACCGTCTCATCGAACTCCAGATGGAGGGCTCGGTCGGCTGACCGGGCTCGGCCGGTAGCCTGCGGCCGATGCGCATCGTCGTCGCCGACTGCACCGTCGACTACGAAGGTCGACTCACCGCCCATCTGCCGCGGGCCACGCGCCTGGTGATGGTCAAAGCCGACGGATGCGTCGCGGTCCATGCCGACGGCGGCGCGTACAAGCCGTTGAACTGGATGAACGCCCCCAACCATCTGATCGAAGAGGAGGGCCGCTGGATCGTCACCAACACCAAGGGCGAGCGGCTGGTCATCGAGTTCCACGAGATCCACTTCGAGACCTCCATGGAGCTCGGTGAGGACCCGGGGCTCCGCAAGGACGGCGTCGAACTGGAGCTGCAACGGCTGGTCGCCGAGGCCCCGGAGGTGCTCGGAGACGGCATGACCCTCGTCCGGCGCGAGTACCCGACGCCGATCGGGCCGGTCGATCTGCTGTGCCGCGACGCCGCCGGAGGGACCGTGGCCGTCGAGATCAAACGACGGGGAGAGATCGACGGCGTCGAACAGCTCGCCCGGTACCTCGAGTTCCTCTCCCGCGACGATCGGCTGGCTCCGATCCGAGGGATCTTCGCGGCCCAGGAGGTCAAGCCCCAGGCTCGGGTCCTGGCCGCCGAACGTGGTATCGAATGGCGCGAACTGGACTACGACGCGTTGCGGGGCGCGGATTCGGCCGCGCTGCGGCTGTTCTGAGAAGCGGCAGCACCCTACAGGAGCGACTCGAGATCGTAGCTGCAGCTCGGATGACGGAGCTTGACGATGGCCCGTCTCTCGATCTGGCGGACCCGCTCCCGCGTGATGCCCAGCTCCCGGCCCACGTCCGACAACGTGCGGGGAGCTTCGCCGTCGAGCCCGTAGCGAAGGACCAGGACGGTCCGTTCCCTCGGATCGAGGACCTCGAGGGCGCGCGCCACCTGCTCGGTGCGGGCCCGTTCGGCGACCGCGACGAACGGATCGGGGATCGTGGCGTCCTCGACGAAGTCGCCGAGCTGCGCTTCGCCGTCGTCGCCGATCGGCCGATCCAGCGACACCGTGTCCCCGGGGGCACGCAGCGCGATCTGTACCTTGTCCACATCGAGGCCGCTGGTCTCGGAGATCTCCGAGAGGGTGGGGGGACGTCGGAGGCGCTCCTGAAGGGTCAGCTCCGTCTCCTGGACCGTGCGGACCACATCCACCATGTGCACCGGTAGCCGGATGGTTCGACCCTGGTTGCCGAGGCCGCGGGTGATCGCCTGCCTGATCCACCAGGTTGCGTAGGTGGAGAACTTGAAGCCCTTGCGCCAGTCGTACTTCTCCACCGCCCGGATGAGGCCCAGGTTGCCTTCTTGGATCAGGTCGAGGAGGTCGAGCCCCCGGCCCGTGTAGCGCTTGGCGATCGAGATGACCAGGCGCAGGTTGGAGCGGATGAAGGTGGCGCGCGCCTCGTCGGCGGCGTGGATCGTCCGGTACAGCTCGGCGCGTTCGCTGGCGTCGATCGGGTCGTCGGGCGACTCGAGGCGGCGTTGGGCGAGACGTCCCGCCTCGATGGCTCTCGCCAGACGGACCTCGTCCTCCGCCGTGAGGAGGTCGTGGGTGGCTACCGCCTCGAGGTACATCCCGACCCCATCGGCGCCGGCCGTGCTGTGGGCTTGCTCCGCCATGCTCCCTCCCTCCTTCGTCCCCGTCGCGGCCGGGGGGAGCGGTCCGAACCTATCACGCCGTGGTCTGTCTCGCAACGGGTTGGGTACCCTCCTCGGGATGTCCGTCTCTCGACTTCGCCGCGGGCCGCGGCCCGCCCTCGGACTGGTCGTCGGTGTGGCCGTGGTCGCCGCGGCATGCGCCGCGACGCCCCTGACGGGACCCAACGGCGACCTCCGCAACCCCGACGTCGGCCCGCCGGGCCTGGCCATCGTCGTGCTCGCCGGCGACGACCTGAGTCCTCTGCCGAGCGCCGACCTGGTCGTCGACGGCCGATCGGTGCCGTTGGACGACGCCGCCACCGCTGTGGTCCCATGGCCCGCCGCCGCGGTGACCGTCGAAGCCCGGCGGCCGGGGTTCCGTCCGTCGTCGACCGTCGTCGAGGAGTACCCGGCGGCTGGGCGTCTCGAGTTCCGGCTCGAACCGGTGGTGCTGGTCGGAAAGGTGTCGACACCCAACGGCTTCCCGCTGCCCGAGGTGGCGGTCACCCTCGGAGGCGCACGCGACGTGTCCGACGACGAAGGACGGTTCCGGATCGAACGAGCCGTGCCGGGGGAGCTGGAGCTCACCAGACCCGCGTGGCAGGATGTCTCCGAGACCTGGGACGGCACCGTCGAGAAGGTCGACGTCCAGATGGAGCCGCTGCGGCTCCGAGCCCTCCGCGTCGGCGGCGACGCCGCCGGCGACCCGGAGCGTTGGAAGGCACTCCTCGGCCTGGCCGACCTGTCGGGCGCCGACGCGCTGGTCGTCGAGATCAAGGACGAACGAGGTACCGTCCTCCATGACACGGAGGTGGCGAGGGCGCACGAGATCGGCGCCGTCGAGGTCCTGTACGATCTCGGACAGATCGCCGACGACATCACCGCCCGGGGGCTGTACGGCATCGCACGGATCTCCGTGTTCCAGGATCCCCCGCTGGCTCGCGCCGAACCGGACCATGCGGTCGGCGACGAATCGACCGGAGGCCTGTGGACGACGGCGGCTGGCTACGAGTGGCTCGACCCGAGCGACCCGGCCGCCTACGAGTACTCGATCGCCCTGGCCGAGGAGGCCTGCCGGAGAGGGTTCCGCGAGATCCAGTTCGACTACGTGTCGTATCCCTTCGGCGGCGACGTCAAGAACGCGGTGTTCGACGGCGGCTACACCCAGGAGGTCAGGGTGGCGTCGGTCGTCGCCTATCTCGAGCGAGCCTCGTCGGTGCTGCGGCCGATGGGCTGCGCGGTGGGCACGACGTTGCTGGGCATCACGCTGGAGTCCAGCACCGACGAGGGCGTCGGGCAGCGTCCCGGTCCCCTGTCCAGGGTCGTCGACGTGCTCAGCCCCACCTTGTACAGCACCAACTACGGATCCGGATGGCGCGGTTTCGCCGACCCGAACGCCAACGCGGCCGAGATCGTCGACGGGGCACTCGCCTCGGGTCTGCGAAAGCTCGAGGGGGCCGGCTACTACCGGCCCTGGCTCCAGACCTGGCAGATCGGCGTCGACGGGGTCCTCGCCGTCGAGCAGGTCGCCGAGGACCGCGGCATGGGATGGATGCTCTGGTCCAACGCGTCCCGGTACGACGTCTCCTACCTGCCGCGATGAGCGACCCCCCGTCCCTCGAGGAGCTGAACGGCGCAGTGGTGCGCTGCCGTCGGTGCCCGCGACTGGTGGAATGGAGGGAGCAGGTCGCGATCGTGAAGCGAGCCGCCTTCGGCGACGAGGAGTACTGGGGCCGTCCGGTCCCGGGGTTCGGGGACCCGGCGGCGAAGGTGGTGGTGATCGGCCTCGCCCCGGCCGCCCATGGTGCGAACCGAACCGGACGCATGTTCACCGGCGACCGGTCCGGCGACTGGCTGTACCGGGCGATGCACCGCGCGGGCTTCGCCAACCAGCCGACGTCGCGTGGTCGTGACGACGGACTCGAGCTCACCGACGCGTGGGTGACCGCTCCGGTTCGATGTGTCCCGCCGGCCAACAAGCCGACGCCCGCCGAACGGGACGCGTGCGCCGGCTGGTTCGATCAGGAGCTGGCGTTGCTCGAACGGGCCCGGGTCTACGTGGTCCTCGGCGGTTTCGGTTACCAGGCCACGTGGGCGTCGCTGCGGCGTCGTGGCATGGAGCTTCCTCGGCCCCGGCCGCCGTTCGCCCACGGCCTCGAGGTGGCCCTCGTCGGTGGTCCCACCATCCTCGCCAGCTACCACCCGTCGCAGCAGAACACCTTCACCGGGCGCCTCTCCGAGGAGATGCTCGACGCCGTGTTCCTTCGGGCCGCGGAGCTCGTCCGCTGAGTCAGGTGGGGGTGGGAGCGGACGTCACGAAGAGGCGGTGGCGGATCCGGGCGCTCTCCAGGAACGGATACGGGTTCACCGGTTCCCCGTCGAAGCGGATCTCGAAGTGGACGTGGGGGACGGTGTGCTCGGCGTTGCCGGAGTCGCCCACGTAGGCGATGACCTGCCCGGCCTCCACCCGGCTGCCGATCTCGATCCCCGGCGCGTACGCCGCCTCGGGGCCGCCCTCGCCGTCGTCGGTGCCGGGCGTGTCGTTGTTGAGATGCAGGTACACCGACGACCAGCCTCCGGGATGGGCGATCTCGATCATCCATCCCGACAGTCGATGCCACTTCATCCGGGTGACGACCCCGTCGGCCACCGCCGCGACCGGCGCCCCCTTCGGAGCGTGGATGTCGGTGCCCTTGTGACGGCGTCCCCCCGGTCGACGCGCCCCCCAACTGTCCACGTAGCGGAAGCTCGTCGTCTTGATCGGGAACGAGGGCAGGAACACGGTGGTCGCCCGTGGACCCGCGTCGGCCGGCCGGACCGCGGCGTCGGCGGCCGGCGCGGACACGATCGCGGCAACGGCCACGAGCGCGGCCAGCAGGGTTCTGAACACGGTGAGGAACTCCTCGATCGTTGGTGGTGTCCGGTCGAGCGCCGGAACGGTAGCTCGGGTGTCGCCGTAGCGAACGATCGGGAACGAGGCTACGGATAGCAAGAGCCGAATCGGTAAGCTCCCGAGGCCGCCGACGAGGGAACGTCTCGTGCCTGGATTCGACAGATCGACGATGGAACGCATGCTCGAGTCCGACCCGGACTGGATGCGCAGGCGCCGAACCGAAGCCTTCGAACGGTTCGCCGCATCATCGATGCCCTCCGAACGCGAGGAGCTGTGGCGCTACGTCGAGATCGACTTCGATCTCGACGAGTTCACGCTCGCCGAGAGTCCCGGCACCGCCGCCGGCTCCGACGAGGTCGCCGCCGCGATCGGACCGGCAGCCTCGATCCAGGTCGTCGACGGGTTCGCCGTCGACGGAGGATCCTCCGCGTCGGGCTGCTCGGTGGCGTCGCTGCGCGCGGCGGCCGTCGAACAGGGTTCCCGAGTCGCCGGCACGTACGAACGGGCCGGGATCCACGCCGACGACCGGTTCGCCCACGCCCACGATGCCTTCGGCGGTGACGGTGCGTTCATCGGTATCGACCCCGGGGCGCTCCCGGCCGGTCCCGTCTACGTGGACGTTCAGACCAGTGCCGCCGGCCTGGCCTCCTTCCCCGCCGTCGTCATCGACGCCGGGGACGGATCCGAGGCCTCCGTCGTGGTCCACCTCCGCTCTCCCCAAGACGCCTACACGTTGGCGGTCCCGCGGATCGTCGCCGCGGTCGGCGCCGACGCTCGCCTGTCGGTGACCGTGCTCCAGGAATGGGGATACGACGCCCGCTCCGTCGGACATGCCCGGCTGGTCGCCGACAGAGACGCGCTCGTGCGGTTCGACGAGGTCGGGTTGGGGGGGAGGTTCTCTCGCCTCCATCTCGCAACCGATCTCGACGGCCGAGGCTCGGAGGCGATCATCGTCGGGGCCTACTTCGGTGAAGAGCATCAGATCCTGGACTATCGCTACTTCATGCGTCACGCAGGGCCCAACACCCGCTCGGACATGTTCCTCAAGGGCGCCGTCGAAGACGAAGCGACCTCGGTGTTCACCGGCATGATCCGCATCGAAGAGGAAGGACAGAAGACCGAGGCCTTCCAGACGAACCGTAACCTCATCCTGTCCAAGGGTGCCTCGGCCCAGTCGGTCCCCAACCTCGAGATCCTGGCCAACGACGTCAAGTGCGGGCATGGGTCGACGGTCGGCCCGCTGGACGCCGAGCAGCGGTACTACCTGATGAGTCGGGGATTGAGCCGGCCCCGCGCCGACCGACTTCAGATCCGTGGGTTCTTCGAGGAGGCCCTGTCCCGGATGGCGGTCGCCGCCCTCGGGCCGTACGTGCGGGAGCGTCTGAACCGGAAGTTCGTCGCTGCCCAGGAAGCGGGACGGGTGTGATGGAGATCGAGGTCGCTCCGCTCGCCGAACTCCCCGAAGGCAGAGGTGTCCGCGTCGAGACCGCCGGGCATCGGATCGCGCTGTTCCGCATCGGCGATGACGTGTACGCCCTCGGTGACCGGTGCAGCCATGCGGAGGCGTCCCTCGCCGAGGGCGAGATCGTCGACCACGAGGTCGAGTGCCCTCGCCACGGCGCCGAGTTCGATCTTCGCACCGGCCGGCCGCGTTCCCTCCCAGCGACTCGTCCGGTCCCGGTCTACACCGCGCAGGTGCGTGACGGTGTGGTGTACCTGATCATCGACGAGGAAGGCGACCCATCATGAGCGCGGCATTGGCGATCGAGGGCCTCGAGGCGCGCCTCGGCGATCTCCGGATCCTCGAGGGCGTCGACCTGACCGTCCCCTTCGGCGAGGTCCATGCCCTGATGGGGCCGAACGGGTCGGGCAAGTCGACCCTCTGCCACGTCCTGACCGGCAAGGAGGACTACGAGGCGTCCGGCTCCGCCAAGGTCGGTGGAACCGAGATCCTCGGCCTTCCCGTCGACGAGCGGGCCAAGGTCGGCTTCTTCCAGGCATTCCAGTACCCGGTGGAGGTCCCGGGGGTGACCCTCGACGACCTCCTCGCCGAGCTGGCGGCGGCCTCCAGCGATCCCGCCGGGTTCTGGACGCGTGCCGAGGCGGCGTCGGCGCGCCTCGGGATGGAGCCGTTCCTGTCTCGCCCCATCAACGTGGGCTTGTCGGGCGGTGAGAAGAAGCGGTCCGAGATGTTCCAGCTCGCCGTGCTCTCCCCGACCGCGGCGGTGCTCGACGAGATCGACTCGGGCCTCGACGTCGACGCCGTCCGCGAGGTCGCGGCGATGGTCGAGTCGCTCCGGAGCCCCGATCTCGGCATCTTGGTCATCACGCACTACAGCCGGATCTTGAAGTACATGGAACCCGATCGGGTCCATGTGATGGTGGCAGGCAAGATCGTCGAGTCCGGAGGTCCGGAGATCGCCGATCGGCTCGAGGCGCAGGGCTACGAGCTCCCGTAACGGCCGACCGATGGCCGAAGAGCGCATCTGGTTCACCGACGCCGACGATGCGGCCGCCTATCTCGCGGACCTCTTCCGGCTCTGGGTCGGGTGGACCGTCGGGCTGGTCGCGATGCTCATGACGACCGGGGTCGCGGCCCTCGTCGCCGGGCTCGGCGTGTTCGCCGTGTTGATCTGGCTCCTGCGGCCGCTCCAGCGTCGAGCCGGCGCCGTGGCCGACCCCGATGAGATCGTCGCCGCCCGGGGGATCCGGGGCCGCCGGACCGCCCGCGAGCTGGCGCTCAGGGAACTCGCCTATGGACGTGAGACCGTGGCCGCGGCGCTCGCGCTCACCGGCCGGAGTCGCGTCTGGTTGTGGGCTCGAACCGCGGTCATCGCGTTGACCGTCATCGCCGCCATCGTGGTGCTCGGCGACGTCCTCGGCGGGCCGGCATGACCGACGCCGTGCTCGCCGTCACCGAGGCGTTGGCCGCCGCTCGCCGCATCGTGGTCTTCACCGGCGCCGGCATCTCGACGGCCAGCGGCATCCCGGACTATCGCGGTCCGAACGGTGTGTGGACGACCCGCCGACCGGTCTTCTTCGACGAGTTCGTCACCGATCCCGATGCCCGGCTGCGGTACTGGCGGCACAAGAGCGAGGACTGGCGGACCTGGGGTCGCGGGGCCGAACCGAACGCCGTCCATGAAGCGATCGTGGACCTCGAAGGCGCCGGTCGGTTGGAACTGGTCGTCACCCAGAACGTCGACGGCCTTCACCGGGCGGCCGGGACCTCCTCCTGCCGGCTCGTCGAGATCCACGGCACCAACCGGTCGGTGGTGTGCCTGCGATGCGGATCCGAGCAGCCCGCGGAGCCGATCTACGACGCGTTCGCGGAGACCGGGACCGTTCCGATGTGCGCATGCGGCGGTTTCCTCAAACCGGCGACCGTCAGTTTCGGTCAGTCCCTTCGCGTCGAAGATCTCGCCCGGTCGTTCGAAGCGGCGGCGCGGTGCGACGCCGTCGTGTCCCTCGGGTCGACCTTGACGGTGACGCCGGCAGCGGACGTTCCGGCCGCCGCGGCGCGACGCGGTGTTCCCTACGTCGTCGTCAACCGCGGTGCCACCGGTCACGACGACCTCGCCACCCTCCGAGTCGACGGCGACGTCAGCGAGGTCTTCCCGTCCGCCGTGCGGTCGCTCCTGGGCAGATAGGCCCTATCTGGGCCCGCGGCGCCTCACTAACCTCGCGTTGAAGGATCCCGTCAACGAGGAGACATCATGCGCGTCGAACGCGATTCCATGGGTGAGGTCGAGGTTCCCGACGACGCCTACTACGGCGCCTCGACCCAACGGGCCGTCGAGAACTTCCCGATCTCGGATCTCCGGTTCGGCAGGACGTTCATCTGGGCCCTCGGCCTCATCAAGGCGTCCGCGGCCGAAGCGAACAAGGAGATGGGCGTGCTCTCCCCCGAGGTCGCCGACGCCATCATCCAGGCGGCCGAAGAGGTGATGGATGGTCGCTACGACGACCAGTTCGTGGTCGACATCTTCCAGACCGGCTCGGGCACCTCGACGAACATGAACGCCAACGAGGTGATCGCCAACCGGGCCACCGAGATCCTCGGCGGCGAACGTGGATCCAAGCTCGTCCATCCCAACGATCACGTCAATGCCGGTCAGTCGTCCAACGACGTCATCCCCACGGCGATCCACGTGGCCGCGGTCGCCGGGATGCGCAGGGACCTCATCCCGGCCCTGATGGCCCTCGCCTCCAGTTTGCGAGCCAAGGCCGAGGAGTTCGATCACATCCTCAAGTCAGGCCGGACCCATCTGATGGACGCCACCCCGGTCCGTCTCGGTCAGGAGTTCGGCGGCTACGCCACCCAGATCTCCAAGGGGGTCGTCCGTGTCGAGAAGGTCCTGCCCGAGCTCGAGGAGCTGGCTCTGGGCGGCACCGCGGTCGGAACCGGGATCAACGCCCCCGCGGGGTTCGCCCGCCGGACCATCGAGATCATGAGCCGGCGCAGTGGGTTCCCGTTCCGGGAGGCCGACGACCACTTCGAAGCCCAGGCAGCCAAGGACGCCGCCGTCATGGCGTCCGGGGCGCTGAAGACCGTGGCCACCTCGATGTTCAAGATCGCCAACGATCTGCGCTGGCTGGCCAGCGGGCCGCGGACGGCGATCGCCGAGATCCGGTTGCCGTCCTTGCAACCGGGCTCGTCCATCATGCCGGGCAAGGTCAACCCGGTGATCCCCGAAGCGGTGATGCAGGTCGCCGCCCAGGTGTTCGGCAACGACGTCGCGATCACCTGGGGTGGGGCGAACGGGAACTTCGAGCTGAACGTGATGATGCCGGTGATCGCCCACGGTCTGTTGCAGTCGATCGATCTCGAGGCGAGCGCGGCGAAGGCGCTCAAGGACAAGTGCGTCGACGGGATCGAGGCAGACGAGGCCAGGGCCCGTCACCTCCTCGAGCAGAACGTCATCATCATCACGGCGCTGGTGCCCAAGATCGGGTACGACAAGGCTGCCGAGGTCGCCAAGAAGGCCTTCGCCGAGGGTCGGAGCGTCCGTGAGGTCGCCCTCGAGATGGGGGTGCTTCCCTCCGACGAGCTCGACAAGGCCCTCGACGTGCGGCCCATGACCGAGGGCGGGGTCGTCTCCTGACCGGTACCGGAGGGCGGCAGTGACCGAGCCGCAGGATCGACGCGCGCTGACCGAAGGAGCGCTGTTCACCGATCAGTACCAGCTCACGATGGCCCAGCTCTACTGGCGTCGAGGGTTGCACGAGCGGAGAGCACGGTTCGACTACTTCTTCCGCCACACCCCCGACTACGGCGAGCATCAGGCCGGGTACTGCGTGTCGGCGGGGTTGGGATGGCTCCTCGAGTGGATGGAGGAGACACGGTTCGTGGCGGCCGATATCGAACGGCTGGCCGAGCAGCGCACCTCGGCGGGTACCCCCCGGTTCGACGAGGGGTTCCTCCGCTGGCTGGCCGCCCATGGCGACTTCTCGGCGATCACGATGCGGGCCGTGCCCGAGGGACGGATCGTCCATGCCCACGAGCCGCTGGTGATGGTCGAAGGGCCGCTGGCGATGGCCCAGATCCTGGAAACGTCGCTCCTCAACCACCTCAACTATCAGACGTTGATCGCCACCAAGGCGTCGCGGGTCTCGGAGGCCGGCCGGGGCCGCCCCGTGCTCGAGTTCGGTCTCCGGAGAGGTCCCGACACCGGCGCCAACGCCGGAGCGAGGGCGGCGCTGATCGGCGGGGCGGACTTCACGTCCAACGTCGGGATCTCCCATGCGTTGGGCCTCGATCCGAAGGGCACCCACGCCCACTCGATGGTGCAGGCGTTCATGGCCCTCGGCGGGGGGGAGCTCGAGGCGTTCCGCGCCTACGCGTCGGTCTATCCCGACGACTGC
The DNA here is from genome assembly GCA_026985095.1 of Acidimicrobiia bacterium. Lineage (GTDB taxonomy): Bacteria > Actinomycetota > Acidimicrobiia > Spongiisociales > UBA5794 > JALSQW01. The sequence continues at coordinate 113,732 of JALSQW010000018.1, read as the reverse complement.
ATCCTCCTGGTCGACACCGTCGATACCCTGCACAGCGGCATCCCCCATGCCATCGCCGTGTTCGACGAGCTCCGCGCCGCAGGCCATCGGCCCGTCGGCGTGCGCCTCGATTCGGGAGACCTCGCCTACCTGGCGATCCGGGCGGCGCAGATGCTCGACGATGCCGGGTTCCGCGACGTCGCGATCGTGCTGTCCTCGGAGCTGGACGAGCTCGCCCTCTGGCAGATCCTCTCCCAGATCGACGAAGAGGCGCCACGATACGGGGTCGACCCCGACGCCTTGATCGCGCGTCTGATCTACGGCGTCGGCACGCGCCTGATCACCTCCCATGGACATGCCGCCCTCGACGGTGTGTTCAAGCTGGTCGGGATCGAAGGACCGGACGGTGTCGAGGTGCCGGCGATCAAGCTGTCCGAATCCCCGACGAAGATGCCCATCCCGGGGGACAAGACCGTCTGGAGGATCTACGACGAGCGAGGTCTCGCCACCGCCGACCTGGTCGCTGCCGCCGATGAGCCCATCGCCCCGGGCCGGCCCCTCGTGCTCCATCACCCTCACCACGACGGGGTCTCGAGGACGTTGTCCTCCTCGGAGGTCTCGGCGGTGGAACGGCTCCACGTCGTCGTGTTCGACGGGGGAGCCGCCACGATTGAACCCGAGGGTCTGGCGGCGATGCGAGCTCGGCGAGTCGCGGATCTCGAGCGGCTCGACCCGGGCGTTCGGCGCCTGGTCAATCCGCACCGGTACCACGTGTCGCTGTCGGACCGGATGAAGGATCTCCAGCGACAGCTGGTGGCGGCCGCCAGACGTCAGAACATCGAGCGGTGATCGGTCACTCGATCGTGATGCCCGCCGCACACATCTCGGCGACCGCCCGGGCTCCGTCGCCGGGGCGCAGGTTCACCGCCGAGACGCCGTCGGCGAGGACCGTCGTGTCGTACCCGAGCCGGGCGGCATCGATCGCCGTGGCCTTGACGCAGTAGTCGGTGGCGAGGCCGACGACCACGACCTTCGAGACGCCGCGGTCACCGAGCACGGCGTCGAGGTCGGTCGGCGTCTCCTCGCCGGTCTCAGGATCGCGAACGGTGAACCCGGAGTAGCCGTCTTCGCCGCCCACGCCTTTGGAGACGACCACGGCGTCCTCCCGCACGTCGAGGTCCGGGTGGAACTCGGCGCCCCAGGTTCCGGCGACGCAGTGGACCGGCCAGATCCCGCCGTCCTTGGCGAAATGGGGGGTGGATGCGGGGTGCCAGTCCCGCGTGTAGACGACCGTCGCCCCGGCGTCGGTCGCTGCCGCGATCTGCTCGTTGACGAAGGGGATGATCCGTTCGCCGCCGTCGACCGCCAGCGATCCCTTCGGGTCGGCGAAGTCGTTCTGGACGTCGACGACGATCAGGGCCGTCGACGGATCGTACGTCGCCATGGCGACACCTCCCTACGCGTTCGCCCGTGCCTTGGCCAGGGCGTCGGTGAGCGTCGTCCAGGCCAGGTCGGCGCACTTGATCCGCACCGGGAACTTGCGGACTCCCTGGAGCGCTTCGAGGTCTCCGAGGACCGCACCGGGTCGTTCCGGATCGACCGGGTTGTCGCCTTCGTCGATGGTCATCATCAACCGGAACTTGCGGATCATGTCCTCGACCTCGTCGAAGTTCCTCCCGACGATCGCGTCGGCCATCATCGATCCGGACGCCTGCGAGATCGAGCATCCCTGCCCTTGGATCGCGACGTCGGTGATCGTGTCGCCTTCGACGCTCAGGTCGAGGGCGAACTCGTCGCCACACGACGGGTTGAGCCCTTCGGCATGCACGTGGGGTCCGTTCAGCGACCCCCGATGACGGGGGTTCCGGTAGTGGTCGAGGATGACTTCCCGATAGAGCTCATCGAGGGGAGACATGGTCGTGATCACCTTGGTCGGCTATCGGCGAACGATACCGCAGCGAGGGTCTTGGCGCGCGTCACGCCAGCCCGAACACCCGGCGGGCGTCGAGCAGTGCCTCGGTGAGGCGGTCCACGTCTGCGGGCGTGTTGTACAGGTAGAACGAGGCCCGGGCGGTGGCCGGCACGTGGAGGTGACGCATGAGCGGCTTGGCGCAGTGATGACCTGCGCGTACGGCGACGCCGTGCTCGTCGAGGATCGTGGCGACGTCGTGCGCGTGGATGTCACCCAACTCGAAGGAGACCGCACCCCCGCGTCGGTCGACGTCGCGGGGGCCGTAGACGCGAAGGTCCGGCACCTCGGCGAGCCGTTCGAGGGCGTAGGCGGTGAGCGCTCGCTCGTGGTCCCTGACGGTGTCCATGCCGACCTTGTCGAGGTAGTCGACGGCGGCGCCGAAGCCCACCGCCTGGGCGATCGGTGGCGTGCCGGCTTCGAACTTGTGGGGTACGGGCGCCCAGCGCGACTCGGTCAGGCCGACGTCGGAGATCATCTCGCCGCCGCCCTCGGTCGGTTCCATCTCCTCGAGTCGCTCCTCCTTTCCCCACAGGGCGCCGATGCCGGTCGGGCCGAGCATCTTGTGTGCGGAGAAGGCGAGGAAGTCGGCTCCCATGGCGGCCACGTCGACCCGATCGTGGGGGACCAACTGGGCGCCGTCCACCACCACGATGGCGCCCGTGCCGTCGGCGGCGGCCACCAGTTCGTCGACCGGCCCTCTGGCACCGGTGACGTTCGACATGCCCGACACGGCGACGATCTTGACCCGCTCGTCGAAGACCCGGTCGAGCTCGGTCAGGTCGACCTGGTAGTCGTCGTCGAGGCCCAGGTAGACCAGCTCGGCACCGGTCAGTTTGGCGACGATCTGCCATGGCACGATGTTGGAGTGATGTTCCATGATCGTCAGCAGGATCCGGTCACCCTCGCCGAGGCGATGCAACCCCCATCCATAGGCGACGAAGTTCAGCGCCGTCGTCGCTCCTCGGGTGAAGACGAGCTGATCCGACCGCGGCGATCCGATGAACGACGCGACCTTCGTCCGCGCCTGTTCGAACGCATCGGTCGCCTCGGCCGACAGTCGGTAGGCGCCGCGGTGGACGTTCGCGTTCTTCTCCCGGTAATAGGCGTCGACGGCCTCGATCACCTGGACGGGCTTCTGGGTCGTGGCGGCCGAGTCGAGGTAGACCAGGTCCCGGCCGTCGAAGGTCCGCTGCAGGATGGGGAAGTCGGCGCGGAGGGCGGACAGGTCGATCATGTCGTCGTGTCCACCGTCGTGCGGAACGCCTCGTAGCCGGTCCGTTCGATCCGGTCGGCCAGATCCGCGCCGCCGGTCTCGACGATCCGACCGTCCACGAACACGTGGACGACGTCGGGGGTGATGTAGTCGAGCATCCGTTGGTAGTGCGTGATGATGAGGAAGCCACGCTCGGGTCCCGCCAGCTTCTTGGCCCCTTCGGCAACGGTCTTGAGGGCGTCGATGTCCAAGCCCGAATCGGTCTCGTCCAAGATCGCCAGCTCCGGTTCGAGGACCGCCATCTGGAGGATCTCGTTGCGTTTGCGCTCACCGCCGGAGAAGCCCTCGTTCAGATAACGGTCGGCGAAGGACGGGTCCATGCCCAGCTCCTTCATAGCCTCCATGATCTTGAGCCGCAGCTCGAGGACCGTGTAGTCCGTCCCGGTCCGGTTCGACAGGGCGGTGCGGAGGAAGTTGACGACCGACACGCCGGGGATCTCCTCGGGGTACTGGAACCCGAGGAAGATGCCGGCCCGGCCGCGTTCGTCGGCGCTCCAGTCGGTGATGCCCTCACCCTTGTAGCGGATCGATCCGTCGGTCACCACGTAGGCGGGATGACCCATCAGGACGTTGGCGAGGGTCGATTTGCCCGAGCCGTTCGGACCCATCAGGGCGTGGATCTCGCCGGCGGCGATGGTCAGGTCCACACCCTCGAGGATGGGGACCCCATCGGCCGACGCGTGGAGGTTCTCGATCTCGAGGAGGGGGGTGACGGTCATGGGCCGAGAATAGGGCCCCCTGGGCCGGTATATCGCCTTCGCCTCGCCCGCAGCGACGTTCGACGCGTCGTCACCCGCGGAGGGCGGCGAACACCCCGGACAGCGCTCCGGTGTCGATGTCTTCCAGCGACCTGTACTCCTGCAGGTAGTAGCGGTCCACGCCGAGGTCGGCCAGGGCCCGGATCGAGGCGGCTGCGCGTTCGGGTGTCCCCCTCGGGATGTTGCGCTCCTCGAGGAGGGAGACGTACTCGGGAACCGACACGCCGCGCCTCGCGGCTCGGTGGGCGAGGAGCTCTCCGTAGGAGGCTTCGGTGTCGGCGACGATGGCCGGCCCGGCGAAGCTGACCTTGATGGCATCCGGATCGCGGCCGGCATCCACGGCGGCGCGCCGCATGACCTCGAGCCGGCGGTCGAGGGTGTCGGCGTCGGTGACGAACATGTTGTACTCGTCGGCGAAGCGCCCCGCGAACGTCGGCGTCTTGGTCATGCCGGACCCTCCGACGATGATCGGGAGCGGACCGGTGGGCCGTGGGAGCACCTCCATGGGGGCGAGCCGGTAGTGACGTCCCGTGAACCCGTCCGTGCTCCAGAAGGCGGCCCGCAGATAGGCCAACGTCTCGTAGAGCCGGGAGAAGCGCTCCCGCAGGTCGGGGAGTGGGATCCCGAACGCCTCGTGCTCCTGTTCCATCCACCCGGTCCCGACCCCGAGGGCGAACCGTCCTCCGGACATCTCGTCGATGGTCGTCGCCGTCTTGGCGATCACCGCGGGGTGGCGGAAGGTCAACGGGGTCACGAGCACGACGAGCTGGATGCGTGCCGTCTCTCGGGCGAGTCCCCCGAAGCTGGTGAGGGCGTCGGTCACCGGTGCCGATCGGTCCTGATCGAGGTAGTGATCGGACCGGGCGAAGGCGTCGAGACCTTCGGATTCCGCCCAGCGCGCCAGCTCGAGGAGCCGCTCGTAGCTCCCGCCCACCTGCGGTTCCACCATCAAGCCGAATTCCATGTCGCTCCCCATGTCCGTGTCGCCGATCCCCATCACCATCCCCGCCGTCGCCAGGCCGCCAGGTGCGGGCGCTCCGTCCCGATGGTCGTGTCGAGACCGTGGCCGGGGAACACCAGCGTGTCGTCGGCCATCGTGAACAGCCGGGTCTGCAGGCTCTCCATGATCTGGTCGAACTCGGAGGGTCCGGCGGTGGCGCCCGGGCCGCCGGGGAAGAGTGTATCGCCGCTGAAGACGGCGCCGTCGACGACGAGGCACATCGATCCGGGGGTGTGGCCGGGAGTGGCGATCGCCTGGACCGTCGCGGCTCCGACCTCGATGGGCCCTTCGGCGAGGGGCTCCGACGGATGGTCGACCATCGCGGCGTCGGCGGGTGAGAGCAGCAGCGGTGCGCCGGTGGCCGACGCGACGTCCGCGGCCGCCTGCACGTGATCCCAGTGGCCGTGGGTGGTGGCGATCGCGACGAGGCGGTTCCGGCCGATGGCGGAGAGGATCCGCTCCGCCTCGTCGGCCGCGTCGACCACCAAGGTGTCGCCGGATCGTCGGCACTCGAGCAGGTACGTGTTGTTCTCGAGGGGACCGACACAGAGCTTGCGGACCGTGAGGTCGGCGGTGCGGTAGTGGACGGGCGGCCGGGTCGTCATGGGCGTCGAGCGTAGCGGGGATGTGCCGTCGATCGTTCGTGGCACAATGCTGGTCGGGATCGGGGACACGCACCGAGGAAGAGGACCAGATGAACTTCGCGTTGACGCCGGAACAGGAGATGCTCCGAGATGCCGCCCGGGCCTACCTGGCGGACAAGGTGCCGATGGCCAAGGTCCGCCAGATCATGGAGACCTCGGAGGGCTTCGATCGCGACGTCTGGTCCGAGACCGCCCAGATGGGATGGCACGGCATGGCGATCCCCGAGGCGTACGGCGGTGCCGGGTACTCGTTCGTGGAGCTCGGGATCGTGCTGGAGGAGCTGGGGAGGGCCTTGACGCCGGTGCCGTTCCTGTCGACGGTCGTGCTCGCCGCCGGTGTCGTCGAGATCGCAGGCGACCGAGAGCAGAGAGCCGCCTACCTGCCGTCGTTCGCGGCGGGCGAGAGCATCGGCACGGTGGCCCTCGTCGAGTCCGACGGCCGCTGGCTGCCGGATCCGCCGGAGGTCTCTGCGGTCCCCGCCGGTGAGGGCTTCGTGCTGTCGGGCACGAAACACCATGTGCTCGACGGGCATGTCGCGGACGTCATCGTCGTGCTGGCGACGTCACCGGACGGTCCCGACCTGTTCCTCGTGCCGGGAGACGCTCCGGGGCTGTCGCGCGCCAAGGTGGTCACGATGGATCAGACGCGATGTCAGGCCTCGGTGACCCTCGACGATGTCGAGGTGCCGGCCGCGGCTCGCCTCGGAGCTCCGGGCTCGGCGCTCGAGACGTTGGATCGGCTCTTGGACCGGGCGGCGGTGGCCGTGGCCTTCGAGCAGGTCGGGGGTGCGCAGCGCTGCCTGGAGATGTCGGTTCAGTACGCGAAGGAGCGCTACCAGTTCGGGCGGCCGATCGGCTCGTTCCAGGCGATCAAGCACATGTGCGCCGACATGCTCGTCGAGGTCGAAGCGGCCCGCTCGGCTGCCTACTACGCCGGCTGGGCCGTCACCGGTGACGAGGACGAGCTGCGCATCGTGGCTCCGGTCGCCAAGTCCTACTGTTCGGACGCCTACTTCCAGGTCGCCGGTGACACGATCCAGGTGCATGGCGGGATCGGCTTCACGTGGGAGCACGACGCCCATCTGTACTTCAAGCGAGCCAAGACCGACGAGCTGCTGTTCGGAGGTCCGGCCGAGTGGCGGGCGAAGCTGGCGGATCGGCTCGGCCTGTGAGGATCCGTGGTCAGAGGAACGCCATGCGGATCGCGGCGCCCACGGCGACGACCACCAGCACCCATCGGATCCAGTCGGCGCCTTTCGTGATCGCCAGGTGACTCGCCAGGAGGGCACCGCTGGAGTTCCCGACACCGAGGGCGAGCCCGATCGCGAGATCGACCTGCGACGCACGGGCGAACAGGAGCAGGGCCACCGGTGTGTAGCAGAGGATCAGTAGCACCTTGGCCGCGTTGCCCCGGACCAGGTCGAGGCCGCCCCCGAGCACGAGCCCGGCGAGGAGCAGGAAACCCACACCGGCCTGTACGAACCCCCCGTAGAACCCGATGGCGAAGAACGCCGCCGAGCGCCACGGTTCGGTGAGGCGGGACCGATGACCCTTCAACCATGCCGATGGCTTGGCGACGACCGAGACGGCGATCAGCAGCAGGACGACCGCGAAGACCCGCTTCATCGCCACGGCCGACAGCAAGGTCGCGACCCAGGCGCCGGCGATGGCGCCGAGCACGGCGGGCGGGATCAGGGGAGCGACCGCCCGCCACGGCATCGCTCCGCCGCGGGTGAACCGCCCCGCGGCGGTCGCGTTCGCCATCAAGATGGCGATCCGGTTCGTGCCGTTGGCGGCGTTGGCCCCGATGAGGTCGGTGAGGATGGGGAGGGTGATCGCCGACCCGCCGCCGGCCACCGTGTTGACGAAGCCCGCCACGAGGCCGGCGACGAGCAACAGCAGTCCCGTTCCCGGGGTCATCGCGCCGTGTCCGTCCCCGCACCCATGGGCGGGGACGCTAGTCGGTGAGAGGTCAGCCCTTGTCGAGCTGCTCCATCGTCGCGACGAGCTGCTCGATGGAGGTTTCGCCGGCAGTGCGCAAAGCGACGGTGCCGTCGGCGTTGACGAACACCCAGTAGGGGAAGCCGCCGGCGCCGTAGGCGACCAGGGCGGAGTTGTCGGCATCGTCCCGGATGACGGGCACGGTCCATCCCTCCCGTTCCAGCCAGGCCGACGGTGGGTAGTTGGGCCGTCCCGAGTTCATGGCCGAGGACACCGAGTAGATGTCGACGCCGTCGACGCCTCCTCCCTGGTCGAGCCAGGCTTGGACCCGAGGGACCTCCTGCTGGCAGTGGGGGCACCAGTGGGCCAAGAAGACGATGGCCTTGGCCCGTCCGTCGTTGCCGATCGACACCGTGTTGCCGTCGAAGTCCTGCCCGACGATCGTCGGTGCCTCCATGCCTGCGGCGGAGGTGTCGACCGACGCGCTGGGTGGCATCAGCGGGAGGGCGCCCTCGATGGACGGGCTGCCGTACTCGCTCTGCACCTCGCTGTTGCCGCCGAAGGCGACGGCGGCGACGAGGGCGACGGCGATCACCCCGAAGACGATCGCCACGACCGGGACGGAACGTCCCTTCGCCGTGGATCCGCCGGTTCGTGCCTTGGTGCTCGTCATCGCTGCTCGTCCTTCCGGTCGCTCGTCGGGGTGAATGATGGTGTCGCCTCGCGGCTACCGCACCGGTCCGCCCACATCAGCGCGAGGATCAGCGTGAACCCGCTGAAGGCCATGTAGGGGATCGTCATGAAGCCGAACTTCATGACGTAGGCCGTCGTGCATGGGACCCCCAGCGAGCAGGAGCCGCTGTCGAGATCGGGGAACCGTTGGATCAGGTAGTGGTAGGTCGACAGCCCTGCCCCGATCGCGGCGATGACCGAGACGTAGATGCGGACCCCGTGGTCGTGGCGCCAGGCGGCGATGCCCAGCATGACGGCGAGGGGGTACATGGCGATCCGTTGGTACCAGCAGAACTGGCAGGGAACGAAATGGGCGATCTCGGAGAGGTAGAGGCTGCCAAGGGTCGCCGAGGTCGCCACGATGAACGCCGTCCACAGTTCCCACCCGGCGAACAGCGCCAGGACCTCGGAGCGGAAACGGCGACCGGCCTCGGACCGGCCTCCGGCGGCGGCGACGGCCAGCAGGAGTGTCGCCACGTTGGCTGCGAGCGCCAGGAGCGCGAAGAACGTGGTCATGGTCGAGACGTTCACGACCGGGAACGCTAGTCGTCGGGCGCAGGGTCGGGATCTGGATGCGCATCTCGCGCCCGGGTCGGTACGCTCGGGTCATGGGATTCGCCCTCCTCGTCATCGGTCTGGCCGTCGTCGTGATCGCCATCGGCGCCGGCATGGTGTGGCAGGAGCGTGCCGACCTCCCCGATACCGAGATCGTCTACGGCGTCGAGGACTCCATCGAGTTCGTGTCCGAGGGGCTCGACCCGGCCACGCGGGACCGGATCGGCCGCAACGGGATCCGCCGGATGCTCGAATGGGAGGTCCGATGGCTCCAACTCGGCGACGACGAGCGAGGGGGGCCGGCGATCGCCGGATCCGAGGAGGCGGCCGCCTACATCCAGGAGCGCTGCTGGGAGCAGGGGCATGCCTATGAGCCCGAGGACATCTTCGCCGTCCTCGACCTCGAAGCGGCCTACCTCCTCGCGCTCGGGGCGCTCGGTGAGGCGGTCGCTCCCGACGAGGTCGTCGCCGACGAATCCGGAACCGACGACCACCGCGGGCGATGAAGGTCGGCGGGTGGCGCCGAGCGGCGATCGTGCTGCGTCGCATGGCGCTGGCGGCCTATCTGTCGGTCGCCCCTTCTCGAGTGATGCCGTGGCGTCTCGACCTGCGTGAGGTCCCCGTGGCGATGCTCGTGGTGGGCGAGCCGACCCCTCGGTTGCATGTCCGCCGGCGACGCGATTGAGCATCGGGTTCCGTACACTCCCGGATCCCCGACGACACGAGCCCCACATGACCAGTTCTCGTTGGATCCTCCAGAACCTGCTCGTCGCCGTCGCCCTGACGGCGGCGGCATGTGGCGGGTCGTCGACGACGCCGTCGACGACGCGACCATCGACGGTTCCTGAGACGGTGACGACGCTGGCCGTCGGCGGAGTCGTGTTCGGCGAGGGCGTCCTCCCTGACTCGGTCCCCTCGGGGTTCCCGGTTCCGATCGGGGCCGTGGTCGGGTCGACCATGGTCGACCCGGGGTCGGGCACGACCGAGTTCGTCTTGACGCTCCCTGCCGACGTTCCTGGTGCAGCCGACTACTTCGAACAGAACCTGCCCATCGGCGGCTTCCAGGTCACCGAGACCGGCGGCACCGCGGCAGAGTGGAAGGTCGCGTTCGGCAACGACGCGGTCGAGGGGACGATCGTGCTCCGGGCTGCCGCCAACGGGCTCTCGTCGGCCGCCGTCCGCATCATCGAGACCCCGTGACGGGCGGCTCGCATCGCGGGTAGGCTCGCGTCCATGGCTCGACTCGCGCGCTTCGAGGAACATCGGTTCGTCGGGACCCGTGACACGATGCGGGTCTACGACTGCGACGAGCCCGAGGAGTTCGCGGAGCTGTCCACCCGAGCGGTCGAGGACGATCTGCTCGATCGGGATCTCCTGCAGGCGTTCGGACCCGACACGCTACCGGAGGCCGCCAACCGCGGGTTCGTCCATCGCCGCCGATAGGTCGGCGGCGACGAGCTCACCGACACGTCGCTCCCGGAAGTAGAAGAAGTGATCGCTTCCGGCGATCACGTGCACCGCGGCTCCGATGGCCCGTGCGTACGCCTCCAGGTCCGCCACCGGCACGAACTGGTCTCGCTCGCCGACGACGAAGCTGCGGTGGGCGGGCTCGAGCTCGTCGGGAGCGGGAAGCCACGGGGTCAGCTCGGAACGGACCGGTGGAGCGACGCCGACATACGGGCGCGCCGATCGCCGCACCGCCGACCACCGTAATGCCGTCGCGGCCCCGAACGACCACCCCGACAGCGCCGATGGGAGATCCTGGTAGGCCGCGGCGGCGGCGTCCGTCGCGGCGTCGATGTCGAGGAGTTCGGCTTCGCCGCCGCCGTGAGAGCCCTCCGATCCGCCGACACCTCGGAAGTTGAACCGGAGCACCGACAGTCGGTGCTCGACGAGGACGTCGGTGATCGCTCCCATCAACGGAGCCGTCATCGTGCCGCCATGCAGTGGATGGGGATGGCACAGCACGACCGTACCCAGCGGGTCGTCCGCCACGTCCCAACGTGCCTCGAGGCGGAGGCCGTCGGCGGTGGTCAGATCGAAGGTCGTCATCGCATGGCCGTGGTCACGGCCCGAACGCGGGCGCCGAAGGCCACGTCCGACAGCACCTCGCGGCCGTGGACCCGGACCCGGAGCACCACGAGCTGGCCGGACGCCGGCAGGTCGATCCGCAGGTGCCGGGCGAATACCTGAGCCGGGTCGAAGAGGGCCAGGTCGTCGGTGCTCACCACCTCCGCTTCGACGCCGTCGTCGGGGAGCTCGATCCCGCACCATCTCCGGTACGCGGGCTTCAGGGCGTCGAGCGGGAGAGGCTCCCCTGGGATGACGGCGAGGTGGTGGTGCTCCGGCGGTCGGTCGGTGAACGCCACCACGATCTCGCCCTCGATGAGGGCGTACCGCTCGGCGGGAGGCACGGCGAAGGCGGTCACGGGGCGTTACAAGCCCGTGAACCACAGCGCAGCGGCGACGAGGATGGCCAGCGCTGCGACGAGCGACACGAGGATCAGGTACCGGGTCTGCATCGGCGCATGGTACCCGGGGGCGTCGGCGAGCGACCCGAGGGTCCACTAGTCTCGCGACGATACCCATCCCCGGAGGAACCGTGTACGACGTCGTCATCATCGGCGGAGGACCCGGCGGCTATGCCGCCGCGCTCTACGCCCACAACTTCGGCCTGTCGACGGCGCTGGTCACCAAGGAACGAGTCGGGGGGACCTGCCTGCTGCGCGGATGCATCCCCGCCAAGACCTGGCTGGAGACCGCGGCGGTCTACTCGATGATCGGCCGCGCCGGGGAGTTCGGTGTCGAGACCTCCGCGCCGCAGCTCGACTGGGGTGCCGCACGAGCCCGCAAGACCAAGGTGGTCGATGGCCTCGTCAAGGGCCTGTCCGGCCTCCTGGCGTCCCGCGGTGCCGACGTGAGGAGCGGCTTCGGGCGGTTGGTCGGCGGCGGCGTCGAGGTGCGCGCCGACGACGGATCGACTGAGCTGCTCGAAGGGCGTCACGTGATCCTGGCCACCGGGTCGGTGCCACAGTCGATCCCCGGCTACGACATCGACGGTGAGCGCGTCGTCACCTCGACCCACGCCCTCGATTGGGACCGACGTCCCGATCGCGTCGCGATCGTCGGAGCGGGCGCGATCGGAGCCGAGTTCGCCTCGCTCCTCGCCGACGTCGGCTCCGAGGTGCACCTGTTCGAGATGGTCGACCAGATCCTGCCAGGAATGGAGCCCGAGGCGGCCAAGGCGGTCGAACGATCGTTCAAGAAGAAGAAGGTGAAGGTGAGGACCGGAGTCCGCGTCGACCCGGCACGGTTCACCGACGGGGGCGTCGTGGTGCCCTTCGGCGACGACGCGGTCGAGGTCGATGTCGTCCTCGTCGCCACCGGGCGGGCGCCGTTCACCGAAGGAGCCGGGATCGCCGAGGCCGGCATCGCGATGGACCGCGGGTTCGTCACCGTCGACCTCGAGACGATGCAGACCTCGAAACCCGGCGTCTACGCCGTCGGTGACATCGTCGCCGGAACCCCGCAGCTGGCCCACGTCGGCTTCGCCGAGGGGATGGCCGCCATCACCCACATCGCCACCGGCGTTCCGGCCCCGGTCGACTACCGGGCGGTGCCGATGGTCGTCTACACCCACCCCGAGGTGGCCCAGGTGGGGCTCACCGAGGCCGGCGCCCGTGAACGAGGCTACGACGTGGAGGTCACGTCACACGGGATGCGCGGGATCGGTCGGGCCATCATCCACGGCGAGACGGGCGGGCTCGTCAAGATCGTGGCCGAGAGGAACGGGCCCGTGCTGGGCGCCACCGTGGTGGACCCGTCCGCGGGTGAACTCATCCACGAGCTCATGTACGTCGTCGGTTGGGAGGCGCTCCCGACCGAGGCGGCATCGTTCGTCCATGCTCACCCCACCGTGTCGGAGGCCATCGGGGAGACCCTGCTCGCCGCCGCCGGACGCCCGCTGCACTGAGGAGACCGATGCAACTCGTAGGACCCGCAGCCGAACTCGGTGCCGATCGGCTCCGGCAGATGTACGAGCTGATGGTGCTCGGGCGTACGCTCGAGACGAGGCTGCACAACATGTACCGGGGAGGCCGCCTGGGTGGTGCCGTCTACCCCGGTGTCGGTCAAGAGGCCGCGCAGGTCGGGTTCGCGTCGGCGCTCGAAGCTCGCGACGTGTTCGGGGGGACCCATCGGGATCTCATGATGCAGCTCACCAAGGGCGTGACCATCGAAGAGACCCTGCTGAACTTCTTCGGGAAGGCCGAGTCGCCGACGAAGGGGCGGGACGGCAACAGCCATTTCGGGGTCCTGGAGAAGGGCACGTTGATGGTCATCTCCCCCCTGCCCGACGCCTACCCCGTCGCCGTCGGATGCGCGTTGGCCTTCCGCCAGCGCGGCGAGGATCGGGTGGCGTTGGCCGATTGCGGCGAAGGTGCGACCGCCACCGGAACCTGGCACGAGGCCGTCAACACCGCCGCCGTGCTCCAGCTCCCGGTCGTGTTCACCGTGCAGAACAACCAGTACGCCTACTCGACCCCCAACGAGCGGGAGACCCGGCTCGAGCACTTCGCCGATCGGGGCCAAGGGTACGGCATCCCGCACTCGGTCATCGACGGCAACGATGTCGTGGCCTGCTACAACGCCGCCGCCGAAGCCGTCGAGCGAGCTCGAGGCGGCGGTGGACCGTCGCTGATCGAGGCCGTCACCTTCCGTCACTTCGGCCACGCCGGCCACGACCCCGCCGACTACGTCGATCCCGAGGTGCGGGAACGCTGGCTCGAGCGCGACCCGATCGCCCGTTTCGAGAGCCTCCTCATCGACGAAGGCATCCTCGACGACGAACAGATCCTGCGGATCGCCGACGAGGTGTCGCGGCGGGTCAAGGCTGCCATCGAATGGGCACAGTCCCGTCCCGATCCGGATCCCGGGACGGTGGCGACGGACGTCTTCGCTCCACGGACCGGACCCCGCGCTCCCGAGCCGCGGCCGGCTTCGGGTGAGCCGGTCACGATGCTCGACGCGATCCGCTCGGCCATGGTGGAGGAGATGGAACGCGACGAGCGGGTGTTCCTCCTCGGTGAAGACGTCGGGCCTTTCGGCGGAGCGTTCAAGGTCACTGCCGGGATCTACGATCGCTTCGGAGCCGGGCGTGTCGTCGACACGCCCATCGCCGAGTCCGCCATCATCGGAGCGGCCGTGGGGAGCGCGCTCATGGATCGTCGACCGATCGCCGAGCTCCAGTACACCGATTTCATCTATCCCGGTCTCGACGAGCTCGTCAACGAGGCCGCCAAGTACTACTGGAAGACGGGACATCCGGTCCCGATGGTCGTCCGCGGTCCCAGCGGGGCCGGTCTCCGGGCCGGGCCGTTCCACTCGATGAGCCCGGAGGGCCTCGTGGCGCATCATCCTGGCCTCAAGGTGGTCTGCCCGTCGAACCCGGTCGACGCCAAGGGTCTGCTCCTGGCCGCCATCAGGGATCCGAACCCGGTGGTGTTCCTCGAGCACAAGAAGCTCTATCGGAGCATCAAGGCGCCGGTGCCCGAGGGGGACTTCGAGATCCCGTTGGGAACGGCCACGATCACGAGATCCGGATCCGACGTCACCCTCGTCGCCTGGGCCGCGATGGTGCACACCTGTCTGGCGGCCGCCGAGTCCCTCGCCTCCGAGGGCATCTCGGTCGAGGTGGTCGATCTTCGCACCGTGGCGCCGATCGACTGGGAGACGGTGTTCTCGTCGGTGGCGAGGACCTCACGCCTGGTGGTCGTGCAGGAGGACGTGCCGGTGGCGTCGATCGGTTCGGAGATCGCCGCCAGGGTCGCCGACGAACTGTTCTGGGATCTCGACGCACCGGTGCGGCGGGTCACGCCTCCGATGACGCACATCCCGTTCGCCGCCGTCCTCGAGGATGCGTATCTTCCTCAGGTGGACGACGTCGCCGACGTCGTGCGCGAGCTCTCCACGATCTGATGGGACGACCGAAACAGCAGCGAAGGAGCACATCCCGATGCCGGTGACCGTGACCATGCCCCAGCTCGGTGAGACCGTCACCGAAGGAACGATCCTCGCCTGGCTGAAGCAGCCCGGGGACCATATCGACGAGGACGAGGTCCTCCTCGAGATCTCGACGGACAAGGTCGACACCGAGGTGCCGTCGCCGGCCTCCGGGGTCCTCCAGGAGATCCTCGTGCCCGAAGGCGAAACGGTGGGGGTGGGAACGCCGTTGGCGGTCATCGCCGAGTCCGGTGAAGCATCGACCGCGCCGACCGAGGCTGCGCCGGCCGAGGCTGCGCCGGTAGTGACGGGTCCGACGGGGGTCGCGCCGGCCGAGGCTGCGCCGGTGGTGACGGGTCCGACGGGGGTCGCGCCGGCTGAGACCGCGCCGGCCGCGCCGGCGCCTGCGGGAACCGCCCCGCCGCGACCCGCGGGTGCCCGTTCGATGTTGCTGTCGCCGGTCGTGCGTCGACTCGCCGCGGAGCATGGCATCGACCTCGAGACGGTGACCGGCACCGGCGAGGGCGGCCGGATCACCCGCAAGGACATCGAGCGTGTCATCGAGAGCGGGACGGTCGCCCCCCAGATCGAGGTCACCGTGGAGCCCGCGCCCGCTGCTCCCGCCGAGGCACCCGAACCGACCGCCACGACCGCGCCGCCCCCGACGCCGAGCGCACCGGCGGCGGTCCGGTCGGCCGAGGCTCCCCCCGCCCCGACGGCCCCGCCACCTCCCGCCGCACCGGCTGCTCCAGCATCGGCCCCGTCGTCGACACCCGCCGGCATCCCGCTCCTGCCAGGCGACGAGGTCGTCGACCTGTCTCGCCTCCGGAAGCGGATCGCCGAGAACCTGGTCGAGACCAAGCGCACCACCGCCCACGTGTGGACGTCCGTCGAGGTGGACTACGAGAACGTCGAGCGGATCCGTCAGGCCCACAAGGCCGAGTGGAAGCAGCGGGAGGGGTTCTCCCTCACCTACCTGCCGTTCATCGCCAGGGCCACCGTCGACGCGCTCAAGGCGTTCCCCGCGGTGAACAGCTCGTTCTACCTGGAACGAGGGGTCCAGGTGCTCCACTCGGTCGTCAACCTCGGCATCGCCGTGGATCTCGATCAACAGGGCCTCGTGGTCGTGACCGTCCCCAACGCCGACGGGCTCACCCTCAAGGGTCTCGCCCGTGAGATCCGGGCCAAGGCCGGCAAGGCGAGGGAAGGCCGACTCGAACCCGACGACATCTCGGGCAGCACGTTCTCGATCACCAACCCGGGACCCTTCGGTTCCTTCACCTCGGTGCCCATCCTCAACCTCCCCAACGTCGCCATCTTGTCGACCGACACGGTGGTGAAGCGACCGACGGTGGTCGAGGGCCCCGACGGCACCGACGCGATCGCCATCCATCACATCGGGATCCTCGGCCTCACGTGGGATCACCGAGCCTTCGACGGCTCCACCGCGGTGCTCTTCCTCCGCCGG
The DNA here is from genome assembly GCA_026985095.1 of Acidimicrobiia bacterium. GTDB lineage: Bacteria > Actinomycetota > Acidimicrobiia > Spongiisociales > UBA5794 > JALSQW01. Next base: position 97,410 of record JALSQW010000018.1, on the reverse strand, counting down.
ATCAAAGAGACGATCGAGACGTGGGATTGGGAGCAGGAACTGGCGTGACCGATCCCGCCGGGCGGTTCCGGGTCCGTTGGCTCGGCCGCCTCCCGTACCGGGAGGCGTGGGACCTGCAGCGCGCCGTCCACGACGCCCGCGCCGTCGGGCACATCGACGACGACTACCTGTTCCTCCTCGAGCACCCGCACACCTTCACCGTCGGACGCAACGGCGACGGGTCGAACCTCGTCGTCGAGCCCGATCGTCTCGTTGAGCTCGGTGCCGAGCTCATCGCCGTCGACCGCGGAGGCGACATCACCTACCACGGCCCCGGTCAGCTCGTCGGCTACCCGATCGTGGCCGTCCCCAGGTTGGACTCCGGCTTCGACGTCGTCGGGCACGTGAGACGCATCGAACGGATGCTGGTGGCGGCCCTCGCCGACCTCGGGGTCGAAGCCTGGACCGAACCCGGCTACACCGGGGTGTGGACGGTCGCCGGCAAGGTCGCCGCGGTAGGGGTTCGGGTCTCGCGCGGGGTCTCGATGCACGGCTTCTCCCTCAACGTCGCACCCGACCTGTCGTACTTCTCGCACATCGTGCCGTGTGGCATCGCGGATCGGCCGGTCACGTCGCTGACGGCTCTGCTCGGACGCGACGTCGACGTGGAGGAGGTCGTGTCCTGCCTCCTGGCCCGCCTCGGGACGCTGTCGGCGGGCGAGCCCGAGGTGCAGCTCGCCGCCTTCGCTCGAGGGGCGGGAGGGCGCCGCTTCGATGTGGACGAGATGGTCGCCTCGGGGGTGTTCTCCCCCGAGCGCCGAAGCGAGACGCCCATCACGATCCGGGGCGTGCTGGCGGGTGAGCCCGAGCGTCCCGATTGGATGCGGGTCAAGGCGAACCTCCGCACGGAGGGGTATCGGGACCTGAAGCGGCTCATGAGCGACCTGTCCCTCAACACCGTCTGTGAGGAGGCGGGATGCCCGAACATCTACGAATGCTGGCAGTCGGGCACCGCGACGCTCATGCTCCTCGGGGATCGGTGCACCAGAGCCTGCGCCTTCTGCGACGTCACCACCGGACGGCCCGAGGTCGTCGACACCGGCGAGCCCGACCGGGCCGCAGCCGCCGTCGAGGCGATGGGGTTGCAGCACGCCGTGTTGACCTCGGTCAACCGCGACGACCTCGACGATGGCGGTGCCGGGATCTTCGCGGCGACGATCAGGGCCATCAGGGATCGGATCCCAGACTGTGCCGTCGAGGTGCTCATCCCCGATTTCAAGGGCGATCTGGAGGCCCTCGAGACGGTGCTGGACGCCAAACCCGAGGTGCTCAACCACAACACCGAGACGGTGCTGCGGCTGCAGCGTGACATCCGGACCGCGGCGAACTACGGCCGCTCGCTGGCGCTCCTGGCCAGGGCGAAGCGGCACGACCCGACGCGGACGGTCAAGTCCGGACTGATCGTCGGCATGGGTGAGACCGAGGATGAGGTCATGGGGGCGCTGGCCGACCTCCGGGCCGTCGGGGTCGACATCGTCACCATCGGCCAGTACCTGCGTCCGACCCCCAGGCACCGTCGGGTCCATCGGTACGTCGAGCCCGCCGAGTTCGAGCGTTATGCGGCCGAAGGCCGGCGGCTCGGACTGGCACACGTCGAGGCCGGCCCGCTCGTCCGGTCCTCGTACCATGCCAGGGACTCGCTCGCTGCCGCCCGGTGAACGACCCGACCCGCCACGCCGACCGGATCGCCAGAGCGATCGCTGCGATGCAGCATGATGGCGTCGACGCGATGGGCCTGTCGGTGGGAGCGGATCTGCCCTACCTGACCGGCTACCGCGCCGTACCCTTGGAACGCCTCACGATGCTCGTGGTCCGGCCACAGGCGGCTGCCGCACTGGTCGTTCCCGAACTCGAGGCCCCCCGAGTCGTTCCCGACCCGGCCTTCCGTGTCGTTACCTGGTCCGAGACGGACGATCCGATCGACATCGTCGCCGAGCTCCTCGATGGAGCTCACCGCGTCGCCATCGGCGCCCAGACGTGGAGCCGGTTCCTCCTGGCCATCCAGCGCCGGATGCCCGGCGTCGAGTTCACGTCGGCCGACCCGATCATGCGGTCGCTGAGGATCCGGAAGGACCCCGAAGAGCTGGCCGCGCTCGCGGCGGTCGCGGCGGCGGTCGACGCGACCATGGCGTCGCTCCGTGACCTTCGCTTCTCCGGCACCACCGAGCGCGAGATGGCGAGGATCATCGCGGACCTCCTTCTCGCCTCCGGCCACGAGGAGGTCGATTTCACGATCGTCGCCTCCGGGCCCAACGCCGCATCGCCGCATCACGAGCCTGGATCCCGGGTGATGGCCCCAGGAGACACCATCGTCGTCGACATCGGTGGCGGCATGGCCGGGTACCGGTCCGACTCCACCCGCACCTTGTGTGTCGGTGAGCCGACTTCCGAGGTGTCCGCCGCCTACGCGGCCCTGCGTCGGGCCCAGGAGGCCGCCATCGCCGCGGTCCGCCCGGGAGCGACGGCCGGGGCCATCGACCGGGCCGCCCGGACGGTGATCGCCGAGGCCGGATACGGCGAGGCGTTCATCCATCGGACCGGTCACGGGATCGGCCTCGAGACCCATGAAGCACCGTACATCGTGGAGGGTTCCGACACGGCCCTGGAGCCCGGCATGACCTTCTCGATCGAACCGGGGATCTACATGGCGGGCCGGTGGGGGATGCGCCTCGAGGACATCGTCGTGGTCACCGCCGACGGTGTCGAGCGGCTCAACCGCTCCGACCGTGTCCTGTACGTCGTCGAGTGACGAGCCGGTAGCCTGCCGTCCCAGGAGGTCTGATGAACAAGAGCGTCGAACAACTCGCCGTCGACACGATCCGGGTCCTGTCGATGGATGCCGTCCAACGAGCGAACTCCGGCCATCCGGGTATGCCCATGGGGATGGCCGACCTGGCGGTGGTCCTGTGGTCCCGCTTCCTCGAGGTCGATCCCGCCGACCCGACCTGGCCCGATCGCGATCGGTTCATCGTCTCCAACGGACATGGCTCGATGCTCCTGTACTCGTTGCTCCACCTATCGGGGTTCGAGGTCACGATGGACGACATCAGGGCGTTCCGTCAATGGGGTTCGGTGACGCCGGGTCATCCCGAGCGGGATCCGGCTCGGGGGATCGAGATGACCACCGGTCCCCTGGGGCAGGGGTTCGCCACCGGGGTGGGGATGGCGATCGCCGAGGAACGCCTCCGGGCGACCTTCGGTGAACGGCTCGTGGATCATCGAACGTTCGCCTTCGTCTCCGACGGCGATCTCATGGAAGGCGTCGCTTCGGAGGCGGCGTCACTGGCAGGGCATCTCGAGTTGGGGAAGCTCGTGTACCTGTACGACGACAACCACATCTCCATCGAGGGCCATACCGACCTGACCTTCAGCGAGGACGTGGCGGCCCGATTCGATGCCTACGGGTGGCACACGCTCGCCGTCGACGGCCACGATCGTTCGGCGGTCGCCGAGGCCATCGAGGAGGCGGTGGCCGAACGTTCCAAGCCGTCGCTGGTGGTGTGCTACACCCACATCGGTTTCGGTGCGCCCACCAAGCAGGACACGCCGGAGGCCCACGGCGCGCCGCTGGGCGAGGAGGAGATCCGGCGGACGAAGGAGATCATGGGCTGGGAGCTGCCGCCCTTCGAGGTCCCGGCGGCGGTGTACGAGTTCTTCGACCGAGCCATGGATCGTGGGCGGGCGGCCCGGTCAGCCTGGGAGAGCCGCCGCGACGCGGCGTTCCTCGAGGACCCGGAGCTGGCGCGGCGGTGGGAAGCTCACATGCGTCCGGCTCCCGTTCGTCTTCCGGCGCCGCCGGCGGCAGCGGGTACGTCGGTGGCGACCCGGAAGCTCAGCGGGGCGGTCATCCAGCGCCTCGCCGCCGAACGCCCCGATCTCGTCGGGGGATCCGCCGATCTCGCGCCGTCGACCAACACCCTCATCGAGGCGTCGGCGTCGTTCTCCGCCGACGACCGGTTGGGCCGTAACCTGCATTTCGGTATCCGCGAGCACGCCATGGCTGCGGCGGTGAACGGGATCTCGATCCACGGAGGCCAACGCGGCTACGGCGCGACGTTCCTGGTGTTCTCCGACTACATGCGGCCGTCGGTGCGTCTGGCGGCGCTGATGGAGGCACCCTCCATCTTCGTGTGGACCCACGATTCGGTGTTCCTCGGCGAGGACGGGCCCACCCACCAGCCGATCGAACAGCTCATGTCGCTTCGCGCCATCCCGAACCTGTGGGTCGTCCGACCCGCCGATCCGACCGAGACGGCGGTGGCCTGGGAGTGGGCCGTGGGCCGGAGCGACGGGCCGACGGGGATCGTCCTGACCCGCCAAGGCCTGCCCGTTCCCGAAGTCGCTCCCGACCCGGAGGCGGTTCGCCGCGGCGGTTACATCCGGCGAGAGGGGACCGATGTCGTCGCCGTGGCGACTGGCTCGGAGGTCTGGGTGGCCGAGGCCGCCGCGGCGGAGCTCGAGGCTCGCGGCGTGTCGGTGCGGGTCGTGAGCCTGCCGTGCTGGGAGGTGTTCTTCCGTCAGGACGCGCAGTACCGTCGGTCGACGCTCGGTGACGGCCTCCCGATGGTCACGATCGAGGCGGGAACGACCATCGGCTGGGAGCGATTCGGAGGGCCTCAGGCCCTGCACATCGGGATCGACCGGTTCGGAGCCTCGGCGCCGTGGACGGACATCGCCGAGCACTTCGGTTTCACGCCGGCCGCCGTCGCCGAGCGGATCGGGCGTTGGCTCGAGGCCTTGGGCTAGCGGCCCGCCGATGAACCTCACTCCGACCCTCGTGCTCGCCCTGTTCGCGGCGGGGATCGCGGCCGGCGCTGCCCTCGTGGCTCGTTGGCGGATCGTCGGTCCCGGCTTCCTGTGGGTGACCGGTGCCAGCGTGGTCCTCTTCGGTGGCATCGCCGCTTTCGTGTCGGGCCAGGCGGTGGCGTGGGCCGGGGTGGTTCTCGCACTGGGCGCATCCGTCGTCGCCCGACGGCCGGGAGTGGCCGCGGTGGGGTTCGGCCTGGCCGCGGCCGGGTTCGGGATCGTGGCGTCCGTCGACTCGCCGTGGCTCGGTGTGGCGACCGGCGCCGTGCTGTTCGGCGGGGTGACCACCGAGATGCTCCTCGGGCATTGGTTCCTCGTGGACCCGCGGCTGCCGCGGCGATCGTTGAAGGTCCTCGATGTGATCGGCGGTATCGGGCTCGCGGGCGAGGTCGCCTTCGTGGTCGGATCGAACACGCTGGCTTTGTCGGGGGCGGAAGGTGTCTTCACCGTGACCTACCTGGTGCTGGCCGCCTTCACGGCGCTGCTGCTGGTCGGTGTCTGGTTCTCGTTGTCGGAGCCCCGGTATTCGGGCGTCATGGCCGCCACGGGCCTGTCCTACCTCGCGGTCCTGACGACGTTCGGTGTCGTCGCCCTCGGTCGTGCCCTCGCCGCAGGCGCGTTCGCCTAGCCTTCCGTGCCATGGCGAAGATCTACACCAGACGAGGAGACCGGGGCGAGACCGGGTTGTTCTATGGCGGGCGGGTCCCCAAGGACGCTTCGGGACCCGAGGCGTACGGCACCGTCGACGAGGCCGTGTCGGCGCTCGCCGTCGCCCGGGCCGCGGCCGACGACGCGGTCGCCGAGGCGATCCTCGAGGTCCAACGGGGGTTGTTCGTCGCCGCCGCTGAGTTGGCCACGGCACCCGAGAACCACCACAGGCTCGAGCCCGGTGTGAGCCGGGTCGACGACGCCATGGTCGCCGAGCTCGAGGCGCGGATCGACGCGCTCGTCGAACGCGTCGGCGCTCCGACCGAGTTCGTCGTTCCGGGGGGCGACCCGGTGGGTGCCGCGCTCGACGTGGCGCGCACGGTCGTGCGGCGGGCCGAACGCCGCGCGGTCACCCATGAGCGGGAGGCGGAGATCGCCGACAGCCGGGTGGTGCCGTACCTCAACCGGTTGGCCGACTACCTGTTCATGCTGGCTCGCAGCACCGAACGGACGTGGACACCGACGAGAGAGGACCCGGAGGAGTGACGATGGAGATCGCGATCGGCGGAGGCATCGGCGAAGAGCGGGGCGACCGGCTGGTCGTGCCGGTGCTGTCGGACCTCACCTGGGGTCCGGGCGCCGGGGAGGTCCGGGATGCCCTCGACGGCAGGGTGGAGACCTTCCTGGAGGCCGTCGACTTCGAGGGCAAGCGCGGTCAGGTGGCGGTCCTGCCCGTCGCGGACGAGCTCCCGTACGGCGACGTGATGTTCCTCGGTCTCGGTGACGAGGTCGACGCCGAGGCGTTGCGGCGAGCGGCGGGCACGGCCGCCTCCAGGTCGGGTCGCTCGAGGACCGTCGCCACGACGCTGCACCGGATCGACATCGACGGCGCCGTGGAGGCCGTCGCGGTGGGATACCTGCTCGGTTCCTATTCGTTCGATCGCTACCGCTCCGATCCCAAGCCTCGCCGCAACGAGCGATTGGTGCTCCTCGACGCGGGCGCCGTCGACGACGAGATCGCCGCGGGCCGGATGATCGCCGAGGGGGTCGCGCTGGCCAGGGATCTGGTGAACGAACCGGCGGTCGCCAAGCCGCCGGAGGCCCTCGCCGAGATCGCTCGTGGGTTGTCGGGATCGGTGCAGGTCGACGTCTACGACGAGGCGGCATGCGTCGAGATGGGGTTCGGCGGTCTCTTGGCGGTCGCCGCCGGTTCGGCGCGCGCTCCCCGGATGGTGGTGATGCGGTACGAACCCGACGGCGCCACCGCGTCGTTGGGGCTGGTCGGCAAGGGCATCGTCTTCGACTCGGGGGGCTTGTCGCTCAAGCCGGCCAAGTCGATGGAGGAGATGAAGACCGATATGGCTGGTGCGGCGGCGGTCTTCGGGGCGGTGAAGGTGATCGCATCTCTGGGGCTGCCGGTGCGCGTGGTGGCGGTCACCCCGATCACCGAGAACATGCCCGGCGGCGGGGCGATCCGCCCCGGTGACGTCCTGACGGCGTACAACGGCAAGACGATCGAGGTCCTCAACACCGATGCGGAGGGCCGGTTGGTGCTCGCAGATGGACTGGCCTACGTGGCCGAGACGGAACCGGATCTGATCGTGGACGTGGCCACGCTGACGGGTGCGTGCAAGGTGGCGCTGGGCCCGAAGATCGCGGGGGTGCTCGGGAACGACGACGACGCGATCGAACGGGTCGTGACCGCAGCTCGGACGGCGGGCGAGTCGGTGTGGCAGCTCCCCCTGGAACGGGAGTACCGCAAGATGATCGATTCGGCGATCGCCGACATGAAGAACACGGGGGAGCGTTGGGGTGGGGCGATCACCGCGGCGTTGCTCCTCGACGAGTTCGTGGGCGAGCGGCCCTGGGTGCATCTGGACATCGCCGGGCCGGCCCGGGCGGCGAGCGAGGAACACTACATCACCAAGGGCGGCACCGGTTTCGGGGTCCGTACGATCGTCGAGCTGGCTCGCTCGCTGGCTTCCTGACCGGACGACTCGGCGGAGAACCACTCAAGGGGGGCAGCGACCGGCCCGATACGCACAGTGGTAATTCGACCACCTTGCGTATCGAGGAGGGCTGGTGCGGAGGAGATTCGTCGTCGTGGGCGTCCTCGCCATGGTGGGCGCCTTGCTCCAGATCGCTCCCGCCATCGCCGGCAGCGAGGGGAGCTTCGTCGCCAAGATGAACGCCGAGCGGACCGCTCGCGGTCTCGCGCCACTGCGGGTCTACGGGGATCTCGTCGATGACGCCAGGGCTCAGTCGCAACGGATGATGGCCGACGGCAACCTCTTCCACAACCCGGCCCTCGGGTCGGTCACCTCCGGCTGGATCGCCCTCGGCGAGAACATCGGCTCGGGGGCCTCGGTCGATGCCATCCACGCCGCCTTCATGGCCTCGGCGACCCACCGGGGCAACATCCTGGGCGACTTCAACTACGTCGGGGTCGGCGTCGCCGTCGAATCCGCCGACCGCATGTGGGTGACCGTCGTGTTCATGAAGGGCGCAGACGATCTCCTCGACGGCGGCGGGACCACCACGACCACGACCACGACCACGGTCCCCGAGCCCGTCGTCGGGACCCCGAGCGCGGAGCCGGTCGCCAACGAGGTCGCCGCCGCCACGGCTCCATCCACCCAGACCGCCCTCCGGCGGGCACCGGTGCCGAGGCATCGGCCGATCGAAGCGGCCGCCCTCCCCCTCGGCGTTCACGTCATCTGAGCAGGCGGTCGTCGCCGGGCCGGCGTGGAGCGCAGCTCGGGTCGTAGTCGACCAGCACGATGTCGGATCGGTCGATGCCGCACGCCCGACAATGGGGATCGCGGCGGGTGCTCAGCTCGGTGAACCGCTGCTCGGCGGCATCGTACAGGAGGAGCCGTCCACGCAGCGGATCGCCGATGCCGACGAGCAGCTTGACGGCTTCCACGGCCTGGATCGACCCGATCACCCCAGGCAGTGACCCGATCACGCCCGCCTCGGCGCACGACGGCGCGAGCTCGGGCGGCGGCGGGAGGGGGTACAGGCACCGGTAGCACGGCCCTTCGGTCGCATCGAAGACCGTCACCTGGCCCTCGAGCCGATAGACCGAACCGTGGACGACCGGGACGCCGGCCTTCAGGGCCGCGTCGTTGAGCAGGTACCGGGTCGGGAAGTTGTCCGCCGCGTCGACCACGACGTCGTAGCCGTCGAGGAGGTCGAGTACGTTGTCGGCGCCGAGGCGGACCGGATGGGTGACGACCTCGACGTCGGGGTTGAGACGGCGCAGTGTCGCCCCACCCGAATCCACCTTCCGTCGTCCGATCGTGGTCGTATCGTGGAGGATCTGGCGCTGGAGGTTCGACAGGTCGACCGTGTCGTCGTCCACGAGCCCGATCCGGCCCACACCGGCCGCTGCCAGGTACATGGCGGCCGGAGAACCGAGGCCGCCGGCACCGACGACGAGCACGCTGGACTCGAGCAGGAGGAGCTGACCCTTCTCGCCGATCTCGGGGACGCGCAGGTGCCGGTCGTAGCGGATGCGCTGATCGATACTGAGACCACCTCCGCCGTCCGATGGCAGGCCCGCCGCCTTCCATGCGTCGTACCCTCCGGCGAGGGATGCGACGTGCTCGTATCCGAGCTCTCCGAGGGTCCGCGCGGCGAGGATCGAACGATGACCCCCGCTGCAGTACAACACGATGCGGCTCGAGCGGTCGGGAACGGCCGTCTCGATCGTCATCTCGAGGGTGCCTCGGGGGATCTCCAGCGCACCGGGGATCCGCCCGGTGGCCCGTTCTTCGGGCTCACGGATGTCGATCAGGACGTCGGGCGGGTCGGCGGCCACCGCCGTCGGGTCGATCTCGACCACTCGGGTCCGTAGTGCATCGACGAGCGCTCGATAGTCCACATGTGCCTCCCGGGTCGAGCTTAGGAGCCTGTCGTGACGAGGGCATCGACGAGTCGGGGGAGGAGGTCGGAGGCGTCGCCGTCGAGGTGGACGGTCGCCAACGGGTCGTGGTCCGTCGGCCCCCGATTGACGACGACCATCGGGTCGCCGCGCCCGGCGATCTCGAGGGGGATCGACGCCGCCGGATAGACCGACAGGCTCGAGCCGACGACGAGGACGGCGTCGGCGCGGTCGGCCATCGCCCAAGCGCGGATGGTCGCCTCCCGGGGGAGCGCCTCACCGAAGAAGACCACATCGGGCTTCATGATCCCCCCGCAGCGCAGGCAGGCCGGGTCCTCCTCGCCGGCTTCCCATCGTGCGGCGACGTCGTCGATCGGCTCTCGTGCCCCGCACGAGACGCACGCGACGCGGGAGGCATCGCCGTGGATCTCGACCAGGAGCTCCGGCTCGAGCCCAGCGGCTCGGTGGAGCCCGTCGACGTTCTGGGTGACCACCCCCAGCGCTCGTCCGGAGGTCACGAGGCGGGTCACGGCGTGATGGCCCGGGTTGGGGACGGCGCCGAGGAAGGGCGACCGGAGATGGCGATGCCAGGTCGAGCGGCGGAACGCCGGATCGTCCAGATGGCGCTCGAGGGCGAAGTCGTCGGGGTCGATCCGCTTCCACAGGCCGTTCGGCCCCCGGAAGTCGGGGATCCCCGATCCGGTGCTGATGCCGGCGCCGGTGAAGACCAAGATGGCGTCGGCGCCGCCGAGAGCGTCGAGCGCCGGATCGCAGAGGGCGTCCATGCCCCGAGGGTACCGGTGCCCGTTCGGTGCTCAGCGTCGGGCGCCGGGATGGTGGCCGGCGAGGCGGATCGTTGCGTGCTCGCGGCGCAACGCGGGATGGAGTCGCTGGACCTGAGCGGCGGAGAGGGGAGGGACCGTCGATCGTACCTCGAGACCCTCGGGTGTCCGTCGAACGAGGTCCTCGTACACGAGCTCCGCGAGGTGGATCGGGCGGGGCAGGGAGCGGCCGCGACGGGCAGCGACGGCGAGGCGCAGCAGGTCGGCGACCGCTCCCGGGCCGATGGTGGCGGTCCAGAACCGTCGAACGTACGGGTGGTCGAGCGGATACCCCAAGGCGGCGAGGTGGTCCTCGAACACGCGAGGATGGACCATCGGGCGGGGGATCACGGTGGGACGAGCCAGCGGATAGGGGAGCTCTGCGGCGGCACCCGGAGGAGAGGCGGGTTCCCGCGAGACGATGGGAGGACGAGCATCGACGTCGTGGGTTCCGGGTGCCGCCGAGATCTGCTTGGTGGTCATGGTTCGAGTATCGATAACCATCAGATGAAGTCAAGTAGCATCGGTTGAGGTCGCGAAAGAATCGCTTGGGATGGTCGTCGCGGGCCCTGCGCTGCGGTGCCGAGAGCGGGCGGCTTCAGCCCCGTCCCGGATCGGTGGACGCGTTCTGGCCGGTCTGGACCCGCCACAACTGGGCATAGGCGCCGCCAGCCGCGACGAGCTCCTCATGGCGGCCCGACTCGACGATCCGTCCTCCGACGAGCACGTGGATGGCGTCGGCATGGCGGATCGTCGACAGGCGATGGGCGATGACGATCATCGTCCGGTGATGGGCAACGGCTCGGAGGGACCGCTGGATCGCGGCCTCCGTCTCATTGTCCACCGCCGAGGTGGCCTCGTCGAGGATGATGATCGGGGCATCGGTCAACAGCGCCCGGGCGATCGAGAGGCGTTGGCGCTGGCCTCCGGACAGCTTCTGTCCGCGTTCGCCGACGACCGTGTCGTAGCCGTCGGGAAGCTCCATGACGAAGCCGTGGGCCTCCGCCGCCCTCGCTGCGCCCTCGATGTCGCGCTCGGGAGCGTCCGGAACGCCGTAGGCGATGTTCTCGCGGACGGTGCCGTCGAACAGGTAGACGTCCTGGCCGACGAGGGCGAGCTGGCGGCGGAGGTCGCCACGTCGCATCCTGCGCAGGTCGGTCCCCGCCAGCGTGATCGCCCCGCCATCGGGGTCGTAGAAGCGGAGCAGCAGCTTGACGATGGTCGTCTTGCCCGATCCGGTGGGCCCGACGAACGCGGTGGTCGACCCGGGCTCCACCGTCAGGTCGAGGTCGTCGAGTACCTGATGGCCGGGGACGTAGGCGAACGACACGTGCTCGAAACGGATCGGGGACCTCGCGTCGGCTCGGGTGAGCGGGAGCTCCCCGTCGGGAAGGTCGACGGTGGTGTCGACGATGTCGAGGATGCGCCGGGTCGACGCCATCGCCCGCTGGTACAGGTCGAAGGTCTCACCCAGCCGAGTCAAGGGCCACAGGAGCCGCTGGGTGAGGAACACCATCACCGAGTACAACCCGACGTTGAGTTGCCCGTCGAGGGCCAGGAACCCGCCCCACACCAAGGTGGCGGTGAACCCGACGAGGATCGCGATCCGGATGAGCGGTGAGAACGCCGACGACAGGGTGATCGCCGATCGGTTGGCCCGACGGTAGGCATCGGAGGCGGCGGCGATCCGGTCGACCTCCCGCGCCTCGGCGGTGAACGCCTTGATGGTGGCGATCCCTCCGAGGTTGGTCGACAGCAACGTCGCGATGGAGGCGGCCTCCTCACGGACGGCTGCATAGCGAGGCTCGATCGTGCGTTGGAACCGGACCGACCCCCAGGCGATGAGTGGGATGGGGAGGAACGCGAGCCACGCGACCCCCGGAGCGATGGCGAAGAAGGCAGCACCGATGAGCACGACCGTGGTCGCCATCTGGATCACCTCGTCCGCACCGACGTCCAAGAAGCGCTCGAGCTGGTTCACGTCGTCGTTGAGGACGGCGATCAGGTCCCCGGTGGTTCGACGTTCGAAGAACTCGACGTCGAGCTCCTGGAGCTTGGCGTAGGTGTCGACCCGCATCTCGTGCTGGATGGTCTGGGCGAGGTTCCGCCACGTCACCTTGGCGAGGTACTCGAAGAGCGACTCGAGGGCCCATACGGCCAACGTCAGTCCGGCGAGTGCGAGAAGCTGCAGACGCGGCTCGGAGATGCCGGATCCAGCCAGGAACGACCCTTCGCGTCGGACGACGACGTCGATGGCGATGCCGATCAGGAACGGCGGGGCGATGTCCATCGCCTTGTTGAGCACCGACCAGACGGTCGCCCCGATCACGCGGCTCCGGTAGGGGCTTGCGTAGCGCCACAGGCGGCGCAGCGGCGACGAGGAGGCAGGCATCGGGTCAGGTTAGGGCCAGGCCGGGAGGGGAGACCGTCCCGCGTCCGGAGCGCCTCCCCGGTCGCCGATCCTCAAGGACGGACGCCGACGAACACCGTGATACGGTCGCCGGAGGCCACGACCGTCCCGGCGCCGGGATCCGTCGCCACGACGGTGCCCCACTTGGACGGTTCGGCGGTGGCCACTTCCTGGGCGGTCCAGTCGAGATCGATGCCGGTCTCGGCGGTGAAGGCATCGAGGCGGGCGCCGACCACGGACAGGGGGGTCCCGACCAGATCGAGCAGCGGGGCGGTCGGGGGTTGGCCGTTGGAGATCTCGACCGTGACGACCGTGCCCTGGCGGATGCGGGTTCCCGGGAGGGGATCCTGACCGACGAGGGTCCCGGCAGGCTCGTTCGAGGCGACCTCGACGACCGACGGTTCGAGACCGACGGCCAGGAGGGCGTCGATGGCCTCGTCGACGGAGCCGAGGTCGACGAGATCGGGCACCTGGGTGAAGGGGGTCTGCCGGTAGACGGCGGTCCCTGGCGGATCCGGCGGGAAGTCCTCGACCGGGAGGCCGTCGGTCAACTCCAGCATGAACTGCTTCCAGATCGGAGCCGCGAGCGAACCTCCGAAGGCCCGGCGGTAGAACTGCTCCTTGCCTTCGAGGTCGTTCCAGACGGTGAAGTCGCGCATGGGGACCTGCTTGTCGGCGTATCCGACCCACACGGCGGTCGAGTACTGCGGGATGAACCCGACGAACCACACGTCGCGGTAGTCGGTGGCGGTCCCGGTCTTGCCGGCCTGGGGCCGGTCGATGTTCGCCCGACGACCGGTGCCGTTGGTGACGACCTTCTTCATGGCGCCCACGACCGCCGCAGAGATCGAATCCGACAGGACCCGTCGCTCGGTCGGGGCGTGTTGGTAGATGACGGTCCCGTCTGCCGCGGTGATCCGCTCGATCAGGTACGGCTCACGTCGGACACCGAAGTTCGCGAACGTCGAGTACGCCGAAGCCATCTCGAGGGGACTGACACCGAACGAGCCCAGCGTGATCGACGGATACGGCTTCAGCGGCGAGTCGATGCCGAGACGGTGCGCCATCTCGACGACCTTGTCCGGGCCGATCCTGGCCACCAGACGCGCGTAGACGGTGTTCACCGAGTTGTAGGTCGCCGATTCGAGGGTCCGCAGGCTCTTGGCGGTCTTGCCGCCGGCGTTGGAGACCGTCCAGATGTTGCCGTTGGACGTGCATGGGAACCCGCAGTCGATCTCGGCCGGGCTCGACTGGTCCCAGTAGCTGCCGAGGGTCACGGGCTGACCGTCGGTGGTGCCGTACTCGAGGGCAGCCGCCAGCGTGAACGGTTTGAAGGACGAGCCGGGCTGGCGGGCTCCCTGGGTGGCCAGGTCGTAGGGTCGCTGGCCGGCTTCGATGTCGTTGCCGTAGTCGAGGCCCGACGCCATCACCTTGATGGCCCCGGTGCGGTTGTCGACGGTGGCGATGGCGCCGGTCGGACCCTCGGCCCCCGGCCGGAACCACGCCCGCAGGATTCGGTTCGCCTCCTGCTGCAGGCCATAGTCGACCGTGACGTCGATCCGGAGGCCGCCTCCTCCGGTGCACGTGGTGTCGGCGGCCGGACAGCCGAAGATCGCCCGCTTGCGTTCCAGGTAGGTCTCGCCCAGGCCGTAGTCGGGGTTGCGGAGCAGTTCCTGGCGAACGGCGATCATGACCTGGGGTGCGAGGTCCTCGAACTCCTGATGGGGGATGACCCCCAGGGGCTCCGCCTTCGCCTCGGTCGCTTGGGCGACGGTGATGTAGCCGTTGCGGGCCATGCGGTCGATCACGTCGTTGCGGGCCTTGAGGACGTTGTCGGGGCGGAGACGCGGGTGATAGAAGGTGGGGTTGCGGATGGGTGCCATCAAGGCGGCGGCTTCGGCGATGGTGAGCTCGTCGACGTCCTTGCCGAAGTACTCCCTGGCTCCCGCCTCGACCCCGTAGGCGTTGGCGCCGAAGAACACCGAGTTGAGGTAGAACTCGAGGATCTGGTCCTTGGTGTAGTGCCGTTCCAGCTCGGCGGCGACGACCGCCTCGCAGATCTTCCGCTCGATCGTCCGGTCCGGCGTCAGGAAGTTCTGCTTGACGACCTGCTGGGTGATGGTGGAGCCACCTTGGACGCTCTGGCCGCCCGCGTTCTCGAGGGCGGCCCGGAAGATCGCCCGGTAGTTGATGCCTTCGTGCTCGTAGAAGTCCTTGTCTTCGGAGGACAGCGCGGCGGCGATCACGACGTCGGGGATCTCCTCGAGGGGGATCGGCCGAGAGTTGCGTTCGGTGAGTTCGCCCAGCAGCACCCCGTCGGCGGTGGTGACCTCCGAGAGCGTCGACAGGTCGGGGAGGGACAGATCGAAGCGGGACACGTCGCAGATGTACCGGTCTTCGAGCTCCTGCACGGTCCCGTAGGCCGCGTTGGTGCCGAGGAACTCGAACAACCCGAGCCAGGTGGCTCCGACGACGACGAGGACGCCGAGCGCGGCGAAGGCTGGGAGCCGTCGTCCACGGCGGTCCCGACGGTGGATCTCGTGGATGTTGGGTTCCATGTGCGGGTCCTCGCAGAAGGGAACGTGCCAGAGCGGTGCCCGGTTCCACCACGGGTAGCATCGGCTCGCGAAAGCTTAGGAACCGGTTCGAGTAAGGACCCGTCAATGTCGCCGGACGATCCGGACAAGGCCGTCTACGGTCCCGAGGACCTCGCCGGGTGGGACCCCCGCCGCGAGCTGGGTGAGCCGGGTGAGTACCCGTTCACGCGTGGCCCGTACCCGACGATGTACCGCGGGAAGCTGTGGACGATGCGCCAGTACGCCGGGTTCGGGGATGCCCGATCGACGAACCTGCGGTTCCGCTCGTTGCTGGACGCCGGCCAGACCGGGTTGTCGGTGGCGTTCGATCTGCCCACCCAGATGGGTCTCGACTCCGATCATCCGATGGCGGCCGGCGAGGTCGGAAAGGTCGGGGTCGCGATCGACTCGATCGCCGACATGCGTGTCCTGTTCGACGAGATCCCCCTCGGGTCGGTGAGCACCTCGATGACGATCAACGCCACCGCCGCGATCCTGCTGTTGTTGTACCAGATCGTCGCCGAGGACCAGGGCGTCGGGCCCGACAGGATCCGGGGCACGATCCAGAACGACATCCTCAAGGAGTACATCGCCCGGGGGACCTACATCTACCCGGTCACGCCGTCGATGCGGATCATCACCGACGTCTTCGCCTACTGCAACGCCGAGCTCCCCAACTGGAACACGATCTCGATCAGTGGCTACCACATCCGGGAAGCGGGATCGACGGCGGCTCAGGAGATCGCTTTCACCATCGCCGACGGGCTCGCCTACGTCGAGGCCGCCAAGGACGCCGGCCTCGACGTCGACGTGTTCGCTCCTCGGCTGTCGTTCTTCTGGAACGCCCACAACGACCTGTTCGAAGAGGCCGCCAAGTTCCGCGCCGCACGGCGTCTGTGGGCCCGGCTCATGCGGGAGCGGGTCGGGGCGAAAGATCCGGCGTCGTGGCGGATGCGGTTCCACACCCAGACCGCGGGGTCCACGCTGACCGCCCAACAGCCGATGAACAACGTCGTACGTACCGCGTACCAGGCCCTGGCCGCGGTCCTCGGCGGTGCCCAGTCGCTGCATACCAACTCGTACGACGAGGCCCTCGGCCTTCCGACCGAGGAGGCCGCGATGATCGCCCTGAGGACCCAGCAGATCCTGGCGTTCGAGTCGGGGGTCCCCGAGGTGGTCGACCCGCTCGCCGGTTCCTACTACGTGGAGGCCACCACGGACCGCTTGGAGGCGGAGGCGATGGAGCTGCTCGAACGCATCGACGGTCACGGCGGGGCGGTGGCCGCCATCGAGGCGGGCTTCCAGCAACGCGAGATCGAGGAGTCGGCGTACCGGTACGCCCGGGCGGTGGAAGCCGGCGACCAGGTGGTGGTCGGCGTCAACCGGTTCGTCGTCGCCGACGAGCCCGTGGTGGACGTGCTGAGGGTGGACCCGGAGGTGGAGCAGCGGCAGGTCGCCGCGCTGGCGGCGTTCAAGGCGGCGCGTGATCACGATGCCGTCGACGAGGCGCTCGAGGCGGTCCGCCGAGCCGCGTCGAGCACCGACAACCTGCTCTATCCCATGAAGGTCGCGCTCGAGCGCCACGCCACCGTCGGTGAGGTATCGGCGGCGCTGGAGGACGTCTTCGGTCGATACCACCCGTGACCGCCCACGAACCCGTCCGTTCATCGCGAGGAGACACCGTGAACCCAGAGCCACATCCACCGACCTTGCTCGTCGTCGGGGGCGGCCCGGCCGGGCATGCTGCGGCGACGGTCGCGGCGACCCTCGGTGCGTCGGTGACCCTCGTCGAGGATCGCATCGTCGGGGGAGCGGCTCATCTGCTGGATTGCATCCCATCCAAGGCGATGGTGGCCAGTTCGATGCGGATGTCGGCGATCCGGAACGCGTCGGCGCTCGGGATCTCCGACCCCGGTGCGGTCCGTCTCGACATGGCGCGTCTGTGCGCCCACCTCGACGGGATCACGACGGCGCTGGCGGCCTCGCTGCGCGACATGCTCGAATCCCAGGAGGTGGAGATCGTCGAGGGTCGGGGGCGCTTCACCGGTCCGCACACGGCCGTCGTGGCTCGGCCCGACGGGTCGGAGATGGAGGTGACCTTCGACCATGCCCTCATCTCTACCGGCTCGCGTCCCCGGATCCCCGATTGGGCGCCGGTGGATGGTGAGCGAGTGCTCACGACCCGCCACGCCTACGACCTGGAGGAGCTTCCCGAGAAGCTGATCGTGATCGGGTCGGGGGTCACGGGCGTCGAGATGGTCCACATCTTCTCGTCGTTGGGTTCGGACGTGACGCTGTTGGTGTCCCGTCATCACGTCTTGCCGCACCGCGACCCGGAAGTGGCGGTCGTCCTCGAGGACGTGTTCTTGGGCCGAGGGGTGGAGTTGGTGAAGGGATCCCGGGCGTCCGCGGTGACCCGAACCGCCGACGGCGTGCTCGTGGAGACCGCGGACGGTCGGCACCTCGAGGGGAGCCATGTGCTGCTCGCCGTCGGTTCGGTGCCCAACAGCGAAGCGCTCGGGCTCGACGAGCTGGGGATCGAGACGTCCCGCGGGTTCGTGATCGTCGACGAGTACCAGCGCACGTCGGTCCCGCACATCTACGCGGCGGGTGACGTCACCGGTCAGCTTCCTCTGTCGTCGGTGGCCACGATGCAGGGCCGCAAGGTCGCTCGCCATGTCATGGGTCGCAGCGTCCGGCCCCTCGAGTACCGCAAGGTGTCCCAAGCGATCTTCACGGAGCCCGAGATCGCCAGCGTCGGGCTCGAGGAGGTCGATGCGGCCGCCGAAGGCCGGAAGGTGCGGATCACGAAGGTCCCGTTCGCGGCGAACCCGCGGGCGTTGATCCAGGGGAACCCCGCCGGGTTCGTCAAGGTCGTGTCCGACCCGGCGACCCGGATCGTCCTGGGCGGTACGGTGGTCGGCCACCACGCCTCGGAGTTGATCGCTCCGATCGCCCTGGCCGTCCGCGCCCGGCTGCGGGTGGAGATCCTCGCCGAGACGCTGCTCGTCCATCCCTCGTTGGTGGAGAGCATCTCGGAGGCCGCCGAGTAGCGGTCGCTACTTGATGACCATGAGGATGGACCCCGACGCGACCGTGTCGCCGGTCTGCACGCGGAGGTCGACGATGTCGCCGGACACGGGAGCGACGATCTCGTTCTCCATCTTCATGGCTTCGAGGACGCACACCGGCTCGCCGGCGGCGACGGTGTCCCCTGCCTTGTGGTGGACCTTGACGATGGTGCCTTGCATCGGGGCGGTGACCACCCCTTCGCCGCCGCCCGCAGGGCCGCCCTTGGCCCGTTTGGGAGGCCGTCGCCGCGGCGCGGCCCGGCGCGGGCCTTGGGGTGTCCCGAGGACCTGGGACCAGTAGCGGACCTCGAAGCGCTTGCCGCCGACCTCGACGGTGATCGTCCGCTCGGAGAGCTCCTCTTCTTCGGGGAGCGTCGGCGAGGTGGGCCGTTCCAGCGCTCGGAAATCCATGCGGTCCTCGATGAGCCGGGTATCGACCCGGCCGGCGAGGAAGTCGTCGTTGCGGAGGATCTCGAGGTGGGCGGGGATGGTCGTCTGGACGCCGGACACGACGAACTCCTCCAAGGCCCTCCGGCCTCGGCGGATCGCTTCGTCACGGTCACGTCCGCGGACGATGAGCTTGGCGATCAGGTTGTCGTAGTACTGGGAGATCACCCCGCCTTGCTTCACGCCCGAGTCGACACGGACGCCGGGTCCGGCGGGTTCCCGGTAGGCGACGAGCGGTCCGGGGTTGGGCAGGAACTCGCGGGTGGGGTCCTCGGCGTTGATGCGGAACTCGATGGCGTGGCCTACCGGGACGGGTGCCTGATCGATCGACAGTTCGAGGCCGTCGGCGACCCGGAGCTGTTCGACGACGAGGTCGACGTTGGTGGCTTCCTCGGTGATCGTGTGCTCGACCTGGATCCGGGTGTTCATCTCCAGGAAGTAGAAGGCCCCGGTGCGGTCCATGAGGAACTCGACGGTCCCCGCGCTGACGTAGGCCGCAGCTCGGGCGACCGCCAACGCGGCGTCCCCGATGGCGGCTCGCCTGTCGGCATCGAGCCCCGGTGCCGGGGTCTCTTCGAGGAGCTTCTGATGGCGCCGCTGCAGCGAGCAGTCGCGTTCGCCCAGGAACACGCCGTTGCCGTGGGTGTCGAAGATGACCTGGGCCTCGATGTGGCGGGGCCGCTCGAGGTACTTCTCCAGGTACACCGCGGCGTTGCCGAACCAGGCCTGCGCCTCGCGTCCGGCGGCCTCGAAGGCGGCGGCGAGGTCGCCGTCGTCGGTGACGACCTTCATGCCACGGCCGCCGCCACCCGCCGAGGCCTTGATGGCGATCGGGTACCCGTGTTCGGCGGCGAAGGCCCGGGCGTCGTCGACCGACGTCAGCGGTTCGTCGGTGCCGGGAACACCGGCGACGCCGGCGGCTTCGGCGGCGCGGCGTGAGGCGATCTTGTCGCCCATCATGGCGATCGCGGCGGGAGGCGGGCCGACCCAGATGATGCCGGCGTCGATGACCGCACGGGCGAAGTCGGCGCTCTCGGCGAGGAACCCGTAACCGGGATGGATCGCCTCGGCGCCGGCCTCGGCTGCCACCGCGAGGATCCGTTCCACGTTGAGGTACGACTCGGCGGCAGGCGCCGGCCCGACGTTCCAGGCCTCGTCGGCGAGCTCGACGTGGACCGCGTCCCGGTCGAGCTCCGAGTAGATGGCGATCGTCCGGATGCCCAGGTCGCGGGCGGCGCGGATCACCCGGACGGCGATCTCTCCACGGTTGGCGATGAGGACGGATTGCACGACGGCATCCTAGGAGACTCGGCGGTTGCGGACGCTGTGTTGGACCGTGCCGACCGGAAGCCCGTTACCGGATGCGTCCCCGTACCCTCCCCGGTTCGCATGTTCGCGAAGACCCTCCTCGTCGCATCGATCTGTTGCGTCGCGCTCGTCGGTTCGCCGGCCACGACGCCGACCGCCCGCGCCCACGATGTCAGCAGCGTCGAGGAGATCGCGGCGAGGGTGTCGACCGTCGATGCGTTGAGGCGTCGGCTCGACGCCCGCCTCGAAGCGCTCGGCACGGCTCGTCGGGTCCGTTTCGTCGCTGCGGTGACCGGGCTGTCGGAGCGAGCGTCCGCGACCGTGGTGGAGCTGATCTCGGCCGCCGGTCCGCGGTCGGCGGCGGCCCTCGAACGGGCGACGGACGCCTCGGGGCGAGCCGGAGGGTTGACGGCTCGGATCGCCGAGCTGTCGGCGCGGCGGGGGCGACTCGAGACCGAGCTGGCACGCCGCGATGCGCAGATCGCCGCCGCGCTGTCGACGGGCGATCGATCTCGGTTCCCTGCCGATGTGGAGCGTTGGCGCCCGCTCGTGCGTCGCTACTTCCCCCATGGGCGCATCGAGGAAGCGCTGGCGGTCATGCGATGCGAGTCCGGAGGCGACCCGCAGGCGAAGAACCGCCGTTCCTCGGCGCGAGGCCTGTTCCAGTTCCTCTCCGGCACCTGGAGGATGGTGACCACGGCTCGGGGGGTCGGTGGTGCCGATCCGTACGATCCGGAGGCGAACATCGCGTCGGCCGCGTGGCTGGTGCGCACCAGCGTCGCCGCGGGCCTCGACCCCTGGGCGCACTGGTCCTGCCGCCCGTAGGGCGCCAGGCCGTCACAAGGGGATGTTGCCGTGCTTGCGAGGCGGCATCGATTCGCGCTTGGAGCGGAGCATCTCCAGGGAGCGGATCAGGCGAGGCCGGGTCTCCCTGGGTTCGATGACGTCGTCGATGAGGCCTCGTTCGGCGGCCACGTACGGGTTGGCGAACTTCTCCTCGTACTCGGCGATGAGCCGAGCCCGTTCGGCTTCGGGGTCCTCCGCCCCGGCGATGGCCCGTCGCTGGATGACGTTGACGGCCCCGGCGGCGCCCATCACGGCGATCTCGGCCGTCGGCCAGGCGAACACGACGTCGGCGCGCAGGGCCCTGGCGTTCATCACCAGATACGAGCCTCCATACGCCTTCCGGGTGATGACGCTGACCCGAGGCACCGTCGCTTCGGCGAAGGCGTACAGCAGCTTGGCGCCATGGCGGATGATCCCGCCGTGTTCCTGCTCGACGCCGGGGAGGAACCCGGGAACGTCGACGAATACCAGGAGGGGGATGTTGAAGGCATCACAGAACCGAACGAACCGGGCCGCTTTGACGGAGGCGTCGATGTCGAGCGTTCCGGCGAGGACCGCGGGTTGGTTCCCCACCACCCCGACCGTGTACCCGTCGAGGCGCGCGAAGCCCACGACGATGTTGCCGGCGAAGTGCTCGTGGACCTGGTAGAAGTCTCCGTCGTCGACGATCCTCTCGATGACCTCGGTCATGTCGTACGGCTGGTTGGGAGCGTCGGGGACGATCGTGGTGAGGTCCTCGTCCATCCGGTCGGGATGGTCCATCGGGGTGAAGAACGGCGGCACCTCCATGTTGTTCTGAGGCAAGAACGACAAGAGGTAGCGCACCTCCTCGAGGGCGGCGCGGCCGTCCTCGGCGACGAAGTGGGTGACACCCGAGCGGGTGGAGTGGGCGTGGGCTCCCCCGAGTTCCTCGAACGTGACCTCCTCGCCGGTGACGGCCTGGATGACGTCGGGGCCGGTGATGAACAGATGGGACCTCTGGTCGATCTGATAGACGAAGTCGGTGATCGCCGGCGAGTAGACCGCGCCACCGGCGCAGGGGCCCATGATGACCGAGATCTGGGGGATGACCCCAGAGGCCCGGACGTTGCGTTCGAAGATCCGTCCGTATCCGTCGAGGGCGACGACCCCCTCCTGGATCCGCGCGCCTCCGGAGTCCTTGAGGCCGATGAGAGGAGCGCCGGTGTTCATGGCCAGATCCATGATCTTGCAGATCTTGTCCGCCACGACCTCACCGAGGCTGCCGCCGAAGCGGGTGAAATCCTCCGCGAAGATGAAGACCGTTCTGCCGTCGACGGTGCCCCATCCGGTGACGACCGCGTCGCCGAGGGGGCGGTTCTTCTCGATCCCGAATCCCGTCGCCTGGTGGCGGACGAACATGTCCATCTCCTGGAACGACCCCTTGTCCAAGAGGAGTTCGATCCGTTCCCTGGCCGTGAGCTTGCCGAGGTCGTGTTGACGATCGACGGCGCGTCGGCTGGACGCTTCCATCGCCTCCTCGCGCAAGGCGCGAAGGCGCTCGATGCGCTCTTCGGTGCTCATCGATCCTCCCGGTAGGCTCTCGGTCTCAGGTTCGACTGCGAAGGGACCACGTTGGATACACCATACGTCATCGTCGAGCGCGACACGGTGTCCTCGACGCAGGATCTGGCGGCCGAGGAGTTCGGCCGCCGCGGCGCTCCGGTGCTCGTCGTCGCGGCCGCTCAGGAGTCCGGCCGGGGGCGGGGCGGCCGGCCGTGGTGGAACGCCGATCGGGCGGTCGCGGCGTCCTTCGCGTTCGCTCCGCCATGGTCCGTGGACGACTGGCCGCTGTTGCCGCTGGTCGCAGCCCTCGCGGCGCGGGACGCGATCGCGGCGACGACCGGTGTGCAGCTGAGCTTGAAGTGGCCGAACGATCTGATGGTGGACGAGCTCAAGGTCGGGGGCATCCTCGTGGAGGGAACCGACCATCGGGTGGCGGTGGGGATGGGTTTGGACCTGTGGTGGCGGGAGACCCCCGAAGGAGCCGGGGCGCTGTTCGGAGACGATCCCGGACCCGACGTCGGCCGGGAGATCGCCGTTCGGTGGGTCGACCGGGTCCTGCAGCGCCTCGCCCGACCGGCCCGCGACTGGGGGCACGACGAGTACCGCAGCGTGTGTGTCACGGTCGGGCGCGAGGTGGAATGGGAGGACGGTCGCGGCCGGGCGGTGGACATCGCGCCCGGTGGCGGCCTGGTGATCGAGACGGCCGACGGCCTCGTCGAGGTGATGGCGGGCGACGTGCGGGTCCGGCCGGCAGGTACGATGGGGGACCGGGAGGAAGGTCGATCATGAGCGTGCTGAAGGGCGAGGGCGATACGCTCATCTTGTACGGGACCATCGACGTGCCCGTGGGGGCTCGGACCCTGTCGGGGTACCTGGCTCGCCCCGATCTCGCCGGTGAGTGGCCGACGGTGATGATCGTGCCGTCGGCATGGGGGGTGACGTCGTCGGTCAAGGACATCTGCCGGCGTATCGCCCGCCACGGGCTCGCCGCCATCGCTCCCGACCCGTACCGGGGAGATGCGCCGGATCGCACCGTGCCCGTTGAGGTGGCCTCCAAGGGTTTCGTCGCGATCCCGTCGGCCCGGTTGATGGCGGACCTCGAGGGCGTGGCCGAGTTCCTCGCCAATCCCGCCGGGTTCTGGTCCAACGCCGAGGACGGCTTCGGGCTCCTCGGGTTCGGCGACGGCGGCGTCGTCGCCGCCGACGCGGCATCACATCTCACGGGGATCCGGTCGCTGGCGGTCGTCGGTGCACCGCTGGCGGCGGCGGACGGGTTGCCGCTCCCAGGGGACCTCGTGGTGGCCATGGGAGGGGTCGAGGTGCCGACCCTCGGCGTGTTCGGAAAGGCCGACCCACGGTTCGACGCCGATCGCTTCTCGGCGCTGCGGGAGGCGGCGCCTCAGGCCGAGTTCGCCCTCTACGAGAACGCTCCCGACAACTTCTGGGACGACTGGCTCGATGGGTACGACGACGCCGCCTTCCGCGACCTCATCGACCGCGTCGGTGGCTTCTTCCACCGGACGCTCCCGCCGCGTCGCTGATGCCGTTCCGTCGCGCGATCGTGACCGGCGGCGCCGGGTTCATCGGTGCCAACCTCGTGACGCGGCTCGTCGATG
This sequence comes from Acidimicrobiia bacterium, assembly GCA_026985095.1. Taxonomy (GTDB): domain Bacteria; phylum Actinomycetota; class Acidimicrobiia; order Spongiisociales; family UBA5794; genus JALSQW01. The sequence goes on along the minus strand of JALSQW010000018.1, from coordinate 73,412 downwards.
ACGGAGTGTCCGTCTTGGTCATCGACGACCTCAGCTCCGGGACCCTGGCGCGGCTCTCCCAGGCGCGGGCGTCGGGTCGGTTGACCTTCCATCAGCTCGACGTCCGCAACCCCGCACTGCGTGACGTCGTCCGCGACGCGGTTCCCGACGTCGTGTTCCACCTGGCGGCCCAGATCGACGTGCGCCGGTCGGTGACCGACCCGGTGTTCGACGCCGAGGTGAACGTGGCGGGTCTGGTCAACGTCCTCGACGCGGCCCGCCTGGCGGAGGTGGAACGGGTCGTGTTCGCCTCGTCCGGAGGGGCGCGGTTCGGGGCCGTCGAACCCGTCCCCACTCCCGAGACGGCGTCCCCGGAACCGGAGTCGCCGTACGGTGTCGCCAAGCTGATCGCCGACGAGTACCTGGCGTACTACCGCCGTGCTCACGGTCTCGACTACCTGTCGTTGGGGTTCTCGAACGTCTACGGGCCAGGTCAGGATCCCCTCGGCGAAGCCGGGGTCGTGGCGATCTTCATCGATGCGATGCTGGCCGGTCGGACGCCGACGATCTACGGGGACGGGTCCCAGACGCGGGATTTCGTGTTCGTCGAGGACGTGACCGACGCGTTGGTGCGGGGGGCCCGGATCGGCGGCGGGCGGTACCTCAACATCGGGACCGGTGTCGAGACATCGATCCTGGCGCTCTACCGGATGTTGCAGACGGCGACTGGAGCGTCGGGGGAGCCGGTCTTCGCCGCTCCCCGCCCGGGCGAGCAGGCCCGATCGTGCCTGGAGGCCGCCGAGGCGGCCAGACATCTGGGTTGGGAGGCCTGGACACCCATCGAGGAAGGCCTGGCCCGGACGGTGGACTGGTTCCGTCGGCGCTGATCGATGCGCCGCGGCGTCAGGGTCCGATACTCCGCGGCCAGTCGTCCTTGAGGAGCCGGGACAGGGCGCGGTCGGCGAGGATCCGGCCGCCGGTCTGGCAGCCGGGGCAGTAGTTCGTCTCGCGCCCACCGTGGACGATCCGTTGGATCGTCGCCCCGCACGTTCGGCACGGTCGTCCGAAGCGACCGTGGACGGCCATGTCGGGATGGAACGCGGTCACCTTGGAGGGGAAGTCGTCGCCGGTCTCGGCGATGCGCAAGGCGGTCCAGTGGGCGAGGACGTCGACGGCGGTGCGGTGGAGGCGGGCGGCGTGCTCGTCGTCGAGGTTCGTGGTCATCTGTGTGGGGGACAAGCCCGCGGCGAACAGGATCTCGTCGGCGAAGGCGCCGCCGATGCCTGCGAACACCGCCGGGTCGGTGAGGGTCCTCTTCAGGGTGTGACGTTCGGCGCGGAGCCGCCAGACGAACGTCTCGGTGTCGATCTGGGCGATCTCGACGCCGCCGGGGTCGAGGGCTGCGAGACCCTCGGCGCCGACGACCAGGTGCCACGACGCTCGACGCTTCGATCCGGCTTCGGTCATCAGGAGCGTTCCGTGGTCGAAGGACACAGCGGCGAGTCCGATCTTGCCGGGGATCGGTGCGCCGGGTCGGCCCCACCGGAGACGCCCGGCGGTCATGAGGTGGATCACCAGGTGTCGTTCGCCGTCCAGGTGGAGGACGATGCGCTTCCCCAACCGGGATGTGGCGGTGACGCGTCGGCCGACGATGTCGTCGATGCTCGGATCGAAGGTGCGAAGCAGCGAGACGGACCGGACGGTCACGCCGCCGATCGTTCGGTCGACGATCCGTGGTTCCAACGCCGCCCGGTAGGCCTCGATCTCGGGGAGTTCGGGCATCGTCGGGCGTTCAGCGGAAGAGATCTTCGCCGGCGGGGCGCACGAGGTCGGTGGCTCGCCCCTCGCCGGTGAGGTCCATGCCGCTAACGAGCGCCGCGGGAACCCGAGCGGCCTTGCCCATGACGAGGTCGGCGGCGGCGGCGATCTCGTCGACCACGGCGATCTCGGTCACCTCCAGGGTCCGGCCGTTCCCGTCCAGCGTGCCGCGGAGGTCGACGACGGCGGGGAGACCCGAGATCCCGATGGCGACGTCCACGAGCCCCCGTCGCCATGGTCGGCCGAACGTGTCGGTGACGACCACGGCCAGGTCCATCCCCAGGCGCTGCCGGAGGGTCGTGCGAAGGCGATGGGCGCTTCGGTCCGGGTCGATGGGGAGGAGAACGACGGAGCCTTCGTCGGTGTTGGAGCGGTCGACGCCGGCATTGGCGCAGATGAAGCCGTGGCGGGTGACGGCGATCGTGAGGTCGCCGCGGCGCCGGAGCACGGCGCGGGCTTCCTCCTCGACGACGGCGCGGTAGGCCGCATCGTCGGGGGCAGGCCGGATCCTCCCCTCGGCCTTGGAGACGACCTTGTGGGTGACGACGAGCACGTCGCCGGGAGCCGGTTCGAGTCCTCGCGCCTCCATGCGGTCGGCGAGGATCGCTCCGAGGTCGTCGCCGGGCTGGATCTCGGGAACCCCGTCGATGGGGATGACGGTGATGGGGCCGGTCATGGAGCGACCGCCTCGAGGAGCCAGTGCGCGAAGCGGCGCCCGGCGTCGGGCTCCGCGATGCGGGTGTCGGTGACATGGACCCGGAGCCCGCGGTCCCGCAGCACGGCGACGTCGACGTCGTCGCCCCGGTCGATCACGAGGTCCGTGATGACGCCCTGGTAGGCCTCGGCGACGCCGACGTTGCCGGGATGCAGACCCAGCCCCTCCATGACGCGATCGGCGGGTCCCTTGAGGGGCTTGCCGCCGAACAGGGGGCTGACGGCGACGGTCCGCTCGTGACTGCGGACGGCGTCGCCGAGCTCGTCGACGGCGAGGATGGGCCAGATCGACAGGGGAGGGTTGGATGGGGCGATGATCACCAGGTCGCTGGTGGCGACGGCGGCGACGACCCCCGGCGGGGGCTGAGCGGACGATCCGCCACGGAAGCGGAGATCGCGGACGGCGTCGCGATGGCGTCGCGCCACGAAGTAGTCCTGGAACGTGAGCCAGCTCCCGTCGTCGATCCGCACGTCGGTGCGTAACAGGTCGTCGGTGGCGGGGACGATCTCGGTGTCGGCACCGAGGCTCGTGGCGATCCGTGACGTCGCGATCGACAGGGTGCCGCCGTGCGCGAGGACATCGGTGCGGAAGAGGCAGGTGGCGAGGTCCCGGTCGCCGAGCCGGAATGTGGTGTCGACGCCGAGGGCGGCGAGATGGTCGAGCATGGCGAACGTGTCGTCGGCGATCCCCCACCCTCGAGGGCCCTCGATCCCGGCGAGGGTGTACACGACGGTGTCGACGTCGGGTGAGACGTGGACGCCGTAGATGGTCTCGTCATCCCCGACGTTGACGATGACGGTCAGCGAGGTGGCGGGGAGGACGGACCGGAGGGCCCTGGCCATGCGGGCTCCACCGACTCCGCCCGACAGCAGGGTCACGCGCGGATTGCCGTAGGCGTGAGATCCTCCTTGAATGACAGCCTCCATGTCCCCCGAGGAACTTCCCCAGGCTTCCGTCGTCGCCGCCGTGCTCGCCGGCGACCCGACGTCCATCTCGACGACGATCGATGCGATCCGCCGGCAAGTGTACGGTCCGGCTCGGATCTTGGTCGTCGGGGGGGACCGGGCTGGTCGTCGCGTCGCGGAGGGCGAGCACGTCGAGTGGACCCCCACGATCGGTTCGGTCATCGACGCCTCTGGACTCGACGTGTCGCACCTGTGGATCGTTCGGGCCGGGGTGGTGCCTCGCCCCGACGCGCTGTTGTCGCTCGTGCGCGAGGCCGAGCGGGTCGGCGCCGGGGTGGCCGGCTCGAAGGTCCTCGATCGGCAGCGGCCGCAGCACCTCCTGTCCGTCGGGCTGGCGACGGACGTGTTCGACGTACCGTTCACGGGTCTGGACGCCGACGAACGCGACCAGGGTCAGTACGACGTCGTCCGGGACGTGGCCGCCGTGTCGGGCTCGTCGATGCTGCTGCGGCGAGATCTGGCCACCGGCCTGGGCGGGCCGGATCGTTCGATGGCGCCGACGGCCGCCGCGGTGGATCTGTGCCAGCGGGCCCGGCTGCGGGGCGCCAGGGTCGTGATCGTGCCGTCCTCGGAGGTGTTGGCGCCCGATGTCCCGACCGCGGGCTGGCGCGAGGAGGCGAGCCGGTTGCGCGCCGTGTCGAAGGTCTACGGGCCCGCCACGCTGGCGTGGGTCCTCCCGTTGGCGTTGCTCGGCGCCATCGTGGAATCGGTGCTGGCGCCGCTGGCGGGTCGCTGGACCCTGTGGGGTCACGTCAAGGCGTGGTCGTGGTACCTGGCGCATCTCCCCTCGACCGCGGCGGCTCGGCGACAGGCCCGCCGGGGCCGTCTGGCGGACGACGCGGAACTGTTCCGGTTCCAGGTCACCGGCCCGTTGGGGTTGAAGGCGATCGTGTCCGATGTGGTGGCTCTGGCGCGTCGGCGGATGCCGGGCGAGGAGCGCCTCAGCGTCGAGGCCATCGGTCGGGAGCTTCGTCGTCCTGCGGTGGTGACCGCGTTGTTGGCGGTCGCGTTCGTGCTCCTGGCCACCAGGGCCATCTGGTCCGAGGGGCTTCCGGCGGTGGGCCGGTCGTTGCCGTTCCCCGATCCGGGCGGCGCGCTGCGGGCGTACGCAGGGGGATGGAACCCGGCCGGGTTGGGGAGCGTCGATCCGCTCCCTCCGCTGATCGGGGCGATCGGTGTCGTCGAGCGGCTGGTGTTCGGCTCGCGACGTCTGGTCGAGTACGTGTTCGTGTTCGTGGCCTACGGCTTCGGGCTGTTGGGTATGGCGCGGTTGTTGCGGACCTGGTCGATCCGGACCGTGGCGGCGGTCCTGGGCGGTGTCGTCTACGTCGCCGGACCGCTCGCTCAGGGGGTGGCGGCCACCACGTCGCTCGGAGCGCTCTTCGCGATCGGGATCCTGCCGTGGGTGCTACGGACCGCGTGGCTCCGGTGGCCGAACGCGACGGCCGGCCGGGTGGGCAGGGTCGCGACGGTGGCGATGCTCGTCGGGCTGGTCGGGGTGCTCGAACCGCTGGCCTTGGCGGCGCCGGCGGTGATGGTGCTCGCGGCCCTCGTGTTCCTCCCCTTCCGGGCGACGTTGCGGGCGTTGGCGCTGGTCGTGGTCGGGTCGGTCGGCGGCGTCCTGATGCTCTTCCCGTGGCTGGGACGGGTGGATCTCGGGCACTACCTGACCGACGGCTCGTTCTTCTGGTCGACGTCCCCGGTGGTGCTCGTCGCCGCCGGGGTGCTCGTCCTCGCCGCGGTGGTGGGGCTGCCGTCGTCCCTGGCTGGGGTCTCTGGGTGGGGTGCGGTGCTGGCGGCGGCTTCGTTGGCGGGTGCCAGGGCGGTGGACCTCGACGTGGGCCTGGTGGTCGTGGCCGTGGCTCTGGCGGTCGGGAGCCTCGGCCTCGGGGCGTTGATCGGAGCGGCGGTGGAGGGCCTCCTTCGGGTCGATGAGGTCGTCGGTTGGCGACGCGGTGTCTTGGCGTTGGGTCTGGTCGGGGTGACGATGTTGGTGGCGGCGTCGATGGCGCCGCTGCTGGCAGGACGGGCCGGGCTCCCGGGCGATCGTCTGCACGCCGCCTTGGATTTCACCGTGGCCCGTCCTGGGGATCCGACGGCATCCCGGGTGCTGTTGGTGGGCGATCCGGCCGTCATCCCCGGTGACAGTCGCCCGTTCCGGGGTTCGGCGTACCGTGTGGTGTCGGCCCCGATGCCGGCGTTGTGGGAGCTGGACCTGGGAGATCCGCACTCGGGCGACGCCGCGCTGGAGGACGCGCTGAGCGCCATCGTCGACCAGGATGTGCTCAGGGGAGGGGAGGTGCTGGCGCAGTTCGGCATCCGGTGGATCGTCGTTCTGGCCGAGCGGGGGGACACGGCCCAGACCGAACCGTGGAAGACCGTTCTGGGCCGGCAGCTCGATCTCGTGCCGCTCGGTGGCGGGTTGCGTGACGCCACCTTCGCCAACGAGGCGGAGGCGTTCCGTGCGGTCGGTTCCGATGGGGCACCATGGTCGTGGAAGGCCGGGCGTTACGAGGGTGCTTCGATCGCCGGGGGCCGGGTCGTGGTCGCCGAGAACCCCGATCCCCGGTGGGGTCCGTCGCCGTGGAAACAGGTGGACTGGCGTAACGAGGTCGCTGCGGACACCGGGACCGTGTCGTTCGGGGTGTTGCCCGAACGGCGGGTGCAGGCGTGGGTGGCCTTCGGATGGTTCGTGTTCCTCGCCGCGGTGGCGTTCTGGGGGAGGAGGTCGGCATGAGGAGGATGGTCGCGTTGGTGGTCGTGGCGGTGCTCGCCGTGGTGGCGTCGACGGCGGTCCGACCCGGTGAGCCTTCAGGCCCCGATTTCGGAACGGACACGACGCTGGACGCGGGCGACGCCGTGGGTCGGACCAGTGCCTGGTACTGCCCATGGGTCGACGCGGGGGCGGTTCGGGACTCGGTGATCGGGTTGGCCTCGGAGGTGCCGGTGGAGGCATTGGTGTCGTTGCCGAGCCCGTTTCCGAACGAGGCGCCCGACACCTTGCCGTTGACCCTTCGTGCCCTCGACGCCGTGGACCTCGATATCGGGTCGGTCGTCCGGCGGGGCGAGAGCCCCGCCATCGTGGAGTTCGACGACGGTCCGGCTGCGGCGGGAGCGGTGGTGTGGTCCGACGCGGTGGTCACCGGTGATCGGTGTGTCACGTCGGTGCCGAAGCAGTGGCATCTGACCGGCGGTTCGACGGCGACCGGGCTCTTCGTCGAGCTGCGGCTCTTCAACCCCTTCGCGGAGCTCGCCAAGGTGGACATCACCGCGTTGTCGGAGTTCGGGTCCGAGCCGCTGCCCGAATACGAGGGTTTCGATGTGGCCGGCCGGAGTTGGGCGACGATCGACCTGACGACGACCCTCCCGTTGCGTGACGTGCTGTCGGTGCTGGTGTCGACGAGCCAAGGGCTCGTCATCCCTTCCCTGGTGCTGGCGGGCGATACCGACGAGGCGTCCTGGCCCGGGTCCGGTCCGGCGACCACCTGGGAGTTCCCGGTCACGGCCGCCGGTGAACTGGTGCCGTACCTGACGATCTCGAATGCCGACGACTCGCCGGTGTCGGTGGTCATCGACGTGTACGGCCCCGATGGGTCCATCGAGGAGGCGACGACGGTGGAGGTCCAGGCGTCGACCCCGATCAGGATCCCCCTGGCGGAGATCGCCGCGCCACCCTTCGGGGTGCGGTTGCGATCTGGCGGACCGGTGGCGGCGACGGTGGAGGCGCTGCCTCCGGTCGTCGATGAGGAGTCGGTTCCCCCTGAAGACGAGGAGGGGGGCGAGGTTCGGCCGCCGATCGAGGGAGTGGCGGGGACGGTGGGCGTCCGATCGCCCGCCGAACGCTGGCTGGTGCCGGCGACCGGGTCGCTGGAGGACTCGGTGGCCACCATCTGGGTACTGAACACCGGCTCGACGTCGGCCACGGTCGCGGTCGAGCCGCTCGGGCCGACCGGGCTGGAGCCCGACAAGGTGGTCGTCGAGGCGGGAACCGTGGTGGCCGTCGACGTCGAGTCCGGCGACGACATCGAGGGGTACCGGGTGGTGGGTTCGGCCCCGGTGTCGGTCGCGGTGTCGATCGTCGATGCGCGCGGTGTGGCGTTCCTGTCGGCGGTTCCGGTGCGATGAGGTGCTCGACGTGGAGGTGGTGATCCGCCTGGGCGTGGTCGCGGCGCTGCTCGTGGTGGCGGTGGTCGTCGCCAGGGCGGCGGGGCGGTGGCAGCGGCCGTCGCATCCACCGGTCGACGTGTCGGATCTGGCACCGACGCCCGGGATCGTCCTGTTCACCTCGACGGACTGTTCCTCGTGCAAGGCGGCTCTGGCCGCGGTGGAGGGGACCGGAGCACCCGTGCGGGAGATCACGTGGGAGCTGGAGGGGGCGACGTTGGAGGCTCGAGGCGTGGAGGCGGTGCCGTTGACGGTCGTCGTCGACGCCACCGGCCGTCCCGTGGGGCAGGTCTCGGGGGTTCCTCCGAGGCGATGGCTGCGAGCGGCGTGGAAGCGGGCGACGGTGGACGAAATGCCCGACGCCGGCGACGAACGGCGCTAGGTTCGCGCGCCATGAAGGCAGCCTGTGTCCGTTGTTCCGCGCCCCCGTCGGCGGTTCTGGCCTATGCGTACGACGTGCGCGAGGCCTGGCTGGTCGATTTCACGGGGGAGCGCATCGACGGGACCGGCTATCCGCTCTGCGTGACCCATGCCGATCGGATCACACCGCCGGTCGGATGGGTCCTGCACGATCGACGCGTCCCGGAACCGTCGTTCCGGGACGTGGCCTGAGCGAGCATGCCGATCGACCGGGAGGTGATGGAGGCGCTCCGGGAGATGGGAGAACCCGAGCTGCGTCGGGTGATGATGCTCGCCAAGGCCCGTCTCGAGCGGTCGGGGATCACCTTCCCCGACGCGGGACCGGAGGTCCGGGTCCGGAAGCAGTGGGTGCGCTGCGGGAAGGCATCGTGCACCCGCTGTCCGCATGGTCCGTACTGGTACGCGTACTGGACCGAGGACGGCCGGCGCCGTTCACGGTACCTGGGGAAGATGGAGGACATCCCCGAGGAGGCGGACCGCCAGGCTGGTGCAGAACGCGCGTGAACGGCCACTGCTGGTGGCGGAAGGATGGAGGGGCGGGTACGATGGGAGGTCGAATGACGAGGAAACCCCCGACCGGCGGCCTGCGCTGCACGACGTGCGGCCAAGAGACGGTCATCATGATCGAACTGAAGCTCCCCGACGGCACCGAGGTCGAGTTCTGCTCGTGCCATCGCTGCGAGTCGCGATGGTGGAACCGCGACGGCGAGAACCTGGAGCTGGGCGCCGTCCTCGACCTGGCGAACCCCAAGTCATCCTGAGGTCCCTTCGACCCCTAGGAGCGGTCGGGAGCTAGCCTCTCTCCGGTGACCGCCACCGCCGCGCCACCCGAGACCGACACGACACCGGAGGTCCCTCGGCCACGCCGATCGAGGGTCCATCCAGGGCTGGTGGCGGCGATCGTGGCGGCGCCGACCCTCATGATCTTCCTCGTCATGTCGGGGGCGTTCGGAGGATTCGTCAACGGTGCCGGGTCCCTGTGGCGGTTCCCCGACCTGTTCGTCGCCAACACCCCGACCGGCGGTGACATGGGTGCCCACGTGTTGGTGCCGAAGATCCTCGGCGAGGAGTTGCTCCCCCAAGGCCGCATCTTGGGGTGGAGCAACGACTGGTACGCCGGGTTCCCGGTCTTCTACTTCTACTTCCCGCTTCCGGCGCTCGCGATCGTGCTGCTCGACGTCGCCTTGCCCTACGGCGTGGCGTTCAAGTTGGTGACGATCGCCGGACTGGTGGCCCTTCCCCTGGCCACCTACTTCCTGGTCCGATCGTTGGGTTTCGTCAGGGTCGTGGCGGCGGTGGCGGCGGTCGCCGGCGGGATGTTCGTGTTCATGGAGAGCTTCTCGATCTTCGGGGCCAACATCAAATCGACACTGGCGGGGGAGTACTCGTTCTCGTGGTCGTTCGCTCTGTCGCTGGTCTATCTGGGTCTGGTGGCGCGTGCCACCCGAGCCGGGAGGCGGTTCGACGCCTGGCCGGGAGTGGTGTTGGCGCTGACCGCGTTGAGCCACATCGTCACGACCATGGTGGCCGTCGTGGCGTCGGTGCCGCTGATGGGGAGACGTCATGGTCCGCGCACCGTGCTCACGTCGTGGATCCTCGGGTTCTCGTTGGCCGCGTTCTGGGCGCTCCCGCTGCTGTCCCGGCTCTCGATGACGACCGACATGGGATGGGAGCCGGTGACCAACATCATCGGCGACGCGATCCCCGGTTCGCCGTTGCCGGGAGAGTTCGTGCCCATCTTCGTTCTCGGGTTGTTGGGGCTCGTGTGGACGCTGGCTCGCCGCGACGACGTGGTCGTCCTGGCCACGATGACGGTGGTGCCGCTGGCCGGCTACGCGCTGTTGGCCGTGTTCGATTCGACGAAGCTCTACAACGCCAGGTTGCTGCCCTACTGGTACTTCGGGATGTACGTGTTCGCCGGGATCGCCGCCGGCCTGGCCGTCACCGAAGTGGCGAGGCGATGGAACGACCGGCGCTTCGTGGTGTCGGTCGGTGCGCCGCTGGCGGCGCTCGTGTTCCTGGCCGGCACGGCGGTGTCGATCCATGACGTGCCCGGCTGGGTGAAATGGAACTACGAAGGCTATGAGGGCAAGGCCGTGTACCCGGAGTACGCGGCGCTGATGGAGACCATCGATGCGTTGCCGCCTGGTCGCGTCATGTGGGAAGCGAACAACGACATGAACACGTACGGGACGCCGATGGCGTTGATGTTGTTGCCGTACTGGTCGAAGGGCCATCCCTCGATGGAGGGGCTGTTCTTCGAGTCGTCGTTGACGACCCCGTTCCACTTCCTCAACGCCTCGGAGGTGTCCGAACGTCCCTCGAACCCGGTGCGAGGTCTGCAGTACCGGGGTCTGAACTTCGACCGGGGCCTGAAGCACCTGGCCCTCTACGACGTCGCCTACTACGTGGCGTACACCGAACGGGGGGCCGAGGAGGCCCGAGCCGCAGGGCTCGAGGAGCTGGCGGTCTCGCCGCCGTGGACCATCTTCGCTTTGCCCGAATCCTCGGCGGTGGACGTGGCGACGGTCCGCCCGGTGGTGTGGGCCGGGGAAGAGGACTTCGTCGACGCATCGCTGCGGTGGTACGACGACGTCGACAACCTCGACCGCTGGATGGTCGCCGACGGCCCGGCGTCGTGGGATCGCGTCTCGGCGGTGGAGGATCGCCTCGACTCGACGGTGCCGTACGTGGGACCGAAGCCGGTGGTGTCGGACGTGGTCGTCGGCGACGGCTCGGTGTCGTTCACGACCACCGCGGTCGGGGTCCCGCACCTGGTGAAGGTGTCGTACTTCCCGAACTGGGAGGCGACAGGCGCCGAAGGGCCGTACCGGGCCGCCCCATCGCTGATGGTCGTCGTCCCCACCCAGGAGCAGGTAACCCTCGAGTTCGTGGACAAGGGTGCCGAGAAACTGGGTATGGCGACGACGATCATCGCCCTGATCGGGCTCGGGGTCTACGGCTATCGCCGACGTACGGTGGGAGCGACCTCGTGAAGGACTACCTGGCGACCTTCATGAACCGTCGGGCGCTCGCCCAGTTCGTCAAGGTCGGCATCGTCGGTGTCGGCAACACCGTGGTGTCGTTCGCCCTGTTCAACCTGTTCCTGTGGATGGGGATGTTCTCGGTCGTGGCGGTGTCGATCGCGTTCGCCATCACGACGTTCCTGTCGTACCTGGTGAACCGGGCATGGACGTTCGAGCTGACCGATGGGAAGGTCTCCGGGCGCGAGACGGCGCACTTCTACCTGATCAACCTGGCCGCCTGGGCGGTCACCGCGGGCACCATGTGGACGGCGGAGACGTTCTTCGGGCCGTTGTCGACGTTGACGGCCAACGGGGTCTACCTGGCGACGTCGGTCGTGATCCTGCTGCCCAAGTTCGCGTCGTACCGCGACATCGTCTTCGGCGATGCCATCGAGGCCGCCAAGGTGGTCCCGTCCGAGTCGCAGCTCTGACGCTGCCGCGTTCAGCTCGTTTCTTCGGCGAGGATGCGTCGAAGGCGCCAGACGCCGCGGAGGGTACGGGGGACCCGCTTGAGGAGGCTCGACTTGGCCGGACGGCGTTCCTCGACGAGGGCGGGGACCTCGACGATCCGGTAGCCGGCGCGTTCGGCGCGGATCACCAGCTCGGTGTCGAAGAGGTCCTGGGTGGAGCGGACCAAGGGCGTGAGCGCTTGAACGACCTCACGGCGGACGGCCTTCATCCCGTGGGTGTCGCTCACCGTCGAGTGGAGGACGAAGCGGAGGATCTTGTTGAACGTCCAGGTCGCCAGCCTGCGGACCATGCCTCGTCGATCGTCGGCACCTTCGGCGCGCTTGGACGCCAGGACGAGGTCGGCCTCGTCGTGGTCGAGAACGTCGCGCAGGAAGTCGGCGGAGAAGTAGTCGATGTCGAAGTTGACGACCCAGTCACCGTCGGCGGCGAGGAACCCGAGCCGCATCGCGGCCCCGTAGTCGGGTTCGGGTGACCGCAGCAGCCGGACGTGGGGATGGGTGGCCATCGAGGCTTCGACGAGCTCGGCGGTGCGGTCGGTGGATCCGTTCTCGACGAGGGTCACGGTGACCTCCGAGGGGACCGACGCCAGGTCCTTCATCAGCTCGTCGATGGCGTCGGTGACGTACGCCTCCTCGTTGTGGACGGGGATGACGACCGAGATGTGGGGATCGGAGGGTACGGGCATGTCCGACGGAGTGTACGGGAGGTCGATCCGCTCGGTTCGCGTCGAGCCGTAGACTCGCGCCATGGATCTCTCCACCATCTTCAAGGCCTACGACGTGCGCGGCGTCGTCCCCGACCAGCTCGACACCGAGGTAGCTCGTCGGATCGGCGTCGGGTTCGCCGAGTTCGCGGCGTCTCGGACGATCGTCGTCGGCCACGACTGTCGGCTGTCGTCCCCGGACCTGGCGGCGGCGTTGATCGACGGCATCACGTCGCGGGGCGTCGACGTCATCGACATCGGAGAGATCACCACCGACATGCTCTACTTCGCGTCGGGTGCCGAGGACCTGCCTGGGGTGGTCATCACCGCGTCACACAACCCGCCTCGATACAACGGCATGAAGTTCTGTTTGGCCGGGGCTGCCCCGGTCGGCGTCGAAACGGGACTGGAGGACATCCGGCGGATCGCCGAGGTCCCGCCGACCGATGCCACCGAACGAGGTGCGGTGAGGCGCCGTGACATCTCGACCGACTACGTCGATCACCTGTTCACGATCGTCGACGCCGACGCCATCGGTGGGCTTCGAGTGGCCGCCGACGGCGGCAACGGCATGGCCGGCGTGGTGCTTCCCGAGGTGTTCGACAGGATCGCCGCCACGCTCCACGGCCTGTACCTGGAGCCGGACGGGACGTTCCCGAACCATCCGGCCGATCCTCTGAACCCGGAGAACCTGAAGGACCTCGAGGCGCTGATGGAGGACGTCCGCCCCGACATCGGGGTGGCGTTCGACGGTGACGCGGATCGGGCGTTCTTCGTCGACGATCGGCGGCGACCCTTGTCGGGGTCGACGACGACGGCGATCATCGCCGAGTGGTTCCTCGAGCGTGAACCGGGATCCACCGTCGTCCACAACCTGATCTGTTCCAAGGCCGTCCCCGAGACGATCGTGCGGGCCGGCGGGGTGCCGGTACGGACCCGGGTCGGCCATTCCTACATCAAGCAGGTGATGAAGGACACCGGGGCGATCTTCGGCGGCGAGCACTCGGGTCACTACTACTACCGAGACAACTACCGGGCAGACTCGGGGATCCTGACGATGCTGGTGCTCCTCCAGATCCTCTCCGAACGGGGGAGGCCGCTGTCGGAGCTGCGAACGGCGTACGAACCGTACGCCGCGTCGGGCGAGATCAACTTCACCGTTGCCGACAAGGACGCCGTGATGCGGGCGGTGGAGGAGGCCTTCTCCGACGCCGAGATGGTCGATCACCTCGACGGGTTGACGATCGATCTGGGGGGCAACCGCTGGTTCAACCTGCGTCCGTCGAACACCGAGCCGGTGTTGCGGCTCAACGTGGAGGCGCCCGACGAGGCGCAGATGCGAGGGCTGGTGGCAGCCGTCGAGCAGATCATCCAGGAGAAGCCATGACGTCCGATCCCGTCGTTCCCGCCGAGTTGCTCGCCATCATGCAGTGTCCCGCCTGTGGCGGCAGGTTGGAGGAGCGGCGGGAGCCACCGATGTTGGTCTGCGTCGCATGCGGGTTGCGGTACCAGGTGGAGGACGGCATCCCGAACATGCTCGTCGACGAGGCGCTGCCCCCGGACGGGAAGGACCCACGATGACGACGATGTTCGAGCGAATCCTAGAGATCCCCCAGCAGCTTCGATGGGGTGCCGGCCTGGCGGCCCCGGCGCCGCCGACGGGTCGTCCGGTGGTTCTGCTCGGCATGGGCGGGTCGGGGATGGCTGCGGCCGTCGCTGCCCTGGAAGCCGAGGGATCCGGTTCGGTGGTGACGACCCACCGGAGCTACGGGCTGCCGGCGTGGGCCGGGCCGGCAGGGGCGCTGATCGTGGCTGTGTCGTACTCGGGCAACACCGAAGAGACGCTGTCGGGTGTCGAGGAGGCACTGGAGCTGCGTCTCCCGGTGGTGGCGGTGACCTCGGGTGGGACCCTGGCGACCATCGCCGCCAACGAGGCGTTCCCGCATGTCGAGGTTCCCGGTGGCTTGCAGCCTCGGGCCGCGTTGGGCTACCAGGCGGCGGCGACCGTCGCCGCGCTGGCAGGGGACGGCTATATCGAGCAACCCACGGCGGTGCTGGAGGAGGCGGCCGACGTCGTCACCGACCTGCTCGGGGCCGGGGACGGGCCGGGGGCGGCTTTGGGTCGGGATCTGGCCGCGGCGACGCAGGGTCGTATCCCGATCGTCTACGGGGGCCATCCGGTGGCGGCGCTGGCCGCCTATCGGTTCAAGACCCAGATCAACGAGAACGCGAAGCGCCCAGCATGGTGGGGAGAGGTCCCCGAGATGAACCACAACGAACTGCAGGGCTGGGCCGAAGCGGGGGCGCTGCGGGACTGCACCGGCGTGATCTACCTGCGGGACCGGTACGACCATGCTCGGATCGCTCGCCGGCTCGACCTGATGGAGGTCGTGTTGCGTGACCAGGCCGAGCGCCTCGGTACCGTGATCTCGGAGGGCACCTCGGCGGTGGCGAGGTTCTTCTCGCTGTGCGTGGTGGGCGACGTCATGTCGGTGGAGATGGCTCGACGCGACGGGGTCGACCCGACGCCGGTCGTCGAACTGGAGGGTTTCAAGACGCAGCTCGGGAAGGAGCCGACATGAACCACGACATCGCCGATCCGGCCCTCGCCGCCGAAGGTGAGCGCCGGATCGAATGGGCCGAACGGCGCATGCCGGTGCTGGCGACGATCCGGCAGCGGTTCGCCGCGCAGCGGCCGTTGGACGGCAAGCAGATCGCGGCGTGCATGCACGTGACGTCGGAGACGGCGAACCTGATGCGGACGTTGGTGGCCGGAGGAGCCTCGGTGGCGCTGGCAGCTTCGAACCCGTTGTCGACCCAGGACGACGTGGCGGCTGCGCTGGTGGAGATGGGCATCCCGGTGTTCGCCCGCCGCGGCGAGGATGCCGACACGTTCTACCGGCATATCCATGCGATCTTGGACACCGGTCCCGATCTGGTCTTCGACGATGGCGCGGACACGACGACGGTCCTGCACAAGGAGCGCTCGGAGCTGCCGATCCTCGGGGGGATGGAGGAGACGACCACGGGGGTGATCCGGCTCCGGGCGATGGCGGCCCAGGGCGTGTTGCGGTTCCCGGTGGTGGCGGTCAACGACTCTCCGACCAAGCACCTGTTCGACAACCGGCACGGGACGGGCCAATCGTCCCTGGACGGCATCTTGCGGGCCACGAACATCCTGTTCGCCGGCAGGACCGTCGTCGTCGGGGGATTCGGCGACTGCGGCTGGGGGATCGCTCGCCGGGCCTCGGGTTTGGGTGCCCACGTCGTGGTGGTCGAGGTGGACCCCATCCGTGCCGTGTCGGCGGCGATGGAGGGGTACCGGGTGATGACGTCGATGGACGCGGCCGAGGTCGGTGACGTGTTCATCACCGCCACCGGCGACATCCACGTCTTCAGGGCCGAGCACTTCGCGGTGATGAAGGATGGGGCGATCCTGGCCAACGCCGGACACTTCGACGTCGAGCTGGATCTCGTGGCGCTCGATGCCATGGCCGACGCGAAGCGTCGTCTGCGCGAGAACCTCGACGAGTACACGCTGCCGGATGGACGCCGCATCCTGGTGGTGGCCGAAGGTCGGCTGGTG
The DNA here is from genome assembly GCA_026985095.1 of Acidimicrobiia bacterium. Classification (GTDB taxonomy): domain Bacteria; phylum Actinomycetota; class Acidimicrobiia; order Spongiisociales; family UBA5794; genus JALSQW01. The sequence goes on along the minus strand of JALSQW010000018.1, from coordinate 57,565 downwards.
AACCTGGGGGCGGCGGAGGGTCATCCCGCCGACGTGATGGACATGTCGTTCGCCGATCAGGCATTGGCTGCCGAATGGCTGGTGGACCACGGCGCCGATCTCGATCCCGACGTGTACGTCTTGCCGCGGGAGCTCGACGAGGAGGTCGCTCGGATCAAGCTGGCGTCGATGGGTGGCGGCCTCGAGTCCCTCACCGACGAGCAGCGCCGCTACCTGTCGTCCTGGGAACTCGGCACCTGACCCCATCGTGACGAACCCTGGGTTGGTGAACCCCCTGGAGGGGTATTGGGAACCCTGGGTTGGTGAGCCCCCTGGAGGGGTGTGGCGAACCCTGGGTTGGGGGATCGTGGTCGAGGAGCGACCTCGGAGACGTGATCGCGGGTGCTCGACGGGCGCTCGACGGGTCCGTCGCTCGACGGGTCCGTCAGGGAGCGTCGAGCGGCAGGATCTGGATCCGGTCGTCCGGTGACGGTGACGGGCGTTCCCGCAGATCGACGAGCACGTTGTCCTGCTTGGCGATCCGGCGTGCCTCGGCTTCCCGCAGGACCTCCAGGATGTCACGCTCCATCAGCTCCTCTCGATCGAGCAGCGCGTCGCGGAGGGCCTCGACCAGGTGCCGGTGGTCGGCCAGGAGCCTCGTCGCTTCGTGTTTGGCGTCCTTGAGGAGTCGGTCGACGACCTTGCGGGCCGTCGGATCGGCCAGCACCCGGGCCACGAGGTTGCCGCCCGCGATCCCCGGATCGAGCGCCCGGAACGAGATCAACGTTCCTCCCAGTCCGAACGACCCGACCATATCGGCGGCCAGGCGTGTCGCCGCAGCCAGATCGCCCGCCGGCCCGGTGCCCGCTTCGCCGAAGAACACCTCCTCGGCCACCATCCCCCCCATGGCGATCTGGAGCAGGGCCTTCATCTCCGACTCGGTCCTGGTGAAGCGCTCCTCTTCGTCTCGATGTGCCAGCAGTCCCAAGGACTCCTTGCGCTTGATGATCGACAGGACCTCGAGCCTCCGGGTTCCCGACAGGTAGGCGACCGTCGTGTGCCCCGCCTCGTGGGTGGCGATCCGGCGGCGATCCTCCTCGGTGTACTCCACCGGGGACGGCAACCCGATCTCGACTTCCATCTGGGCCTGACGGACATCGGCGGCTTCCAGTCGGTGACGTCCGTCGCGCATCGCCACCAGCAGAGCCTCATCGAAGAGCCGTTCCAGTGCCGCCGGTGTGTATCCCATCGTCGTCGCCGCGAGCGCGTCCCTGGCCGGGTCCTCATCCAGCCCCGGCGCGTGAGCCCGTCGCTGGAGGAACAGGTCGATGAGTTCGCGGCGATCCGCCCGCGAGGGGAGGTCGAACGTGAGGATCCGGTCGAACCGACCGGGCCTGAGCAGAGCCGGGTCGAGGGAGTCCGCACGGTTCGTGGCGCCGATCAGCAGCACGTTGGCGAAGGCCGCCGGGCGGGTCTTCATCGTTCGATGCTCGGGCAGGTAGCGGTTCACGTAGCGGATGACGGCGTTGCGCATCCGGTCGACCCGGCTCGGCTGGTCGAAGCTCTGCATCTGGATGAGGAGCTCGTTGACGACCCCGCCGGTTCCCTGGGCGATGGCCGACGGCTCGATCCGGAGAGCCCCGAAGATCGAGGTGCTCGGCATGGCCGAGAACCCCAACCCGCCCCTGCGAGTGCCGATCGCATCGATCTCCTCGATGAAGCCGATCGCTCCGCCTTCCCGTCTCGCCACCTTGCGCAGATCCCGGAAGTAGGTGCGGATCTTCCGTGCCGTCGCTCCGTACCACATCGATTGGAACGCCGTCGACGATACGTACAGGAACGGCACGCCTGCTTCCTTGGCCATCGCCTTGGCCATGTGCGTCTTGCCCGTCCCCGGCGGTCCTTCGAACAGCACGCCCCGTCTCGGGGTTCCGCCCAGTTCGGTGCGGAACCTCTCGTGGTTCAAGAACACCTCCAACGTCCTGCGCACCTCGGCGGTGGTGTTGGCCATGCCCTTGACGCCTTCGAACCCGAACTCGAGCTGCTCGGGCAGGAAGATCGTGTGCGGCGATCGCCCGTTGCCCACCATCGGGAGCACGAGGACCAAGCCGAGCATGGCGATGAGCAGGATCCCTGGGAGCCAGAACACCGCGTCGGCAGGCAGCGTCGGCCATCCGGGAGAGACGGGATCGCCGATGGCGATGCGGTACCAGAGCCACGCCGCGACCGGGGTCAGGATGACGACCAGCCGACCCAACCGCGCCCGTCGCTGTCGTTCCCTCGTCGCGGACACGTCGATGCCCATACGCCCCCTGTTCGCCCGTTCGCTGCCCGTCCCCACCATACGACACCCGGTGTGGGTGCGTTGCTACAACGAGTGGTCATTTCGTGCTCCGCATCGCGTACTAGTACCGGTCCACTCGGCGCGGTACGGTTCGTCGATGCACCACCCGCTTCCGGACGCTCGCCCGGGCGGCGAACGGCATCTCGGCGGGGGACTCGTCGTCCGCGCCGCATACGCCCACGAGGCCGCCGCCCGTCACATGGTCCACGAGCTCAAGTACCGTCGCAACCTCGCCGCCGCCGACGCCCTCGCCGTCGCCATGGCCCCCCTCGTTCCCCGCGACGCTGCCGCCCTCGTGCCCGTCCCCCGCGCGCTGGGACGCCGCCTCCGGTACGGCATCGACCCCGCCGCCGAGCTCGCCCACCGGGTCGGCCGTCATGTCGATCTCCCCGCGCTCGCCCTGCTGCTTCCCGGCATCTGGTGGCCCCGCCACGCCGGCCGCCAGGGTTCGCTGCGCTCCGCCGCCCGATTCCGAGCCGCAACGGATCTCCTCGGGCCGGGGATCGTGCTCGTCGACGACGTGGTCACCTCCGGCGCCACCCTTCGGGCCGCGTCCCTCGCCCTGTCGGGTCTTCCGGCCCATGGGATCACCGCCACCAGCGGGGGTACCATTCGAGGAGAAGCCGACACATCGCCGGAGGTGCATCACCATCGCTGAGCATCCCCGCATGCGACGTAGCAGGTGTCACTGCGCCCGCGGAGCCGCGGGCGCAGTCGTCTATGAAAGGAGCAACGCGTGAGCGTTCGAATCCACGGTCGGAACATGCACCTCGAGGACGAGCTGAAGCGCCTCGTCGAAGACAAGATCGAGCGCGCATCGCGGATCCTCGACGGTGACGGCGACGTCGACGTCGAGTTCACCGAGCACACCAACCCGCGTCAATCCGACGGTCGATACGAGGTCGAGATCACCAGTGTCGTCGCCGGCCACGTCGTGCGCGTCGAGTCCGCCGCCTTCGACGCCCGCACCGCGTTCGAGACCGCCTCCGACCGCTACGAACGGCAGCTCCGCAGGCTCAAGGAACGCCTCGTCGATCGACGGCGCGCTCGCGGCAACCACGACAACAAAGCACTCAATGCCGCTCCGGAACAGGACGAAGAAGAACCGGATCGGACGAACGCGATCGTCCGCGAGAAGCGGTTCGCGATGAAGCCGATGACGGTGGAGGAGGCCGTACTGCAGATGGAGATGCTCGGACACGACTTCTTCTTCTTCCTCGACGGCGAGACCGGTAGGTACGCCGTGCTCTACCACCGCAGAGACGGGAACCTGGGACTGATCGAACCGGAGTGAGATGAAGAGGCTGCTGGTAGTCGACGATGTGCCGCTCTTCCGTGCCGGGCTCACCTCCGCACTCAAGGAAGCGGGCTTCGACGTCGTTGGCGAAGCCGCCGACGCCGAAGGCGCGGTCGGTCTGGCCGAGAGCCTCCAACCCGACGTGGTCCTCCTCGACGTGCTCATGCCGGGCCTGTCGGGTCTCGACGTGGTCGAGAAGATCACCGCGGTGGCTCCGGACGCCTCGGTCGTGTTGCTCACCGGCAGCGAATCCGAAGAGGACCTCCTCGCCGCCATCAAGGCCGGTGCTCGCGGCTACCTCGTCAAGGACATGCCCTTCCCCCAGCTCGTCGACTCGATCGAGGCCATCGCCGCCGGCGGAGCGGCGATCTCCCCCCAGATGGCCGGCAAGCTCTTCGACGTCGGCCGTCACCTCCTGCGCCACCAGGAGCTCCTCCAGAGCCGCAGGCCCACCCTGACCGGCCGCGAGATCGAGGTCCTCGAGATGGTCGCCAAGGGTCACACCAGCAGGGCGATCGGCGAGCTCTTGTTCATCAGCGAGAACACGGTCAAGAACCACATCCGGAACATCCTCGACAAGCTCGGCCTGCACTCGCGCAACGAAGCCGTCTTGTACGCGGTCCGCGAGAACCTCATCTCCCTCGGATGACATGAGCCAGCCCGCCGCCATCGACCGTGTCGACGCCGAGACGCTCGACGTGCTCAACGGTCTCGGTGCGGCCTGGCTCACCCACCAGCTCTACCCCGATCCGACCGCCCAACCGCCGTTCCTGCGTGCTGTCGACCTCCTCACCGCCCACGCCGGAAGCCTGCCCCCGGTGGGGGTCGGCCCCGGACTGTTCATCGTCCAAGGCGTCGAGGTGCAACCAGAACGCGACGGTGTGGAGAAGCTCGCCAAACAGCTGTTCGTCCACGACGTCGAATGGATCGAGTTCGTCGGCGAAGCCGTACCCCAGGGCCTCGCCGCCTTCTTCACGGTCATCGCCAGGGACGAGGACACCGTCGAAGCAGAGGGGGGCATCGCCGCCTCCCTCGTCGGTTCCCCGTCGGCCGGCATCAGGGTCAAACAACGCGGCCTCCTGAACCTGGTCGCCGGCGAAGGTCATCGCCACGACGACGAAGACGTCGACACCATGGCCGATCTCGACATGCTGTCGCCCCTGGCCGCCATCGCCATGCACGGTGCCGAGCCCCGCGAGATCGCCGCCGCCGTCATCGAGGACGACGCCGAACCCGACGAGGCCCGGGCCGCCGACTACGTCGATGCCTTCCACGAGCTCGGTGAACAGATCGACCGGATCCTCGGCGATCCCAGCGGCACCTTGTTGTCGGGCATCCGGATCCCCGCCGACGATCCCTACCGCACCGTCCGGACCTTCATCGAGTCGTTCTTCCAGCTCCCACGGTGGCTGCAGGTGGAGGTCATCGAACGGGTCCTCGCCGAGATGGAGCGGCCGGACCACCAGATGTTCCTCGATCAGTTCTCCGGCCACGACCTCATGGACCTGATGGGAGACCTCTCCGATGCCGGCACCGAACGGCTTCTGGCCTACGCCGTCGAAGCCTCGTCCGAAGGATCGGGACACCCTCTCGACCTCCTCGCCGGCCTCAACTCCGCCGTCGAAGTGGAAGCGTCCCGCAAGTCCGTCGCCGATCGCGTCTCCTCCGTCGTGGCGGCCGCCAAACATGGCGCCGTCGTCGAAGATCTCGCCGCGATCCGTACCGAGATGGAAGCAGCAGTCGACCCCCTCGCCCTCGAACGGATCATCATCAGGGGACTCCTCGAATGCGAGGAGCGCCACGATCGATTCCAGCGCGCCGCCCGTGTGTGGACCGGCCGTGTGACGCGTCACGTCCGTAGCGGCGATCTCGCCGCCGCCGCCGGCCTCCTGGCGGGCGTTCTCGACGATCCGCCCTACCCGCCGGGCCGGGAGGAAGCCATCGCCAAGGCGCTCGAGCGGATGACGACCGCCGACCTGTTCCGGCGCCTCTCTCGTCACGAGGAAGGCGAGGAGGAACACGTCGCCGTCATCCTGGACCGGATCGGCCGCATCGCCGTCGACCAGCTCGTCCACCGTCTCGCCGAAGAAGAAGATGCCGCGAAGCGCCGCGCCCTGGTCGACCTTCTCGCCGTGGCTGCTCGCCATCGGCCCGACGAACTCGAACCGTACCTGTCCGATCCCCGCTGGTACCTCGTGCGCAACCTCGTCACCGCCCTCGGCGGCACCGCCAACCGCGACGCCATCCACGGTGTTCGCGTCGTCCTGGATCACAGCGACCATCGGGTCCGTATGGAAGCGCTGCGGGCGATGGTGAAGCTCGCCAAGTCCGACGCCGCCCCGTTCGTCGCTCGCGCCCTCGGCGATGACCACGAACGGGTCCGAACCACCGCCGTCGCCCTGATCAAGGGCACCGAGCTCGATGACGTCGAACGGCTCGTGGCCGCCGAGCTGCGGGCCGACCGGCTCCCGGTCGATGCCGCCCTGGCCGCCATCGCGATCCTCGGAGACCGGGCCGATCCGATGGCGATCGCGGTCATCGACGAGCTGGCCTCCCGGCGGTTCGTGTTCGGGAGCCGTCGCCGCACCCTCCGCAACGCCGCTCGAGCGGCCAGAGCGCGGCGCGTCCCATGAGCAACGTCGCCGAACGTCACGTGGCCGGGTTCCTCAATGCCCTGCGCCGACTCGCCCGGCAGGTCGGCCTCTATCCCGAGGGTCACCCGGCTACCGAGGAAGCCGTCGAGCTCGTGGCCCAGGCAGCCGACGAGTTCCTCGGCGACGACGGTGAGGTCGCCCTCACCATCCACCAGGAGGCGTTCTTCCGGAACCGCGTCGTCGTCCCCCACGCGTCGCTGGAGTACCGGGGTCTCCTCCAGGAGATGCAGATCAGGGGTGTCGACTCGATCACGATGGTTCGGCCCATCTCCAGAGCCGACCTGTTCGACCTGGCCGCCTTCGTCGGCGGCGCATCGGACGACCTGCCGGCCGATGGCACGATCCTGCTCAACGAGCCGATGACCACCGACCCCGAGCTCGAACCGACCCCCGCCTCCCGGCTTCGCGCCTCCTACGGATCGACGCTCGACGCCGTACGGCTCGCTTCGTCCTCCATCGTCGCCCGTGGCAGCTTCGAGCTCGGCACGGTCGTCGACGCCGTCGAAGGCCTCTTCGAGCACGCCCTGGCCCATCCGGGGGCGGCGCTGTTGCTGTCGACCGTCAAGTCGCACGACGAGTACACCTTCTTCCATTCGGTCAACGTGTGCATCCTGTCGCTCGCCGTCGGCCAGATGGTCGGTGTCGATCGTGACATCCTCGTACCCGCCGGCGTCGGCGCCGTCCTCCACGACATCGGCAAGGTCGCCGTCTCCCCGTCGACGCTCAACTATCCCGGCCGGCTGTCGGACGAGCAATGGAAGGAGATCACCGTCCATCCCCAGGAAGGTGCGCTCGCCATCCTCGCCGCCGGAGGGCCCGGATCGGAGATCGCCGCCAACGTCGCCTTCGAGCATCACGCCCGCTTCGATGGCACCGGCTACCCGGGGGTCAGCCGGAGCGGCGTCCCGCATGTCTACAGCCGTCTCGTCCAGGTCGTGGACACCTACGACGCCATCACCTCCCGGCGCTCGTACCGGCGGGCCGAGAGCCCGTCACGGGCCCTGCAGATCCTCCTCGGCGGCGCCGGGAGCGCATGGGACCCCGACCTGGTACGTTCGTTCATCCGGATGATGGGCATCTACCCACCGGGATCGATCCTGCGGACCGTCGACGGAGCGATCGCCGTGGTCGTCGCCAAGGTCGACGAGCCGGGATCACCCCTCCCCTCGATGATCGTCGTCGACCGCGGCGGCACCCACCTGTCCGCGCCCGAGCCCCTCCTCGTCCCGGTCGAGCGGATCGCCGAGCAGGTCCTCCCCGAGGATGTCGGGGTCGACCCGGCCGCCCTCCTCGAACACATCGCCGAGGACGTCGCGGTATGACCGCCCCCGACGAGGGTGTTCGGAAACCGCCCCTGCGGTCGTAGTATCTCCTCGCGATGACCGTACTCTCCAAGGTCCTTCGTTTCGGCGAAGGCAAGCGCCTCAAGCAACTCCAAGGTGTCGCCGATCGCGTGAACCGTCTCGAACCCGAGTTCGAGGCGCTGAGCGACGAGCAGCTCGCGGCCAAGACGATCGAGTTCAAGGAGCGGATCGCCAACGGCGAACCCCTCGACGACCTCGAGCCCGAAGCGTTCGCCGCCGTCCGGGAAGCCGCCAAGCGCACCCTCGGACAGCGCCACTTCGACGTCCAGATCATCGGCGCCGGGGCGTTGCACCGCGGGTGGATCGCGGAGATGCGCACGGGCGAGGGCAAGACCCTCGCCGCCACCATGCCAGCGTATCTCAACGCCCTGGGCGGCAACGGCGTCCACATCGTCACCGTCAACGACTATCTGGCCAAGCGCGACGCCGAGTGGATGGGACGCATCCATCGGTTCCTGGGTCTCGACGTGGGCCTCATCCAAGCCGACATGACGCCCGTCGAACGCCGTCCCGCCTACGCCGCCGACATCACCTACGGCACGAACAACGAGTTCGGGTTCGATTACCTGCGAGACAACATGGCCATGCGGCCATCGGACCTGGTCCAACGCGGCCACGACTACGCCATCGTGGACGAGGTCGACTCGATCCTCATCGACGAGGCTCGGACGCCGCTGATCATCTCGGGCCGCGTCGGCGAGACCGGCAAGTGGTACGAGGAGTTCGCCCGCATCGTGGCTCGTCTTCGACCCGAAGAGGACTTCGAGGTCGACGAGAAGAAGCGTCAGGTCATCGTCACCGAGCAGGGGATCGCCAAGGTCGAGCAGATGCTGGGCGTGGACAACCTGTACGACTTCTCCAACGTCGATCTCGTCCATCATCTCGACGTGGCGCTCAAGGCCCGCACCTTGTACCAGCGGGACGTCGACTACCTGATCCGCAACGGCGAGGTCATGATCGTCGACGAGTTCACCGGACGGGTCCTCGAAGGTCGCCGCTACTCCGAAGGTCTCCACCAGGCCATCGAGGCCAAAGAAGGCGTCCGGATCAAGGAAGAGAACCAGACCCTCGCCACCATCACCCTGCAGAACTACTTCCGGATGTACGAGAAGCTCGCCGGGATGACCGGGACCGCCCTCACCGAGGCCGGCGAGTTCGCCGAGATCTACGGGCTCGAGGTCATCGAGGTCCCCACCAACCGTCCCATCGCCAGGATCGACCAACCCGACCTGGTGTACATCGACGAAGAGCACAAGTTCGCCGCCGTCGCCGACGACATCGAGGAGCGACATCGACTGGGTCAACCGATCCTGGTCGGCACCGTCTCGATCGAGAAGTCCGAGCGGCTGTCGAAGACCCTCAAGAAGCGGGGCATCCCCCACGAGGTCCTCAACGCCAAGCAGCACGAACGGGAAGCCCACATCGTCGCCCAGGCGGGCAAGTTGGGGGCGGTCACCGTGGCGACGAACATGGCCGGTCGCGGTGTCGACATCATGCTGGGCGGCAACCCGGAGGAACTCGCCAAGGCCGAGCTGGCCCGCAAGGAGATCCTCCCCGGCAGCGACGGCTACGCCGACGCGCTCGCAGAAGCCATCGCCCGCCACAAGGTCCAGACCGACGCCGAGAAGGACAAGATCCTCGACCTCGGCGGCCTCTACGTGCTGGGCACCGAGCGTCACGAGTCACGCCGGATCGACAACCAGCTCAGAGGGCGCTCGGGACGTCAGGGCGACCCCGGCGAGTCGCGCTTCTACCTGTCGCTCGAAGACGACTTGATGCGGCGGTTCGCCAACGAGCGGGTCGCGTCCATCATGCAGCGCCTCAAGATCCCCCCGGATGTGCCCATCGAGCACAAGATGGTCACCAAGGCCATCGAACGGGCCCAGACCCAAGTCGAATCGCAGAACTTCGAGATCCGCAAGAACGTGCTCAAGTACGACGAGGTGATGAACACCCAGCGGGAGATCATCTACAAGTGGCGCAACGAGGTCCTCAACGGCGAGCATCCCGACGAGCTCGTCGCCGGTTGGCGCGGCGAGGTGATCGAGACGGAGCTCACCTCGATGGTGGCGGGCATCGACCCGACCGAATGGGATTGGGACGAGATGCTCCTTCGGATCCGTCGGCTCTACCCGACGGGCATCACCCGTGACCGTTTCGAGCACCCCGACGACCTGACCGTCGACGAGCTCATCGACGCCTTCGCCGCCGACATGGAAGCCCGATACGCGGAGCGGGAGGAGACCCTCGGCGCCGACATCATGCGGCAGCTCGAACGCACCGTCGTCCTGTCGATCATCGACAACAAGTGGCGCGAGCACCTCGCCGAGATGGACTATCTGCGTTCCGGGATCGGGCTGCGGGCCTTGGGCCAGAAGGATCCCCTGGTGGAGTACCAGCGGGAAGGCTTCGACGCCTTCGCTGCGCTCGTCGACGAGGTCAAGTTCGATGCGGTGCGGTACCTCTTCCACGTCGACGTGGTGCGCAAGGAACAGCAGCCGAAACCCGTCCAGGTCACGACCTCGTCGGCGAAGTCCGTCACCCAGCTCAAGACCCGTCAGGCGAAACGGGATCCAGACAAGGTCGGACGCAACGATCCGTGCCCGTGCGGGTCCGGCAAGAAGTACAAGCGCTGTCACGGCGCCCCGGGCGCCGAGCCGCTCTCGGCGAGCTGAGGGCCCGTCGGTCGCCCCGCTACCCTGGTCGATATGGAACCTTCAGACCTGCGTGCCAAGCTCAGTGAACTCCGTTCGCGCCTCGACGACGCCCGGAGGTTCCTTTGACATCGAAGGCAAACGCGCCGAGCTCGAGGAGCTGAGGGCACAGGCCTCGGAACCGGACCTGTGGAACGACCAGGAGCGGGCCCGGGCCGTCACCAGCAAGCTGTCGCGCCACGAACAGACCATCCAGCACGTGGATGACCTCGCCGCTCGCCTCGACGATGCCGAGGTGCTCATCGAGATGGGCGTCGAGGAGTCCGACGCGGCCACCTTGGCGGAGGTGGAGGCCGAGCTCGCCGGCGTCGAGGAGGACCTGGCCAAGCTCGAGCGCGAGACGCTGTTCTTCGGTGCCTACGACGACCGTCCCGCCATCATGACGATCCACGCGGGCGCCGGAGGCGTCGATGCCCAGGACTGGGCCGACATGCTGTTCCGCATGTACACCCGCTACCTGGAACGGTCAGGGTTCGGCTACGAGGTCGACGAGTACCAGCCCGGTGACGAGGCCGGCATCAAGTCGGCGACCATCACCATCAAGGGGCCCTTCGCCTACGGGACCTTCGAGGGGGAACGCGGCGTCCACCGTCTGGTGAGGATCAGTCCCTTCGACGCCAACGCCCGGCGGCACACGTCGTTCGCCGCCGTCGACGTCGTTCCCGAGGTGGAGGTCGAGGAGGTGGACATCAATCCCGACGATCTGAGGATCGAGACGTTCCGGTCCCAGGGCGCCGGAGGTCAGCACGTCAACGTCACCGACTCGGCGGTCCGGATCACCCACGAGCCGACCGGGGTCGTGGTGTCCTGCCAGGCGGAACGATCCCAGATCCAGAACCGGGCCCGAGCCATGCAGATCCTCGCCGCCCGCCTCGCCGAGCTGAAGCGCCAGGAGCAGCAGCAGGAGATCGACGCCATCCGAGGCGAGCAGACCGAGGCGGCGTGGGGTCGTCAGATCCGCTCCTACGTCCTCCAGCCCTACCAGATGGTGAAGGACCTGCGTACGGGCCTGGAGATCGGGAACGTCAATGGCGTCCTGGACGGCGATCTCGATCCGCTCATCGATTCGTACCTGCAGTGGCGGAGGAGCCGCAGCGGCGGCTCCTGAAGGCCGGGACCTTCGCCCCTTGGCATCCGCCGCCGAGGCGAGACGATGAGGGGGTGAAGGGATCCCGGCTCGGTCTCGCCGTCATCGGCGCCATCGGTGTGTTCGCCTTCGCCTGGATGGCCTGGGGAGCGATCGAGATGTACTACGAAGGCTGGTGGGGCCCGTGGTGGCAGCGCGCCTTCTACCTGGTCCCTGGTGTCGTGTTCGTCCTGCTCGGCGTCGTCGCCGCCCTGTGGCCGAGGGCGGGTGGGGCGGTGTTGATGATCATCGGCGCCGTCTACACCGTGTTCGTGCTCGCCATCCAGATCGGGAGGGGAGCGACGATCGGGGTGCGGTTCCTCCTCGGGTGGTTCCCCGTGACGGGAGCGATCGTGCTGCTCGGGGCCGGTCTCATGCGTTTCGGCCCGGCGGTTCCTCCGGCCCGGCGTCGCTGGGCGGCGGTGGCCGTCGCCGGCGGGGCGATGGCGATCACCGTGGCGGTGTCGGCGATGTGGATCCCTCGCCTGGCGTCCCGCCTCGACGACGGCGATCGAGGGGAACGGCGCATCGTGGGTGCCGGCATCGACCTGATCTGGGCCCCGGCCGGTCCCGGCTGGAACCAGGTCGAACCCGACGACTGGATGTCGTGGGACGAGCTCGCCTGGTGGGGCGCCGATCCGATGCCGACTCGGCACGCGACCGGAGACGACATGGAGCTCTTCGGGCTATGTCGGTACCTGTCGGCCGACGGGACCGAGCTGCAGGATCGGCCCGCCGGCGCCTGGCGGATGCCGACCACCGACGAGGTCGTCGGATCCCTGGTCCGGGACGGTTCGCCGGTGGGATGTACCTGGGACGGGGTGTCGGCGTCGGCTTCGTGCCCGACCGAGCCCGACAAGGAGACCCCCCTGTGGGCGCCCGACGAGGCCCCGATCTACTACTGGACCGCCGACGAGTTCGACGTCGACGAGGCGTGGTACGTCAACTACTCGGGGTCGATCGTCGCCCACCAACCGAAGGATTGGGGGAATCCCCGTCACGGCTACCGGTGCGTTCGCGAGCCGTGACGGGAGCCGAAAAGGCACGGGTTATCCGGCCCAGCCGGTAACCTCGCCAGCGGCGTGGGGTGGGGCCGGGAAGACACAGCCGAACGAGGATCCCTCATTGATCCGTCTCGAGAACGTGACCAAGGTCTACGACGGCGGAGTCGTCGCGCTCAAGGACGTCACCATCGACGTCGCCAAGGGCGAGTTCGTCTTCCTCGTCGGCCCGTCGGGGTCGGGCAAGTCCACGCTCATCCGCCTCATGATGCGCGAGGAACTACCGACCAACGGCGACGTATGGGTGGCCGGCAAGCACGCTTCGGCGCTCCCGAACTGGAAGGTGCCGCATCTTCGCCGCTCCATCGGCACCGTCTTCCAGGACTTCAAGCTGCTGCCCAACAAGACCGTCTACGAGAACGTCGCCTTCGCCATGGAGGTCACCGGGAAGTCCCCGAGCGTGGTCCGCACCCAGGTGCCGCAGGTGCTCAAGCTCGTCGGGTTGTCCGCCAAGGCGGATCGCTATCCCCGCCAGCTCTCCGGCGGCGAGCAGCAGCGGGTATCGGTCGCCAGAGCGTTCATCAACAGGCCGCTGATCCTGCTCGCCGACGAGCCCACCGGGAACCTCGACCCGGCGACGTCGGTCGGCATCATGCGGATCCTCGACCGGATCAACCGCACCGGCACCACCGTCGTGATGGCCACCCACGATCACGCCATCGTCGACGCGATGCGGCGCCGGGTCGTGGAACTCGCCCGGGGCCGGGTCGTGCGAGACGAGAGCCGCGGCGTCTACGAGACCATGGAGCAACCTCCGGTGACCTCCTCTCCGCCGTCGCCGGCCGATGAGGTTCCAGCCACGGCCGCATCCGGGGGCGGCACCGAGATGGAGGCGGAGCCGGTGACGGGCCCCGACGCCGCTCCGGAAGCCGAGGTCCACGTCGGCGAGGCCGAAGCCGCCGTGGCCGAAGGGCAGGAGGAGGCGTCGTGAACCGCCTGTCGTACGTCTTCCGGGAGGCGTTCACCAACATCGGCCGGAACGCCCTGGTGGTGCTGGGCGCCGTGCTGGCGGTGTTCATCTCGCTTTCGCTCACCTTCGGGACGCTGGTGTTCGGCGAGGTGGTCCGCAACAACACCGCCCAATGGGCCGAGGACGTCCGGGTCATCGCCTTCCTCCGCGACGACATGTCGGCGTCGGCCATCAACGATCTCCAGGCCGAGATCCGGAGCTGGCCGGAGGTCCAGGACGTGTTCTTCGTCTCCAAGGCCGAGGCGCTCGACGAGGCCAAGGAGCTGCTCGCCTCGAACCCCGCGGCGCTGCGGGTCATCACCAACAACCCGGATCTCGTACCGGCATCGGTGAGGATCCAACCCAAGGAACCGGAGGACTACCAGAACATCGTCTTCCAGCTCCAGGGCATCCCCGGTATCCATCGGGTCGCGTCCGCCGGACCGGCGATCGACGCCATGATCGCCCTCCGGGATGGTCTCCGCATCATGTTCTGGATCCTCGCGCTCGCCTTGGGCGTTGCCGCGGTGGCGCTCATCGCCAACACCATCCACATGGCGATCTACGCCCGCCGGGAAGAGATCGAGATCATGAAGCTCGTCGGCGCCAGTAGCTGGTTCGTTCGGGTGCCGTTCCTGGTCGAGGGTGCCATCGAAGGTCTCGTCGGCGGCGCTCTGGCCGTTGCCTTCATCGTCGTCGCCCAACAACTCGCCGTCGACCGTCTCTCCGATCTCCCGGAGTGGATCAACGTGGCGGTCGCCAATGGTTTCCTCATTCAGCGGGGTGCGCTGGTCCTGCTGTTCGGGATGCTGGCCGGTCTCGCCGGCAGCAGTCTGAGCCTTGCAGTCCATCGCTACCTCCGCGCATGATCCGACGCGTCCTCACCACCCTCGCGCTGGTCGCTGTCCTCCTGGGGACGTTCCCCGTCGTCGCGGGCGCCGACACCTCGCGGGACCTGCGTGAGGTCAAGACGAAGATCGACAAGCTCGAGCGGCGGGTCCGTGACGCCGCCGCCGAACGGTCCGCCCTGGCGCGTCGGATCAAGGACACGAAGCGTCGTTCCGACGAGCTGGCGGATCGCATCGCGGCGATCCAGACCGAGATCGACCGTCTCGACGCCGACCTGGCCGACCGTCGGGGTGACCTGGATTCCATCCGGCGGTCGCTTCGAGCCCAGTACCGCAGTCTCGCCGAGGCACGCGCGAAGGCGGCGTCGGCGGCCGCCGACGCCAAGGCCTGGGCCAGGGATGCCTACATGTCGGCTGGGGCCGGGGCCGGGACCGTCGCCTTCTCCGCGACCGCGGTCAACGATGTGCTCGTCGGCGTCGCGTACCTCGACCGGCTGACCCGCGACCGGGAGGAGGCCGCCGACCGCTGGGTGGCGACGGTGTTGGAGGAGGCCCGTCTGCAGGCGATCGTCGTCTCCGCCGAGCAGGAGGCCGCGGTGGAGCTCGCCGCGATCGCCGGCGATGAGGCCGAGCTGCGGTCCCTGGCCACCGAGCTGGCCCAGCGCCGGGAGGAGCTGGAGGCCGAGCGGTCGTCCCAGCAGGAGCTGCTGGCCGAGGTCGAGGGCGAGATCGCCCGCTGGGAGAAGGAGATCGCCGGGCTCGAACGGGAGCAGGCCTCGATCGAGCGGCTCATCCTGGCCCGATCGCGCCGAGGGACCGAACGCGCCACGGGCAGGTACTTCCGGCCCGTGCCGGGTCGGGTGGATTCGTTCTTCGGGCCCCGTGTGCACCCGATCTACGGCACGGTCAAGATGCACAACGGCGTCGACATGGACGGTGCGAAGGGTCAGCCGATCGTCGCCTTCGCCTCCGGGCGGGTCATCTTCTCCGGCGTCAAGGGCGGCTACGGCAACGCCGTCATGATCGACCACGGCGGCGGCATGGTCACCCTGTATGCACACCAGTCGAAGCTGGCGGTGAAGGTCGGTCAGCGGGTCGAGGGGGGTCAGGTCATCGGCTACGTCGGCAGCACCGGTCTGTCGACGGGACCGCATCTGCACTTCGAGGTCCGGATCGACGGCAGGCCGGTCGATCCGATGACGTACCTGTAGCCTTGCCGACCATGGCCGGACGCAAGATCGTGGCGACCAACCGACGGGCCCGGCACGACTACGAGATCCTCGATCGGTTCGAAGCCGGCATCCAGCTCACCGGCTCGGAGGTCAAGTCGCTCCGGGCCGGACAGGTGCAGATCAAGGACGGGTACGCCGCGATCCGCGGTGGCGAGGTGTGGTTGGAGAACGTGCACATCGCTCCGTACGGCTTCGCCCGTGACGGTGGCCACGACCCCGAGCGGCCCCGCAAACTGCTGATGAGGCGACGCGAGATCGACCGGCTCTTCGGGAAGATGAAGGAACAGGGGTTGACGCTGATCCCGCTGTCGATCTACTTCACCCACGGCCTGGCGAAGGTGGAGTTGGGCTTGGCCAAGGGGAAGCGGACGAGGGACAAGCGCCGGTCGATCGTAGAGCGGCAACAACGCCGCGAGATGGATCGTGCCCGCCGGCGCCGCTGACCGACACCGGACTTCCCGAACCCTGGGTTGGCGACACCCCTGGAGGGGGTTCCTGAACCCTGGGTTGGCGGCACCCCTGGAGGGGGTTCCTGAACCCTGGGTTGGCGACACCCCTGGAGGGGGTTCCTGAACCCTGGGTTGGCAGGTCAGGGCATCTGGGCGAGCCGGTCGGCGATCGCCTGGACCTGTTCGATGGGAAGGAGGCCGGCGGTGCGAAGCAGCACCGTCCCGTCCCCGTCGGTGACGACCCAGAAGGGGAACGCCGAGACGCCCAGTCGACGGGCCATCGTCAGGTCGGAGTCGACCAACACCGGGAACGGCAGCGCCAGTCCGTCGAGGTACGGCTCGAGCGGGTTGCCCCGGTCCGGATCGATCGACGTGGTGACCGACACCACCTCGAGGCCGTCGAGATCCTGGGTCGGGTACCAGGCGGACACCTCGGGCAGTTCCTGCTGGCAGTACGGGCACCAATGGGCCCAGACCAGCCATATCCGGCGCGTCCCGTCGGCCGGGTCGACGGTCAGCTCGGTCCCCGAGTAGTACTCCCGGCCCGACAGCGGTCCGAGCTGCATCCCCAGGGCACCGTCGGGGCTCTGTGGGTCGTACAGCGGCAGGTACCCGGCGGGCAGCGCCGCCGTCGGGGGCCGTGCCGTATCGGGAGCGGCCGACGCCCGGGCCTCGATCCCGGCGATCTGCTCCGACACCGACGCCTCGAGGGCGGCGACGTCCCCCGACAGGTCGTCGACCCGTCGGTCGATGCCGTTGAGACCGACCAGCACGACGAGCTGCATGGCGACGAGGACGACGATGCCCACCACCGAGGTGATCACCATCGGGCTCGAGCGTCGAGACGGGCTGGCGGCGGGGGTGCCTCGCCCGACCGGATGGGAGGGAGCGGTCGACGCTTCGGCTCGGCCTCCCACGTCGTCGGCAGGCCGAGGGGAGGAGGCGGTCGTGTCGTCCATCGCCTGGAGGCTATCGGCCCCAAGTCGGTACGCCCAGCCGATGGGAACGCGCAGCGCCCCCGAGGCGTTACCCTTGGTGCGACGCCTCAGGCGTTCCGTCCGGCTCGCGAACCACGGGTTCGCCGGCCGCATGGGGGTGACCTGGTTTCGACCGTGAGGGTCGAGGCGCCGGAAGCGAGCCGAGGTCCCCGGAGTCCTCGTTAAAGAGCCGGGAACAACCAACAAGTGCCGAAGACAACTTCGCACTCGCTGCCTAAGTAAGCAGCGTGTCCGCCCGGAGGGTGCCTGCCTCGCCGGGATCGGGCATCGCAATGCAGGATGCCCCCGCCGGGGTTCCGGGACCGGCGGGGAAAGACCATCCCGGATAGGGCTCGAGGGAACTGGCCGACAGGGTCCTCGGGTTCCGAACGCTCGCTGTCGGCTGCGCTCGGAGATGCCGGCGCTGAAACCTCATGGGACGGGGGTTCGATTCCCCCCACCTCCACCGCAGATGGCCGTGGACCGCCGACGGCCGGGACCCGTCGAACCGACCGACCTGTTCGGTCGGGACCTTCGGTCTTTGCCGTCGTCCCGACCCGAGCGCGGTGCCACCGGCTGATGAGGCGGGTGGTCTGAGGCGTCGGAGTTCTCAGGGGGCGTCGCGCCGAGCGGCTTCCAGATCGATCTTGGCGGCGGCGATCGCGGCGAGCTCCACCCCGACGATGGCGACGATCCCGGCCAACCCCGCCCAGAACAGTGTCGACTCGGCGCTCAGCTCGGAGTTCGTGGTCGCCCATGAGATACCGACGCCGCCTGCGATGGCCACCGTCAGTCCGATCGTTGCGGCCACCAGCGCCGATCCCGGTTCCATGTCGGCGTTCCGCAGCGGCTCGAACGCGAGCCACCCCGCCACCGCCACCGCGCCGGCTCCGACCGCCAGCGCCAACCCAACTCCGAGATCGATGACCGGCAACGTACCTCCTGAGACGACGGCGCGATGATAGACCGTGCGGCCTCCGCTCCGGCTCGCCGCCGCGCCTGAGCCGCCGGTCAGGAGCGTCTCGGCATGAGCGCCAGCTGGCGGGACACGGCCAGGAGGCGCCCGTCGGCGTCGCGGAGCTCGCCGTCCTCCTCCAGGTAGGGGCCGGTCATGAAACGGGTCCGGAACTCACCTCGCACCCATCCTCGGGGGGGACGACGGCGACAGTGCACGGTCAGTTCGACCGTCGGCGTCCACCCGAGATGACCCAGGTTGAAGATCGGCGGAGGGAACACGTCGGCCATCACCAGCAGCCCGAACACGCCAGGCGGCGTCTCCGGGCTCGGGTGGATCCAGCCGGCCATCTCGGCCCGACCGGCCGGGGCTCCGGTGAAGAACTCCGCCAGGTCGGCGTCGATGCGGAGCTGGAGGCGCTCGACGATGTCGGGCGTCCCCGGCGCCCGGGCCTTGGTCACCGCCACCGCGTCGTGGGGTGAACCGGAAGGGGCCGGCGTGGGATCGTCGGCCGGGACGACCGACAGGTCCCCGAACGTCGCCAATGCCGCCACGACGGTCCTGCCCTCCTGAACGAGGGTCGCACCGACCGTCGAGTGGCCGCCACCCGACTTGTGAACGGTCGTGACGACCCGAGCGGGACCGGCCCGCCCCGGTCCGGTGAAGTGGCCGGTGACCGTGACCGGATCGGGCTGCCGAACGGACGTCTGCGCCAGCGCGGTCACGACGGCCAGGAGATACCCGCCGTTGATCGCGCCTCCGACGACCCCCCAACCTTCGGGAAGCTCACCCTCCCACCCGTCGTTCACCGGCTCGAACCCGAAGATGTCCGACACGTCAGTCCCCGAACGTCACGCCGAGCTGGCGAGCGGTCACCACCCACGGATGGTCGACAGGGACGGTGTTGCGCCTCCCGGCGACGTCGGCCAGCGGGACCGTCGTCGGACGACCATCGCGGACGGCCACCATCACCCCCGACCGATCCTTGGCGATGCAGTCCGTCGCCGCGGTTCCCAACATCGTGGCGAGCAGGCGATCGAACGGCGACGGGGTCCCGCCTCGCTGGACGTGGCCGAGGATCGTGACCCTCGACTCGAGCCGGGTCCGCTCCTCCAACGCCTTGGACAGCTCGACGGTGTCGCCACCTGAGGTCTGGTCGTCGGTGTCGGCGTCGCGTCGCGGCATCGCCCCTTCGGCCACGGCGACGATCGAGAAGGTGCTGCCCGCCGTTCGCCTCGCCAGGATCGACTCGGCGATCCGATCGACCTCGTAGGGGATCTCCGGGATCAGGATCACGTCGGCCCCGCCGGCGACGCCGGCGCCCAGTGTCAGCCATCCGGCGTTGTGGCCCATGATCTCCACCACGATGATCCGATGATGACTGTGGGCGGTCGAATGCAGGCGGTCCACCGCCTCGGTGGCGATCGCCAGCGCCGTGTCGAACCCGAAGCTGCGATCGGTGCCCCACACGTCGTTGTCGATCGTCTTCGGCAGGGTGACGATCGGGAGCCCCTTGTCGGCCAGGCGAAGGGCGTTCTTCTGGGTCCCACCTCCCCCGATGCAGACCAGCGCGTCGAGATGGTGGCGCTCGAAGTTCTCGATCATGACATCGGTCATGTCCATGATCTGGCCGCCGACGTCCATCTTGTGCGGCTTCACCCGGCTGGTCCCCAGGATCGTGCCGCCGATCGTCAAGATGCCAGAGAGCTCTTCGGAGTCGAGACGCACGAACCGGTCCTGCATCAGACCCCGGAAGCCGTCCCGGAAGCCGATCACGTTCCAGCCGTACGACCGGATCGCCGACTTGCCGATGGCTCTGATCGCCGCGTTCAGGCCCGGCGAGTCGCCTCCCGCGGTGAGGATCCCGATGCTCTTGGCCACGTCCTGTGCTCCCGATCCGTGGGGCTCCACCCTACAAGTCGTCGCGGAACGCGCGATCTTGTGGCACAATCGGCTCACGGAGAAAGGAGGTGGTCCGAAGATGTATCGAAGTTCTTTGAGGACTCCGGAGGTGGCCGAGCGCTAAGCGGCCATGTCTGCAGTTGGCCGCTTCCTCCCCCCGGGAGGTAGGTGGCGACTCCAACTCGGACCACCGGGACTCGGAGATCCGTGAGCTGGTCCCTCACGGCGGCGGCATACCCGCCGAAGTGTCTCCGGGTCCTTTCGCGTCCGCAGGGTGTCGCGATGTGTATCGTCGCGACCATGATCCCGTCTCCGTTCGTCTCGTCCGAGGTGACCGAGCTGCGTACGGTGTTGGTCCACCGTCCCGGGATCGAGATCGCCCGGGTCACGCCCGACAACAAGGAAGCCCTCCTGTTCGACGACCTGCTCTGGTTGGAGCGCGCGCAGGAGGAGCACGACCGGTTCACCCGCATGCTCGTCGACCTCGGCGTCGAAGTGCTCTACTTCACGGACCTGTTGGGGGACTGCCTCGACGTGCCCGACATCCGGTCGGACGTCGTCGACGCCATCGTGACGCCCGCCGCCGTTGGTCCCCGGATCGCCGAGCACATGCGAGCGGCCCTCGCGGAGGCGCCGACCGAAGCCGTCGTCGAGGTGCTCCTGGGAGGTCTGCTCGAGTCCGAACTGAGCGACTGGGGCATCGACCCGCTGTTCGCCGATCTCGTGGCCGACCGGTTCCACTACGTCCTGCGCCCGCTGCCCAACCTCCTGTTCATGCGCGACAACGCGGCGTGGATCGACGACGGGCTCGTCCGCAGCGTGCTGGCCACCCCCGCCCGAGCGGCCGAGTCGATCCTCGTGCGCACCATCTACGACCATCATCCCCGCTTCGCTGATGTCGGGTTCCCCGCGTGGTACGGGACCGGCGACGACGAGCGCTATCCCGCCAGTATCGAAGGCGGCGACATCCTCGTCCTCGACGAGCGCACGGTGATGGTCGGCATCGGCGAGCGCACGACTCCCTCTGCTGTCGAGATGCTCGCCCGCAACCTGTTCGCGGCAGGGCGGGTCGATCGGATCATCGTCGTCCATCTGTTGCGGAGCCGGGCCGTGATGCATCTCGACACCGTCTTCACGATGGTCGACCACGGCAAGTTCAACGTGTACCCGGGACTGATGCACGACGTGGTCGTTCATGTGATCCGCCCCGGCGACGGTCGGGCGTTGCAGGTGGAACGGGGCGTGGACCTCCCGACCGTCCTGGCCGACGCCCTCGAACGAGACGACCTCGTGTTCATCCCCACCGGCGGCGACGCCATCGGCCGCATGCGCGAGCAGTGGGACGACGGCAACAACACCCTGGCCGTCTCTCCGGGACTGGTGATCGCCTATGTGCGGAACCAAGAGACCAACCGTCGGTTGCGTGATCACGGTGTCAAGGTGCTCGAACTCGACGCCTCCGAACTCGGGCGCGGTCGCGGCGGGAGCCGGTGCATGACCCAGCCCATCCTCCGCGCCTGACGCCATGGCGAAGTCGTCACCGGCGTCGGTACGGGTCTATCCCCGGCGGGGCGATGCCGAGGTCGCTGCCGCGGTGCTGCGCGCGGAGGGGATCGACTCGGTCGTCGTCGCCGAAGACGAAGGCGGCCTCAACCCCGGCTTCTTCTCGAGCTTCGGGGTGCGCCTCTCCGTACGACCCGAGGATCTCGCCCGGGCCTGTGAGGCGTTGGGCATCGAGACCTTGCGTCTGCCGCACGAGGTCGCGGCGGCCATGGTGCAACAGGCCCGGTTCGTGGCCCCGACGGAGGCCTGCGGCCTGTTCGCATCCGATGGCCGCGGGAGGGTGGTCATGGCCTACCCGCTGACCAACATCGATGCTTCGGAACGTCGCTTCACGGTGGCCCCGCAGGAGCACTACGGGGCCTGGAAGCACGCGTCACGCAACGGCTGGACGATCGCCGGGGTGTTCCATTCCCATCCCCGCACCGCCGCCTACCCGTCGGCCGCCGACGTCGCCGGCGCCCTCGACCCGTCCTGGTACTACGTCATCGTCGGGCAGGTCCTGACCCGCCCGGAGATCCGCGCCTACCGCATCGTCGAGGGAGTGGTGAGCGAGCTCGACGTCGTCGTCGACCGGTAACCTCCCGCCGATGGCGCACGACGAACACGATCCCGAGGCGTACCGGCTCCTGTTCGGGCTGATCGGCGGAGGCTTCCTGGCGATGGTTCTCCTCCTGAGCCTCGCCTCGTTGCTCGTCATCCCCGCCGTCT
Source organism: Acidimicrobiia bacterium (assembly GCA_026985095.1). GTDB lineage: Bacteria > Actinomycetota > Acidimicrobiia > Spongiisociales > UBA5794 > JALSQW01. Next base: position 35,443 of record JALSQW010000018.1, on the reverse strand, counting down.
GGGTCGTCGGGCTCGTGTCGCTGTGGATCGTCGCCGCCGCCCTCGCTGTGCGCTGGTGGCCGCGGCGGTCGTGGTTCCCGGTCCTGGCCGGGACCGTCCTCGCGGTGGTGTGGATCGTCGTGTTGACGGCCGTCGGCGGACCCCGATGACGACCTGGACGGTCCTCGGCTCGAGCGGCGGGACGCCGACGCGGACCAACCCGGCATCGGGCTACCTGCTGGAGGCCGCCTCGACGTCGGTGTGGGTCGATGCCGGGACCGGTACGTTCATGGAGCTGGCCCGGCGCGTCGACCCCGGGTTGCTCGATGCGGTGGTGATCAGCCACGTCCACGCCGACCATTGCACCGACCTGTTCGGGTTGTACGGCTACCTTGCCTACGGCCCGTCGGGGATCGTGCCGATGCCCGTGTACGTTCCTCCCGGTGCCGGTGAGCATCTCGCCGCGTTCGCCGGCGCCACCGCCGAGCACGTCTTCCACCATGTCCTCGATCTGCGCACCGTCACCGCCGGTGACCGCATCGTCGTCGGAGACGTGGAGCTGACCTTCGGCGATGCCGTGCATCCGGTGCCCGCGCTCGTCACCCGATTCGAAACCCCCGACGGGGCCATCGTCTACAGCGGGGACACGGGGCCCGGCGGCGACCTCCCATCGTTGGCCGCCGACGCCGATCTCCTCGTGTGCGAAGCGAGCCTGCAAGGGGAACGCACCCCCGGCACCTACCCGTACCATCTCACTGCGTCGGAGGCGGGTGCCATCGCGGCCGCGGCGGAGGTCGCCGAGCTCGTCGTCACCCACGTGGGGGCGATCCTTGACCCGGCGGTGTCCCTCGGCGAGGCCGAGGCCGCGTTCGGCCGCTCCGCCACCTATGCGGCGCCAGGGACCACGTTCGGCATCGACCATTCCGACGACGAGGGAGCACCATGAGGACGGACAGGAACGCCGACGAGCTGCGGCCCGTCGAGATCGAGCGGGGCTACACCGAGATGACGCCGGGATCGGTGCTCATCAAGATGGGTCGGACCCGGGTGCTGTGCACCGTGTCGTTCGACGAGGACGTCCCGCCCTGGATGCGCGAGACCCAGGAGGGGTGGATCACCGCCGAGTACTCGATGCTGCCGGGATCGTCCCCCGAGCGGGTCCGTCGGAGTTCCATCTCGGGCGGACGGACCAAGGAGATCCAGCGGCTTATCGGCCGGGCGCTCCGTGCAGCGGTCGACCTCGCCGCCATGGGTCCGTGTACGGCCCGAGTCGACTGTGACGTGCTCCAGGCCGACGGCGGCACCCGCACTGCGGCGATCACGGGCGCCTGGGTGGCGCTCGCCGACGCCTTCGCAGCTCGCATCGCGGAAGGGAAACTGGAGCGAAGCCCGATCGTGGATCACGTTGCCGCGGTGTCGGTGGGGATCGTCGAGGGCGCCGAGCTCCTCGATCTCGAGTACGTCGAGGACGTGGCTGCCGACGTCGATGCGAACCTCGTCATGACCGGAACGGGTCGGTTCGTCGAGGTCCAGGGCACCGCCGAGGGGGAACCCTTCACGCGCGACCAGCTCGATGCCCTGATCGAACTCGGAGCGAAGGGGATCGCCGAGCTCGTCGTCAAACAGCGAGAGGCCCTCGGCGAGTGATCATCCCCTCCCGCCTCGTGGTGGCGACGAAGAACCCGGACAAGGTCCGCGAGGTCGAAGCGGTCCTCCGCCGCCTCGGCGTCGAGGCCGAGATCGTCCGCGACGCTACCTGGCCCGACGTGGACGAGACCGAGCTGACCCTGGAGGGCAACGCCATCCTCAAGGCCCGCGCCGCGGCGAACGCCACGGGCATCGCGGCCCTCGCCGACGACACGGGTCTGGAGGTCGCCGCGCTCGATGGTCGCCCCGGCGTCCGCACGGCTCGGTACGCGGGTCCCGACGCCACCTACGAGGAGAACGTCGCCGAGCTCCTGGCCGAACTCGCAGACGTCGCCGATCGTCGGGCGCGTTTCAGGACCGTGGTGGCGCTCGCCGAGCCGCAGGGAGCGATCCGGATCGCCGAAGGGGTCCTGGAGGGGAGCATCGCCCGTCGGCCCCGGGGATCCGAGGGCTTCGGCTACGACCCGGTGTTCATCGTCGACGGGCGCACGCTGGCGGAGATGCCGCCGGAGGAGAAGAACCGGATCAGCCATCGGGCCCGGGCACTCGAGGCGATGGCTCGCCTCCTGAAGGGAGACGGCCGAGATCCCCGACCCTGAGGGGTCGGGGATCCGGAGCGCACGGCTGTCGACGTCAGGCGTACCAGACCGTTTCGAACGGCGAGGTGCCGTAGGTCGACGACTCGTCGATGGTCGGGTCGGGCGCACCCAGGTGGACGGTGACGTCCTCGATCTCCGGCTCGGGGAGGACGAAGAACCGAGCCTCGATCTCGGCCACGATCTCACGTTCCAACGCCACGCGGCGCGCCTCGATCCGTTCGAGGGCCTGCTGCAAACGCGGGGTCATCGGCATGTGGGCTCCGGTCCGTTCCATCGCCCGAGCCTGTCGGCCGGTTCGGGTTCCGCGAAAGGGCCCGAGGCGGACGACCCGGAGGTGCGGGCGGAGGGATTCGAACCCCCACGGCCTTGCGGCCACCGGGACCTAAACCCGGCGCGTCTCCCGTTCCGCCACGCCCGCGTGCACCGAGATTCTGGCACGTGTCGGCACGAGCGAGGCCCTCGGGTGATCCCGAGGGCCTCATCGGTGGGTCGCCAGGGAATCGAACCCTGAACCTTGGGCTTAAGAGGCCCCTGCTCTGCCGATTGAGCTAGCGACCCGGCAGGGAGGTTACCAGTCTTGGATCCCCTATCCCGAGCCGATCGGCCATGGGTGTGACAACCTCTGCCGGGCTGCGACAATGGAGGCGACGGGCTGTAGCGCAGTTTGGCAGCGCACCTGCTTTGGGAGCAGGGGGTCGCCGGTTCGAATCCGGCCAGCCCGACGAACGGGGCCGGCCAGGGGTATCCTCCGGCCCGCAGGCGGATGTAGCTCAATGGTAGAGCCCCAGCCTTCCAAGCTGGTCATGCGGGTTCGATTCCCGTCATCCGCTCGACGGACGTGTCCGTCCGCCGTCGTGCCCCCGTAGCTCAGTGGACAGAGCAGGAGCCTTCTAAGCTCTTGGTCGAGGGTTCGAATCCTTCCGGGGGCGCTCGGGACGGAGGCGGAGCCTCCGTCCGTTCATGGTGGCCGTAGCTCAGTCGGTTAGAGCGCCGGGTTGTGGTCCCGGAGGTCGCGGGTTCGATTCCCGTCGGCCACCCCAACACCCCTCCGACCCTCGTGGCGAGGAGGGGTGCGTCATACGAAGGAGTCGAACACGGTGCAGACCGAGGTGAAGGAAACCGGCCGGTACGAACGGACGCTGACCGTCCATGTCCCCGAGGACGAGCTCGAGCGGGCCAAGGACGCGGCCGCGCGGAAGCTGTCGAAGAGCATGAAGATCAAGGGCTTCCGACCCGGCAAGGCCCCTCGGGCCATCGTCGAGAGGATGGTGGGCTCCGAGACGCTCCGGAGTGAGGCGATCGAGGAGGCCATCCCCGAGCTCATCGGCGCCGCCATCGAAGAGACCGCCCTCGAGCCGGTCACCGTCCCCAAGGTGACCGAGGTGCGTGACGCAGAAGGGGGCGGCGTCGACGTCGACGTGCTCATCACCCTGTGGCCCACGCTCGATGCGGTCCCCGAGTTCGTCGGCCGTGAGGTCGAGATCGAACCCCCGACGGTGACCGACGAGGAGATCGCCGAGCAGATCGACGCCCTTCGGAACCAGTTCGCGGAGCTCGAGACGGTGGATCGGCCCGCCTTCGAGGGCGACTTCGTGCTCGTCAACGTCTCGACCCTCCAGGGTGGTCAGGAGCTGGCGCAGGGGCAAGCCAACGACCTACTCTACGAGATCGGTTCTCGATCGTTCCTGCCCGGGCTCGACGAGCTGCTCGTCGGCGCCTCCGCCGGCGACGTCAAGGAGGGGCCGGGGGAACTCCCAGAGGGCTTCCGGGAGGAGGGTCGAGACCCGGAGGTGACGCTGCGGGTCCTCGTCAAGGAGGTTCGGGCCAAGAAGCTGCCTGAGCTCACCGACGAGTTCGTCGCCGACACCACCGAGTTCGACACGATCTCCGAGCTCGAGGACACCATCCGCAGAGCGCTCCTGGCACGCAAGGTCGCCGAGGCCCGGGCGGTGTTCTCGGACAAGGTCGTCGAGTCCCTCGTCGACGAGACCGACATCGAGCTCCCCGAGGCGCTGGTCGAGGCCGAGGTCGAGGCGCGGGTCCGGAACCTGCTCCAGCGGCTCGAGCAGGAACAGATCCCGTTCGGTCTCTACCTGAACCTGATGAACCAGGACCAGGAATCGTTCCTGGCCGACGTTCGTTCCCAAGCCGCGGCCGCCTTGTCGTCGCGGGTGCTGTTGGAGGGCGTGGCGACGGTCGAAGGCATCGAGGTGACCGACGAGGACATCTCCGAGACCGTGAAACTCCTCGCTGCATCTTCGGGTGCACCTGCCGACGAATTGGAAGAGGCGATCCGACAAGGTGGTCAAGTAGAGGCACTGACCGGTGATATCCTCCGCAGGAAGGCTCTCGACCGACTCGTCGAGGCGGCGACGCCCGTCGACGCGGAAGGGAACCCGGTGGACCTGACCCCCGTGGTCGAGGACACCGAGGATGACGGCCAAGACGAGCAAGCCCAACGAACAACCGATCTCGAAACCGACGCAACGGTCGACGGGGTGGAGGATGCCCCGGACGCCGACGGGTCCAACGAGGCCACCGAGGAGTGAAATGACATACCTGGTTCCAACGGTCATCGAACAGACGCCCCGTGGCGAGCGGGCGTTCGACATCTACAGCAGGCTCCTGAAGGACCGCATCGTGTTCCTCGGCACGCCGATCGACGACGGCGTCGCCAACATCATCATGGCCCAGCTCCTCCATCTCGAGGGCGAGGACCCCGAGAAGGACATCAACCTGTACATCAACTCGCCGGGCGGGTCGACGACGTCGTTGATGGCCATCTACGACACGATGCAGTTCGTCAAACCCGACGTCGCCACCTACTGCATGGGGCTCGCCGCGTCGGCCGCGGCCGTGCTCCTGTCCGCAGGCGCCGCCGGCAAGCGGTTCGCCCTTCCCCATTCCCGGATCATGGTGCATCAGCCCCACATCTCGGGCCTCGGGGGTCAGGCGTCCGATATCGAGATCCACGCCAAGGAGATCCTCAAGACGAGGGAGGACCTCAACCAGATCCTGGCCGAGCACACCGGCCAGCCGATCGAGAAGGTCCGGCAGGACACCGAGCGTGACTTCTGGATGGGCGCCGAAGAAGGCAAGGAATATGGCATCATCGACGAGGTCCTGACAGGCCGTACACTCGAAGCCGTCGCGGGGTAGGGAGAGCCAGGTGGCAAAGTACGAGGGATCCGAGCTTCTCAAGTGCAGCTTCTGCGGGAAATCGCAGAAGCAGGTGAAGAAGCTCATCGCCGGTCCGGGCGTCTACATCTGTGACGAGTGCATCGAGCTGTGCAACGAGATCATCGAAGAGGAGCTCTCCGAGACCGAGGAAGTGTCGTTCGCGGAGCTTCCCAAGCCCGAGGAGATCTTCGCGTTCCTCGACGAGTACGTGGTCGGGCAGGGACGGGCCAAGAAGTTCCTGTCGGTGGCGGTCTACAACCACTACAAGCGGGTACGGGCCGGACAGAGGACCAAGGACGAGGACGTCGAGCTGGAGAAATCGAACATCCTCCTGATCGGTCCCACCGGGTCGGGCAAGACGCTGTTGGCCCGGACCCTCGCCAAGCTCCTCAACGTGCCGTTCGCCATCGCCGACGCCACCGCCTTGACGGAGGCGGGGTACGTGGGTGAAGACGTCGAGAACATCCTCCTGAAGGTGATCCAGGCAGCCGATTTCGACATCAAACGGGCCGAGCAGGGGATCATCTACATCGACGAGATCGACAAGATCGCCCGCAAGGCCGAGAACCCGTCGATCACGAGGGACGTGTCCGGCGAGGGGGTGCAACAGGCGCTGCTCAAGATCCTCGAGGGGACCGTCGCCTCCGTGCCGCCCCAGGGGGGACGAAAGCACCCGCACCAGGAGTTCCTGCAGATCGACACGGCGAACATGCTGTTCATCGTCGGCGGTGCCTTCGCCGGTCTCGAGGACGTGATCCAGCATCGGATCGGCAAACGCACCGTCGGGTTCGGTGCCGAGGTCCGCTCCGCGGACGAGGGCAGGCCGTCGGAGATCATCTCCCAGGTCATGCCCGAGGATCTGATCGCCTACGGGCTGATCCCCGAGTTCATCGGCCGGCTGCCCGTGGTGACCACCGTCGATGACCTGGACAAGGACGATCTGGTTCGGGTCCTCACCGAGCCGAGGAACGCCCTCGTCAAGCAGTACGCCAAGTTCTTCGAGATGGACGGCGTGGAACTCGTCGTCACCGATGACGGGCTCGAGGCCATCGCCCAGCAGGCCCTCAAGCGGGGCACCGGCGCCCGAGGGTTGCGGGCGATCATGGAGGAGGTCCTCGTCGAGACGATGTACGAGCTGCCGTCACGGACCGACGTGGCGAAGGTCGTGATCGACGGGGAGGTCGTGAGGGAGCGGGTGAATCCGACCCTCGTTCCGATCCAGGACCTGGCTTCGACGAAGCTCCCCGAAGAGCGCTCGGCCTGATCCGACGTGGCGCGGTGGCAGCGGAACGCCAAGGTGGCGTTCGTCGGCTCGCACGGGATCCGTAAGACGACCGCCGCCCATGGGTTCGCGAACGCCATGCAACGGGCCGGGCGGTCGGTCGAGTACGGTCGTGAGGTCGTGCGGGACAACCCATTGGGGATCAACGAAGGCGCCACCGGCGAGGCGCAGCTGTGGGTGCTCGTCTCCCAGATCCGTCAGGAGCTGGAGCTGGCGCCCAAAGCCGAGGTCCTCGTCCTCGACCGCGGCGTCATGGACAACTTCGCCTACTACCTGCGGGCCTGCGGCGGAGAGGATCCGTTCGACGTCGGTCCTCTGGTTGTCCGCTGGTCGGGAACCTACGACCTGGTCGTGCGCCTGATGCCCGACGTGGACCTGCGGTCCGACGGTGTGCGGAGCACGTCGGACGCCTTCCGCCGTGAGATCGAGGACCTCCTGGACGACCGGTTGCCGGGCCTCGTCGAGGCGTCCCGGCTCGTGCGTATCGCCGCCAGCGCGATCGACGATCGTTTCGACTGGTGGCCGATCGCGGATCGTCTGGCCGCGTCGATCGGTGAGCCGCTGTTCGCCGACGGGGTGCCGCGACGTCGGATCGCGCGCCCGAGACGGACCCCCACCCCGGACCCGCCGCAGCTCGCATTCGGAGAGCTCTAGCGTCGGTCGGCGTTGCGCTGCGTGCGTCGCCAACCCTGGGTTGGGGAGCCCCCTGGAGGGGTGTGGTGAACCCTGGGTTCGGGAACCCCCTTCAGGGGTGTGGTGAACCCTGGGTTGGGGAGCCCCCTTCAGGGGTGTGGTGAACCCTGGGTTCGGCGGTCACTTGGCGCGGGCGCCGGCTTTCCACACGTGGGTCACGCGATCGGGGTCGCCCCAGGGTGATGCGTCCGACAGGGGGTCGAAATCGACGGCGATGACATCGGCGTCGTAGCCCTCGCCCAGGATGCCCGAACGCGGAGCCTGGGGGCCGAGCGTCGCGGGCCCGTTGGCGGTGGCCGCCTCGATGGCCTCCAGCGCGGTCATGCCGGCATCCTGGAGGAGGCGGATCTCGAGGGAGTTGGTGCCGTAGAGGGGTCCGCTGACGAAGATGTCGGTCCCCATGGCGATGGGGATGCCCTTGGCGATCGCCAGTTTCAGCGCCTGCTCGTGGCGGTCGGCGATCATGACTCCCTTCTCGTACGCGTAGCGGGGAAGCGTGTCCTCCATCGTGAGGAGTTGGGCGACGACCAGGCGGGTCGGGACGAGGATCGCCCCGGTCGCCAGCATCAGGTCGGCGGCTTCCTCGTCGAGGTACGAGCCGTGCTCGATCGTGGTCACTCCCGCTTCGAGGGCGGCCATGATCCCCGGCTTGCCGTGACAGTGGGCGGCGACGACCCGTTCGGCGCGGCGGGCTTCGGCGACGATCGCGCGCAGCTCGTCACCCGAGAACTGCTGGTGGATCGGGTGGTCGACCTCGGACATGACGCCGCCAGAGGCGCAGATCTTGATGACCTTGGCGTTGCGGCGGAGCTGGCGGCGGACGGCGCGGAGACACTCGGGGACGCCGTCACACAACTCGGTGAAGCGCATCCCGCGCTCTCCGAGGCTGAGGACGAAGTCGAGGGGGAGTCCGTGGATGTCGCCGTGGCCGCCGGTGGTGGACAGGAGCGCCCCGGCGCCGTGGATCGTGGGGCCCGGGATCGTGCCGGTCGCGATCGCCGGGTGCATGTCGATGCCGAAGCCGCCGACCTCGCGGACGGAGGTGACGCCGCCGGTGAGCGTCGCGGCCACGTCTGCGGTGGCGGTGGCCACGAGCGTGGCGGGTGGGGTCGTCACGATCCGTTCGAGGTCCGGGGTCGTGGCCCCGATGAAGTGGCCGTGGCATTCCCACAGGCCGGGGAGCACGGTCGCGACCTCCGCGACGTCGGCGCCTGGGGTCGACGGCGCGCCGTTGCGAGGCCCGGCGTAGACGATCCGGGAGCCGTCCAGGATCACGGTGCCCGGGGTCACGGGCTCGCCGCGTCCGGGGATGAGGAGTTCGGCCTCGATGCGGATCATGGGGTTCCCTTCGTACGTGTCGGCGGACCCTGAACCTAGTCGCCGGTGCTCGGGCGGGGACGAACGGGGGGTGACTAGTCACCCTGTTCAGCACGCTTTGTGTCTAGGCAACCACACAGCGTGGGCATATGGTGACCGTGCCTGTGCGGAAGGACCAGGGCCTTGTGGGGGGACACCCAGCGATGGGTGCGACAGGGAACGGTTCGGGCAAGCAGGGGGAATGTGGGGGAGCCGGGAGTTCGTGGGGGAACTCCCGGCGTCCCTGCTCCGTCGCACGGTAGGGGGAAGGCTCGCGAGGCCCGGGGTCAACCCCGGGCCTCCGCGCGGGTACACTTCCGCACCCGACCCGTCGAGGGTCCGCAGCCGCTCCCGGACGTGAGATGCAACCCACCTACGAACCCGCCGACATCGAACCTCGCTGGTACCCCGTGTGGGAAGAGGCCGGCACGTTCCGACCTGAGATCAACCCCGACGGCGAGCCCTTCTCCATCGTCATCCCCCCGCCCAACGTCACCGGGGTCCTCCACATGGGCCACGCCCTCGACATGTCGATCCAGGACGTCATCGTCCGCCGACGACGGATGCAGGGCTACGCCGCGCTGTGGCTTCCGGGTATGGACCATGCCGGGATCGCCACCCAGAACGTCGTCGAGCGGGAACTCGCCAAGGAAGGCACCAACCGCCACGACCTGGGTCGGGAGCGGTTCGTCGAACAGGTCTGGGCATGGAAGGCACGATCGGGCAACCGCATCGCGGAGCAGATGCGCGTTCTCGGCTTCTCCACCGACTGGAGCAGGGAACGTTTCACCCTCGACGAGGGGCTGTCCAAGGCCGTCCGCACGGTCTTCGTGACCCTCTACGAAGAGGGACTCATCTACCGCGACGACCGGATCATCAACTGGTGTCCGCGGTGCCACACGGCGCTGTCGGACATCGAGGTCGAACACGAGGACGAGATCGGGGAACTGAGCTACATCCGCTATCCGTTCACCGATGGTTCCGGCGCGGTCGTCGTCGCCACGACCCGTCCCGAGACGATGCTCGGAGACACGGCGGTGGCGGTCCATCCCGACGACGAACGCTACGCCGACGCCATCGGCAAGACCGTCACGTTGCCGTTGATGGAACGGGAGATCCCCGTCGTCGCCGACGCCGACGTCGATCCGACCTTCGGGACCGGGGCGGTCAAGGTGACCCCCGCCCACGATCCCCTCGACTTCGAGATCGCCCGCCGTCACGACCTGCCCCCGATCCAGGTGATCGACACCGAGGGCACCATCACCGCCGAAGGCGGCGACTACGTCGGCATGGACCGGATGGAAGCCCGCGAGGCCATCCGTCACGATCTGTCCAAACGAGGCTTCCTCGAGCGCGTGGAAGAGCATCACCACTCGGTCGGTCACTGCTCGAGATGCGGGACCGTCGTCGAGCCGATGCTGTCGCTGCAATGGTTCGTCAAGGTCCGGCCCCTCGTGGAGCCCGCCATCGCGGCGGTGGCCGACGGAACCATCCGCTTCGTGCCCAAACGCTGGGAGAAGAACTACTTCCATTGGATGGAGAACCTTCGGGACTGGTGCATCTCCCGCCAACTCTGGTGGGGTCATCAGATCCCGGCGTGGTACTGCGAGGATTGCGGCGAGACGATCGTCGCCATGGACGATCCCGATGTTTGTCCGACGTGCGGCGGTACCGGGCTGCGCCGCGACGAGGACGTTCTCGACACATGGTTCTCGTCGGCGCTGTGGCCGTTCTCGACCATGGGTTGGCCCGACGAGACCCCGGACTACGAGCGGTACTACCCCACGAGCGTCATGGTCACCGGCTTCGACATCATCTACTTCTGGGTGGCCCGGATGATCAAGATGGGTCTGCACTTCACCGGGGAGGCGCCCTTCCCCGACGTCGTCATCCACGGTCTGGTCAGAGACGCCGAAGGTCGCAAGATGTCCAAGTCGACCGGCAACGCCCTCGACCCTCTCGAACTCGTGGAGAGCTACGGCGCCGACGCCGTGCGCCTGGCCCTCATCCAATCGGCCGCACCGGGCCACGACATCCCCCTCAACGAGCAATGGATCGACGCCGCCCGTCGCTTCGGGAACAAGCTGTGGAACGCCGTCCGCTTCGCCGTCGAGCACGAGCGGATCACCGGCGTTCCCGTCGATGGGGGCTATCCGCAGGACCCCGGGCCGGAGGATGCGTGGATCCTCGAACGCTTGGCGGCCGTGGCCGAGGAGTTCGATCGGCTCCTCGACGGATACCGGTTCTCCGACGCCTACGGGCTTCTCTACAACTTCGCGTGGTCGGAGGTGTTCGACTGGTACATCGAGCTGGCCAAGTCGCCGCTGCGTGATCCCGCCAGGGAGGCGACCACGCGGCGCACCCTCGGCGTCGTCCTCCGCGACCTCCTGAAGTTCTTCCACCCTGCGGTCCCGTACCTCACCGAGGAGCTGTGGAGCGAGCTCGGCGACGGGAGCCTCCTGATCACCGCGTCGTGGCCAGTCCCTCCGGCGGTTCGAGGACCCCGATCGGTCGAGGTGTTCAAGGACCTCGTCGGAGGGATCCGCAGGTTCCGGTCCGACCATCAGATCTCCCCGAAGACACCCATCCCGGTTCGGCTCGTCGACACCGAAGGGGTCGCCGAGCCGTGGTGGGAGGCGCAGTTCGGGGCCCTCGCCAACGCCGAGGTCGACTACGGAGCGGCGCCCCCGGAGCTCCGTGGCCACACGAGGATCCATGCCGGTTCGGTCGAGGGGTACATCCCCATGGCGGATCTGGTCGATATCGACGCCGAGCGACGCCGGATCCTCAAGGCGATCGAAGAGGTCGAGGACACGCTCGGTCGCGCTCGCCGGAAGCTGGCCGACGAGAACTTCCGATCGCGAGCGCCCGCCGACGTGGTCGCCAAGGAGCAGACCAAGGCCGACGAGGCCGAAGCCCGGCTGTCGAAACTCCACGCCCAACTCGCCGAGCTCGGCGCACCGTGACCGACGTCCCGAAGATCACGGACCGCGCCACCGCCGAAGCGTTCCTCGACGAACGGATCGGCCGCGGCGTGTCGCCGGGCCTGGAGCGGATCACCGGTCTGCTCGATTACCTGGCCGATCCGCACCTTGCCTACCCCGTCGTCCACATCGCCGGCACCAACGGGAAGACGACGGCCGCCAGGATCATCACCGAGATCCTCGGCGCCCACGGACTGCGAGTCGGGACGTTCACCTCCCCCCACCTCCACCGCATCGAGGACCGGTTCTCGATCGCCGGGTCGCCGATCTCGGGCGATCGCTTCGCCCGAGCGGTCGACGAGATCGCCTGGACCGTCACCGAGTACGAGCGGCGTCACGAAGCCGGCCCCACCTATTTCGAGCTGACGGCCGCGCTGGCGTTCAGCATCTTCGCCGCCGAAGCGGTGGACGTCGCGGTCGTCGAGGTGGGGCTCGGCGGTCGCCTCGACGCCACCAACGTCGTCGACGGGGCGGTATCGGTCGTCACCGGGATCGACATCGACCACACGGCCTACCTCGGCGACACGCTGGCGGCCATCGCCGCAGAGAAGGTCGCCATCCTCGGTCATGAGGGCATCCTCGTGACCGGACCGCTGCCTCCGGCCGCGGAGGGACCGATCGCCGCCCGGGTCGCCGAGACCCGCTCCCGATGGGTTCGCCACCCGACGGACTTCTCGGTCGTCGACGCGGCAGTCGCGGTCGGTGGATGGACCGCCGATCTGGCGGGTACCCACGCCGACTACGAAGAGGTCTACCTCGCCCTCCATGGCCGTCACCAGGTCGAGCATCTGGCCACGTCGGTGGCCGCCGCAGAGGCCGTCCTCGGGCACGCACTGGACGATGATGCGCTCCGGGCCGCGGCGGCCGGGGTCACGTCCCCCGGCCGGCTGGAAGTGGTCGGTCGGGCGCCGTTGACCATCGTCGATGGTGCCCACAACGCACAAGGGTTCGCCGGTCTCGCCGACACGTTGGAGACGGAGTTCCCTCGTACCAGATGGACCCTCGTGATCGGCATGCGCGGCGACCGGGACGTTGCTCGGCTCGTGGCTCCCCTCGAAGGCCTCGTGGGGGACGTGGTGGCCACCGCACCCGACGACGCCGCCGCCATCGCGGCGGACCGCGTCGCGGACGCCGTCGGTGCCCGGCTCGGGGTGCCGGCGAGGGTCGTCGACGGCGTGGCCGCCGCCGTCGCCGACGCCAGGACGAGCGCAGGCGCCGACGGCGCCGTGGTGGTCGCCGGCTCCCTCTATGTCGCCGGCGAAGCCCGAGCCGCCCTCATCGGTGAGCGCGTCCTGCCGTCCGCCGTGCACGTGCGGGTCGAGCCGCCGCCGCTTGACCTGGTGGAGGGCGAGCTCATCGACGACGACGGATCCTTGGACCAGGCGTACGAGTAGCCTCCTGGCGGCACGAAGACCGCTGACCCGGGAGCACAACGATGGCAGTCGAGCAGACGTTCGTGATGGTCAAGCCAGACGGAGTCGCACGCGGACTCGTCGGAGAGGTGATCGGCCGCCTCGAGCGTAAGGGCCTCGAGCTGAGGAAGCTGCGGATGCTGACCATCGACGAGGAGCTCGCCGGTCGCCACTACGCCGAGCACCGCGACAAACCGTTCTTCGCCGACCTCGTCGAGTTCATCACGAGCGGCCCGGTCGTCGCCATGGAGTGGTCGGGGGAGTCCGCGGTCGCGGTCGCCCGCACGCTCATGGGGCCGACGAACCCGGTCGAGGCCCCGCCGGGAACCATCCGCGGCGACTTCGGTCTCGTCATCACGAACAACATCGTGCACGGCTCGGACTCGACGGCCAGCGCCGAACGGGAGCTCGGACTGTTCTTCCCGTGACGGCGAGGGTCCGTCCCATGCGGAACCTCGACGGCCTGGGTACACTGGCCGCACGCTGCCCAGGGCTTGCACGATGACGAACCTCTTCTCCTTCGCCGGTCGCGACATGGCGATCGACCTCGGTACCGCCAACACGCTGGTGTTCGTGCGCGGCCAGGGCATCGTCCTGAACGAGCCGTCGGTGGTCGCCATCAACACCCGCGACAACCGGCCCCTCGAGGTGGGCATGGCGGCCAAGCGCATGATCGGGCGCACCCCGTCGTACATCCAGGCGATCCGTCCCCTCCGCAACGGTGTCATCGCCGATTTCGACGTGACCGAGAAGATGCTGCGCTACTTCATCGACAAGGTCCATTCGGGTCGGTTCGCCGCCCGACCTCGGATCGTCATCTGCGTCCCCTCGGGGATCACCGCCGTCGAACGACGTGCGGTCGAAGAGGCCGCCTACCACGCCGGAGCACGCAAGGCCTACACCATCGAAGAACCGATGGCCGCCGCCATCGGGGTCGGCCTCCCGGTCCATGAGCCGGCCGGATCCATGGTCGTGGACATCGGTGGTGGCACGACGGAGGTGGCGGTCATCTCCCTCGGCGGCATCGTGGTGTCCAAGTCGGTGCGGATCGGCGGCGACGAGCTCGACGAGTCGGTGATCAACTGGGTCAAGAAGGAGTACAACCTGATGCTCGGTGAACGGACCGCCGAGCAGGTCAAGATGGCGATCGGATCCGCATGGCCCTACGCGGACGAGCCGGCAGCCGAAGTGCGGGGTCGTGATCTCATCACCGGTCTGCCGAAAACCGTCGTACTCTCCAGCCCTGAGATCCGTGAGGCGATCGAAGAGCCGGTGGAGGCGATCGTCGATGCCGTCAAGTACACATTGGACAAGACCCCGCCGGAGCTGGCCGCGGACATCATGGAACGCGGCATCGTGCTCACCGGCGGCGGCGCGTTGCTTCGGGGACTCGACCTCCGCTTGGCGCACGAGACCGGCATGCCCATCGTCACCGCCGACCGTCCCCTCCAGAGCGTCGTCATGGGCTCGGGTGCATGCCTGGAGGAGTTCGACATCCTGCACGTCGTCCTCCAGTCGAGCGGTCGTCCCTGATCCGAGGACGAGCTGATGCTCTCGTCCGGTCGACGGTTCGACCGCACCACGGCCCTGTTCCTGTCGCTGCTCGCGGCCTCGTTCATCTTCGCCACCTTCGACGTGCGGGCTCAAGGCGGTGGCGCAGGAGGGATCATGCGCGACGGGGCCCAGCAGCTCTTCGCTCCCGCCCAGAAGGCGGCCGCGCTCGCCGTCTCTCCGGTGGTCGGGTTCGTCGACGGCATCTCCAACATCGCCGGGCTCCGGGCTGAGAACGAGCGTCTCCAAGCCGAGGTCGGCCGTCTCGAGCAGCAGCTCCGCGAGACCGCGGCCCTCGAGCGGCGGGTCGCCGAGCTGGAGGCGATCAGCGGCTTGGAGGCCCCCGAGGAGCTCGCCGCCGTCACCGCCCGGATCTTCGCCGGCGGCGCCGGGACGTTCGACCAGATCCGCTACATCGACAAGGGCAAGGCCGATGGTGTCCTCGTCGGCAACGCCGTCATCGACGAACACGGGCTCGTGGGTCGAGTCGATCGGGTCACCGAGAACAACGCTCGGGTTCGTCTGATCACCGACCCGCTCGTCGCGGTGGGCGTCCGGGTCGAATCGACCAACGAGACGGGGGTCGTCACCGGTCGCGGCTCCAGCGCCCTCCGCCTCGAGATGTTCCAGGCCACCCAACCCGTCAGGGAGGGCGACGTGGTCGTCACCGACGGGAGCCGGTTCCCTCCGGGCATCGTCGTCGGTTTCGTCTCCGAGACCGCCGACGTCGTGGTCGGGTTCGCCCTCCGCACGTCCGTGGAACCCGCGGTCCCTCTCTCCGAGGTCGACTTCGTGAAGGTCGTCGTCGGGTGGTCGCCCCTCGACGCGGGGATCGAAGAGCCCGGCGGCCTCGTCGAGCCGCCGCCGTTCGTCGACCCCGCCGCGGAGCGCCGATGAGGTCCCGGGGGCTCGCCATCGCCCTCGCGTCGGTCCTCCTGTCGGTCGTCGTCCAGACGACCGTCTTCGCACCCGATGCGGTCCGACTGTTCGGGACGGCCCCCAACCTCGTGCTGCTCGTCGTCGTCGTCTGTGTGCGCTGGCTGGATCCCGATCCGGCGCTCTTGTTGGGGTTCACCGCCGGTCTGCTCGTCGATCTCCTCGGATCGGCGCCGCTGGGCCTGTGGGCCATGTCGTTGACGGTCGTCGCCTACCTGACGCTCCAGGTGCGCGACCGGGTCGCCGACGGGCCGTTGGTGGTGGGGGTCGGTATCCTCGGGCTCACGTTCGTCGGGCAGTTCCTCTTCGTCGTGCTCGGGACCCTGTTCGGTCTCCAGACGATCACCGATCCTCAGCTCGTGAAGAACCTGGTCCTCCCCTCCATGTACAACGTGATCCTGGCCCCGGGCGTGTTCTGGGTCCTGGCCAGGCTTCTCCGTCCCCAACAGCGGGTGTGGTCGACATGAAGCAGTCCTGGCGACTCGGTGCGATCGGTCTGGTCTTCGCCGGCTTGTTCGGGGTCCTCCTGCTTCAGCTCTGGCGGGTGCAGGTGACCGAAGCCGCCAACTACGAAGCCCAGGCCGCCCAGAACCAGGTGCGGCTGGTGCGGACCCCCGCGCCGCGAGGCGACATCGTCGACGTCAAAGGGAGGCTGCTCGCCGGGACCCGCCCGGCGCTGGCCGCCGTGGTCGATCTCGGTCTGGTGCCCGAAGCGGCCATCCCGGATCTCGCCCAGAAGCTGTCGGCGTTCCTCGGTCTCCCGGCGTCCGAGATCCAGCAACAGCTCACCGAGGCTGGATCGGCAGATCAGATCGTCCTGCGCGAGGATCTCGACGAGCGGCAGGCCCTGTTCCTCGTCGAGCACCGGGAGGATTTCCCCGGTGTCGCCGTCATCCCTCAGCCGGTCCGGTCCTACCCGGAGGGTGACCTGGCCGCCCAGGTGCTCGGCTACATCGGGCGTCCCAACAAGGAGGACCTCGAGCGTCCCGACGTCAAGGGGACCGACTTCGTGGGCAAGGCCGGGGTCGAGGACTTCTACGACGAGCAGCTCCGCGGGACCGAAGGCCTCATCAAGTACCAGGTGGACGCCCGGCGCGACGTGCTCGCCAGTCTCGGCGAGATCGATCCGCAACCGGGCTCGAACGTTCGGCTGACGATCGACGCCGACGTGCAGCGTCAGCTCCAGGATTCCCTCGACCGCGGCCTCCGGTTCGCCAGGAAGCTCGAGATGGAGGAGCGGGCCAAGGCCCTCGCCGATCGGCCCGCTGCCCAGCGGCTGGCGGAAGCCGCCGCCGAACTGGCCGCCGAGGCAGAAGCCGCCGTGGCCACCGCCAGCGCGGATGAGGACGCCTCCGACCCGCAGCCGCCCCACGAGCTGGATCCCGGCACCGTGCTCGGTCCCGTGTGGGATCGGCTCCCGATCGATTCCGAAGGGGTCTGCGTCCCGGTCGAACGTCATACCGTCGACATCGGCGAGACGGTCGTGCTCAGCGGTAGGAACCCGCGGACGTTCCGGTTGCTGGCGGTCGACGGCGAAGGCGCCCGGCGCAGAGCCACCGTCGAGGTCGCCGGCGAGGTCATCGAGGTGGGTGACCGGGATTCCTTCGCGACGAACCTCAGGGTCGTCGATCTGGCTCCCGAGCGCATCATCGTCACCGCCACCGACAAGTGGTGTCCGGTGCGGACGGTCGGCGTCGTCGAGGACCCTCGAGACGGCTCCATCATCGCCATGGGGTCGCAGCCCACGTTCGATCCGTCGGCGTTCGTCGACGGGCTCACCAGCGAAGAGTGGGAGAAGCTCAGCTCCGTCGCCGCGTTCACGAACTTCGCCATCCAAGGCCAGTACGCACCCGCCTCGACGTTCAAGGCCGTGTCGTACATGCTGGCGATCGAAGAGGGCATCTACCCCCTCGATCGCCCGATCGACGATCGGACCCTCGGTTCGGGCACCGAGGGCGACTCGGTGGCGGCTGGAGACGAGGAGGAACTGAAGCCCCTCACCAGCGACCTCGACAAGTACAACTGCACCGGCAGCTTCCGTTTCCGCTTCAACGACGGGTCGTCGCAGGTGTTCCGCGACTGGAAGCGGTCCGGCCACGGCCCCCTCGACCTGCACGAGGCGCTCGAGGCGTCGTGCGATCTGTACTTCTGGGAGATCGCCCTGCGGATCTGGAACGAACGAGACGCCGAGGGCGGGATCGGCAACGAGAACCTCTTCCAGGAGTGGGCGCGCCGGTTCGGGTTCGATCAACCGACCGGGATCGATCTTCCCTTCGAAGCGAAGGGTCTCATCCCCGACCGGGAGTGGTTCCGGCAGGAGCAGGCGAAGGGCAGCGGCCGGGTCCGTGCCGACGGCACCTGGGTGGGCGGCGACCTCATGAACGCCGTCGTCGGACAGGGCGACGTGCTCGTCACGCCGTTGCAGCTCGCCAACGCCTACTCGGCGATGGTCAACGGCGGCACCCTGTGGAGACCAAGGGTGGTGGAGGAGCTGTACGACCAGGACGGCAACGTCGTCGACGAGCGGCCCCGGCAGGTGCTGGGCACGATCGACCTCGAGCCGGCCTCGGTCGAGTCGTTCCGCCGGGACCTCGGTCTGGTCACCAACGGCCCCATCGGGACCGCCCGCGGCGCGTTCGCCGATTTCGGTCCCAACGTCGAGAAGGTCGGCGGCAAGACCGGCACCGGTGAGGTCATCAAGGCGCCGCGCGCCGAGCACGAGTTCCAGGTCGACAACGCCTGGTTCGTCGGCGTCGCTCCGATCGACGACCCTCGCTACGTGGTGGTGGTCGTCGTCGAACGGGGAGGATCGGGAGGCAAGGTCGCAGCGCCGATCGCCAAACAGCTCCTGCAGTTCCTCATGAACGGCCCGGACTCGATCACGCCTCTGGCTCCCGGCGAGGACGCCGACTGATGGCGATGCGCACCGACGAACCGGCTCGGATCACCCTGCTGCAGCGGGAACGACCGCTCCGCCCCGACCTGTTCCTCGTCATCCCGTACATGATGCTCTCGGGCCTCGGGTTGCTGATGGTCTACACCGCGTCGGCGCCGAGGCTCGAGGCGCTCGGTATCCCCCCGGACCGGGACCTGAAACGACAAGCCGTGTTCGTCGTCATCGGGTTCATCGTGTTCGGTGTCGTCTCGATGATCGACATGCGCACCATCCGTGGGTGGGTTCCGGCCATCTACGGCTCGTCGCTGGTGTTGCTCGTCCTGGTGCTCTCGCCGTTGGGCGAGAAGGTCAAGGGCGCACAGCGGTGGATCGACATCGGTCCGTTCCAGTTCCAGCCGGCCGAGCTCGCCAAGCTCGCCGTCGTCCTCGGCCTGGCCTCGCTGCTGGCTTCCGCAGGGAGCGGGCCGTTGCGATGGGACCACGTTGCCCGAGCGATCGTGCTGGTGGCGATCCCTGCGGGTTTGATCTTCCTGCAGCCCGATCTCGGGACGATGCTCGTGTTCGGGTTCATGGCGATCGTCATGCTGTTCACCTCGGGTGCCACGTGGCGTCAGCTCGCGTTCCTGTCGGTGTCGGGGGTGATCGGCGCCGTCGGTCTGTTCCAGGTCGGCGCGATCAAGGAGTACCAGATCACGCGACTCACGGCGTTCCTCGACCCGGCCGCCGACCTCCAGGGCGCCCGCTACAACCAGTACCAGAGCGAGATCGCGATCGGCAGTGGAGGATTCACCGGCAAGGGGCTGTTCAACGGCTCCCAGACCAACCTCCGGTTCGTGCCCGAGCAGTCCGCCGACTTCATCTTCACCGCCGTCGGCGAGCAGCTCGGCTTCATCGGTAGCGCCCTCGTCCTGGCCTTGTTCGGCATCATCGTGTGGCGGATCCTCGTCGCCGCGGTCAACGCCAAGGACCGGTTCGGTCGTCTCGTGGCGGTCGGGGTCGCGTCGCTGATCGCGTTCCACGTCTTCGTCAACATCGGCATGACGGTCCGGCTGATGCCGGTGACCGGGTTGCCGTTGCCGTTCATGTCCGCCGGGGGCACCGTGTTCATCGCGATGAGCGCCGCGTTGGGGCTGGCTCATTCGGTCTGGCTGCGCCGCTCCCCGGTTCCGGGGGAGCGGGCGATCGAATAGGCGTCCCGGTCCGGGTGCTACGCTCGCCTTCGATGCTGCGCCGCGCCGATCAGGGATGGATCGAGGTGATCGCCGGTCCGATGTTCTCGGGCAAGAGCGAGGAGCTGATCCGACGGGTCACCCGCTACCACCTGGCCAGGGTTCCGACCCAGACGTTCAAACCGGCCGTCGATACCCGCTACGCGGAACATGCGGTCGTCTCGCACTCGAACCTGTCGACGGACGCGCTCCCGGTCGCCGACGCTGCCGAGCTGCTGAGCAACGTCCACGATCGCACCGTCGTGGTCGGCGTCGACGAGGGTCAGTTCTTCGACGACGGTCTGGTCGAGGTCGCGGGGTTGCTGGCAGGGGCGGGGAAGAGGATCATCGTCGCCGGTCTCGACCTCGACTACCTGGGTCGGCCCTTCGAGCCGATCCCGTCGTTGATGCTGAGAGCCGAATACGTCACCAAGGCCCTCGCCGTATGTCATCGGTGTGGTGGGCCGGGTCTGTTCACCCAGCGGGTCGTCGACTCCGACGAGCTGGTCGTCCTCGGGGCGGCGGACGCCTACGAAGCTCGCTGTCGGCGCTGCTACGACCCCACCGAAGCTCGCCAGGAGGAGCTCGCCATCGAGGCGTGAGACGGTCCCTCGGGGAAGCCTCGGATTCCTCGGGATCCCTGCTACCCTCGGAACATCATCGACCGCGAAGCGCGGTCATACGGTTTCCAACCCGGGAGACGATGATCGAAACTCGAGCCGGAGTTCTGTCTCGGTTCGCCCGTGGCGCCTCGTGGCGCCTCCGTGCGCGACCCAGCCTCATGACGAGAACCCCCGAGCGGGTCGGACCTCGACGCGGGACGGCGTTCCTGCCGGTGCGTCGTGGGCCATGGTGGACGATCCCGGGTTCGGATCGGGAATCGCTCGGGAGTCCCCCGAGCTCGAAGGAGTCATCCGATGGGATTGTTTCGAAGGAAGTCCGCGAAGGTCCTGAGAAGGAGCGACGCGGCAGAGGAACGCAAGGTGCGCACCGTCGACGGCGAGACCGTCACGGTGCGCAAGTTCTCCGCGCAGCCTGAGCCGGCCGAGCCGAAGCGAAAGGAGCGCAAGCCCTCCGGTGGCGCTCAGCGCGGCCGTCCCCAACCCCGCGGCGAGGCGCGCAAGACGTCCCGGTCGTCCAAGCAGAGCCGGCGGACCTCGGGCGCCCAGCGCAAGACCCGTCGGCCCCGCCCGCATCTGGAGGTCGTTCCGCCTCCCGAGACGGCCCGCAAGCAGATGCTGGTCCGCAAGAGCCCGCATCAGACCCAGATCGTGGTTCTCGAGGGGCCGGTCCTCGTCGAGCACTATGTGGCTCGATCGGACCGCAAGTCGCTGGTCGGCAACGTCTACATGGGCAAGGTCCGCAACGTGCTTCCCGGGATGGAGGCGGCGTTCGTGGACTTCGGGGCAGGCAAGAACGGGGTCCTGTACGCCGGCGACGTCAACTACGAGGACCTCGACCTCGAGGGCAAGCCCCGTCGGATCGAGATGGCCCTCAAGCCCGGCGATCCGGTCCTCGTGCAGGTGGTCAAGGACGCCATGGGTCACAAGGGGGCACGGCTGACCAACCAGATCTCGCTGGCCGGCCGCTACCTGGTCCTGGCACCCGACGCCGAGGTCCGGGGCATCTCCCGTCGGCTTCCCGACGAGGAGCGCCGTCGTCTTCGCGAGGCGGTCGCCGAGTTCCGCCCCGAGGGCATGGGGATCATCGTACGTACCGCCGCTCAGGGAGCCAGTCGAGACGACATCAAGGCCGACATCGATCGGCTGCTGGCGGTCTGGCGGCGCATCGAGGCCGACAAGGATCGGGTCGAGGCTCCTGCCCTCATCTACCAGGAGCCGCCGCTGGTGATCCGGGTGATCCGGGAGCACTTCACGAAGGACTTCCGTCGCTTGATGGTCGACGACAAGGAGATCTACGACGCCGTCATCGAGTACCTGTCGGACACCGAACCGGAGCTCGTCGACAAGGTCACGCTGTACGAAGACGAGCTGTCGCTGTTCGACCGCTTCCACGTCAACGATCAGATCAAGAAGGCCCTCGACCGCAAGGTGTGGCTTCCTTCGGGTGGCCATCTCGTGATCGACCGGACCGAGGCGTTGACCGTGATCGACGTCAACACGGGTCGATTCGTGGGCACCTCGAACCTGGAGGAGACCGTCCTGCAGAACAACCTCGAGGCGGCCGAGGAGATCGCCAAGCAGCTCCGCCTGCGGGACATCGGCGGGATCATCGTCATCGACTTCATCGACATGGAGGTCGCCAAGAACCGGGACGCGGTCCTGCTGCGGCTGCGCGAGCACCTCGCCAAGGACAAGATGCGGACCCAGGTCTTCGACGTGTCCAACCTCGGTCTCGTCGAGATGACCCGCAAGAACGTCAGTGCCGGGCTTCTCGAGTCCTTCTCGGAGGTCTGTCCGCGCTGCAACGGCCGGGGTGTCGTTCTCCACGAGGAGGTCGCGTTGGGGTCGGCGGCGCCCCCGTCGAGCGGAGACTGACGAAGCGTCGGTACTGCGCTATCATTTGGGCGTCGCCTCCACCGGAGGCGTTTGTACGCGCCGGACGGTGTACCGTACGGCGATCCCGAGACGATCCCGAGACTGACATCATGTACGCGATCATCCGCGCCGGCGGAAAACAGGCAAAGGTCCGTGAAGGCGATGTGCTCGATGTGGAGCGCATCAAGAGCGGTGAGTCGTCGGTGACCTACCGGCCGCTCCTGCTCGTGCACGACGACGGCACCGTCATCTCCGATCGTGCCGCCCTCGACGACGCCAGCGTGACCGCCGAGATCGTCGGCGACCATCGAGGCCCGAAGGTCGAGATCTTCAAGTACAAGGCCAAGACCGGGTATCGCCGCCGCCAGGGTCATCGCCAGACGTACACGACGATCAAGATCACCGGCATCGACGTTCCCGGCGCCAGCAAGCCGGCCGAGAAGTCGACGAAGAAGTCGCCCGTCGACAACGGAAGCGTCGCCGCGGAGACCGAGTCGGAACAGGTCGCGGCCCCCGAGGCGACGCCGGAGGAAGAGGAGGCCTGAGATGTCGAAGACCAAAGCCAGCGGCTCATCCAAGAACGGCCGCGACTCCGCCGCCAAGCGTCTCGGACCCAAGGTCTTCGATGGCCAGGTCGTCAATCCCGGCGCCATCTTGGTCCGTCAGCGGGGAACGAAGATCCACCCCGGCGAGAACGTCGGCCGAGGGAACGACGACACGTTGTTCGCCACCGCCACGGGTGTCGTCAAGTACGGTGTCCGTCGTGGACGCCGTCAGGTGTCGGTCCTGACCGAATCCTGACCGGGGCGCCACCGCATCGGTCCGAGCCGGCCCTCGGGGCCGGCTCTGTCGTTCCCGGTGTAGCGTCACGCCGGATTCCTGCCTACGTTCCATCGGCATGAGCACTTTCATCGACTCCGCGCGGATCACCGCACGAGGAGGCCCCGGAGGGGCCGGCGTCGTCGCGTTCGAGAAGCGCAAGGGCAAGCCGCGGGGCAAACCCTCGGGCGGTTCGGGCGGATCGGGCGGTGATGTGGTGCTGGTGGCCGATCCGAACGTGGCCAGCCTGCTGCGCTACGACCGCCAACCGCACTGGACGGCCGAGGGCGGCGCGCACGGGGAAGGCGAGCTGCGTCAGGGGAGCCACGGCGCGGACCTCGATCTGCCGGTGCCGCTCGGCACGGTGGTGAAGGACCCCGATGGCCGTGTCCTGGCCGACCTCGTGGAGCCGGGTCAACGGTTCGTCGTGGCCAGGGGTGGCAAGGGCGGGAAGGGCAACGCCGCGTTCGTGTCGGTGGATCGACGTGCTCCGTCGTTCGCCGAGCAGGGGGAGTACGGCACCGAGCAGATGGTCGTCCTCGAGCTGCGGCTCCTGGCGGACGCCGCGCTGGTCGGGTTCCCCAACGCCGGGAAGTCGACCCTGATCGCCAGGGTCTCGGCCGCCAAGCCCAAGATCGCCGACTACCCGTTCACGACCCTGGAACCGCATCTGGGGATCGTGACGGTCGACGAGCGGGAGATCGTCCTCGCCGACATCCCCGGTCTGGTGGAGGGCGCCGCCGACGGGAAAGGACTCGGCCACGAGTTCCTCCGTCACGTCGAACGCGCCCGCGTGTTGGTGATCCTGCTGGACCCCACTCCCTTGCAGCGCCTCGAGGTGGCCGACCAGTACCGCATCTTGTCCAAGGAACTGGAGCGCCATTCCCCGGAACTGGCTCATCGGCCCCGCCTGGTCGTGCTCGGTAAGACCGACGCGGTCGGCGACGTGGCTCCCCATCGACGGTGGGCCGAGGCCGAGGGCGTCGAGCTGTATCCGATCTCTGCGGTGACCGGCGAGGGCCTCGATCGCCTCCTCCACGCCGTCGCGGACCTCACCGACCAGGCCCGGCGGGAGGCTCCCGATCGGGAAGGGTTCATGCTCCACCGTCCGGCCGGCGAAAGCTTCCGGATCGAGCGCGACGGGGACGTCTGGGTGGTGTCCGGCTTGGCAGCGACCCGAGCGGTGAACCTCGACGACCTGACCAACCCGGAGGCGGCGGCGTTCGCCGCCCGCCGTATGGCCCGTGCCGGCATCGAC
This sequence comes from Acidimicrobiia bacterium, assembly GCA_026985095.1. Classification (GTDB taxonomy): domain Bacteria; phylum Actinomycetota; class Acidimicrobiia; order Spongiisociales; family UBA5794; genus JALSQW01. The sequence goes on along the minus strand of JALSQW010000018.1, from coordinate 11,145 downwards.
GATGCCCTCCGCACGGCAGGGGCCGAACCCGGTGACGAGGTCCGGATCGGCGATCTGGTGTTCGAGTACCACCCCGCCGACGGGGATCCCGAGGCGGAGGGCGGGCGGTGAGGCGGGCCATCGCTGCGGGTCTCCCCGTCGTGGTCAAGGTCGGTTCGTCGAGCATCGCGGCACCGGCCGGGGGCGTCGCCGACGATGCGCTCGACCGGATCGTCGGGCAGATCGCTGCCGTGCGGGATTCGGGCCATCCGGCGGTCCTCGTGACGTCGGGAGCCGTCGCCGCGGGCTTCCCGGAACTCGGGATGGCTCGGCGCCCCACGGACCTGCCGGGCCTGCAGGCGGCAGCCGCGGTGGGGCAGGGTCGGTTGATGGAGCGGTACGCGGCGTCGTTCTCCCGTCGCGGGGTCACCGTCGGGCAGGTCCTGTTGACCCGCGACGTCCTGGCGAGACGCTCTCAGTACCTCCATGCTCGCGACGCGCTCGAACGGATGTTGGATCTCGGTGTCGTCCCGATCGTCAACGAGAACGACACGGTGGTCGTCGACGAGCTCCGCTTCGGGGACAACGACCGGCTCGCGGCGATCGTTTCGCATCTCGTTCGGGCCGGCATGTTGGTCATCCTGACCGATACGCCTGGTCTGTACCGCGAGGATCCCCGCCTCACCGACCAGCCCGCGCTCTTGGGGGCGGTCGCCCACACCGATCGGATCCTCGATGAGCTGCGGGAGGCCTCGTCGACAGGCACCTACGGGTCCGGTGGGGTGGGGACGAAGGTCGCCGCCGCCCGTATGGCGGCGTTCTCGGGTATCCCGACGGTGGTGGCACCGGCCGAGGACCCCGATGCGGTCGTCACGGCCGTCGCCGGCGGCGAGGTGGGGACGTGGGTGGATCCGCGTTCGGAACGTCTGCCGGCCCGCAAGCTCTGGATCGCCTTCGGGCAGCCCGCGGAGGGGCGGATCGTCGTGGACGACGGCGCGTTGCGGGCGCTGGCCGACCACGGTCGGTCGCTGCTGGCGGCCGGCGTCGTCGACGTCGAAGGTGGGTTCGTTGCGGGATCGGCCGTCGAGGTGGTCGACGCGTCTGGAAGCCTGGTCGCCAAGGGCCTCGTCGGCATGTCCGCGGACGACGTCCGGAGCGTCGTGGGGGAGCATTCGTCGGTCGCAGGCGGCGCGGTCATCCATCGCGACGACCTGGTCGTGTTCGTCTGACGGCGGGTCGCCGCCGGCGACCGGATCGGTCGCTCCTACACTCGCCCCATGCAGACAGCGATCGCGTTCGATGATCCGTCCGACGTCGCGACCCGGCTCGCCGCCGTCGGGTACCTCCCCGACGCCGCGATCGCACAGGTCGTGTTCCTGGCCGATCGTCTCGACAAGCCCATCTTGGCGGAAGGTCCCGCCGGGGTCGGCAAGACCGCACTGGCGCTGGCGCTGGCCGAAGCGACCGGCCGCCGTCTGGTGCGGCTCCAATGCTACGAGGGGCTCGACGAGGCGAAGGCGCTCTACGAATGGGACTACCACAAGCAGCTCCTCCGTCTCCAAGCCGACGAGGGTGGCCGCTGGGACGACCTGGAGGGCGACATCTTCTCCGAGTCGTTCCTCCTGTCTCGACCCTTGCTGGAGGCGATCCGCTCTCCTGAGCCGGTGGTGCTGCTGATCGACGAGGTCGACCGGGTGGAGGTCGAGACCGAAGCGCTCCTGCTGGAGATCCTCGATGCCTTCCAGGTGACGATCCCCGAGCTGGGCACCATCGAGGCGACGACCCGGCCGTTGGTGGTGCTGACGTCGAACAACACCAGGGAGCTATCGGAGGCGTTGAAGCGTCGTTGCCTGTACCTCCACATCGGGTACCCGACGATCGAGCGGGAGAAGGAGATCCTTCTGCGACGGATCCCCGACCTGCCCGATGTGTTGGGGACCCGGATCGCGGAGACGGTGGCCACGATCCGGGAGCTGCGGGTCCGCAAGGCCCCATCGGTGTCCGAGTCGATCGATTGGGCGCGTACGTTGTTGGCGCTCGGGATCGACGAGCTCGATGGTGCCGCCACCGAAGCGACCTTGAACGTCCTGTTGAAGTACCAGAGTGACATCGATCAGGCCATCAAGGATCTTCCGCTCTCGCAGCCATGATCGACACGCTCGCCGAGTTCGTCGAGGAGCTGCGGGCGGTCGGGATCCCGGTATCGATGGTCGAGGCGCTCGACGCCGCCGAAGCCCTGCGGGTCGCCGACATGGGAAGCCCCGAGGCGTTGCGGGCGGCCTTGGGGGCGACGATGATCAAGAGCGCCCGCCACTACCCGGCGTTCGAAGCGGCGTTCGAGATCTTCTTCGGTGCGAGGGCGTTCCCCGACGAGGGTGGCGTCGAGGGTGACGTCGTGGCCTCGGTGACGCCCGCCGGCGCGGAGGCGGGAGGCGGAGGCGGCGAGACCGCCGACGTGTTGATGGCGGCGATCGTCGAGGCGCTCGCCACCGGGGACGACGAGGCGCTGCGCCGTCTCGTGGCCCAAGCGGTCGAGCTTCTGGCCGGTATGGAGCCTGGTCGTCCCGTCGGCGGTCGTTACTACCTGTATCGCGTGATGCGGCGTCTCGACGCGGATCGGCTCTTGGCGTCGCTGGCGGCGGCGATGGTCGGTGGTGGTCCCGAGCACGACGCCTTGGGTGGTGTGCTGCTTGACGCCCGGGCTCGGCGGGCCCTGGAGCGTCTCCGCGACGAGCTGAGAGCCGAGATCCTTCGGCGTCTCGTCGTCGACCGGGGGGCGGCGCCCGTGGCGCGGACGCTGCGGCGTCCGCTGGTGGAGGACATCGACCTGATGCACGCCACGCGGCTCGAGATCGAGGAGCTGGAGCGGGCCGTCGGACCGCTGGCGCGCAAGCTGGCGACGCGGCTCGCCAATCGCCGCAAGCATGGCGCCGAGGGCCGCCTCGACGTTCGCCGGACGATCCGGCGCTCGTTGGCGCACGGCGGCACGCTGATCGATCCGCGGTTCCGGCCACCTCGCCGGTCGAAGCCCGAACTGGTGGTGTTGTGTGACGTTTCGGGATCGATGGCGACGTTCGCCCGGTTCACGATGCAACTCACCTACGCCATCGGCAACGAGTTCTCCCGTGTCCGGTCCTTCGCGTTCATCGACGGGCTCGACGAGGTCACCGGCTTCTTCGATACGCGGTCGGGTTTTCACGACGCGTTGGAGCGGATGAACCGGGAGGCGGATCTGGTCCGCACGGACGGCCATTCCGACTACGGGGCGGCGCTGGGGGAGTTCGTCGCCCGGTACCCCGGCGTGGTCACTCCTCGGTCGACGGTGATCGTGACGGGAGACGCTCGCAACAACTACCGGGCCAGCGGCGTGGAGGACCTGGCGTGGATCGCCGATCGGGCTCGGGCGCTGTTCTGGCTCAACCCGGAGGCGTCGCGGTACTGGGACACCGGGGACTCGATCATGTCGCTGTACGCCGAGGTGTGCGACGGGGTGGATCAGGTCCGGACGCTGCGCCAGCTCGAGGCGTTCGTCGAGCGGGTGGCGCTTCCGACGGCACGTCCGCCGGGTGTGAGGAACCCGCGATCGGTCCTTACGTGACGACGGTGACGGCCGACAGGAGGGCTGTCGACGTCGAGATGCGGCGTCACCGGAACGGAGGAGCGACCGTGGGTAAGCGAGTTCTCGTGGTGGAGGATTCTCAGGTGATCCAGCGCCTCATCGAGGTGTGCTTGCGTCCTGCCGGGTTCGATGTGGAGGTCCGTTCCGACGGTCCCAGCGGTCTCGAAGCCGCCATCGAGTCCCCTCCCGACCTGCTCGTTCTGGACGTCGGCCTTCCCGGGATGGACGGGTGGGAGGTGCTATCCCGTCTTCGTTCCACCGAGCGCACCAAGGATGTGGTCGTGTTGGTGTTGACCGCCCACGCTCAGGAGGAGACCAGGGCCAAGGCGGATCGGGGTGGCGCCGATGCGTTCCTCACCAAACCGTTCCGTCCCAACGAGCTGCGGGCGGTGGCCGCCGAGCTGACGAGCCCGGGGTCGATGATCCAGACCGCAGGCTGAGCGTCAGCGCCCGTGGCGGCCCTCGCCGCCGGCGAAACGGGCAGCTCCTTCGGCGGCGACGTCGAGCACCTCGAGACCGAGCCGGCGTTCGACGGCCAGCCCTTCGTCGAGCTGCCGGCCGATCCCTTCGAGGACGGCACGCCGGTCGGAGCGCACCGTCGCTTGGGGGAAGCCGGCGAGACGCTCGCCGAGGGCGATGGCTTCCTCGAGGGCGTCTCCTGCGTCGACGACCCGGGTGACGAGGCCGATGGTGTGGGCTTCGTCGGCATCGACGGGCCGTCCGGTCAGGATCATGTCGAGGGCGCGTCCGAGTCCGACGATCCGTGGGAGCCGCTGGGTGCCTCCGTCGACCAGCGGCACCCCCCAGCGCCGTTCGAAGCATCCGAAGGTGGCTCCGCGTCCGGCGATGCGCAGGTCGCACCACAGTGCCATCTCGAGGCCGCCGGCGACGCAGGAGCCTTCGATGGCGGCGATCGTGGGTTTGGCGACGGTGGTTCGGGTGAACCCGAGGAACCCTTCCGGCCGGTCGACGAGATCGAAGGCCTTGAGGTCGGCGCCTGCGGAGAACGTGCCACCGGCGCCGGTGAGGACGCCGACGGCGGCGTCGTCGTCCGTGTCGAAGCGCCGCCAGGCCGCGAGGAGCGCTTCGGCGGTGGCGAGGTCGATGGCGTTGCGTCGCTGGGGTCGGTCGATGGTGATGACGGCGACCGGACCGCGATGGCGGTAGGTGACGGAGATGGTCGGCTCCTTCTCGAGGGGGGTTCGATCTGTCGGTTCGTTGCGATACGGTAGGCCGGCGGCGGCGGGGCGTGGGGAAGGAGCCGTGTGATCGCTGCGGTCGTGTCGCTCGCGGTCGGGCTGTGGACCGCGAGCGGGTTCCCTGCCGCCCGGTGTGTGTCTCCGTGGCGGCCGCCGGTTCCCGGTCCGGTGGTTCGACCGTTCGCGCCGAGCGGTGCCTACGGTGGCCATTGGGGCGTCGACCTGGCGGCGGCGGACGGCGCCGCGGTCACCGCGGTCGCCGACGGGATCGTGTCGTTCGCCGGAACGGTCGCGGGGAACCTGACGGTGACGGTCGACCATGGAGGGTTGCGGTCGTCGTACTCGTATCTGGCGTCGGTGACGGTGGGGCGCGGCGATCGGGTGGCTGCGGGCGCCCTGGTGGGCACGGCGGAGGGCCACGGTGGGTCCGCGGGAGTCCATCTGTCGGCCAGGCTGGGTGACCGCTACGTGGATCCGGTACCTCTGCTGGGTTGTCTCGGCCCGCCGTCGGCGGGTCTGTGGCTGTTGCCGGTCACTGCGCCGGTGTCGGTCGCAACGGCGACCCCGTGGGTGGTCTCGGGGCTGGGTCCGGTCGGGGTGGCGATGGGGGAACCGGCGTCCCGGCCCTATCCTCGCGGCCATGCGCGGCATCCTCGGCGGAACCTTCGATCCTCCTCACGTGGCCCACCTGGTGGCTGCCGAGGCGGCGTACCGCCAGCTCGCCCTCGAGACGGTGACGTTCGTTCCGGCGGGTGCGCCGTGGCAGAAGGCCGAACGTGAGGTGTCGCCGGCCGAGGATCGGTGGGCGATGACCCGTTTGGCGGTCGAGGGCGTCGGGTACTTCGAGGCAGACGATCGGGAGGTGATGCGGCCCGGCTGGACCTACACGATCGACACGCTCGAGACCTTCGACGAGCCGGTGGTCCTGATCGTCGGGGCCGACGCCGCCCGGGGGCTGCCGACGTGGTACCGGGCTCGGGACGTGATGGCGCGCGCCACGATCGCGGTGATCCCGCGACCCGGGGTGGATGCCCGTTCGGTGGAGCGGCGCCTCGAGGGGGCGACGATGCTGTGGTTGGAGACGCCGCTGCTGGCGATCAGCGGCACGATGCTGCGCGACCGGGTTCGCAGGGGTCACAGCGTCCGGTTCCTCGTCCCCGATCCGGTGTGGCGATACGTCGAGGAACACGGCCTGTACCGGGTCGACGATGGGCGTCTCGAGGATCGATCGGCGTGAGGTGGCGCTGGTCGAACCTGGTCGGTCCGGTGGTGGCCGTCGCCGTCGTCGCGGCCGGGGTGCTGTCGGGGTTGGTGCCCGCCGGTGCCGCCGCGTACCGGGAGTGGACCCATCGAATCCGGGCGATGGCTGCGGAGATCCCGGGGCGGGTATTGGCCGAGCAGGGTTCGGCGGTGTCGGAGGATGCGGCGGTGATCGCCCTCGTCGCCGATGACGGTTCGACGAGTTCGATCGCCTTGGTGGCGGGGTCCGCCGAAGCGGTGACGGTGGTCGTGATGCCGGTGACGTTGTACGACGTGGCGCCGGGTTTCGGGGAGCTGGCACTGGGGGAGGCGTTGGAGTTCGGCGGTCCCGAGACGTTGCGGTTGACGGTCGCCAACGCGTTCGATGTGCGGGTCGACGATGTCGTCGTGTTGGAGGCGTCGGAGTTGCCGGAGCTGGTCGGCGATGCGGTCGAGATCGACTTGCCGGCAGCGCTGGTGGTGGAGGACGACGCCGGGACGCTGGTGGAGGTCGCGTCCGCAGGTCTCGCCACCCGGGACGGCTCGGTGGTGGCGGCGCTCCTGTCTCCGAGCGACGATCCGGTGGCGGATCTGTCCCGGCAGGCGGCGACCTGGGAGGCGGTGGTGGCGCGTCTGGGGCGCGACCCGGCGACCGTGGGCGCGGTGGCGGCGAACGCGGAGCGAGGCGGGGCCGTCGTGTCGCGGATCTTGGCGGCGGCGCGTGCGGGTCCGACGGTGGCGACGATCGCTCCGGTGGAGCAGGTGGGCGGCCGGACGGGCCGCGGGTTCGTCGTCGACCGGGATGCGCTGGGAGGGTTCCTCGAGGCACGTGTGCCCGGGTTGGTGATCGCTCCCGAGCCGCGACCCCGGACGGAGGTGCTGAACGGGAACGGCCGGCTTCAGACGACCCGGACGGTGGCGTCTCGTCTGATCGAGTCCGGATACCGGATCGTGCGGGTCGACAACGCCGATCGTTTCGATCATCCGTCGACGATCGTGATCGCCCAGGGTCGATCGCACGCGGATCCGGCCCGGAGGGTCGTGACCCTGTTGGGCGTCGGGGAGCTGCGTCTGGAGCTGAGGGCGCCATCGGGAGCCGTGGACATCTCTATCATCGTGGGCAGAGACGTCCCCGCAGGAGAGGGCTAGCGCCATCGTTGCAACTGCCGAGGCGGTGGAGGCGGCCGAGGTGGCTGCCGCTGCCATCGAAGACAAGAAGGGCCTCGACGTGGTCCTCCTCGACGTTTCCCGTCTGGTCGTCGTCACCGATCTGTTCCTCATCGCCACCGGAACGTCGGCGCGTCATGTCAAGACGCTGGTCGAGGAGGTCGAGGAGCGGCTGAAGCGGGTCGGTCGCCGGCCGCTGCGCCGGGAGGGCACCGAGTACGGGAAGTGGGTGCTGCTGGACTACGGCGACCTGGTCGTCCACGTCTTCGACGCCGAGACCCGCGAGTACTACGACCTGGAACGCCTCTGGGGCGATGCGCCTCGCCTCGAGGTGGAGTCGGCAGCCGCCGAAGCCTGATACAATCTCGGCCTTCACGGGGCTGTAGCTCAGTTCGGCAGAGCACTTGCATGGCATGCAAGGGGTCAGGGGTTCAAATCCCCTCAGCTCCACCACCGAGAATCCCTTGCGCTGCAAGGGATTCTGGCGTTTCCGGGTTGCGGCAGTGTGAGCCCGAGTCCGTCGAGAGTCCGCGGAAAGTCCGCGAGAGGATCGCGTTCGGACGCCCGCGGAGGCGTCTGCGGGGAGCCCGATCGTGGCCCTGACGCCAGTGCCGCGAGCGCCCATCCGTCCTTGTGAGAGACTGGGAAGGCGCTACGTGCCGCAGCAAGCTGATGCGGTCTCGGCGACCCCGAGCTGCGATCTGATTCGGAGACAATGAGATGCAGCTGTTCGAGAGCCGACCTCGGAGGGACGCGAGCCCTGCCTCGTACTTGGAGGGATACTTCGCGTTCCTGAAGTTGCGGGCGACGGCTCGGAATCCGCAGCGGATCCGGCGTTCCTGGCCCTGCCGGCAGAGCGACGCCCGGCCGCCGATTCGCGGATTGAGTCAGGGCCGGCACCCGATCCCCGCACCGGCGCACCGAGATTCCGAGAGATCCGGCTCCCTTGAGAGGGAGGATGGGACTCTGTTGAAAGGGCTCTCCTCCACGATCAGCCCATGAGCCAGATCGAGGAGACGGATCCGATGCCGACCGCCCAGCACCCCCAGACCGATCCCGCCGACCCCTCGTCGCGTCCCGCCAGCAGCGTCCGCCGAAACCCCCTCAGAGTCACACGCACGTGCAACAAGTTGCGAGCGGTCAACTGGTTGACCGAGGAGGTGACTTGATGGCGCTCGATCGAGGCATCCTGGCGAAGGTCGACCGGCGAGTCTTCGTCGAACTCGGACAGGCCGCGACGACCCAGGCGGTCAAGATCCCCCTGTCGGATGCCGCATGGTCGACCTGGCGGCGCTACTGCCGGGCGATCGGGCTGACGATGGGGGAGGCCATCGCCGGTCTCATCGAGCATGAACTGCGCCGGGTCGTGGCCGAGTTCACCGGCGCGGATGATGCTCCCTCTGCCGCGCGGCGGGAGGAGGAACTCGCCGCTCGCGAATCGGAACTCGTTGCCCGGCAGCGCCGTCTCTCACGGACGTCGCAGGGGCCGGCCAAGACCGAGGCGGCCGGCGGGAAGGTCGGCCGCAACCAACGGTGCCCCTGCGGCTCGGGGCGGAAGTACAAGCGGTGTCACGGTTCCGCCGACCGCCGGCAGCAGCGCGACGTCCACTCGATGACGCACGGTCGTGGCGACGAAGGCGACGTCGTATGCCCGGCAGGGTTTCTGATGTGCGTGGCAGAGGCGAGGGCACGGCTGGAACCTGGGACGGAAGCGGGCCACGTCGAGGTCGACTCAGGGCCTCAGCGTCGATGCTCCAACAGTCCTCGTCGCCGGTTCCGGAGGGTGGGCGACGCTGGTCTCGCCCGGCGGCATCGGCGCCCTCGATCGAGTGAGTGACGACGCGCGTGGGCTAGCGGGTTCGGCGCCCCCCCGGTGGCCAGCGCCGATGCCGTCGCCGCCACCCTCGATCCGGGTCCGGCGGAAGCCCGTAGCATCCTGGGGATGGGTGGTGACAGGCTTCGGATCCGTCGGGCTGTGCGAGCGGTGGTGCTCGATCCGGCCGATCGTGTCCTGCTTGTGCGTTTCGAGTTCCCGCATGTCGTCCTGTGGGCTGCTCCCGGTGGTGGGCTGGAACCGGGCGAGCAGCCTCACGATGCTCTTCGTCGGGAGCTGATCGAGGAGACCGGTCTCGCCGACCCCGAGATCGGTCCGGTGATCTGGACGCGGAGGCACGTGTTCCCGTTCCTCGACGGGACCTACGACGGTCAGGCCGAATCTTTCTACCTGGTACGCATCGGAGCGTTCGAGCCCCGGCCGGCGCTGTCGTGGGAGGACCTCGGTGGGGAGTACGTCACCGACGTTCGCTGGTGGCCCCAGAACGAGCTCGAGGAGCGCGGCGCGAGGTTGGCTCCCCGACGAATGCCCGAGCTGATCGCTCGTCTCGTGACCGAGGGTCCTCCGTCGACGCCGATCGACGCCGGGGTGTAGGTCGAGGCCGAGGCGACGACGTGAGCCGAGCTCTGACTGCGGGCCGGCTGGTGATCCGTCGAGGTCGGGCCGCGCAGCGAAACGCCCGGCTGCCTACCCGAGCGTCCACCGCCACCGGTCCGAGTCCCACCTCGCGTGAGAGACAGGCTCGGTGAACAGCGGATCCCAGAAGGCGCGGAGCGCCTGCCCGGCTCGGGGGAGCGTGACCCACGGGATCTCGTAGATGGCCACGAACTCGGCCCACCGGTCCGCCCAGCGGTCTGGTGGATCGGGGATCCGTGGAGGCCATTCGGTGTCGCGGATCTCGAATGTCGTGTGGCATGCCTCGACGATGACGGGGGTCGGCGGGATGGGGAGGCGCTCGGCGATGACGAGCATGTCGTAGAGGTCTCGGGGTCGGCTGGATCCGTTGCCGTAGGAGCGTGCATAGGCGTGGAGCTTCTCGGCGAGCTGTTGCGCGACCGGGATGGCGGGGACGACGGGGGCGGGCAGGTCGGCGAAGTCGAGAAGGTCGCGGAGGGGGACCTCGGTGACAGGTCGCCGGTCCGTGGGCATCAGGTTGATGTCGAGGTTGACGCGTTCGAACTCCCTGCCGGCGAGCATCGCGAGAACGGGGAACCGGAGCGCGCCGGCTGGGGTTTCGCCCTGGAGCGGCCGGGCTCGGCCGATCTGGAAGGAGAACGCGTCTCCCAAGTCGAGAAAGGCAGCCCGATCGAGGGTGGCCTCGAGTTCCTCGAGGGTGGCTCGCCAGTTGGCGTCGGCGTCGGAGGTCGCTCGGGCCCGGTCGTCGAGGCGGGCGAGCAGTGCCAGTCCTCCCTTCAGTGCCCAGGTTCTTGGTGCAGCCGAGTGCTGGAGTCGGGCGAGGAGTCGCTGATGGGCGACTTCCTTGCGGAGCCGGTCGAGGGGACGGCCCGTTCGGCGGGCGCGGTCGAGAAGACGTCGTTCCAAGGCAGTGCGGAACGCGTGGGGACTGTCGTAGGGACCGATCATGGTGAGAGGGAGCGGTCGAAGATCTCGGCGAGGTCGGGCCGGTCCTCGGCGACCTTGCGGAGCTGGTTGGCCCGGATCAAGCCCTGCTCGATGGCTTCTTCTGCCGCCAGAGCTGCGACCGACGGGTCGGATATGACGTCGAGGATGGTCCGCAGCGGGGTGGTGACGGGAATCCCGTTACGGACCGTGATGTCGCCGGCGGGGAGCGGAGCCCGATGGATGAGCACACCGGGACGGCTCCCGCGGAAGCGGCGTGGAACGGTGATGTGGATGACCGGAGGCATGGCGTCGGCCAGGCCGTAGATGGCGAGCGCCGTGTCGTGGGAGGCCGCCGCGCCGTCGCCGACCCACAGGACCGTGGCCATCACGTCCTCGAACGGGCGGCTCGGGTAGTTGAGAAGGCGGTAGACGCCCCGGCTGACCCGCTCGAGGTTGCCCGAGCGGACGTGGTGGGAGAGATAGCGGCGGTCGACTCCCAGTTCTTCTGCCTGGCTCGTGCTGAAATAGCCGAGCTGGGCATCGGC
>JALSQW010000017.1 GCA_026985095.1 Acidimicrobiia bacterium | reverse complement strand
GGCCGAGGCGATCCAGGCCGAGGTGATCCCCATCACCCGTGCCCGACGACGCCGGCTCCCGGCACCGAACTGGTCGAAGATCCGGGAACGGCTCTCGGTGGTCGAGTTCCGGTGGGTGCTGGCCGCCATCGGCGTGGTGACGACGCTCGTGGTGGCCGTCGTTGCGACGGGGGCGCTGGGACGACTGCTGACCCTCGGCGGCATGTTCGCCCTGGTCCTGGCGGGCCTGGCCGTCGCCGACGATCCGGAGGCCTATCGCTTCCTCCCTCATGCGATCACCGAGAAGGCGCTCGTCATCGGTGGCTTCATCGCCGTCGCGGTGGGGCTGGCCCTCATCTTCCTCGACTGAGCCGCCGACGTCTTCCCATCCCGTTCCGTCACATGTGACGCTATCGACCTCATCCCGCACCGCCGAAGCGGGGCGCCGCTTCCGACGGACACACGTCCGCAACCGACCGAAGGAGGCATCGCGGCACCGGATCCACGAGCGGGCCATCGAACCGGAGGCGACGGCCGCTGGGAACGGGGCGCCGCTGCGGCGTCTGTCGGCCACGCCGGCGGGTTCCGGTTGGTGGGCCGCGCCGGTCGCCGGCCCCGCTCTCGGTCCAGGACGAGGGATCCTGCCCGGCGCCCATAATCCACGTTATGTCAAGTTCCTTCCGCGGCTTCTCCTGGCCCGCCCGAGGTGTTCCGCCCCCCTCCCCTCCTAGGCTCTCGACGATGCCCTGGTACCACGACGCGGTCGTCTACGAGACCCATGTCCGCTCCTTCGCCGATGGGAACGGCGACGGTTACGGGGACTTCGCCGGACTGACCGGCAAGCTGGACTATCTGGTGGATCTGGGCGTCTCCGCGATCTGGCTCCTCCCGTTCTTCCCGTCGCCGCAGCGGGACGACGGCTACGACGTGTCCGACTACACCGCGGTCGATCCCCGCTACGGGACCCTCGAGGACTTCGGGCGCTTCGTCGACGAGGCGCATCGCCGGGACCTGAAGATCATCACGGAGTTCGTGCTGAACCACACCTCCGACCAACACCCGTGGTTCCGACGGGCGCGCCGCTCCCCCGCCGGGAGCAACCAGCGCGACTTCTACGTCTGGAGCGACAGCCCCGACCGCTACGGTGACGCCCGCATCATCTTCACCGACTCCGAGACGTCGAACTGGGCGTGGGATCCGGTCGCCGGGGCCTGGTACTGGCACCGGTTCTACGCCCACCAGCCGGACCTCAACTACGACAACCCGGCCGTCCGTCGCGCCATCGTCGAGGTCGCCGACTTCTGGCTCGACCGGGGCGTCGACGGGCTCCGCCTCGACGCCGTGCCTTACCTGTACGAACGGGACGGAACGAACTGCGAGAACCTGCCTGAGACCCATGCCTTCCTCAAGGAGCTCCGCGCCCACGTCGATGCCCGCTACGGGGGCGAACGGATGCTGCTGGCCGAAGCCAATCAGTGGCCCGCCGACGCCGCCGCCTACTTCGGAGACGGGGACGAATGTCACATGAACTACCACTTCCCTCTGATGCCCCGGATGTTCCTGGCGCTGGCGCGAGGGCAGCGCTCCCCCATCGAGTGGGTCCTCGACCGGACCCCGCCGATCCCCCCGTCGTGCCGGTGGGGCACGTTCCTGCGCAACCACGACGAGCTCACCTTGGAGATGGTCACCGACACCGAGCGCCGCGAGATGTACGCGGCCTACGCCGCCGATGCTCGCGCTCGGCTCAATGTCGGCATACGACGCCGCCTCGCCCCTCTCCTCGAGGACGATCATCGCCGGATCCTTCTCCTGTTCAGCCTGCTGTTGTCGATGCCGGGCACGCCGTTCCTCTACTACGGCGACGAGATCGGCATGGGCGACGATCTCGATCTCCCCGACCGCGACGGGGTGCGCACTCCGATGCAGTGGACCGACGATCCCGGCGCCGGGTTCACGACCGGCGCACCCTACGCGCCCATCATCGACGATGCCGTCTACGGGTACCGTCGTCGCAACGTCGCCGCTCAACGGGAGGATCCCGACTCGCTCTGGAACGCCGTCCGGCGACTCCTCCACCACCGGCGGGAGCAGGTGGCGCTGCGCCGCGGCGCGACCATCTGGCACGCTCCCGACGATCCCGCGGTCGTGTCGTTCACGCGACACCACCCCGACGCCACCATCCATGTGGCGGCGAACCTCGCGGCGACCCCAGCGACGCTCCTGACCGAACGTGGCGGCGTCGACCTCATCTCCGGTGTCCCCTCCCCCGCAGGACGGTGGAGGCTCCCGCCGTACGGCGCCCGCTGGGTGCTCGAGGATCGGTGAACGCCTCCGGCCTCCTGCGCCAGGGTCCACCGACCCTATCGGCGCCCATCCGACGAGGCCACAATCGAAGGACACGGTCGGGATCTCGCGTCCTCCCATCCCCGTCAGCGGTCCGGTGGAGAGCGTAAGCTGAGATCCGAGCCTCAAGGTACGACCTCAGGGCAAGAGAAGGGAACGATCCTATGACACGACTCAGATGGTTGATCCTCGTCGCTGTCTTCGCCATGGTCGCCGCCGCCTGCAGCACGGGCGGGGCGACGACCACCACCGCCGAAGGCGGCGGAGAAGGCGCAGGCGGTGTCGAAGGCGTCGAGTTCACACTGTTCGGTGCGCCCACCGGTGCCGAAGGCGACGCCATGTCCGGCTTCGTCAACGTCTACAACAAGGAGAAGGGCACCAACATCCAGTACGTCGGCTCCGACGACTTCGAGAACCAGCTCCGCATCCGGGTCGAGGGCGGCGATCCGCCGGCGGTGGCGTTCACGCCACAGCCCGGCTCGATCTGCGGGTTCGCCGACGACGGCAAGCTCGTCTCCCTCGAGGATCTCGGCTTCGACATCGCGAAACTCGAAGCCGACTCGGGCAAGTTCTGGATGGACCTCGGCAAGTGCGCCGACGGCAAGCACTACGGCCTGCCGTGGTTCCCGAACTACAAGAGCCTCATCTGGTACGTCGAGCCGACGTTCGAGAAGGAGGGCTACCAGATCCCCGAGACCTGGGACGAGCTGCTGGCGCTGGGTGACCAGATGCTCGCCGACGGCTACACGCCGTGGTGCTTCGGGTTCGAGAGCGGCAACGCCACCGGATGGCCGGGGACGGACTGGATCGAGGACATCTACGTTCGCGAGGCGGGCGCCGACATGTACGGCAAGTGGTTCCGCCACGAGATCCCGTTCAACGACCCATCCGTGGCCAAGGCCTTCGACACCTTCGGTGAGCTGTTCTTCCGGGATGGCTTCGTCCTCGGCGGTCCCGAGAACGTCTCGGCGATCTCCTTCAAGGATGCACCGTTGCCGATGTTCGACGAGCCTCCGAAGTGCCTCATGCACAAGCAAGGCAGCTTCGTGACGAACTTCTTCCCCGAGGGCGGCGAAGACATCGTCAAGTTCTTCCCGTTCCCGACCATCGACGGCAACGGCGGCGCCATGGGCGGCGGCGATACGATCATCGTCTTCAAGGACGACCCCGGCATCGCCCAGGTGCTACAGGACTGGGTCTCGGCCGATTGGGAGTGCGTCCTGGCGTCCCCCAGCGGCGGAACGGCATCCAAGTACGGCGGCCACGGAGTCGCCGGCGTCGAACGGTTGCCCGGCAACAAGGACGTTCCGGTCGACTGCTACGAGACCGACACGAACAAGACCTTGGCCAAGGTGATCACCGATGCCCTCGCCTCGAACTCGTTCGTGTTCGACGGATCCGATCTGATGCCGCCCGAGGTCGGGCAGGGCACCTTCTGGACCGGCATGGTCGACTGGTCCAAGGGCAAGGCCACCAAGGACGTCATCGACGCCATCGAGGCGAGCTGGCCCTCGTAGTCGACACGCATACCCCTGCCGGGAGTTAGAGTCGCCGAGGCGAACCAAGGAAGGGGGCCCCACCGCCGATGGGCACCACACCATCGCTGGCAGATCACGACACCACGGGCACGTCGTCTGACGGTGGCGGTCCGAACGGCGGGCGTCTCGGCGCCCTGCGGACCGTGGCCGCGGTCGCGGCCATCGCGGCCATCATCGTGGTCCTCGCTGTCTCGGCCTCGTACCTGCGAGACGAGAACGCCAACCGCCTGCTCCAGGTGCTTCTCGCCATCGCCCTGGGCGTCGTCGGCGTGTGGGCCTTCTACTGGGCGATGGATCGCGGCGTCTCGGCGCTGCCCGAGGCGCTCTCCGAACGGGTCCGGCCGATCGTGTTCGTCGGGCCTGCCGCGGTCATCCTGGGCGTCTATCTGGTCTATCCGGCGATCAACACCATCATCATCTCGTTCATGGACCGCCAGAGCGAGAACTTCGTCGGCGTGGACAACTACATCGACGTGTTCACCAAGTCCGACACCCTGACGTCGATCCGGAACTCGATCCTGTGGGTCATCATCGTCCCGGTCATCACGGTGGCGATCGGGCTGGCCTTCGCCACGCTGGTCGACAAGTTGTCCAAGCGGTCGGAGGCGTCGGCCAAGTCCTTGATCTTTCTCCCCATGGCCATCTCCTTCGTCGGTGCCAGCGTCGTGTGGGGTTTCGTGTACTCGTTCCGGCCGGCCGGATTCGGGAACCAGATCGGGATCCTCAACGCCATATGGACCGCGCTCGGGAACGATCCGATCAACTGGCTGTCGGTGCAGCCGTGGAACAACGCGTTCTTGATGGTCATCGTCATCTGGGCCCAGGTCGGCTTCGCCATGGTGATCCTGTCGTCGGCGATCAAGGCGGTCCCCTCCGAGATCGTCGAAGCAGCTCGCATCGACGGAGCCAGCGAGATCCAGCTCTTCTGGAAGGTGGTGTTCCCGTCGGTGCTGTCGACGGTCGTGGTGGTGTGGACGACCCTCGTCATCACCGTCTGGAAGCTGTTCGACATCGTCTACGTGATGACGGGCGGCCGGGACGGCACGTCGGTGATCGCCGAGCGGATGGTCACCGAGTTCTTCAAGAACTTCAACTTCGGGGCCGGTGCGGCCCTCGCCGTCATCCTGTTCGTCGCCGTCACACCGGTGATGGTGATCAACGTCCGTAGGTTCCAAGCCGAGGAGGCGATCCGATGACGACGGCGACGATCGCCGGGGCGAAGAAGACGGGCCTGGCCCGCATCGTCGAACGATGGCCCGTGAAGACGGCGGTGTGGCTGATCGCGATCTTGTGGACCATCCCGTCGTTCGGCCTGCTGGTCACCTCGTTCCGACCCCGAGACGACATCCGCGGATCGGGCTGGTGGACGGTGTTCCCCGACGTGTGGGACAAGGCCCATTGGACGCTGTCGAACTACCAGACCGTGCTGTCGACCGGTGGGTTCGCGAACGCGTTCCTCAACAGCCTGGCGGTGACGATCCCGGCGGTGGTGATCCCGATCACGATCGCGGCGTTCGCCGCCTACGGCTTCGCGTGGATGGACTTCCCAGGACGTCACGTCCTGTTCGCCCTCGTGGTCGGGTTGATGGTGGTGCCGCTGCAGATGGCCCTCATCCCGATCCTTCGGCTCTACACCCGCTTCGATCTGGTCGGGAGCTTCCCGGCGGTCTGGTTGGCCCATGCCGGGTTCGGGCTTCCGCTGGCGGTCTATCTGTTGCGCAACTACATGGGGTCGCTCCCATCGTCGGTGATCGAGTCGGCCCAGATCGACGGCGCCGACCATTTCACGATCTTCTGGCGTCTCATCCTCCCGCTGTCGGTCCCGGTCCTGGCGTCCTTCGCGATCTTCCAGTTCCTGTGGGTCTGGAACGACTTCCTCGTCGCCTTGGTGTTCCTCGGGCTCGAGCCCCGCAGCCAGGTCCTGACGGTCGCGTTGGCCAACCTGGCAGGGAACCGAGGCGAGGCCGAGCATCTCCTCCCGGCGGCGGCGTTCGTTTCGATGGTCCTGCCGATGGTGGTGTTCCTGTCGTTGCAGCGCTATTTCGTCCGAGGCCTGACGGCCGGGTCCGTGAAGGGCTGACCCCTGGCGACCCATCGGACGCGGCGTTGGGTGGTCATCGCGGTGGCGACCTTCGTGATGGTGGTCGCCAACGGCTTCATCGTCTTCGCCTTCGTCGCCGGCAGCGACCCGGCGACGTCGGACGGTGCCGTGGCGGCGCTCGCGGTGGGGATGGCCTTGGCTCCGGTCGTGTTCGTCGTCCTCGCCTTCGGTTCGCACCACCCACGGGCCCCGACGGGTGTTCTGTACGCCATGGGGCTGAGCCTGATGATCGGGCTCCCGCTGGCAGCGATCGACGTCGTGACCGCCCTCGCCGCGGCGTTCGGCATCGGCGGCGCCGTGGCCCTGGCGCGAGGATCCGACGACTCGCTGGTCGCGAGGATCGTCGCGGCGATCCTCGTCACCGTCTACGTCGCGGCGTTGTTGCGGATCGTCGTCGAAGCCGGCGTGTTCGGCGGGGCGGTGCTCCCGCTGGTGACGATCGGCGTCGCCGACGAGATCATGGAACGCCACGCCGAACGGGTCCGGCGGGTCGAGGGGAGCTGACCCGGATCGAGCTCAGCCGAGATGCTCGGGCGTTTCGACGCTGAGGACCTCGTCCCGGGCGCGGAGCGACGTGACGACCCGGTCGAGGGCTTCGCCGCCCAACCCGGCGATCTCGAGGGTCACCGTGCGGAGCCCGTCCTGTTCGACCAGGCTCATGTTCTGTACGTGGGCGCCGATCGCGTTGAGCGTGTCGAACAGCGGTGTCAACGTCCCGTGACCGGGCCGGTAGACGATCTGGAGGTGCTCGATCCGTCGGATCCGGGACCGGAGCGGGGCGAAGCCGACCATGACCACCAACGCCACCACGAGAGCAGCGAGCGCCACGGGGTACATCCCGAAGCCGACGGTCATCCCGATCGCGGCCGCGAACCACAGCGTGGCCGCCGTCGTGATCCCCGAGACGGTGAACCCCGAACGGATCATGCCGCCGGCGCCGATGAAGCCGATGCCGGTGACGATCTGCGCGGCGACCCGGGTCGGGTCGACACCGTCGCCGGAGAACGCGAACGCCCCGGCCACGGTGAACAGCGCTGCACCGGCCGCGACGAGGGTGTGGGTCCGCAACCCGGCGGTCTTCTGGTTGATCTCCCGCTCGGCACCGAGGATGGCTCCCAGCAGCGCCGCGGCGACGACCCTCGCCACGAGTTCGAGCTGTCCGACGTCCATGGGGGACCTCCTCGGAGAACACCAGACTACGCCACCGCCGCGGTCCGCCCGGACATCTGACCGGCGGCGGGTGGAATCGCTCCAGCCCCCGACCGGAGCGATAATGGGCGGCCCGAGCGGAGGTCTCCCGCGGTGAACGACGTCGGCACGATGCTCCAGGCCTTCCTGGTGGCCGCGGGGAGCGGTGCAGTCATCGGACTCGAACGTCAGGTGTCGGCGTCGCACGCCTCGACGGTGTTGGGTGTCCGCACCTTCACCCTGTACGCGCTGTGGGGCGCCGGGAGCGGACTCGTCGCCGACCTGTACGGACCGGCGGCGTTCGGGGCCATGGCGGTGGCCTTCGCCGGCCTCCTCGTGGCGTCCTACGTCATGTCGTCGCGGGCTCAGGGCGACTGGGGAACCACCACCGAGGCAGCGGCGGCGGTGACCTACGTCATCGGGGTGATCGCCTGGTCGGGCAACGCGATCGTCGCCATCGGCCTGGCGGTGGGCCTGGCGGCGCTGCTGCGGGCGAAGGAACCGATCGCCGAGTGGACCGGGATGTTCACGCCCGAGGATCTCCGGGCGCTCCTCCAGTTCGGGGTGATCACGGCGCTCATCCTTCCCCTCGCTCCCAACGAGGACCTCGGCCCGTTCGGTGCCTTCAATCCTCGCCAGATCTGGCTCATGGTCGTGTTCGTGTCCGCCATCTCCCTCGTCGGCTACGTGGCGTTGCGGTTCTTCGGGCAGCGAGGCCTCGGGGTCACCGGCCTCCTGGGGGGCCTCGTGTCGTCGACGGCGGTGACGCTCGGTTTCTCGCGGCTGTCGCGATCGGAGGAACGTCTCGGTGCGGTCCTGGCGGCAGGGATCATCGCCGCGTCGACGGTGATGTACCCGCGGGTCCTCACCGAGGCGTTCGTGGTGGCACCGCGTCTGGGCGAGCAGCTCCTGCCGGCCATCGCCGCCATGGGGCTGATGACCGGAGCGGTCGCCGCCTATTGGTGGTGGCGGGCCGAGAAGCGCCGTCACGTCGGCGCCCCGGCCGTCGAACTCGCCAACCCTCTCGGACTGGGCTCGGCGTTGGGATTCGGCGCGCTCTACGCGGCGATCGTCTTCGTGTCGAAGTTCCTCGAGTCGAAGGTCTCTCCCGATTCCCTCCAGGTGGTCGGTGCGGTCAGCGGGATCAACGACGTCGACGCCATCACCCTGTCGACGGCCAATCTCGTCAAGGACGGGCTCGACCCGGTGCTCGGAGCGAAGGTGGTCCTGCTGGCGGTCGTGGTCAACAGCCTGGTCAAGGCCGGCCTGGCCGCATCGCTCGCCAGCCCCCGGGTGCGGAACGCGGTCGCCCTCGGTTTGGTGCCTGCCGCTGCCGTCGGTCTCACGTTCTGGGCGTTCGTCCTGTAGCGCCCGACCTGCGACCCACCCTCACAGGACGATCCAGTCGGTCCGGATCCGGTGGCCGGCCGCGGTGACGATCTCGAAGCAGACCGGCCCGCGAGGGACCTCGTCGATCAGGAAGCGGCCGTCGTCGTCGGTGACGACGACGACGGCCCCGTCGGGACCGATCACCTCGACGGTCGCCGGTTGCGGAGGGACGATCTGGCCGACGACCGCTCCGTCGGTACCGACCGCGACCTCCACTTCGCCGCCGTCTGCCTCGAAGGTCAGCTCGCGGGTCGCCCGGTCGGCGCGGGCTCCGACGGCACCGGTCACGGCGGAATCGAAGGACAACGTGGCGAGCTCGGCGTCGATCGTGCGCCAGGTGTACGCCGCCTTGGCGGCCTCGAGGACATGGTCCGGTACGGGTTCGTCGGCCAGCGCCCGGCGGAGCGCGGAGGCCGTCGGATCTCGTTCATCGGTCATGGCGTTGCCTCCAATGCCCGTCGGAGTCGCTCGAGGCAGCGGGCACGGGTCGGTCCGATGCTCCCGATCGGTCGGTCGATGATCCTGGCGATCGTCTGATAATCCAGAGGCGGATCGGCGCAGGTGAGTCGGAGGAGCTCCCGACACGACACCTCGAGGGTGTCGAGGGCGGCGAGGAGGCGGTCGCGCTCCTCGGCGGCGATGAGCCCATCTCCTGGATCCGCCACGTCATCGGCCCGATCCTCGAACACGGCGACGGGACGTTCCCTGGCGGACCGGCGAAGCGCCCGCAGCGATTCGTTGCGGGCGGTGGTCGCCAGCCAGCCGGCGAGACGTTCGGGGTCGCGGATCCGGTCGAGGTGCTCGACGAGGCGGAGCCACACCGTCTGGCTGACGTCGGCCGCGGTCGCTGCGTCCAAGCGGTAGCCCCGGACGATGGACCACACGAGCCGGGCGTACCGCTCGACGAGTTCGCTCCATGCTTCGGCGCTGCCTGCATGCGCCTGGCTCAACAGATCGGTCGTCGTGACATCGCCCATCGACCGGAACGATACCGTCATGGCACTCGATCCATCTTGGTCTGCTCCTCACGGATCCTCCTGCGCTCTCCCTACCTGACCCACCGGAGGCGGCCGTGATACATGCGATCGCCCGAGCTGCACCGTCGCCGGGTGCCGATCCCGATAGGATCGGTGCGAACCGGCCGGAAGGATGCGAGTCATGAGCGTGAAGCAGGGTCCAGGCGACGCCGTCTGGCGCAGCCGTGGAGCCAAGCTCGGGGGGCGGAAGGTCGCCCACAGCCGGACCGGGATCCCGTACTACTACCGCGAGGGCGTCGTCGTCGTTCCTGCCGAGCGGCTCGACGACCTGCGTGCGGCGTTGCGGCGGGCCAAGATCGCCGGCAAGGAGGTCCGGGTGTCGGACATCCCTCCCAGCGGCTACGCCGAGGTGACGATCGATCGGAAGGGCACCCGGGTCGACGCTCTGGTCGAGGACCTGGGTGCGGACCTCGACGTCGAACCCGACTACGTCGCCTTCCCCGGTACCCACGTCAAGGGTTTCGCGGCGTCGCGTCCTGCCCCCTACCGCGCCAAGGTGTCGCCACGTCCGCGGCGAGGACGAGGCGCAGGGGTGGTCGTGGGCGTCGTCGACCTGTCGTTCTTCGACCCGGCGAAGGCGGGGCATCCGCCGTGGGCGACCGCGGGCGTGCACATCGACGCGGCCGGGGCCGTCCCGCGCAACGACCGCGTCCACCCGCCCTACGTCGGTCACGGCAACGCCGTGATCGGCATCGTCAAGCAGCTGGCCCCGGACGCGACGGTGGTCGCCGTCACGATCCCGTCCGCTCCCGGAGACACGCCCGGGATCACCTCCGATCGGGCACTGGCGACGGCGATCGAGCGGATCCTCTGTCGCAACAAGATCCACATCCTGGTGATCCCCTTCGGCGGATCGACCCGCCATGGCACGATGCCGCTGACAGAAGCGGCCTTGGAGCCGTACCTGCCGACGACCTCCGTGTACGCGTCGGCCGGCAATGATGGCCTCGATCCGACGACGTATCCGGCGGTGGATCCCGAGGTCTTCGGTGTCGGCGCATGGTCCGCCGACGCCGCCAAACTCGGATGGACGGGGCGCGCATGCCGGAGCGTCCTGCGACCCGACGCGGCGTTCGGGCGCCTCGGGTTGGCCACGTGGTCGAATCGAGGCGCAGCAGCGGCCCTCGGCGCCCCCGGCGTCGCGGTGCCGGCGCCGTTCGTGACCGGCGACCTGCGGATCCGACCGGGCGCCGCCGACCGCTCGGGGCCGGCGAGCTCACAGCGGTTCGACGGGTGGGCCCTGTTCACCGGAACCTCCTTCGCGGCCGCGGTCGCCGCCGGTTGCCATGCCGTCGCCACCTGCTGAGGGATGAGCGACCCGCGGCGAACCGGTTCCCGTCGACTCGCCGACGAAGCGCTCGCGACCGCTCGGGCCGATCCCCGTCGGGCACTGGAGCTCGCCGCCTCGTGCCTGGACTCCACCGACGCCGCCACGGCGGCGACGGCGCGCCTGGCTCGGGGGCTGGCGTACCGTGCCCTGTCCGAGGGGGCACGGTCCACCTCCGAGATGGAGCTCGCCGCCGAGTGGGCACGCGAGGCCGGTGACCGGCTGCTTCTCGGCACGATCCTGCGGAGCCTGGCGTTCAACCGGGCGCAGGCCGGCGACGACGTGGCCGCCGACGCCCTGATCCACCGATCGATCGAGCTGCTCGATGCCGACGGTCGCGCGTTGAGCCGCCTCCAGCATGCCTTCATCTTGATCATGCGCGGGGCCCACGCCGAAGCCCTCGAGGCACTGAACGCCGCACTTCCGTCGTTCGAGCGCCCCGGAGCGGAGGATCGCTTGACGCTGATCGTCTACAACCGGGCGGTCATCCACATGGAGCTCGGTGCGTTGCGGTCCGCCGACGCCGACCTGCGCCGTTGCTTCGAGGTCGCCTGCGACACCGGCGACCTGGCGATGGCCGCCGATGCGGCCTTGCACCTGTCGGAGGTGCGGGCCTGGCTCGACGATCTTCCCGGGGCGATGGAGTGGCACCGGCGATCGGCGGAACTCCGGAAGCGGATCGGAGCAGCGAGCCCGCTCGACACCATGGAGTACGCCCTGATCCTGCTCCAGGCTGGGGTCCTCGCCGAAGCCGAGGAGGCGTTGCGCTCGGCCATCCCTGCCCTGGAGGCTGCGGGCGGCAATGACGTCCTGGTCGTCCAGGCGCGGATCTGGCTGGCGGAGGTCCTGGCGCGTCTGGGCCGGCCTGCTGAGGGCATCGAAGCACTCGACCCGGCTCGGGGTCTGCTGGCGTCCGAAAGCCGCTTCCGCCTCGATGTCGAGGCCATGGCGTTGCGCCTCTCCGCCGAGATGGAGCCGGCGTCGGTCACCAGGGCGGTCGACATGGAAGCGTGCGCCGAGGGGATGCTCAGGGCGGGCGAGAACCTCGCCGCCGCCGCGCTGTTGCTGGACGGCGCCCGGCAGGCGATCGCCGCGGGTGAACCGGCGATGGCGGAACGATCGATCGAACGGGCCCGCAGGGTCACCTCCCAGGCGCCCCTGTGGCTCCAGATCCGCCTGTGGACGGAGATCGCGAGGTCCCGCCGGGCCGTCGGCAACGTCCCGGGTGCGTGGAGCGCGCTGCACGCCGCCCGCCGTCGGTTCGCCCGCTACCGCGCCGCGTTCGGATCGGCCGACCTTCGGTTGCATGCCGAGCGCCTGGCGTTCGATCTCCACGACCTGGGCGTGGCGATGGCCCTGCGCGCCCGGCAGGCCGGGACGCTGCTGGGCTGGGTGGAACGCCTCCGGGCGGACGAGGCGGTCGCGTCCCGCCCTGCGGAGGGAACCGACGATCGGGTCTCGGCCCTCACGGCCCGGCTGCGTCGGCTCGAGCATCGCCTCGGTCTCGGGGACGTCGACGTGGAGTCGGCCGCGTCCCGGAGGGACCTCGAGGCGTCCCTCGCCGACGCGCTCCGGGCTGCCGGCGGGGACCGTCGGGAGCGTCCCGTACCGTCGATCCGCGAGATCCGGAGCACCCTCGCGGGCGAGATCGGGATCTCGTTCGTCGAGCTCGAGGGCTCGGTGACGGCCATCGTGACCGAACACGCCAGGAACCGGCTCGTCGAGATCGGCCCCGTCGATGATCTGGCGGCGACGGTCGCGCATCTGGATGCGGCGTTCGCGCGCATCGCTCGCAGCAACGTGTCGGACCGGTCGCTGTCGGCCGCGCTGGCCACGATCGATGACGGCGTCGTCCACCTGCGTCGGCGTCTCGTCGACCCGCTCGGGGTGGCCGGGTCGTCGCGGCTCGTCGTGGTCCCATCCCCGTCCCTGCGTGCCGTGCCCTGGTCGCTGCTCCACGATCCCCCGCCGGCGGTCGTCTCGTCCCTGACGCAGTGGGGCCGGCTGGTCCCACCGCCGGACCGGTTCGTGTCGCCATGCGTCGTCGCCTCGCGCCGGCTCGACAGTGTCTCCGCCTCCTCCGCCCCGAGGGCCGACGCGTTGGGAGCCGAGAGCGTCCCGGCGACGGTCGACGAGGTGGTCGCGACCCTCGGTCGTGCCGACCTGGTCCACATCGCGGCCCACGCCGCGACCCGCCGCGACCGGCCGCTGTTCTCGTACATCGCCCTCGACGACGGGCATCTGTACCTGTCCGAGCTCGCCGATCAGGGCCGCATGCCTGCGGCGGTGATCTTGGCCGCCTGCGAGGCTGGGGGCACCGCGGCGGCCGTCGGGACGGCGGCGTTGGGGATCGCGGATGTCTTCCTCACCCGTGGCGCCAGCGTCGTCCTCGCCCCCGGTGTTCCCGTCTCGGACGCGGCGACCCGCACGGTGATGGAACTCCTTCACGGGCAGATCGCGACCGGTGACCGGTTCTCCGACGCCCTCGGGTCGATCATCGCCGGGAGCGATGGTCGGATCCGCGCCACCGCCGGTGCGTTCGTGTGTTTCGGGCGGAACTGACCGCCGTCGCGAGAAACCTGTATCACGGCGTCGCCGAGCCGCTCTTGTACATCGAGACGGTGAAGGAAGGCCTCCCGGAACGAAGGGGGGACCGGGAGGCCGACCGACCGTCCCATGGTGGCCCGCTCGCCGGGCACCGTTCCAGCGACAGGGGGAGCGTCGTGGCGGGGGACTCCGGTCCTCCACCACGACGCGACTCCTGCACCTCGGTCCCGTCAGGTCTTCTTGTCGGCGATCAACGCCTCGGGATGCTCGATCTTGGCGGCGAGCGGAACCGCCGCGTTGCGTCGCCAGGCCCACCCACCGAACCATCGGACCGCCCGGTACAGGATCGACCGCACGATCGGATGGACCTCGAGGACCGCCATCGCCTCGTTGAACACGTCATCCCAGTACCTGCGGTCGTCCGGTCGATGATGCCAGTAGCCGAAGTCGTGGAGCACCGCGGCAGGGCCGTGGCGCCCCCACGGGGCGACGATCATCCACAGCACCCGAGGAACGGACGCGAAGTCCGTGACGAACCCGTGTGGAACGGCGATGACCTCTCCTGAACCTTCGCTTCCGACCTCGTAGGCGAAGTCGTCGGTGTACAGCACCCACGACCTCGCGTCGCGTCGACGAACGGTTCGACCGCCGGCGCGGCGCAGCTCGCTGAGGGGGACGACGACGAGGGGCTGGGTGAATCTGCTCACTCCCCCATCTTGTCAGGTCGGCATCGCATCTGGGCGGATCTCTTCGACGAGCCGTACCAGCTCGGCAGCGTCCCGGGGGGCGGCTGCGTCGAGGTCGTTGTTGAAGTAGCACCATGCATCGGCGCGGGCGTCGACGAGCGCGTGGGCGAGTTCGATCAGACGGGGACCGTAGCGTCCGGCGAACCGGCCGGTGGTGCCGTGCCTTCGCACGTACACGAACGGCGCCGTCTGCCAGCGAGGGCTGTCGGAACCGGGATGGTCGCTCCACACCAGCGCCGCGCCGTGGGCCTCGAGGACGGTACGGACGTCGTCGTCGAACCACCGCGGATCGCGGAACTCGACGCCGACCTGCCAGCGGTCGGGCATCGCCGCCAGGAAGGCAGCGAGCCGTTCGGGATCCGGTGGGAAGCGCGGCGGGAGCTGCACCAGGACCGGTCCGAGGCGGTCCCCGAGACCGGCGATGGCTGCCGCGAATCGATCGATGCCGCCGGTGTCCCCGAGGCGGCGCACGTGCGTGAGGTAGCGGGACATCTTGGCGGCGAAGCGGAAGCGGTCGGGGACGGCACCGACCCAGCCGCGCACGGTGCCTCCGGTGGGAAGCCGGTAGAAGGTGGCGTTGATCTCCACGGTGTCGAAGCGTTCGGCGTAGAACGAGAGCCATCGACGCTTCGGGACCTCGGGTGGGTAGAACGCGCCACGCCAATGGTCGTAGCTCCATCCGCTCGTCCCGATCCGGACCTGCATGGCGATACCGTATCTCCCCCCGCGTCGCGGTACCATCTCGGCCGGCCCAAGACCAGCGGGAGGAGCGCCCTCATGTCGGAGACCGCGGACAAGAGCGGCCGCGCCTACTTCTTGCTCCTGTCGCTCGGGGCGCTCGGCATCGTCTACGGGGACATCGGGACCAGCCCCCTGTATGCGATGCGCGAGACGTTCGAAGCGCACGGCGGCATGGAGGTCGCCACCGAGAACATCCTCGGGGTGCTGTCGTTGATCTTCTGGTCGCTCCTGATCGTGATCTCGATCAAGTACCTGGCGTTCGTGATGCGTGCCGACAACCGCGGGGAGGGCGGGATCTTGGCGCTGACGGCGCTGATCGTGCCTCGCAAGGAGCGCGGCCTGCGGAGGAGCCGGTGGGTGCTGATCGTCATCGGGTTGTTCGGCACGGCGTTGCTGTACGGCGACGGCATGATCACCCCTGCGATCTCCGTGTTGAGCGCCGTGGAAGGCCTGGAGGTGGCGACGCCGGCATTCGAGCCGTACATCATCCCGGTGGCGATCGCGATCTTGCTGGGTCTGTTCCTCATCCAGCGGCATGGGACCGGGACGGTCGGGAAGGTGTTCGGCCCGGTCATGATCCTGTGGTTCTCGACGTTGGCGATCCTCGGTCTCGTCCACATCGTTCAGGAGCCGGGGGTGTTCGCGGCGGTGAACCCCGCCCACGGGTTGCTGTTCTTCCGGAACAACGGGTTCCAGGCGTTCCTGGCCTTGGGCTCGGTCTTCCTGGTGGTCACCGGCAGCGAGGCCCTCTACGCGGACATGGGGCATTTCGGCAAGCGCCCGATCCAGTTCACCTGGTACGCGTTGGTGTTCCCGGCGCTGGTGCTCAACTACTTCGGGCAGGGGGCGCTCCTCATCGGCAACCCGGAGGCGATCGAGAGCCCGTTCTACCTCCTGGCGCCGGGATGGGGACGCTGGCCGCTGCTGGTGCTGGCGACCGCCGCCACGATCATCGCGTCGCAGGCGTTGATCTCGGGGGCGTTCTCGCTGACGATGCAGGCCGTGCAGCTCGGTTATCTCCCGCGAACCCGGATCCTCCACACGTCGGCGCACGAGGCCGGCCAGGTGTACATCCCGGCCATCAACTGGGCCCTCATGGTGTCGACGATCGGCCTGGTCCTCGGGTTCCGGAGCTCGTCGGGTCTGGCTGCCGCCTATGGCATCGCCGTGGCGACCACGATGGTGATCACCACGTTGCTGTTCTTCGTCGTGACCAGGGAACGTTGGGATTGGAAGCTGGCGGTTGCGGCCGGCGTCTCCGCGGCATTCCTGGTGGTGGACCTCGCCTATTTCGGGGCGAACCTCTTCAAGATCCCCGACGGCGGCTGGTTCCCGATCGTCGTCGGGTTGGCGATCTTCACGCTGATGACGACCTGGAAGCGGGGCCGGGAACTGCTGGCGGCGCGGCTGCGGCGTGGCGAGCTGTCGTTGGAACGGTTCATCGCTTCGCTGGAGAAGCACCCTCCACCGCGGGTCCCGGGCACGGCGGTCTACATGTTCCCCGAGCCGGGGAACACCCCTCCCCCGCTGTTGGCGAACTTCCGCTTCAACGAGGTGCTCCATGAGACGATCGTGGTGCTGTCGATCCGCACCGAGGATGTTCCCCGGGTGCCCACTGCCCGAAGATCCACCGTCTGGGAGCTGGGTTCGGGCTTCTACCAGGTGGTGCTGCATTACGGCTTCATGGAGGAACCGGACGTCCCGACGGATCTGACGAACATCGTCCATCACGGGTTCGGGATCGATCTGGAGGACACGATCTTCGTGCTGGGCCGCGAGACGGTCCTGGCGACCGACCGACCTGGGATGGCGATCTGGCGCGAGAAGCTGTTCGCGGCGATGGCTCGCAACGCCACGCCTGCGTCGACGTTCTTCAAGCTCCCGACGGAACGGTCCCTCGAGATCGGGGTTCAGGTCGAGATCTGATCGGCGTCGACGAACGTGGCGTCGAGGATGACGGTCACGTCGGGGCGGACGTTCAGCATGAGCAGCTTGGGGGGCTCCATCCCCCACCATCGCACGTCGAAGGACCCCCGGCCGCAGATGCGCACCCCGGCGGGCGACTCGGCCACCGTGACGTCGCCCTCGACGAGGACGTCGGCGCCGTGGAACCGGATGGTCCCTTCGAGGGTGGCGCCGCCGTCGCGCACGTCGACGACCCGGTCGAGCGTGGCGGTGATGGTCTCGTCGGCGCCGACCCGGCGCCGGGTTTCCCGATCGGTGATCGGGTTACCGGTCCGCAGCTCGCCGGCGACGATGTCGAGGGACGCCGCGGTCCAAGTCGCCGGGTCGGTCGGATCGCCGTCGGTCTCCAACCGGCCGGTCGGCGGTGCGGTGGCGACGATCGGATGAAGCGAGGAGGCGGCCTCGATCACGAAGCGGGACCGGGTCGGGTCGATGTCGTAGCGATGCATCGCAGGGAGCGTACCGGCGGTCGATTCGTCCGATACGGTGACGACCGGTAATCTGGATGTTGTCCAATGAGTTACGCCGAGGAGGAACCCCATGGACACCGAGACGACGATCACCCACCAGCTCCCCCGCCTCAACGAGCCCGCCCCCGATTTCGAGGCACCCACCACCCACGGCGTCAAGAAGCTATCGGACTACCGGGGCCGCTGGCTGGTGCTGTTCTCCCATCCGGCCGATTTCACGCCGGTCTGCACCACCGAGTTCATCGGTTTCGCGGAGGCCTACGACGACTTCCAGTCGCTGAACACCGATCTGCTCGGCCTGTCGATCGACAGCACCTATTCGCACATCGCCTGGACCCGAACGATCAAGGAGAAGTTCGGCGTCGAGATCCCGTTCCCGATCATCGCCGACCTGTCGATGGACGTCGCACACCGGTACGGCATGATCCAACCCGGCGCCAGCGACACCTCCACGGTGCGCTGCACGTTCGTGATCGACGACAAGGGGATCATGCGGGCGATGATCTACTACCCGCTGAGCAACGGGCGCTCGATCGCCGAGGTCCTGCGGATCGTCGAAGCTCTGCAGACCAGCGACGCCAACGCCGTCGCGACTCCCGAGGGGTGGACCCCCGGGGAGAAGGTCATCGTGCCGCCGCCGAGCGATGCGACCGAAGCCGACAGGCGCATGGACGAAGGCTACGAATGCGTCGACTGGTGGTTCTGCAAGAAGGCGCTCTGAGCTCGCCGCCGCTCCGCTCGAAGGCCCGGATGTCCGGGCCTTCGACGCGCCCGGCGCTCACCAGGCCCCGCCACCCCCGCCGCCGCCTCCTCCGCCGCCGCCACCGGAGAACCCGCCTCCGCCACCCGAGCTCGACGGCGGCGCGAACGCCCCCGACAGGGCCTCCTCGATCCCTGAGATGGCGTTGAGGGAGTGCCCTCCGCTGGTTCCCTGGGTGCCGTACCAGTAGATCGAGCTCTGCTCCTCCAGCTCGGGCGGCGCAGCGAACCGGGCCGCCTCGAGGACCGCTTCGGCCACGCCGAGGACGATCCCGTACACCAGGTACCGCTCCCACAGTTCGATCGCCAACGGTGGCGCCTCGTGGAGGCGGGAGAAGTCCGCCAGGTATCGACCGAACGCCCGCCAGCGTGCGTCGAGAAGGGCACCTTCCGGGGTCCTTCTCACCCAGGCGGTGCGGAGCAACATCGACCCGAACGCCATCGCCGAACCGACGACGCCGAAGACGCCCAACGCGCCACGGAAGGTGGATCGAGGGACCGGTGACGAGAACAGGACCGGCGCGAGGACGTACCCGACGGCGACCACGAGCAGGACCACGGCGAGGACCTTCGCCGGGTACGTGTAGCTGGCGGTGGTGATGAGCCTTCGTCGTTGCAAGATGGCCTCGACGTCGTTCTGGAAGCTGACGAAGTCGTCGTGGTTCGCCTGCGCGTCGGCTCGCAGCGCGGTGCGGAACTCTCCGAGGGGACGGGGGCCGTCGGCGAGGATCCGATGCAGGATCGACCATGCGTCCTGCTCCGCCTCGTCGAGGTCGGAGGGGAGGCCGAGCGAGATCTCCAGGTCGTTGATCGTCTCCTCCTTGAGCCCCATCCAGGTGCTCTTGGTGACCGTGGTCGGGCGGGCCTCGAGGATGCGACGGCGGATGAAGTCGAAGATCACGCCGGTGAAGGCCGCCTCGTCGGGTTTGCCTTGGCGAAGGAGCCCTCCGACGATGGCGGGACCGTCCTCCGATGGCGGTTCCTGTTCGTACTCCCGGTCGTAGGCGGGACGTGGCTCCTTGCCGTGGCGGACGTATCCGACGAACAGGGCGATCGGGACGGCGGCCAGCGCCACGGCGAGGAACCCGAACACGGCGAGCAGCTGGGAACGTTGCCGGCGGGCCTGCTCGACCTCGGCCTCCTCCTGCGCGAGGATGGATGCGAGGCCGTCACCCGCGACCGCTCGGGCGCCCGAGGTCGAGGTCAGGACGTCCCGCGGCAGTACGGTGCGGAACTCGACGAACTGGTGGGGCGGGACGTCGCGGGCTACCAGGGACGGACTGATGCCATCGGCGCCGAGGGAGGTGCTGCCGTCGACGGTGGCAGGATGGCCGAACACGAGCACGTCGCCTCGCTCCAGCGGGGCGGGGGCTCGCAGGGCGGCCGTGACCCGGCCGACTCCGACGTCCCATTCGCTGCCCCAGACCTGGAGGTTCACGTCGACCACGTCGTCGTAGGCGACGGTGAGGCCGCGCATCGTGTACTCGATGGTGAAGGTGCGTTGCTCGTCGACGGCGCGGTAGTGCCAGACGATGCGGACGACGTTGCCTCGGTCCTCGACGCCGTAGGTACCGGGCGTGTCCGTCGAGCCGAGGACCGTGGATGCTCCCGGCTGGTAGGCCACGCCGCCTTCGAGGACGCGCACGCCGGTGATCGACTCGCCGGGACGGACCGGGATGTCCCGGTAGGCGCCTTGGAAGCTGCCGGCGAACGAGAACGTGATGGCCTCCCGCACCACGAGCGAGCCGTCGGGCTGCACGGCGATGTCGACGTCCGCGGTGGGAACGGTGAAGCTCTTGGCGAACGCCGGTGCGCCCGGCGAGGCGACGACGGCCAGGAAGAGGCCTGCGGCCAGGGCTCGGCGAAGGCGGATCCTTCGGTGGGTGCGATGTCGGCGTCGCAACGACACGATCAGAAGTCGATCTGCGGCACGCTCCTGGCGTCCTCTTCGACCTCGAAGTACGGGCGGGGCGAGAACCCGGCGAGGTTGGCGATGACGTTCGTGGGGACCGTCTGGACGGCGTTGTTGAACGTCAAGGTGGCATCGTTGTAGATCTGGCGGGACACCGCGATCTTGTTCTCGGTCTCGGCGAGTTGCTGCTGCAGGTTGCGGAAGTTCTCACTGGCCCGGAGTTCCGGGTAGGCCTCGGCGAGGGCGAAGAGCTGACGGAGGGCGCCGGTGAGGAGGTTCTCGGCGTGGGCCTTCTCGGCGATGTCCCCGGCGGCCACGGCAG
>JALSQW010000016.1 GCA_026985095.1 Acidimicrobiia bacterium | reverse complement strand
GGCTGGCGGGATCGACGCCGTCGACTACCCCGACGCCTACCGGGCCGCCGACGACGCCCTGCGGCGCCGCTGCTGGAGCGAAGCCGCCCGCTGACCGTCCCCCGGGCGGGCATCGGCCCGACCCCGAACCCGAACACGACCCCCTTGACACACACCGGATACGGTTCGTAGTGACCGGGATACCCATCGTGTCTTGGGGGATGAGGAAGGAGACGGACCGTCATGGTCCGAAGGACCTCGACCCTCGTCGCTGTGTTCGCCCTCTTCATAGCGGTCACAGGGGCGGCTCCCGCGGAGGCAAGCGCGAAGAAGTGCAACTACAACTTCGCCGGCGGCAACGGAGTGGCCTGCCTCCAGCTCACTGGAAGCGGTCTCCACGTCGACAACGTCCGCACCGACCGCCAGATCTGGGTGTGGAATATCGTGTGTGACTATGACAGCTACGTCAAGTTCAGCCACAGCGGGGGCACGACCATCCACGGCGCGCCATTCCACGGTGGGTGCAACTGGTGGTGGCTCGCCTACTTCGACTTTCCGTCTGCAGCAGGCTATTGGCCGGATCCAACCGACGTGCGAGGATACTGGAGCGACACACTCACCGCAGGATTCGAGTACATCCGAAAGGTGACGATCCATGCCTAGTCACGACGCCAAGGAGCGCGGCCGCTCGCCGCGCCGAAGAGTCTGGCCGCAGCGACCACACGGTTTCCACCGCTGAGAGCGCCATGAGACCCTCCTCGGGATTCAACGTCGGGCTCCCCGCGATAGCCGTGTTCCTGCTGCTGTTGGGAGCGTGCGGCGGGAAGGGCGGCGTCGCCCAGGGCCCACTGCCGACCCAACTGCCATTGGACCAACGCATGGGCTTCGCTCCGAGTGAGTTCCAACGCGAGATCCTCGCGGACGGCGTGGTGACTTTCGCCGAGTACGAGGGCGCGGTCCTGGCCGGAGCCCGGTGCGTAGCCGATCGAGGGGTGTCGGTCGAACCTCCGTTCTGGGACGAGAATGCCTATCGGTTCGTCTACTACACGAAGGTCGAGCTCCCGCCGGAGGCCACGCCGGCCGAAGAGCAAGCAGCCGTGGACCTGATGAACTCCGTATCGGACGACTGCTGGCGAGAGTATCAGGCCTTCGTCGAACAAGCATGGGACAACCAGTCGATCCCGGAGGCCGACGAGCGGGCCCGACTCGTCGACCAACTCGTCTCCTGCATCCGCTCCGCCGGCGTGGAGGTCGGGATGTCGCCGTCGTACGAGGACCTGTCGGATCTGATGGCGGAGGAACTTGCGGCCGCCGAAGAAGCTGGAGGCGAGAACCGCCCGGTCTTGGACTGCGCTCGTGAATTCCCGAGATTGTTCATCATTCCCACGAGCCAGTGACGTCGATCTGCCGCGTGTCGTGATTCGTGCGCCAGCGCCGGGCAGCTCCATACATACGATGGAGTCACGGCTTCGTGAGCAGCCTCGGTTGCCGCATCGGCCACCGGGGTGGTGGCCGACATCGTCGCCGACGGGGACGTGACCGTCGCGGAGATGGAACGAGCCGCCCTGGCGGCACGGGCCTGCATCGAAGATGCCGGGGTGGAGGAGTTCTCCGAGCCGGTGACCGCCGTCTACGGGGCGTTGCATCCGGTCACCGCCGAAGAGCTGACCCGCATCCAGGGACGGTTCGTGGCCTGTGTCCGGGCTGGCGGGATCGACGTCGTCGACTACCCCGACGCTTCCCGGGCCGCCGACGACGCCCTGCGGCGCCGCTGCTGGAACGACGCCGCCCGCTGACCGTCCCCCGGGCGGGCATCGGCCCGACCCCGAACGCGAACACGACCCCCTTGACACACACACACCATCCGCACACTGATCGTAGTGACCGGGATACCCATCGTGTCTTGGGGGATGAGGAAGGAGGAACGCATGTTCCACCATCAACCACCACGCGCGACACGGTCCATGTTGAGCGGAGTGCTGATCGCCGTCGCGTTGGGCCTTTCGATCCTCGGCGCCATGACCCCAGCATTCGGCCATCCGGGCTACGACCTCGGATCGTACGACGGGGACTGCAGCTGGGATGCTTCGCTCGCCTACAACGTATTCGGCGTGTCGGTCCGGGGCGTCACTGCGGACTGGTACCCGAAGCCCGGTTGTACCCAGGTCCAGGCGAAGGTCATGTGGCTCCAGGGCAGCACGTGGCGAATCGACGACGACGTGCGAGACACCCCTGGGGCTGCCGTGTGGCTCTCCTATGGGGATCATGTTGCCTACAACGACGCCAACGTCCTGTATGACGGGGTATGGTGGGGTTTCCGGGTGAACCATACGTGATTCGAACCGGTCGGCATCGACGCTCCATTCCTCGGGCTCGAGCGGCGGGACACCTCGCGGTTGTGTTGGCGCTCTCGGCGGCAGCGTGCACCGCGGCCCCCGGCTCTACGTCGACGGCGCCTGCGGCCGATACGCGTTCTGGGGAGGTCACGATGACTTCGCGCCCTCAGGTGGCCCCCGACGTCTTGGTAACGGACATCCTCGCCGATGGTCAGGTCACTCACGCCGAGATGGAGCGGGCGCTGCTCGCAACCGTCGAGTGCGTCCGCGACGCGGGCTATGACGTGGAACTCAACTACTTCCGACCCGGGATCGGCTGGAGTTTCGGCCTCATGGGGGATGACCCCTCGACCGTGGAAGCCGCCGACGCCGAGAAGGAACGCTGCTACTCCCGTTTCGTGGCCGGCGTGAGCGACCAGTACTTCGCCCAGCACGGCCTCTCCGAATCCGAGCGAGCGTCCTGGGAGCGCACCCTCCTCGAATGCCTTCGCGAGGAAGGGAACGACGTCGACGGGCGTGAGGTCTCTGAGGTGCTGTCCGACCCGTCCATCACCGGTATCGCACGCTGTCGGGACGCCGCCGACGCAACCGCCGGAGGCTGACGTCGAAGTGTCGGGGAACGGGGATCAAACTGGTCAATCCGCTGGCGGGACCGGGCGGCGACGGAGAGGTCGGCAGGCGAGACTCGACCCGTGGAACGACGTCGAGTGGTCCGAGATCGACGTCACCGGGGCGTCCACGGGCAACTACACGTACCCGGTGTACCCGTGAGTTCTCGATCGGTCCTGGTTGCCGTGGTGGCGGCGTGTGCTCCGCCGATGAGGTGAGGCGCCCGTGTGGAGGAGTTCTACGAGCCGGTGACCGCCGTCTACGCAGCGTTGCATCCGCGGGGTCGAACTGGCTGAGTGGCGGAAACACCGCCTACGCCCGTACCGTCGACGTGAACGGTGCTTGCGCACAGCTCGATGTGAAACTCACGTACAAGATCGACGGGTATTGGTATACGGTGGGACCTGCGTCATCCAACGGATCGTGGATCACCCTGCAGCATGCCGGGGCCGACGACTCGGCCGGTTCCCATCGAGCGTGGCGTCTCGGTGTGTCCAGCGGGTGGAAGAACTCGTACGAGATTCCGACGGTGTGACCATCGTGACGCGCCGGTCCGCCGCGTTCGTCACCTGCTGTGTGGGCGTTCTGTTGCTCGTCACGGCCGCCTGCAGCCCACGTGCCGTAGAACCCTCCGACGGACGGCGGACTGAAGAACTCGCTGCCCTCTTGGAGGCGGTCTCCCGGAGCGGCTCTGGGTTTCAGCGGGAGATCCTCGCGGATGGGAAGGTGTCCCGGTCCGAGTACGAGCGAGCCTTCGATGCGGCGGTCTCGTGCATGAGACAGCAAGGGTTGGAGGTGGCGGGACCACATCCTGTCATGGGAGATCGGTATCTCCTCTATACGGTACGCGACGCGCCTGGAAGCGACTCGATCCAGGCGACGTGCGATGACGAGTACCTCGACTTCGTACGACAAGTCTGGACGTATCAGCAGACACCGACCGGTGAGGAAGCCGACCGGATCCGTGTCGAGTATGTGCGGTGTTTGCAGGCGCAGGGACTCGACGTCCCCGACGATGCAACACTCGATGAGATCGACGGCGTCGCGCTCGACCATCCCGGCTCTGGCGTCGACGCGTGTGTCGAGCGGTACTCGACTCGCATCTTCATCAGCCGCGAACCGGAACCATGAGGGGGTGGAGCCAGACGTCGGCTCGGTACGGCCCAGGACCCATGGACCGGTACGGCACTGAGCAGGGTGGACAGCTCCCCGTCATGGTCGCGGTGGTTACTCGTCTCGGTCGTGACGGCAACGGTGGCCGCCGTCCACTCGTCGCCGACGGCCGGGTGGCGTTCGCCGAAATGAAGGAGGCCGCTCTCGCCGACGCCGCGTGCATGCGGCACGGCAGCCTCACGGTGGAGGTGGCCTACCGGGACGACATCCGCGCCGACCAGCGATGTTCACGGCGTCGCCGCCCAGCGGGTTCGATCGCCTCGTGGAGGCCGCCGACGCTCAGTGCCAACCCGAGTCCCTGAGCGAGGTCGAGCTGGTCTGGGCCGACGAGCGGGTCCGACCGAGCACGAAGATGCCCGGTCCTCCGAGGCCGTCCGACGGTGCCTCATCGACCGGGGCCACGCCGTGGCCAGCAGCGATCCCGGAGCGCTGACGGCGGCCTACGATCGACTCCGACACCTGTTTCCGTCAGGCCGAAGAGGATCGGCCGACGACGCCCTGCGGCGCCGCTGCTGGAACGACGCCGCCCGCTGACCGTCCCCCCGGGCGGGCATCGGCCCGAC
>JALSQW010000015.1 GCA_026985095.1 Acidimicrobiia bacterium | reverse complement strand
ACGGGGTGTTCTCCCCGGCGTTGTTCCGGCCGTCGGACACCACCATGTACTTCCGGTTCTCCAACACCCAAGGCCTCGCCGACGACCAATGGACCGCCGGCGCCTCCACCTGGCTCCCCGTCGCGGGTTCGAGGGGCTGAGCCGGGCCCGTCGCGGCCGGCGCAGCGGGCCCGTTCAGGTGACGTGGCGCCGCAGATGGCGGCCGAGCCGGACGGCGAAGGCCACCGACGTCTGCATCGGATTGGCGTACCCACCGGTCGGGAACACCGCCGCGTCACCCACGAACAGCCCCTCCACCGAGTGGACTTTCCCGTCCGGATCGACGACCCCGTGACGGGGATCCGTCGCCATCCTCGCGGTGCCCATGTGGTGATGGCCACCACGCAGGTTGGGTCCCCAGTCCGGTCCGTCGTCCCGGAACGCCGGCTCCGGCTCCAGGACCCCGAGCCCGGCCTCCTGCAGGCGCTCGCCGACGATCGCCTGGGACCGGATGACGGTCTCCTTGTCGAGGCGGCTCAGGCGCCACTGCAGACGCACTCGCGGCACGCCGTGCCGATCCCGGTCCCGGGGGTCGACGGTGACACGGCTGTCGGGATTGGGGACCTGCTCGCTTTGAGTGTACAGCGCCAACCGACGGGGACGGCGGAGCGCCTCGTGGTAGACGATCTGGAACACGTCGGGAAGGCCGCGGACGATCCGGCCCAGGAGCCGTCCGAGGCCCTCCGGGACCGCACCCGACCGGACCTGCCGCCACGTCTCGCCCGGTGAGCGGAGGTTGGTGACCAGCAACTTGAAGGCCTCGTAGGCGTCCGAATCCTCGCGGCTCACGGGGCTGACGGTGCGCAGATGGGTCGAGAAGTTCAACAGATGCTCCGCCCGCTTCCGTCCTTCGGCCACGACGTAGGCGACCTTCACGCCCCCCGCGGGTCGCTGCATCGCGAGGCGGGCTCTCGCACCCGTCAGACCACGGTCGACCGCCGGCAGTGTGGCACGGCCGGTGGGGGCCAACACCCGGAGACGAGCGGTGACCAGATGCGGATGCTCCATGAAGTGTCGACCGACGAGGTCGTACTCGTTACCGAGCCCAGCCGGACGTGCCGCGTTCGACGCCAGCAGCAGCCGAGCGGTCTCGATCGCTCCCGCCGCCAGGACCACCGTGCCGGCCCGGACCACGAAGGTCCTCCCGTCTGGGCCCGCGACCCGCACTCCCGTGACGGCCCCACCGTCGGGAGCCGTCAGGATCTCTGTCGCGGTGGCGTCGGTGTAGACCGCGACGTTGCGAGAGCGACGCAGCCGCCCACCGTAGACATCCCAGAACTTCGTCGGAGGGCTCCCCTGCCAGAGCGCGACCTCCACATCGCCGCCCACGAACGGCGGTCGATACATCGGTGGCAGGCGATCGGGAGGAACGTCGGCCATGATGCCATCGAGCTCGCACAGCCGCGCCGCCTCGATGAGGAACGGCTCGAGTTCGTCGTACGAGATCGGCCATCCGGTCGTCGGGAACCAGTCGCGGCGCTCCAGATCGATCCGGTCGATCGGCCGGCACCACCCGGCCCAGAGGTTGGAAGCCCCACCGAGGCCGCGCATCCTCGTCTCGGTCAGGTCGTAGTACGGCAGGCCCACGACCGCGCCCTCGTTGAGCGCCCGGTGCTCGGCGGTCTCACCGTCGGACCCGCCGCTCTCCAGCACCGTGACATCGATCCCGGCCCCCTCGAGCTGCAACGCCACCGTGATCCCGATCGGTCCGCCGCCGACGATGCAGATGCCGGTGTCCAGACGGGTGCCGTCGGGCACGTCGGCCGATCGGGTGAGGCTCATCCGGCCACCGCTTCCCGATCGGCGTCCTGGTACACCCGGTGCAGCGCCCGGTCGTACCCGATCAGGCGGGTGAGGCTCCCGGCCCCGAGGCCGAGCGGCCGGGCGAACGCTCCCGTCCAGGCGGCGGTGGCGGTCACCGCGAGCTGGATAGGGGCCGCCACGGCCGAGACCTTCGTCAACGTCACCGCCCGGTCGGCCGCGGCCAGCTCCTCGGTGGCGAGGAAGACCGAGGCGAGCAGGAGGTTGGCGACGATCGTCACCGCGACCAGTCCCGCCACCACGTAGGCGGCGGGAGCGAGCAGCCGCATCGGGTTCCCCACCCAGGGAACCGCCACCAGCGCGAGATAGCCGAGACCGACCGCCGTGGTCCCGATCACGAGGATCCGGGTGGTACGCCGGGCGGTGGGTCGGTCGCGGTCGATCGCCGCCTCCATCACCCGCGGCCGCAAGGCGAACGTGAGGCCGGTGGCGAGAACGAGGATGGGTTGGGCCACCACCCGCGCCGCCTCCGCGTGGCCCATCGCGACCGCCCCGGCCAGCGTGGTGATGATCCCAGCCGCCACGAAATTGGCACCGGCAGGGATCGCCGCCTGCACGAGGAGCCACCGACCCGACCGTGCCAAGGACCGGAACCGGAGCGGCTCGCGCTCGAGGCGCGGGACCCGGCGAACGACGACGACCCCGCCGGCCGCCAGCGACACCGCGTTGGCGACGGCCAAGGCCCCGAAGGGTACCCACACGGGCGCGACGCCCACGGCGAGGAACACGGCCAGGCTCGTCGCCGTCACCACGAACTGGACGGTGGAGACGGTCGCGGCGAGCCACGGGACCCGGGCGATGTGCAGCATGCGCCGCAGGTGATCCTGAGTAGGCGACAGGAAGGTGGCCACCAACGCCGTCAGCGTCAGCGG
The DNA here is from genome assembly GCA_026985095.1 of Acidimicrobiia bacterium. Classification (GTDB taxonomy): domain Bacteria; phylum Actinomycetota; class Acidimicrobiia; order Spongiisociales; family UBA5794; genus JALSQW01. The sequence goes on along the minus strand of JALSQW010000015.1, from coordinate 1,968 downwards.
CGTGGTGGTCGCGGGAGGCGCCAGTCGGACGGTGAACGCGAACGCGGCCAGGATCGCCGTAGTACCCAACAGCGCGGCCACGAGGCCGGGACGCAGGCCCGAGAAGAACGAGGCGAGCCGGCGGTCGACCGGCCGCCCGACGGCGACGACCTCCGCAGGGACGTAGATGAGCTGGTAGGCGATGATCTGGCCCAGGACGAACGCGGTGAAGTAGACGGCGTAGATGCCCCGGGTCACATCGTCAAGCACGTTGACGGCCACCAGACCCGATGCGAACGTCGCCAGCGACGCGAACCCTGCGTCCACGATCCCCGCAGGTAGGCTCTTCCGTATCGAGCTCATCGACGGTTCATCTCCCCCATCGTGGCCGCGCGACGCGCCGGGCGACCACTGTGCGTGCACGCGGCTGACACGAATAGTAGTCGGTGGTACAGTGGAGCCGGGAGTGGGCACTCCCGCGGACGGTGCGTCGCCCATGTGCCGGCCGGTAGGGCAATTCGATCGATCAGGGGGAAGGCTCCTATGCAGACCAGGTCACACCATACGGATCGCTGGCTGGCGATCGTCATCGCGGTCGCGATGCTCGCCGCGTCGATGCTGCTGATCCCGCTCGCCGCCGGTCCGGCCCGAGCGTTCCCCGGGTCCAACGGCAAGATCGTCTTCGAACGCGACGGAGACATCTGGGTCATGAACGCCGACGGCACCGGCCAGCAGGCCCTCCTCGCCAGTGGCGACCTGCATCGTGCGCCGGTGTGGTCACCCGACGGGACGAAGATCGCCTTCTCCTCCACGCGCGTCACGAACTTCGCCAACATCTGGGTCATGAACGCCGATGGCACCGGGCTGGTGCAGGTCTCCGACGGCGACGCCGACGGAGAGCCGTCCTGGTCCCCAGACGGCACCGAGATCGTCTTCGAACGGCTGATCAGCTACGCCTCGCCGCTGACCGGAAACGCGACCTCCGCCGCGGCCGCTCCGGCGACGACCCTCACCGACAACACGGCCGACTTCGTCGCCGCGGGAGTCCAGGTCGGCGACACGCTCAGCAACACCACCTCGGGCGCCACCGCCACCGTCACCGCCGTGGCGGCGACCACGCTCACCCACACCGCGCTCAGCGGTGGAACACGGCAGGACTGGCTGGTGGGCGACGGTTACACCATCGCTCGCACCGTCTCGTACCTGCAGGTGTTCAAGACCAACGCCGATTCGATCGGCACCGCCACCCAGCTCTCGGCGGGCGGCACCACCCCCACCTACGACGACTACTCCCCCACCTGGTCGCCGGACGGCACGAAGATCGCCTTCTCCACCAACCGCAACGGCAACGACGACGTCTACGTGATGAACACCGACGGCACCGGCCAGACGAACCTCACCGCCGACCTCGACGACGTGGCCTGGGAGCCGGCATGGTCGCCGGACGGCACGAAGATCGCGTTCCAATCCGCCGACATCCCCACCCCGCCGTACACGTCTGCGGAGAACATCTGGTTCATGAACGCCGACGGGTCCGCCAAGGTGCAGGTCACATCGGGCGCCACGACCTACGACCGGGACGCCACCTGGTCGCCCGACGGGACGATGATCGCCTTCGAACGCGACAAGGGCAACCCGATCGTCGCCGACGACGAGGACCTCTACGCGGTCACGGCGTCCGCCGCCGGCACCGTCACACAGCTCACCAACAGCGCCGGGCAGGAAGACAACGAGCCGGACTGGCAGGCCGTTCTCGCCGGGGTCGCCGACGCCTACACGACGAACGAGGGCGGCACCATCACCCAGGCCGCGCCCGGCGTTCTGGCCAACGACCCCGCCCTGGTCTCCAACCTCGGCACCTTGACGGCGCAGTTGGTGTCGGGTGCGTCGAACGGGTCGGTGTCGTTGAATGGGGATGGGTCGTTCACCTATACCCATGATGGGTCGGAGACGACGATGGATTCGTTCTCGTATCGGCCGGTGCAGGGG
>JALSQW010000014.1 GCA_026985095.1 Acidimicrobiia bacterium | reverse complement strand
CGGCCGATCCGACGTCGCCGCCGGCGCCGCCATCAACCGACTCCTCGATGCCGGAATCCTCATCCAACGCAACGTCGGCAAACAGCGCTACCGCATCTTCGAAGCACCCGCCGGCGTGACCCGTCCCCCAGCCCCCGACCCAGCGTTGATCGTGAAACCGTCGCCGAACGAGCGCTTCGGGTACCAATGCGTTCGTCGATGAGCGGCCTCATGTCGTGATTCTGAGACGGGAGGATCCGCGTCGCGCCCTCGGCGTCTACGTGGCCGAGGAGGAACGGGGCGGCCTTCCCTATGCGTTCCGGCTGGATGGAGGCAGTATCGCCACCGCCCGAGAGGTCGGCTCTGGTGCCGGCACCCCCCTGACCCGCTGGCAGGTCCACCACTTCACCCGCACGTAGCCGCCCCTTTCATCGCCCCGGTCCTCAGCCCCCGAACAGGGGTGACGGTGCCCGCGCAGGCGATTCGTCTCCGGGGGACAGCGGATTGACACGATGAGTGAACACTGATAAGTTGTCAGCCGTCAGTTAACGACGTTCACCCACACGGGAGAGGGTTCCATGCCGCGGTTGGCAGATGCGTTGGTTCGGTATCGGTGGATGGTGCTCGCCGCGGCGGCAGTGGCGATCGTGGTGGCTGGCGCCGTGGGGGGAGGGGTCGCCTCGTCCCTCTCCAACGGAGGATTCGAAGACCCCGACGCCGAGGCGGTACTCGCCGCCGACGTGTTGGAGGAACAGTTCGCAGCCAAGCAGCCGAGCCTGGTCCTCATCGTCGGGCGCCCCGGCACCTCGGTGGATGATCCGGCCGTGGCCACTGCTGCCGCCGGACTCGTCTCCGAGCTGGCGGCCGAGACGGGGGTGGACGGCGTCGAGTCCTACTGGAGTCTCGGATCGCCGTCCTCGCTACGAAGCTTCGACGGGAGCCGGGCCCTCGTCTTCGCCACCCTCTCCGGCGACGAGGGGGCGCAACTCGACACCGCCGGGCGTCTCGCCGACCGCTACCGAGGAACCCGCGACGGCCTCGACGTTCTCGTCGGCGGTCCCGGGCCCCTCTCCGCCGAGCTGGACGAGACCATCGAATCGGACCTGACCCGAGCCGAGGCGATCGCCTTTCCCATCACCCTCGTGCTCATGATTCTCATCTTCGGGTCGGTGGTGGCAGCCCTCCTACCGCTGGGGATCGGCGTGTTCTCCATCGTCGGGACCTTCTTCGTCCTCCAGATCCTCACCGGATTCACCGAGGTGTCGATCTTCGCCCTCAACCTCACCACCGCCCTCGGGCTGGGCCTGGCCATCGACTACTCGCTGTTCGTCGTCTCCCGCTTCCGGGAAGAGCTGGCCGCCGGGTGGGAACCCGCCGACGCCGTCCGCCGGACGGTTCGCACCGCCGGACGGACCGTGCTCTTCTCGGCGGGAACCGTGGCGGTGTCCCTCGCCGCCCTGCTCGTGTTCCCCCTCGCCTTCCTCCGCTCCTTCGCCTACGCGGGAATCGCCGTGGTCGGGTTGGCGGCCGTCGGGGCGGTGCTCGTTCTCCCCGCCCTGTTGGCAGTGCTGGGGCGGCGGGTCGACCGGCTGCGGGTACGCCGGGTCCGACCCGTCACCGCCGGGTCGGGGATGTGGCATCGGATCGCCACCACGGTGATGCGGCGCCCCCTGCCCATCGCCACCGCCACCATGGCGCTCCTCGTCGTCCTCGGCCTGCCCTTCCTCTCGGTCCAGCTCGGCGAGTCCGACGACCGGGTCCTGGCGGTGGGGACCGACGCCCGAACCGCCGGGGACGTCCTCCGATCCGAGTTCGACGGATTCGAGGCCTCGCCGGTCAGCGTGGTCGTGACCCCCGTCGATCCCACCGGGGTCGATGCCTACGCCGCCACCATCTCCGGTCTCCCGGGGGTGACGCGGGTCGACGGACCCACCGGATCCTTCATCGGCGGAACCCGGGTCATCCCGGCGGGCCCGGCGTCGGCGCGGTTCCGATCGGCGGACGGCGTCTACCTGTCGGTGGTCCCGGCGGTAGAGCCGACCTCGCCGCAGGCCTCGGCGCTGGTGGCCCAGATCCGGGGGATCGACGCTCCCGGGGAGGTTCTCGTCGGCGGGGCCGCCGCCGAACTGGTCGACGCCAAGGCTTCCCTGTTCGGGGCGTTGCCCTGGGCCCTGGGCATGATCGCCACCGTCACCTTCGTGGTGTTGTTCCTCATGTTCGGATCGGTGCTGGTTCCGGTCAAGGCGTTGGTGCTCAACATGCTGTCGCTGTCGGCGACCTTCGGGGCGCTGGTGTGGGTCTTCCAGCAGGGGCATCTCGCCGACCTGTTGGGGTTCACCGCCACCGGCACCCTCGACCTCACCATCCCCATCCTCATGTTCGCCATCGCCTTCGGGCTGTCCATGGACTACGAGGTGTTCCTGCTGTCGAGGATCAAAGAAGAGCACGACCGTGGCTCCGACACGGTCAGCTCGGTGGCCGTCGGATTGGAGCGCACGGGGAGGATCGTCACCGCCGCCGCCGTGCTCATCGCCGTCGTGTTCCTCGCCTTCGCCACCTCCAGGGTGTCCTTCATCAAGATGCTCGGTGTGGGGATGACCCTGGCGGTGCTGGTCGACGCCTTCGTGGTGCGGGCCACCCTCGTTCCGGCCTTCATGCGTCTCGCCGGGAACGCCAACTGGTGGGCCCCCCGCCCACTCCGCCGGATCCACGACCGTTATGGGCTCTCCGACTCGGTCGAGCTGCCCCCTAAGCTGGAGCACCAGGTATCCGAAGCGTGACCTCTGCGACCGTCCCCGACCGTTCCGAGTCCCGGCGCTCCACCGCGCCGGGCTCGGGCGCGTCCCGCCGGCCTCGAGCCCGCAAGGGTGAGGGGAACCGCCTTCGCGAGGAGATCCTCCAAGCCGTGGCGGAGCTGCTGGTGGAGAAGGGGAACAAGGACGCCGTCTCCATCCGGGCCGTGGCCAAACGGGTCGGGGTGAGCCCTCCGGCGATCTACCTGCACTTCGCCGACAAGGACGAACTCTTCTACCAGTGCTGCCGGGGCGGGTTCCAGGAGCTGTCCCGACGGCTGGAGGAGGCGGCGGCGACGGCGGGAACGGTACTGGAGCGTCTCGAGCAGATGGGGCGGGCCTACATCGACTACGCCTTGGAGCGGGGACCGCAATACCAGGTGCTCATGGCCGGTGGCGAGACCGGGGAGATCTCCCCCGAGTTGCTGGAGGACGACCCCGGGCTGCGGGCCTTCGCGGTGCTCGTCGACACCATCGGCGAAGGGATCGAAGCCGGGGAGATCCGAACCGATCACGATCCGGCGGCCCTGGCGGTCGCCGTGTGGGCGGCGGTCCACGGCGCGGTGATGCTGCTGCTGTCCCGCCGGGCGGCGGAGGAGGCCACGTCGCCGGTCATGCCCGACCTCCCCCCCTCCGACGCCACCGTCGAGGCCGTGCTCGCCCTGGTGCGTTCCGGCGTCGTCGGCGGTTCGTGACGGCCCCCCGCTGAGCCGCCGGCGGGAACCCCGCGCGACTCTGCCAACATCGGGCGATGCGGTCGGATCTGTTCACCCCTCCCTTTCGGCGTGCCTTCGCCGCCAACCTCTTCTCCGACCTGGCCTTCGCCATGTTCATCCAGTTCCCCGGGTGGCCGCCTTCACCCAGCTGGCCTTCACCGGCGGGGTGCCCACCCTGGTACTCGCCGCCGCCCTGGGGGGACGGGGCACGCCTTTGGGCGGGTCGACGGTGTCGGTGTCGGGGTCGCACCGTGGGCCAGGTCGAGGGGTTGTCGGCGGTGACCGGTCGGAATGTGGAGGCGGGGCCGGCCGTCGGTTGTGGTTGACACACACACCGTCTTGACTGCACGGGGTCGATCGTGGACGAGGAGTGTTGTTGGGTCGTCTCGAGCGGGTGGCAGGGCCACGGGGATTCGGCGGGGTGTGGCGTCTGACGGTGTTACGGTGGCGGTGGTGGGCCTGTGGGTGTCGGCGGCGGCGGCGGCGGCGATCGAGGATTCGGGGTGCACGGTCGTCGGGACCGACGGCGACGACGTGTTGGTGGGTGGGCCCGGCGACGATGTCATCTGCGCCTACGACGGCGATGATGTGATCTTCGGTGGCGCCGGGAACGACCTCATCCGGGGTGGCGCCGGGAACGACCTCATCTGGGGCGGCGGCGGGGAGGACCGGATCCTCGGTGGGGATGGGGGGGACTGGATCGGTGGCGGGTCGGGGGAAGACGTGCTCGTCGGCGGTGGCGGGGAGGACCGCCTGCTCGGCGGAACGGGGGACGACGTGCTGTTGGGTGGGGTCGGGTCGGACCTCGCCTTCGGTGGTTGGGGGACGGACCGGTGTGCGGCCGAACGTGAGGTTCGCTGCGAGGCCGATCCGACGGATCCGGTCGGGGTGTCGATGTCGCATCCGGCCGACGAGTCGACGGTGTTCCACGTCGAGACGGTCACCGCGACGGTGGAGCCTGCGGACGCCGACGGGTGGGTGGAGCTGTCGATCGACGGGGTGCGGATCGGTTCGGGGGTCATCGTCGACGGGGCCGTGTCGATCGAGTGGGACACCCGGACCGTCGGTGACGGGCCGCACACGGTCACGGTGGAGGTCGTCGATGGTGTTGGCAGGGTGGCGGCGTCCGATGCGGTGTCGGTGAACGTCGGCAACGACACGGTCGGCTCGCTCGACCGGATCCTCTCCGACTACGCCGGTGGGCTGATCACCGCCGACGAGTACGTGACGTTGGGGTTGCAGGCGTTGTGTTGCGCCGAGTCGTTGCCAGGCCGCTACGCCTCCGAGATCCAGACGTTGTTCGGGGTTCCGGCGGGTCCGGACGACCCGGTCGACGCCACCCAGGTGGCGCTCATGTTCCTCTCCGAATGGGATGCGCTGTCACCCGAGGTGCAGCAGGGCATCGGGTCGATCGGTGAGATCGTCTACGACCCGACGGCGCCTGCCGCGGCGGCCGGTGGTGCGTTGCGGGCGACTCCGCGGGGTGGCGGCGGATATGCGGAGGAGTGCTTCCTCGACGATCCGTGGCGGATCCACGTCGGGTTCCCGCTGCCGGGGGCGGCCGAGGCGTTCCAATGCCGGGTCGTCTCCGAACATTTCGAGGTGTACTACAACCGGGCCGAGGGGGTGTTCCGGGACGGCGAGGCCCGGTACTCGATGGAGGCCGTCGAGCACCTGGCCGACGTCGACCCGTCCAACGGGGTGCCGGACTATGTGGATGTGATCGTCACCGAGATGGAGACGTCGTGGGACGAGTTCACCGCCGCCGGGTATGTCGCGCCGGAGGGTCGACGGCGGGTGGTGATCAACGACCTGTTGGGGCCGGGATGGACCGACGGGTACACGTTGCCGCGGCTGGTGCAGTACGAACGCGGCATCGACTGGCAGGGGTCGGGTGTGCCGTCGCAGTATCTTCCCCGTCATGAGGCGTTCCACGTCTTCCAGTGGGAGTACATCTCGATCGGCGACACCGTGATCCCGGCGACCCGGATCCGATGGCTGATGGAAGCCACCGCCGAGTGGGCCGCCCACTACGTCGACGAACGCCACCCCGCCGCCGACGGATCCGGCAGCCAATATGCACGTCGACTTCCCTTGTTCTTGGGCGAGCCGGAGCGTCTCACCGAATCGGGCGCCTTCGGGTGGGTGCCGTGGCGGGCCTACGGTGCGTTCCTCTTCTTCGAGTATCTCGAGGAGCGCTTCGCCGCCGGATCCGACATGGTGCACCAGATCTGGGATGTCACCGGCGACGGGATCATCCCCACCGCCGCCACCGAGGCGATCGGCCAGACCATCACCGCCAACGGCGACACCCTCGCCGAGGTCCTCACCGGGTTCGCCCTGGCGAACTACCGGATCGAAGAGGCCTACACCGACCCGGCCCGTGGTGACTGGAGTCAGAGATTGGAGGACGCTGGCATGAACAAGCGTCCGGCGGTGGCCGGGCAGTACCAGTTGAGCGCCGACATCGTCGAGACCTTCGGCGACTCCCACCTCCTCGACGACGGCGGCGCCGTCTACGTCGAATTCGAGGCCGACGGGGCGACCACCGGGACGTTGACGGTGACGGTGCCCGAGGGCACACCGGCGGCACGGGCCCTGCGTCTGGTGGACCATCCGAGCCTGTGTCCCGACGGGGCCGGTGACGTCCTCGTCCTCACCCCGGGGACACCCCTCGACGTCCCCGTCACGCCCGACTGTCCCCAGGTGACGTTGATGGTCGCCTACCCGGATCTGCCCTTCGGCACGACGCGGGTGTCGTGGGAGGCCCGATGGGACCCGACCCCGCCGGTGTCCACCAACCTGGTGAACGGCGGGTTCGAGACCGGGGACCTCACCGGCTGGACCGTCGTCGACCCTGGCGGTTCGGGCGGGAACGTGTCCGTGGTCGGCTCCCCGACCCACAACGGAAGCTTCGCCGCCCGCGTCACACCCTTCA
>JALSQW010000013.1 GCA_026985095.1 Acidimicrobiia bacterium | reverse complement strand
GGCGGGTTCGAGACCGGGGACCTCACCGGCTGGACCGTCGTCGACCCTGGCGGTTCGGGCGGGAACGTGTCCGTGGTCGGCTCCCCGACCCACAACGGAAGCTTCGCCGCCCGCGTCACACCCTTCAGCGCCCAGCCCTTCGGGTTGGAGCAGCCCGTCGACGTCGACCTGTGGAACACCGCGTCGGTGTGGGTGGCGTTGGAGGCAGGGTCCCAGACCTCCGCGCAGGTCACCCTGGAGCTCGTCGGCTACGACGGCGTCGTGGTCGCGTCCACCACCCGGACCCTCACCACCGCCGGGGTGTGGGAACGTCTCGACGTGTTCTACCCCCTCGGGTCGGGTACGGTGCGGTATCGGGTCGTCGTCACCGGCAGCGCCGGTGCGGTGGTGTTGGTGGATGACGGTTTCGTCGGGATCAATCTGTGATGTTCATGTCTGGTTCGGGGTTGGTGCGTCGGTGGGTGCTGGTGGTGGTGGCGGCGGCGGTGGTGTCGGCGGGTTGCGCCGAGTACTTCCGGGGCCTCGGCGACTCGATCGACGACTGTGGGTGTCCTCGTTTGGCGGAGTTGGTGGGGTCCATCGACTGGACGGGCGACGGCACCGAACCGGCACGGGTTCTGTTCGTTCTCGGGGAGGATCCCAAGCCGCTTCACGTCAGCGCTTTTTGGGATGATGTCACCGATGAGGGGGTGTATCAGGCGGCGGTGGCGAAGATGACGGCGGCGGGGTATGTGCCGGTCGATGTGGATGATTGGGGTCCTCGGTCGACGGTCTTCGAGACGGACACCTGGCGGCTGCATGTCGTCTATTCAGGAGGATCCGACACGATCACGTTTGTGGTGTGGATGGTGGAGCCTGATGAGCGGGCGGAGGAGTATCTGGCGCCGCTGGTCGACATCTACGGGCTGCGGGAGTAGGGGGTGGGGGGCGGGTTCGAGACCGGGGACCTCACCGGCTGGACCGTCGTCGACCCTGGCGGTTCGGGCGGGAACGTGTCCGTGGTCGGCTCCCCGACCCACAACGGAAGCTTCGCCGCCCGCGTCACACCCTTCAGCGCCCAGCCCTTCGGGTTGGAGCAGCCCGTCGACGTCGACCTGTGGAACACCGCGTCGGTGTGGGTGGCGTTGGAGGCAGGGTCCCAGACCTCCGCCGCAGAACGTTCGCCCCGCAACACCGACAGGACGATCCGCAGCTTCTGATCAGTCGTCTTCTTCGATGGTCTCGCCACCGCTGCTCCTTCGCTCAGGACCAAAACCTAGACCTGAGCAAGAACCGATGACTCGGGGCAGCATCACTCATACACCACATCCCTGGACGTGACCCCCAGACACGCCGGAAGCCCTTGCAGCGCAAGGGCTTCCGCTCGTAGCGGGGGCGGGATTTGAACCCGCGACCTTCGGGTTATGAGTCGCTTGCCGAGGTTTTTCATCAGTTTTCGTCCTTGCTCGAAATCCTTTGCTGCCAACGGTTTTCCCGGGATCGGCGTGATGGCTGATGCCTGTGGATAACCCTTGGTGTCGCCCCATCCGTTAGAAGATCCGTTAGAAGTCCGAGGACGGGCGAGCCGGGAACGTCAGCCCCAGAAGATGGCGGTCGGGTCCCTCTCGACCTCGGCGATGAGGTCGTCCACGTGAGGGGTCGGCGCCACCAGGTCGTACTCGTGGAACTTGAGGTTCCGGTCTCGCCAGTACAGCGACCACTCGCCTCGCGTCTTGGTGTAGCGGAGCCGAGCGATCGGGAACCTGGTCCACTCCGGCCCGTACTCGGGTCGCCACGGCGGACGGCATTCCATGATCGTGACGGTTCGGGCGGTCACGTCGAGTTCGTAGCGGATGAGCCCACGGGCACGCTCGGGCAGGTTGGCGTTGCGGGCGTCGACCCATCGTCGAATCCGAGCGAGATCGATTTCGGGAATCACGGCGAGCTCCACTTCAGGATATCCGGATCCCAGGTTCCCCTGGCGGCTCCGGTGATCACCGGGTCGACGAGGCGCCTCACGATCTCGACGGCGTCGGCAGCGTCGAGGACCGTGAAGTCGGGAACGGTGGTTGCGATCTTCCGGTAACCCTGCCGCCACTCGTCCGACGGCAAGGAGAATGGCAGCGATGGGGTCACACCCCGGCGGCGATGCTCATTGACCAGGGCGGCGTGGAGGGCGGCCGCGGAGACGGTCTGGGTCGTCGCGATCAGGACGAGATCGACCAGGTCGCGGTAGCGGGTGCTGGGCCGGCCGGCGTAGGTGGCGATCATGGCCGCATGCTTGTCCGCGATCTGATCCGGGATGGGGTGAGCACGGTACTCGACACTGCGAAGCCCCGGGATCTCGACCGGATCGAGAGGGGGGATGAGATCGGGCTCAGACGTCATGGGCCGATCCACGACCACGTCGACCCGGAACGTCTCGAAGATCCTGTCTCCAAGGTAGGCGGTCACTCGAACCTGGACTCCGGCCGTCGCGTCGCCGAGACTCGCCCCACGTTGGATGTCGAAGGTGAAGAAGTCGCCGAGATCGGCCTCGGCGGCATCGCGCAGCGCCGTGAGCGCCGCGCCGATCTCGCCCTCGTAGTACAGGTCGACGTCGATGCTGTGACGGGCTTGAAGAGGGAGTCGGGCGAGGAGACCGGTGGCTCCCTTCAGCACCCACCGCTGCGGCTGGGTGATGAACACCCTCGCCAGCAGCCGTCCGTAGGCGAACTGACGGCGAATCTCGGCGACCCCGTGGGGTGAGGAAGCCGCGGCGTTGGCGATCCGATCGGTCAACGCCCGTTCGAAGTCCCTCGCCGACCCGTATGGGACACCTCCGGCGGGATCCATCACCGCGCCTTGCCCGTCGCCAGTTCCAGGATGGCGCCGAGGTCAGCCCTTCCGCCGAGTGCTTCCTCGACCTCGGCGCGTGTGACCAGCCCTCTGGCCAGTGCGTCCGCGACGATGCGTCCCAGATGGCCGCCGTCCATATGATCGGCGACCAGGTCGGCGATGGTCCGAGCCGGCGTGGTGACCGCGAATCCGTCGTGCACCGTCCACTCCTCTCGCTGCAGGCCACCCGATCGGAGGTGGATCCTGACCTTCGCCCGAGTCTGGAGGCGTCGGTCGGAGACGAACTCGGGTACGTCGGCGATGGTGACGCCCAGGTCGAACAGGCCCGCCGCCGACCGATGGGACACCCACAGGTGAGGCCTGAGGGTCCGTTCACGAGCCGACAGCTCCGGGGTGAGCCGCAGCCACGCCACCCGAAGCTGCTGATGAGGGTCGTAGCCGGCCCCGGCGATCCGGTAGACGCCGTGGTCGAGCCGCTCGATCGCTCCACTCTTCACCGCCCGGAGCAGGACCATATCACCCACACCCTCGCGAACCGCTTGAGCGCGAGTGAAATAGCCGTGCTGCGACTCGGCCACAGCACCGAGCCGGGCTCCGATCGAAGACCGTGCAACCATGATGCCACCATTGTAGCTGCAAAGCTATCTGTATCCGATAGTTTCTCAGCACCCATCGAAGAAGACCCGGGCCGGGCGGAACACCCGACGGCAACCTCACCCTGCTGATCGCACATGCACGAGCCCAGGCTCGACAACCTCCAGCTCAAATCTCGGTGGCTTTCCCTTCGGCCAGGGCGCCAACCCCCGGTCAATCAGCCATCGTCCGATCTCCGCGCTCCTGAACTCCGAGCACCTGCGCCAGAACGAGTCGGACAACGACACGGTGACCGTCGGACCGTTCTCCAACATGAGCGTCACCGCCCGAAGGCCCCGACTGAAGTACCGATCGCGGTCACTCGTGGAGATCACGATTCCATACCCAGCCCCCGACGGAGACGGGCTTCCGTTCGACCATGCTCGCCCCCTCATCACTTGCCTCTATGGGTGACCAAACTGAGCCTCCTCTCGAGCACTTGCACCGGCGCAGGCAGCTCTTTCCTCCCATGGTCGCGTACAGGGATCCGTGAACCTCCCAGCAAGCACCGCCCCAATGCTCCGGTTGACGCAGAAGTCAAAGCTCTTCTCCTACGGTTCTCAGCCCGAGGGCCTCACGAAGCCGGTATCTCTCACGGTCAGTCACGTTCGCGAGAAGTGACGCCGCCGCCAGAACCAGGTTTGCCAAGGGCTCGTCCGCCTCCGCCTCCCTCGCCGCTTGCACAATGGAACGCCGGAAGTCGCAGTCATAGGGCGATCCCACCGTCGGCGGCTGAACGGTTGCGCGGATGACCTCCGCTGTGGGATCGATGTCATCGGCCACCGCGTTTAGATCCCGTTGCTGGATCGCGGGCGTCTCGCTCACAGCACGGAGATCTGCTTCGAATCCCGTGGACCTCAGAGCCACCTTAATCAACTGATAGCCGGAGATTCGGTTCCTAAGCTCCGCCATCGTTGGCCCCTGAAGGTCCTCGCTCACACCTCGAAGTCGTCGAAGGTCATCCACTACCCGCAAGACTGTCGAATGGTTCGCGACTTGAAGGACGCGATCACGGATCGACCACAAGAATCGCGTATCGAGCTCGAGGGAGGGCTGGCCGTCGGCGCGGTCGACGTGAACTGCCCGGGTCCGCAGCTCACTCGACGCGAACCCCATCAGACGCTGCAGATTCTCAGTGGGCCCCACTTCACCGAGGCTTTCGAGTTCATCCAGAGTTACTTGCTTTCCGAGTCGCCCCCAGAAACGCTCATTCTCGAGGTCTCCGCGCTCCAGGAGGTACCGGAGCACCTCCACCACTTCTTCCCGCTCCAACCATTGGTCTGCCGGTATAGCCCCGGGATAGGCAGCAGCCGTCGCGCTGGTCCAAAGGTAGTACATGTATCGATTGATTGCCGCAGCAGCGTCCTCTTGAAGGAACTTCGCGAACACGTTCAGAGACTCAACCACCCCAGCGCTCTCAGCACCCATCGCAGCTTCGAATCCGACAGCGGCTCCGTCCACTTCTTTCGCCTCATCTTCTCCAATGATCCCCCTTGCCCGTCGTAAGAAGAGAGCAGCTGCCAGTCGCTCCCGCCTTAGCCTGCCCTTCTGCCCTCCGAGCACGCCCAATGCGTACGTATTCGTAATCGCCACATCCCCTACGGGGGCATCGAGCGAGTCCTCAATCTCCTGGAGGTCCGGATCGCCTTCACTCAGGCTGATGAAGGAAGGCCGGAGAGAGGCAAGCCTCCTCAAGTCCCCTCTGATGAACTCCACGTGATGATGCGGCCTGAGGAAGAAAAGCCTCTCCTCGCGGTCCTCGTCAGCAGTTGGCCAGCTACCGACAATGTCCGGTATGAAGGAGTGATTGAAATAGTCGGTAGTGTGGAAGTCGCCACCTTCATGAACGGACTTTAGAGCTCTAACGATTACAGCTTTCGCGTCAGAGAAGCCGGTGTCGCCAGGGCGCCTCAAGTACTCGTTGACCGCCGAAGCAAGAGTCACAACGCCTCTCCTGCTGTAAGAATGCGACGAATCTCCCCCAGGAGGCGATCCCCCATGGTCATTTCCTGCTGACGGCGGCTGAGCACGACAAGCCACAAGCGAGCGGGTAGTGCTCGAATGAGATCCTCGTCGACAAGCGCCTCGTCGAGCGAGGTGAGAGCGGAGCGGAGCTCCTCCTCAGTACAGAGCCGTGACCACTTGCCGAGACTGAACGGATGCCATGTAAGCCACATGAACTCCGTCTCCTGGTCGACCCCATCTTGCCGCTGCTTCGCGGCCGCCAAGTAGCAGTCTCGCAGGTATTGCTCATACTGCTGGCCTTGACCACCTTCGGTGTCGCAGTTCTTGACTTCCACATACAAGGGGCACCGGTTGGTCCGTCCATCGTCTTGGATATGTAGGCCTCGCATATCGAACGCCTTAGTCCTGCCGTCCGCCAGTGGGAGCGTCACCTGCGCTTCCGAGTCGTAGACCGTGAAGTGGATCTGGAACCTTGTAGTGCTTTCTAGCCAGCTCTTGGCCATGAAGACCCCCTCGCGGCCCTTGATGTGAGCGCCCTCAGCTCCCATCCCACTTCCTCCGATCATGGCTGGCAAGTGTGACAGATCTTTGAACCATCTACGCCGCCTCCTCGTAGATGCTGCGGCCGTCGCCCTGGTAGGCGGAGAAGACGTGCTCGAAAACAGCGGCGGTCTTCTCGGCGAACAGCTCCCGGTCGTACACCTCGGGAAGGCCCTCGTCGAGGGTCTCGGCGATGGTGACCTGGACGGCGGCCCTGGTCGCCTGGCGCTGCTTCCAGTCGAGGACGAGCGCGTCGCGCTTCAGCTTGGCCAGGAGCTCCCGGACCACCTTCTTGACTTGGGCTTCCTGTGCCTTCGTCAGCTTCGGCTCGGGCTTCGTGAGCAGGTCGAACACAGCGAGCTCCTCCTCCGTCAGTCCCTCCCGCGCCGAGCGCTGCTCCTCCTCGTCGAGGGAGGCCGCCACCTTCTTGAGGTCCTCGAAGAGTTCCTCGATGTTCTTCGATCCCTGGTTGTACCGGTCGATGAGCTCCTGGAGCTTTTTGGCGTAGTCGATCCGTTGCGGGTTCTGTCGGACCATCCGAGCCAGCCGCTGCTCGAGCGATGCCCGAAGGCGGGCGACGGCCGTCGCCTTCCTCCCCTTGGCGAACAGCTCGGCCAACGCGCCGAAGTCGATCTGAGTCAGATCGACTCGTGTGGCCTCGGAAGGCGCAATGACGAACGGCACCGCATCAACGGATTCCTCCAGAAGCCGCTCGACCGAGGCCATCACCCCGGAAATGTCGGGCTTGCCGGTCTCCATCCTGACTCGCTGGGCCAGCCGGACGATCACCGACATGAGGGGCTGTGCCTCGGTTGCTGCCGGATGCGGCTTGAAGGCCTTCCACTGGGCAGCGCACATGTCCGCCCGGCTGAGGAATCCCCGCCGCACCTCGTCGGAGACGAGAAGCTTCTCGGCGGCGTCGGCGAGCCAAGCGACCCAGTCGAAGCCGGACACCCCCAGGCCTTCCTCAAGGTCCACCTCGTGAGCAGCGGTGTACTGCACGATCTCGGCCAGCATCTCGGCGAGGTCTTCGGCCTGCTTCTCTTTGGCCTCCACCGGCATGTCGCCCGGTTGAACACCACCGCCCGAGCCGGCTCCGTAGATGGCGAGGGCCTCTTGCAGGTTCCGGAACACGCCGACGTAGTCGATGATCTCGCCGGCCTGCTTGTCCTGGAACACCCGGTTCGCCCGGGCGATGGTCTGCATGAGCGTGTGGTTCCGCATCGGCTTGTCGAGGTAGATCGTCGACGTGGCCGGTGCGTCGAATCCGGTGAGCCACATGGCGCAGACGAACACGATCCGCAGCGGATCGTTGGGGTCCTTGAACCTGACGTCGAGGTCCTCGTCGTTCATCCGCTTCCGATGCGGGACGATGTCGACACCCTTCGCCTTCAGCTCTTCGATCTCGTTCTGCGACGGGGAGACGACCACCGCCATGTCGGTGGCCAGCATCTCGGCGAGCCTGTCCTCCAACGCCTCCCGACGTTCCCCCACCGCCGCAGCGATCTCGTCTTGAAGCTCGGCGATCCGCCGCTGCCACTCGGCCTGAACCTTGTCGTACATTTTCACCGCGGTGGCCTTGTCGATGGAGATCACCATCGCCTTGCCCTGATGACCCCGGGACAGGAAGTGGTCGACGAGGTCGGCGGCGATCGTGTCGAGCCGGTCCTCGTCGGTGATCAGGTGGTATTCACGGGCGAACTCCCGGGCGAGGCGCTTCTCCTGCTCTTCGTCGAGCATGGCCTCTTCGATGATCTTCTCCATGTCCTCGTCGAAGTCCTCGTTGACGAGTTGCACCTCCGGCGACCGGTTCTCGTAGTAGAGGGGGACGGTGGCCTTGTCGTCGATCGACTGGCGGAAGTTGTAGATGGAGACGTAGTCGCCGAAGACTTCCCGGGTTCGTTCCTCCCCGGCGATGAGCGGGGTGCCGGTGAACGCCAAGAAGGCGGCGTTGGGGAGGGCGTTGCGCATGTTGAGCGCCAGCGTGTCGTATTGGGTGCGGTGGGCCTCGTCGGCGATGACGATGATGTCGTCCCGTTCCGACAGGACCGGGTACCGCTCCCCCGTCTCGGTGCGGAACTTCTGGATCAGGGTGAAGACGTACCGGTTGTCGGTGGTGAGCAGTTCCTTGAGATGCTCGCCGGATTCGGCCTGGACGTCGTCTTTCGTCACCGCCCCGGTGGAAACGAAGTTCTTGTAGATCTGGTCGTCGAGGTCCTTGCGGTCGGTGACGATCACGAACGAGTACCTGCCGGAGATCTTCCGGAGCGCCTTCTGGGAGAAGAAGATCATCGAGAAGGACTTCCCCGACCCCTGGGTGTGCCAGAACACGCCGAGCCGGCCGTGGTTGCCTTCGATGTTCCGAAGCGACTCGAGAGCGTTGTTGACGCCGAGCACTTGGTGGTTCTTCGCCAGGATCTTGATCAGCCCGCCCGGCACCTCCTGGAACAGGGTGAAGTTCTCCACCAGGTCCAGCAGGCGTGACGGCTCACACACCCCGTGGATAGCCGTCTCTATCGAAGTGGACGGCGGATCGTCTTCCGACGTCACCCGCTTCCATTCCGAGAAGTGCTCCCACGGTGCCGAGAACGGGCCCACCTTCGTTTCGGACCCGTTGGAGAGGACCGTCACCCCGTTGAACCAGAACAGCTGGGGGATGGCGTCCCGATAGTGGGTGAGGTTGTCGTCGTAGGCCTGCTTGTGGTCGACCTGGGGTGCCTTCAGCTCGACGAACACCAACGGGATTCCGTTGACGAACCCGACGATGTCGGCCCGGGTGTTGTACAGGTCGCCGGCGACTTTGAACTGGCGGACCGCCAGCCAGTCGTTCGCCGACGGATCATCCCAGTCGACAAACCGGACCGTGACGGTCTGCTGGGCGCCATCGGACAACTCGACTTCGACCTTGGCACCGTCCCGAAGCAGGTTCCACACGTCCCGATTGTTCCGCACCTCCGAGCCCTTCGGCCGAGGCCGGACCAACCGGTCGATCGCCTCTCCCGGCGCCTCGCCGGGCAGGTCAGGATTGAGCCGAGCCACCGCGAACCCGAGCCGATCCCGCAACACCACCTCCCCAGGATGCTGCCGACCGAGTAAGGACCGAGGGAACGTCTCACCGGTCCCGTCAACCGTCTCCCAGCCAAGCTGCTCGAACAGCTTCAGCGTCGCCAGCTCAAGCTCCAGCTCGTCGTGCTCGTAGGTCATGCCACCAACCAGTCGGTATCGATGTCCAGGTCGGACACGTCGATCTCGCCCGAGACCAGCTTCGGCAGCAGGAGGTCACGGGTGGAGCGGAGGTTGGCGTTCTGTCGGGCGAGAACCTGTGTCAGGTTCACTATCGGTCGCACGGCGTCAGAGAAGGCTTGCCGCAACTGCCTAGGTGGCAGCACGATTGGGAAGTTCGCCAGGTCCCGCCACTTTGCCCGCGGTCGGTCGGTGCCACCGGACGTCGCCACAGCGTGTGCCACAAACTCCTTCGAGAAGGCGACTTGCAGCACAAGTTCCTCGAAACCTGCCTCAGGGCGAATCACGATCGCGTCCGTCGAACACGCAC
Source organism: Acidimicrobiia bacterium (assembly GCA_026985095.1). GTDB lineage: Bacteria > Actinomycetota > Acidimicrobiia > Spongiisociales > UBA5794 > JALSQW01. The sequence goes on along the minus strand of JALSQW010000013.1, from coordinate 6,255 downwards.
CGTCGAACGGGGCCAACGCCACCTTGTGAAAGTAGGGCCTGAGCCTCCCGAACAGCACATCCCCAGCTTCGAACCTCCACTTCCGACTCTTGACATCAGCGATAGAACCAGAGTCGGTCAATGTGAACGACTCTCTGGGAATGTGCTCAAGACCGACATAGCGCTCGTCCTCCAACAGGGCGGACGGTTCTACGCCTTCCTTGACCTCCACAGCAATCGTTCCGAACCTCGCCGCCTCCCATCCCTCGGGAATCGCTCCGAGGGGGGAGTCGACCAAAGGGACATCCTCGTGGCCGGGGTAGCGGAAGTTGACGAACCACTCCCGGTACACCCCCTGCGCCATCTCCTCCAGGATCTCAATTCGCCGCAAGTTGTTCTCAATCAACTCGTCATACGCCGCCAACACCGCCGCAATCTTCCGCTGGACCGGGAGGGGTGGCAAGGGAATGTCGAACTCCTCTAGCGTCCGCTTGGTTAGCGCCTCTCGCGTCGCCCCACCTTGGGCAATAGCCAGAAGCCGTGCTTTGTTGCGCGGGGCAACCAGCGAGTACACAAGAAAGCGTGAATCTAAGAACTCAATCAACGGTCGCAGAATCGCAACATGCTGGTTCACTCGCGCCGGAAGGAGTGCTGTTGGCGCCAAGGCGCACCGCGCTACTGACGCTCCTGTGATATTGAGGAGTACGTCGCCTGGCTGCACAGCAACATTGTCGAGCTGGGCGGCCTGTTCCTCATCTATGTACGCCAGGCCAGACGTGTCGAACTCCAGGTCGTACACATTCAGGCTTCGAATCAGTGCCACTCCCTCGGTCTTGTAAGAGTTCCTTCCGCCTCGCGGAGTGGCCCCACTGCCGATCTTTGAAGTTATGTGCCCGAGCGGGACCGATGGCCAATCCATTGCCTATTCCTTGACCGCCATCAACGTCGCCGAGTTGCGATCGATCTCCGCAGTCAGCTGAGCTGCCTCGATGGCCAGCGCCTGGAACTCGTCGCTCAGCTCCCCGAATCGCTGCACGAAATCGAAGTCGTCCTCGCCGTCGTCGGCGACCCCCACGTACCGACCCGGGTTCAAACTCCATCCGTGAGCCTCGATCTCCTGGATCGTGGCCACCTTGCACAAGCCGGGCACGTCCACGTACTTGAAATCAGGGAACTTCTCCTTCAGCATCCCCTCGGACCCGTTGAGGTACTCGGGTTCCTCGCCCCGGTACAGACGGACGATGTTTGCGAGGAACTCGTGTTGCTCGGGCGTGAAGTCCCGGTGGGCACGGTCGATCTGCCGGTAGATGTGCCGGGCGTCGATGAACAGCACCTTGTCGGCGCGGTCCGTGCCCCTCTTCCCCTTGTCGAGGAACCAGAGGGTGACCGGGAGAGTGACCGTATAGAAGAAGTTCGAACCCACCGCCACCATCACGTCGACTTGGCGGTCTTCGATCAGCTTGCATCGAATGGCCAACTCGGAGTGACGGGCGTCGGAGGCGGAGTTGGCCATGACGAACCCGGCCCGCCCGGTCTCGTTGAGGGCCGAGGAGAAGATCTGGATCCACAGGTAGTTGGCGTTGTCGACCGTCGGGATGCCGTAGGAGTACCGGGGGTCGTCCTTGATCCGCCCCTTATCGACCGCGTTCACGTTGAACGGCGGATTGGCCATGACGAAGTCGAACTTCCCCACCGAGTCGAAGGGGTCCTCGTAGTACGTGTTCGAAGCGACGATGGTGCCGGACAGGCCGTGGACCGCCAGGTTCATCTTGGCGATGCGGATCGTCTGCTCCTTGTTTTCCTGACCGAAGATCGAGATCGCCGTCGTCGGGTTCTGCTTGTGCTCTTCGACGAAGCGGGCCGACTGGACGAACATGCCGCCCGACCCGCAGGCGGGGTCGAGGATCCGGCCGTGGAACGGTTGGATGATGTCGACGATCAGCTTGACGATCGACGTGGGGGTGAAGAACTCGCCGCCCCGCTGCCCTTCCCCGAAGGCGAAGTTGCCCAGGAAGTACTCGTAGATCTTCCCGAAGGCGTCCCCTTCGATGTCGTCGGGGATCGACCCGATCAGCCTCAGGAGTTCGGCGAGCAACCGGTTGTCGAAACGGCCGTAGTCACGCGGCAGGACGCCTTTGAGGTCGGGGTTCTCGGTCTCGATGAGATCCATCGCCCTGTTCACCGCAGCCCCGATGTCTGAGCCCTCGGGCAGAGTCTTCAGGTACGAGAACCGGGCTTCGTCCGGAACGTACATCACCCCTCGGGCCTGGTAGTCGGCCTTGCCGATCTGCCGCCGACCCGAGGCCATGGCCCGGAACTCCTCTTCGAGTTGGGAGAATCGAACATCGGCGTACCGCAGGAAGATCAGGCCCAGCACCGGGATCGAATACTCGGACGCCGCCAACGTCGAGTTCGCCCGCAGCTGATCGGCCGCCTCCCAGAGCCGCCTCTCGAGTTCGTGCAGCTTCTCGGACTCGGTCAACTTCGTCCTCCTCTGTTTCCCCTGGCCGAACCACACCCGCACGACCTGGACACGCGACCCTCCGCCGGGCATCGTCGAGCTGATCGGAATCCTAAGAACATGCAGTCACTCCGTACCTCCATACCCTCCGATACCCAAAGCGGCGTCCCAATCCACTGAGACGTATGAGCCATCGGGCATGACCCCTTCGGCGGTCCGCCCGATGTCGTTCGACAGTTGACCGAGGGTCGTTTGCCACTCCCCCGCTCCTACGTCCTCCCCGGCCAGCAGGCTCAGGATCTCCGACCGAAGCCCGATCCGTTGGCCGAACCCGAGCTCCACAGCCTCAATCCCCTCGGGGCCGTCTTCGATAGTCCGCCCGAATGCCAACGCGACAGTGAAGGGCAGGTAGTAAGCCCGGTAGAACCGTGCGACATCGACCTCCAGGCCGATCGGTTCGGCGCCGGGATCAAGCTCATCCGGATCATACGCATCCACCTCCAACGCCCCGGACTGGAAGTGGGCCACGGACCCCACGGCAAGCCAGGGCGGAGACCCCGAGACGCACTCGACCGCTCGTTTCTGGGCTGTGAGCCGAGCGCGCAACCCGGTCTCCACGCCGTTCGAGCGTCCTTTCGCTTCTACAACGAGCCAACCACCCGGTCCAGCTCCGATGTAGTCGGGTCGTCGCCGCCCGACGGTCACAACACCGTGGGAGGGCCCATAGCGATCAAGATGGAGGAGATGGTGTACCGAGAGCACTTTGCTGGCCCATAGCCCGGCCATCGCGGAGCCAAGCGCATAGGACACCCCGACCTTCTCGGAGCGGTCGAGCACCTCGTAGAGTCCAGACTTCTCCAGCCCGCCGTGCCGCATCAGGAGATACGCGGGGATGACCGCCGATCGGTGAAGGTACTCGTAGATTGATGCTGGCCCATGGCGGGCAACATCGCCGGGCACCCGGCCTGTGCTGAACATCTTCCACGCCAACTCGGAAACACTGAAGCTCAGAGCACCATTTGGCCGCACGCCTGCAGCGGGAGGAAACCCGTGCGTTCTGTAGCGGCAGTAGATCATGCCGAACCTCGCTCGTCACCCGACCGGACTACCGTTGCCACGCCTTTTCCCCGATCTGCGGGACGGTGGAAGCCGCCTCCTGGAAGGTTCCACATTGAGTCGTGTCGATGCTCGGCCGACAGGACACTGCCATCGTCGATGAGGGGGCCTTCACTTCCCCGGTGCAAGATCAAGCGGATCTCCAATGGAGCGTCCGCCCTCGGTGTGCGAACCAGCAGGCCCACCGCGGAACGTGTCGCCGCAGCCAACTCATGCTCGGCGGCGTCGGCGGGGCTCGATCACCGGTCGACCGATCCCAGCGTGGCTGTTGATGTACCTGCCTGCGACGGCCAAGAAACCCCTCCTTCGGTCTCGCCAGCCGTCACGATAGAGGACGGCGCTACGCTTCCCGTGCCGGATAGAGGCGTTCCCTGCGATACTCGTGGCGATGACGTGTCGAGATGAGATCCTCGCCGCCTTCGCCCGACTTGAGCAGAGAACAGGACGCGAGGTATTCAGCCCTGCCGAGGTGCTGGCTGAGATGCAGCGTGCCGGTACCCAGTATGCCCCGTCGACCATCCGCACCCACATCGTGTCGCGCATGTGCGCCAACGCGGCGAATCATCATGCCGTCGTCTACGACGATCTCGAACGTACCGGTCATGGTCGGTATCGACGCCGAAGGTTGCGCTCGTCTGAGACCACGCAGACCGCCGAGCCCCGCAACCGCAACACGACGACCCTTGAGGCGCGACCTATTCCGGGCCACCTCACCGAGCGTGTCGAGCGGCGGCCTCGGGAAGACAGGATGCCCGGTACCCCCGTTACGGAGGACGAACTCGAGATCCTCGGGTTCAGCCCTCACGAACTCAGGTTCCGGAACGTGGCAGTCGACCTCCTCAGCGGAGAACTCGGCTCGGAGTGGGACACCCTCGGTGAGGTGCCCGACAGTGCGGGCCTCTACGCGTTCACCGTGGAAGACGACCGGTCCTTACACGTCGCCTACGTTGGGATGACCGAGCATCTCTGGATGGTGACCAAGGGGCGGCTCCCTACTGGTGAAGCACGTGGCGGCCAGCGCTACGGGCGACCGAAACACGCCGGCGTCACACGCGAGCGGATCAACGTTCTGGTGACCGAACAGGTCCGTCTCGGTCGTCGAGTACGTCACTGGCTCCGTCCCATCCCAGACGGCGACGGAGGTGAAGACCTTCGGAGTCGGCTTCTCCGGGAAGAAGAAGCTCTGATCCAACGATGGCAACTCCGTTCAACGGGGTGGAATCGAGGGTGATGCTTCGCCGGTGACCTATTGGTTGTGCGCGTCCGTAGCGGCGCGGAACGCAACCCGCGGCCCTCGAGTCACAAGCTTCTCGGCGTTGTGGCCCCGTCAGAGGCATGCCATCCTGTCCCGGATACCGGCTGACCCTCCCGCCGCGGATTGTCAGCCGGCGGCAAGACTCGGGGCTCGCTCGGTGGTCCGCTCTGCCTCGCGAGATCGCGCTCTACGACGTTCGATGCTGTGCAGGATCCGCCGTTGCGGTTCGCCGTGCCCATCTTCTCCCGGGTCGGGTCGCTCGCGAGCGCGGTCCGGGTCGAGTTGGGATCGGCGGGCGATAGCGGGTTGGTCGATCCAGTCTCGGCCCAACGCCTGGACGAGCACGTCGGCGGCGGTCTGATTGTCCTCCACGGCGACGTAGACGTGGTTGGCGTCCCGCCCCCGCGTGAGGGGGGTGTAGATACCGCGGCTATCGGTGGGGGTGTCGACGAGGAGGAGGGCGACGTCGACGGTGCGGCCTTGGGTGGCGTGGCTGGTCTGGGCGTAGCCAAGCTCGAGGTGCTCGGCGACGTAGTCGGCGGGGAGCCGGATGGTGCCGGTCGGCCCGTCGACGGTGACGCTGCGGTCGGCATGGATGGCGGTGATGGTCCAGTGGTCGCGGTTCTTGACCATGACCCCCAGGCGGGTGCGGAGGCGCCGGTCGTTGAGGCGGGTGACCACCTCATCACCCACCAGCAGTCGCTGATCGCCCACCCGGAGCGAGGGTCCATCGGGGTCGAGTTCCCCGGCCTGGATTCGGGTGTGTTGGGCGAGGTGGTTGAGGCGGGCGACGGTGTCGGTCCTGTTGGCCATGAGCGCCACCGTCTCGCCCCGGCTGCGGGCCTCCTGCCAGTGGGTGATGATGTCGGCTTCCATCTCCTCGACCGTCCCCTGGTGGAGGCGTCCGTGCCGGTCGTAGTTGGCGAGTACGCCCGGGTCGCCGGCGCGGAGGCGGAGACTCGCGTGACGCTCCCATCCGTGGTGGAAGCGGTGGACCTGGTCCAGCTCGACGGCGCCGTAGGTGTCGACGAGGTGGGCGAACATGCCGCCGCGGCCGACGGCGGAGAACTGGCGGGGATCCCCGACGAGCACCACCCGCCAGGCGTGTTGGTCGGCGAGACGAGCCAGGTCGGCGAGTTTGGGGGTGGCGGCGGTGCCGGCTTCGTCGACGATCACCGTGGTGCCGGCGGGAAGCTGGAAGGCCGGGTCGGGCGGTCGGGCCGGGTGGTGTTCGACCAGCAGCTTGTCCAGGGTGTCGGCGGGCATGCCGGTCTCCGAAGCGAGTACCTCGGCGGCGACTGCGGTGGGTGCCACCCCGAACACCGAACGCCCCTCGGCGTTGAGCGAGTCGACGGCGGCGGCGAGCATGGTGGTCTTGCCGGCACCGGCGGGGCCGACGATCAACTCCAACCCACCATGGCCGGCGACCACCGCGGCTGCCTCC
>JALSQW010000012.1 GCA_026985095.1 Acidimicrobiia bacterium | reverse complement strand
GTGGCGATACTGCCTCCATCCAGCCGGAACGCATAGGGAAGGCCGCCCCGTTCCTCCTCGGCCACGTAGACGCCGAGGGCGCGACGCAGATCCTCCCGTCTCAGAATCACGACACGAGGCCGCTCATCGACGAACGCATTGGTACCCGAAGCGCTCGTTCGGCGACGGTTTCACGATCAACGCTGGGTCGGAGGTTGAGGGACGGGCCCCGCCGGCGGGTCGATACTGGTGTCGCCGGTGGGGCTGGCGAGTGCTCTCTCCAGGGAGGCGAACAGTTCGAGGACGGCGGGTGCTTCGAAGATGCGGTAGCGCTGTTTGCCGACGTTGCGTTGGATGAGGATTCCGGCATCGAGGAGTCGGTTGATGGCGGCGCCGGCGGCGACGTCGGATCGGCCGATGAGTCGGGCCGCTGATCCTACGGTGACGAGCGGCACACCGGGGAGGACGTCGAGGAGCAGGTCCAGGGCGGATCCCTTCCGAACGGTCCCGAGGTTGGCCCGCCATTCCTCGACGAGTTGGTCGACCTTCTCGGCGTAGGTTTCGGCGTCGTCGCATGCTCGGATCGTGGCGGCGGCGAAGGTCCGCAACCACCGTTGCGCTGCCGTCGACCGTTCGGGGCTGTCGTCCGAAGCCACGCGTCGGAAGGCGGTCAGCCCGGAGATGTAGTCGTCGGACCAGGTGGCGAGGACGAGGCTGATGGGTGGCACGAAGCTGGGGGCCAGGCCTCGCCGGCGGAGGATCACGTGGATGAGCGCCCGTCCGGTGCGTCCGTTGCCGTCGGCGAAGGGGTGGATGCTCTCGAACTGGGCATGAGCGATGGCGGCTTGAACGAGGGGCGAGTGCTCGTCGCCGTTCACGTATTCGACGAGGTCCCAGAGGAGATCTTCGACGTACTCGGGCGGCGGTGGTACGAAGACCGCGCTGCAGGGGTTGTAGGAGCTGCCGCCGATCCAGTTCTGCGCGCGTCGGATGACTCCTCCGAGGTCTGGTCTCGGTGAGCGTTCCATCAGTACACGGTGGATCTCCAGGAGGTCGGCCAGTGAGAAGTCCTCTTCGTGGGTGGCGAGGTCGATGGCAGACTCCATCGCGGCGATGTTGCCGAGCACCTCGACGGCGACGCGATCGGCGACCTCCCCGCCTCGAGCGATTGCGGCCTCGGCTTCGACCAGCCGGCGTGGGCCGACCTCGAGGCCTTCGATCTTGGAGGAAGCAACCGACTCTGCTCGCAGCAGGAACCGTGCCAGGCCTTCGAGGCTGACGTGGTTCGTCCCGGCCTGGTTCAGGTCCCTGACGACGGCTTCGGCGTCGGCGATGTCGGCGGCGAGGTCGCCGGGGAGGAGCAGGTTCCAGCCGACGAGGGGATCGGGCAGGTAGGCCTCGTAGCTGCAGCCCCGCCGGTCACGGCGAGTTGCCCCCTCGAATCGGGGTTCCCATCGTCGCTGCAGGTACTCGGCCATCCTTCGGCTCCCGTCAGCATAAGCGAAGGTTGTGTATAAAGCTTAGACTAGAAGTACGGCAACGGAAGGGAACTGGAATAGTGCGCTCGAGGCACTGCCTCCGCGCACTCCGATTGTCAGTCCCAGTTGACGGAGGCCGGTCCCCACCCGAACCGGTCCCATTCCGGTGCGGCGGGAAAGCCCCGCGGCGGGCAAGGTCCGTCGTACATCCATTCGTCAGGTGGTGGCCCGGCCGCGCCGATTGCGAACCACCAACCGGTCACGGTTCGGCGGGTCGCGTACCGCTGCTGACCATCCGAGCTGACGTGCAACTCGACGCCGTGCCTCTCGGGCAAGCCGTCGCGGGTGAACTGGGATTCGACGGTCGGGAGCAGGTCGGAGCGGCAACGTCCTCCTCCGTTACGGTAGCGCCCCATCTGGCACGTCGAGAGCCATCGCAGGGCCATGAACAGCTGCAGGCGATGGCGCGGCCCCTGACCCCATCCCAGGACCCCCACCTGCCCCTCGATCCCTGCTCCAACCGGAAGAGCTCTCCTACCTCCGTCCGCCGTCGCCCCCGTCACGGAGCGGGCGCCACCTCCTCGAGGAAGCGAACGGAGAGCTGGCGGTAGCCCTCGAAGCCCGGATGACGCTCCCACAGGGCGTTCCATTCATCGTCTTCCCAGAGCGCCTCCCAGGCGGCATCTCGCTCCGCCCGGTCGCTCCACCGGATCGTCCAGGTGACGTTGGCGGCGCCGTGGGGCGAAGGCTGAGGGTCGGCACCGAACAGCTGACCCTCCTCGCCGCAGTCCACCCAGAAGCCCGACATGTCCCACCGCCGACGAAGCCAAGGCCCGGCCTCGGCTGCCCATCGTCGATAGTCGTCCATGCGATCCGGGTTGTAGTGATAGTCGCGGACTTCGATAAGTGTCATCGGAGGAGTGTAGCGACCGAGTTCACATCGTCGGTGGGAACCCATTCATCGAACGAGTCGAACCGAGCGGTGCCGTCACGGCGGTCCCGTCGTCGCCGCCGAGGAGCCACCCGAGGAGCTCGACCAGAGCTGCGTGAGCGTAGCCGGCGGCGATCGAGATCCCGTCGACCGGCCGGTGAGTAGCGACTGCTCATGGCCGGAGGGAGGTCGACCGGTACCGTGGTGTGCCATGGAGGACGAACCCGAGGCCCTTCCCGAGGTCTATGCGCGGTATATCGAGCTCCGTCGTCGCGGTCTCCCTCCTCACCTCATCGCCGCCGTCCTCGGCATCCCCGTCGAGGCGTGGGAGGCGTTCGTGTCCCTGGCGGAGGCGAAGTCTCAGGGGGATTGATCGCTGTCCGAACCGGGTAGAGACGGTGAGGTGGCTCGCGTCCCGGTCGGGTGCTCCGGTCGTCGCCGTTCCGGTTGGCGGGCTTGCGGTCCGGTGCTCTCGGGTGGCCGGGTCGAACCGTCCCGTTGCACCGTGGGGCGGTCGCGGCCACCATGTCGGCATGAGCGACGCCTTGGAACTCCTGCTCGACTGGCCGCTTTGTGGGCGCCGCGAGGAGTTGGCCTTCGTCGGGGCGCGGGTCGCCGCCGACGAGCCCGGAGTGTTGATCACCGGTGGGCCGGGGATCGGCAAGTCTCGGCTGGCTCGAGAGGTCGTCGCCGCCGTCGCCCGTGAGGGGCGACCCACCGAGGTGGTGCTGTGTACGGCGGCGACCGCGGACGTCCCCTACGCCGCGCTCTCCCGGTTGATCGGCTCCGTCGGTGCCGACTCCCCCTTCGATCGGGCGCTGGATGAGCTCCGCCGCCGCCCCCGCCCCACCGTCCTCGCCATCGACAACGCGGATCGGTTGGATCGCCGGTCCTCGGCCGTGGTACAGCAGGCGATCGTCGAAGGCCTCGTTTTCGTCGTCGCGACGCGACGGACGGGGGCGGGGATCGACGTCGCCACGCTGTGGCGCGACCTGGGTCTGGTCAGGGTGGAGCTGCAGCCCTTGTCCGAACGGGAGGTGGCAGAGATGTTGGCGGCCGGGCTCGGCGGCGATGTCGACGGCGTGGCGGTCCGCAGGATCTGGAGGGTGTCGGCGGGTGTGCCGCTGTTCGTACGGGAGTTGGCGATCGAAGGGGTCCGCCGGGAAGCGCTCATCCAGGAACGGGGGGTGTGGGTGTTGAACGGATCGCTTCCCGCTCCGGCGTCCCTCTCGGACCTGTTGGAGGTGCGGCTCGACGGTCTCGACCCGGAGGCAACTCGCTGCGCCGAGGTGTTGGCGGTGGCGGAGACGCTCCCCGCCGAGGTGTTGGCGCCGATGGTGCATCCCGACGCCGTCGACGATCTGGAACGCGCCGGCGTCGTCAGGGTCGAGGACGACCTCTACCGGTTCACCCATCCCCTCTTCGGCGAGTTGGTGTCACGGGCGATGTCGTCGACCCGACGCCGACGGGTGATGGGGGAGTTGGCCGACGCGGTGGCGGTCGGGAACCGACCCGAGGACGTGGTCCGGTTGGCGACCTGGCGCCTCGGCGCGGGAGACGGCGCATCGCCGACGTTGCTCGGGGACGCCGCCCACCTGGCCTATCAGGCCGGGGACTTCCGTCTCGCCCGGCGCCTGGCGGAGGCGGCGTCCGACGCCGGGTCGGTGGAGGGTTCGCTGCTGCTGGGTCAGATGCTCCACGAGGCGGGTGAGCACGTCGCCGCCGAGGAGCGGAACCGGTCCTTCCGGCTCGACGGGCTGGCCCCGCCCCTCGCCCGGAGGGCAGCGGTGCAGCGAGCCGTGAATCTCTTCTTCGGATTGGGCAGGGGCGACGAGGCCCTCGCCGCGTTGAGACAGGACCCCGACGGGATGCCCTTCAACCGCGCATGGCTGCTGCTGAACATGGGCCGTATCGACGAGGCCCGGTCGGCACTCCCCCCCGACCATGCCGACCGCGTCTCGCTGCTCGTGACCTCCGCCTGGGTGGCGTCGACCGGGGGACGCCCGGACGTCGCCCTCGGGTATCTCGACGAGCTCGACGGCCACCCCGCCGACCCGAGTCTGGCGCCCGGCCGGTTCCGGGACTTCCCCGATCTGCCTCGGACCCTCGCCCTGCTGGAGGCCGGTCGGCCCGAGGCGGCCGCGGAGGTGGCGTTGGGAGGTCACGACGTGGCGGTGGACCGCCATCCCCCGTTCATCCGGTCGTGGTGGCTGTTCCTGTTGGCGAGGATCGAGCTGGACCGGGGAGCGATGGCATCGGCGGTGTCGCTGTTCCGCCGAGGGGAGGCGATCCAGGCGGGGATGAATCAGCCGGGGCTGGCTTCCTGGTACGTGGGTGGGGCCGCCTATGCCCTCGTTCAGACCGGCGCCGGTCGAGAGGTGGATGCCCTCCTCGCCGGAGTGGACGAGCTGGGGGAACGGGACGAGCGACTGTTCTGGTTCCTCGTCGAGGCGGCCCGCCTCTGGCGGAGGTTGGGTCGTTCCGACCGGGACTCGGTGGCTGCCGGGTTCGTCGCCCTCGGTGATCTGGAGGCGTCGCGGGGGTCGTGGGCGGCCGCCCGTCGACTCTGGTTCGACGCGGTGCGGGTGGGCGGTGCCCACCATGTGGAGGGAAGACTCGACGATGGTACGACCGAGTTCGACCGGGTTCGGGCCACGGTGGCCCGAGGCCTGGTCGGCGACGACGGGGAGATGTTGGAGGGGGCGGCCACCTGGTTCGACGAGGCGGGCTTGGCGTTGTGGGCGGCGGAGTGTTGGACGTGGGCGGGGACGGTTTGGACGAAGCGCCGAGAGGCTCGCAGGGCTGCCGCCGCGGCCCGGAGGGCGGACACCGCCAGGCTCCGCTGCGAGTCGGTCGCCACGCCGGGGCTGGTGTCTGAGCGGGGTCCGACACCGCTCACCGACCGGGAACGGGAGGTGGTGACCCTCGCCGCCGGCGGGTTGCCGTCGCGTGAGATCGCCGAGGCGTTGGCGATCTCGGTCCGCACCGTCGACAACCTCCTCCAGCGGGCCTACGTGAAGTTGGGCGTGTCGAGCCGCCGGGAGGCGGCGGTGGCCCTCGGCGTCGACGTCCCCGAGTGAGGCCCACGCCCCCCTGAATCACGCCGGCCCAGGGTTCGCCACCACCGTCACGGTCGTTCCCAGCCCTGGGACGGGAATAGGCGTCAACGGCGACGGAGCGTGGTGAGTGGATGCGCGTCGCGACGCGAGGGAACCGATTCTCGTCCTCCCCAAGCGTCGCCGCCAGGCGTCATGCCACGCTGGGTTCGGGACCCGGATCCTCCGGCGGCGGCCTCGACGAATGAGCAACCACTACTCACGACCGGCCGGTTGGTTCGATGTCAGGGTCTTGGGGGGGCGGACGGCCGCCGTCCGCCGAGTCGCGTCGATGGAGGAGGCGAAGGATGCGTACTGGAAGATTGTGGTGGGGGGCGATCCTCGGCGGGTTGGCCATGCTGGTGGCGTCGATGCCGGTCGCCGCCGGACAGGACGCCTCTGGCTCCGACGACTTCGACCTGCCCGACGCGTTCGCCGAGTTCTGGGCGTCGGAGGTCGCTGCGGAGATGGAGTCGGAGGTCAAAAGGCTGATCGCCGAGTACAACATGGATCCGAGGGTGGGCATCGACCTGCTGGGAGACGCCGAGTTTTCCAGCGGCGAGGAGCCTGGTCTCGACCTCGCCGCCGAGCGGGACATCGTCGAGGTGCGTCTGGCGCTGAGCGGCCTTCCGCCGGAGTTCTTCTTGGAGCAGGTCGAGTTCGGCGCCTTTTGCGGTGTCGTCGACGGCCCCTCACCCGAGTCCCCCTTGGAAACGATCTGTCCCGACGACTACGACCCCTCCGCCTTCGACGACGGTGCCCTCGTCGTCACGATGCGGACCGCCGGGCCGTTCCCCCAGTTCGTCAACCTGGCGTTGACCTGCGAATGGGTGGTGTGGCTGCAGGAGGGTTCGGGGCCGCTGTTCGAACCGTTGGACCAGTACCCCCTCGATCCGGCCCGTGACACCAACCGGGCATTCGGCTTCCGCACCGGGCGCGACGTCTACGGCGGCTTCTCCCTGGATCTCCAGGAGGGTGGCTTCTTCGACATGGCCCCGACGAACACGGTGATCGGTATTGGTGGAGACCAGATCTCCTTCTTCATCCCACAGGACGAACTGGGTGGCGCCGTCCCCGAGGCGGTGAGGGGATACACCTTCTGCACCGAAGGCACCTACCAGCCGTCGGATTCGGTCGCCGACTCCACCGACCTGTTCATCATCGGAGAACCGGCGACCCTCAGCCTGGTGGCTCCTCCGCCACCCTCGACCACCTCGACCACCGCGACGACGTCGACCACCTCGACGACCGTGGCGGCTGCGTCGAGCCCCGCCGCCGGTGACCCCGACGGAGATTCCGTCGACCAGCCACAGGGCACACCGTCGTCGTTCCCGCTGATCCCGATCGGAGTGGGTGCCCTTGTCGTGGCGGTGATCATCTGGGCGGTCGCCTACGCCCGGAGGTCGCGAACCACCCGGGAACGGGGATCCGCTCCACCTCCGGGGTCGGCCCCGCCCGAGGACCCCGACGACGGCCGCGGCTGCGACTGGGCGCTGTATGTGACCGACGGCGGTACCCGGAAGCTGCTGCGGCCCGCCGAAGGGCAGGAGTGCTGCGTGTACGAGGTGGCGATCAGCACCGTCGTCGACGTCCACGACGAGGCGATCAAGGGGCGCCAGGATGCCGTCTCTCCCCAGGGGGCGGAGGCGTCCCCCGACGACCGGCTCCGCATCCCCGACCTGGGATGGGGCGTCGGGTCGTCGATGTGGGGCTGGGTGTCGGCCCGCAGCGGCCCGGCGGGACGGCTCGACTGGATGCAGGGCCTCGGGGATCCCCGGGAGCAAGCCGGGCGGATCCCCGACGCCGAACCCTCCGCCCAGGTGTATCAGCAGCGCACCCTGGAAGAAGGGCCCGAACTCGCCGCCCACCTCACCCATCTGGAGACGACGTCGGTGCAGGTGCGATTGCAGGCCGGATGTCCCGACCACGAGAACACCTACCGGCTGAGCGGCCAGTCGGAGGTGTTCGTCCAGGCCACCTACGAATGCACCAACGGAGCGCCCGGACCCGAATGCCCCGTCGAGTTCACCGCCGCCGGATGGGCGGAGGGGATGGTCACCGGGGACCTCAACTACCAGGTCGGGGAGGAGGCCGCCTCCGACGTCGACGAGATCGAGCCGGTGGGTGAACGACTCCGGAGGGCGATGGAGGCGTCCCGTCCGTTGGCGATGACCGACTCCCACGACCATGCCACCCGACCCCGGGACACCTTCGAGTCGACGAAGGTCGGGTCGGGGAACAGTGTGGTCCGCCGTGACGATCTTCGGGTTTCTCTGCTGACGGGCGTGCAGATGGACGCAGGCACGATCGTCCCGGTGGCGGTGTGGCCCAACACCGAACGGGTCACCGCCGACATCTACTCCGACGTGGCGCACGACCTGAAGGTGCACGCCACGATGAAGCGGGGCGACTGTGGCCCGGACTGTGACGGCCACGGGGCCTGTAAATGTGAGCCCTCCTTCGAGCTGAAGGTGGAGGTGCGGCAGGCGAGGCTGACGGTGGATGGAGAGGTCTATAACCTGTGGCGCCCTGCCGGAGGGGGGAGCTGGGAACTGGTCTGAGCGGTCCGGTCGCCGTTTCGAATCCTCGATCGGGTGGCCACCGGCTCTGGGCTGGTGGCCACCGTGGCGGTGGTCGTGGGTTCTGGGATGGGGTTGCCCTGTCAAGAGAATCATGACTCGCGGCACGCCGGACAACCTCCCCGAAGAGCACGGTCAGGCGATGACGCTGGTGGCCGGTCCCGGTTTCCGGTTGCGGCTGTAGTGGCCGAGGTCGATCCGGCTGCCGGTGCGGGGGGTCGTGAACGTCGCTTCCGGCCGCCGTTCTCGGGTCGCGGCATCGGATCCGAGCGGTGACCTGTCGATCAGGCTCTTGATGATGTGACCGATCGTCGGGGCGGTCTTGAAGGAGTTCCCGCTCGTGCCGCAAGCGAGGAAGAGGCCGTCGATGGCACCGCGGTCGAGGATGGGATTCCAGTCCGGGGTGACGTCGTAGAGGGCGGCGAGACCGGACGGCCGGTGGGGGATCGGCAGCTCGGGCATCCGTCGGGCCACCCGCAGTACCTGGGTCTCGAACGCCTCGACCGTGGGGAGATGATCCTCCCGCCACGGGTCGTCGACCCAGACGAGTTCATCGCACGCCGGTTCGATGTTCGAGACGTGGACGAGGCCACCGATCTCGGGTCGGAATGCGGAACCAAGGTCGGGGTCGAAGACGAACGTCGCCTGGGAATCTGAGAACTCCGGCGGTGCGGGGGCGACGTGGGTTTCGGTGCGCAGGGGGCGACTGCGTATGGTGTGGCGGTGGGCGACGCCGGCCAGTTCGTTGAACTGATCGGAGGCCGGTCCGGCGGCGTTGACCAGGATCGGGGCATGGATGTCGCTACCGTCGGCGAGAGTGACCCCCTCGACGTGTCCATCCGACGTGGCGACATCGACGACGCGGCTGTGATAGCGGAACTCGGCACCGTGTCGTTGCGCGGCCCACTGGTAGTTGTGGGCGGCGAGTTGGGGGTCGTTGATGTACCCGGCATCCGGTGTGAAGAGCCCGTACAGCTCGCCCCAGCCGTCGCGAAAGAAGCCAGGGTCGTCGAGACGTGCCGGGGGGCCGAAGCGGCTCGGGTCGATGGCCGGGAACCGCGTCCGGATCTGGGCGGGAGAGAGGACCTCATGATCGATACCGAGCGCCGTCAGGTTGGTGACCATCAGATCGAACTCGTCGGGTGGACCGAGGAGGATCCCGCCGGTGGTTCGGTACTCGACCATCCCGTCGGGGTCGGTGCCGCCGATCTCGTTCGCCCAGTCGGTCCATGCCTGGTAGCTGTCCCAGGCCAGCGCGACGTTGTCGCTCAGGGTGTAGTGGAAGCGTACGATCGCCGACGATGCGCTGGTCGATCCGGCTCCGGCGCACGGGCCGGCATCGACCACGATGACGGATCGCCCCGACCGGCTGAGACGGTAGGCGACGGAGCATCCGATGATGCCCGCCCCCACAACAACCACATCGGCTTCCCCGGTGACGGACCGCCGGGTCATCGACCTGCCCGGATGGTCGTCACGTCGCGCGCGATCAGATCGGCGTAGGACTCCCGACGCTGCCACACGAGCGCCCGCCCTTCGTCGACGGCGACAACGGCCGGGCGGAGGGCGCCGTTGTAGTTGCTCGCCATCGACACGGTGTATGCGCCGGCGGCGGGTATCGCGACGAGATCACCGACGCTTGGCGTCGGGAGGCGCACCCGGCGACAGATGATGTCGCCACTCTCGCAGAACCGGCCGGCGATATCGACGGTCTCTGTGTCCCGGGTCGCGCCGTTCCCGACGATGGCGGCATCGAGCTTGGCTCCGTAGAGCGCGGGTCGCAGATTGTCTCCCATCCCACCGTCGACGTGGATGATGCGGCTGTTCGTGGACAGCGTCTTGGATCCCATCACCCGATAGAGGGCGACAACGGCCGGTCCCACGATCGACCGCCCCGGCTCGACGATGAGCTTTGGGAGATCCAGGCCGTGTACCGCGGCTGAGGTCACCGTCGCCGTGGCAACGGCATGTATGAATTCGGTGATGGAGGGCAACTCGTCACCACCGGCGTATGCGATGCCGAGTCCACCACCCGGGGACAGGACCCGGGTCTCCAGACCGTGGTGTCTGCGCAGGGATGCTGCTGCGCCGCTGACGACGTCGATCGCCCGCGCGTAGGCCTGAGGCGAACCCAGTTGCGAGCCGAGATGGAAGTGGAGACCAGTGAAGTCCAGCGAGGGCGACCGGGCGATGGCGGCGCCGACGTCGTCGAGGTCGTCGAGCGGCACGCCGAACTTGGAATCGCGCTGCCCGGTCATGATGTGTGCGTGTGTCTCCGCCTCGATGTCCGGAGTCACCCGGACGAGGACCGAGGCAGCCAGGCCCAGGTCGGCGGCGATCGCCGCGACACGTCCGACCTCCGGCCGGTTGTCGATGACGATCGATCCAATTCCGGCTTCGAGGCTGCGCCGGATCTCGTCGTCGGACTTGGCGTTGCCGTGGAGATGAGAAGACCCGAGCGAGCATCCGCCGGCACGAACGATCGTCGCCTCGCCGAACGACGACAGGTCGAAACCGCAACCGAGCGAGGTGAGCAGCGACGCCATGGGCGTCGAGAGGTAGGCCTTGGCGGCATAGTGCACGGCGCTCCCTCCGGGGTAGGAGCGACGGAGCGCCGACCGGTAGGCGAGGACGCGCCGGCGAACGGTTGCGACATCGACGACGTAGAGCGGAGTGCCGAAGCGGTCGGCGAGGGAATCCAGGCGCACGCCGTCGATCGCGAGCGTCCCGTCTTCACGGCGGAGCGAGTCGGGCCAGTGACGTTGCGCTGCGGTGAGGGCCATCAGTCGTCGAAGAGCTCGAAGTGGTCGACGTTGGGGACCATCTCCAGGAGGAACTCGGCGTCGAAGTCGTAGTACTTCGCCGCGTCGACGTCTTGGCCGGCGAACGCCTCGATCGAGTCGAGCGACTCCCAGAAGGTGAGCATCAGGAACTCGGCCCGGTCGTCGTGGAAGCGGCGCAGCGCGAAGGCGCCACGGTTGCCCTCGGTCGACCGATAGTCGGGGAGGGCGACCTCGCGCATGCGGGTCAGGTACTCGTCGGCACGGTCGAGGGGCACCTCACCCTTCCAGATTCGAGCGATCATCGCCGTCTCCTTCCTCCGAGGGACGTGAACATCCTACACGGATGTAACTGGTAAAAGAATACGAGCATGTTACAGTCTGCGTGATGATCGTGGTCGACCATCTCCCAATCGCCGCCATCGTTGACCTCGTCAACGAGTACGCGGACCCGACGCGCCACGTCGCCGGCGAAGCGGACGGGCCGTATCCGACCCTCGAGTCGTTGGCACCGCTGGGCGCCGACGGTTCCGATCTGGTGGCCGTCGCGAACGATCTCCACGCGGTGTTCGCCGATCCCGCGCATGCTGCGGACCGCCTCAACGCCCTCGTCGACCGTCATGGGCTCCGGCACCGGCTGGCCGACCACGGGGTGCTGACCTGGATGCGGCCCGAGTCCACCGATCGCGTCGCCGCGGCGGCAGTGGCCGGGCTGGTCGACGTCGTGGCCGAAGCCGGACCGGACCGCCTCGGCATCTGTGACGCGCATCGCTGCGTCGATGTCTACGTCGACGCTTCCCATGCCAAGACGCGTTCGTACTGCTCACCGCAGTGCCACACCCGAGCTCGTGTCGCCCGCTGGCGAGCCGCGCAACGACGAGCAGCCTCGGCTGCGAAACACGAGGAGACACCATGAATACCCAACGGGTCACGATGGTCACCGGTGCCGCTTCAGGCATCGGGTGTGCCACCGCAGTACGCCTCGCGTCACGTGGCGACACCGTCATCGGTGTGGACCGCAACGGTGAGGGTCTCGACGAGCTCGTTGCTCGTATCGCGTCAGCGGGTGGTGTTGCTCATGGCATCACCGCCGACCTGAGTGTGTCGGGAAGCGCCAAAGCTGCGGTCGACGATGCGGTGTCCCGCTACGGGAGGCTCGACGTGCTGGTGAGTGGTGCCGGGATCACCCGGCGGCATACCGTCGTCGACACGACGGATGCCGAGTGGGATGAGGTCATCGCGACCAACCTCACCGCCGGGTTCTGGCTCGCCCGAGCAGCGGTACCCGTCATGCAGGAGCAGGGCGGCGGCGTCATCATCATCGTGGCCTCGGTGTGGGGGATCGTGGCCGGGCCGGCGGTCGCTGCCTACGCCGCCGCCAAGGGGGGACTCGTGAACCTGGCCCGGGCGATGGCCATCGACCACGGCCCCGACGGGATCCGGGTCAACGCCGTGTGTCCGGGAGATGTCGACACGCCGCTGATGCGCCTGGAGATGAGCCTCGTTGGCGATGATCCCGAAGCCACGATTCCGTCCTCCGCCCAGGGCAGGCCGATCGGAAGGATCGGACAACCCGAGGACGTCGCGGCGGCGATCGAATTCCTCGCCTCCGACGATGCCGGCTACATCACCGGAGCCACACTCATCATGGACGGGGGATGGCACGCCGGCGGTTGAAGCCGTCAGCGCCCGAACAGGCCCTCACGACATCGAGGCCGTGTCACAGGAGAACGTCACCCGGGGTACCGCACGACGCGCCGGCCGACATCAGCGTCTCGGCGAACGCCTGCACCATCTCCCACAGCAGTTCCGCGTCGGCGTCCTCGAGCTGCACGCGCAGCCACGCCAACATGTCCATCCTGTCCGTGATCACCACGTTCTTCCGCACGGTCGCTCTCGCCTCGTGATCGTGAGGCTGACGCGGTGATCGCCCTTTGGGAGGGACCCCCGGTCCTTCGTGCATCATCCCGCGGACGGAACTCTCGGGAGGAGCGGGAGATCGGTCGGCATGGAACGTCCCGACTCAGGCGGCGAACGCGTCCCGCAGGTCGCTGGCGATGGCGTCGTGAAGATCGTCGGGGTTGGCGTACATCGGCCAATGCCCGCTTTCCGGGATCGGTGTCACCGGGACTCCGTGTGGAACGAGTCGTTCGACGACTTCGGGTGGATCGTCGGCCCCGTAGATGTAGGTGCGCCGGCAGCGGAGGGCCATGAACTGCTGCAGGAGCGAGCCATCGGCGGAGTGGTCGACGAGCGCCCGGGTGTAGGCGACCCATTCGCGGTGATCCGTGACGTTCCCACGGTACCGATCGAGATACGCCTGTGTACCGCCGGCTGGGTTCCCGGCGAGATGCTCATCGATCATCTGGAAGAGCTCGTCACGTTCCCAGTCGAGTCGCGTTGCCGTTGGCCGGCTCAGTGCTGCGCAGTCGGCGTCGATCAGGTTGCCTTCGATGTCGATGAGGCCTCGACAGCGATCTCCGAGTCGATCCGCGAGGAGCACTCCGATGGCCCCGCCGAGGCTGTGGCCAACGATCGCCAGTTCGCCGTCGATGTGGTCGGCGACGTACTCCGAAAGCAGTTCAACGCACGCGAGGACGGAATCCGGTTCGTTCTTCGTTCGCCATTGTGACGACCGGTGGCCTGGCAGGTCGATCGCCTCGATCCGGTAGGTGCGCAGGTCAGGGTGCTCGGCAGCGTCGGCGATGTCGTCGCTGCTCGAACCCAGACCGTGGAGGAAGAGGACCGTGGGGCCCGAGGACTCATGGCGTGCACCGCTGAGGGCGGCCATGCTCGTTTCGATCTCGAACGACCTCCACACCTCGCTCTTGCGAGTTCGCCGCGGGTACGTCGAAACGGCATCAGAGGTATGCATGTGGCGATGATACATCGCAATGACTGGCAGTCGAGCGCCGAACCAGCGTAGCGGAGGTTAGGATGGCGACGATGATCGACTCAACGGACCGACGGATTCTTCAACTGCTGGTCGACGATGCCACATCGTCACGCGCCGAGATCGGACGGAAGCTGGGGTTGGCACCATCGGCCGTGTCGGCTCGGGTGAAGGCGTTGACCGAGCGCGGCGTCCTCCGACGGTCGAGTGCCTCCATCGATCTCGACGCCGTCGGACTGTCGATCGTGGCGTTCGTGTTCGTCGACGAGTCCAAACCCACCGCACCGGGTACGACGATCGACGCGCTCAGCGAACTGGGCGTCGCTACCGAACTGCACCGTCTCACCGGAGACGACTGCTTCCTGTTGAAGATCGTGTGTGCCGACGTCGACGACCTTCGCGAGCGGCTCGACCTGATCGGTGCGGTCGACTCGGTGGCCGGCGTGCGCACCCAGCTCGTTCTCGAATCGCGACCGGGGTCGACCATCCAGATCCCACAGGCCGGCGGACCCGCCTCCACGTGACGAAAGGACGACCGCCAATGGAAGACGGCACGGAGATCGGTTCCCGCCTCGCAGCGCTGGACACCGCAGCCCTTTCCGACGCACTCGATCGGCTGGGCATCGACGGACAAGCGATCGGCATCGCGCCCACGGCGGGTCCGGCGGAGCTCGTCGGCCGCGCGTTCACCGTTCGCATGCTGCCGGTGGGTACACGGGGAGGATCGGTCGGCGACTACATCGATGATGTCCCGCCGGGTCACGTTGTGGTCATCGACAACCAGGGGCGAGCGGACCAGACCGTCTGGGGCGACATCTTGACCTCGGTGGCGTCCAGGACCGGCGTCGCCGGCACCGTGATCGACGGCGTCTGTCGCGACACCGCACGGGCGGCCGAGCTCGAGTACCCGATCTTCGCACGGGGGTCCACCATGCGAACAGGCAAGGACCGAGCATCGGCGGAGGGTTACAACGAGGCCGTGCAGCTCGCCGGTGTTCGTGTGGAGCCGGATGACTGGCTTCGTGGTGACGCCGACGGTGTGATCGTCGTGCCGGCATCGCATCTGTCAGAGGTGATCGAGATCGCCGAAGAGATCGCACGGGTCGAGGATCTCATCCGCTCCCGCACAGCGAACGGCGAGTCGCTGAGGGAGGTTCGGGCTGAGGTCGGCTATCACCGGTTGCAATCGAGGCCGGTCCCGTGACCGGTTCCATCGACGGTGCCGCGCTCGACCGTGCACGGCGGCTCGGTGCCGCCACCCTGCACGAAGCAGCCGGCAAGATCGGCGCACTTCCGTCGAAGATCGGGCCCATCGATCCGTCGTGGCGTATCGCCGGGCCTGCGACCCCCGTGCGCTCGCCTTCCGGTGACAACCTCGCGGTCCTTCGGGCGATCGGCGCAGCTGCGGCAGGGTCGGTGCTCGTCGTCGCCACAGGCGACGCGGATCCGGAGTGGGGATACTGGGGCGAGATCATGAGCACGGCCGCGCGAGCCGCCGGACTCGGGGGCGTCGTCCTCCAGGGCGGATCGCGCGACCATGCCGCGCTTCCCGACATCGGATTCCCGGTGTTCTCGCTCGGAGCCTGCATCCGCGGCACGTCGAAGCGCCCGGCGCCGGAAGGCGCGGGGATCGATGTCGAGATCGAGATCGGCGGCGTCGTGATCCGGCCTGGAGACCTGATCGTCGGCGACGCGGACGGCGTCGTCGCCATCCCTCGTTCTGTGGCTGGCGAAGCCATCGATGCCGGCCTCCGACGCCACGAAGGCGAAGCGAGGATGCTGCAACGGCTGCGATCCGGTGAGGCCGATCTCGCCATGCTCGGCCTCGACCGATCGCGGGGATCGACGTGACCGTGGAGCTCTCGGAGCTGGTGAGCCGACTCCGACGGTTCGACGCGTCGACCATCTCGGACGCATGCGAGCGCTCAGGCACCGAGCATCACGTCGTCACCGGCATCGCTCCGCTCACCGCTGCAGTCCCGGTGGCGGGCGCTGCGATCACCGTCCAGCTCGGTCCCGCCGATGACTCGTCCGGTCGCAGTGCGCGACATCTGGCCACCGCGGCGGTGGATGCCGCGACGAACGACCACGTCATCGTGATCGACCACCAAGGGCGGAGCGACTGCGCTGGATGGGGCGGCAACCTGTCCCGCGGAGCCAAACGGCGAGGGTGTGCCGGCACGATCATCGATGGTGCGGCCCGCGATATCGACGAGGCAGCCGCGATCGGCTATCCAGTCTTCGGGCGCGGCAGCACACCACGTACCGCTCGCGGACGAGCCGTCGAAGTGGGATGTCAGACTCCCATCGAGTTCGCCGGGGCCCGGGTCATGCCTGGTGACTTCGTCATCGCCGACTCGACGGGCATCGTCATCGTCCCGCAGCGCGCGATCGCCGATGTCCTCGACGCAGCAGGCGCCATCGCGGCGCATGAAGAGGCGATCGCCCGACGAATCGACGAAGGCACCCCGATCAGCGAGGCGATGGGCCGGCGCTACGAACGCATGCTCCATGGCGACGGTGCCGACGCCCACTGATCGAGGCCCGTCGTTGTTCCGTCTGAGCCCACCGAGACTGGACTCGCGCCTCTCGGCAGCTCTTCGCGTCCATTCGGCTCAGCGTATGACGGCATCGGGCCTGGTCGGACGAGACCACGAGCTGGGTCTCCTCGCCGATTTCGTGTCTCTGGTCTCGGCGGGCCGGGGCGTTGTCGCCGTGCTGGTTGGCGAGGCGGGTATCGGCGAGACGCCTCTCACACGCGCCCTGCTCGAGCTGCCGTTTCCGCCAGGACCGGAGGGCGGCGACGGTGCACCGGTCGCGGGCGATGGCCCGCCAGGTGAGCCCGAACAGCTTGTCGCGGCGCCTTCCGGCCTCGACGCGGGCGCCGGCGATCGCCTCGTGGATGACCGCGTGTTCCAGCCGGACCTCGGGACGATTCCCCCGCCGATCTCGTTCCGGCTCAGGCTTCGTCGGCGTCGCGATGGTCCAGCAACCGTCCGATGGCGGCGGCTGCCCGCGCGGTTCCGTCCTCGGCTCCGATGCGTTCGGCGATCTCGGCGGCGCGCTGTCGGACCTGTGGTGAGAGGGCCTCACGAAGCGCGTCGGCCAGCCGTGCAGCGTCGAGATGGCGGGGCCGGATGGGTGCCGGGGCGACGCCGAGGCGGCGCGTCTGCTCGGCCCAGAAGGGTTGGTCGGCGAAGTGGGGGACCACCACCTGGGGCCGCCCGGCTCGGAGGGCAGCGGCCGTCGTCCCCGCGCCTCCATGGTGGACGATCGCGGCGATCCGGGGGAACAGGCGCTGATGGGGCACCTCGTCGACGACGAGCACGTCGGAAGCGACTTCGTCGAGGCCGCCCCAGCCCCGCAGCAAGATCACCCGTCGGCCGACACGTCGGACGCCGTCGATGAGCGCCCGGGCGGTCGCGGTGGGGTCTCTGGTCGGCAGACTGCCGAACCCGACGTACACCGGAGGCGGTCCGGCGGCCAGGAACGCCTCGACCGGAGGCGGGAGCTCGCCGGGGTCGTCGAGGAACCAGAACCCGGTGAGCACATGCCACGGCGGCCAGTCGCTCGGTCGTCGGAACACCGTCGGGCTGATGCCGTACAAGAACGGGAAGCGCTCGTCGGCGTAGATGGTGCCGTAGGGACCGAGGCGGGGGAACGGGTCCGATCCGATCATCTTCCGGATCCCGGCGGTGACGGCGCCCCGAACGGCGACCCAATGGAGCAGCTCGTCGACCCGGTGGGTGGCCAGATTGAACGTAGAGCCGAACCGGCCCCACGCCTGGGGAACGGTGAGGCTCGGATAGGCACGCGAGCGGGTGATCGGCTGGAGCGGGACCGCGAATCGAGGAAGACCGCGGGCGTCCGCCAGCGGGTAGGCCATGATCGTCAACGTGCCGAAACCGACGGCGTCGGTGTCCTCCGTCGCCTCCCACACCTTGGGGAGGAGCCGTCCGTAGACCGCCTGTGCGACACGGCGGTGCCGGCGGAGGAAGTTGACGATGTTGCGTCCCGAGCGCATCGATCCGATGCCGGCCTCGTCGATGAACCGGCGGGGGTCGCCGCCCAGGGGAGCGAACTCCAGGCCCGCGTTCTCCACCAGTGACCGGAACGGCTCGAGAGCGACGACCCGAGCGGCCGAGCCGGCCGACAAGAGGCCCCGACCGAGGGCGACGAGGGGTTGCACGTCACCTCGGGACCCGGCGGCGACCAAGGTGACGTGCATGCCGTCGTCCTCCCGTGGCTTCCTCACCCGAGGCCACGATGCTACTCCCGCCTGGGATCCGCTCGGCGGTCTCATCCCGACCGGGACGAGCTGAACGGCGGATCCGTTTTCGGTACATTGTGGGAGTCGTTCGTTGGATCGAGGAGGAGGTATGAGATTCAGCGCACGGTTCGTGGCGGTGATCGCCGCCATCGTCCTGGCCCTGTTGGTGGCGGGAGCCCCGGTCTTCGCTCAGGCGCCCCCGAAGCGGGTCGACATCTACGTCAACGACGACGGCATTTTCGTCGTCTCGGTGTTCCCCGAGGCGGTCACCACCGGAGACTCGGCCTTCGTCCATGTGACCGGATCCTTCGGTTTCGCCGGCGCCGGGGTGAGCTTCCGTGATGTCGCTCCCGTCGTATGGACCGTCACCGAGCCCCCGACGGGTCCCCTCGACGTGTTCTGGACCATCGACGGGCCGCCGGTTCCCGAGTCGATCCGGGTCGTCCTCGGGTTGAGCCCCGACGGAGGAGTGACGTCGGTCACCGCCGTCTACCCGCCGGAGCTGTTCGACCCAACCGCGGTCGCGGCGGGGGAGGCCGGATGGTCGGCGACCGGGGAGGGGTTCGTCACCGGACTCCCGGTCGTCGTCCACGATGGCCCGCCGCCGCCGGTGCCGGACGCGGTGAGCGTCGAGGTCGACACCGGAGGCGAGACGTACGGTTCAGCGTCGGCGGAGCCCACCGTCGCCGCCGCGACGACCACGTCGACCACCGCGACGACGACCGCGACGACCACGACCGGGTCGGGGGCCACCGAGGTGACGACGGCCGGCGCCTCCGAGGAGGCGCCCTCCGCTGTCGCGGAGACCGGCGGCGGGTTGCCCCTCGGCGTGTGGGTTCTGCTGGGAGGCGTCATCGTGTTGGCGGCAATGTTCTTCGTGGTTCGGGCCCGAGGCGTAGCCGGCGGCGGCCTGCGAACGGCCTCGGGCACGGGTGGGATCGACATCGACTACCAGCCCGCGTCGCCGCTGGATGGGCCCGCGGACCCCATGCTGCCGGAGGGATGGAGCGAGCCGCTCGACAGAGAGGGCGCGTCCCCGGACGAACCCGGATAGGTTGCCGTCACTCCTGCCGATCGCGCCGGTGTCCTGAACCCTGGGTTGGCGAACCCCCTTTCGGGGTGTCCTGAACCCTGGGTTGGCGAACCCCTTTTCGGGGTGTCCTGAACCCTGGGTTGGTCGACCCCCTTTTCGGGGTGTCCTGAACCCTGGGTTGGTCGACCCCCTTTCGGGGTGTCCTGAACCCTGGGTTGGTCGACCCCCTTTCGGGGTGTCCTGAACCCTGGGTTCGCCGAAGTGGGTCTCATCGGGGTCTCATCGCCGGCTCATCGAGCGGTCACGGTCGCTGCCGATGGTGAGGGCATGAACGTCTCAACGGCCCTCGTGGTCCTCCTCGCCGTGGTGGCGGCGAGCTGCGGCCCCAGCACCGGCAGCGACCTCCCCGAACCGGATCGACCCGCCGTCACCGTCGACGCGGCCGCCTGGCGGCCGGCGTGGGACGACGCGGTGCCGGCCGCCGGGCCCCGCTCGATCGACCTGGATACGGCACCGGCCGACGTGTCCCTGGTCGCCACCCAGGCCACGGACACGTCGCTGGGGATCCTCGCCGTCGACCGGCTCGCGGCTCCCACCCTCGACGGTCGCCTCCTCGTGGACGAGCTCCCGCCCGAGGCCGCCTTCGTCGTCCGTCCCGACGGGGTGGGTGTCCTCACCCTGTGGGACCTGTTCGACCCCCGCTATCGGGGCCGCGTCCCCGACTGGGAGATCCTGGACGCCGAGGAAGGCTCGTTGGAGATCGATCGCCTCGCGGACGATCCCGACCCGGCCAAGGTGGTCTCGTGGGCGACCGGCGACGAGATGCTGTTCTTACGCGACGACGAGGGCCGGGTCTCCTTCTACGCTCTCGGCTCCCTTCGGGGATGCCTCCGGATCGGGCGTCCCGTCACCGCGGTGTCGCTGCGCGATCCCGAAGGGTCGGTGCCCACCGTCCTCGACGTACCCGCCGGAACCGAGATCTCCCTGTCGGCGGTCGACGGTGATCCGGTCACGGTGTGGCGGGCCGACGGCGACGGACGAGCCCTCCCCGAGGTCTCCCTTCCGGCGGAGCTCGCAGGTGTCGAGACGCTGTGTATCGCCGTCACCGGGCCCGACGGTGCCCCCATCGCGTTCGAGGAGATGCACCTCACCGTCGAGGTGGATGCCGCCGATCTCGTCCCGCTCACCCGCTTCGATGCCGGTGAGCGATCCCTCCGGTTCGATGCCGCAGGGTCGGCCCCCAGGGCGATGCTCATGTGGGATGCCCCCGACCTCACCGTCACCCGAGAACCGGTGGTCGTCCCCGACGAGGCGACCATCCGCAGGGATCCGACGGGCCTCGAGATCGCCTTCCCCTCCGGCGTCGTGATGCGCGTCGCCTTCGCCGACGGCGAGCCGACCGGCATCGCCGAGCTCGCCGTCGACGGGGTGCCTGTTCTGGTCGCCCCACCCGGCGGCGCCCTCGGTCTCCCGAAGCTCCTCCGCACCGCCGGGGAGCGGCCGCCCGGTGACGGATTCGACTGGATCACCTATCGGGACGCCTTCTTCGCGGCCGGTCGGCGGTGGGAACCCCGAGGATCGATGACCGTGTCGACGATCTCCGAGCTCGTCTTCACCGACGCCACCCTCGACGGGTCGACCGTCACGCTCACCTGGGAGATCGCCGGGGGCGGCACCCTCCAGTGGATCGTGACCCCGACCACACGCACCCTCGCCGGCGAGCAGTTCGCCGGGCTCGCCATGCGCTGGGCGGTGGACGATGCTCCCGACGTCACCGCGGTCGTCGCCGAGTTCCCGCTCCTGGGAGACCTCGCCGACCGGGAGCTGCACCAGTACTTCCGCGTCCTGCACGAGGTCGGCAGCGTGATCGACGCGCCGACCCGCCGACCCGCGGTGGCGTGGTTCGGGGAGAGCCAGTCGTTCCTGTTCCGCACCTCACCCGGCCGGACCGTCGTCGCCGCCTTCGACGAACCGACCTGGGCCACCGTCTCGAGTACGGTCGCCGACGGCCGCGACGTCCAGTGGTTCGAGATCCCAGTGGACGCCGAGGGTTCGACCGCCGCCCTCGAATGGTTCGGCGCTCCTCGGGGCGTCGCCGACCCATGGCAGGCGGTCGACCTGTGGGCCGAGATCCACGAGGACCTCCGGCAGGGCTACCTGGCGGCTACCGGGGTTCCCGACAGCATGCCGCTGCCGACCGTCGTGTGGAACCAACCCACCGAGGAAGAGCAGCTCGCTGCCCTCCAACGGGTCGCCGCCAGCGATCGGTCCACCACCGGCGGTGGGTGGTTCGACCGGTTCGCCGACACCGAACTCGACCGGATCGCCGCGGCCGGCCTCCGGAACGTCATCATCCAGGCACCCTGGATGTCCGATGCGGACGATCCCGACATGGCCAGCTCGTTCCACGCGCCACGCCAGCTCGTCGTCTCGGACCTCCGCGGCGGAGAGGAGGGCCTCGGCCGCCTCGTCGAGGCCGCCCACGCTCGGGGGATCGCGGTCACCTTGTGGTACCCCTCCGCCTACTCCATCGTCTCGCCGCTGTTCGAGGACCATCCCGACTGGATCGTCTGGAAGGCCGACGGCACACCGGACGACGGTGGGTGGGGCGACCTCGTCGTGGTCGACAAAGGCCCGCCCTATCGACGGTACGTCGTCGATCGGCTCGGTGCGCTCCGGCGACGGATCCCCTTCGACGGGGTGTGGATGGACTCGTGGGTCGACATCGCCGTGCCGACCGACCACGCCGACGAGCGTCCCCGTCCACAGCTCGCCGAGACGGTCGCCCTGCAGCGAGCCTTCGGGAAGATGGGCCTGACCCAGATCGTCATCGAGGGCCTGGGCCCTCTGGGACGGCCCGATGCATACGGAGACTACGAGACCTACTCGGGCCCGCCCGAGCCCGACGCCGTCCAGCGGGCGGAGCTGGAGCGGATCCGCGGCCACGAGTACCTCCTGTATCGGATGGGCGCCGGCGTGGCCCTCGACGTGGACGTCTACGTCCGTGCCCTCGCCTCCGGCGGTCTCGTCAACGTGGCCAACATGGACGAGGTCGAGGCGCTCACGGAGGTCGATCGGGACCGGTTCGTCCGGATCAACGAGGCCTACGACGTCGTGCGGGACCGCATGCGGCGACGGTCCGTGCTGGTGGTCGACGATCGGTGGGTGGGAGTCGCCTGGACCGATCCCGCCACCGCCGGCGTCGTCGTGTTCGCCTTCGAGGATCTCGACCAGCGGCTCGACGGACCCACGAGCGTGCGGGACGTGGTCGACGGCACCGTGGTCGACGCCGACGACGCGGCGCTCCTGCGCGCCTGGCACGTCTACGTCCTCGAGCCGAGAGACGACTGAGGCGGAACGGTCGCTCGCAGGGTCAAGGGGCGCGGGCGGATTCCTCGGTCTCCATCTCCATGAGGGTCCTGGCGGGGAGGCGGCCGGTGGCGACCAACGCCGCCAGCGCGACCAGGACCGCCGCCAGGACGCCGGCCTTGAGGGCACGGAGCTGTGCCGACTCGTAGGCCGACACGATGGCTTCGGTCTCCTCGGCGGGAAGCGAGGCCATTTCTGCGGCCGCCCTCACTTGGTCGGCGGCGAGGAACGACACGTCGCCCGTGAGGCTGATGGAGATGGCGCCCCGCACCTCGTCGGAGATGCGAGGGTCGCCGGCGACGGTGTCCTGGAAGCCGGTGACCAGGCCGCCGATCACCACCGCCCCGATGAAGGCCGTACCGATCGCCGATCCGAGCTGGGCGGCGGTGTACTGCAGACCTCCGGCCTGAGAGCGTTCCTCGCTGCTCACCGAGGACTGGACGAGGTTGCCCAACACCGCGGCCAGAAGCCCCATCCCGATACCGAGAAGGGCCATCGCCACGGTGAACTCGAGGCCCCGCAGGACCGGCTCGAGCGTACCGAGCAGGACCAGGGTGGCCACGACGAGCACCGTCAGGCCGATCCGGATGATCCTGCGTGGGGACCACATGGTCGTCAGACGGGCGCCCAGCGACGACGTGATGAACATGGCCACCGAGATGGGCAGCATCCGCACGCCGGTGTCGAGGGCATCGAGGCCGAGCACGATCTGGAGGTAGAGGGGAAGTGCGAAGAAGACCCCCATCAGGATGATGTTCTGGGCCAGGAACATGAGCAGACCGCCGGTGAGACGGTGATTGTCGAAGAGCGAGAACCGGACGAGCGGCTCCCGTCCGAGCCGTTCCCGGCGCTCCTGCCACCACCGGAAGACGAAGAGCAGCAGGACGCCGCCGCCGATCACGAACGGGGTCAAGGCGAATCCGAGCGGCTCGATGGGCGAGTTGCGTGGCTCGAGCCACCCCCATTGGCTGGCCTGGAGGATCCCCCACACCCCGACACCGAGGCCGGCGGCCGACAGCGCCGATCCCACCCAGTCGATGTCAGGCCTGGGTCCCTCCCTGGCCGCCTCGGTGATCATGCCGATCGACGCCACGATCGCGACGGCGAGGACGACCTCCCCGACGAACACGTATCGCCAGGTGGCGTTCGTGGTCACCCACCCTCCGAGGATCGGACCAACGGCGATCCCCGCGCCGGCGACCCCACCGATGACGCCGTAGGCGAGTGCCCGGTCCCTCCCGTGGTAACTGCCGGCGACGAGCGCCACGAGGGCGGGAAGGACGAGCGCGGCGCCGATGCCTTCGAGGACCGACCATCCTGCGATGAGCACCGGCACCGACCAGGCGACGGCGGTGAGGGCGGAGCCGAGACCGTAGATGATGTGGCCGACTGCGAAGGCACGCCGCCGGCCCCAACGGTCGCCGAGCTTCCCTCCAGTGATCATCAGGGCCGCCATGACGAGGGCATAGAACGTGATGGCGCCCTGGATCTTGGTCACGTCGGTGTCGAAGTCCTCGACGAGTTGGCTGATGGACACGTTCATCACGGCCTGGTCGAGGACCATGAGGAACTGTGCCGCGGCGAGAACCGCCAAGGCTCCCCACTTGCGCATCCGTCGACCTCCGTCGCTGGGCCTGCGGTGTCTCTCCCCGGCTTCGATGTCGCCTCGTTCGGGCAGGTCTGTGCCGGGTGGTGTGATCGGCATCGACGGTAGTCGGCGCCGTCGTGGGTTGCCCGGATGCGGCCCGATCGGCGGGTGCGCGCCTCCTTCATCCCGGGGTCTGGAGCGGATCCCAGCCGGGGTGCAGCAGGCCTCGGACGTAGGCGGCCTGTCCGGCGTGTTCGAGATCGTCGTCGAGGACGCTGACCAGCCGCACCCCGACGGTGACCGGTGGATCCCAGCGTCGGTCGATGATCCGGTCGAGCTCGGTGGCGTCGATCCCGTCGAGGTAGGTGACGGTTCGAGCGTGGACCGCGTCGTGGTAGCCGACGAGGAGGTCGGATGACGATGGTCGAACGCGGGCGACCTGCTCGGGCGGGTGACCGAACCCGACGTCCTCGGGTGGGAAGGGGAGCGCGAACCGGTCGATCCAGCCCTCTTCGATCCAGGCCTGGGGGCGTCGGGCGATCTCGGAGACGTGGTCGTCCTGGACCCGTGTCAGATGCCAGACGAGCCATCCGATCGAGTTGACGTGGGGGGCGGGACGGGCGGCGAGGTCCTCGGGGGAGAGGCCTGCGCACACCCGGTGGACCGCCTCCCGGATGCGGCCGTAGGCGTCGAGGAGGACATCGCCGATCTCCACGGAACCCGCTCCTTCGTCGTGCGGTCACCTGGCGCCTGGTCGTTCCAGGCTACCGCGACGGCGATGGTGCGAGCCGACGTGACGACGGCGGTCGCGGGCGAGCACCGTACGATGAGCCTGATATCATGTATTGTTCTAGTATCAATGGAACAATGTTGTTGCGTTTCGACCGATCCGACGCCGACCCGATCTACGACCAGATCGCGGCGTCGGTGCGGCGGTCCATCGCCGAGGGTGACCTCGAGGTGGGCGATCGGCTCCCGCCGGCACGGGAACTCGCCCGCGCCCTCGGGGTGAACGTGCACACCGTGCTCCGCGGCTATGCCCAACTCAGGGACGAGGGGATCATCGAGATGCGGCGGGGACGCGGCTCGGTCGTCCTCGCCGGGGGCCGATCGCAAGCCAGGTTGCGGTCCTTGGCGCGAGAACTGTGCGCCGAGGCCCGGCGGCAGGGGATCGGCATCGAGGAGCTCGCGGCGCTGATCGACGAGGAGATGTCATGACCCGTGTCCGCTCCGTCCTCCGGCTCGTCGTCATCCCCGCCGGATCGCTGGCGGTCACCGTCGGTGTCCCCCTGTGGTTCCTCGGCCGGTTGCCCGACCCGATGGCCCGCCACTGGTCCGCGTCGGGCACCCCCGACGGAGCCTCCTCGCCGATCCTCCTGACGGCGCTCGCGGGCGGGGTCGTGCTCGTGGTGTGGGTGGCGCTCCTTCTCGTCGAACGGCGAGGGACTCCGTCATCGGCGTCGTCGGCGGTGGCGTTCTTCCTCATGTCGCTCCTCGCCGTCCTCCAGGTGGTCGCGGTGTGGGCGAACCTGGACGTCGCCGAGTGGCCCGAGGCCCGGGCGGTCGGTGCGCCCGTGGCCCTCGGGGCCGCGCTCGTGGCCGTCGCTTTCGGAGGTCTCGGGTGGGTCCTCACCGGATCGGGGGCGGTCCCCTCCGGCCCCGCGGCTGCGGGGCCGGCGCCGAGGATGGAGTTGGGAGCCGGTGAGGACGCCGTCTGGTTCGGGATGGCGGAGTCGCGAGGCCTCGCCGTGCTCGCGGTGCTGCTCGTCGGCGTCGCGGTCGTCGTCGGGGGTGTCGTCGCGGCGCTCGTCCTGGTCGTAGCGGGTCTCGTCGTCTTCTTCGCCGCCGTGCGCGTGGGGGTGAGCGAGCATGGCGTGGAGATCGGTCTCGGATGGTGGGGCTGGCCTCGGCGCCGGATCCCCCTCGACGAGATCATGCGAGCCGAGGTGATGGACGTCGAGCCCCTCGCCATGGGCGGGTGGGGGTACCGGGTCGTCCCTGGGTCGATGCTGCGGGGCGCTCGCGCCGTCGTCGTTCGTCGTGGTCCCGGGATCCGCCTCGTCCGTGGGATGCGCCCGGACCTCGTGGTGACCGTGGACGGCGCTGCGCAGGGCGCCGGTCTCGTCAACGCCCTCCTCGAACGGGATGGTCGCGTTCTCCCGCCGACGCCTGGGGGCGGGGATTGAGCAGACCGGTCGGCCAAGGGCAGGGACTCAGCGGCGACATCTGGGCCCGGCATGGCCTGCGACCGATGATCGATCGACGCGTGCCGGCACCTCGGTCTCGCGGGCGCGCGGGAGGGCGCTCCGTCCGTCAGCTCTCCGCCGCGGCGCGTTCGAGGCCGTCGAGGATGAGGTCGAGGCCGAACTCGAAGGAGTCGGCGAAGCGGTAGCCGGGCTGCATCACGTGCTCCATCGTGAAGGCGAGGAGGTGCGGGTAGGCCTCGGGGTCGAAGGCGGCGGCGATCTCGACGGCCACCTCTCGGATTCCTTCACCGCCGCCGGCGGGGAGTGCCGCCTCCTCGAGGGCGAAGCCGTAGAGATAGCTGTCGACGATGGCATACGCGTGGGCGACGAGCTCGTTGGGGAGACCACCGCGGCGGAGGCATCCGAGGACCGCGTCGTGGTGGCGCAGGGTGGCCGGGCCGGGTGAGGTGCGGGACTCCATGTACGGCGGCGCCCACCGATGGCGGCCGAGGACGTCCCGCACCGAGAGGCAGCGGATGCGCAACGCCGGCTTCCAATGCTCGTCTTCGGGCGGTAGGGCGATCTGAGCGAACACGGCGTCGACCATGGCATCGATGATCGCTTCCTTGTTGGGGAAGTAGTGGTACACGCTCATCGGGCCGACGCCCAGGGCGTCGGCCAGCCGCCGGATCGTGAGGCGCTCCATGCCGGTCTCGTCGGCGAGGGCGAGGGCCGCCTCGACGATCCGCCCCTTACTGAGCTTCCGGGTCATCGTTCCGCTCCTGTTGACGTGTCGTACATTGTACGATACCGTACCTATCGCACGTACAAAGTACGAATCCATCCGAGAGAGGACGCCCATGACCAGTCATCCCATCACCGGCCAGCGACCGACACCGCACGATGACGTCGCCTCGCCCACGATGCGCGCCATCACCCAGGATCGGTACGGCACCGCCGACGTTCTCCGACTCGCCGTCGTCGATCGACCCGATCCCGGCTCCGGAGAGGTCCTCGTCCAGGTGCACGCCGCCGGCGTCGACCGCGGCGTCTGGCACCTCATGACCGGCCAGCCGTATCTCATCCGCCTCCTCGGGTTCGGCCTCCGCCGACCTGCCCAGCCGATCCCCGGCATGGACGTGGCAGGCACCGTGGTGGCCGTCGGCGAGGGCGTGGAGCGGTTCTCGGTCGGGGACGAGGTCTTCGGGATCGCCCGCGGCGCCTACGCCGAGTACGCCGTGGCGTCAGAGGACAAGCTCGCCCCCAAACCCGAGGCGTCGACCTTCGAGCAGGCCGCGGTCGCCACGGTCTCGGGCATCACCGCCCTCCAGGCCCTCACCGACGTCGGCCGTCTCCAACCCGGGATGCGGGTGCTCGTCATCGGCGCCTCCGGAGGCGTCGGGACCTACGCCGTGCAGATCGCCAAAGCCCTGGGCGCCATCGTCACGGGCGTCGCCAGTGCCGAAAAGGCCGACCTCGTGCGCTCCCTCGGTGCCGACCGAGTCGTGGACTACGCGACGGACCCCTATCTCGATGGCAGCCATCGCTACGACCTCATCATCGACATCGGCGGCCGGAACCCCGTCCGTCGCCTGCGGCGTGCGCTCGAGGGAGCGGGAACGCTGGTGATCGTCGGCGGCGAGGGTGGGGGCCGCCTCACCGGAGGGATGGGCCGTCAGATCCGCGCCCTGTTCACCTCGCTGTTCGTCCCCCAGCGGATGACGATGTTCATCGCCGAGGAACACCACGTGCACATCGCCAGGCTGGCCGGGTACCTGGAGGCGGGAACGGTGGTTCCCGCCGTGGGCGCCCGATTCGATCTCGCCGGCGTTCCTCAGGCCCTGCATCGGATTGCCGCCGGCGGGATCCGAGGAAAGGCCGTCGTGGTCGTTCGCGGCGAGGCTGAGCCGCGATGAGGACCGACCCGGCTGCAGGACCGACCACACCGACCCATCGACGGCAAGGAACGACCACGACCACCACCATCGACCGAACCCAGGATGCCGCGGCCCTCTCCCCGCGTCGAGCCGCGCTCGTCGCCGGGACCGGCTATGTCGCCCTGTTCGCCTTCGCCATCTTCGCCAACTTCGCCGTCCGGGAGGCCATGGTGGTCGCCGGAGACGCGGCGCGGACCGCAGCGAACATCCGCGACGCCGAAGGTCTCTTCCGGCTCGGCCTCGTGGCGTTCCTCGCCGTGTTCCTCATCGACGTACCGGTCGCATGGGCGCTCTACGTCCTGTTCCGGCCAGTGCACCGAGACCTGTCGCTGCTGACGGCCTGGTTCCGGATCGTCTACACGGTGTTCCTCGGCGTCGCGACGGTGTCCTTCTTCCAGGCCCTGCAGCTTCTCGACGATGGCGCGTTCCTCGCCGTGTTCACCCCCGAACAGCTCGACGCTCAGGTCCTGGTCGCCCTCGACACCTTCGACGCGACGTGGCGCGTGGGGCTCCTCGCCTTCGGCGTGCACGTGGTGCTCCTCGGTCGACTGGCGCTCCGTTCGGGCCGGGTGCCGCGGGCCCTCGGCTGGATCCTCGTGTTCGCCGGACTCGCCTACATGGCCGACACCGTGGCGCGGGCGGCGTTCGTCGACCTGCCGGGTCTGCAGTCGTTCATCTCGGCGCTCGTCATCGCGCCTGCCGTCGTGGCCGAGGGATGGCTCGGCCTCTGGCTGCTGACCAAGGGCGGCAAGGTGTCGACCGCTCGGGGGAATCGATCGCCTGAGTGAATCGGGCCCCCTGTGCCACGGTTCCCCCATCCGGTTTCGGCGTGCGCGTCTTCGCCGCCCCGACCTTCACCGGCTCGGCCACGGCCGGCACACCGGGACGCCACCGCGGACGGTGCATCACCGAGCGCGCGCGTCCCGGTCGAGGGTGTTCAGTGGACCGCCCGTTTCCAGTAGCCGCGGATCGTCGCCGCCGAGCGGGGCAGCCCGCGGTCGGCGAACAGGTGCTTCCGGATGCGCTGCATGGCCGCCGCCTCCCCGGCCGCCCAGATGCGGGTGTCACCGTCCACGGGTGCCTCCATCGCCGCGGCGACGAGGCTGTCGCCGGGTGGCGCACCCTCCGTGAGGACGTGCCAGTGCTCGTCGACCTCGCGGTGGAGGTCGAGCCTGGCTTCCGGGACCGCGATCTCGACGTGGACGGTGATCGGCAGGTCGGGGAGATGATCGAGGAGTTGGCAGATGGCGGGGATGGCGGTCTCGTCACCGAGCAGGAGGAACGAACCGGCATCGGATGGGATCCGGTAGCCCCGTCCGGGCCCCGACACGGCGACCTCGTCTCCGGGCGTCGCATGCTCCGCCCAGGTCGACGCCGCGCCGGACCCGTGCAGGACGATGTCCAACTCGAGGGACGGGGCATCGGGGTCGAACCGGCGTGGCGTGAAGGTGCGGATCGCGGGCCGGGTGCCGTCGGGGAGGAGGAACTCGTTCCCGTTCCACGTCGGAACGACCAGGCCATCGGGCCCGGGAAGGAGCAGCCGCACGCTGGCCGCCGGTTCCGGGGTCGGGAACCCGTCGAGGGCCGGGCCGCCGAGCGTGACCCGCATCATCCTCGGCGAGAGTGGATCGGTGGCCCGAACGGTCACGGGACGGAACGAGGGTGGCTCACGGCGAGAGATGGACATCCTGTGACCGTAGCCGACCATGGCTCGTGCCGCACCGCACCGCGGGTCCCTCCGGTCCTCGTCGAGGGTCTGGGCCGTCGGCACGTGACGCCCGCCGGTCAGCGTCCCCCGACGACCAGCCAGGTGCCGAAGATCACCAGGGCTACACCGCCGAGACGGCGGAGATCGAGGGGATGACCGTCGCCGAACCACCCGAACTGGTCGATGAGGGCCGCCAGCACCAGGGTGGAGCCGGTGAAGAGGGTGAGTCCCGCTCCCAGGCCCAGACGGTCGACGGTGATGCCCAACGACGCCACCACGACCAGCCCCATCGCCCCGGCGGTGAACGCCCACCACGGCACGGTGCGCAGGTCGGCGAGTCGACCACCACCGGCGGCCAGCATCAAGACGCCGACCACCAGGCCGCCACCCCCGTAGGTGACGAAGGTCGACGCCAACGTTCCCGCACGCTGTTCCATGATCCCGAGGAACTGTGACTGGAACGCGCCCGCCAATCCGCCCAAGATCCCGATCAGCACCACGATGAGCATCTGCATGGGCCCATCATCGCGGCTCGCGGCCTCCGCGCCGAGGACCGCAGCTCAGGGACTCATGCCGCGCAACACGACAGGTTCTTCACGTCCTTGTCGAAGGCCTGGGCCGCCAGCTTCAGGGCCTCGGCCATGGTCAGGTAGGGGTGGAACATCGACGCGATCTCGTCGATGGTGGCGTGGTAGGTCATCGCCACGACGGCAGCCTGGATGACGTCGCCCGCGCCGTCGGCGAGGACATGTGCACCGAGCAGCTCGCCGGTCGTTTCGTCCGCGACCAGCTTGACGGCCCCCGTGGTGTCGCGGTTGACCAGGGCGCGGGGAACGACCTCGAGCGGGAGGATCGATGCCGTCACCGGGCGACCCTTCCGGCGGGCGGCGGCTTCGGTGAGCCCGACCGATGCGAACGACGGGGTCGTGAAGGTGACCCTCGGCATGGTGCGCAGGTCGAGGCTCCGGCCGGTGCCGCGGAGTGCATTCTCGGCGGCGATGTTGCCCGAAGCCGCGGCGACGTAGACGAACTGGGGGAGCGTGGCCACGTCGCCGGCGGCCCACACGGCGGGGTTGGATGTCGCCAGGGTGTCGTCCACCACGACGTGGCCGCGGCGATCGACCTCGACTCCGGCTGCCTCCAGGCCCAGCTCGGGGGTGTTCGCCCTCCGTCCCGTGGCCATCAGCAGTCGGTCGGCTTCGATGCGCACCGTCGTGCCTCGGTGGTCGATCTCCAGCCACACCCGGTCGCGGTCTCTCCCTGCCCGCTTCGCGGTGGCCCCTTCGAAGACCGTGGAGCCTTGGGCTTCGAGATGCCCTTTGAAGAGCCCGGAGAGCTCGGGCTCCTCGAAGGGAGCGATGCGGTCGAGGGCTTCGACCCACGTCACCGTCGATCCCAGATGGGCGAAGAGCTGTCCCAGCTCCAGCCCGATGGCGTTGGCGCCGACGACGATCAGCTCGTCGGGGAGCTCGGTCAGTTCGAGAGCGGTGGTCGAGGTCAGGTAGGGGGTGTCGTCGAGTCCGTCGATGGGCGGAACCCATGTCGAGGCTCCGGTGGCGATGAGGTAGCGCCGGGCGACGACCGGTCGTCCGTCGACCTCGACGGTCGTGGGTCCGGTGAACCGGGCGGTTCCCTGGATGAGGTCGATGCCGTAGACGTCGAGCAGGTCGGCGTACTTCTCCTTCCGTAGGGTCGCGACGAGTTGGTCCTTGGCGCCGACCAACGCGGTGAGGTTGACTCGGCCGGCAGACGTCTCCACCCCGACGAACGGGGAGTGCCCGGCGCGGTGGTACAGGTCGGCGGGAGCGAGGAGGGCCTTCGAGGGGACACATCCGATGTTCACGCAGGTGCCTCCGATGGTTCCTCGTTCGACGATCGCCACCGTCGCCCCGAGCTCCTTGGCCTCGATCGCGGCGGCGAAGGCGGCGGAACCCGAACCGAGGATGACCAGGTCGTAGTCGACGGCGACATCTGCGGGCTCCGACGTTCCGGTGTCGGCCCGCTCCGTCGACACCGAGACGATCTCGTAGTTGCTGCCTTCCAGCGCCGATTCGGCTTTGGCGACGTCGAACCCTCCCCTGTCCACGCCCACGGCGAGACCGCGTCGCCAGTCGACTCGGAGGTCCTCGAGGCCGGCGGCGGTCAGGGCTTCTCCGACGTGACGTTCACAGCCGTCGCAGGTCATGCCCGTGACGTCGATGGTGATCGTGGTGGTCATCGCTCGCTCCGATCGTGGTCGTGATGCGTTGTCTCATCTGGAAAAGAAGATCATTCCGTCGTCGTCGAGTCGCTGGAGACGATCCGGCAGGAGCCGATGTCGCCGGTGGTGGATCCCAGGAACCCGACACCCAGGTCGAGGAGCGCCGCCACGCGGGCGTTGGCGATCCGGTACTCGACGCTGCGGCCTCGTCGCTCGCTGGTGAGGAAGCCGCACCACACGAGGCACGACAGGTGCTCGGAGACGCGACCTTGGGACAGTCCCACGTGCTCGACGATGTCCTTCTGTGTCGAGGGACCCTCGAGGAGCAGTCGGAGGATCCGGATCCTCGTGGCATCGCCGAGCCCTCGGAAGATCCGGGCGATGAGCTCGTCGTCCGGCAGCGGCCTCGGTTCGATCTCGACGATGGCGGGTCGTCCCATGTGATGCTCCTCTCCGACATCCGCTGTCCGCTATTATATCGGGTTAAACAAATATTAGTGCCAAGTGTTCCCACTCGGGCAGAGATCCTTCCATGTCCGAGGACGGTCGGATCTCCCCATCGAGAAGGACGGCCATCGCTGCGGCAGTCGGCGGCGTCCTGAATCGCCGTTCGTTCCCGACCCCGGGGGAGACCCGTAGGGTGGAGGCGATGAGGACGAGGATCGCCTCCGCGATCGCGACCACCGCCTTGGTGGCGGCGGCGTGCACCGGGACGCCCGGGCCGGGAACCGGTGCTGGAACGGTGGCGTCGGGGGGCCGCGGCGATCCTTCGGTGGCGGTCGCCGAGCGGCTCGATGCCATCGACCGCGCGGTCACGTCGTGGCGCGACGCCGCCACGATCGACCAAGCCCACGCCTTCGCCGAGGTGGCCGCGAACCTGGTGGTCGGACCAGAGGGCCCCGGCTACGGCGACCGTGACGGTGACGGAGAGATCGGTGGCGCGGTCGACGTCGGTCTCCTCCCCGGCCTCGACGGCTCGCCACCGGGGTTGGCATCGGCGATGACCGGCAACCGGTGCGTCGCTCGCGATGTTCTCGGCGGATCCTGGGGAGATCCCCGCTCGCGATGGCAGGCGATGATCGGCGCAGTCGACGCCTGGCGGCCGGACGACAACACGATGCCGACGCTGCCGAGCCATCCGATGCGCATCGTCGGGTGGGCGACGTTCACGCTCGCCTCGAGCTCCCTCGAGGATGCCCGCGCCTACGCAGGACACGCCGCGCTTCACGTTCGGGTCAGCCGCGACGCCCTCGGCTGTTGACCGGTGTGACCCTCGATGGTGTCCCTCGAGCCCGAAGCCACCTAGCCTTGCCCCCATGACGACCAGCACCGCTCCGCGTCGCGAGTACGTCGACGGCGCCACCGCCATCGTGCGCGGGGCCATCGACGCCGGCTGCACGTTCTTCGCCGGCTATCCGATCACCCCGGCCTCCGGCATCCTGATGGCCATGATGCGCGAGCTTCCCAAGGTCGGGGGCGTCGCCATGCAGGGCGAGGACGAGATCGCCTCGATCGGCATGTGCATCGGGGCGGTCATGGGAGGAGCCAAGGCCCTCACCGCCACCTCCGGACCCGGCATCAGCCTCTACTCGGAGCACATCGGCCTGGCCGTCATGGGCGAGGTGCCGTTGGTCATCGTCGACGTCCAACGCCTCGGGCCGGCCACCGGGGGTGCCACGACCGTCGCCCAAGGGGACGTCCAGTTCGTGCGCTGGGGAACCGCAGGCGGCTACCCGATGATCGTCCTCGCTCCATCGAGCACGCCCGAGTCCTACGAGCTGACCGTCGAGGCCTTCGAACTGTCGGAACGCTTCCGGTGCCCGGTCGTCCTGCTCACCGACAAGGAGCTCGCCATGACCCTGTCGGCGGTCGACGTCGACGCCTACCCGGACGTCGAACCCGTCGCCCGCACCATCAAGGACACGGGCCTGCCCTACTCGTGGGCACCGGCCGACACCGTCGAACCGATGCGCGCCTACGGCGTGGGGGACGCCTTCCGCTTCACGGGCTCGACGCACGACGAAGGCGGCTACATCACGAAGCTCCCGGCCAAGGTCGGCGCCCTCAACGAGCACCTCGTCGCCAAGATCGAGGACCACCGGGACGAGATCGAGATGGTCGACCTCGACGCCGACGAACCCGCCGACACGGTCATCGTGTCCTACGGCGTCACCGCCGGCGCGGCCCGCGCGGCCGTCGGTCGCCTTCGCGCCGACGGGACCCCGGTGACCGGCGTCGTCGTCAAGAGCCTGTGGCCGATCCCGGTGACCTCCCTGACCGAGGCCTTCGCCGGCGCCGCCAGGATCGTCGTCCCCGAACTCAACGTCGGCCTCTATCGGCGCGAGATCGAACGCATCGCCGGGCGCCGCGACGTCATCGGCGTCAACCGGATCGACGGGAAGCTCATCACCGTCGACGAGATCGTCGAGGCGGCACGATGAGCACGATCACGATCACCCCCGTCGCCACGTTCCGCACCGACGACCCCTACCCGTTCTGTCCCGGCTGCGGGCACGGCCCGGTCCTCGACCGCCTCAACGAGGCGATGATCAAGCTCGACCTCGACCCGGCCAAGGTCGTCATCGTCTCGGACATCGGCTGTTCGGGTCTGTCCGACCAGTACTTCGTCACCTCGGCGTTCCACGGGCTCCACGGGCGGTCCGTCACCTACGCCACCGGGATCAAGCTCGCCAACCCGGAACTCGAGGTCGTCGTCATCATGGGCGACGGCGGCACGGGCATCGGCGGTACCCACCTGCTGTCCGCGGCGCGGCGCAACATCGGCGTCACCGTCATCGTCATGAACAACCTCAACTTCGGCATGACCGGCGGGCAGCACTCCACCACCACGCCTGAAGGGGGCGTCACCGCCACGACCCCGCTCGGCAATCTCGAGCATCCTCTCGACATCTGCGCCACCGTCGGTGTCAACGGCGCCGCCTACGTCTACCGGGGATCCTCCTTCGACCACGATCTCGCCGATCGGATCGCCGAAGGCATCCGCCGCCCCGGGTTCGCCCTTCTCGACATCTGGGACCTGTGTACCGCCTACTACGTGCGGTCCAACAAGTTCACCCGGGCCGGTATGGAGGACTCCATGCGGTCGTGGGGACTCGAACCGGGACTGCTCTACGACCGGCAGACCCCCGAGTACGCCACCGCCTACCGCCGGATCCACGCCGACATCGCCGGGAAGCCGACCCCCCGACCGCGGCCGGTCGACGCCACCCACGAGGCGTCGCTCGACGAGCCGATGGCCCTCGTCGTCGCTGGATCCGCCGGCGGGAAGATCCGCTCGGCCGCCAAGATCGTCGCCCTCGGCGGCATCCGCTCCGGTCTGTGGGCGGCGCAACGGGACGACTATCCGGTCACCGTCAAGGCCGGGCACTCGGTCACCGAGCTGTGGCTCGCCCCAGACGAGATGCCGATGGCCGCCGTCAGCGCTCCCGACGTCATGGCGGTCATCTCCGCCGACGGTCACGCCAAGGCCGGACCGTACCTCGCGGCGATGGGCGCCGACGGTCTCGTCCTCACCGTCCCCGACTTCGCCGACCTCGACACGAAGGCCCAGGTCCGGGTCCTCGACCCGAAGGCGGCACCCAAGCGCATCCCGAAGACATCGATGGGGCTCGTCTACCTGTCGGCGGCCATCGCCCTCACCGGGCCGTACCCGATCGATGCGCTTCGGGAGGCCGCCGCCGCCGGATCCTTCGCCGAGGTCAACCTCGAAGCCATCGATACCGGCGTCCTGCTCGCCCGGAGCTGACGGAGACGGCGGACGGTGCGGGAACCGGCGCTCCCCGTCGGAGCGTCGAACCCACCATGAGGTTCCTGGCCGCTGTCGTCGTCGTCGGCATCGTCATCGCCGCCTGTGGCGGCCGGGCCGTCGACCGGTTCCCCGTCGAGGGGTTCGTTCACGCGGGCCCGACCTGTCCCATCGAGTCCGACCCGCCCGATCCGGCCTGCGCCGACCGGCCCGTTCCGGATGCCGTGCTCGTCGTCGTCGATGCCGCCGGCGGAGAGGTCGCCTCGCTCCGCACCGACCCCGACGGACGCTTCCGTGTCGAGCTTCCCGCAGGGACCTTCACGATCGTGCCCCAACCCGTCGAGGGTCTCCTCGGGACCCCTGGCGACGTGTCGATCACCGTTCCGGTCGACGGTCGCATCGATATCGCCTACGACACCGGGATCCGCTGACCGGCGACGTGGCCCCGCGGTCGCAGGCCCGCTCGGCGATCGTCCTGAGGGACCCAGGACCTCGAGGCCCCTATCGTGTCGCCCATGGGCAAGGGCAGCACACCTGCCGTCGAGACGCTCGTCGACCGTGGCGTCGAGTTCACCGTGCACCCGTACCAGGTCCAAGCCGCCGCGGGCTCGTACGGCGAAGCGGTCGCCGCGGCGGTGGGCATCGAGCCGGCACGGCTGTTCAAGACCCTCGTCGCGTTGGTCGACGGCGCCCCGGTGATCGCCGTCGTTCCCGTCTCCGGTCGACTGTCGCCGAAGAAGCTGGCCAGAGCGGCCGCCGGCAAGCACGCCGCTCTGGCCGACCCTGCCGACGCCCAGCGTCTGACCGGGTACGTGGTGGGTGGGATCAGTCCGATCGGCCCGCGTCGCCAGATCCCGACCTACGTCGATCTGACGGTGGCCGACCACGACACCGTCTACGTATCGGCCGGGCGTCGAGGCTTGCAGGTCGAGCTCGAACCCGACGACCTGTTGGCGGTCACCGGAGCCGTGCTCGCCGATCTCGTCGCGTGAGGGGTGGTAGCTTGGTGCCGGCGAACGGCACACGTCCAGGACCGGGGAGGCCGTGATGGAGGGTGCGCCACGAGATCGATGCCGTCCAGACGGCGGCCGGGGATCAGGTCGTTCTCGGTGATGGGCGTCCCGACTGCGACGACGATCCCGTGACGGGGTTCTTCGGCGATCCGAGCCCGGGATCGGTGCAGGCCACCGATCCGACGACCCTCGAACGGCTCTTCGGTCACGCCGACGGGCTCCTGCCGCTGTGGATCGCCGAACCGTACGTCCCGCTCGCCGCTCCGATCGTCGACGCGCTGGAACGCCGTGCCCGGTCCGGGTGGTACGGCTACGAGATCCGTCCCCCGAGTGTCATCGAAGCGTTCTGGCGTTGGGCGGGCGCCCGTCACCGTTGGGACGGTTCGGACCTCGCCACCGAGGTCAGTCCCAGCGTGGGAACGTCGATCGCGGTCCTGATCGACCTGGTGACCGAGCCCGGCGACGGGGTCATCGTGCAGCCGCCCGTCTTCACCGACTTCAAGCCGATCGTCCGCGCCTCCGGCCGGACCGTGGTGACGAACCCGTTGCTGCTCGGCGACGGTGGCTACACGATGGATCTGGACGATCTCACCGCCAAGGCCGCCGATCCCGCCACCCGGATGCTGATCCTCTGCAATCCGCAC
Organism: Acidimicrobiia bacterium; assembly: GCA_026985095.1. Classification (GTDB taxonomy): domain Bacteria; phylum Actinomycetota; class Acidimicrobiia; order Spongiisociales; family UBA5794; genus JALSQW01. Next base: position 205,176 of record JALSQW010000012.1, on the reverse strand, counting down.
AACCCCGTGGGTCGGGTATGGCGAGCGGCCGAGCTCGAAGCGGTGGCTCGCATCTGCGCGGAGCACGACGTCGTCGTGGTGTCCGACGAGATCCACGGCGACCTCGCGCTCGCACCGTACCGGTTCGTGCCCTTCGGTGAGGTGGCGCCCGGCTCGGGTGTCCGGTGGGCCGCCACCCACGGCCCGCTCAAGACCTTCGGGCTGGCCGGGGTGTGCGACACGCTCCTGGTGACCGGAGACGAAGCGATCCGCGACGGGTTCCGTGCGATGTCGTCCCGCCTCCACCTCGCCCGCAACAACGTCTTCGGCCTGGCCGCCTTCGAGGCTGCCTACCGCGCCGGCGGCCCATGGCTCGAGGGGATGTTGGAGCTCGTCTCCGGCAACCTGCAGCTCCTGGACCAAGAGCTGCCGGACCCGATCGGACTCATGCCCATCGAAGGGACCTACCTGGCGTGGCTCGACCTGCGCTCCCTCGGGTTGGACGTGCCGGAGCTGACGCGGTGGCTCGCCGACGAGGCCCGGTTGGCGCTCAGCCCCGGTCACTGGTTCGGGCGTCAGGGCGCGGGCTTCGCGCGGATGAGCATCGCCGTCGCTCGCCCGGTCGTCGCCGAGGCCCTCGACCGGCTCACCGCGGCGGTCGAGCGCCTCGATCGCCGACGTCGAACATGACGGTACGGTCGGGCGGCAGCGTCGGTTCCACCCCGGAGCAGCTCTGCGATCTCCTCGGCATCCAGCGGCCGGTCCTGTCGGCCCCCATGGCCAAGATCGCCGGTGGGCGTCTTGCCGCTGCCGTCGCCGACGCCGGCGGCCTGGGTATCGTCGGTGCCGGCTACGGGGATCCGAGATGGCTCGCCGCCGAGATGGCCGAGACCGAGGGACGCCGGGTCGGGATCGGATTGATCACGTGGGCGGTCGATCGTGTCGCCGTCGAGACGGCGCTGCAGTACGGGCCGGCGGCGATGTGGTTGGCCTTCGGGGATCCGACGCCGTACGTGCCCGTCGCCCACGACGCCGGCGTGCGAGTCGTCTGCCAGGTCGGCACGGTCCCCGAGGCCCGGGCCGCGGCGGCCGCAGGTGCCGACGTGCTGGTCGCCCAGGGGACCGAGGCCGGCGGACATGGACGGCCGGTTCTCCCCGCCGTCGAAGCCGTCGCCGCCATCACCCGCGCCGTGGGTGACCTGCCCGTGGTCGCCGCCGGCGGCATCGTCGACCGACCGGACTACGACCTGGCGGTGGCTGCCGGCGCGGCCGGCGTCGCCCTCGGAACGGTGCTGTACGCCACCGACGAAGCCGCCGATTCGCTCGCGGCCAAGGAGCGGATCGTGGATGCCGGCGAAGGAGAGACCGTGCGGAGCGTGATCTACGACCTCCTCCGAGGACCGGAATGGCCGCCGGGCTACACGGGACGATCGCTTCGCAGCGCCTTCACGGATCGGTGGGCCGACCGCCTCGATGGGCTCCGCGGGGACCTCGACGCCCACCGCCTCCGGTACCAGCGTGCCGTCGAGTGCGACGACGTCTCGCTCCGGGTCGTGTGGGCCGGCGAGGGGGCTGCTGCCATCGACAGGGTCTGTTCGGCCGCCGAGGTGGTCCAGCGCTTCCCGAAGGTCTGACCCGCGTCTCGTTCGTCACCGCCGTTGGCGGGGAGCCGGAAAGGCTCACCGGCGGGCGGAGTCGAGGAAGTCGAACAGGTCGGTGCCGTCGGACATCGATCGCAGGATGTGTCCTTCACCCTGGCGCACATCGAAGCGGACGGTCCCGCCGGCCCGCTCCAGGATGCGGCGTGCCTCGTCCATGGGTTCGAACCATCCGACGTCGTCGGCGCCGACCCACATCGCCACCGGCACCGCGGCGAGCTCCTCGAGTGCAGCGCGGTCCTCGGCCGTCGACGGGAAACCGGGGAACACGGCCACCGACGCCACCCGGTCGGGCATCTCCCCGGCCACCCGGAAGGCGCTGATGCCGCCATTGGAGACCCCGGCGATGTGGATCCTTCCACCTTCGGGACGGAGCCACGTAAGGGCATCGAGGAACCCCGCGATGGTCCGCTCGGAGCCCTGGAAGAAGAGCACCCCGTCGGGGGCCGCCGGGGTGAGGACCACCCACCCGCGGGCGAGAGCCTCGGGCAGGTAGGTGCCTTCGGCGAGGAGCTCCATCAGCTCGGGGCCTTGGTCGCCGGGAGGGAACGCCAGCAGCACCGGGTACTCGTCGGCTGGGTCGAACCCCTCGGGCAACACGAGACCGTACGTCAGGTCGGTGCCGTCCGGCAGCCGCATCGTTCTGATGTCCAGCCGGCCCGGTGTCAGATCGTTCACGATCACGTCCCGCGTCTCCGACGTCGAGATCCTCGGGGCGTCGGCCGTCCCCGAGCAGGCCGTCAGGACGAGAGCGAAGGCGACGATCGACCGGATCATCCTGGGACGGTAGCGACCGAGGCCGCTTCGGTGGACGGAACGTCGGCGATCCGTCGATCTCGAGTCGAGGTGCCCCGGCCGGTCAGGTCCGATGCCGACGGCGCCAGCGGCGTTCGCGTTCGGCGGGATCTTGCCGGTAGAAGCGCCCGTAGACGTCGTAGAGGTCCCCCATGGCGTCCCGCATCTCGAGCGGTCTGGAGAAGAACGCCTCGGTGACCACGGCGAAGAACTCGGCCCGGTTCGTGGCGCCGTAAGGGTCGATGATCGCGCGCGCAGACTCGCCCGAGCGCAACTCGTCGAAGGCCTGCGAGCACACCTCCTCCCATGCGCCGAGCAGCTCCGGAGGCATGGGTGGGACGCCGTTGGCAGAGCCGGAAGCCATGTCGATCTTGTGGGCGAACTCGTGGGCGATGGTGTTGCGTCCACGTTCGGGATGTGCCACGGCCGTTCTGGCCGTCGCCCACGAGATCAGCACCGGTCCGTGGAGCATCGCCTGGCCGCTGATCGGCATGCATCCCTCGGTCTCGAGACCCGGTGCTTCGAGTGACGAGCGGCGCCCGCGCACGACGACGTCGGTCGGGTAGACGATGATCGAGGTCACCTCCCGGTAGTACCGAGGGTCGAGCTCGAGGGTCAGCAGGGAGGCGACCGCGGCGACCACCACCTCGATCTCGACGGACGGTTCGAGTCCGGCGGCCCACTCGAACCCGTGGTCGGCGAGGAACAGCCGGATCCGGTCCTCCATGGTCTCGCGCTCGTCGTCGTCGAGCCAGCGCCAATGTGCCATCGCCTCGTGGAGGAGGTCGCGCCATTCGGTGGGGAAGGGGCGGTCGAGGGCCTTGCGGTGCCGTCTGCGGCGTGGGGTCTCGAAGCGGATGGCGGTCCTCCGGCGTACCGGTGGAGCCTAGGAGCCTGGCGATGGTCCGTCGTCGGCGGGCTCGATGAGGTCGGGGAGGCCGCCCTGGTCGCGTTGGTCGTAGACGACGGACGTCTCGAGGTGAGCGATCTCCGGCCAGGTGGTCAGCACGTCGGAGGTGATCGCCTGGAGGTGGTGGATGTTCGCCACCGCGACATGGACGAGGAAGTCGTTGGGTCCGGTGACGTGGAAGACGTGGATCGCCTCGGGAAGCTCCGCCGTCCTGGCCCAGAACGACTCGATCGCTCCTCGGGTGTGTTTGTGGAGCTTGACGGCGATGATCGCTTCGAGGCCGATCCCGAGGGCGGCGGGCTCGACCTCGGCCCGATAGCCGCGGATGACCCCGGTGTCCTCCAGCCGCCGCAGGCGTGCCGAGAAGGTCGAGTCCGCGATGCCGACGGCTGCCGCGATCTCCTTGTTGGACCGCCGCGCATCTCGCTGCAGGAGGGCCAGGATCCGATGGTCCGTTCGGTCGAGCCGCCATGGGGGAGACTGGATCCGAAATCTTCGAGGCATATGTTGACTCTAGCTGAGAGATGGCCCATGCTGAAGGCATGGAACGCAATACATCGCGGGATCGTATCACCGGTATCGAACGGATCGCGGAACTGAATGGTCCGCATCCGGCCAGCCTCATGATGGGCTACGGCTACCGACCCGAATGGTCCGAGGGGGCCCTCAAGCCACCGATCTTCCAGACCTCGACGTTCGTCTTCTCCTCCGCGACCGAGGGCAAGCGCTTCTTCGAGCTCGCCCATGGAGCCGAACCGGAACCGGGGGAGCGCCCCGGGCTGATCTACAGTCGCCTCAACAACCCCGGGATCGAGATCGTCGAGGACCGCCTCTGTGTGTGGGAACGGGCCGACCGGGCCCTCACCTTCGCTTCCGGGATGGCCGCCATCGCCACGACGTTCCTGGCCCACCTCCGACCCGGCGACACGGTCCTCCACACGTCGCCGGTCTACGGCGGGACGGACCACGTGATCCGCCGACTCCTGCCCGAGTTCGGGATCGAACCGATCGAGATCCCCCCCACCGCCACCGAGGAACAGGTCGTCGGGCTCGCCGAGGATCGCCGGACCGGGATGATCTACGTCGAGACGCCCGCCAACCCGACGAACCGCCTGTTCGATATCGCGCTCGCCCGGCGCGTGTCGGATCGCCTCGACGACGGCACGCGGCGTCCCGTCGTCGTGGTCGACAACACGTTCCTCGGTCCGGTCTTCCAGCGCCCCCTCGATCATGGCGCCGACCTGTCGGTGTACTCGGCCACCAAGTACCTGGGGGGTCACAGCGATCTCATCGCCGGTGCCGTCGTGGGGACCGCCGAGGCCATCGAACCGATCGCCGGGATGCGGACGTTCCTGGGCACCATGCTCGACCCGTGGACGGCCTGGCTGCTCATGCGCAGCCTCGAGACCCTCGACCTCAGGATGCATCGGGCCGCCGACAACGCCAGGCGGGTCGCCGAGATGCTCGCCGAGCATCCGAAGGTCGAGAACGTCCACTACCTCGGGTTGCTCGGCCCCGGCGACGCCCAGTACGACCTGTACCGACGCCAGTGCCTCGGGCCAGGGTCGGTCATCGCGGTCGAGCTCGACGGCGGCGAGGACGAGGCGTTCCGGTTCTTGGACCACCTGCGGCTCATCCACCTCGCGGTGAGCCTCGGCGGGACCGAGTCGCTCGCCGAGCATCCAGCCACGATGACCCACGCCGGCGTCGACCCCGCGGTCAGGGAGGCCGACGGCGTCACGGCCGGTCTCGTCCGGTTGGCGATCGGCGTCGAGCACATCGACGATCTCGTCGCCGATCTCGAAAAGGCGCTCGCCGAGGTCTGAGCCGACCCTCGCCGGTCGGGTCAGACGCGGGTGCGGGGGCGTTCCGCCGGGGACACCGAGGCCGGTTTCCTGCGTCCCGTTCCCGCCAGGATCCGGAACACCACCACCCACATGGTGATGCCGATCAGGACGAACATGGCCGCCGTGTACAGCGGATTGCCGACATCGGTGCCCGCCGCTCCCGAGTGCATCGCGACGACCCACAGGAGCGGGAAGCTCAACAGGTGGAGGGCGTGCCACGTTCGGCGTCCGAGGCGAGCACGGACCGGCGACCACGACGTGATCTGGACGACGGCCAGCAGGTAGAGACCGGCCACCCCCCAGGTGACGGCGGCCGGACGCCACTGAGAGGCGAAGGGCACGAGGATCGACTCGAGGGTGAAGTCGACGTAGGAGTCGGCGACCAGACCGACGAGATGCAGTGCCACGAAGGCCACGGTGAGGCCTCCCAGCCAGCGGTGCAGATCGAGGACCCACGCCGGGCGCTTCACGGGCTTGAGGAGCTGGGTGGACAACAAGATGCCCCACACCAGCGACAAGGCGAGGAGCACGGCGGCGATCAGGCCCGTGGAGCGCGCCATGTACCACCAGAGGGTCGCGCCGATCATGCCGCGTACCTCTCCAACCCGGGTGTCCGCCACACCAGCCCGTCGCGGTCCACCACGATGGCCGCCACGCCCATCGACTCCAGGTGCCCGAGCGCATCGACCGGTTCGGTGAGGATCGCGAGCGTGCACAAGGCCTCGGCGACCCATGCGTCGGCGGTGACCACCGTCGCCGACACCGTCGAGGTGGCGGCGGGCGTCCCGGTCCGGGGATCGACGAGATGATGTCGAGGACCGTCCGCGGTCACCCAGGTCTTGGCGAGGATCGACGATGTGCACACCGCGCCTCGGCTCATGGTCAGCTCGGCGATCGTCCGGTTCGGGTCGAAGGGATCCTCCACCGCGATCGACCAGTCACCGGGTGCTCGCCCCGCGACCCGCACGTCACCGCCGACCGAGACGACGGCTGCACCGGCCCCGGCGGCGACCAACTCTTCGGCCACGAGGTCGGCGGCGAGGCCCTTCCCGATCCCGCCCGGATCGAACATCACGTCGGCGGGGAAACGGATCCGGCCGCCGGCGCCGTCGAGCTCGATCGCTCCAAGTCCCGGCGCTCGGCCGGGTGTTGCCCCGACGGGGAGCGTCGTGCGTCCGGGTCGCTCGGACCGGCTCTCCCGATAGCCGGCTGCCACGAGCGATGGGAGGATCGTTGGATCGAATCGCCCACCGGTCAGCTCCCACGCAGCGACCGACCTGTCGACGAGCACCTGCGTGTCCGGTGACACGTCGATCCAGTCGCCCGAGCCGTTCAGCGTCGAGATCTCACTGTCGGGCAGGAAGCGACTCCAACGTCGTTCGAGGACGTCGATGCGGTCCCGGGCGACATCGAGCAGCTCGGGCGGTCCGTCGACGGTCACGTTCACGTCGCTGCCCATGGCGCGGAACCGGATGGACGGTGGATGATCAACGGCTGCCATTGGAGCGCACCACGACGACCCGCTTCTGCGGCTGGACGACGATCGGTTGGGGCGTCGCCGGGGCGACGGTGGTGACGGTCGTGCCCTGCGATGACGGCACCGGAAGCAGGATGTTCGGCCGTGGCGCCGTCGCCACTGCCGGGGCGGGGGCCGGAGGCGGGACCTCCGACCCGGCAGTGGCCGCGGCCGTCCTGGCATCCGCAGCGGCCATGGCGCTGACCATCGTGGCGGCGGAGGCGACGCTGAGGGCGAGCACCACGATCCGTGATCCGGCAGCGGCGTGTCGTCGCCGGCGGGGAACGGGTCGCGTTCGGGCGCGTCGCCGTGCGGCGGCGGCGTCAGTCGTCATCGTCGCGGCCCTCCCGCTCGCCACGCTCGTCATCGTCGTCGTCGCCACGCCGCCCGTCGTCGTCACCTCGTTGCACGGGGGTCAGGTCGTCGACCGCGGTCTGGATCTGGCCGGTGTCGTCGTAGGTGGCGATGAACCGGAGCACGGTGCCGTCGGCGCCGACGAACCCGACCTCCACCACCGGGCCCTGGCGAAGGGCGGCGGCCTTCCAACCGGACTCGATCCTCGCGTCGACGATCCGCAGGTTCGTCCCATCGCTCTCGAGGGTGAGTACCCCGGCGTCCCCGACGGCGTAGGCGACCGTCTCGGTGGCGCTCGACGCCCCGGGGGGCGTCGTGGTGGCCTCGGTGTCGTCGATGGTCACCACCTGTGACGGGGGCGCTTCGATCGTCGAGGTGACGCTCGAAGCCACCGTCAAGGTCCCGACGTCACCGGTGTCGGTGGCGCTGTTGAGGATCCCGAGGTTGGCGGCGATGGCGGCTCCGGCGGCGAGGATCACGGCGGTGACCGACAGGCCGGTCACGACTGCGGTGCGATGTTTCATGGTTCCTCCTGAGGGAACGTCTCCTGGCTCACCGCAACGGTATCGAAGCGCGGGTGAGCGGAAGGGAAAGCGAAGGTAAGCATCGGGTAAAGATCCCGGGAGAAGATCGCGTTCCATGCCACCATTCACGCATGCGCATCTTGCTCGTCGAAGACGACCTGGGGATCGGCGAGCCGCTCGTCGACGGCCTCGAGCGGCAGGGATACGCGGTGACGTGGGCTCGTTCGGGGAGCGAGGCGATCGCTGCCGATCCCCACGATCTCGTGCTCCTGGACCTGGGTCTTCCCGACATCGACGGCGAGGTCGTGGCGACCCGGCTGCGGGAGGTGTCGGCGGTTCCGATCATCGTCATCACGGCCCGGTCCGACGAGATCGATCGGGTCACGCTCCTCGATCACGGCGCCGACGACTACCTGGTGAAGCCCTTCGGGTTCCGGGAGTTGACCGCTCGGATCCGCGCCGTGATGCGGCGCGCATCGTCCACGGCGGCGATCGAGGACCAGCAGGTGACGGTGGGGCGCCTCCAGATCGACCACCGCACTCGGACGGTGACCTTCGGCGGTGACACGGTGACGTTGACGCCGAAGGAGTACGAGCTGCTGGCGTTCCTCGCCTCGGATCCGGGAGCGGTTCTGTCGCGTGACGAGATCCTCCGCTCGGTGTGGGACGAGCACTGGTGGGGATCGACCAAGACGCTCGACGTCCACGTCGCTTCGCTGCGACGCAAGCTCGGCGACCCCACGGTGATCGAGACCGTCCGCGGCGTGGGCTATCGACTCGCCGAACCCGCACCGTGACCCGGCGGCTCCTGCTCGGGTACGTGGCGATCGTCCTGGTCCTGGCCGGGTCACTGGCCGTCCCCTTCGGGTTGGTGTTCGCCCAACGTCAACGCGAACGGTTCGCCGTCGCCCTCGAGCGCGACGCGGTCGTCCTCGGGACCATCTACGAGGACGCCCTCCAGCACGGTGGGGCGCTGGAGCCGCGTCCTGCCTACGACTACGCGGCTCGCACGGGGGCGAGGGTCGTCGTCGTCGATCGGTCAGGCATGTCGAGCATCGACACGGCCGACGGGGATCCGGCGTCGTTCACGAACCGTCCCGAGATCGTCACCGCGCTCGCCGGCTCTCGTTACTCGGGAACGAGGTTCTCCGAGACCCTCGGCGCCGACCTGTTCGTCGTCGCCGTTCCCGTTGCGTCGGGTTCCGAGGTGTTCGGCGCTATCCGGTTGACGGTATTGAACCGGGAGGTGGAAGCTCGCGTGCGTCGCCTGTGGGCGAGCCTCGGTCTCGTGGTCCTGGTGGCGGTCGCCGCCACCGCGGTCGTCGCCGTGGCGGTGGCGCGATCGGTGACCCATCCGGTCGAGGATCTCCGGCGGGCGGCGACACGGATCGCGGCAGGGGACCTGTCGGCGCGGGCCGGCGTCGCCGACGCGCCGCCCGAGCTGGCACAGCTCGCCGAGTCCTTCAACGACATGGCGTCGAGGCTCGAGACCCTCGTCGAGTCGCAGCGGGCGTTCGTCGCGGACGCCTCCCATCAGCTCCGGACGCCGCTGACCGCCCTGCGGCTACGGGTCGAGAACCTGGAGGCGTCCACCGACGCGGCGACGGCGTCCGACCTCGCCGAGGTCGTCCGTGAGGTCGAGCGGATGTCGCGCATGGTCGATCAGCTCCTGGAACTGTCCCGCTCCGGGCAGGCGACGGTCGAGAGCGTCGATCTGGCCGGCGCCGTCACCCGGAGGATGCGCCTGTGGGAGGGGGTCGCGGCCGAGAAGGCCATCGAGTTGGACGCTCGCGTCGACGCCGAACGATGCAGGGCTTCGGTCGTCCCCGGCGGTCTCGAACAGATCCTGGACAACCTCATCGACAACGCCGTCCGGTACACGCCTCCAGGTGGCGAGGTCGTGGTGTCGATCGCTCACGGCGACCACGGGGGGTGCATCCTCGAGGTCCGGGATACCGGCCCCGGCGTCACCGACGAGGACCGGCGACGCCTCTTCGATCGGTTCTGGCGTGGCGCATCGGACGAGCCGGGAACGGGACTCGGGCTGTCGATCGTCGCCCACCTCGTGGAGCGGTCGGGGGGTTCGCTCACGGCAGAGAACGCGGCCGACGGCGGTCTCGTCGTGCGGGTGACGTTCCAGCCGTGATCGTCCTCACGGCGATCCGGGGGAGGCCTCGGCGTGGAGGTCGCCCGCCGGGGCCCCCTCGACCCAGGCGGGATACAGCGCCTCGAAGGTGGCACGGATCTCGGCCAGGGGGAGATCGGCGAACGACCCCCGTTGGCGGATGTACTCCATGTGACGCCGGCCGGCGGCGTCGAAGGGGTGGAAGAGCGCATCGGTGGTCCCGTCGAAATCGAGAGGGACGACACCGAACCGCTCACACAGACCGCGGTCGAACGCCGGGGTGGCCTTCACCCAGCGTCCACCGAGGTCGAACTCGGTGAAGGAATGCCAGGCGAACACGTCGGTGCCGCCCATCAGTTCCAGGAGGCGGGGGGAGGCGAGGTGGTTGCGGACGTCCGCGAACCCGAGGCGGGCCGGAACGCCGACGGCCCTTGCCGCGGCCGTCAACAGCAACGACTTGGGGATACAGAAGCCCTTCCCGGCGGCGAGCGTCGCCGAGGCGCGCATCGCCTCGGGTGACAGGTCGACGCCGTACGGCGTGTAGCGGATGCCATCGCGAACGGCGAAGAAGAGCGCCACCGCCTTGTCCCGCGCCTCGTCGACTCCAGCGGTCGTCCGACGGGCGAACGCCACCACCGCCGGATGGTCCGCATCGATGTGCGCGGTCGGTCGGAGGTAGCGTCGATCGTTCGTCTCGGAGGCCATACGGCGAGCGTAGTGCGACGGATCCGCCTCCCGTCGGTGTGGCATCATGGTCCAGACGAGGAGCGTGCACACCATGGACGACATCGCCGGGTTCATGACCGCCGAGCATCGAGCCTGCGACGAACTGTTCGCCGATGCCGAGGCGGCGGTGGGCGCCGGAGACTGGACCCTCGCAGAGGAACGCTTCGAGGCGTTCGCGGAGTTGACCCTCCGTCACCTCCGGCGCGAGGAGCAGGTGCTGTTCCCGGCCTTCGAGGAGCGCACCGGCATGATCGACGGTCCGACGGTCGTCATGCGTCAGGAACACGATCAGATGCGGATGCTCCTCGAGTCGATGCGAGAAGCCCTCGGTGAGCACGACGTCGACCGGTTCCTCGGCGATGCCGACACGTTCATGATCCTCACCCAGCAGCACGACATGAAGGAGGAGCAGGTCCTCTACCCGATGAGCGACGCCACCTTCGGCTCCGACGTCGCCGGGGTGCTCCACCGCATGCGGGAGGTGTGATGGCCGAGCGGGTCCTCGACGTCAGCGACCTCGAGCCCTGCGAGCCGATGGAACGCAGCCTCGCCGCGGTCGCCGAGCTCGCCCCCGGCGATCATCTGCGGATCCTGCACCGGCGTGAGCCCTTCCCGCTGTACGAGATCCTCGCCGAACGCGGCTTCAACCACCGGACGATCCCGGGGCGGCGAACGCCCTTCGAGATCCTCGTCTGGCGGATCGGCGATGCCGCGGCCGAAGCCGCTGTCGACGGCGCATGATCCCCGGTGGTGGTGACCTCCGGTTCGACCGGATGCCGCCGCGGTGGGTGCCGCTGCGGGCGTTCCTCGTGGCGCCGGTCCTCGGTGGCCTCGGTGGGTTGATGCTCGGCATCGTGGGCGACCGGGCGGCGACCAGTCGGTACGCCGGTGAGCTGATCGGGGCGCTCCATCTGGTCACCCTGGGCTTCCTGACACTCGTCATGGCCGGCGCGGTCGTTCAGGTCCTGCCCGTCGTCACGGGCGTCCCGGTCCCCGGGGCGTCGTGGGTGGGCCCGGCGAGTCAGCTCGGCGTCGCCGTCGGGAGCCTTGCGATGGCGCTCGGTCTGGCGTCCCGGTGGGGCGTGGTCGTCGGCATCGGCGGGGTGTTCGTGGGAGCCGGCCTGGCCGTGTTCGCCGCGGCCGCCATGGCGGCGGCATGGCGAGCTCGCCGCAATCCGACGGGGAGGGCCATGGGCCTGGCCGTGGTCTCCCTCGTGGTCGTGGCCGGCCTCGGTGTGACGTTCCTGGCCGGCCATGCCGGTTGGATGACCCTCCGGAGGGACCTCACCGACGTGCATCTCGCCTGGGCGCTCATCGGCTGGCTGGGTCTGCTGGTCATGGGGGTGTCGTTCCAGGTGGTTCCCATGTTCCAGGTCACGCCGCACTACCCCCGGGGGATCCAGCGGCTGCTGCCGGGTGTCGGCTTCCTCGGGCTCGTCGGGTGGACGGTGGGCAGACTGGAGCGGTGGTCGGCGGTCGCCGCCGTCGGCGCCGGCCTCGCCATCGGGGCGATGGCGGTCCATGCCGCGACCACCCTCTGGCTGCAGGCGCACCGTCGCCGCAAGCTCCGCGACGTCACGACCGACGATTGGCGATCGGGCATGGTGTCGGTACTCGCCGCGACGGGCGTGGTCGGTGCCGGAGCCCTCGGCGTCGTCGACCTCGCCCGAACCGGGCCGGCGCTGACGCTCGGCGCCCTCTCCGTCTTCGGGTTCGGGGTGTCGGTCGTGGAAGGGATGCTCTACAAGATCGTCCCGTTCCTGTCGTGGCTGCACCTCCAGAACCTGGTGAGCCACGCCGACCGCCCGTCCGCGGTGCGGATCCGCAACATGCGTCAACTCCTGCCGGGGGTCGGCCCCCGACGACAGTTCGCGGCGCATGTCGTCGCCGTCGTCGCCTTGCTCGTGGCGGCGGCCGCAGGGGGGGTGTGGATGCGGATCGCCGGGGCCGCCCTCGCCATCGACCTGTGGTGGCTGGCGTGGGAGCTCGCCGGGGTCGTGCGCCGTTCGAACCAGGACCGCCGAGAGGTCCTCCGTGCGGGTTGAGGGGGGTGCGGTTCAGCCCGTCGCCGGGATCCGCACGTACTCGAAGTCGACCGACTGCTGTCCGATCCCCTTCTGCGGCCGGGCGATCCACGAGGCGAACTCGCCGGGGGTCGTCACCTGTTGCATCAGGGCCTCGATGAAGAGGCGATCGGCGTCGGTCGGCAGGTAGGTCGCGCGGCGCTTCTCCCACGTCGAGGAGTCGACGACCCGTCCGTCGGGGGTCACGTGGAGGCCGGCGAACTCACCGATCTGGCGGTGGAAGGCCACATGGGGGAGGGTCAGCTCGAAGTCGACGCCGGCGTCGGCGATGTAACGGTTCCATCGCCGGACCCCGCCCATGCAGTCCTCCACGTAGTCGTCCCGCAGCCGGGCGTTCAAGGCGTTCAGGGCGGGAACGTCCACCTGACGGAAGGCGCCGTCGACGAGCTTGGTGACCGGGTAGGTGGAACCGAGGAGCTGGTGGTCGTCGTCGATGGCGGTCTCGTGGAACCGTCCTTTCAGCCCGGCGTGGAACGCGTTGGCGGCGTTCGTCGACTCCTCCGACCCGAACAGGTCGAGGGTGAGCGAGAAGTGCAGGTTGAGCTTGCGTTGGATCAGCGGGAGGTCGATCACCCCCAGGGATCGGATCCGCTCGACGTCGTAGGGATCGTCGATCCCGGCGTCGCGCATGGCCTGGGCGGTCGCCTTGACGATGCGGCCGACGCCGGTGGCGCCGACGAACATGTGGTGGGCTTCCTCGGCGAGCATGAACCGGCAGGTGCGTGAGAGGGGATCGAACCCGGACTGGGCGAGGGCTTCGAGCTGCATCTTGCCGTCACGATCGGTGAAGTACGTGAACATGAAGAAGGACAACCAGTCGGGGGTCTCCTCGTTGAAGGCACCGAGCATGCGGGGCCGGTCGGGGTCGCCCGAGCGGCGGCGAAGGAGCTCCTCGGCTTCCTCCCTGCCGTCGCGCCCGAAGTAGCGCTGGAGGAGGTAGACCATGGCCCACAGGTGCCGGCCTTCCTCGACGTTGACCTGGAACAGGTTGCGCATGTCGTACAGCGATGGAGCGGTCTTGCCGAGGTGGCGCTGTTGCTCGACGGACGCCGGCTCGGTGTCTCCCTGGATGACGATGAGGCGCCGCAGCATCGCTCGGTAGGCGCCGGGGACCTCCTGCCACGCCGGTTCACCCCGATGCTCTCCGAAGGGAACGGTCCGGCCCTCCTCGGTGGGGGCCAGCAGGATCCCCCAGCGATAGTCGGGCATCCGCACGTAGTCGAACTTGGCCCATCCGTCGCGTTCGACGCTGACGGCGGTCCGGAGCCACACGTCGGCTTCCTGGAAGGGCGTCTCGTGGATGAAGCCGGTCGGACCCATGTCCATCCACCAGTCCAGGTACTTCGGGTACCACTTCTCCAGGGCTCGGAGCAGCTTCTGATCGTCGGCCAGGCCGACGTTGTTGGGGATGAGCGTCGAATAGTCGACCTTGTCCGCGATGGTGGTCATCGTCCTCTCCTCAGGTGCGGTTCCGGTTGAAGTCGGGTCGCAGCCCGGTCCCGTAGCGTTGCAATGCCCCGTCGGGGCCCGACGCGTTGGGCCGGGTGAAGATCCAGTTCTGCCAGGCCGTCAGGCGACCGAAGATCTTGGTCTCCATCGTCTCGGGTCCGGGGAAGCGGAGGTTCTGCTCCATCCCGGTGAGCGCGTCGGGCGAGAACGATGCCCGCTCTTCGAGGGCGATGCGCAGTTCGTCGTCCCAGTCGATGTCGTCGTAGGCGAAGGTCACCAGCTCGGCGTCGTGGGCCTCCACGGCGTCGAGCTCCTTGCCGACCAGACTCGCTGCGTGGCTCAGGGCGTCGTCGCGTCCCCAGAAACGGGTGGCGAGGCGGGTGAGGTGGTTGTCCATCGTCAAGGGGCCGAAGTTGGCGCCGGTGAGGCGGAGCTTCGCCTCGGGTTCGTCGATGCCGTCGAAGGTGCCGTCGAGCATGTAGCTGCGATCGGCGGCGAAGAGCAGCTCGGCGAGGGCGCCGACGAAGCAGCTCCCCGGCTCGACCAGGGTGAAGATCGATCGTGAGGTTTCGTCGATCCGACGGAGGGTCCGCTTCAGGTACAGGACGATCTCGCGGATCGCCCAATGGTCGAGGTGATCGAGGAGGAACGCGTCGTGGGCGGCGACGATCTCGGGATCCCCTTCGGTCTTCAGGAGCCAGGTGCCGATGTCCCGCTCGTTGGTGCGCAGGTGCAAGATGGCGTCGTCGAGGGCACGGGTCATGGCCAGGGGCCAGAATCGGGCGCCGAGCTCGACCGCCGCGGCGGGTCCGGTGGGAGGTCCCTGCGTCGGTCCTTCCACGACGATCGTGGCGGTGCGGAGGCCGCGATCGAGTGTCACCCGGAGATGGGGGTACGTGATCGTGGTGTCGCTCGTTTCCCGCTCGAGGGGGGTCAGCTCGATGCCGGGACCCTCCGAGGGGCGGTCGCTGGTCGCCGCCAGGTCGTGCAGCCGGGCGGCGACGGTCTCGGCGAACCGGGAGGTGGGGGCGACCTCGTCGACCAGTCGCCATGCGACGGCCCGTTCCCCCTTGACCCCCTCTTCGACGGTGGAGAACACGTCGGCGAGGTCCCGGCGGACGAAGCGCTTGTCGACGAGGCGGGTCAACCCGCCGGTTCCCGGGAGCACGCCCAGCAGCGGGACCTCCGGGAGGGCGACCGTCGCGGTGCCGTCGTCGACGAGCACGATGTGGTCGGTCGCGAGTGCCAGCTCGTAGCCTCCGCCGGCGGCGCTGCCGTTGAGCGCCGCGAGGTAGCGTTGGCCCGAGTTGCGGGAGGCATCCTCGATGCCGTTGCGGGTCTCGTTGGTGAACTTACAGAAGTTGACCTTCTCGGGATGGGTGGAGCATCCGAGCATCCGGATGTTCGCTCCGGCGCAGAAGATCCGCTCCTTCAGCGACTCGATGACGACGGCTTTGACCTCGGGATGCTCGAACCGGAGCCGTTGGACCGCGTCGTAGAGCTCGATGTCGACGCCCAGGTCGTACGAGTTCATCTTCAACTCCCACGGGCCGAGACCGCCGGCTTCGTCGACGTCCATACCGAGGCGGGCGATCTCGCCGTCGATGGTGAGTCGCCAGTGGCGGTAGCGGTCGGGATGGGTGCGGAAGTCCACGTTCATGGTGCGATCGTACCACGAACCGCACCGCAAGTTGACCGAGTGGTCAGTCTCGGCCTTGCGGCCCGGCGGCCCGATCAGACGCCGAGATGTCGGGCCCGGGCGTCGTCGTCGGCGGCCAGCTCGGCGGCGGTGCCCTCGTAGACGATCACTCCCTTCGACATGATCGCGCAGCGGTCGGCGACCGCCAGCGCCATCGGGAGGTGCTGTTCGACGAGGAGGACCGACAGGCCCCGGTCGCGCAGGGAGGACACGATCTCGCCGATCTGCTCCACGATGATCGGGGCGAGGCCCTCGGACGGCTCGTCGAGGAGGACCAGCCGCGGGTTCGTCAGGAGCGCCCTGGCGATGGCCGCCATCTGCTGCTCGCCGCCGCTCAGGCGCCCGGCGGGAACCTGGCTGCGCATCTCGAGGATCGGGAACATCTCATGGATGCGGTCCAGCACCCACCCGTCGCCGTCACCGGACGAGCGCATCGCCAAGGTCAGGTTCTCTCGTACCGTGAGCTCGGGGAACAGGCGCCGACCCTGCGGGACGAGCCCGATCCCGAGGCGAGCGATCTCGTACGGTGAGCGGCCGACGAGCTCCTCGGATCCGAACCGCACCGAACCTCGGCGGGGCGGGACCAACCCCACGATGGCGGAGATCGTCGTGGTCTTGCCCATGCCGTTGCGGCCGAGGAGCGCCACGACCTCACCTTCACCGACGACGAGGTCGACCCCCTGGAGGATGTGGCTGTCGCCGTAGTAGGCGTGGACGCCGTGGAGGCGGAGCATCAGCCGCCACCCCCGAAGTAGACCTGGACGACGTTGGGGTCGTCGCGCACCTCTGTGGGCGTGCCCTCCGCGATGACCTCACCGTGATGGAGCACCGAGATGCGGTCCGCCAGCGTGAAGACGACGTCCATGTCGTGTTCGATCACCAGCAACGTCACCTCACGGGGCAGGCTGGAGATGATCTCGGTGATCGAGGAGGTCTCGGCCGGGGACATGCCCGCCGTCGGCTCGTCGAGCAGGAGCAGCGACGGTCGCCCGGCCAGGGCCAGGGCGATCTCGAGTTGGCGCTGTTCGCCGTAGGAGAGCTCGTGCACTTCGGTGGTGGACCGGCCCCCCAGGTCGAAACCGTCGAGGAGCTCGTCGACCCGATCCTCGACGTCGGCGAACCGCTCCACCGGGACGAGGATGCGCCGGGCTCGGTCGGTGTGGGCGAGCACCGCCAGACGGATGTTCTCGGCGACGGTCAGCGACGGGAACAGGTTCGTCCTCTGGAAGGTCCGTCCGATGCCGAGTCGCGCACGCTGGTAGGGAGCGAGCCCGGTGATGTCGGTGCCTCGGTACCGGATCGCCCCCTCCGACGGGGTGAGCTTGCCTGCGACCAGATTGAAGAGGGTGGTCTTGCCGGCCCCGTTGGGGCCGATGATGGCGCGACGTTCCCCCTCGGCGACGTCGAGGCTCACTCGGTGGACCGCGACCACCCCGCCGAACCGGCGGGTCAATGCCTCAACCCGGAGCGCGTCCACGGTTCCTCCAGCGACGGACGACGCCGACGATACCCCCGGGAGCGAACAGCACGAACGCCACGAACAGGAGTCCGAGGAGCGTCTGCCAGCGGTCGGTGTAGCTCGAGACGTACGACTCGAACAACCGCACCCCGACCGCGCCGAGGGCGGGCCCGTACATCGTGCCCGCGCCCCCGATGATCACCATCAGCAGGACCTCCCCAGACACCACCCAGAACAGGTTCTCCGGGGCGGCGTGGCGGTTGAAGAAGACGAACAGCGCGCCGACGAGACCGGCCACGACGCCGGCGATGACGTACGCGGCCATCTTGTAGCGCCACGTGTCGTAGCCGAGGGAGGCGAGGCGTTCCTCGTTGTCCTTGATGCCCACGAGCGCGTGGCCGAAGGGGCTCCGCACGACGCGAACGAGGAACCATCCCAACGCCAGCACCGCCACCACGACCAGGTAGTAGAACCGGACCCGCCCCGCGAAGACGTACGACAGCGGGCCGATCCCGACGAACGGGGCGGGCACGCCGGCGAGGCCGTCCGACCCTCCCGTGACCGGCGTCCACTTGACGGCCAGCCCGAAGAGCATCTGCCCGAAGGCGAGCGTGAGCATGAGGAAGTAGATGCCCGAGGTGCGAAGCGCCAGGAACCCGAGAACGACGGCGAGAACGGCCGTGGCGCCGGCGACGACCGGGAGCACCACGACCAGGTTCCCGGTGAGATGGATCGCCGTGTAGGCGGCCACGTAGCCGCCGAAGCCGAAGAAGGCGGCGTGACCGAGCGATACCAGTCCCGTGTACCCGACGAGCAGGTCGAGGCTCATGGCGAACACGGCGAAGATCAGGGCGGTGGTCGCCAGCGAGACCTCGAACGTCCCGAGGAGGAACGGGACGGCGACGAGCGCCAGGACGAGCCCGGGGATGGCCCACCGGTTGCGCCGTGCCGTCCGGGCCACGTTCGTCGTCATGTCGCTTCCCTCGTCCCGAACAACCCCTGGGGTCGGACGAGGAGGACGATGGCCATGATCAGGAAGATGGCGAACAGCGAGAACTCGGGGAAGTACGCCTTGCCGAGCACGTCGGCCATGCCCACCAGCAGCGCCCCCCAGAAGGCACCCTTGAGGCTCCCCATCCCGCCGACGACGACCACCACGAGGGCCAGGATGAGGAAGTCGAAGTCGAGACCCGGGTAGAGGCTGGTCACCGGGGCGGCGAGGAGGCCGGAGAGGCCCGCCAGCGCCGTCCCCAACGCGAAGACCCCGGCGACCACCTTGTCGATGTCGATGCCGAGGGCGGCGACCATCTCGCGATCGAGGACCCCGGCTCGCACGACGGCACCCAGACGGGTGCGTTCGAGGACCACCCACAGCGCGCCGGCCATGACGAGGCCGAACCCGATGATCGCCAACCGGTACAGGGGGACCTGGAAGACGCCCCCGAAATCGACGAGCCCGGCCAGCGCCGCGGGAGCGTCAACCGACTCGACGTAGGCGCCCCAGTTCCAGCGCATCAGGTCGGCGGCGATCAGCGCCAGACCGAGGGTGAGCAGGACCTGGATCAGGTGGCCACGGGTGTAGGTGCGTCGGAGGACCGTGACCTCGATCAGCAGGCCGACGGCGCCGGTGACGAGAGGGACGACGGCGGCCGCAAGCCAGAAGTTGCCGGTCGCACGGATGACCGACAAGCCGACGTATCCGCCGAAGAGCAGGAACGACCCGTGCGCGAGGTTGATCACATCCATCAACCCGAAGATCAGGGAGAACCCCGCAGCGATGAGGAACAGCAACAGCCCGAGCACGAGCCCGTTCACGAGTTGGGGGAGCAGCTGGTCCACGTCGTTCACCCTCGAAGGGACGGGAGGGTGGGGCCGTGACCGGCCCCACCCTCGGATCGTGTGTTGCCTCGATCAGCCCTTCGAGTCGTCGCCCGGGTCGGCGAACTCCCCGAGGTCGTCGATGACGACGTTGTGGAGCTCACCGCCGACGTCCTGCACGTCCCTGATGTAGACGTTGTTGATCACGTTGTGGGTGGCCGGATCGAACTTGAACGTCCCCCGTGGGCTCGGGAACTCGACGGCTTCGATGGCGTCGATGAGCTGGTCGACGTCGGAGGTGTTGCCCTCCACCGCGTTCAGGCTCTCGGCGATCACCCGGGCCGTGTCGTATCCCTGCATCGCGAAGACGTTGGCGTCCTTGCCGGTCTTGTCCTTGTAGGCCGCGGTGAACGCCTCGTTCGTCGGGTTGTCGAGCTGCAGCGCCCAGTGCAAGCCGCTCTTGGCGCCGAGGGCGGCGTCGCCCTCCGACGGCAGCACGTCCTCTTCGACCGTGAACCCGGCGCACACCAAGGGGATGTCGCCGGTGAGGCCGAACTCGCCGTAGGCCTTCACGAACGTCACCGCGGCGCCGCCCGAGTAGAAGCAGTAGACCATGTCGGGCTTGGCCTGCTGGATCTCGGTGATGAACGGCGCCGGGTCGCCCATCTGCGGGAACGGCGTGAACTGCGGCTCGGCGACGATCTCGCCGCCCATGGCCTGGAACGAGTTCAGGAAGCCGCTGACCATGTCGTGTCCGGCCCCGTAGTCGGGAGCGGAGACGAACACCTTCTGGGCGACGTTCTCGTAGGCCCATCCGCCCAGCGGCCAGTTCGGTTGCCAGTTGCTGAACGACGTGCGGAAGATGTAGGGGCTCTTCTTGGCCCTGGTCAGCACGTTGGCGCCCGCGTTGGCGATGATCAGCAGCTTCTTGTTCTCGTGGAAGTAGTCCCGCAGGCCGACGGCCACCCCGGAGCTGACCACTCCGGCGACGAGGTCGACCTCGTCCTGCTCGACGAGCTTGCGGGCCTTCTCCAGGCCGACGTCCGGCTTGAGTTGGGTGTCCTCGGCGATGATCTCGATCGTCCGACCGCCCGCCTCGTTGCCGATCCCCTCGAAGTACATCTTCATCGCGTCGGTGATGGACTCGCCGAGTACGGCGTAGATGTCCGAGTAGGGCAACAGGAGCCCGATCTTGAGCGGGCCGCTCGTGCCGCCGCTGCTGCCGATGGCCCCGCAGGCCGACAGCAACGGTCCTGCGGCGACCGTTCCGGCGAGGATCCCCGCCGACTTGATGAACGTGCGCCGGCTCACACCCCGGGGCGGGGTACGCCGACCTTCTTCCCGCTTGCTCGTGGTCGTTCTCGGATCCATGTGGACCTCCCTCCGTCGCGTTCGGGCGACTGACCGCCTGGACAGCTACGATAGCGTGGCGGATCGGAGCCTGCCGGACCGACGGAAGGAGCGTGAACGTGAACGACCACACCGTGACCGTGACCCCCGAGGAGTTGATCTTCGCTCCCACCTTCAACGTGGCGGTCCCGTTCATCGATCGCCACCTCGCAGAGGGCCGGGCCGGGCGAGTCGCCATCTCGACGAACCACGGCGTCGACGTCACCTACGGTGAGCTCGGCGATCACGTCAACCGGGCCGGCAACGCCCTGGTCGGTCTCGGATTGTCCCGCGGGGATCGGGTGCTGATGGTCGTCAAGGACGACCCGGCGTTCTACTACGTGTTCTGGGGGGCGATCAAGGCGGGGCTCGTTCCCGTTCCGCTCAATACGCTGCTGCGAGCCAAGGACTACGAGTTCATCGTCGCGGATTCCGAGGCGGCCGCCGTCGTCTGGTCGCCCGAGTACGACGCCGAGCTCGTCCCTGCGCTCGACGCGGTCGACGGCGGGCCTGCGCACCGGATCCGTACCGAGGGCGATGGCCTGACGCTGGCCGCCCTCCTCGCCGAGGCCTCCACGGAGCTCGAACCGGCGCCGACGTCGGCGCAGGAGGACTGCTTCTGGCTGTACTCGTCGGGATCGACGGGCAACCCCAAAGGCGCCATCCATCGCCACCGCGACATGGTGGTCACGTCGCAGCGCTACGGCGTCGAGACCCTCGGGGCACGGGAGGACGACGTGTTCTTCTCGGCCGCGAAGTTGTTCTTCGCCTACGGGCTCGGCAACGGCATGACCTTCCCCCTGTGGGTCGGCGGCAGGGCCGTCCTGTTCGACGGTCGGCCGACACCGGAGACGACCTTCGAGGTGATCGGTCGTTTCTCCCCGACCCTCTACTTCGGGGTGCCGACCCTCTACGCAGCCCAGCTCGCCGCATTCGACGACCTGGCGCCGGACACCTCGTCGGTACGGATGTGCGTATCGGCGGGCGAAGCGTTGCCTCCCGACATCCTCACGAGATGGAAGGACCGCACCGGCCTCGACATCCTCGACGGGATCGGCTCGACCGAGTTGCTGCACATCTTCATCTCCAACCGTCCCGACGACATCAAACCCGGGTCCAGCGGCAAGCCGGTGCCCGGCTACACGGCGCGGGTCGTCGACGAGGACGGCAGCGAGCTGCCGCCAGGCGAGGGCGGGCGCCTGCTCGTCCACGGCTTGTCCGCGGCCCGGGCCTACTGGAACAACCCCGACAAGACCGCCGCCACGATGCTCGGCGACGACTGGCTCGACACGGGTGACACGTACGTGCGGGACGCCGACGGCTACTTCTCCTACCAGGGTCGGAGCGACGACATGCTGAAGGTCGGAGGGATCTGGACGTCGCCGTTCGAGATCGAGGCCAAGTTGATGGAGCACCGGCTGGTGCTCGAAGCCGCGGTGATCGGCCGGCGCGACGACGCCGACCTCGTCAAACCCGCGGCGTTCGTGGTGCTGACCGACCCCTCGGCGGCCGGTGACGATCTCGAGGCGGAGCTGCGGGCGCTGTGCAAACAGGGCCTGGCCCCGTACAAGTACCCGCGGTGGATCGAGTTCGTTGCCGAGCTCCCCAAGACCGCCACCGGCAAGATCCAGCGGTTCAAGTTGCGGGCCTGAAGCCCGGCCGTGGGGAACCGACCGGGCGGCGTCCCATGCGGCCGACGAGGCGCGACGCTCGATCGGGCGCGCGTCGTTCGGCGACCTTGACGATCGGAGTTCGTCATCGCGGTCGTCCCAGTGTCCGTAGCGAGTGGTAGCCGGCGACGATTCCCGATGCGCACCCGGTCGCAACGAACGCCCCCATCAACGGGGCGGCCCCCTCGATACGGATCCCGGTCAGGACCCGAGCCGCGGCGAGTCCGACGAGGCCGGCTGCTATCGGCACCACGACGGCCGGAATGAGCCAGGTTGCGGCGACTCTGTTCTGCCACATGCGGGTTGGGCGGGTGATGGCCAGCAACGCGGACAACTCGGGAAGCGAACGCGGTCCGGCGGTCCCCCAGAACATGAACGCCGAGACGTAGAGCGCTCCGACGACGGCCACGATGCCGTACTCGAGAGAGAGCATGCCGTAGTCCTCGGCCTCTTTGAAGAAGACGAGCGAGTACCCGGCATGGCGGAAGATGAGCTCCTGAACCTGGGCCTGCTGGTCGGGTGGAAGGTCGGCGAACCCCGGGAGGACGACGTAGGACATGGCCGTGGCCGGATCGCTTTCGAGGACACCGGGGGGCGCCAGGGCGCCGGCGGAGTACTCTCCGAACCAGGACGATGCGGCCACCGGCGAGACCGAGTCCACCGACATGATGGCACCCGTCGTCGGGTCGATGGACACGACCGCCACGGACCCGCTGCCGTCGTCCAGCCTGGGGGAGATCTTCCAGGTCGTGTCGTCGAAGTCCAGACCGATGGATTCGGCCGCGACGCTCGCCATGTAGAGCCCGTCGGAGTCCCCGCATCGATCCAGAGCTGCGTCGATCGTGGACGCGGACGCCACGCACTGCTCGGCACTCCCTGGGACGAGCCGGATCATCGCCGCCGTCTCGTCCGGCCGTCGGAACTCGATCGCTTCCCGTCCGGTCACCCGCCGGTATCCGGACCGTAGCTTCGCCGCATCTGCCGGTCGGACGGTTTCGAGCACGAGCGCGCGTGCCGGGATGGCGTTGGAGTCCCGTATCGCGAGGGTAGTCCGTTCGACATGAACCAGTGCAGCCGCGAAGGACCCCATGCCGAGGAGGATCGTCGCGACGAGCACGATCGGCGCGCGGCCGGCATCGAGCGCGCGAATGACTGCTCTCGTCCCTCCTCGGACGAGTCGACTCGATGCCAGGGCGATGGCCGGTAGGAGGGCGACAAGAACGAGGATCGTTCCGAGCATCGCTATGATGGCGATGCCGACGGTTCGAGGACCCGACCTGGTGCCTACCCAGGCGAGGCATCCTGCGCCGACCACCAGCGGAACGACGACGGTAGCGAAGCCATTCCCGGGCGCTCGGAGGGGGTTCCGAGTCCTGTGTGGTTGCCAGGCCCGGGTGGTGTCGGCGACGACGATCGCGGCCACGGCCATGGCGGCGAACCCCAAGCCCGACCACCAGGCATGACGCACGTGGAGCCACTCCTGGGCCACCATCGATGCAAGTGCCCGACCGGCTGTGGAGAAGAGTGCGACGAGCGTCGCAACGCCGAGCACTGCGCCGGAGATGAGGAACACCCCGGCGGCGATACGGAAGACCCGGTCGACCTGGCGACCGGACATCCCCGCTGCTCGCAGCCCGGAGATCTCGCGCCCGAGGGCGCGGCCCCACGCCACGAGCACGGCGAGCAGTGCCGCCACCATCAGGAGCATGATCGCCGGTCCTGCTCCTGCCGCCGCCGCAGCGATCTGACGGGCGCGACTGATGTACGGGTTCTCTTCGAGATGGCCGGCAAGGGACTGGATGCTCAGTTCCCCGGAGAACCGCTCGAAGGCTGCTCGGCCGATGAAGTACGCGTCGGGTGGGCGGTCCGGAAGGGCCGCCGTATCGACGACGGCGACGGCTTCGGTGACTTGTGGGCGCGCCGGAGAGACGTAGATTCCCGACACCTGCAGTCTCCCGACTCGGGTCTCGAGGAGGCTGTCGACGCCGATGGACAGGGCTGCCGCCATCTCGGAGGTGATCGCCGCTTGGCCCGGCTGTTGGGGCTTGTCGCCTCGCACCAGCCCCGGCATGGCATGAGGAGGCTTCTCGTAGAGCACGATGGCGGCGTCGATACGTGCGCCGGAACTCGTGACCGTGACCGGCTCGAACCACACGGCGTCGACCTCCGGATCGGATCGCAGGGCCTGTGTTGAACCCGAGGCGGTATATTGGGCGATCAGCTCCCGTCCACCTGCCTGGACCAGGAGGTCGTCAACGAGCGCTCCCCTCACGCTGCGGGCGAACGTCGCTGGGGCCATCGCGGCCGCCACGACGATGGCCGTGGCCACGATGGATCTCCCATAGAGACCCGGCCGGTGCCTGATCGACCGGATGGCGAGCCATCCGGACCGAACTGCTCTCCTCATCGCGGACTCCGTCGGGACCTCGCGGTGATCGGGACGACGACATCGGCAGTGGCAATGATCAGCGGATCGTGGGTGGCGACGAGGACCGTCACCGGCCAGGACCGGGCGAGATCTCGGAACAACGCCCCGATCGATCTCGCCGCTTCCCGATCGACCGATGCAGTGGGTTCGTCGACGAGCAGCACCGGGGCGCCCGATGCGACGGCTCGAGCGATCGCCACCCGCTGCTGCTCGCCACCGGACAGCTCGTCGGGCAACGACCGTTGCAGGCCGTCGACTCCGAGGTGCTGCAAGAGCGACACCAACTCCGGTTCGGGCAGAGTGCGACCTGCGACTTCGGCGGCGAGATGAACGTTCTCCTCGGCGGTGAGGAACGGCACGAGTCGATGGTCTTGGTAGACGAACCCGATACGTGGCCGGGCCGTCGGGGCCGCGCCGTCGGCGATGAACTCGACGGTTCCCTCGACCGGCTCCACAATGCCGGCGATCACATGGAGCAGGCTAGTCTTGCCCGAGCCACTCGGTCCGGTGATCGCGGTGATCTGGCCGGGAGCAGCGACGAGTCGCACCCCCTCGAACACCCGTACTCGGCCGCGGCCGGATCGGTACGCGACCGCGAGATCGTCAACGCGGACGGTGATCGTCTCCACGGGATGTACCGGATCAGTCGCCATCGGGATCTCCTCGGCCCCGCACACCGGCGACCCTACCAACCAGGCAGGGCCGCCGGTGTCCGATGGGCTCTGGATGTGGGCAGATCAGCGTGGTGCCATGTCCGCCGATGCCCACCCGCTTCTCCACGAGTGGCCCGAGTAGTGCCAGCGGTAGAGATCGGTGAAGTACTCCGAGTACGCGTCGCGTCCCCAGTTGTGATGGTGGGCTCGGACCTTCGTGTCCGCTCCGATGCTCGAGCAGTACGCTTTGGCGCCTTGCGTGGTGAGCCCCAACCAACTCGAGTAGTAGACCTTCGCCGTGCAACTCGCGCTGAGCCCCGATGCGGGGACGGCTGCCACGAGCGTCGCCACGACGAGGATGGCTGCGAGGAACGAGCGTGCGAGGAACGAGCGAACCGGCACGTCCTCCTGACGGGGGTCGAAGAACCGCATGGTCGTCTCCTTTCGTTCATCAGGGCTGCCCGATACGCCGCCAACGACCCATTCACGTCGAGTCTGTCACACACACACACACGTCAAGGCCCGGTGAGGGCCGGTCTGGACTCGACCGGGTCGGGTTGCCGGTGGGCTCGTCGATGGGTGGCGTTGGGGTGGCCGAGCTGGACTGAGGAGGCGGCGTCGCTCAGCGACAGCCCAGGGAGCGAGGCTGCCGTCGCACCGGGCCCCCGCGGGCGGCGTCCCATGCGGCCGACGAGGTCGCCCGGTAAGGTGTTCGCCTCATCGAACCGAAGGAAAGACATCATGCAGGCCCACGCCGTCCCCCGGAGCGGGTCGCGACGGTCGGGCCTGCTGGGCGGTGATCGTCACCGACGGGAACGGCGTCGGGGCCGCCCGCACGGTGGCGTCGAGTCCCACGAACACCGACTCCGACGGCGACGGACGATGCGACGACGCCGAGCGCCTCGACGGTACCGATCCGACCTTGGCGGACACCGACGGTGACGGCCTCGACGACCGCGCCGAGCTCGAGACCTGGGGGGAGTTCGCCGTTGGCGGTCGATACCGACGGCGACTCTCGCGGGAACCCCCGCCTGTTCGACGGCAGCGAAGCGACCGAGCTCGGCACGTCCCCCACCCTGGCCGATACCGACGGCGATGCCATCGACGACTACGTCGAGGTCATCGAACGGCGTGATCCGTTCGATCCCCTCATCGCCAACGTTCCGCAGATGGAACTGACCCTGGCGGGCCAAACCGCCATCACCCTCGATGCGGTCCGTACCGAGGACTCGACCCGGATCGAGACGATCGAGACCGGCCTCGTGCAGTCGACCGAACGCACCACCAGCTCGACGGACCCCCAGACGCTCAAGGTCTGGGACGAGTCCACCGACACGGTCGGTGTCGAGGCGGAAGCCGCGTTCCCGAAGGCATTCTCGGTCAAGGGCTCGTACCAGTACGCGGCCACCAACGGCTACTCGAACGAGCAGCAGCGCAGTTTCACCGAGTCGTCCACCCAGGCCTCCCAGCAGCACTACGACCGAGCGCTCGAGCTGTCGCGCAGCGAAGGCGTCCAGCTCAACGGCGGGACCTTGGCGATCGGACTGCAGATCCGCAACGTCGGCGACGTCAGCTTCGAGTTGACCGATCTGTCGGTCACGGTCCTGCGTCGCCGCCCCGACGATCCGACGGCGTTCACGACCGTCCAGACCCTGACCCTGGCCCTGGATCGGTCCGTCGTGCTGGCCCCCGGGCAGACCTCGGCCGTGCTGCGTGCGTCGGGTGACATCCCCGTCGACGTCGCCCTCGATCTGATGCGGGACCCCTCGTCACTGTCGTTCGAGTCGTCCTTCGACCTGACCAATCGGGAAGGCCACAGCTTCGCCTTCCTGGCCGAGAACACGGGCAAGTGGAGCTCCGTCAAGATCACCTCCACGGGCCGCGGATCGGTGAGAGGCAAGAAGGGGAGCTGCTCCAACGCCACCATCTACTACGTCGTCGACAAGATCCGCGACGTGACCGAGCTGGACTGAGGAGGCGGCCTCGCTCAGCGGCAGCCCAGGTAGCGCAGCAGGGCACGCCGGCAGCGGTCCCGGTAGGCGGCGTGTTCCCGGCGCCAGTGCGTCTCCTGGAGCCACAGGAGGAAGGTGCCGTCGATGATGGCCCGCACCGCCTCGGCGGCCTCGTCGAGGTCACCGACGTCGAAGACGCCCTCCTCGACACCCTGGGCGACCACGTCGCGGTAGAGCGAGTTGACGATGGTCCGGAAGGTGTCGTTCACCTGCCCGAAGCTGTCCACCCGGGCCGCGCGGGTCAGCAGGTCGAGGTAGGTCAGGTAGAACCGCCGGTTGGCGGCGGCGTTGTGGAAGATGGCTCGCAGCATCGCCGAGATCCGCTCCTCGGGGGAGGCTGCGGTCGCCAGGGAGCGACGGATCCTCTCGGCGGTGCGAGTGAGTGCCCACTCCATCGTCGCCAGGGCGAAGGCCTCCTTGGAACCGAAGTGATAGAGGATCAGCCCTTTGGACACCTCGGCCCGGTCGGCGATCTCCTGGAGCGACGCCCCGTCGATGCCTTGTTCGGAGAACACCTGGTAGCCGGTGCGGACCAGATGCTCCTGTTTCGCGGTGAGGTCGTTGACGTCGACCAGTGTGTCGTCGGTGCTCATGGATGTTCGGGTCCCTCCGGTTGGGCGCATCCCGGCACGGAAGCGTAGCCGACCGTCCGGTCAGCCCATCACCAACCCGCCACTCACTCCGAGGGTCTGACCGGTGACGAAGCTCGCCCGGTCCGAGGCGAGGAAGACGATGGCGTCGGCGACCTCCTCGGGGCGACCGAAGCGACGGATGGGGGTCGCCTTGACGATGGCCTCCATGAGACGCCCGTGACCCTCGTCGATCATCCCTCGCAGCAGGGGCGTCTCGATGAGGCCGGGGGCCACGACGTTGACGCGGATCCCGTGACGGGACACCTCTCGGGCGACGGCCTTGGAGAAGGCGATGACGCCGCCTTTGGTCCCCGAGTAGACGGCCTCACCCGACGACCCGTTCCGCCCGGCCTCCGACGCCGTGTTCACGATGGCGCCGCCGCCGGCCTCGATCATGTGCGGGAGCACCGCGTGGCAGGTGGCAAGGATCCCGCGGTAGTTGATGGCGATGACCCGGTCCCAGAACTCCGGGGTGGTGTCGACGAACGCCATGACCCGGTCCCACCCGGCCACGTTGGCCAGCACGTCGATCCGACCGTGCTCGGCGGCGATGTCGTCGACCGCGGCCTTCACTCCCTCCGCGTCGGTGACGTCCATCTCTACGACGAAGGCGTTCGCATGTTGCCGGGCGACGGCGTCGGCGCCGTCGACGTCGACGTCGCAGATCCCGACCGTGGCCCCCTCCGCGGCGAAGGCGGCGACCGTGGCTGCACCGATGCCGCTGGCGCCGCCGGTGACCAGGACGATCTCGTTCTCGAACTCCATGGTGTCTCCTTATCTTCGCAGTACTCCGTCGGGATCGATGGCCCGGAGGGTCCCCAGCTCCTCGTCGGTGGGTTCCGGGGTGACGGTCGGCCCGGGTCCGGGTGCCGGGATGAAGCCGGTGGCCGCCAGCACCTCGTCCACGGTCACGCCCGGATGCACGGTGGAGAGGCGCATCCGGCCGGTCGCGTCGAAGTCGAAGGTCGCCAAGGGAGTGACCACCAGCGTCGGGCCTTCCTTGCGGTACGGTCGCGCCTGTTCGGGTCCCGAAGGATGTCCGGGCCCGCCGACGAAGTCGACCTTCTCGACGAAGGTCCGCGGCGTGTGGCTCTGGGTGTAGATGATCGAGCGCCTGGTGTTGGGCAGGAACGGGAGCCCGACGGTGCCTGGACCCCTGAGCTTCGGGCGCTCCCAGTCGCCGACGACGATCAGGTTGCAGTTGCCGTGGGCGTCGATCTGGAGGCCGCCGGCGCAGAAGACGTCGAACGCGTCGCCGCGCCCCTCGAGGAGGACGACGTCGGGTAGGGCCAAGGTGGTGGCGGCAGGTGCGAGGTCGCCACCGCAGGACGACGCGGGGAGCCGGTCGGGCTCCGGGCTGACCGTGCCGCTTCCCCCGACGATGAACTCCAGGTTCGGGGCGTGGGTGGCACGGGCGAGGCGGCAGGCTGCCATCGGGAGCGCCGGGACCGCCCCCATCACCACCACCTCACCGTCGTCGAAGGCGCGGGCCATCACGATCGCCATCAACTCGGACGTGCTCCAGCCGGTCACGAGGTCCCTCCCCGACGTGCTCGATAGGCATCCTCGCTCTCGGCGACGAGCTCCGCCACCCGGTCCTCCAGTCCGGCGGGGTCCTTGGCCAGCTGCAGATAGTCGACGATCGCTGCTTCGTCCCGGCCGTACCGCTCCGGGTACTCGGTGGGGTGGCAGCCGCCCGGGGCGACGACCACGGCGTCGACGAGGAACGAAGGCAGGGTCGTTCCCGGTGCGCGGTCGGCGAGCGCCCCGGCCGGGACGACCTCTTCGACCTCGACGATCAACCGTCGGGCGGCGAGCGCCATCTCGCGGTCGGTGAACGGGAACCGATCGAGGGCGACATTGCCCCGTTCGTCGGCGACCGCGCCGGCGAGCAGCGTCGTGTCGGGTCGGATGGCCGGCACGGCCCAGTGCTCGGAGCCCGTGAAGGGATCGACGACTCGCCGGAACAGCTCGGGATCGACCCTCGGGATGTCGGTGAGGTCGACGCCAGGAGGGCACGGCACGAAGGGGATCCCGCCGGCCCCGGCATGGAGCGCATGGGTGAGCGACCCCTCGTCGATCTCGAGGATCCGCAGCGTTCCGGTCTCGGCCGCCCGCCGGAAGGCCGGAGCCAGGCCGAGATGCTCGAACCCGACATAGGGGCTGACGATCTCGTCGACGAGCCCGGCGGCGATCGGGAGCTCGGCCTGCAGCGACGCCGACGGGCTGGTCACCAGCCGACCGATCCGCACCCGGCGCCGGATGAGGCCGCGCACGAGGGTCATCGGAGCAGCGGTGAGCTGCATGCCGCCGACGGCCACCGTCGAGCCTGGCTCGACGAGCGCGACGGCCTCCTCGGGGTCGAGGAACCGGGCCGGCATCTCAGACCGCGACGGGTTCGGTGGCCCGCACCTTGCGGAGCCGCTGGTGGGCCAGGAGGCCTGCTCCGTAGGCACCGGCGAAGGCCCCCAGGTCCCGGTCGGGCACGCGGAACTCGAAGCCGAGGATCTCTTCGAGCTGTCGACGGACCAGCGGCACCCGGGTGAGCCCACCCGTCAACGCGCACGGCGGCTCGGGCTTGACCCGCTTGAGGACCTGAGCGGCCCGTCCGGCCAACGCCACGACGGCCCCGGCCGTGACGTCCTCCTCCTTCTCGCCGGCGGCGAGGTGATTGATGATCTCGGACTCGGCGAACACGGCGCACACCGAGGACACGCTCACCGGCTTGGTCGCCTTCTCCGAGTAGCCGGTGATGGCGTTCACGTCGTGGCCGAGGTAGCGGACGGTCTTCTCCAGGAACGCACCCGACCCTGCGGCGCACTTGTCGTTGAGGCGGAAGCCCTGGACCCGACCCTTGTCGTCCATCCGGATCGCCTTGACGAGCTGGCCGCCGACATCGAGGACCGTCCGGACGTCGGGGAACAACACATGCACCGCGTAGGCGTGGCAGGTCAGCTCGGTGATGGCCAGGTCCCGCAGGTCCGCGGCGTACCGCCCGAAGCCGGTCGTCGCGACGTAGGTGACGTCGTCACGGTCGACGCCGGCGTCGTCCAACGACTCGCGCAGCGCCCGATCCGCCGCCTTGGCGAAATGGAACCCGGTCTTGCCTTCGTGGCGGCCCAGGATCGTACCATCGGCCGCGACGAGGACCGCCTTGGTGTAGGTCGAGCCCAGGTCGATACCTGCGGTGATGTCGCTCATACGGTCTGCCTTTCGGTCATCGCTCCGGTCAGGATCTGTTCGAGGGCGAACAACGCCGCCCCCAGGGCCCCGCAGTGGTGGGTCTCCGAGCTGGTGTTCACCGGCATCCCGACGAGCTCCGAGATGAGCTCGACCATGGCCTCGTTGTTGGAGACCCCGCCGGTGAAGGTGACCTCCGGTTCGATCCCGACCCGTCGCAGGAGCCCGACGCTTCGGGAGGCGATCGCCTTGTGGACACCGGCGACGACGTCCTCGACATGGCGACCCTTCGCCAGCCAACCGAGGATCTCCGATTCGGCGAACACCGTGCAGGTGGTGGTCATCTTGACCGGGTTCCGTCCCGACAGCGCCAAGGCGCCCAGGTCGGGAAGGGGTACCTCGAGCGCCTCGGACGCCGCCCCGAGGAACCGCCCGGTGCCGGCAGCGCACTTGTCGTTCATGTTGAAGTCGATGACCTGGCCGTCGGGGCCGACCTTGATGCCCTTCGTGTCCTGCCCGCCGATGTCGAGCACCGTGCGGGTGTTCGGGAACAGGAACACGGCGCCACGGGCGTGGCAGGAGATCTCGGTCACCTGGGCGTCGCCGAACTCGACCCGATAGCGTCCATATCCGGTTCCGACCACGAACCCGACCTCGGACTCCTTGGCGCCGGCCCGGGCCAGGGCCTCCTCGAAGGCCGCCTGACCGGCCTCGTTGAGTCGGGCGCCGGTGGGGACGAGACCTTTGCCGAGGACCTCGCGCTTCTCGTTCATGACGACGGCTTTCGTCTGGGTGGATCCGACGTCGACGCCTGCGACGAGCATCGTGCTACCTCCTCGCGCCGGCGGCCCGGCGACTCTCGAGTGACTCGAAGAACGCGTCGATCCGGTTCTTGAGCTGGGCCTCGGACCACAGCCGGGGATCGACGAGATCGGACTGGATGAACAGGCCGGGGATGTCCCGGTGGCGGAGCAGCCATTCCCGTTCGTCGGGGAGGCCGGTCGAGACGGTGCGACATGACTTCACGCCGTGGAAGACGATGCCGTCGACGTCCCAGTCGCGGACGACCTCGGTGAGCCAGTCCTGACCCCAGAACATGCCGCCCATGGCCTCTTGGGTGCTGAGGACCATCTGTTCGGCCATCGACTCGAAGGGTCGATCGAGGTCGTAGACGATGCCTCGATCGAGGGCCCCGCCGGCGAACGACATGTAGTCGGAATGGGCGAACACTCCCTGCCAGTCCTCGAAGAGCCCGGCGAAGTCCCGGAAGTTGGAGTAGCAGGCGGTCCCGACCAGGAGCAGGCGGAAGCGTTCGTCGGGCACCGCCCCGACGCCGTTGGCGATGCGCTCTTCGAACTCGGCCTTGGCGGTCTCGAGGAAGTGGGTGCCCTTCGGGCTTCCCCGATAGGCGTTGACGATGCCCATCAGGTTGATGCCTTCGGTCAGCGCGTTGAACGGCGCAGGCCGATGCTGGTTGAGCTCGAGCACCTCCTGGAAGAGGCGGGACAGCTCGTTGACGTGGCCGAGGGTCTCGCGGAACTCGTCGATGTCGAACCTCCTGCCCGTGACCTCCTCGGCGAGGGCGATCAGCTCATGGATCTGGGCCTCGACGTAGCGGACGTCGTCCCGGAACGTGCCTGAACCCTTCTTCGTCTCGAATCCGCTGCCGCGCCAGCCGGGGATGTCGAAGACGAAGACCGGGCACTCGTACATCCGCTCCCAGATCTCGCCCCACTTGATGTAGGTGTTGCACAGGTTCGTCGCCACCACCAACGAGGGCTTGGGGAGGTGACCCATCGGATGGTCTCCGCCTTGGAGGTGGACCCCCACATCGGCCTTGACGTAGCCGCAGATGTCGGGGGAGTAGCCGGCGTCCTCCGCGGTGGTGATGTACTCCAACGATCGGCCCCGGACCGCGGTCTGCAGCGACGTCATCTCGGGGAACGAGATGGGCATGTCGAAGGTGCGCAGGATCTCCGCCATCGATCCCATCACGAACACATTGGCGACGGGCCGGCCTTCGTTTTCGGCCGCGTCGAGGTCGGCCCACCAGTCTCGGATGAGCGTGCGGTTCTCGTCGCGGGTCGTACCGGCCAGCGACAGGGGCGGCCGGATCACGATGCGGCGTTCGTGCTTGGTAGGGGATGTCATCGGTGTTCCTCCCGGTCAGGCGAACTCGAACAGCAGCGACTCGGCGAAGGTCTCGACCTCCATGCGGGTCTGTTCGAACGTGTTGGACTTCTCCTCGAACTCCATGACGAGATGGGGGATCCCGACGTCGTAGAGCCGTTGGCTGTAGCCGACCTGCTCCTCGAGCCCCGGTTCGCACATCTTGGCCGCGGCGATGATCGCTGCTTCGGCGCCCGCCGCCTCGATCTTGTGCAGCAGCATGTCCTCTTTGGGTTTGCGGGGGTCGTGTTGGACGGGGCTGTAATCGGAGTGGTTGAGGTAGGCGTCGGCGAGGGCTTCGAGCGGGTCGCCGTCGGCGGCGACGTCCTCGAGGATCCAGCGGAGCCCCACCATGAAGTCGTCGTCGACGATGTAGCAGGCGTCCTGGAGCACCGAGATGAGGTCGAGGGGCGGCTGCTCGCAGAACCCGCCGGAGAAGACGACCTTGATGCGGTCCTGGGGTTTGGCGTCGCGTCGTTCGATGGCGGCCAGGGCCCGGCGCAGGATGTCGTTGTGCTGCTCACGGGGCATGACCCCGGCCGCCCGGGTCAGGATGTAGGCCTCGACCGCGGACAGGTTCCATGGGGTGTCGCGCTTGATCCGGTACAGCTCCCGAAGGAGGCGACGGTTCTCGTTGAACACGTCGATCGACCGGCGCAGGGCCTCGTCGGAGACGCGGGTGGAGGCGACCTCCTCGATCTCGCGGAGGATGCGCCGGTACTCCCCGGTGAGGTAGGGAACCGCTGCCGGTGAGGCCGCGTTGTGGGGGAGGTAGATGATCTGACAGTCGACGTCCTCGAAGTTCCGTGCCCACACCGCACACGAGTGGCGGGCGACGTCGCAGATCGGGGGGAACACGAACATGTCGAGGAGATCGAACGTCCCGGACATGACCAGCTCGAGGGCGCTGCGTGCGATGGAGCACACGAAGGCGGCGAGATGGGCGTCGGCCTTGCGGATGGGCAAGGCGGTGTCGAACCCGGCGACCTTGAGGGGAAGGACGCCCGCGGCGTGGGCCAGCTCCTCAGGGAAGTAGACCTGGAAGTGGCCGAGGACCTTCCCGCCGGGATGCTCCTCGAGCCATCGGCGAGCCATCGGGTAGGACGGGTCCTCGATGATGGTGCGGGTCTCGTCGACGATGCTCTCGACGGTCTCGGCGGTCATGATGCTCCCCGTGTGAGACTGACTGTCCGGTCAGCAAGTATCATGCCCGACCGAACGGTCGGTGACAAGCAGCCGCCGCGTCATCACCGTGACGCGTCTGCATCATTCTCAGGCTCGCCGATGCGACGAGCGGCGGTGATGTGCGAGACTGCCGGGCCATGAGCGAGCGACCCGGGTTCTTCGACGAGGCAGTGGAGACCGCACCGCCGGAGCGTCTCCGTGCCCTCCAGCTCGACCGGCTCTCGAGGCTCCTGGGCGAGATCTGGGGGCGGAACCGTTTCTACACGGACAAGCTCGGAGCGACCGGCTTCGGTCCCGAGGATCTGC
Organism: Acidimicrobiia bacterium; assembly: GCA_026985095.1. Taxonomy (GTDB): domain Bacteria; phylum Actinomycetota; class Acidimicrobiia; order Spongiisociales; family UBA5794; genus JALSQW01. Next base: position 170,609 of record JALSQW010000012.1, on the reverse strand, counting down.
GCGACCTGGACGACCTGGCCCGCCTGCCCTTCACCACGAAGGTCGAGCTGGTCGCCGCCCAGCACGAGGGGGCTCCGCTGTCGAGCAACTGCACGTTCGGAGAGGAGGCCTACACGCGCTTCCATCAGACCTCGGGTACGACCGGCGAGCCGCTGCGAGTCTACGACACCGCCGAGAGCTGGGACTGGTGGGGACGATGCTGGGGGTTCGTGCTCGCCGGGGCCGGGCTCACCGCCGCGGACCGTCTGCTCCTGCCCTTCTCGTTCGGTCCGTTCATCGGCTTCTGGGCGGCGGTCGGGGGAGCGAGCCGGATCGGGGCGATGATGATCCCCGGCGGTGGGCAGACCTCCGTGCAGCGGCTCGCCCTGATCGAGCGCTTGGGTGTCACCGCCATGTGCTGCACGCCCACCTACGCGCTCCGCCTCGCCGAGGTGGCCCGGGAGGAGGGCATCGACCCGGCCCGTCTCGGTGTGCGGACCACCGTCCACGCCGGCGAGCCCGGGGCCAGCGTGCCCGCCACCAAGGCCCGGATCGAGCGGACCTGGGGAGTCCGGGCCTACGACCATGCCGGGGCCTCGGAGGTGGGCGCCTTCAGCTTCGAGTGCGCACCCCAGCCCGGGAGCGTCCACGTGATCGAGTCCGAGTTCGTCGCCGAGGTGGTGGAGCCGGGGGGCGAGCGACCGGTGGGTCCGGGAGAGCGCGGAGAGCTCGTGCTCACCAACCTCGGGCGGGTCGGCTTCCCCGTCATCCGGTACCGCACCGGTGATCTCGTCGAGATCGATCCGGAGCCGTGTCCGTGCGGTCGTACGTTCCTGCGTCTCGCCGGTGGCGTCATCGGGCGCGCCGACGACATGGTGGTGGTCCGGGGGGTGAACGTGTTCCCGTCGGCGGTGGAGGAGTTGGTGCGGCGGCACGACGGGATCGACGAGTACCGGGTGACGGTCACCCGTCGGCGTGAGATGGCCCACCTCCTCATCGAGATCGAGTGCGCCGAGGGCCGTGACGCCGCCGGTGTCGCCGGCGTGGTGGCGGAGGGGTTCGCCCGCGACCTGGCCCTACGGCCCGAGGTCGTTCCCGTCCCCCGAGGCACCCTGCCTCGCTTCGAACTCAAGGCCAAACGGTTCTTCGTCCAGGCATGATGGGTGGTGTCGGCCGACCGCGCTGCCGGCCCGGGGGTTCCCTGCCGGTGCCCGACGGAGGCGTTCAGTGAGCACGCCGGATCGCTATCCGGAGGAGAGCCGAGCGGCTCTCGCCCTGGCCTTGGGGGTGCTCGGCCTCCTGAGTCTCGGGATCCTGGCTCCCGTCGCGTGGTACCTGGGTCGCAGAGAGCTGCAGGCCATCGACGCCGGTCGGCGCTCACCGCGAGGGCGGGATCTGGCGTCGATCGCGGTCGTCCTCGGGCGGGTGGGGACGTTCATCGCCCTCTTCGCCGTCCTCGCCGCAGTGTTCCTCTTCGGTTTCCTCATCTTCGCCATGGCGCATTGAGGCGATGGGGCCGCCCGTTCATGGCCCGGCGCGGTGACGCCGAACGCCGCGCGCCCGACGTCTCGCCGCGGCCGCCGAGCTTGGGTTCCGGTTCGAGCTCGAGGAGAGACGCTTCTTCGTGGACCCGTGAAGCCGTTCGCTATCCGCCCTCGACGGCACGGGCCAGTCCGTCGATGTCGACGATGGTGGCCTCGATGGCGGCGGTGGAGATGGCCGGGAGCTCGGCGAGGGCGATCGGCCGGATCGAGCCGCCCCCGGTGTCGGCGAGGTCTCGTGTGGAGGTCGGATCGGGGACCGGGGTGGTGGCAGACGGTGGCGCGGACGCCGACGAACAAGCGGCGAGGAACACCGACGCGGCGATCGCCATCCGCGCCACGGGCAGTCCGGTGCTCATCAGCACCCCCCACCAGTTGTGCCCCCTGTGTCCGTAGATCTGGCACCGCGCCAGCATTCCCGCGCGATCGACGTACCCCGCGTCCGCGGCGGAGAAGAGGACAGGGAAGGGCGGCGAGGGTCATCGCTCACACCTCGATCCGGCCGAAGCCGCGGGTGTTGTCGACGAGGTAGACCTCCTCGGCGACGAAGCGGTACCAGGCGATCCCGGCGAGGGCTCGACGCACCATCTCGGGGGCGTGTTCGGGATCGACGAAAGGGAAGCGGCGGACGTAGCGGGCCATCGCGGAGGCTCGGCCCGCGCCGTGCAGCGTCTCGACCCGGCCGCCGAGCTGGACGCCGGTGATCGTCCGCCAGTCCTCGGGTTCGGGATGGATCGCGGCGGCGCAGCGGGGGTCGGCGGCGAGCTGGCGGGCATGACGGCTGCGGGGCGACGAGACGAAGATGAGGTCGAAGCCGTCCGGGGCGTAGAAGACCGGCGAGGCCCACGGCCCGTCGGGACCGGCGGTGGCCAGGGTCGCCACCTCACAGCCGGCGAGCACGGCCAGGGCGGCGTCACGAAGCTCGTCCATCGGCCTCCTCGGGTGGGATCCCCGAGCGTAGCGGGCCAGCTCCCGTGGGCTACGCTCGGGGCGTCGTCGCGGGAGGGAGCGCTGTGGAACGCATCGTCGTCGGGCTCGCCGGAGCCAGCGGGGTGGCGTACGGGATCCGGGTCCTGGAGGTGCTGCGCGAGCGCCGCGAGATCGAGACCCATCTCATCGTGAGCGGAGGAGCCCGACGGACCATCGAGCTCGAGACGGACCTCGACGTGTCCGCCGTCGAGGCGCTCGCCGACGTGGTACATCCGATCGACGACATCGCCGCCTCGGTCTCGTCCGGTTCGTTCCGTACGGCCGGGATGGTCGTGGCCCCGTGCTCGATGAAGACGCTGTCGGGGATCGCCAACTCCTACTCGGCCAACCTGCTCCTGCGAGCGGCCGACGTGACGCTCAAGGAGCGGCGCCCGCTCGTCCTGTTGCCCCGTGAGACGCCGCTGCATCTCGGGCATGCTCGCCTCCTCGTCCAGGCGATCGAGATCGGCGCCATCGTGATGCCCCCGGTCCCCGCGCTCTATCACCGCCCCACGTCGGTGGCCCAGATCATCGACCACACGGTGGGCCGGGTCCTCGACCTCCTCGGACTCGCCAACGACCTGACCGATCGCTGGTCCGGGGGGTAGCCGAACCCGGTCGTCCCTTGACAGCACCTCGGGCGGTGGGCTACGTTCGAGGTGTTCTATATAGCGAACGGAGTTCTGTGATGCGAACAACCCAGCGGCCATCCTTCGGCCGCATCACGATGGGAGCCTGATGGCCGGCAAGGTGTCCGCGGTCGAGCGAGCGATCGGCATCCTGCGGGCCTTCGAGACCCGCGACGAGTGGTCGCTGTCGGAGCTCGTCGACCACCTCGACCTCAACAAGTCGACGGCGCATGGGATCCTCGCCACCCTCGTCGCCGACCGGTTCCTCCTCCGCGACCCGACCACGCTCCGGTACCGCCTCGGACCCGCCCTCATCCGGCTCGGGCATCTCGCCCACGAGCAGACCGACGTCCGTCGCATCGCCCGGCCGTTCATGGAGACCCTCGTCGCCGAGACCCGCAAGACCGTGCTCCTCGGCACCTTCCACGACGACCACATCGTCGTCATCGACAAGGTCGATCCCATCGGCGGGCTCCATGTGTCGGCCACCATCGGTCAGCACATCCCGTTCTCCGCGGGGTCCTTCGGACGGGTGTTCCTGGCCTGGATGCCCTCCTCGGACGTCGACCGACTCATCGCCCGCCACGGCCTCGAGGCGTTCACCCCGGCGACCATCACCGATCCCGACGAGCTCGAGGCCGAGCTGGCCGAGGTCCGTCGCCAGGGGTACGCGGTCGACGACCGGGAGGAGTACCTGCTCGGAGTCCGGGCCGTCTCGGTGCCGCTGCGGGGGGTCGACGACCGGGTCGTGGCCGGCCTCACCATCGTCGGGTTCACTGCCCGCAGTGAGGACCAACCCGGCGAGGTGGCGATCAAGGCCGCCCTGGAGGCGGCGGACGAGATCTCACGGCGACTCGGCGCCGATCTGTGAACGACCAAGGAGGAGAGCGACCATGCCCTACGACGACCTACGCAGCTTCCTCGACCGACTCGACCAGGAGGGAGAGCTCCTCCGGGTCAAGCGCGAGGTCGACTGGAACCTCGAACTGAGCCACGTGGCCAAGGTGAACGAGGAACGCCAAGGCGGCGGCAAGGCACTGCTGTTCGAGCACATCAAGGACTACCCGGGTCACCGGGTGTTCACGAGCGCGCTGACCGCCAGGGAGCGCCTCGCGTTGGCGCTCGAGATGCCTCCCGACACCAGTCTCATGCATCTGTCCCAGGAGTGGGTCGAACGGATCCACGGCAACATGGTGCCCCCGGTCGAGGTGGATCGATCCGATGCCCCGACGAAGGAGAACGTGCTCGTCGGCGACGACGCCAAGCTGTCCAAGATCCCGGCGCCGTGGTTCTACCCCCTCGACGGCGGTCGCTACTTCGGGACCGCCGGGTACGCCATCACCCGCAACCTCGAGACCGGACGGCTCAACCTCGGCACCTACCGGGCCATGATCAAGGACGACGACAAGCTCTGCGTCTACATGATCAAGGGCAAGGACGGCGAGATCGACCACCGCGCCTACGAGGAAGCCGGCATCCCCATGCCCATCGCCTACGTCTCGGGCGCGGACCCGACCCTGTTCATGTGTGGGAGCACGCTGTTCGGTCTCGAGGAATCCGAGTACGACGTCGCCGGAGCCCTCCGCGGCGCGCCGGTGAAGGTCGTCGAGGCCGAGACGAGCGACCTGCTCGTGCCGGCGGCGGCCGAGTGGGTCGTCGAAGGTGTCATGATGCCGGGCGAGCGGATCGCCGAAGGCCCCTTCGGGGAGTACACCGGGCACTACTCGGGCAAAGGTGACGAGCCGACGTACTTCATGCACGTCCAGGCCATCACCCACCGCACCGAGCCGATCCTGTGGTCCACGACGGTGGGACGACCCACCACCGACACCCACATGGTGATGGGCGTCAACCGGACCGCATCGTTGTGGAACGACCTGAAACGAGCCCAGATCCCGGGCATCAAGGCCGTCTACGGCCCGCCCCCGTCGGCGGGACGGATGCTGGCGATCATCTCCATGCGGCCCATGTACCCGGGGCACTCGACCCAGGTGGCCCTCGCCGCCTTCGCGTCGACCACCGGCAACTACGGACTCAAGACCGTCATCGTCGTCGACGAGGACATCGATCCGGAGAACATGGACCAGGTGCTGTACGCCATGAGCTTCAAGTTCCAACCCGGGTTCGGCAGCCAGGTGCTCCATCGCGGCCGCTCCACCCCGCTCGACCCGTCGCTGCCGCGCTCGGCCCGGTTCTTGACCAACCGGCTGATCATCGACTGCACGACGCCGTACGAGTGGCCGGAGGAGGAACGGCCCATCCCGATCCGACTCGATCCCGAGATGGAGCGATTCGTGCGCGACCACTGGGAGGAGTACGTCGGCGGATGATCGACGGCGCCGTCCTCGACATCGACGGCACGGTGGCCCGCGGTCGGAAGGCCCTCCCCGGCGCCCTCGAGGCCCTCGCCGAGCTGCGGGCGCGCGGTGTCCGGTACGCCTTCTTCACCAACGACAATCAGAGCCCGGTGGCCCGATGGGTCGACAAGCTCGCCGCCATGGGGATCGACGCCGCCCCCGGCGAGGTCGTCACCTCGGCGCTCGTCGCCGCCGAGGCCGTCGCCGAGCTGCATCCGGGCCGACCCGTCCTGGCGGTGGGGAACGTCGGGTTGACCGAAGCTCTTCAGGCGAAGGGCATCGACCTCGTCGGGTGGGAAGAGGCGGACCGGGCCGAGGTGGTTGTGATGGGGAAGGACCCGGCCTTCGATCAGGGGCGTCTGGAGATCGTCTGCCGCGCCATCTGGGGCGGCGCCGAGTTCGTCGCCACCAACGCCGACCCCAAGGTCCCCGTCGCGGAGGGGTTCGCTCCGGGGACCGGTCCGATGATCGAAGCCGTCGCCTACGCCACCGGTGTCGCCCCGCTGGTCACCGGCAAGCCGTCGCCGTGGGCCGGACGCATGGCCGCCAGGATCCTCGGTGCCACCCCTCGGCGCACCGTCGTCGTCGGTGATCAGCTCGCCACCGACATCGCCATGGGGAAGGCCGCCGGGATGCGGACGGTGCTCGTCCTCACCGGGTCGAGCACGCAGGCGGATGCCGAGGCCGCCGACGACACCCACCGACCCGACGTGGTGGCGGCCTCCATCGCCGAGCTCCCGGCCGTCATCGACTCGTGGAGTCGATGACGCCGAACCGTGGGCCGGGGACACCCCGAGAGGGGTGTCCTGAACCCTGGGTTCGCCGTACCCCGAGAGGGGTGTCCTGAACCCTGGGTTCGCTGTACCCCGAGAGGGGTGTCCTGAACCCTGGGTTCGCCGTACCCTCTGGTACGGCCTTGCCTGCCGGCTCGGCGGCCTTCGCGGCGGGGGCATCGGAGAGCGGTCGGTCCAACTGCCCCGCGGCTAGGCTGATCGAGAGTCGGGCGGAGGTCGCAGAGGGCACGATGGCGGACCGTGGGCGGATCAGGCCGGGTCCTCTGGAGCGGGGATTCGTGCCGCTTCGGCTTCCCGGGGGCCATCGGGAGGTTCGAGTGGCTCGTCTCGGGATCGCGGCCGACGGATCTGCGTGGACGGTCGTGCGGTTCCCGCCGGGCTTCACCCGTCCAGGTGCCGCCTACCTCGACGTCGAGGAGGGATACCTCACTTTGGAGGGCGACCTCGCCTACTCGGGGCTCGAGACGCCGACAGACACCTACACCGTCATCCCGGCGGGAACCCCCCGGATCCATACCCACACCCGTCACGCGACCCTCGCCGTGGCCCGTTTCGATCGGCCCCCGAGTTGGCTACTCGACGAGCCCGAGTCGCCGACCGCACCGATCGCTTGCTATCCGCTCTCGGGCGGTTCCCCGGTCGCCGGCCCCGCTGGCCGGTGGCATCCCATCGTCCGTCATGGTCGGGTCCGCGTGGGGCGTCTGGCGGGTGGCTCGTCCACCGTCGTCCAAGGGGCGGTGATCCTCGTGGACGTCGGCCGGCGCACGATCATGGAGCTTCGGGAAGGTGACGAGGTGCCCGGCGATCTCGGCGGGCCCGTCGTGGCCTGGCATCTCACGGACCCAGCCGATGCCGACCCGGCGGGAGCTCCCGCGGCGATCCGCCCCACAGGTTGACCGGATCGAACCGGACCGGCACGGGAGAACGGATCGAGACCGCGTTCGGCGAGACCTCGACGGTGAGGTCCCCGGCGGGATGCGGCAACGTGGCAGACACCCACGAGAGGATGCCGAGATGGGGGCGGACCGCCGCCGCGGTGAACCCCGGCACCGCGGGACGAACACCCACCGTGGCGGTGACCAGATCGCGAGTAGGGGTCGCGGACCAGCCGTGGCAGGTCGTGCCGGTCTCCCAGGTCTCCGGCAAGGTGGAGCCGCCGCGATCGAGGAGCCGGCTCCAGTCCAGACAGAGGCCCGGGATGGTCCCGGGCCGTCCGGCAGCGACGGCGGCGTCGTGGACGACATAGCGGAAGAACGGCTGGGCGGCCACGAGCTGGTCGTCGACATTCCACCATGGATCGGGATGCGTGCGCCAGATCGTTCCCGGCGGGACGACGTCGCTTCCCTCGGGGCGTGGTCCGGAGGGCGGGACCCCCCACCGAGCCTCCACGATGCGGGTCGAGTCGAGCATGGAGGCTCCAAGGGCTTCCAGGCGATCGGCAGGCACGAGCCCGCCGACGATGGCGGCAGCCTGGCCGTGCTGGCTGGCCTGTGACGAGCCGTCCTCGTTCAGGTGGTCCCGGTACCGAAGGTGCCGGCGATCCCAGAAGCGCTCGAAGCCGCGACAGAGCTCCGCATGGCGAGCCCGCGCCCACGCGACGGTCCCGCGATCGTCGGCGGCATCGGCCAGCTCCGTCAGGTCGAGCAACGCTCGCCCCCAGAGTCCGTTGAGGATGCTCGAGGCCCCGGACGTTTCGACGGCTGCCCAGTCGATGAAGTTCCAGCCGGGGACATCCCACAAGAGCCCGTCGGACCGTTGCGAGGTGGCCAGTGTCCGCATCGAACGGCGGAAGGCCGGCAGGAGATCGGCGATGAGCGCGCGGTCGCCGGTGTACCACCAGAGCTCCCGCAGGGCGCGGAGTTGATGGGAGACCACGGCCGGGATGGTGAGGGCACCCTCGAGATCGGAGGCCACCACCATCGGCAGCATCCCATCGGGCCTCGGCGTCGAGCGGAGCTCGAGCGACCAGCGGGGCAGGTCCCACCGATCCGACGTCGCCAGGTCGACCATCGTCTGGACCACCGGATCCACCGACCAGGCGCGCTGCTCGCGTGTGGGACAGTCGACATACGTGTCGAGGGCGCAGCGATCCACCGTGGCGCGACCGGCTTCGAAGATCTGCACCAGGCGCGGGTCCGAACAGGCGAACCGGGCGGTCCGCGCGGGCACCGAGAAGCGCTCGACGACCGCGCATCCGTCCACGGCCACCGCCCCCTCGGTCGCGACCGCCATCGCCAGCATTCGGAACCCCCGGGGATGGAAGGTCTCGATGTGGAACCTTCCCGGACCGCCGTCACCCAACGCGAGGAGGTCGGCACCGAGGTCGGTACCGTCGCGGAGCTCACCGGCGACCAGGACGAAGCGGAAGTCGGCGGTCGCGCTGCCGTCGATCTCGACGGTGCCGACCGTGACGTGCTCGGCGTCGGCCATCCACAGACCGATCGGAGGGACGCTCCCGAGATAGGTCGAGAGGGCTTCTGCGAGACGTGGAGGGATGTGCCGGCCATGGAGATCGACGAGGCGCAGGGACAGGCGTCGGCCGTCTGCCGGTCGGCTCGGCGGCGGAAGGAGAGGCCCATACGGAGGTGATGGTGGGCCGACCGCGTCCGGGCTCCCCGGTGTCCTCGGGTCGAGCTCGATCGCCGACGACCATTCGGACGCGTCGTAGTCCGGCAGCGTCCAGCCCGGTGCGCGGCGCAGCGCGATCCGTTCGGCGGGAAGCGCTCTGATGCCGGCGTCGTGGAGCGTGGCCCTGCCGATGTCGGCGGAGCAGCGCCATGAGGTGTCGGTGCCCACGTGGTGGCCGGCGAGGTCGACCTCCATGGCGAAGGCCCCGCGTCCCAACTCGCCCACAGGTTGTTCGGGCACCCACCAAGGCATCGCTCGTCCAGGGTGATGGACGACGACGGCGATGACGTTCCGCCCAGGCTGGAGGAACGGCGCCAGGTCGACCGCGACGTACCGAGCCGCCCCGCGGAGTGCCCGTGCGGGCCCGCGACAGGTCTCCGCCCCGTTGACCCAGCAGACGAACCGCCCGTCGGCGAACAGGCGTGCAGGGACCGAGGGAGGGACGTCGGGTAGGGACAGGACCTTGCGGAACGCAACCCAGCGCTCCCCGAAAGCGGCGTCTTCGTCGCCGGCGAGGTGAACTTCTCCCGGTCGATGGTCCCATATCCACCGTGCCGACCACCGCCGCCGATGGCGCTCCTCGAAGGATCGACTCAGCGCATCCATCGTTGGGCCTCCTGCAATGACGCGAAGCGTCGCAACCCGATCCCCTGGATGAGCGCGTTCCCGAGGGCCGTGGCCTCCACCGGCCCGACCCGAACCGGAAGGCCACAGGCGAGCTCGAGGAGTCCGTTCAAGGCGGCGATGCGACTCCCGCCACCGACGATGACGATCTCGGTGGGTGAGCGGCTGGTCACCGTTCGGAGATCGTCGACGATGCCGGCTGTGGTCGTGGCCAGCGAGCGGAGGATGCAGCTGGTGACGGTTCGTGTGTCTGCGGGGTCGGGCAGGCCGGCCGCGGCGGCGATGGCCGCGGGCATGTCGTCGGGGGCGAGGAACCGCGTATCGGTGGCGTCGAAGGTGGGTCCGTCGAGCTCGACATCGAGGTGCTCGGTGGCGTCCCGGATCGAGATGCCCCATGCATCCAGACAGCGGTCGAGGAGCCACATGCCCGCGACGTTGCGCAGCAGGCGGAAGCCCGCTGGATAGGCGGGCTCATTGGACAGGTTGGCGTCGAAGGCATCTTCGCCGGTGAACGGGTCGGCGACGAGCATCCCGACGAGCAGCCAGGTGCCGGCGGAAAGCACGATCGCCTCCGGGCCCGCCGCGGCGGCGAAGGCACATGCCGTGTCGTGCCCTGCCGTGAGCTGCACGGGTACGCCTCGAAAGCGTCCGACGGGTCGAGGCTCGGTGATGACCGTGGGGAGCAGGCGGTGGGGGATACCCGCCGCCGCGACCAGCTCGTCGGACCACCCGCCGTCGTCGATGCCGATCAGACCGGTGGTGCCCGCCGGCGTTCGCCCGACGACGTGGTCGATGCCGTCCGCCAGGAGATGGGTCACCAGCTCGGGCATCATGAGGAGCCGGGATGCGGATGCCAGCTCATCGCGGTCGTGCGCCGCGAGTTGGAAGAGTGTCGTGTACGGGACGAGCTGGAGCCCCGCCAGCTCGTAGAGCCTCCGCTCGCCGACCCGTTCGACCGTCTGGCGCCACGACGTGGTCCTCGCGTCTCGATAGGCGACCGGATCGGCGAGCGGGATGCCGTCGGCATCCAGGAGCCCATAGTCGACTCCCCAGGTGTCGACGCCGATCGATGCCAGCCGGCCGTCTTCCAGGGCGCGCTCGATGCCGGTGTGGACTGCAGATACGATGCGGTCGAGCTCCCACCGGAGGGTGCCGTCGCCTCGTCGCGTCGGTCGGTGAGCGACCCGGGAGACGATCTCCACCTCAGGACGATCCGCTTCCAGGTCGACGACCGCCACACGTACCGATGAGGCCCCCAGGTCGACGGCGGCGATCCGTGACGTCACAGACCCGTCGAGCGGGCGTCCGCTCCGCGCTCGGCGATGGCGAGGTTCCGATACTCCGCAGCTCGGTACGTCGCCACGAGCTCGATGGCTCCTCCGTGGCGACGTCGGGCCTCCGCCACCAGGGGACGTACGTCGGTGCGGTACCCCGCCATGAGGATCTCCCCGGCCAGGGCAGGATCGTTGGCGTCCTGAGCGTCGACCAAGGCCTCGCGATCCACCACGAGCGCCTGGGCGAGGGCGATCTGGAGCGCCTCGGTCGATTGGAGGAGATCCTCGAGGGGATCCTTGAGGTTGTGCGACTGGTCGATCATGTACGCCAGGTCGGGCAGCCGACCGCCGCCCGCCTCGAGCAGCTCCATCATGATCAGGAACAGTTGGAAGGGTTTGATCGAGCCGGTGGTCAGGTCGTCGTCTCCGTACTTGGAGTCGTTGAAGTGGAAGCCACCGAGGCGTTCCACCATGGCGAGGCGGCTCACCACCTGCTCGATGTTCGTGTTGGGAAGGTGGTGGCCCAGATCGACGATGCAGCGGGCTCGGGGCCCGGCGTGCTGGGCGAGGAGGAGGGAGCTACCCCAGTCGGTGTTGACGGAGGCGTAGAAGGCGGGCTCATATGGCTTGTGCTCGACGAGGAGGGTCCAGTCGTCGGGCATCGCGGCATGCAACTCGGCCAGGCAGGCGGCGACCCGCTCGAACTGCGCGCGGAAGCTCGCCTGCCCTGGATGGTTGGTGCCGTCGGCGAGCCACACCGTCAAGGCGGTGGAACCGAGGGCGATCCCAAGTTGGAGGACCTCCAGGTTGTGGGCGAGCGCCACTTCTCTCACCGCGGGGTCCGAATGGGCCATGCTGCCGAACTTGTAGGAGACCGCACCATCTCCCGTCGATCGGGGGAGGTCCTGGAACGTATTCGAGTTCACCGCGTCGAAGCCGATCCCTCGTGCCTCGGCGTGTTCCCGCAGACCGGCCGGATCGTCCGGATCGTCCCAGGGCACGTGGAGGCTGATCCGGGGATTCGCTGCCGTCAGGGCATGGAGCGCCGCGGTGTCGTCGATCTTCTCCTCGGTGGTTCGTGGTTCCCCGCCGATGGGGAACCGACCGAAGCGCGTGCCCCCCGTCCCCAGCGCCCACGAGGGGATCGCAACGTCGAAGGCCGCGATGGCCGAGATGACGTGTTCGGGGTCGCTCCTTCCGCGCTCGAGCGTCGCAGCGAGATGGTCGACACGGCGATGATGATCGGCGGCGCGGCGGTCGTTCTCTCGGTCGATGAGTTCCGGATCGATCCTCGGCATGATGTCACCTCACCTGGGGAACGCGGCCGTCAGGCCGCCGTCTACGGGAAGATAGGAACCGGTCGTACGAGGGAGCGTGCCGTCGACCAGGGCGAGGACCGCCCGGGCGACGTGCTCGGGGCGGACCTCCTCCCCTAGGAGCGTCCGGGCCGCGTAGAACGCGGGTAGGTCCTCGACCGTGACGCCGTGGGCTTCGGCCCGGGCTCGGCCCCACTCGTTGTCGAACAGGCCGCTGCCGCGTACGACGCCGTCGGGGTTGACGGCGTTGACCTGGATCCCGTGGGGCGCCAGCTCGGTAGCCAGGAGCCGAACCAGATGGAGCTGGGCCGCTTTGGCCGACGCGTAGGCGGCGTTGCCGGGTGTCGCCACCACGGCGTTCTTGGAGACGATGTGCACGATGTGGCCTCCCATCCCCTGGTCCACCATCACTCGCGCCGCTTCGCGCGAGAGGAGGAACGATCCGCGGGCGAAGATCGCCGCCATGGAGTCCCAATCCGCGGCCGTGGTGTGCTCCAGGCCGTCGGCCATGGCGATGCCTGCGCTGTTCACCACGAAGTCCAGGCCGCCTCGGGCCAGGACCACGGCTCCGACCGCGTCCCGGACGGATCGCTCGTCGGTGAGGTCGATCGCCACGGCGTCGACCTGTGACCCGGAGGAGCCGAGATCGGCGGCGGCTTCGCGGGCTCGCTCGTGGTCGAGGTCGGCGACCGTGACCGCCGCTCCGGCGTCGGCGAGGGTCCGGGCGACGCTCCGCCCGATACCCGAAGCGGCGCCGGCGACCAGGGCGATCCGTCCCTGAAGCGGCGGTGGAGGCGGGCGTCGGTCGAGCTTGGCGACCTCGAGGTCCCAGTACTCGATCCGGAAACGCTCGTCGTCGGAGAGTGGCTCGTAGCCTCCGAGTTGGTCGGCGGAGTGCATGATCCCCATCGCTTGGTGATACAGATCGGCGGTGATGGAAGCGTCTCGCGCCGTGGGGCCGAAGGCCCACATGCCGAGGCCGGGGATGAGGGCGACCGTGGGGTCGGCGCCGCGCATCGGTGGTGAATCGGCCCGGGCGCGGCGACGGTAGTAGTCCCGGTACATGCGGCGATACCGTTCGGTGGCCACGCCGATCTCGTCGCGTATCCGCTCGACGGGGGCGTCTTCGGCGACCGGTACGAACAACGGTCGAGCCCTGGTGCGGAGGAAGTGGTCGGGACACGATGTTCCCGCGTCGGCCAAGGCGGCGGCCCGGGGCGACCCGAGATAGGCGAGGACATCCGGATCGCAACGGAACTCCGCCACCATGGCCCGGTCCGATGAGCACGCCGCCCGGAGGATCGGAGCGACCGCGGTCGCGCGCCGTGGAGCATCCTGGTCGACCACTCGGGCTGCGGGGTAGGTGGTTCGTCGCGAGACGAACCGTTCCGCGGTGGCGATGATCGATCGAGTCGTGTCCTCGCACCCGGCGGCCGAGTCTCCCCATGAGACGAGCCCGTGTCCACCGAGGACGACACCGTCGAGGGTGGGCTCGTCCTCCAGGAGCGCCAGGAGGTCGTGGGCCAGGGTGAACCCGGGTCGGCGCCAGTCGACCCACCCCACGCGACCCTGGAAACACTCTGCGGTGAGCTTGGCTCCCTCGGCGCTGGTCGCAAGGGTGATCACCGCCGCGGCGTGCATGTGATCGATGTGGGCGGCGGGAAGCAAGGCATGGAACGCGGTGTCGAGCGACGGGGCCGGCCCGGGCGGGCCGAAGCGGCAGTACCCGAGATAGGAGACGAGCTCGTCTTCGTGTTCCTGATCGGTGTAGAGACGGTCGAGGGAACGGACCCGGTCGAGGTCCAGGACGGCGAGACCGTCGGCGGTGAGAGATCCCAGGTGACCTCCGGAGCCCTTCACGTACAGGAGGCGGCGGTGTTCTCCGGTGACTGGGTCCTCGGCCTCGATCTTGCACGAGGTGTTCCCTCCGCCGTAGTTCGTGATCGTCGGTTCCGAGCCGAGGGACCGTGAGCGTTCGATCAGGTCGACGACCTCGGGATGGAGCGTGGGGCTGGGCATGGATCCTCCGTGGACGGCACCGACGAGTGCATGTGCTGTAATGTACGTTACCACATGAACTCACACGCCTTGATGGTTCGGAACGTCCAATTGCCCGTAGGCAGGACGCGGGTCGAGCTCCGTGGCGCGGGACCGCCGTTGCTGTACCTCCACGGCCTCACGGCGACTCCCGACGTTGCCGCGTTGGAGGCGCCGCGGGGATACCGCCTCGCGCTGCCGTACCAGAGAGGACACGGGGACCTCGACTGGCCCACGACCGAGGCGGACTATTCGCTCGGGGCCTTCGTCGACGACGCTCGGGCGGTGCTCGACGAACTGGGGTGGGATCGGGTCGACGTGGGCGGGACGTCGATGGGTGCCGCGGTGGCCCTCCGCCTCGCCCTCGATCATCCCGATCGCGTACGGCGGGTCTTCCTCGGTGGTCCGGCCCTGTCGGACCGCCCCAACCCCGATGCATCGATCTTGGTGGACATGGCGGGGTTCCTGGCCGGAGACGACATGGAGGCCTGCATCGAGGAGCTGGTGGCGTGGCAACGCAGTCGCGACGTCCCCGTGGAGATGGAGACGGCGGTCCGCCGCTTCTCCGCGCATCGGCCCGCTCAGCTGCGTGCCGCCTTGCGGACGGTGGCCCGGTGGGTCGTCTTCGAGAGCGACGAGCTCCGGCGGCTCCCTCAGGCCTTCGTCGTGGGATGGCCCGACGACCCGCTCCACCCGCTCGATCTGGCGGAGCGAATCGCCGCCGAGGCCGGTGCCCCTCTCGGGCTGGCTCCGGGTCTCATCGACGTCGTCGTCGACCCGTCGACGGTGAGCCGAGCCTGGCCGCTCGACAAACCCTCGGGACTGACGCGATGATGCATCGGTGGCCGATGGAGTGACGGACGTGGCGGGCACCTTCGAGCGGGGAGCGAGAGCGACGTGAAGCGGCTCCTCCGTCGTCGTCTCTTGTTGCTCCCGATCACCCTGCTCGGCGTGACCGCAGTGACGTTCCTCGCCATCCACCTGATCCCAGGTGACCCGGCCGAGATCCTGGCCGGTGGTCCCCTCGCGCCGCCCGAGGCGGTGGACGCGATGCGGGTGCGCCTCGGGCTCGATCAGCCGCTGCCGGTGCAATACATCACCTACGTCTCGCGTCTGGTTCATGGAGATCTCGGGACGTCGCTGTTCACCGGTCGCCCGGTCGCCACCGAGATCATGGAGCGTCTCCCCACATCGCTCAGCCTCACGGCCGCGGCAGTGCTCATCGGCCTTCCCATCGGCGCGGGCCTCGGCGTGCTCGCCGCGGTGCGACGCGACGGACTCATCGATCACGCCGCCCGTACGGTGGCGCTCCTCGGGCTGTCCCTTCCCTCCTTCTGGCTGGCGTTGCTTCTCGTCTGGGCCTTTTCGGTCAAGCTCGGATGGCTGCCCTTCGGCGGAGAGCTGCCCGCGTTCACCGAGATCGAACGCCGAACGGGCGTCGCGTTGGTGGATGCCATGTTGGCCGGAGACGTCGGTGGCTTCGTCGAAGCCCTCCGCCACCTGGCCCTTCCGGCGATCACCTTGGCCGTGATCCCGATCGCACTCACCGCTCGTTACGCGAGGGGCGCGTTCGCCGAGCAGCTCGCATCTCCTCACATTCGCACCGCGCGGGCCTTCGGGATCCCAGAGCGGGTCATCGTGTGGCGATACGTCGCACGGAACGCGATGTTGCCGTTGGTGACGCTCTTCGGGGTCTTGCTCCCTGCGCTTCTCGGGGGGGCCGTGCTCATCGAGGTCGTCTTCTCGTGGCCGGGACTGGGTACCTACCTCCTGTCGGCGATCCAGGGCCGGGACTACGCCGTCGTGCAGGCGGTGACCCTCCTCCTCGCCGTCCTGTACGTGTTGGCGAGCTTGGTCGTGGATCTGTCGTATGGACTCCTCGATCCGAGGATCCGAGAGCGCGGATGACCGTCGCCGTCTCCTCTCGCACGCTCGCCCTCCGACGGCTGCGCCGCAACCGGCTCTCGTTCCTGGGTGTCCTGCTGGTCGTCGGGATCGTCGCCGTGGTCGTGGTCGGTCCGCTCCTCTGGCGCGTCGACCCGCTCGCGACCGATCTCGTTCATCGTCTCGAGGGTCCGACCGCCGCCCATCCCCTGGGCACCGACGTGCAGGGTCGCGACCTCCTCGCTCGGGTCCTCTACGGTGGACGCGTCACGCTGCTCATCTCGGTGGTGTCGGTGATGATCGCCCTGACGGTCGGGAGCGGCCTCGGTCTCGTCTCGGGGTTCGTGCGGGGATGGTTCGACGTGCTCGTCATGCGGATCGTGGACATCCTCCTCGCCTTCCCTCCACTGTTGCTGGCGCTGGTGATCGCTGCCGCCCGGGGTCCGGGTGTGGGCAACACCATCCTGGCGGTGTCCGTCCCGGCGATCCCGCGTTTCGCTCGTCTCATGCGCTCGCAATCGTTGGCCATCACCGAACGCGAGTACGTGCTGGCAGCTCGGGCGATCGGGCTCAGTCCTTCCCGGGTGCTGTTCCGGCACGTGCTGCCCAACGGGATCGGGCCGGTGACCGTCCAGGCTTCCATCGCGCTCGGCATCGCCGTACTCGAGGTGGCGGGACTCGGGTTCATCGGGCTCGGTGTGCAGCCGCCGGCACCGGAGTGGGGCGCCATCCTGGTCGACAGCCGCACCTATCTGCTGCAGAACCCGGTGGCGGTGCTGGTACCCGGTGCAGCCATCTCGTTGTCCATCTTGGGGTTCAATCTCCTCGGGGACGCCCTGGGGGATCTCTTCGATGTCGGCGGGGGAAGATGACCGACGCTGTCCTCGAGGTTCGCGACCTCCACGTCGAGTTCGCCACGGACCCGCCGGTACGGGCGGTCCGCGGTGTCGGATTCACCCTCGCGGCAGGAGAACGGCTCGGGATCGTCGGCGAGTCAGGATGTGGCAAGTCGGTCACGGCCACCGCCCTGCTGGGTCTGGTGGATCCGCCCGGTCGGATCGTGGAAGGTTCCATCCGTGTCCGGGGCAAGGAACTGCTCTCGGCCGCGGCGGCGGACCTGCGGGCGATCCGAGGGTCCGAGATCGCGATGGTGTTCCAGGACCCCATGAGCTCGTTGAACCCGGTGGCTCGGATCGGTCGCCAGATCGAGGACGTCCTCACGTATCACGGCTGGCAGGACCGTGGATCACGCCGGCGACGTGTCGCCGAGCTCCTCAGGCTCGTCGGTCTCCCTGATCCGGATCGGCGGGCTAGGGCGTACCCTCACGAGCTGTCGGGCGGCATGCGGCAGCGGGTGATGATCGCCATGGCGCTCGCCAACGAGCCGGCGGTGCTCGTGGCCGATGAGCCGACGACGGCTCTAGATGTCACCGTGGAGGCCCAGATCCTGCTGCTTCTCGAGGATCTCACCGCCCGCACCGGCGCTGCCATCGTGCTCATCAGCCACGACCTGCGGGTCGTCGCAGAGGTGTGCGACCGCGTCCTGGTCTTCTACGCCGGGAGGATCGTCGAGGAGGGGTCCGTAGACGAGGTGTTCGCCAGACCCGCGCACCCATACACCCGTGCGCTCCTCGAGCTCGCGTTCGGCCGCGATCGACGGGCCATCCCGGGTGCGCCGCCCGATCTGTCGAGCATGATCACCGGTTGCGCCTACGCGCCCCGATGTTCTCGGCGGATCGCTGCGTGCAGCGATGACCCCGTTCTCGAAGGCCGCGACAGCCATCGCGTCGCCTGCTGGGTCGGTGCGGTGAGATGACGGCAGCTCCTCTCTTGAAGGCCGAGGATCTCCGGGTCGTGTTCCGTGTCGACGATCACGAGGTGCGGGCCCTCGATGGCGTGGACATCGATGTCGCGCCGGCCGAGATCCATGGTGTGGTGGGCGAGTCGGGGTGTGGCAAGACCACGCTGGGTCGCGCCCTGTTGCGGCTCGTTCCGTTGCGGTCGGGAACGGTGGCCATCGGCGGTGTCGACATCACCGCCTTGCGGGGTCGCTCCCTGCGGCGTGCTCGCGCCCAGATGCAGATGATCTTCCAGAGCCCCTGGTCGTCCCTCAATCCCCGCATGCCGGTCGGTCGGGCGATCGGCGAGGCGGCTCGGGCCCACGGTCGGTCACGCGGACGCGACGTCGAGGTCGAGGTCGCAGAACTCCTGGAGCTCGTCGGCCTCGATGCCGACGTCGCGGCTCGGTATCCCGATGCGTTCTCCGGAGGGCAACGCCAGCGGATCGCCATCGCTCGGGCCCTGGCGGTGCGTCCTCGGTTCATCGTGGCCGATGAGGCGATCGCCTCGCTCGACGTGTCGGTCGGGGAACAGATCGTCGAGTTGCTCCTCGAACTGCGTGAGCGGCTCGGTCTCGCCTACCTGTTCATCTCGCACGACCTTTCGGCAGTGGAGCGGCTCTCCGAGCGGGTGACGGTGATGTACCTGGGGACCGTCGTCGAGCGAACCTCCACCGAGACGCTGTTCCGGGACCCGGCCCATCCCTACACGGTGGCGCTCCTGGCCGCCGCCCCCGGCCGCTACCCGCGAGAGGTTCGGCGCCGGTACGTCCTCGAAGGCGATCCGCCATCGCCGATCGATCCACCGCCGGGGTGTCGGTTCTGGCCTCGTTGTCCGGTTGGCCCGCTCCACGATCCGACGCGGTCCGTCTGTCGGAGCGTGACCCCGGAACTCGTCGATCTCGGGGGCGGCCACCACGTCGCCTGCCACTTCCCGCGGGAGGTGCGGCTTCCCGATCCCGCAGTGCGCTGAGCGTTCCTGCCGCGGGTGTGATCAGGCCTCGATCCACGCCTTGTGATGGGAGGCGATCCCGGCCAGGTACACGCCCAGATCCCGCACCTGCGGGGCCGAGGCGATCCCGACACCGGCGAAGGCGATCGGGACCCCGGCCATCGCATCGGTAGCCTCGGTGAGCAACTGGGACAAGGTCGAGTACGCAGCGTCGGCATCGAGGGAGGTCCGCGCCTCGGTGATCATCTGTCGCCACCGATCGGTGGTCGGGGTCTGGTACTGGCGGGGGGACCGGTTGAAGTAGAGGGAGGCCGTGGATGCCTCGACGCCCGGCTGGTTGCCGTAGGGAACCACCGAGCAGTCGTTCTCTGCCGTCGCCGGGATCCAGCTCCCGGGATCCACCACGTTGATCTTGAGGTCGATCCCCACCTTGGCCAGATCGGCGGCCATGGCCTCCATCATCGCCTTCAGTTCGGGCACGTTCGTGAACGCCGTCGGATCGGCGATGGTCAGCTCGAGGCCGTCCCCATAACCGGCCTCCGCGAGGAGTTCCTTGGCCTTCTCCGGGTCGTAGGGCGGGGGCGGAACGTCGGGGAGCGCCCGAGGATCGGATCCCGGGGCGAGGGCCACGATGCCGGACGGCTGGGCCAGGCCCGTCCCCCAGAAGGCCTCCACGTAGCCTTCCCGGTTGGTGGCATATGCGACCGCCTTCCGCACCCGTTCGTCGGCCCACGCGGGTTCGAGATCCAGATTGAGGCTGAGGAACACCGAGGTATCGAGCTTCCCGATATGGGTCCGCCAGCGTTCGGTGTCACCGACCACCTGGTTCCAGTCGGGGTTCGACAGCGCGTAGGCCGCCTGGGCGTCGCCGCTCTGGAGCGCGAGGAAGCGGGCAGCGGCGTCGGGCACCAGTTGCAGTCGCAGCCGGTCGAGGTAGGCCTCGTCGAAGAAGCCTTCGACCCTGGCGAACTCGGCCGACTTGCCCGGGTCGAAGGACGTGAGCTGGAAGGCACCCGATCCCACGGCGGCCAACAGATCCGGGTCGGTGCCGTAGGTATCGACGTTGCCTTCGATGACGCGCGGGTTGTAGATGTACAGCGACGCCATCGGTCCTCTGAGATCGGGCCTCGGCTCGGGGCTGCGGACCTCCACGGTCAGATCGTCGATCGCTCGAGCCTCGAAGACGAAGCCCTCTCGGGGGAAGCCGAAGAAGAGGATGACCTGGAGATAGATCCCGGCCTGATCACGCAACGGGTGAGTGGGATCGAAGTACATATTGAGGTTCTCGGCGACCTCGGCGGCCGTGAGCGGCGATCCGTCGTGGAAGGTCAGTCCTTCCCGGATCCTGAACGTGTGCACGAAGCCGTCGTCGGAGCGCTCGTAGCCCTCGGCGAGCGCCGGCACCACCTCATAGGCGTTGTTCTGCCCGTACAGGCCCCACAGGAACTGCCGGTGAGCGACGGCGTGCGGTCCCAGCGACGCACTGGAAGCGAAGGTCCCGCCGACGCCGTCGCCGGTGACGATGACGAGCTCTCCGCCCTTGGCCGGCCCCGCGGCCGCGGTCGTCGTGGCGGTGGTCGTGACTCCGCCGGCGGTCGTCGTCGCGCCGGCACCGACGGTCGTCGTGGTCGACGAGGGACCGCAGGCGGCAAGGACCGGGATGCCTGCGGCGGTGATCCCCACGAGGCGGATGAACGTTCTCCGGTCGAGTTCCCTCCGATCGTCGCCCATGGCTCCTCCTCCGTGATGTGCGATATTGCACGGTATCACGCAAACGATCACCGGGCAACCGGTGTCTCGTCACGAGCCGATCCACGCCTCGATGGTGGGCCTGAGGGCGGTGTCGATGATCTCGAGACGCCCTCCGGACGGCTCACGATGGTACGCGAATCCATGGACCGCTTCGGTCGTGTCGTAGGTGAGCTCCAGAGGGGCGCCGGCTTTCGACAGCCTGGCCGAATCCTCGACCAGATGATCCGACCACAGCGCGATATGGTGGAGGCCGCCCGTTGGGTCCATCACCCAGGGGCTATGGGGTACGGCTTCGATGAGTTCCAGATACGGTGGCCCTTGTCGGGAGTAGACCACCCGCAGCCGGGCATGGAACGCCGTTCCGTCGCCGCGGCGGAAGCTCCGGTCCAGCTCCCGGATCGGGGGCCAGGTGATCCCCATGAGCTCGGCGTGTCGGGCCATCGCGGTCTCCAGGTCGTCGACGACCACGGCGAAGTGGCTGACGACGTCGGGGAACCGAGGCCCTGACGGTGGTGGATCCATGGCGGGTGTGCGAGGATGTGCGAAGTCGTTCATGTCGATGACGCTAACACCGGCGGGAACCGGCACGGAGGTGAGCGCAATGGAACGCCGACCGAGGATCGGGTTCATCGGATGCGGGCGGCACGCGACACGGGTGCTCTATCCGTCGCTGGCGCTCCTCGATGTCGATCTGGTCGCCGTGGCATGTCGGGAGGCGGAGCGCGCCGAACGCACGGCGCGGCGCTTCGGTGCCCGCCGATGGTACGGCGACCATCGTGCGCTTCTCGCCGGCGAGGGGGAACTCGACGGTGTCGTCGTGGCCGTCCCGGCCCCGGCCTACGGCGCGATCCTGGATGACGTCATCGCTCGCGGTGTGGCCTGTTGGGCAGAGAAGCCTGCAGCGGCGAGCGCGGCAGAGGCCGAGCAGCTCGCTGTCGCCGCTTCGAAGGCGGGCGTGCCGGTGCTGGTGGGTTTCATGAAGCGGTTCGCGACCGCCTACCGTCTGATGGCCGACCAGATCGCTGCCCCGACGTTCGGGCGTCCCACCTACTTCGAAGGTCGGTTCTCGATGGGGGGTGGCCTCTACGGGGACGACTACACGTTCCTCGTCGACAACTCGATCCACCTGGTGGACCTGGCACGATGGCTGATGGGCGACGTCGCCGACCTGGACGTGCGTCGGACCGCCGGTCCCGAGGGTCGCGTGGCGTACGCCGTCGTCTTGGGATTCACCGACGGGGCGGTCGGATCGCTCCACCTGTCGACGATGCGGTCGTGGCGAGCCGACAACGAGCGTGTGGAGGTGACCGGCGTTGGGCCATCGGTCGCCGTGGAGAACCTGGTCCGGGTCGTGGGAACGACCGCCGACGGAGCACCGGGAACCTTCTGGGAGCCGAACTTCTCGGTGCCGATCGACGAGAACCGAACGATCGTCCTCGCCGGTTACGTGCCCGAACTGGCCCACTTCATCGACGTGGTGCAGGGTGATCAGGAACCCCAGGTGGGCCTACGCGACGCCGTCGAGGCGTTGCGGCTCATCGACCGCATCTACGATGCGGGCGGGGCCGGACCTCGACCGGCTCGGACGTCCGCTGCCTGGTGACCGTACCCGTCGTGTGCCCCACGACCGACGCCGTGGTTTCTCGATCGTTCCCCGTCAGAGGATCTCCACCGCTTCGCGATACGGCTGTAACCGTGCGTCGTCCGGATCCAGATCCGTCACGAGCAGATCCACAGCCGCGAGATCGAACGTGCGGGCGATGGACCGACGGCCCAGCTTCGTCGAGTCGACGGCCAAGACGATCTCGGACGCCCCCGAGGCGATGGCGCGTTTCACTTCGGCCTCCTCGCATGCCGCCTCCGTGGCACCCACCGCGACGTCGAGCGCTGCCGCCGAGGTGAAGAACCGGCTGAAGGCGAAGGCTCGCGCGGCATCGCAGGCGATCGGCCCGACCAGGCTGTCGGTCTCGGGCTCGTGGAATCCGCCGGTCAAGACGGGCCGGATGCCTGGCAGGGCCACGAGGGTTCGATAGGAGGCGATCCCGTTGGTGATCACCGAGAGGCGACGGGCACCGGTGAGTCTCCCCGCCAGGGCCAGGACGGTCGTCGAGGCATCGAAGGCGATCGCTCCGGCTTCGGGCACCAGGGGCTGGAGCTTCTTCGCGATCGCCGCCTTGCGTCGCGCATTGCGACGATGACGTTCGGGGAAAGGACGGGGCCCCAGGGGGCGTGCGCCGCCCCGGACCCGTCGCAGGACGCCGAGTCGTTCGAGCTCTTCCAGGTCGCGTCGGATCGTCATCTCCGACACGCCGAACCGATCGGCGAGGTCCTTGACTCGGACGGCCCCGCCCGCGTCGAGGAGCTCTCGGATGCGTTCCTGGCGCGCTTCGACATCCATGGGGTGATCGTTCGGGTGTTCCATCGCACGTAAGGTAGCGGTACCGCCGGTGCGAGACCTGCTCAGTCGGCTGCCAGGTCCTCCAGGAGCCGGCGGACGAACACCGGGACCATCCGCTTGCGGTAGCGCGACGTGAGGTCGGTGTTGGACATCGGGCGCACGGACTTGCCCGCCAGCTCGGCGGCCTCCGCGATCAGGGCATCGGTGAGCGGACGGCCCGCGAGGAGTTCCTCGGCGGCGGTCACCCGCACCGGTGAGGACGCCACCGCCCCGAGGACCAGGCGTGGGTCGTTCACCCGTCCGTCCTCGAGTCGGAAGGACGCGGCGACCCCGAGGATCGGGAAGTCGATCGACCCACGGCGACGGAGCTTGCGGTACCCGGCCCGACGGCCCTGAGGAGCAGGCACGATCACCTCGACGAGGATCTCGTTCGGCGCCTTGGCGAGATGAACCAGGCCGTCGTCGCGGTACAGCTCGCCGACCGGCGCGGTGCGCTCCCCGTCGGGCCCGACCAGTCGCACCGACGCGTCGAGGGCGATCATCGCCGGAGCCAGGTCCGACGACGACACCGCCCAGCAGATCTTCTTGGCCGGCGCCACCCAGCACATCTCTCCGCCGGCCTTGAGACATGGTTCGGCGGCCTGACGCCAGGTGTCGGGAACGTTGAGCCAGTGGCATCGGGTGTCGACGCAGAGGTTGCCGCCGACGGTGCCCCGGTTGCGGAGCTGGGGGGAGGCCACCGCCCCGGCGGCCTCCCGGAGGGCCTCGGGGACCGCATCGTCGGTGGCGAGGCGAGCCACGGTCGTGAGCGCCCCGATCCGGATCGTCCCTCCGTCGGCGACGCTCACCCCGTCGAGGCCTGCGACCCGGCGCAGCGACACGATCGTCTTGGCCTCGGGATACTGGCGCCGCTTCAGGTTCGGGACCAGGTCGGTCCCTCCGGCGGCGAGCATCGCCCCGTCCCCCGCCAGCAGCTCGATGACCTCGTCGAGGCTCGTCGGCGCGACATGGCGCACGACCGGGAGTCGCAGCATCAGCGCAGCTCCGGTGGGGGATCGACCGGCAGCGGGCGCCGGAACTCGTAGGGCGGGAGCTCCGTCGGCCCGAAGCGTCCCTCGCCGCCGCGCTCCAGGTCGCGAAGGGCGGCCAGGACCTTGTCGGGTCGCAGCGGGACCTCATCGACGCGGATCCCGAGGGCGTCGTGGACGGCGTTGGCCACCGCCGGCATCACCGGCAGGAGCGGGCCCTGACCCACCTCCTTGGCGCCGAAGGGTCCCTCCGGATCGATCGACTCGACGAGGATCGACTCCACCGGCGGCATCTCGAGGGCGGTGGGGATCTTGTAGTCGAGGAGCGAGGGGCCGTCGTGGAGCGCTCCCCGGAAGGCCTGCTCCTCCATCAGGGTCTCCCCGAGCGCCATGTGGACGCTGCCTTCGATCTGGCCGCGAACCAGGAGCGGGTTGATCGCCCGCCCGATGTCGTGCGCCAGCCAGATCTTGTCGACGCCGACGAACCCCGTCTCGGGATCACAGTCCACCTGGGCCACGCACGCCGAGTACGAGTAGGCGGGCGACGGGCCGACACCGGCGCCCTTGTAGTCGCCCCTGATGTCCTTCGGCGGCTTGTAGGAGCCGGCGGCGGTGAGGAGCCCCCAGCGGGCTTCGGCCATCCGTACCGCCTCGACCCAGGGAACCCGTCGATCACCGGCGACCACCACCCCGCGCCCGAGGGTCACGTCGTCGGTGTCGAGCTCCAGCTCGTCGGCGACGGCGGTGAGGATCAGGTCGGCCAGCCGCATCGCCGCCTCCAGGGCGGCGTTCCCGGCCATGAACGTGACCCGCGACGAGTACGACCCGAGGTCGATCGGCGTCAGATCGGTATCGGCGGTGATCACCGCCAGGTCGGACGGTTCGAGGCCGAGCGCCTCGCCGACGACGGTCGCCAGCATCGTCGTGGATCCCTGGCCGCAGTCCGCGGCCATGGAGTAGACCGTGACCAGGCCGCCCCGGTCCACCTTGAGCAGCACCTCGGACTGGGGCATGTCGTTGAAGTAGATGGGCAACCCCGCGCCCGACATGTAGGCGCCGACGGCCAGGCCGACACCGCGACCCGAGGGCAGGTTCCGGCGCTTGGCATGGAAGTCCGAGGCCTCCACGACCCGGTCGATGCACTCGGCCAACCCACAGCTCGTGATGCGAAGGTGGTTCACCGTCGTCGAGAAGGGTCGCACGAGGTTGCGTTCCCGGATCGTCACCGGGTCGAGCCCGAGATCGTCGGCGGCCCGGTCGAGATGCACCTCGAGCCCGAACCGCGGTTGCGGCGTCCCATGGCCGCGTTTGGGTCCGCACGCGGGCTTGTTGGTGAAGAACCGGACGCCCTGGAACCGGTAGGCCGGGATCCGGTACGTCGTCGTCTGGAGTTGCCCGGTGTACAGCAACGACGCCGGTCCGTAGGAGCCGTAGGCCCCGCCGTCGACGTAGGTCTTGAACCACATGGCGGTGATCTCGCCGTCGGCGGTGAACCCGGTCTTGATCCACATCAGCACCGGGTGACGTCCGCGGTGAGCGTAGAAGACCTCTTCCCGGGTGAGGACGATCTTGACGGGTCGACCGGTGACCAGCGCCAGCTTGGCGGCGACCAGCTCGTGGGCGAAGACGTCGGTCTTGGCGCCGAACCCTCCGCCGGTCGGGTTGGCGGTCACACGGATCCGGTGCTCGGGAACCTCGAGCACCTTGGCGACGATGCGGTGCAGGTAGTGGGGGACCTGGGTGGCCGACCACAGGCGCAGCCGACCGTCGTCCTCGACGAGCGCCACCGCGCCATGCGGCTCGAGGGCGGCATGGTTGTTCCCCTGGTAGAAGAAGACGTCCTCGCGGAGGTGATCGGCGCGTCCGAAGCCGGCCTCGACGTCACCGAAATCGAGGGACACCTCGCGGTGGCGGTTGTCGCGTGGTCCGTCGCCGTGGATCGGCTCGTCGGCGACCTCGACGGCGTCGTCCATGGTGGCGATCACCGGAAGGGGTTCGTAGACCACGTCGATGAGCTCGATCGCCCGTTGGGCGATGTCCGGGTCGTCGGCGGCGACCGCGGCGACGGCGTCTCCCACCTGGCGGACCTTGTCGACGGCGAGGGCATGCTCGTCCTGGGCGACGGGGAGAAGCCCGTAGGCGACCGGCAGGTCGGCTCCGGTGAGGACGGCGTGGACCCCGTCGAGCTCGGCGGCCGCCGACACGTCCATCGACACGATCCGGGCGTGGGCATGGGGCGAGCGGAGGATCGATCCGTGCAGCATCCCCGGATAGGACAGATCGTCGACGTACACGAGCCCCCCGGCCGCCTGGGCGAGGGCGTCGGTGCGGGGCGCCGCCCGGCCCACGACACCGTGGTGAGGATCGATCCTCATGGCGCTTCCCCGGCGGCGACGGCGGCGATGGCACGGACGATCGGGAGATAGCCGGTGCATCGGCACATGTTCCCGGCGATGGCCTCGGTGATGTCGGCGTCCGAGGGATGCGGGACCCGGTCGAGGAGCGCCTTGGCCGTGAGCACCATCGCGGGGGTGCAGTAGCCGCACTGGGCGGCGCCGTGGTCGGCGAAGGAGCGCTGGAGCGGGTGGGGGTTCCCGACCGAACCGACGCCTTCGATCGTGACGATCTCCGCGTCGTCGGCGTCGAGCGTCAAGGCCAGGCACGACAGGATCGGGACGCCGTCGACGAGCACCGTGCAGGCACCGCACTCGCCCAGCTCGCAGCCGTGCTTGGTGCCGGTGAGTCCGAGATCCTCCCGCAGGGTCTCGAGGAGCGTGCGATGGGAGGCGACGAACAGTCGCCGCTCGATCCCGTTGACATGCAGGGTCACCGGCTCCAAGGTGCTCCTCCCGATGGTGGAGCCATCGTAGCGCCGACTCCCGACCATCCGGTCAGGATCTCGTCGAGGCGGATCATCCGACGACGTAGGCGACGCCTTCTGCGAGACGGCGGGCGGTCCTGAGATAGGTCGCTTCCTCGACGATCTGCCGGCCGTCCGGCACCCGGGCCGACGCCTCCATGATCCCGCTGGGATGGCCGATCCGGAGCCGCCCCGAGCGGACGCCTCCGACCGCCTCGGCCACGACCGAGCCGATCAGGCCGGAGGCCACCGCCGTGGTGGCCGACACCGTTCCCGGATAGGCCTTGTGCAACGTGGAGGGGCGGCCGCCGATCACCCGGGCGCACAGGTCGGCGTCGGTGATCTGTGCGCCGGAGATGGTGCGGTACGGGGTGGGTGGGGCGACGGCGACGGGCACGGGGATCAGCCCGTCGCCGTCGATACCCACGACCTTCGCCGCGGCAGCCTTGATCGCCTCTGCGGCCGTCACGTGCTCGGCGGTGAGGTCGCCGGGACCCTCGGTTCCGGTCATCCCGGCCGTTGCGGCCGGGAAGAACACCGACAGGTTGGCGAGATCGACGATGGTCGCCTCGACGGGGCCGATGGCGGTGTCCAGGAGGTCACGGCTCGTTCCCGTCGGCAGTAACGAGCCGGTGACCCCGCCCGCGGTGGCCGAGTAGTCGAGGGCGATCGGGGCACCCGAGCCGGGGACCCCGTCGATGACGAGATCACCCGTCACGGCGGCTCGTCCTGCCACGACCGGGACGTAGGCGACGAGGATCGTGCCGGTGTTGGTGTTGTGGATGCGCACGGTCGTCGTCGGCTCGGTGGCCGGCACCAGGCCCTCGTCGACGGCGTAGGCGCCGACCGCGGCCGAGATGTTCCCGCAGTTGATGTCGTAGTCGACGACGGGTTCGGTGATCGAGACCTGGGCGAACGTGTAGTCGAGGTCGGCATCGTCACGAGACGGCGGATCGATGATCGCCAGCTTGCTGGTCAGCAGGTCGGCGCCGCCGAGGCCGTCGATCTGGCGGGGATCGGGACTCCCGAACAGCCGCAGGACGAAGCGGTCGCGCGCGGCTCCCGGCGGAGGGAGATCCCGGCCCCGCAGGAACGGCGCCTTCGATGTCCCGCCGCGCATGAGCACGAACGGGATCGCGCCCATCTCGGGGTGGTCGGTCACCTGGTGAGGATCTGCACCGTGCACGCGGCTCCTTCCACCCCGACGGTCTTGCCGCCGCGGCAGTGGGCGATCCCGACGCTCGCTCCCTCGATCTGGCGGGACCCGGCCTCGCCGCGGAGCTGCTTGACCAGCTCGACGACCTGAGCGACGCCGGTGGCCGCCAGCGGATGGCCTTTGCCGAGCAGGCCTCCCGACGGGTTCACCGGGAGTCGCCCCCCGATGTCGGCCTCGCCTCGTTCGACGGCGGCGGGATAGGTGCCTTGCTCCCACAAGCCCAGGCCCTCGATCCTCAGGACCTCGGCGATCGTGAAGCAGTCGTGGACCTCGGCGAAGTCGATGTCGGCAGGCCCGATCCCGGCCCGCTCGTAGGCGTCGTCGGCGGTGTCGCGGGTGAGCTCCTCGAAGGTCATCGACCCGGGAGCCGTCTCGACCTTGCCGGTCCGCAGCGCCGAGGCGGCGAGTCGGATGGCCCGAGAGGGGTCGCCGTGGCGTTGGACCCAGTCGCCGGAGGCCAGGAGGACCGCGGCGGCGCCGTCGGACACCGGTGAGCAGTCCAGCAGCCCGAAGGGCTCGGCGATCGGCTTGGCCATCAGCACGTCGTCGATCGTGATGTCCTTCTTGAAATGGGCGAGGGGGTTCAACGCCGCGTTCCGCTTGTTCTTGACCGAGATGCGGGCGAGCTGCTCGCGGGTCAGATCGAACTCCTCCATGTAGCGGCGCGCCCGCATGGCGTACACCGCAGGCATCGTGGCGCCGACCGCGGCCTCCGGGTCGTCCTCGCCCGGGGTGAAGGCCCCTTTGAAGGCGCCGGTGAGATGCTCGGTACCGAAAGCCAGCGACACGTCGGCTTCCCCGGCGAGGATGTCGAGGAAGCTCCCCCGGATCGCCGTCGCGCCCGACGAACAAGCGTTCTCCACGTTGGCGAGGGGGATGCCGGCGAGCCCGACCTGCCCGAGGACCTGTTGACCCGTCACCATCGGCTGGAACACATGCCCGGCGTAGGCGGTGCGGATGGCTCGGGGATCGATCTCGGCGTCGTGGATGGCGCCGCGCACGGCCTCGGCTCCGAGGCCGGCGGCGGTTCGGTCGGGATGCTTGCCGAACTGGGTCATCCCGATCCCGATGACGTACACGTCGGTCATGCGTGGCCTCCTGGTGCGAAACGGTACCCGAGCAGTGGTGTCCCCTCGGCGTCGGTTCCCCAAGGGACGATCTCGAGCTGGACGTCCATGCCGATCGTGACCTGGTCGGGTTCGGCGTCGATCTGGCCGAGGACCCGGACGGGCCCGGGGAGATCGACGTAGCCCAGCACATAGGGGACCTCGAAGGCCGGCGTCGATCGGTGGACCACCGTGTAGGTGTAGAGGGTGCCCCGGGTCGGCAGGGGGATGGTCTCGAGGTCTTCGGTCAGGCAACCGGCGCAGACCTCTCGGGTGGGGAAGTAGTGGGCGCCGCAACTCGGGCACCGGCTGCCGCGGAGGTAGCCGGTCCCGTCGTCGGCGACGACGAGGTCATGGGGCCGGAAGGACACCGGCGTCTGGGTGGTCATCTTCACCTCCTCGGGGCGCGGGGATCGATGATCCCGGCAACTCCCGTCCGACCGTTCGGTCAAGTTCCCTGTGAGTGTCCGCCTCCGCGGGCGTCCCGTCAATGGTGCGAGCGCGGGCTTTCCCTGATGAGAATGCTTCATATCAGGGGCGAATGCATCATCGAAAGGGGTCGATCGCAGGATTGACCGTCAGCGTCGTGGACAGGAAGCTAGAACCGACCGAACGGCCGGACGGTGCCCGAGCACGGAGGGACGATGCCCATGGACCACGACGAGCTCCTCTACGACTGGAACGCCCTCGGCGGTGAGACCCCCGCCAGGCCCGCGACCATCGAACTCGACGATGAGACCTTGCGTGACGGGCTGCAGAGCCCGTCGGTTCGATGCCCGACGACGGCCGAGAAGATCGAGATCCTCCATCGGATCGCCGAACTCGGCATCCAGGGAGCCGACATCGGCTACGCCGGCGCCGGAGAGCAGACCTTCCTCGATGTCATCGCCCTCGCCAAGGAGATCGACCAGGCCGGGCTCGACGTCGCCGCCAACTGCGCAGGTCGAACCCACCGAGCCGACATCGACCCCATCGCCGAGGCCCAGCAGCGCACCGGCGTCCCGATCGAAGCGTCCCTGTTCCTCGGGTCGAGTCCCATCCGTCGCTTCGCCGAAGGCTGGGACTTCGACTTCCTCCTCCAGACCACCGACGAGGCGGTCCGGTACGCCAGGAGCCTCGGCCTCGAGGTGATGTACGTGACCGAGGACACGACCCGAGCCCATCCCGACGACCTGCGGCGGCTCTACACGACGGCCATCGAAGCGGGCGCTCGACGGATCTGCTTCTCGGACACCGTCGGCCATGCCACGCCATGGGGTGTGAGCGCCTTGATGCGGTTCGCCCGCCGGATCGTCGACGAGACCGGCCAGGACGTGAAGATCGATTACCACGGCCACCGCGACCGGGGCCTCTCGGTTCCCAACTCCCTCGCCGCCCTCGCCTCCGGCGCCGACCGGGTCCACGGCTGCGCCCTCGGCATCGGCGAACGATGTGGGAACACGCCGATGGACGTGCTCCTCGTCAACCTCAAGCTGCTCGGCTGGTGGGACGGCGACATCGCCGGGTTGCCGGCGTACTGCGAGACGGCGTCGCACGCCACCGATACGCCGATCCCGGTCAACTACCCCGCCCTCGGGAAGGACGCCTTCGAGACCAGCACCGGCGTCCACGCGGCCGCCGTCCTCAAGGCCCTCCGCAAGGGCGACACCTGGCTCGCGAACCGCGTCTACTCGGGGGTGCCCGCCGACATGATCGGGCGGGGCCAGGTCATCACCGTCGGCCCGATGTCGGGCAGGGCCAACGCCGAGGCATGGCTCCTCCAACACGGCATGCCCATCGACCCGGGTGCCGTCGAACGCATCCTCGATGCCGCCAAGGCATCGAACCGGGTGCTGTCGGAGACCGAGATGCGGACCGTGCTGGGTGGCGACGCGTGACCACCCTGTCGATCCGAGCGGACCGGGCGCTCCTGTCGGGCAACGAGGCGATCGCCAGGGGCGCATGGGAAGCCGGCGTGCACGTCGCCGCCGCCTATCCCGGGACCCCCTCGACCGAGACGCTCCAGGCACTGGCCCGATACGACGAGGTCGACTCCCGCTGGGCGACGAACGAGAAGGTCGCCGTCGACGTGGCCCTCGGCGCCTCCCTCGGCGGTGCGCGGGCGTTCGCCGCCATGAAGCACGTCGGCCTCAACGTCGCCGCCGACACGTTCATGACGGCCTCGTACGTGGGAGTCGGCGGCGGCCTCGTCATCATGGTCGCCGACGACCCGGGGATGCACAGCTCCCAGAACGAGCAGGACACCCGCCTGTACGCCCGCCTCGGTCTCGTTCCGCTCCTCGAACCTTCCGACTCGGCCGAAGCGAAGGACCACACGAAGCTGGCGTTCGACGTCTCCGAGGAGTTCGACACGCCGGTCCTGCTGCGTTCGACGACCCGCATCTCGCACAATCGAGGCATCGTCCCCCTCGAGGAGCGTCGCGAGGTGCCGGTGCGCGGGTTCCGTCGCGACCCGGCCAAGTACGTGATGCTGCCCGCCTACGCCAGGGGCCGGCATCCGGTCATCCTCGAACGTCTCGAGCGCCTCGCCGAGTACGCGGGCGAGCTCGCCGTCGAGGAGGGAACCGATACCCGCGTCGGGATCGTCACCGCCGGCGTGCCGTACCAGTACGTCAAGGAGGTGGCCCCCGACCTGCGGATCCTCAAGCTCGGCATGAGCTACCCCATCCCGATCGAGCGCATCCGCCGGTTCGCCGAGACCGTCGACCGGCTCGTGGTCGTCGAGGAGCTCGAGCCGTTCCTCGAAGAAGCGCTCTTGGCGGCGGGTCTCGAAGCGGATGGGAAGGCGTTCTTCCCCCGCACCGGCGAGCTGAGCCCCGACCTGGTACGTGACGGCCTGGCCGCCCTCGGCGTCGCCGACCCGCGGCCGCCCATCCCCGACGCTCCCACGACCGTCACCCGCCCGCCGCTCATGTGTCCCGGATGTCCGCACATGGTGCCGTACTGGTCCATCAAGCGGCT
The DNA here is from genome assembly GCA_026985095.1 of Acidimicrobiia bacterium. Classification (GTDB taxonomy): domain Bacteria; phylum Actinomycetota; class Acidimicrobiia; order Spongiisociales; family UBA5794; genus JALSQW01. The sequence goes on along the minus strand of JALSQW010000012.1, from coordinate 138,466 downwards.
CGGCGCCACGGTCACCGGCGACATCGGGTGCTACACCCTCGCCGCCCTCGAGCCGCTGGCCACCATGGACACCTGCATCTCCATGGGTGCCAGCATCGGTATGGCCAGCGGCATGGCCGCCAGCGGCGGCTCCGACGAACCGGTCGTCGCCACGATCGGCGACTCCACCTTCCTCCACGGCGGCGTACCCGCCCTCATGGAGGCCGTCTACAACGACGCCGACATGACCGTCGTCATCCTCGACAACGGCACCACCGCCATGACCGGCGGTCAGGAACACCCCGGCACCGGGACCACCCTCGCCGGAGAGAAGGCCCGAGCCGTCGACATCCCGGCGTTGTGCACCGCCGTCGGCGTCGAGGACCTCCACGTCGTCGACCCCTACGACGTGTCGGCCACCCTGCGAGCCATCGAACAGGCGATGGCGTACCGGGGGACCTCGGTCGTGATCACCCATCGACCGTGCGTGGAGGCGCCGTTGCGGGTCAAGGACCGTCCCTTCGAGGTGATCCCCGACAACTGCACGGCCTGCCAGCTGTGCATGAACCTGGGTTGTCCGGCGATCGTGTGGACCGACGAGGTCTTCGAGGGCCGGCGCAAGGTCACGATCGACGCCGCGATGTGCACCGGGTGCACCCTGTGCGCCCAGCTCTGCCCACCGCGGGCGATCGTGCCGGTGGAGGTCCACCCATGAGCGCCCGCGGCGTCGTTCTCGCCGGCGTCGGCGGCCAAGGTGTCGTCCTCGCCTCCGCCGTCCTCGCCGAGGCGGCGCTCCGATCCGACTTCGAGGTGAAGCAGTCCGAGGTCCACGGCATGGCCCAGCGCGGCGGCGCCGTCGTCAGCCACATCCGGTACGGCGAGACGGTGGCATCCCCGGTGGTGCCGCTCGCGTCGGCCGACGTGCTCGCGGCCTTCGAGTGGGCCGAGGCGCTGCGGTGGATGCCGTACCTGGCCCCCCGCGGCGCCCTGGTCGTCGACGCCCGCCGCATCGTTCCGCCGGGAGCGTGCAAGGACCACCGCACCTGGGGCGTCCCGTACCCGGCCATGGACACCGCCACCGTCGCCCACCGCGTCGCCGACGTGCTGCTCATCGACGCCAGCGGTATCGCCGCGAGCCTCGGCAACCCGAAGACCGCCAACAGCGTGGTCATGGGGGCCGTCTCCCGGTTCCTCGACATCGACGATGTCGCCTGGGAGAAGGCGATCACCCGGTTCGTGCCCCCCGGGACCGAGGAACTCAACATCGCCGCGTTCCACGCGGGCCAGGAAGCCGGGTCGGTGCGGCCCGAGGCCATCCCCGACCTGGGACTCGACCCGATCCAGCAGCGGAGCTACCGGATCGAGGTCGACCACTCCTGGTGCAAGGACTGCGGGATCTGTCCAACGGTCTGCCCCGAGTTCTGTCTCGCCATGGACCATGCCCACCGGCTGGTCGTCGTCGACGAGGCGGCGTGCATCGGGTGCAGGCTCTGCGAGGCGCTCTGCCCCGACTTCGCGATCCGGATCTCGGTGGGCGACCCCGCGGTCGTGTCGGGAGGTGCCCCATGAACGAACCCCGCTTGATCCGAGGCAACGAAGCGTGTGCCCTCGCCGCCATCGCGGCGGGCTGCCGGTTCTACGGCGGTTACCCGATCACGCCGTCGTCGGAGATCGCCGAGCACATGGCCCGCGAGCTTCCCGAGGTCGGCGGCGTCTTCGTCCAGATGGAGGACGAGATCTCGTCGTTGGGCGCGGTGATCGGCGCCGCGTTCGCCGGCGCCAAGGCGATGACCGCGACCTCCGGTCCGGGGTTCTCCCTCATGCAGGAGCACATCGGCTACGCCGTCATGGCCGAGGCTCCATGCGTCATCGTCGACGTCATGCGGGGCGGGCCGTCGACGGGACGCCCCACCTCTCCGTCCCAAGGTGACGTCATGCAGGCTCGATGGGGCACCCATGGCGACCATCCGGCGATCGTGTTCGCTCCCGCCTCGGTGGCGGAGATCTTCGAACTCACCGTCAAGGCCTTCGTCGTGGCCGAACGCACGCGGATGCCGGTGATCGTGCTCTACGACGAGGTGCTGGGCCACACCGCGGAGACCGTGGCCCTCCCCGAGGAGGTGACCGTGGCCGATCGCCGGAAGCCCGAGGTTGAACCCGAGGCCTTCCTCCCGATGCTGCCTGCTAACGACGGCGTCCCGCCCCTGCCCGCCTTCGGAGATGGGTACCGGTTCCACGTCACCGGCCTCGTCCACGACGAGCGCGGGTTCCCCAGCGACGATCCGGCCGTGGCCGGAGCCTTGCTGCGCCGTCTTCACGCCAAGGTGGAGAACCATCGATCCGAGATCGTCGACGTCGCCACCAGCCACCTCGACGACGCCGATGTGGTGATCTTCGCGTACGGGATCGTCGCCCGTGCCGCCGAGGAGGCCGTCGCGATGGCGCGCCGGCAGGGGGGACGGGTCGGGTTGGTGCGACCCCGGACCCTGTGGCCGTTCCCCGACGCCGAGATCGCCGAAGCGGTGCGAGGGGCCCGGCTCGTGGTCGTGTGCGAGATGAACCTCGGCCAGATGCTCTTGGAGGTCGAGCGGGTCGTCGCCGGGTCGGTGCCGATCGCGGCGGTCCTGCGCGGTGACGGCGAGCCGATCGATCCCGACGAGATCCTCGCGGCCCTCGACCGGGACATGGAAGGAGCCCTGCCATGACGACCACTGCCCAGGTCAGAGAACACCTCCGTGGATGGGCGATGCCGCACGTGCTGTGCCCCGGGTGCGCCCACGGTATCGTCGGGCGAGCCTTCCTGAGCGCCGTCGACGACGTCGGCATCGACCCCGACCAGATGGCGGTCGTGGCCGGGATCGGCTGTTCCAGTCGGCTCGTCGGCTACCTCGACTTCTGCACCCTGCACGCCACCCACGGGCGGGCTCCCTCGTTCGCGGCGGGGATCAAACTGGCGCGGCCCGAGCTCACCGTTGCGGTGTTCTCCGGTGACGGGGACGGTCTGGCCATCGGAGGGAACCACCTCATCCACGCCGCCCGCCGCAACATCGATCTGACGGTCGTCCTGTTCAACAACGAGATCTACGGCATGACCGGCGGGCAAGCCGCTCCTACGACGTCCGTCGGGGCCATCGCCTCCACCGCGCCTCGGGGCAGCGTCGAGTCGCCCTTCGATGCGTGCAAGCTGATGATCGGTGCCGGTGCCACGTTCGTCGCCAGGGCGGCGGCCTCGGAGCCGTACACGCTGGCTCGGATCTTCGCTGACGCACTCGATCACGAGGGGCTCTCGTTCGTCGAGGTGCTCAGCGACTGTCCCACCTACTTCGGGCGTTACAACAAGCTCGGCTCGGGCCCGGAGATGTTGGCGGCGATCACCCGGAGCGACAACCGGATCGCCATCCCGCTGGCCGGCAAACGGTCCATCCCGACGATCGACCCGCCGGACCTCCCTCCGGGAGTCGAGCTGGGCACGCTCCATCGCGAGCACCGCCCCGTGTTCACCGGACGTGCGGGAGGGGCGACGTGACCACCAACGGTCGGCTCGACGTTCGGTTCGCAGGTGCAGGGGGCCAGGGGATCGTCATGGCCGGCGAGGTTCTCGCCGCCGCCGCCCTGCGGATGGGTCGCTCGGCCGCGCATTCCAAGGCCTACGGGCCCGCATCGCGGGGTGGAGCGAGCCGGTCGGACGTGGTGGTGTCCGACGGTGCGGTCGGCTTCCCGCTGGTCCGGCGCCCGAACATCGTCGTCGCGTTGACCGACGAGGCCTACCGGAAGTACGGGCACGATCACGCCGACGACGCGGTCGTCATCGTCGATGTCGACGTCGCCGCACCGCGGAACGGAGCTCTCGTCGCGCCGATCGTCGAGACCGCCCGTCGCATCGTCGGCACCGACGTGGCCTCGGGTGTGGTCGGCCTCGGTGTGCTGTCCCGGTCGCTCGACGTCTTCGACGTCGACATCCTGCGAGGCACCATCGCCGAGCGTGTCCCGGCCGCCCTCGAGGACGCCAACCTCGAAGCCTTCGCCGCCGGAAGGGAGATGGTGGGATGATGCTGGTCATGGACATCACCGACACCACCGACACTCGGATCCGGATCCTGCGGGAAGCTGCCGCCCTGTTCGAACAGCGCGGGTACGCAGGTACGTCGATGGCGGACCTGTCCGAAGCCGTCGGGATCACCAAGTCGAGCCTCTACCACCACTTCCCGTCCAAGGAAGCCCTCCTTCTCGAGATCGTCCAGATCACCGTGGATCGAGTCACTCCGATGATCGCCGACATCGTCGCCTCCGACCTCGCTCCCGCGGAGAAGCTCGAACGGGCCGTCACCACCCATCTCATCGAAGGCCTGCGCGACCGCGACAACCTGGCCTGCTTCCTCCAGGAGGGACGGAACCTGAGACCCGAGCATCTCGAGGGGTACCTGGCCAAGCGCGACCGCTACGAGCGGATGTTCCGCGACATCCTCGAGGAGGGCATCGTCGCCGGCGATTTCCGTCCACTCGACGTGCGGCTCACCGCGATGGCCATCCTCGGCATGTGCAACTCGTCGGTGCGGTGGTACCGCCCCGGAGGCGGCTACCCGCCGGAGGCGATCGCCAAGAGCTACGCCGACCTGGCCGTGCGATCCGTGGTCTCCGAGGAGGGCCGGTGACCGAAGGGCCGCTGGCGGGCGTCCGGATCCTCGACCTGTCCCAAGGTGCCGCCGGGCCGGTCGCCACCATGTTCCTGGGGGATCTCGGCGCCGAGATCGTCAAGGTCGAGCCGCCCGGAGGCGAGTGGGGGAGAGGGCTCGGTCCCCCGTTCCTCGAAGGGACCGCCGCCGCGTTCATGGGGATGAACCGGAACAAGCGCGGGATCGTGGTGGATCTGAAGGCCGAGGGCGGGCCCGACGTGGTCGCTCGGCTCGCAGATGCCAGTGACGTATTCGTCGAGAGCTTCCGTCCCGGCGTGGCCGATCGTCTCGGTGTCGGGTACAGGGCGTTGTCGGGGAGGAACCCGCGCCTGGTGTACGCGACGATCTCGGCCTTCGGCCAGGAGGGCCCGTGGCGGGACCGACCGGGCGTGGACGGCATCGTCCAGGCGATCGGGGGCCTCATGAGCGTCACCGGGACCGAGGACGGGACCCCGGTCAAGGTCGGGGTTCCCGCCGCCGACATGGTGGCCGGCATCTTCGCCTCCCAAGCCATCGTCGCCGCCATCTACGCCAGGGAGCGCACCGGGAAGGGACAGCGGGTCGACCTGTCGCTGCTCGAGTCGATCATGGCGTTCCAGGTCGTGCCGATCTCGATGTACCTGGCGTCCGGGGAGCCGCCGCGCAGGATGGGGAGCGCAGCTCCGTATTCGGCGCCCAACGAGGCGTTCCGGACCGCCGACGGGTGGATCCAGGTCGCCGCCTACACCCCCGACCGCTGGCCCCGGTTGTGTGAGGCCCTCGGCATGGGCCACCTCGTGGACGATCCCAGGTTCGCCACGAACGCGGGCCGGGTGACCAACCGCGCCGAGCTCCATGCCGAACTCGAGGCCATCTTCACCACCCGAACGACCAAGGAGTGGCTGGCGGAACTCGAGGCCGTCGACGTCCTGTGCGGGCCGCTGCTGACGTATCCCGACCTGCTCGCCGAGGATCACGTTGAGCGGATCGACGTCCTCCCTCGCTACCGGCATCCCCACCTCGGCGAGCTGCGGGCGGTTCGGGAACCGGCGACCTTCTCGGCCACCCCCGCCGGGCATCGCACGGCGGCTCCGTTGCGTCCCGGCGAGCATACGAGGGAGGTGCTCGCGGCCGCCGGCTACGACCAGAACCAGATCGACGCCCTCGTGGAGCGAGGCGTCGTGGCGACACCGGAAGGAAAGGAGGAACCGTGAGCGACGAACCGGTCCTATGGGAGCGCCGCGACGGCGTCGGGGTCATCACCCTGAACCGACCCGAAGCGATGAACGCGCTCACCGTCGGCATGCTCGAGACGCTCGAGCGGATCGTCGAGGAGGCCGAAGGCGATCCCGGGCTGCGGGTGCTGGTGTTGACGGCGGCGGGAGAGAAGGCGTTCTGTGTCGGGGCCGACCTCAAGGCGCGGGCCGCCGAGTACGAGGCGGGAACCGTCCACGATCCGCTCGGCGACCTGATCCGGCGCGTGCAGCGACGGTTCGAGACGAGCGACAAGCCGATCGTGGCTGCCGTGTTCGGCTACGTCCTCGGCGGTGGGCTCGAGATGGCCCTCGCCTGCGACCTCAGGATCGCCACCGAGGGAGCGCAGCTGGGTTTCCCCGAGGCGAGGGTCGGGTCGATGCCGGGGGTCGGCGGCACCCAGCGGACGCCGAGACTCATCGGCGCCGCCCGAGCCAAGGAGCTCATGTTCACCTGCGAGCGGATCTCGGCGGTCACCGCCCTCGAGTGGGGGCTGGTCAACCGGGTCGTCCCCGACGGCGAGCTCGCCGGCGCCGTCGATGAGCTCGCCGCCAAGATCGCCCGCAACGCCCCGCTGTCATTGGGGCGTATCAAGGCCGCGGTCGATCGATCCCAGGATGTCGATCTGGAGTCGGGTCTGGCCTTCGAGTCCATGTGCCATGCGGTTCTCCGCCACAGTGAGGACCGCCAAGAGGGGATCAAGGCGTTCGTCGAGAAACGGACCCCCGAGTTCAAAGGGAGATAGGACATGGGAGTGCAAGGACGTGTCGCGGTCGTCACCGGAGCGGGACAGGGGATCGGTGAAGGCATCGCCAGGGCGTTCGCCGACGCCGGAGCGAGGGTGGTCGTCAACGACGTCGCCGCGGACCGCGCCGAGGCCGTCGCCGCCGACATCGGTGATGCCGCCCGGGCGGTCGTGGCCGACATCTCCACCTCCGAAGGAGCGAACGAGCTCGTCTCCGCCGCCGCCGATGCCTTCGGTCGTGTTGACGTCCTCGTCAACAACGCCGGGATCTCCCGCCCCGGCTACGTCGCCAAGATGAGCGACGAGGACTGGGAGACGGTCATCAAGGTGAACCTCACCGCGCAGTTCTTCACCGCCCGGGCGGTCATCCCCCAGATGATGGAGCGCGAGTACGGGAGGATCGTCAACATCTCGTCGCGGGCCTGGTTGGGTGGGGCGGGTCAGGCGAACTACTCCGCGTCCAAGGGCGGCGTCGTTTCGCTGACGAGGAGCCTCGCGCTCGAGCTGGCGCGGTTCGGGATCACGGTCAACACGGTGGCGCCGGCGCTCGTCGACACCCCCTTGTTCCAGGGGCTCAAGGACGAGATCAAGGAGAAGCTCGTCGAGACCATCCCGATGCGGCGGGTCGGGACACCGGCCGACATCGCCAACGCCGTCCTGTTCTTCGCCGCCGACGAGTCCGACTACGTCACCGGTCAGCTCCTGTACGTCTGCGGCGGTCGGAGCGTGGGGTCGTGAGGGGGGCAGCGTCGTGGGCATGACCGTCGCCGAGAAGATCCTCGCTCGGGCGGCCGGGCGCGAAGAGGTACGGGCAGGCGAGTTCGTCGTCGGAGAGATCGACCTCGCCATGACCCACGACATCTTCGCCGCCAAGGTGTTCGATACGCTCCTGGCCCATGGGATCGAGGAGCTCTTCGACCCGACGAAGGTTGCGGTCGTCATCGATCATTTCGTACCGGCGCCCACGGCGGCCATCGCCGACCTCCAACGCCGAACCCGCGAGCACGTGAAGCGATTCGACGTCGGGATCTTCTACGACGCCGGCGAGGGGATCTCCCATCAGCTCCTGCCCGAACGGGGCCACGTGAAGCCGGGCATGCTCATCATCGGTACCGACTCGCACACCACCACCTACGGGGCGCTCGGCGCGGCCGCCACGGGCGTCGGGACCTCCGATATGGTCGCGGCGATGGCCACCGGCAGGCTGTGGTTCCGCGTCCCCGAGACCATCCGGTTCGACCTCGACGGGGCGCTCGACCGTTGGACATCGTGGAAGGACGTGGTGCTCTCCGTCGCCCGGATGATCGGCACCGACGGCGCCCAGTATCGGTCCCTCGAGTTCGGCGGGCCGGGCGCGGTGGAGGCGCCGATCTCGGGACGGCTCACGGTGGCCAACATGGCCGTCGAGCTTGGGGCCAAGTTCGGGATCTTCCCGGCCGACGAGACGACCTTCGCGTACCTCGGGGAGCCACCGACGGAGGTTCCGGGCCCGGATCCCGACGCCGAGTATCTCGACATCCGCACGCTCGACCTCGCCTCGCTGGGGCCACAGGTGGCGCTGCCGAGCGACGTCGACCTGGTGGTCGCCGCGTCCGAGGCCGGCGGGGTCGCCATCGACCAGGCGTTCCTCGGATCCTGCACCAACGGCAGGTTGGACGATCTGGAGGCCGCAGCGTCCGTCGTGGCCGGTCGCTCGGTCGCCCCGGGGGTCCGGTTCCTGGTCGCGCCGGCGTCCCGACGGGTGATGGAGGATGCGCTGGCGGCCGGATACATCGCCACCCTCGTGGAGGCCGGGGCGACCATCCTCGCCCCCGGATGTGGTCCGTGCTTCGGTGGCCACGGTGGGCTCCTCGGCCCGGGTGAGCGCGGCATCTCGTCGTCGAACCGGAACTTCCCGGGGCGGATGGGTTCGGCGGACGCCGAGATCTTCCTCGCGTCGCCCGCCACGGTGGCGGCATCCGCGGTGGCGGGTCGGGTGGTCGATCCGAGGGAGGTGGCCGATGGATGATGTGATGCGGGGTCGGGTCTGGCGGTTCGGGGACGACATCAGTACCGACCTCCTGTCCCCGGGCGCGTACGCGGTCGATCCGGTGGACATCCGCAGGCTGCACGTCCTCGAGTCGGTCGATCCGACCTTCGCCGGTTCCGTCGAAGCGGGGGATCTGCTGGTGGCCGGGCGCAACTTCGGGTGCGGCTCGAGTCGGGAGACGGCACCCGAGAACCTGGCGGCCCTCGGGATCGCGTGTGTCGTCGCTGCGTCGTTCGCCCGCATCTTCCTGCGCAACGCGGTGGCGATCGGGCTTCCCGTGCTCGTCTGCCCGGACGCGCACGGGATCGTCGAGACCGGCCAGCAGGGGCAGGTCGATCTCGCCGCGGGCACCTTCGAGAACCTGACGACCGGGGCGTCTGCCGTGGGCGAGCCGCTCCCCGACGAGATGCGCCGGATCCTGGCTGCCGGGGGGATCCTGGCGGGTGTGACCGTTGACGACGCGTCGCCACGATCCGTATAGTCGAGAGCGAGGAGTTCGCATCATGTCATCAGCGCCCGATCGATCCCGACGGCGTGACCGCACCGCCGAGGTGTCGGGGTTGCTCGATGCGCTCGGCCGTACGGGTGACGCGATGATCGCCATCGACGGCGACCTCCGGGTGATCGGGTGGAACCCCGCCGCCACCGAGCTGTTCGGCTACGAGCCTCAGGAGGTCATCGGTCGTCCCTGCTGGGACGTGCTGGAGTGGTCCGACCGGTGCGGCAACGGCGTGTGCGACGAGTGCTGCTCGGCGTCCGAGCCCGGCCCCGAGGACGAGGTCGTCGCGACCCGGGACGTCGTCGGACACGACAAGGACGGCCGCACGATGTGGCTCGGGGCGACCACGATCGTGCCCCGCGCCGAGCTGCGGAGAGATGTTCGCCTGGTCCATCTCGTGAGGGAGATCGCGTTCCCGCTGGAACTGGAGCGGATCGTCGCCGACCGTGCGGAGCGCCACACCATCGAGCCCGATCCCGAGGCCGCGGCGCGACTCGAACGCCTCTCCAACCGTGAACGGGAGGTCCTGTGCCTTCTCGCCGACGGGCGGTCGGGTCGGGAGATCGCCGAGGAGCTCTTCCTGTCACCGACGACGGTTCGGAACCACGTCCAGCACATCCTGGGCAAGCTCGAGGTCCACTCCCGGGTCGAGGCGGTGGCGATGCTGCTGCGCCAGGGCGATGGGGGACCTCGACGGCGTTGACGCGCCGTGCGCCCGCCCGAGGGCGAGGGCACGGATCGGGTCGATGGCGCGGGTTCAGGCCAGGAGCTTGGCCTTCTGACGCTCGAACTCCTCGTCGGAGATGACGCCCTTGTCCTTCAGCTCGGCGAGTTTCGCCAGCTCTTCGGCGGTCGAGACGCCGGCGGCCTCCTGGATGTAGGCACGCTGGGCCTGTTCCATCTTCGCCGCCTGGGCGAGCGCTCGTTCCTGCATCTTGCCCCCGTTGACGATGAGGTAGATCAGGACGCCGAGGAAGGGGAGGAAGACGATGAACACCGTCCATCCGGCCTTGGCCCATCCCGACATCTCGCTGCGGAAGATGTCCGAGAAGATCGAGATCAGCAGCCAGATCCAGATGATGAACATGAAGAACCACAACATGGTCCAGAAGATGTCGAACAGGCGCACGGGTCACTCCTCAGGTGGCGTCTCGTGCCGGTGAGTGTACCGAGACGGAACCTGCGCCGCTGTCGTGGCCGATCCGCCGCGGCGGCCGGTGACTCCACGTTCTCCGATGCCACCACCAGGAGCGATGAACATCCATGAGGCGATGTTCCCCTCAGGTCGGTCGGAGCGGCGGCGCCAGCGTCGCCGCCACCAGCCGCTCGACGACGTCGTCGTCGATGGGATCGCGGTAGAGGAGGCGGCGGAGGTAGAGCGGGCCGATGAGGCGATCGACGAGGAGGGACACGTCCACCGACGGGTTCAGCTCGCCCTCGGTGACCCCGCGTCGGAGGAGCTCTTCGAGCATCCCGGGGCCGATCGTGGCCATCTGCCGGAGCGCCGCTGCGACGTCCTCGTCCCATTCGGCGAGGCCCACCATGGCCGCCAGGGTCCGTCCGCCCTCGCCGGAGAGCGCGGCGGCGAAGGACCGGAGGAGGATCGTCACCCCCGTGGCGAGCTCCACCTCGCGGGGCGGGGTCGTGACCTGCAACTCCGTACTGCGCCGGAGCAGGTCGAGGAGGATCGATCCTCGATCCGGCCAGTGGCGGTACACGGTCGCTCGGGAGACGCCTGCCTCCGCGGCGATCCGGAGGTGAGTGACGGCCGAGGGGCCGTGCTCCGAGAGCAGCCGATCGGCGGCTTCGAGCATCAGACGTCGGGTTCGTTGGACCTGTGGGTTCGTCGGGTCGTGCATCGGGGAGCTGCGCTCTCGGTTGGCGGTCGCTGCCAGTGTGCCATATGATACAGTCTGTATCATACAAGACAGAACGTCCTATCTAGGGGTCCCCATGCTCTCCCGTCTCGGTCGATCCGCTGCCACCCATCCCCGCAGGTTCGCCGCCGCTTGGCTCGTCGCCGTCGCCGCCCTCGTCGCCACCCTCCTCGCCGTCGGTCCGGCGTTCACCACGAACATCACCGCGCCCGAGTCGGAGAGCACCAGGGGCCTCGCCGTCCTCGCCGCCGAGTTCCCAGCCGCCGGCGGGGAGCCCGCCACCATCGTGTTCGCCGCCGAGCAGGGTGTCACCGACCCCGCCGTCGAAGCCGCCATCCGGTCCTTCCTCGGCTCCGTCAGGAACGTCGACGGTGTCGTCAACGTCATCGACCCGTACTCGCCGACGAGTGCACGCCAGATCTCGCCGGGGGGAACGATCGCCTACGCGCGGCTCGTACTGGACGCCGACATCACCACCGAGGAGGGCGCCGCGATCCGCGACGAGATCGCCGCCATCGCCCCATCACTCGACGGCCTCGAGATCGCCTACGGCGGCGACGTCTTCCGCGATCGCCGACCACCGAGCTCGGAGACCCTCGGCCTGGCCTTCGCCATGGCGGTCCTGATCTTCGCCTTCGGATCGGTCCTGGCCATGGGCCTGCCCATCGCCACCGCCCTCGCCGGGGTCGGCACGGGCGTGCTCGCGACCGCCCTGATGAGCAACCTGATCGAGATGCCCGACTTCGCCGCGACGATCGGCGTCATGATCGGCCTCGGCGTGGGGATCGACTACGCCCTCTTCATCGTCACCAGGTACCAGGAGTTCCGCAAGCGAGGATCCGCGGTCCCCGAGGCCGTCGCCGCCGCGCTCGAAACCGCCGGCCGAGCGGTCCTGTTCGCCGGGGTGACTGTCGTCGTCTCGCTCCTCGGCATGCTGCTGATGGGCATCACCTTCGTGACGGGTCTGGCCATCGCCGCATCGACGACGGTGTTGGCGACCATGGTGGCCTCCATCACGCTCCTGCCCGCGCTCGTCGGCTGGTTCGGTGACCGCATCGCCGTCACCCGCCGCGGGGGGCTCATCGCCGCGCTCCTGGTGGCCGTCGCCCTGGTGGGAGTGGCCCTCGACCTCCCGGTCTTGCGGCTCGCCCTCGTCCTCGCCCTCGCGGTGATGGCGCTGAGCCGCGTCTGGGGCCCGCTCACGGCGGTCGTCACGATCTCGAACGAAGCACCCGTCGAGGAGACGGCATCGTACCGGTGGAGCCGTTTCGTCCAGCGGCGGGCGGCCACCATCACCGTGGTCGGCTCCGTCCTCCTGGCGACCGTGGCCCTGCCCCTGGCATCGATCCAACTCGGATTCGCCGACGCGGGCAACGACCCGGAGGGCACCACCACGCGGCTCGCCTACGACCTGCTCGAGGAGGGCTTCGGGTCGGGAGCCAACGGCCCGCTGTTCGTCGTCGCCACGTTGCCTGCCGGAACCGATCCGACCGGACTCGGGACCATCTCGGCGGCGCTCGGTGGTGTCGACGGCGTCGCCGCGGTCTCGCCGCCGTTCCCCAACGACCCGGCTGCCCCGACGGCGGCCCTCATCGAGGTGGTGCCCGAGACGTCGCCGCAGTCGGAGGCCACCGCGAGGCTCGTCCACCGCCTCCGCGACGACGTCATCCCCACCATCGAAGCCGACAGCCGCGTCGAGATCATGGTGACCGGACCGGTGGCGGCCAACCTGGACTTCTCCGACTACCTCGCCGCTCGGATCTGGTGGTTCTACGGCGCCGTGTTGACGCTCTCGTTCGTGTTCCTCATGGCCGTCTTCCGCTCCGTACTGGTGCCGTTGAAGGCCGTCGGCATGAACCTGCTCGCCATCGGTGCCGCCTATGGCATCGTCGTTGCGGTGTTCCAGTGGGGGTGGGGTGGGACGCTGCTGGGGATCTCGCCGGGCCCGATCGAGCCGTTCATCCCGATGATGATGTTCGCCATCGTCTTCGGGTTGTCCATGGACTACGAGGTGTTCCTGCTGAGCCGCATCCGCGAGGAATACGGCGCTCGGCGCGACAACTCGTCCGCCGTCGCCGACGGCCTCGCCGCCACCGCGCGAGTGATCACCGCCGCCGCGCTGATCATGGTGTTCGTCTTCGGGAGTTTCCTCCTGGAGGACACCCGCACGGTCAAGATCCTCGGCCTCGGCCTCGCCGCCGCCGTCGCCTTGGACGCCACCGTCGTCCGCATGTTGCTGGTCCCCGCCACCATGGAGCTCCTCGGCGACCGGAACTGGTGGATCCCGCGCGGGCTCGACGTCGTTCTCCCGCCGATGGCGGTCGAGGCAGCCGAAGCTCCCGCGCCCACGTCCGTCGGGTGAGCGCAGGATCCGAATGGCCGGGCGTCGGCCCGTTGGCTAGCCTCGCGTTGCCGGTGGGACCCTCTGCCTACACGGCACCATCTATTCGCTAGAAGGAAGGCTCACGAATGAGCAAGCTCCGATACCTCGCGCTGGTGGCGGTTTTCGCCATCGTCGCGGCGGCATGTTCCAGTGGGGGCACCACCGACACCACCGCGGCCAGCGGCGGCGGCTCGGATGGCGGCGGCTCCGACGCTCCGATCGAGATCGGTATGTGGATCGCGTTCTCCGACGAAGCCCGTCTCGGGTTCACCAAGGATCGCGCCAAGGAGTTCAACGAGCTCCATCCCGAGTACAACGTCGTCGTGCAGGAGTTCGACTCCTACAACACGGTGTTCGAACAGGCCGTCCTGGCCGTCGACTCGGGCGAACCGCCGGCCATCATCCACTTCTTCGAGGCGGCGACTCGCCAAGCCCTCGACGCGGTGGACGCATCCGGCAACCCCGTGTTCAAGTCGGTGACCGAGGCGGTCGCCGGGCGCGACGCGATCCTCGGCGAGCCGGTCGTGCTCGACGACGTCGTCGACGCGGCCCGCAACTACTACACGGTGGAGGGGTCGTTCTACTCCCAGCCGTGGAACACGTCGTCGGCCATCATGTTCTCCAACACCGACATGCTGAAGGCTGCCGGTGTCGACAAGATCCCCGCCACGTGGGGCGAAGTCGAGGCGGCGTGCGAGAAGATCATGGCGATGGACGACGCCCCGAAGGCGTGCATCACCTGGCCCAACCACTCGTGGTTCGTCGAGCAGAGCCTCGGTCAGCAGGGTGAGCTCCTGGCCAACAACGACAACGGTCGCTCGGGTCGCGCCACCGAGGTGTTCCTCACCTCCGACGGGATGATCGACTACATCTCGTGGTGGAAGGACATGGCCGACAAGGGCTACTACATCTACACCGGTGCCCAGCGCGACTGGGACGGGACCTCCAACGCCTTCCAGGCGCAGGAAGTCGCCATGTTGGTGTACTCGTCGTCCGATACGACGGCGCTGACCGAAGCGGGTGATGCCAACGGCTTCACCGTGGAAGCCAGCTTCATGCCGTACAACGAGGCCAAGAGCTACGAAGGCAACCTGATCGGCGGCGCCACGCTGTGGCTCCTCAACGGGTTGGACGAGAAGACCCAGGACGGGGCGCTCGCGTTCCTCCAGTTCTTCAACAACCCGGAGAACGCAGCCGAGTGGCACAAGATCACCGGCTACATCCCGATCACGAAGTCGGCCGAGAAGCTCCTCGACGACGAGGGCTGGTACGAGCAGAGCCCCAACTCGAAGGTCGCTTCCGACCAGCTCGCCGCGGCCAAGGACACCCCGGCCACCCGTGGTGCCTTGCTCGGCAACTTCGTCTCCATCCGCGACGTGATCACGATCGCGATCGAGGACATCCTCGTGAACGACCTCGACGTCGCCGACCGGATGGCGCAAGCCAACGAGGAAGCCAACAAGCTCCTCTCCGAGTACGAGCAGCTCTTCGGAGGCTGATCCTCGAGACCGGGAAGGGGGACGGCGCGTGAGCGCCGTCCCCCGCACCCGGTACCCACGATGAACCGGAACCGACCCATCCGCCCCACATGCTGATCCCGGCGCTCACCGTCGCCGCGCTCTTCGGCGCTGCGTACATGGCGTTCGCCGTCGGACACCGCACCCCCGCCCGGGTCGCCATCGGTGCCGGCACCGCCACCCTCGGTGCGGCAGCACCACCGCTGGCCTTGGGCCGATGCACGTTCGCTGCCGAGTCGACCAGCGTCGACCACGTCCTCACCTACGCCCTGATGGCAGGAGGCGCCTGGCTGGCGCTCATCGTCACCCGAGCCGTCTTCGACGCTCGCGACGGTACGCGCGAGGCCGCAGGGTCCTCGATGGGCGGGGAGATCCGCAGCGGCGGATTCCGCCTCGGCTGGTGGGTCCCCTGGGCGCTGCTGGCCCCGACCCTCGCCATCCTGGCGGTCTTCCTCTACACGCCGGCGGTCCAGACCTTCACCCTGTCCACGAAGCTCGCTCGCCTCGGCGCCCCCCGCACCGTGGACGTCTGCCTGACGAACTTCTCCGAGCTCCTCATCCAGGACCCCACCAGGCTGGTCCTGTATCCGCTGCTCGCCGTCGGCGCCGTCTACGGGGCCCGGTTCTGGATGCGGCGGACCGAGCCGGGGACCTGGAACCACCGGTTCGCCGAGGTGGCGTCGGTGGCGGCGATGCTCTCGGTCTTCGTCGCCCTCTACGCCATCTTCTCGCCCGGCGGCGACGGCACCGTCAAGTACCGCCCCGTCTACGTCAACACCGTCATCATCTCGGTCGGGATCGTCGCCTTCGGGATGACCGCCGGTCTCGCCGTCGCCTATCTGGCCTTCCAGAAGGTCAAGGGCGCCACCATGTACCGCACGTTGTTGATCTGGCCCTACGCCATCTCACCTGCGGTCGCCGGGATCCTCTTCTTCATGCTCCTCGACCCCACCGCCGGCATCATCAGCAACGGACTCAAGGAGTGGTTCGGGATCCGGATGCCGAACTACCGCGAGAGCGCGCTCCTCGCGCAAGCGGCCATCATCATGGCCAGCGGATGGAAGATCCTCGGTTACAACGTCCTGTTCTACCTCGCCGGTCTCCAGACCGTGTCGGTCGATCAGGTCGAAGCGGCGGTCCTCGACGGTGCCTCCCCGTGGCAGCGGTTCGTCCACATCGTCATGCCGGCGTTGTCGCCGATCACGTTCTTCCTGCTCGTGACGAACCTCACCTACGCCTTCTTCGAGGTGTTCGCCACGATCGACTACATGACCAAGGGGGCACCCGCCGGCGCCACCTCGGTGTCGATCTACGAGATCGTCCGGGTCGGGGTCGACAACGGCGACCTCGGACGGGGGGCGGCGCAGTCGGTCCTCCTGTTCGCCGCGGTCATCGGTGTCACCCTGTGGCAGTTCCGTACCTCGGGCAAACGCGTCAGCTACGGAGGTGGATGAGTGGCCGGTCTGTCCGCAGGGGTCGTGAAGAAGGGCCTCATCCGAGGTCGGGAGTGGCCTATCCACGTGCTGCTCGTGGTGACCATCCTGGTGGTCGGGTTCCCCGTCCTGTACGCGGCCCTGATCTCGACCCAGACCAACGGCGAGGTCTTCTCCTTCCAGCTCACACCCGGCAGCGCCCTGGCGTCGAACTTCAACGACGTGTGGGTGGTGCGCGACTTCGGCACGAACATGTGGAACTCGACCCAGCAGGCCATCTACGTGACGATCGGCAAGACGATCCTGTCGTTGATGGCGGGCCTGGCGTTCGTGTACTTCAAGTTCCGCGGCAAGTGGATCGTGTTCTTCTTCGTGCTCGTGACCCTGATGATGCCGACCGAGGTGATGATCCTCGCCATGTTCCGCCTCGTGTCGGGCTTCGGCTGGCAGGACACGATGCTGGCATTGACGGTCCCGTTCCTGGCGTCGGCGACGGGAGCGTTCCTGTTCCGGCAGCATTTCGCCAACATGCCTGTCGAGCTGCTCGAGGCCGCCCAGATCGACGGGGCCACGCCGCTCCAGTTCCTCCGTCGGGTACTCGTCCCGCTGTCGTGGAACGTCATCGGGGCATTGGCGGTGATCCAGTTCGTCTACACGTGGAACATGTACCTCTGGCCCCGGTTGATCATCCGGCAGCAGTCGTCCCAGGTCGTGCAGGTGGGTCTGCAGACCCTGCAGAACATCGACGGCGGGCTCACGTACGGCCCGTTGATGCTGGCAGCGATCATCGCCTCGATCCCACCGGTGATCGTCTTCATCCTCCTCCAGAAGCCGTTCATGAGCGGCTTCGCGCTGGGTCAGGAGAAGTAGCGGACCTTCGGGTTCCGATCCGCCGGGCGCGCAGCGCCTCGTACCAGGACCGAGGCCGTCGACCGCGATCGCCGATGACGCCGTCGGGGGATGATGCGGTTCATGGCTCTCGACGCGCACGTGGCACGAACGGCGGTGTGCGGTCTCGGTACTCGCGGTAGCCGGGGTAGGTCTCGACGAGGCGTCGTTCCTCCCACCGGGCCTTGGCGACGAAGAAGCCGACGAGAACGACCCACAGCGCGGCAGCCGGGAGGTTGCGGCGGGCCAGCGCCGAGCCGGCCATGAGCACCATGACGCCGCTGTACATCGGATGGCGGATCCACCGGTACGGGCCCCGGGTGCGGAGCCGGGCCCGGTCCGACGGGACGGGCGACGGGGTCACCCCTCGGCCGAACACGAGCACGGCCCACACGATCAGCAGGCCCCCGATCCAGGTGAGAGCCGTTGCCGTCGTGGCTGCCCACGACGGCAACGGCCAGTCGTCACCGACGGGGACCAGGACGATCCCGACGATCAAGGCCGCTTGGACGGCGACGAGCGTCCAGCCGGTGGCGACATGGCGGCGGTTCCTCGAGGTCATGGTTCAGGTCGCCCGATGGCCGGTGCGGGCTCGTCGTCGGCGCCGGCCGGTGGCGACGATCACGATCGCGGTGGCCGCGAACACCGCCAGGGCGACCGCGTTGAGAGCGGCGCCCCACCGCTGTATCGCGCCGCTGGTCGCGAGACCTCCGGCCACACGGACGAGCACGGAGCCGTGGAGCAACCCCAGGGGTACCCACAACGCCGGCGACCACGGGAAGGAGACGCCTCCGAGGGCGGGGATGACCACCGGGGCGTGGGCCATGATCATCGACATCACGAACCCGAGGAACAACGAGTGGAGGGCCGCGTCGTACGCCGTGGTTCCCGGCATGAGGCCCGACACCATCCACAACGCGCCGGCGATGCCGAGCCACAGGTAGCCGGCGAGCAACCCCGCTGCCATGTAGCGGGTCACGCCGCCGAGGCGGATCGTGCGCCGGGCGAGATCGTTGCCGAGGAGCCAGACGGCGACGAGCAGATTCCCGGCGCCTGCCAGCCGGGCGCCGGCCTGAAGCGACACCCAGGCGACGGCCGACCCGGCGACGACGATCGCCGCGGATCCCCACAGCCATCGTCGGGCGACGTCCGATGTCCCGATCGTCCGAGCCAGTTCGAGGCGTTCGCCGGCGATGGTCAGGACCAGGAACGTCGACAGCCACGGCACCAGCGAGGGTACCGATGCGCCGAGCGTCCAGGTGAAGGCGGCCAGGACCCATGCCGAGGCGCCGGCGGTCATCAACACGAGATGAGGTTCGGGTTGATCGCGGTAGGCGGCGACGAACACGGCGACCAGGACGGCGCCGGCCGCCAGCAGCGAGACAGCGGCGGCGCCGGGGCGACCGGCGAGCATCGCGACGACCGCCGCGGCGGCGCCGAAGGGAGTGATCCACGCCCACCCCCGACCGGTGGCCACTGCCCGCTCCATGCCGATGACCGTGCCCAGGAACCCGAGCACGAGCATCGCGCCGTGGGTTCCGGGAGCCGGTGGAGCTCCGAGAGCGAAACCGGCCCGCAGCAGACCCATCCACACCCCGGCGACGAGGGCTGCGACGGCGACGAGGGCGGGAACGGCGCGAGCGCGGACGGGAACGGCCATCGGGCGAGGATACCGATGCGGCGGTCGCCGGGGCCGTCGAGAGCCCCTGGCGCCGGGACGGCGATAGCCTGGGGTCATGGACACCGAACCCAACCGCGACCTCGAGGCGGCGGTCCGTGACGTCCTGTCCCAGGTGATCGACCCGGAGCTGGGTCTCCCCATCACCGACCTCGGGTTGATCTACGGTGTCGAAATCGACGACGGCACCGTCACGGTCGACATGACGACCACGACCCCGGTCTGTCCGCTCGGCTCGTATCTGGCCCAGGAGGCCGAAGCCAGGCTGCGCGCGCTCGCCGGTGTCGACCGGGCCGTCGTGCGGGCCGTCCACGAGCCGCCCTGGTCCCCCGAGCTGATGTCCGAGCGGGCCCGAACAATCCTCGGGATCCGATAGTCACGGTCACCCGAGACCGACGAGCTCCTCGACGATCAGCGGTGCGAGGTCGGTCATGCGATGCCGGTCACCTCTGCTCGCTGGTCGTCGACCATTCCATGACGACGCGATGGATGACGTCGAGCCCGTCCGTCAACGCCGCGGGCCCGGGTTGGAGGACGATCGCCGAGTCGATCTCGTGGATCTCTCCATCACGGATCGCAGGGACCGCCTCCCATCCGGGTCGCGCCTCGACGGTGCCGGGTCGGTAGCGTTTCCCGCACCAGGAGACGAGAACGATGTCGGGAGCCCGGTCGACCACCGCGGTGGGGTCTTCGAGGATCCGGCCCTTGGCCAGAGACGACGCGGCGCGTTCGGGGAAGATGTCGTCGCCGCCGGCGATGCGGATCAACTCGGCCACCCAGCCGATGCCGGTGATGAGCGGGTCGTCCCATTCCTCGAAGTAGACCCGCGGGCGTCGGGGGAGCGTTGTCGCCATCCGCCGTACCTCCTCGACGTGGGCTTCGAGTTCCCGGGCGTAAGCGTCGGCCCGGTCGGCAGCGCCGACCATGGCACCGAGGCGTCGGACGTAGGAGAGGATCCCGTCGACGGACCGGTGGTTGGCGATCCACACCTCGACGCCGGCGCCGATCAGCTCGCGGGCGATGTCGGCCTGGATGTCGGAGAAGCCCACGACGAGGTCGGGCTCCAGCTCGAGGATCGCGGGGACGTCGGCGCCGGTGAACGCCGAGACGCGGGGCTTGTCCTTCCGCGCCTCGGGGGGTCGCACCGTGAAGCGCGAGATCCCGACGATCCGCTCCTGCTCCCCGAGCGCGTAGAGCGTCTCGGTGGGCTCCTCGGTGAGACAGACGATGCGGTGGGGGAAGCGGGTGTCCATGGTCGGGCCATCGTAGGGTCTGCGATACTGGGACCATGACCGAGACCACCACCGTCCGCCAGACCCGCCCGATCACCGGCGACGGCGACCACGAGCGTTTCGCCCACTACGTCAGGAAGGGCGACATCGTTCGAGCCAACGTCGAGGGCGTCGAGGTCGAGGCCCTCTGCGGCAAGCGTTGGATCCCCAACCGCGACCCAAGCCGCTATCCCATCTGTCCGACCTGCAAGGCCATCAAGGCCAGGCTCTCGGGCGGTTGATCCGCCGGTGGGTAGGTCTCGAGGGGGTCCGTTGGCGCGACGGAACGGGACTCCGAAGTCGGACGGGATCCGCTGTCGGGCATCCGAGGTTGACACACACACAGGATGTACGGTCAGTGGTGCGGCCAGTACGGAAGGTGTTGGTCTGGCCAGAAGGGAAGCGACCGGGATGATGCGGCGCGTGATGGTTGTCGGGCCGAGGCGACGACGGATGGTCGTGGCCATTCTCTTGGGGGTCTTGGCGACGGCTGGGGCCTCGTCTCCGGCCATCGCACACGACTTCTCCGGGAGGTATGCCGACTCGTCGCTCCACACTTGGTGGAATGGTTCCGCGAGGTCATACGACGTGCCGGTATGGGGACCGATGGTCGCGGACATCATGGACAACGAGATAGAGAGAAAAACGGCGGTCCGGACGGCGAAGGTGAGCTATCACTACAGGTCCGGTCTGCGGTACCCGTATGTCGACATCTCCTGGTGGGCAGATGATCTTCCGGCACCCAAGGGTGGCAAGACGACGTGCGAGAGGCCGCTCTCGGGCTCAGCATGCGACCACTGGCACGTGGTCTTCGACGATGATCCGGGTCAACCAGTCGACGGGAAGCGGCAGAAGGTCTGCCATGAGATCCTGCATACGCTCGGCGCGGACGACGGTTCGAACGACGGTGGCTGTATCGGTGGTGGCCCCGAGGGAAAGCTCAATGCCCATGACATTGCTCACATCAACGGGAAGTACGGTCGATGATGCGGGGGCACTGCTGATGGCGCAGAAGCGCACCTCGTCTTCGTCCCGGCGGCTCTTCGTCCTCATGGTAACGGCAGGGATCCTCGTGGCGGGATGTGTGGGCGCCGGCGAGCGGGCCCGGCTCGAGGACGGCGGTGAGGTGATCGAGAGGACGTCGGAGTACGAGCGCTTCGAATCGCTCGAGGAGATGGCTGTCGCGAGCGACCTCGTCGTCCTCGGGCACGTCCAGAGATGGGCACCGGGTCGGACGCTCTCGGGCGGTGAGACCCGCTCGGAGGTCGTCACCGTCCAGATCATCATCGACCAGGTGCTGGCCGGGGATGCTCGGCCGGGTGACGTCGTGTCGTTTCCATGGGAGGCCCACGAGCTCCGACCCGACGGCGAGCCTGGCCGCACGATCCTCGTCGAGGGGATCCGTCCACCTGCACCTGGACAGGAGCTCGTGGTGTTCCTTCGCGAGCTTCCGCCCGATCAAGAGCGAGACGCGGTGGTCAGGCCGACACACTACGTGGCCACCTTCGACGGGGTCTTCACCGTTACGGAGAACGGCGTCGTGCGATCCGAGTTGCAGGACTTCTCCGAAGGCGAAGGCCTTCCGCGTCTCGGCATCCGGCTGACGGGGCTCCGCATCGAGGAGCTGTCTCGGCAGGTGGCACAGGCCGCGGGCTCCTGACCGCGCGGAGTGCCGACGGTCTCCGGGCGGGTCGACGACGAGGAGGCGACGCGCTCATGGACGAGGTGATCGTGACGGGAGACTGAACGTCGGCACCGGCACGTCCCGGCGGAACGGTGCCGCCTCGTCGGGGCCGTCGAGCTCCTCGGCGAATCGTCGGCCGTCCCACACCGCGGCGGCGATGGTGCCCGGGGCCAGGGCGTCGCCGACGGCCCGGACGGTGCGCAGCGACGCCGGCCAGTCGCCCCGTCTCTCCAGGAGCTCGACGACCAACCCGTCGTTGGGGAGTCGGGCAGTCACCATCACCACGGCGTCGGCCGGCAACGACTCCTCCGTTCCCGTGAACACGCAACGGAGACGGATCGTGCCGTCGGCGATGGACGTCAGGGCACGGTGGGCGACGATATCGACGCCCAGTTCGAGGAGCCGGGTCTGGATGCGATGCTGCTCCAGCGTGTTCTCGGTCCACGACGACACTACCGCCGTCGGGGTCACGTAGGTCACCCGCCGGTGTTCCCGGGTGAGGAACTCGGCGAGGACGCCCCCGAGGTAGAAGCGGTCGTCGTCGTAGACAACGACATGCCCGGCGTCGGGCAGGTCTCCCGCCATGAGATCGTCGGGCGTGGTGACCGGGACGCTCCCGTCGTCGGGGATCGGTCGGGTGTGGACGCGTCCGGCCCCGTCGCGGCGCCATGTCGCCCCGGTGGCGACGGCGACGTGATCGAAGTCGTAGCCGAGGAGCTCGCCGACGGTCATCTCGGACTCGAGGTACCACGAGACGTTCGCCATGGCGTCGATCCGGCCGAGGCGATAGTCGACGACCCGTCGCCAGGCGGCGAGGCCGGGGAGCGCCGCTTCCCGGCCCACCCTTCCACCGAGCGTGCGGGTCGCTTCGACCAACACGACGTCATGGCCCTTCCGGCCGGCGATCATCGCCGCCTCGAGCCCGGCGGGCCCGCCACCGACCACCAGGACCTTGCCGGGGGACTTCGCGGGCGCCGAGCGCTCCGGATGCCATCGGCGGCGCCACTCCTCGCCCATGGACGGGTTCTGGGTGCAGCGGATCGGACTCATCGTCCAGTCGCCGGTCACGCAGATGTTGCAGCCGATGCACTCGCGGATCTCGTCGAGGCGCCCCTCGGCGACCTTGGTGGGCAGGAACGGGTCGGCGATCGAGGGGCGGGCCGCTCCGATGAAATCGAGAACGCCGTCGCGGACCATGCGCAGCATCGTCTCGGGCGAGGTGAAGCGGCCGACCCCGACGACCGGCTTCGAGGTGAGTTGCTTCAGTCCGCGGACGAGCTCCTCCTGATACCCCTCGGCGCCGAACCGGGAGGTCACCGAGTCGTGCTCCCACCGGCCGACCATGAGGTCCCAGACGTCGGGCAGCTCGCCGACGAGGCCCATGACCCGGCGGATGTCGTCGACGTCATAGCCGTCGGCGGTCATCTCGGCGACCGAGATGCGGCACGCCACCGCTGCCCGGCCGGCGGCGACCTCCCTGGTGTCCTCCAGCACTTCCCGCAGGAGCCGTACACGGTTCTCCAAGGACCCGCCGTACGCGTCGGTCCGCTGGTTGTGCCGGGGCGACAAGAAGTGCTGGAAGGTGGACAGGCCATGGCCGGCGTAGACGTACACGATGTCGTATCCGGCGGCGATGGCCCGTTCGGTGGCTTCGCGGTGCCATCGCCGGAGAGCCTCGATGTCGTCGAGGGTCATCGCTCTCGCCTGGACGGGCGCGTCCCATCCGACGACCGGTAGGGGGCTCGGGCCCACCGGCGGGATGCGGGTGTACAGGTTCGGCGACGACAGTCCATGGTGTACGAACTCGATCGCTGCCAGCGACCCGTGGGCGTGGACGGCGTCGGTGACGAGCCGGTGGGCGGGAACGTCCCGGTCGTCCCACAGGCGCCCTTCGACGTAGGGCGCGATCTCCGACGACGGGTGGATCTCGACCTCCTCGGTGGCTACGACCGCCCATCCGCCTTCGGCCTTCACGCCGCGCATGGCGGCCAGCATCGACGGGTCTCGGTAGCCCATACCGTTGCAGTGAGGGACCTGGAAGAAGCGGTTCCTGGCCACGACCGGGCCGATGGGGACGGGTTCGAACAGGACGTCGAATCGAGGGTCGCGGGGCATGGTCGCCGAGGCTAGCGGCCGGTCGCATCCCGGACGAGACCGGGACCGTACCGGAGCGCCACGCCGATCGCGACGATCGTGGTGACCGCCACCACGGCGAGCTGTTGACGTGCGAACCCGGCTGCACCGAAGGTGTCGAGCTGGTAGGCGGCCATCGTGTTGAAGGCCGCATGGAACGTGGTCGCCGCTACGAGGGACCCGCCGGTGTTGTGGAACAGCCAGGTCACGATCACGGCGAAGGCGATCGAGAAGACGGCCGCCTCGGCCGTCGAGCCGCCGGGAACGTCGGGATCCAACAGCAGCGGCAGGTGCCAGAGGAAGGCGAGGAGACCCATGACGGCGGCGGCCGCCAGCGCCGGCATGAAGCGTTCCATCCGGGGGAGGGCGTACCCGCGCCAGCCGATCTCCTCCCACACGTACGAGACGACCATCGTGGCGAAGACCGCGGGCAGCATCGCCAGTGTGGCGACGGCGGGGCCGCTCCTTGGAGCGTCGAGGATCCCGGCGGTCACGGTCGTCAGCACCGGGATGCCGAGCGTGGCCAGCCACCATCTGGCCCCGAGGCGCCACCGTCTCAGACCGGCGAGGAGGTTCTGCCGTTCCCGGGTGACGACGAGGGCGGCGACGGCGGCGATCGTGGGTGCGGCGCCCCCGAGGAGGAACGCCGGGATGATCACGACGGGCGGGAGGGAGATCCGACCGGCGGCGTCGAGGGCGAGGGGGATCCTCCCGGCCCACGAGACGGCGAAGGCCAGGAGGTAGAAGACGGCCAGACCCCGAAGGGCGGTCCGGTCGGTCTCGTGCGTCCGGAGGTCCACGGTCGCCGCCCTCATCGCTTCGAGGGCAGGATACCGCCGGCCGCTTCCGCTCCATCGTCGACCCCGCATCCTCGCCGGCGTCGGGCGACGGTTCCCGTAGGCTCTCGCGCGTGAACGCGTTCCCGACAATCCCCGCCGATGCGATGCCCTGGTTGACGACCACGCAGATGGTCGAGGTCGACCGGGCGATGATCGAGGACTATCGCATCGATCTGACCCGGATGATGGAGAACGCCGGGCGGGCGCTGGCGCTGCTGGCGTCCCGACGGTTCCTCGATCCGTCACCGGTCGGAGCCCGCGTGCTCGTCGTCGCCGGTCCCGGGGGCAACGGCGGTGGCGCACTGGTGGCTGCGCGGCGGCTGCATGGGTGGGGGGCGGCCGTCCACGTCGTCACCACCGCGGAGCGGGATCGGTTCACCGAGGTTCCGCGCCGGCAGCTCGAGATCCTCGACCGTCTCGCCGTCGACGTGCGGCGGGAGAGCGACATCGTCGGTCTCCCGAAGCCGGATCTCGTCCTCGACGGCGTGATCGGGTACGGCCTCCGTGGCGCCCCGAAGGATGCCGCCGCGTCCGCCATCTCCGCCATCGCACGGAGCGCCGCCCCGGTCGTGTCCCTCGATGTGCCGTCGGGGGTCGACTCGGCTTCGGGAGTCGTTCACGATCCGGCGGTTCGCGCCACGGCGACCCTCACCTTGGCGATGCCGAAGCGCGGCTTGCGGGCCGGGGACGCGGCGGCATGTGTCGGCGAGCTGTATCTGGCCGACATCGGCGTGCCTCCGGAGCTGTACCGCCGATCGTTGAGGATCGACGTGGGCCCGATCTTCGCTTCCGGCGACGTGCTGCGGGTGGGGTGAGACCGCCGCCGTCGACCAGGACCACGCGGATCGGAGCCCCCGTCAGCTCAGCGCCGGGGCTTCGGCGGCGGCGAGACGTCCGGCGCGGACGTTGTCGATCGAGTAGAGGGCGAGGGCGATCCACACGGTGGCGAAGCCGAAGAGGTCGGCCGTGCCCATCGTCTCGCCGTACAGCCAGATGCCGACGACGAGTTGCAGGCTGGGGGCGATGTACTGGAGGAGCCCGACCATCGAGAGGGGGATCCGTTGGGCGGCGGCGCCGAACAGCAGCAGCGGGAAGACGGTGACGGCTCCGGCGGCGACGAGCGACACGGAGAGCTGGAGGTCGGAGCCGAAGCTCGCGTCGGCGCGAACCGAGAGGTACCCGAGGTAGGCCAGGGCAGGGAGGGCGAGGACGGTGGTCTCGCCGAGGAGACCTTCCAGGGGCGGCGCCGCGGCGTCGCCCTTCTTGAGGAGCCCGTAGAAGCCGAAGGAGAAGGCGAGCGTGAGGGAGATCCAGGGGACCACGCCGAGCATCACGGCCATGCCGGCAACGCCGACCGCGGCGATGGCGACGGCCGCCTTCTGGGCGGCGCGGAGGCGCTCGTGCAGCACGATGACCCCGAGGGCGACCGAGACGAGCGGGTTGATGTAGTAGCCGAGGCTGGCGTCGACGATGTGGCCGGAGGTGACGGCCCACACGTACAGGCCCCAGTTGACCGCGAGGAGGCCGCCGGCGACGGCCGCGGTGCGAGCCGTCTGCGGGGACGAGAAGACCCGGCGGATCACGGACCAGCGCCGTCGGACGGTGACGACGCCGACGAGGAGCGGGATCGACCAGACGATCCGGTGGGCCAGCATCTCGGGGGCGGGAACCCCGTGGAGCAGGTTCCAGAAGATCGGGGTGACGCCCCAGAACACGTACGCGCCGAGGGCGTACCAGACGCCGCGGCGATGCTCGCTCATCGCTGGAGAGGGGTCGGTTCCATGCCCGATGTCTAACAGACCTGGGGTCGCTCCCGGCCGGGTCGGGCCCCTGCCTGCTCGGTCATGGGGGAGGTCGGCTGGTGGCGTCGGCGAAGACGTCGGTCACCCGGCCGAGGGGACTGGGCCAGCGGGTGCGACCGTCGTCGAGCAGGACGTATCGCCGCCCGCGGTGATGACGGACGTGGTGATGGCGGCAGAGCGGTTGCAGGTTCCCCGGCGCTGTACGCCCGCCTTCGGCCCACGGTCTGGTGTGGTCGAGGTCGCAGTCGACCGCCGGCATGCGGCACCCGGGGAACACGGACCGACAGGTGGCCGTTCCTCGGAGGAACACGGTGGCACGTCGGCGGTCGAGTCGGCCGTGCTCGAGGGCGGGGAGACGACGTCTGCGCCCGAGCGCGAACTCGAGGTCGTGTTCGGCGGCGCGTCGGGTGAGGTGGAGCGTGGCAGCGATCTCGACCGACTCGGCTGCTTCGCCGAGCCCGGTCGGTCGGTCCAGGTCGATCGCCTGATCCTCGACGACGGCGTCGACGATGGACGCCATCGTGGTGAACAGCCGGCTCTCGGCGTAGGCGACGAGCCGGACCCACCCCCGCATCGCCTCCAGTCGCTCGGTGCCGGTGCGGTCGGCTTCGCCCAGCGTCGACAGCGCCGCCGAGAGGAACCCGCCGTAGGGCATCTCCGCCAGGTCGGAGAGCCGGGAGTCCGCGCCTGGCCCGGCATCGGGGACGACGCGTCTCGTCCCCGGGACCGCCTCGGTGCGCCGATCCTCGGCGCCGTTCCCCAACGGCGGATCGGAGGCCGGGTCGGCGGCTCCGGCTCCCGATCCCGCGTCGCCCGGTTCGCCGAGGCTCGGCCCATCGAACGGCGCACGCCAGGGGAGGCGGCCATCGAACAGGTACCTTCCGCCACCGACAGAATCCGAGCGCCGTGCGGCCGGGATCGGGGCGCGCCCGGCGCGGGTCAGTCGCCCAGCTCGACGGGGAAGCAACGCCGGACCTCGGCGTCGAGACCCGCCTGGGTCGTGGCGTCCAGGTCGGGGTGGGACGTGCCGACGCTCATCGTGCCGTCGTCCCAGGCCCTCACCCGCACGTCCGTGAGGAGGTCGCCATAGGGTCCCGAGGCGAGGCAATCCTCGACGGCGGCGACCACGGACGGATCCACCGCGACGACGGACGGTGCCAGCGACTCGGCGACGGGGCGCAGCTCGGCCAGGCATCGATCCAGCGCCTCCTGGGCGCCTCCTTTTGTCCCGTCGATGCGGGGCACGATCGGATCGAGCGTCCGGAGGTCGTCGGTGGCGGTGGAGTTGAACCCGACGCGACCATCGCGGCCCGCCGAGAAGCGCAGGGTGTGGGCGTCGAAGCCCTGCCGCTGCATGCACGACCTGCCCTCGGCGGTCAGGTCGAAGGGATCATCCGGATCGCCGACCTCACCGACGCCTGGAACGCCGGCTCTGGCGGCTCCCATGATCAGCAGGACGATCCCGACGATCGCCAACCACCGGAGCGGGCCGGGGCTCCGTCGTCGCCCGTCAACCATGGGTGCCGTCCCTTCCGTCATCGGCCGTGCACATCACCACGGTACACACTCGCTGTCGATGCACGTACCTCGGGGAGATCAGATCCCACCAGAAGTGGATGGTGCCGATCCGATCACCCGAACGACCACGACCGTCATCCGGGACATCACCCTCAGCCCAGGCGATCGTCCACCGTCTCGCGGATCGCCGCCAGCAGCGAGCGGGCCCGTGTCAGGGCCCGATCGTGGCGTTCCCGCATCCCGGTGGTGTCGCCGTCGAGGCCCTGCAGGTTGACCCGGACGTTCATGGACGCGCCCTCGACGGCCGTCGCCGCACACTCGGCGCCGACCGCGGCGTCGGTCACCGACGACGGGTTCCCCAGCTCCACCGTGGTGCGCGCCAACTCGAGGACCTCGACGGCGGTCTCCATCACCTCGAGGGGAACGGTCGTGGCCCGCAGGTTCGCTTCTGCCATCGCCTGGGTCCTGGCGTCCCGGTCCTCGTCGGTCCGTTTCGGCATGCGGATCGCCGTGAGGACCGCCTCGAAGGCCGTCGTGTCCTCGTCGACCGCCCGCAGCAGCCGGTCCTTCAGCTCCTGGGCTCGACGTCCCAGGTCCTCCATCGTCTCCCGCCGGTCCTCCATCCCCCTCTTGGCGTGGGTGAGGCCCGCCACCATCGACGTCAACGCCGCCCCCAGGGCTCCGACCGCCGCCGCCACGCTCCCGCCGCCCGGCGTCGGCGTGGCCTCGGACACGGCATCGACCAGGTCACCGAGCGGCATGCTCCCGAGCCTCCCCGGTTCGCCGCGGAGGCGGTACTCGACGATCTTCCGTCCCGGCTCGAAGGGGCCGAGCTCCTCCAGGCCCAGCGACACGATCGCGGTCCTCACCCGCTCGGCCTCGGGCACGCCGGTGGTCGTGCCCTGCGCACGCAGGTAGTGGTCGCCCGCCATCAGCATCGCCTCCAGCGGCACGAGCCCGACGACCTCCGAACCGGTGACCCGCATCCCCCGAGCCGCGGCCTCTTGGCGGCAGGCGTCGAACACGGCGTGCATCGGCGAGACGTGGAAGTCCGTGAGGTTGATCGACACCTGGGCTCGGTCGTACTCGTCGATGTACCACCCCACGGCCTTCACCTCCTCGAAGCGACCCGGCTCGAAGACGGTCTTGCCGTGCTCGTCCTTCACGATCTTGCCCTCGGCGTCCCGCACCGGCGTCCCCAGGGTGCGGATCGCCTGGGCCACCTGGTGGGCGAGACGCCGGTCCTTCGTGTTCAGGTTCACGTTGTAGGCGATGAGGAACGGGCGCGCCCCCACCGCCGTCGCCCCGGAACGCTCGTTCCACCGCGGACCGAAGTCCGGGGCGTCCTGCCGGCCGGCGAGGCCCTCGTACTCGCCCCGGCGAACCTCGGCGAGGGACCGACGCCCCTCGGGGGCGGCGTACTCGTAGAGGTAGATGGGGATGCCCAGCTCCGCCCCGGCCCGCTCGGCCACCCGGCGGGCGAGGGCGATGGCGTCGTCCATGGTGGCGTCCTCCAACGGCACGAAGGGGCAGACGTCGGTGGCGCCCATCCGCGGATGCTCACCGCGGTGGTGTCGCATGTCGATGAGCTCGGCGGCGGTCGCCATCCCGGCCAGGGCTGCCTCCTCGACCGCCGCGGGCGCCCCGGCGAAGGTGACCACCGTGCGGTTCGTCGCCTCGCCCGGATCGACGTCGAGGACGTCGACGCCGTCGACGGCGTCGATCGCCGCCACGATCGCATCGATCACGGTCCGGTCGCGGCCCTCGGAGAAGTTGGGGACACACTCGATGAGCTTCACGGCACCTCCTCGAGCCCCGACGATACCGACTCGGCGGCCGCCGTCAGCCCTCGTCGCGTCGGCCCGCCTCGAACGTGACCCGCCAGTTGAAGGCGCGTTCCTCGTCTCCCCAGCGAGAGCGGAGGAACTCGATGATCGCCTCGACCTGAGCTTCGTCCAGGGTGCCGTCGAACCGGGGCATCGTCGATCCCGGCGCCCCGGAGCCGTTCAGCACGATGTCGACGAGCTGCGGCACCGGATGGTGCCACGTGTGGCCGCTCGCATCGTGAGGCGGCGGCCTGAAGGTGCCGTCGTCGTCGGGTGTCTTCCAGTCTGGATCGCCCGACAGGTCCGGCTTGTGGCAGGAGGCGCAGAACTGCGCGTAGAGTCGCTCGCCCTCGGCGGCCGCTTCTGCGTCCACCGATGGCACGGGCGGGATCGCGTCGAGCACCTGCTCGATCGGCGACGGGGCGACGGTCGACGACGCGGTCGGCGAAGGGCTGCCGGTGCAGGCCGCCGCGACGAGCGCCATCGCCACTGCGAGCACGGTCATCGGGGATCGGTCGTTCGGCGCCGTGCTCACCGGGAGTCCTCCATGGTCGGACGGCAACGATACCCGGCCACCGAACCTCGGGAACGCGCCTGGCCGTCGCGAGCGTTCCAAGGGCGACAGCACGGAAACCGACGTAGTGTCGGTTCCGAAACGTGCCGTCGGGGGAGCAGTGAGCGTTCAGGCGTCGGTAGGTCAGCGACAACGCCCCGTCGGGAGGCGTCCTCTGGTGGCGTCGGCGCTGTCGGCGCTCGTCCCCGGGGCCGGGCAGTGGTACACCGGGCGCAGGGTCAAGGCCGTGCTCTTCTTCCTTCCCGGTATCGTCCTCCTCGGGGCCCTGGCCGTCCTCGCCGCCAAGGGACGGGTCGCCATCCTCAGCTTCGCCGTTCGGCCGGCCGTCATCTGGGCGTTCCTCGCCGTCAACGCCGCCGCCCTCGTGTGGCGGCTGTGGGCCCTCATCGACGCCTACCGGTCCGGCGACGCCGCCGCCGTGTCCCGCCGAGGGTGGACCACCGCCGCCGTCTTCGCGATCGTGCTCGTCACCGTCGCCCCCCACGCGCTGTTGACCTCCTACGGTCTCGAAGCGATCTGGCTCCTCCAGTCGGTGTTCTCCGAGAAGCACTACGAACCGGTCGAGTTCGAAGCCGTCGGCCCCAACGCCCCGTTCGCTCCCGACGATCTCGCCTACGAGGAGATCCGCGACCCGGCGCTCCGCCCCCTCATCGGCGTTCCGCACGTGCACTCCGCGCGGAACATGATCTTCTGGGACGGCGTGGGTGATCCCGATGCCATCGCCGTGCTCCCCGAGATCCTCGGCGGTCCACCACCGGACCTGCGCACCCTCATCCCGACCGAGGAACGCCACGACCTCGAACGGATCACCATCCTGCTCGCCGGCGGCGACGGCGGCCCCGGACGAGGCGGGACACGCACCGACTCCATCAACGTGGCGACCCTCGACACGACGACCGGCAAGGCCGTCGTCTTCGGCATCCCCAGGAACCTCGTCCAGGTGCCGCTCCGAGAGGACTACGCCGACGCCTTCGTCGACCTGGAGAAACGGATCACCCCCCGCTCCGACCCCCGCTGGGTCGACACCGATGGGGACGGTCGCGTCGACGACTTCGTGTCCTGTCACTGCTTCCCCGACCAGATCAACGCCATCTATCCCTACACCCGGAAGTGGACCGAGACCTACCCCAACGAGCGGGACCCCGGGATGGCGGTCCTCAGGGACACCTTGGAACTGATGCTGGGCCTCGACATCGACTACTACGCGCTGGTCAACATGTCGGGGTTCGTCCGGGTCGTCGACGCGCTCGGTGGCGTTCGGGTCTACGTCACCGGCCGCGTCGAAGCCGAAGTGTCGCCCGCTCGCGAAGGTGAGGAGTGGATCCACGTGGACATCTCGCCCGGATGGCACCGGCTCAACGGACACGAGGCGCTCGCCTACGTGCGTGAGCGGAAATCCGCCTCGGACTACGTGCGGATGCGGCGGCAGCGGTGCATGCTGAAGGCCGTCGCCGCCAAGGCCGACCCCGTCACCGTCGCCACCCGGTTCCCCCGGATCGCCCGCGCCGTGTCGTCCTCGGTGAAGACCAACATCCCACTCGACGCGTTGCCCGACCTCATCGAGCAGGTCGCCTCCCTCGACTTCTCCGACATCGCCACCGTCGGGTTCGGCCCACCCGACTACGCCCCCACCGGCAACCATCGGGGCCAACCGATCCCCGACATCGATGCGATCCGCGCCGAGGTCCAGCGGCTCATCCATGCCGGTCCCGACACCACCTTCGCCACCGGTCGCGACAGCGAGTGCCGCATCTGAACCGCTTACCGGGCCTCACACGGCGGTGAGGAAGACCCCCGACCGGGCCTTCGGAGCGAACCACGTCGATTTGGGTGGCAGGCGAAGCCCGGCGTCGGACACCGCCATCATCTCGTCGACCGACATCGGATGGAGCAAGAACGCCGCCGAGAACTCGTCCCGCTCGATCCGATCGGCGAGCGCCTGGGCATCGGAGATCCCCGGCACGTAGTCGAGACGATCGTCCGAGCGGGGATCCTCCACCCCGAACATGGGGCCGAGGATGCGGTCCTGGAGGAGATCCGCATCCTGCAGACCGTCGGTATCCCCGAGGTCGACCCGAAGACGGCGACCGGGCAGGATCACTCCGACCTGGCCCGGACCGCGGGGTGCCACGTCGGATGCATCGGCCACGTCGACCACCCCGAACCGCGACCGGAGCACCGATTCGGCGTGGTCGACGAGATCGGCAGGCAGGCTCCGAAGCGTCCGGTGGAACGCGACGAGCCGGACCTGATCGGCCGGGAACAGCACGGCGAAGAACGACGACCGGTCCGGATCCGCCGCCGCCATCCGGAGGGCCGCAGCGACCCGATGATGCCCGTCGATCAGGTAGGAGGCGGGCACCCGATCGAACGCATCCGAGACCGCCGCGACCGTGTCGACGTCGGTGATCGCCCACACCTGCTGGCGCAGGCCGTCGTCCCCGACGGTGTCGACCTCCGGCCTGCGGTTCGTCACCGCCGCCACGAGGTCCGCGATCGCGGCGTTCGGACGATAGGTCAGGGAGACGGGGGACGACGCCGCTCGCACCGTCTCGAGATAGCGGGTCAGGCGGTGCTCCTTGTCGATCCGGGTCGTCTCGTGCGGAAGGACCGCCCCGTCGGTGACGTCGGCGACCGCCAGGGCCCCGGCGACGCCCGTCTGGACGTGATCGCCGGTCGCCAAGCGGTAGACGAACAACGCCGGGGCGCCCACGTCGGCGAACGCTCCGGCAGCCAGCAACCGGTCCAGACCCGCCGCGGAGTCCGCCAGCACCCGATCCTCGTCGACACCGGTCTCGTACTCGTCGGGCGATCGGATCGCGTGGAGGAAACTGAGCGGTTCCTCGGCCAGGATCCGCTTGCGGTCCTCCGCCGACAACAGGTCATAGGCGGGGGCGACCACCCGGTCGGCCAGCTCCGGGGTCACCAGCTTCGCCCGGATCGGTCCGACCCGCATCAGCCTTCCCGACGGAGGAAGTCGTCCATGAACTCGACGAGGGCGCGGACGCCGTCGATCGGCATCGCGTTGTAGACCGACGCCCGACATCCACCGACGCTGCGATGGCCCTTCAGACCCGAGAGCCCTGCGGCGGCGGCCTGATCGACGAACCGGGCCTCGAGATCCTCGCTGGGGAGTCGGAACACGATGTTCATCAACGACCGGCTGGCCGGATCGACCGGGTTCCGGTAGAAGCCGCCGCTGCCGTCGATCGCCCCGTACAGGAGCTTCGCCTTCTGCTCGGCACGTTCCGCCAGCGCGCCGATCCCGCCGTGCTCACGGAGGTGGCGGAGGACCTTGCCCACCATGTAGATCGTGAACACCGGCGGCGTGTTGTACATCGAGTCCTTCGCGACGTGGACGTCGTAGCGGAGGTAGGCGGCCAGGTCCCGGTTGGTCTCGGCGAGGACCGAACGCCGGATGAACACCAGCGCCGCGCCGGCGGGCCCGAGGTTCTTCTGGACGCCGCCGTAGACGACATCGAACCGCTCCCACGGGATCGGTCTGCTGAAGAAGTCGGACGACATGTCGGCCACGAGCGGCACGTCGACCTCCGGCCATCGGTGGAACTGCACCCCGCCGATGGTCTCGTTGCTGGTCAGATGCAGGTACCTGGTGCCGTTCTCGATCGTCAGCTCGGCGTCGTCGGGTACCCGCCGATAGCCGTCGGCGGCACCCGACCACGCCGTATAGACCTCGCCGTGATGGGCGGCGTCGGCGATCGCCTTCGACGCCCAGGCGCCGGTGTCGACGTACCCTGCCCGATGCTCCCGGCCGAGCAGGTTGAGGGGAACCATCGCGAACTGGAGGGACGCGCCGCCCTGGACGAAGATCGCGGCGAAGTCCTCCGGGACCCGATACACGGCACGAGCATCCGCGATCGCCGCCTCGTGGACGGCGGTGTACTCGGGGCCCCGATGGCTCATCTCGATGATCGACATGCCGGTGTCCCGATAGTCGACCAGCTCGTCGCGGGCCTCCTCGAGGACCTCGAGCGGCAAGGTCGACGGGCCGGCACTGAAGTTGTAGATGCGCATCATCGTGTTCCCTTCCTCGGGCGCGCCGTGACCTGGATCACATCGGGGACGTCACGGAGCTCCGCCAGCAGATCCGATGGTACGGTCCCGTCGACGGCCAACGTCGCGACCGCCGCGGTCGCGCCGGAGAAGATCCGATTGTGGAGATCCTGCACGTTGAGGTCGGCCCGTTTGAGGACCTCCAGGACCGACGACAGGACGCCCACCCGGTTGTAGTGGCGGATCGCCAGGACCGTCTCTCCGAGGTGTTCGACCTCCAGGTTCACGCAGTTGAGCATCGTCCCCCGCGCGTAGGCCTCGAGCACCTCGACGGTCCCGTCGGCGACGGACCGCTGCGCCTGTGCGGTCGAGGCGCCGATGTGATGGGTCCCGTACACCGACGGGTGGGAGGCCAGCGCCGAGCGGTACTCGCCCGCACCGGCCGACGGCTCGTCGGGGTAGACGTCCAGACCGGCCCGCATCCCGCGGCGATCCAGCGCCTCGAGCAGCGCCGATTCGACGACGAGCCCACCCCGCGACGTGTTGATCAGCCATGCCCCGTCCTTCATCTCGGCGAGGAAAGCGGCGTCGACCATCCCCTCGGTCGCGTCGGTCAACGGGACGTGGAGCGACACGATGTCGGCGTCGGCCAGCAGCGACGCCCGATCGGCGACGAGGTCCACCCCCAGGTCGGCGAGGCGGTCGGTGGTCTCGGCGGGGCGGGGTCGGTCGATGGTCGCCACTCGGAGCCCGAACGCCAGGGCGCGGGCCGCCACCTCCATCCCGATGGAGCCCATCCCCACGATCGCCAACGACCTGCCGAAGAGCCCCCGCGCGTCGGAGAATCGGCGCTTGTCCCATCGTCCCGCTCGGAGCTCGGCCACGTTGTCGGGGATGTTCCGGTCGAGCGCCATGATGAGCCCCATCGTCAGTTCGGCCACCGCGATCGCATTGCGGCCCGGGACGTTGCACACGAAGATCCCCCGGTCCGCGGCCGCGTCGGTGTCGATGGTGTTGGTGCCGGCGCCGGCGCGGACCACGATCTCGAGACGATCGGCGGCCTCCAAGGTGGAGGCGTCCACCCGCGTCGAGCGGACGACGAGGGCCTCGAAACCGGCGATCCGGCCGGGCAGAGCGGCCGGCGACAGATCCGGCTCGACCACACATTGGTGTCCGGCGGCAGAGAGACGTTCGACCCGGGACGCGTCCAGGGCGTCGGCGAAGAGGATGCGCATGGCCGGTATTCAAGCCGATGTGCCCGGCGGGTGCCGCTCCCGGTGACGGCGATAGATCTCCTCGAGCGCCACGGCGACGACGTAGCCCGCCATGATGCCCAACAGCGTCGGGACGTCCGTGTCGACGAGATGGGCGACCAGGAGGATGATCGTGGCGCCCATGAGGACCAGACCGAGCCAGATGAGCCACATCGTCGCCTTCGTGTCGGCCCGGAGCCGCACGTTGGCGACCGACACCGCCACCGACACGAGCAGGAACGTCATCGACGAGAACGCTGCGATCAGGTTCAGCGTGCCGGCCAGCATCAGGACGCCTGCGGGCACCGTCATCGCCACGACCGCCCGCACGGGAACGTTCCTGGCCGATCGGACACCGAGGCCGGCCGGCATCGATCCGGTATCGGCCATGTCGGCCATGAGCCGCGAGGCACCGAACAGGGT
This sequence comes from Acidimicrobiia bacterium, assembly GCA_026985095.1. Classification (GTDB taxonomy): domain Bacteria; phylum Actinomycetota; class Acidimicrobiia; order Spongiisociales; family UBA5794; genus JALSQW01. The sequence continues at coordinate 102,195 of JALSQW010000012.1, read as the reverse complement.
GCTGTTGATCGCCGACGAAGTGGCGAACATCGCCGCCACCCCCACGAGCACCCGCCCCAGGTTGCCGAGGATCGGCTGTGCCACCACCGCGAGGGCGTACTCCTCTGCGGCGACGAGCTGGTCGACGGAGAGGGTCCCGACCGCCACGAACGCCAGCGACACGTAGATGACCCCGACCAGGGCGATCGCCGCGTAGATCGACCGGGGCAGCGTCCGTCGGGGATCCTCGGTCTCTTGCACCGCGTTGGTGGTGAGCTGGAACCCTTCGTAGGCGACGAAGATCAGTGCCCCGGCGCTGAAGACGGCGCCGATCCCCCGATCGAACACCGGGGTCATCTTCGCTACCTGCACCTGGGAGAGCCCAATCGCCCCGATGAACCCCAAGATGGCGATCTTGGCGTACACGATCAGATCCTCGACGATCCCCGCTTCCCGAACCCCCGCCAGGTTGACCCCCAGGAACGCCCCGAGGGCCCCCAACCCGAGAGCGATCCGCCACGGCGCCGATCCGGGATGGCCGAGCAGATCCGATGCGTAGGCCCCGAAGGTGAACGAGTACAGAGCGAGGGTCCCGATGTACCCGAGGATCACCGTCCATCCGGTCACCGATCCGACCACCGGGTTGCTCGGGAAAGCCCGTTGCAGGTACGTGTAGCTGGCGCCGTCGCGGGGGTAGGCGAGCGCCAGCTTCGCATACGAGTATCCGGCGGCGCCGGCGACCAGTGCGCCCACGCCCAACGCCAACGGTGCGGCGTGCCCGGCGATCTGCGCCGCCAGGCCCAGAACCGAGAAGATCCCGCCTCCGATCATCCCGCCCACGGCGATGGCGACGAGCTCTCTGGTACCCAACAGCCCCTCGTCGACCCGGTGGAGCTCACGGCGGCGGCGGTGGTGGTGGTGCATGGGCGCCGCAGCGTACCGCACGCCCGCGGCCCGCCCGGGTTGGCCAACGACGCAGGTCGGCCCGTAGGGTTGATGCCTCACCCGGATCCGACGACGAACGGAGGGAACGTGGCGCCGCTGCGTGGGATGTTGAGCCTGGACGACTTCGGCGAGCTCGTCGACGCCGACGAGGTGGACACCGTCATCGTCGCGTTCACCGACCACTACGGACGGCTGCACGGCAAACGGTTCGATGCCGAGTTCTTCCGCGACGAGATCTTCGAGGCGGGCACCCACGGATGCGACTACCTCCTGACCGTCGACATGGAGATGGAGCCCGTCCCCGGATACGAGTACGCCAACTGGGAGCTGGGATACGGCGACTTCCACATGGTGCCCGACCTCGGGACGTTCCGGCTCGCCGACTGGCTTCCTCGCACGGCGATCGTCCTATGCGATCTGGTCGACGATCGAACCGGGGAGCTGGTCGCCGTCGCTCCCCGGTCGATCTTGAAGCGCCAGCTCGCCCTGGCTGCCGAACGGGGCTACACCGCCAAGGCCGCATCCGAGCTCGAGTACTACCTGTACGAGGACAGCTACCGCGACGCCGCGGCGAGCCGCTACCAAGGCCTCACGCCCCTAGGGTGGTACATCGAGGACTATCACCTCCTGCAAGGCACTCGGGAGGAGCACTTCAACGGCGCCGTCCGACGACACCTCAACCGGTCCGGCATCCCCGTGGAGAACTCGAAGGGCGAATGGGGTCGTGGACAGCACGAGATGAACATCCGCTACGCCGAGATCCTGGAGATGGCCGATCGTCACACGTTGATGAAGCTGGCGATGAAGGACACCGCCGAACAGCTCGGCATGAGCGTGACGTTCATGGCCAAGCCCGACGCCGCCGAGGCCGGCTCCAGCTCCCATCTCCATCTCAGCCTGTGGGAAGGCGACCGCAACGTCTTCTTCGGTGACGACACCTTCGGGCCCGTCCGCTGCTCGGACCGGTTCCGCTGGTTCCTCGCGGGATGGATGCGCAGGGTCGACGACGTGATGCCGTTCTTCGCTCCGACCATCAACTCGTACAAGCGATACCAGGACGGGTCGTGGGCACCGACCAGGATCGCATGGAGCTACGACAACCGGACCGCCGGGTTCCGGGTCGTCGGGCACGGCCAGAGCCTCCGCATCGAGTGCCGGATCCCCGGCGCCGATGTCAATCCGTACCTCGCCTACGCCGCGGTGATGGCCGCCGGGCTCGAAGGGATCGACGAGCAGGTCGAGCCGGAAGCCATGTTCGAAGGTGACGTCTACGGAGCCGCCGAGCTCCCGCACGTCCCCCGCACCCTCCGCGACGCCACCGAGCTGTTCGCCGCCAGCGAGTTCGTCGCTGCCGCGTTGGGTCCAGAGGTCCAACGCCACTACGCGCATTTCTACCGCACCGAACAAGCCGCGTACGACAACGCCGTGACGGACTGGGAACGGTGGCGGTACTTCGAACGGATCTGACGAGAGAGGGGTGGTGAACGATGGGACGGCTGGACGGGAAGGTCGCGCTGATCACCGGCGCCGGAGGCGGGATCGGACGCGAGAGCGCACTGATCTTCGCCGCCGAGGGAGCTGCCGTGGTGGCGGTCGACATCGTGGAGCCGGCCCTGGCCGAAACCGTCTCCGCGGTGGAGGAGGCCGGCGGTCGGGCGATCGCCGTGATCGCCGACGTTGCGAACGCCGCCGACGCCGAGGCGATGGTGACCGCCGCCGAAGAGGCCTTCGGCTCCCTCGACGTGCTGTTCAACAACGCGGGGATCATGGATCCCGGCGACGGAGATGCGGTGGAGACCGCCGAGGCGGTCTGGGACCGAACGATGGACATCAACGCCAAAGGGGTCTTCCTCGGATGCAAGTTCGGGATCCCCGCCCTACGCCGGGCCGGGGGCGGATCGATCATCAACACCGCGTCGTTCGTCGCCCGTCTCGGGGCGGCCACCCCGCAGGTCGCCTACACCGCCTCGAAGGGGGCGGTCCTGGCGCTCACCCGGGAGCTCGCCGTCGTCCATGCGCGGGAGAACATCCGCGTCAACGCCCTCAGCCCCGGACCGCTCCACACCGAGTTGTTGATGAAGTTCCTCGACACCGACGCCAAGAAGCAGCGACGCTTGGTCCACGTGCCGATGGGACGGTTCGGGAAGGCCGTCGAGATGGCGAAGGCGGCCCTGTTCCTGGCCTCTGACGACTCGTCGTACATGACCGGGACCGAGTTCCTCGTCGACGGAGGGATCACCGCCGCCTACGTGACGCCCCAATGACGGACACGACCGTGCCCGACCAGGGCATCCTGATCGCCGGACGGCGGCGTGACGCCTCCGACGGAGCGTGGTCGACCCTCGTCGAACCCGCCACCAACGAGCCCTTCGCGCGCGTCGCCCGAGCCACCCGCGCCGACGCCGACGCCGCGGTCGCCTCCGCAGCGGCCGCGTTCGCCTCCGGAGACTGGCCGACGATGCGGCCACGCCGACGCCGCGACGTCCTCCGCCGCATCGCCGAACTCATCCGCCGAGACGCGGAACGCCTCGCCCTGTACGAATCCAGGAACGTCGGCAAGCCGATCGCCGCCGCCCGAGGTGAGATCGCCGCCGCCGCCACCACCTTCGACTTCTACGCCGGGGCCGTCGACAAGTTCCACGGCCAGACGATCCCCAGCGACGCCGAGGGCACCCTGCTCACCTTCCGGGAACCCATCGGGGTATGCGCCGCCATCGTCCCGTGGAACTTCCCACTGCTGATCCTCTCGTGGAAGGTGGCGCCTGCCTTGGCCATGGGCAACACCGTCGTCGCCAAGCCGGCGAGCATCACGCCGCTGACCGCATTGGCGCTCGGCGATGTCGCGCTCGAAGCCGGGCTACCGCCCGGGGTCCTCAACGTCGTTCCCGGCGCCGGGTCGGTCGTCGGGAACGCCCTCGTCGAGCATCCCGACGTCCGGAAGGTCTCCTTCACCGGCTCGACCGAGGTCGGCGCCGAGGTGATGCGCCGGGCCGCAGGTGACATCAAGCGGGTCTCGTTGGAACTCGGCGGCAAGTCGGCCAACATCGTCTTCGCCGACGCCGACCTCGACGACGCCGTCGGATCCTCCGTCTTCGCCGTCTACGACAACGCCGGCCAGGACTGCTGCTCGCGCAGCCGCATCCTCGTTCAGCGAGACGTCTTCGACGAGTTCGTCGCTCGCTTCGTCGACCGGACCGAGCGCCTCATCGTCGGTGATCCGATGGACGAGGGAACCGAGATCGGCCCGCTCGTCACCGCCGATCATCTCCGACGGGTGCAGGGCTACCTGGAGCTGGGCGAGCAGGAAGGCGCCCGGCGGGTGTGCGGAGGCGAACGCCTCGGGTCCCGAGGGAACTACCTCACGCCGGCGGTGTACCTCGATGTGCGGCCCGACATGCAGCTCATGCAGGACGAGATCTTCGGGCCGGTCGTCGGGATCCTGCCCTTCGCCGACGAGGCGGAGGCCGTCGCCCTGGCCAACACCAGCCGGTACGGGCTGTCGGGCTCGATCTGGACCCGTGACATCGGCCGGGCGCTGCGAGTCGCCCGGGCCTTCGAGACCGGGATGCTGTCGATCAACTCCAGCTCCAGCGTCCACATCGAAGCCCCCTTCGGGGGCGTGAAGCGCTCGGGGATCGGGCGGGAACAGGGGATGGTCGCCCTCGACCACTACTCGGAGTACAAGACCGTCTTCGTCGGAAGGGACTGACGCCGTGCGTGTGGGTCTGCTCGTCTGCGACCACGTTCGCGACGAGTTGTTGCCGATCGCGGGCGACTACCCGGACATGTTCGCGGCGCTGTTCGGAGGGGCCGTCGAGCTGTGCTCGTACGACGTCGTCTCGGGCGAGTTGCCCGCCTCCGTCGCCGAGTGCGACGCCTGGATCACGACCGGATCTGCGGCATCGGTCTACGACCCCGAACCGTGGATCCGCCGGCTCGGATCGTTCGTCGTCGACGTGATCGGCGCACAGCGGCCCTTCGTCGGGATCTGCTTCGGCATGCAGCTCATGGCTCAGGCGTTGGGCGGAGAGGTGGCCAAGGCGCCGCAGGGCTGGCAGGTCGGCGTCTCCCACGTGACCTGGACCGGCCCCCGGCCCCCGTGGGCCTCGCCGATCCCGACGGACCTCAAGCTCCTGTCCAGCCATCGAGACCAGGTCGTCGCGCTCCCGACGCGAGCCGAGGTCCTGGCGGGATCGCCGCATTGTCCTGTGGCCGTGATCGCCGTCGGGGACCACGCCATCGGATTCCAAGGCCATCCCGAGTTCACCGCCCCATACGTCGCCGCCCTGTGCGAGGGTCGCCGTGACCGCATCGGTGGCGACGTGGTGGACATCGCGATCCGCTCGCTCGACGAGGCCACCGACGCCAGCGCCGTCGCCGCCGCCATCATGGCGTTCATCGACGCGCCCGGGTGACACACACACCGCCGATCCGAGCCGAGAAAGCCGTCAACTCCAGGGCCTCGAGCGCCGATACCCCCATCGAGGAGGTACCGGATGTCGGAGAGCACCCGAAGGACGCTGGCCGCGCTCGCCGGCGCCTGGCTCGCGCTGGTCGTCCTCGCCGTGTTCGTCGGGGTTCCCAACGAACGCGACGCCATCTCCCAGGCTGCGACCGCGGCCGTCGCCGCCGTGGGCGTCGACGCCGCCATCTCGGTCGACGGGCGCGACGTCACCGTCGATGTCACCCCCGGCTACGACCGGCAGGCCGTCGTCGATGCCCTCGCCGGTGTCGAGGGCATCCGCACCGTCGAGTTCAACGTCGTGGGCGAGCGTCCCGGACCGGAGCCGACCGAACCGACTCGACCCGCCGACCCGACGTCGACGACCTCCACGTCGATCCTCGCCTCCTCCCGCCTCGAGGCCACCCTCCATCAGGGGACGTTGACCCTGTCGGGGGTCGTGCCGGCCCCGGCCGTCGCCGAAGGCATCCAGCAGGTCGCAGAGTTGATCTACGCCCCCCTCCTCGACGGCGGCGTCGACGTCGGCGACGTGCCCCCCGCCACCTGGCTCGAAGGAGCTCCCCGCGCCGTGGCCTTCCTCGCCATCGTTCCCGAGGCGAAGCTCGTCGTCGACGGGCAGCGGGCGGTCGTCGAAGGTTCCGCCCCGACGCCGGAGCGCAAGGCGAAGCTGCTGGGAGCCATCGGGTCGGCACTCGGTCCCGACGTCGTCCTCGACGATCGGGTCCGAGTCAACGGCCTCACGCCACCCGACTTCCACGCCGACGCGCCCGGCGACGGGACCCTCACCCTCTCGGGGACCGTCCCCACCGACGACATCGCCGACGCGTTGCGCTCGGCGGCCATCGCCGCCTTCGGGCCCGACGCGGTCACGGACCGACTCGTCGTCGATCGCGGCACCGATGCCTCGTTCTCGCTCTACCGCCTGCCGTTCGTGATCCCTCAACTCGCCGCCATCCCGCAATGGACCCTCGACATCGACGACGACGTCATCACCGGTTCGTTGCGGGGCGGCGCGACCTTCGAGAGCGGCAGCGCCGAGCTGTCGCCGCAGCTCCAGACGTTGTTGGGCACTGCCGCAGGCATCCTCGCCCGCAACCCGACCCTCGGGATCGTCATCGAAGGGCACACCGACTCGGTCGGAACCCGGGCCGCCAACCAGGTGCTGTCGGAACGCCGAGCCGGGAACGCCAAAGCCTGGCTCGTGGCCGCCGGGATCGACGAGCGACGGATCATCGCCGTCGGCTTCGGTGAGGGACACCCGATCGCTCCCAACACGACCCCCGAAGGCCGAGCCCAGAACCGTCGCGTCGAGTTCCGGTTCGGTCCGATCGAGATGCTGATGCAGCAAGGAGGAAGCAACTGATGCGAGGAGCCCTGTTCGCCGCGGCCGAGATCGTCGTCTTCATGGCGGCAGCGACGTCGATCGGCATCGTCGCCGGGATCCTGATCGGACGTGTCGTCGGCCGTCGCAATGCCCCGTCCCCGGTGGGCCTGCCCGCCACCGATTCCAGCGAAGAGGTCGACCGGCTCCGCAAGCGGATGGCGGACCTCCAGGAGCGCCTCGTGGCTGCCAAGACCACGGTGGCGGAGCTCGAAGCCGAACGGGAGGACGCCGCCGCCCTCCGGCGGGAGGTGGCCCGCCTCCAGGCGGCCCCTGCCGGCGGCGACGACGTGGAACGGCTCCGTCGTCTCCTGTCGGACCGTGAGCATCGCATCGCCGAGCTCGAGGCCCGGTTCGAGACGGCCGCCCTCGTCGACGACGAACCGCCCCCCGAGGTGGGAGAAGCCCTGACCATGCGCACCAGCGTCGGCTACACGGCGGAAGCCTTCGTGCACGTCGAAGCACCTGTCGACACGGCGGGGTGAGGCTTCCGATATCGGAGATGACGTCGTAGCGTTCGCCTTCGACGACCCGAGGGCACGAACGTGAGTGGCGAATCCACGATCCAGATCCGACCGGCCGGCGTCGCCTCGCCGCTGATCGCCGTGGTCGCATCCTTCGTCGTTCCGGGCACCGGCCACTGGTACCTTGGTCGCCGCACCAAGGCCGTCGCCCTGTTCGCTCCCAACCTGGCGCTCGTCGGCGGCCTCCTGGTGGTGCGTGGCGCCTCGAAGTCGACGTTGGTCGGATGGGCAGTCACGCCCGCCCTCCTGTGGGCCCTCATGGGGATCGTCGTCGTCGCCATGGCATGGAGGATCTACGCCGTCGTCGACGCCTGGCGGGAAGCCGGGGGAGCGGCATCGGGACGGGCCGGGACCGTGACGATGGCGGCGCTCGTGGCGTTGACCATCGTCCCCCACGTCGCCGTCGTCGCCTACGACGTCCTCGCCATCCGGCTCCTCGACACCGTGTTCGTGGCCGATGGCGAAGGGCAGGTCGCGACACCGACCACGATCGTCGACGTCGGCCCGCCCGACGAGGCAGAGGTCCCAGATCCTCACTTCGATCCCCGCGAGAGCCGTGCCGGGCTCATGTTCCACGACGGTGTCGGCGACCCCGACGCCGTCGCCCTCCGCAGGGAGGAGCTCACCTCACATCACGCACCGGCGCCGTTCCTGCCGTTCGACGAGCGGGTGGACGTCGACCGGATCACGATCCTCCTCGCCGGCGGCGACGCCGGTCCGGGCCGGTCCGGACTGCGCACCGACACGATGATCGTGGCCACTCTGGACACCACCACCGGGAAGGCCGCCCTGTTCGGGGTCCCTCGCAACTACGGCCACGTTCCGGTCCCGAAGCGCTTCGAAGACGCCTTCGTGAACCTCGAGCTCCGGCTGTTCCCGCCACCGCCGCCGGTCGAAGGGGAGGAACCGCCGCCGTGGGAACCGTGCAAGTGCTACCCCGGGCAGATCAACGCCTTGTACGCGTCGACGCGGAAGTGGACCCGGACCTTCCCCGACGCGGTGGATCCGGGCATGGAGATGCTGCGCCGGACCCTCCAGGAGCTCCTCGGCCTGCGGATCGACTACTACGCCCTCATCGACATGAAAGGGTTCGTCGATCTCGTCGACGCGATCGGGGGCGTGGACGTCTACGTCGACAAGCCACTCGTCGCTGAGGTCTCCCCGCCGACCGAGGGTGCTCAATGGGCGACGATCGACGTGGACGAGGGCTGGCAGCACCTGACCGCCACCGAGGCGTTGGCGTTCATCCGCGCCCGAAAGGGATCGTCCGACTACACCCGGATGCGACGTCAGCGTTGCCTCCTCAAGGCCGTCGCGGCCGAGTTCGACACCTATACGATCCTGCGGTCGTTCCCCGCGATCGCGGACGCCGTCGAGAGCTCGGTCGTGACGAACGTCCCGTTGAGCTTCCTCCCCGATCTCGTGACCGCGGCGGCTCAGCTCGACTTCGACGACGTCACCACCGTGGGGCTCATCCCTCCCTACTACGCGCCGGTGCGAGACCAGGCGTTCAACGCCATCCCCGACGTCGACCGCATCCGGTCCAAGGTGCGCAGCGTGCTGGCGGGACGGTCCGGACAGTCCTCGTCGACCCGCGGCGACGAGTGCTTCCCCGACCAAGGGTGACCCTCATCCCTCCCAGACGACGACCACGAGCCGCTTCGGCCCGTGCACGCCGACCGTCAGCGTCAACTCGATGTCGGCCGACTTGCTCGGGCCGGTGATGAACACGAGCTGCGACGGCGGTCCGTCGGGATGTCGATCGTCCATGTTCCTCCACCAGTCCGACGGCGTCGCCACGATCGACCCGGCCGGCACCAAGGCGAGATGGACCGGGGGGATGAGCGAGACGCTGCGGCTCGCCGCCCGCGACGACGCCACCACGACCGTTCCGGTCCGGGCGATCGCCCCCGCCGCGCCGGTGACGCCGATCGGAACGTCGGCGAGCTCGTTCGCTCCCCGGGGGTGGACGATGTCGATCGATCGATCGTCCAGCAGGTCGGTGACGAGCGCCACCTCCGGATCGGCGGAGACCGCGACCGTCCCGGCGCCGGCCAGCACGTCGTCGAGGACCGTCTCCAGCGCCTCCATCGTCGTCGCTCGATGCGGTTCCCCGCCTTGACGTCGGACCGCGGCGACGAAGGCGCCGACCAGATCGTCGAGGGGCTCGGTGTACACCGCCTCGGGCACGTCGTCGACTCGAGCGAGCGGATGCGCCGCGTTGGGCGGGAACCCCAGATCGACCCGACGGCGGACGCGAGCGAGGAAGGCGTCGCGGTCCATCAGATCTCCCCCCGGGCGAGTCGCTCCCGCAGCGACCCGCGGCCCCGCGGTCGGGGAACGGTCCGGCCGTCCGTCCACGCCGAGGGCACGAACGTGTCGGGTACCATCCGGGCGCCGGTCTGCACCGCGGCGATCGACGCCCGATACGCCGCCGGACGGCTCCACACCTTCGCCCACGCCCGGAACGCCGCCGGGGCGCCGCCGGCGGCGTTGTCGGCCCGGCGGAGAAGGAGGAGATCCTGGAGCGGGATACCGACCGGACACACCTCGTGGCACGCCGAACAGAGACTCGAGGCGTTCGCCAGCTCGGTGGCGGCGGGTGACGGGTCGAGCAGCGGCGTGAGGACGGCGCCCATCGGCCCCGAGTACACCGATCCGTAGGCGTGCCCGCCGATCTGCCGGTACACCGGACAGACGTTGAGGCAGGCCGAACAGCGGATGCAGTGCAGCATCTCGTGGGCGCCGGTCCCGAGGACGTGGCTACGTCCGTTGTCGACGATCACCACATGCAGCTCGTCGGGTCCGTCGATCTCGCCGTCCCGGCGCGGGCCGGTCACCTGCGTCGTGTAGACCGACAGCTGCTGGCCGGTGGCCGAACGAGGGAGCAGCGTCATCATCAGGTCGAGTTGATCCCAGGTCTCGACGATCCGCTCCATGCCCATCACGACGACATGGATGGGCGGGACCGACGTCACCATCCGCCCGTTGCCCTCGTTGGTGACCAGAACCACCGTCCCGGTCTCGGCCACGCCGAAGTTGCATCCCGAGATGCCCATGTCGGCCTCCAGGAACCGTTCCCGCAGCGACGCTCGGGCATAGGCGCACAGCACCTCCGGGTCGGGAGGGAGCTCCTCGCCGGCGCGGGCCGAGAACAGCTCCGCCACCCGTTCCCGCGTGTAGTGGATGGCCGGTCCCAAGATGTGCGATGGGCGATCCCCGGCGAGCTGCACGATCCATTCCCCCAGGTCGGTCTCGACCACGTCGATCCCGACGGCCTCGAGGGCTTCGTTGAGCCCGATCTCCTCGGTCAGCATCGACTTGGACTTCACCACGGTCCGCACCGCGTGCCGGGCGGCGAGGTCGCCGACGATGTCGTTCGCCTCGGCGGCATCGGCGGCCCAATGCACGACCCCGCCTGCCCTGCCCACGGCGTCGGCGAAGCGTTCGAGGATCTCGGGAAGCCGTTCCATCACCCGATGGCGCTGCCACCGGGCGGCGCGCTTCAGGGCGTCGAGGTTGGCGACGTCGTCGCCGGCTCGGCGGATCTCGACGAAGCGGTCGGTCGCCCGGGCGAGGGCTTCGTGGAGTCCCCGGTCGGCCAGCGCCTCCGTGGCCCGTGTGCGGAGATCATCGGACATCGGTCGGACCGGACGGGTCGAGGAGCTCGGCGATGTGACGGACGGGGAGGTCGATGCCCCGGCGTCGCATCCTGCCTTCGAGCTGCAGGAGGCACGACAGGTCGGATCCGACGAGGGCCTCGATCCCGTCGAGGGGGAGACCGTCGATCTTCTCGTCGGCCATGGCCACCGAGATCTCCGGCTCCTTGACGGAGAACAGCCCGCCGAAGCCGCAGCAGCGATCGTCGTCGTCCCAGTCGGCCACCGCGTACCCGGCATCGGTGAGCAGGGCGACGGGCTCGTCGTGGATGTGGAGCTCGCGCAGCATGTGGCACGAGTGGTGATAGGCGACGGTCCCCTGCCGGTCGGCCTGCCGGCGGTCGTCGGCGACGAGACGGGTGAACTCGACGATGCGGTCGGCGATCTCCACGGCGGCCGCTCGTGCCTCCTCGTCCCCGACTCGGCGGAACAGCTCCGGCCAGTAGACGCGCATCATCGTCGCGCAGCTCCCCGCCGGGACACAGACCGGGCCGGACGGTGCGTCCGTCAACGCCGCCAGAGTGGTCCGGGCGACGGTGGCGGCCTCCTCGGGATAGCCGGCGTTCCAGGCCGGTTGGCCGCAGCAGGTCGCGTCGGGAGGGATCGACGGTGCGAACCCTCGATCCCGCAGGGTGCGGACCACGGCCTCGCCGACCGCCGGAGCCATGGCCTCCATCACGCAGGTGGGGAACAAGATGAGGGGGATCTTGGTATCGCCGTCCATCTCCGCATGGTAGGCGGACGCGTTGGAGGCCCCCGAAGGGGCCTCCAACGGTCACTCGGTCGTCGTTCCTCAGCCTTGGTTCTCCAGGGCGTCGGCCATCCGTTCGGTGTTGTCGCCGATGCGGAAGACGATCATCACCATCTCCAGCATGATGCGGTACAGCAGCACGCCGACGAGGACGCCGATCGTGCCGAAGATCAACGCACCCAGGAAGGACGCGAAGCCCTGGGTGATCCCTGCGAAGACGATGAACAGCCATCCGAGGGCGGCGAAGACCAGGATCAGGATGTAGATGATCTTCACCACCGACGGCGTGACGAACTTCTCGAACGTCAGATCGAAGATGTCACCCAACCCACCGGACTGCGTTGCCATGCGGCCTCCCTCCATATCGGTACTTCCAACGAGAGCCTACCGGGCGCGGTGTGCCGGTCCCATGACCGGCGCTGCTACGTTCTGGCCGATGTTCGCCGTCCGCGCCGCTCCCGATCCGCTGCGTCGCTTCGCGGCCGTCTTCGCCGGCGCCGCGGTCGGCACGGCAGGCCGGATCGTGGTCGCGGCCGCGGTCGCCGGCGCCGGATGGGCGTCGCCGACGGCGACGGTCGTCGTCAACCTGGCTGGGGCGTTCGTCCTCGGGTGGTTCGTCGGCTGGCGGGATCGCCGTCCGGGACCCGGCCGGATCCTCGTGACGTTCTGGGGGATCGGGATGCTGGGAGCCTTCACCACCTTCGCCGGTTTCGCCAAGGACATCGTGCAGATCGCCGGAGACCGATGGCTGGGCGCGCTGGTGTACGGCGTCGGCTCGATCCTGGTGGGCGTGGCCGTGGCGACGGCAGGCATCGCCCTGGGGCGGCGCTGATGTGGCCCGCGATCGTGGTCGCCGGTGGGCTCGGCGGGGTCGCCCGCTACTGGCTGTCGGGTGTCGTGCAGCGGCGTGCGAGCTCGGCGTTCCCGTGGGGGACGCTGTCGGTGAACGTGCTTGGGGCGTTCGTGCTCGGCGTGGTCGTCGCCCGGGCCGACGGCACCGCCCGCGACGTCCTCGCAGCAGGGTTCGTGGGGGGGTTCACGACGTTCTCGACGTGGATGGTCGAGACGGTCGGGCTCGTGGCCGACGGAGGGGTCGGAACCCGGCGGGGAGCGATCAACCTCGCCGTGACCGCAGTGGTGGGTACGATCGCGTTCGTGGTGGGCGTGACCGTCGCAACCCGCGTGGCATGAGAAGGGAACGGTGATGAACCAGACACAGGAAGGCCTGCTCCTGCGCATCTTCGTGGGGGAGAGCGATCGCAGCGGCGGCCGCCCCCTCTACGAGGCGATCCTCGACCTGCTCCGGACCGAGGGTCTCGCTGGGGCCACCGTGCTGCGGGGCGTCGCCGGGTTCGGCCGGTCGTCCGTCGTGCACACGGCCCATCTCCTCCGCATGTCCGAGGACCTGCCGATGGTGATCGAATGCGTCGACGTCGCCGACAAGATCGAGGGGGTCCTCCCGGCCGTCGACCGTATGGTCACCGAGGGCATGGTCACCGTCGAACGGGTCCAAGTGCGGATCTACCGCGGCCGGGACTGACCGCCGTGCCGGTCAAGGTCGGGAGGCGACCTGCCGATATCCAGTCGGATGGCACCGGCACCCACCAGACATCTGCACGGCGCCGTATCCGATCGAACGATCATGATCGTCCGAGCGGGCGTCTACCTGGCCCTCGCCTTCGCGGTGATGGTCTCGCCGTCGGTGTCCCCCCGGATCGGCGTCGCCGGCGCGGTGGCGCTCTCGACGCTGGCGGTGCTGCCGGTGATGGTGCCGCGCCTCGGGTCCCTCCGAGCGCTCCCGCTGGTGCTGACCATCGACCTCGTCGTGGCCTACGCCGTCGGCCATGCCGTCGCCTCAGAGCTCACGTTGGTGCTGGTCGCCGGTTCCTCCTCCTTGGCGGTCATGTTGCTCGGTCGTCGGACGGCCGCCCGGATCGTGGGCTTGGCGATCGTCCTCGAGCTGGCGCGACTCGTGCCGCTCGTCACGGGCAGGCTCGCGGGGGACGAAGGGGCGGGGATCATCGAGGTCGTCGTGCGGGTCTTCGCCATCGGCGTGCTCGTGGCGGGATCGGCGGTGTTGATGGATCTCGTTCGCCGCAATCACGCCGCGCTCACCGAGAGCCGAACGCGGTTCGAGGCCCTGCTCGAAGTGGCCCCCGTGGGTGTCGTCCAGATCCGCAACGGCGCCATCGAGTACGCCAACCCCGAAGCGAATCGCCTGCTCGGCGCTCTCGACGGGCCGATCGACGAGCGGTTCCCCACCGAGGTCGTCGCCGGGTACCACGACCTCGTGGCGTCGGACCGCCAGCGGACGTCTCTGCAGCGGATCGAGCGGAACGCCGGATCGGGACGCCCCGCGGTCCTCGAGGTGACCTTGACGGTGCTGCACCGCGGGCGCGACGTCGTCGTCCAGGCCGTGTTCACCGACGTGACCGAACGAGCCCGCGCCGAGGAGGCGCTGCGTGAGGCCGAGCACCGGTTCCGGTCGGCGTTCACGAGAGCCGCGACCCCCTTCGTCATGACGGAGGCGGACCTGGTCATGAGCGACGTCAATGAGGCCTTCGCCGACCTGGTCGGGCGGCCGCGGGCCGAGTTGATCGGGACCCGCTGGACCGAGGTCGTCGATCCCGACAGTCACCGCCTGGTGCTCGAGTTCGGGTGGGCGGCGATGGAAGGACGACAAGACACCTTCTCGGCCGACGTCGGCATCATCCGTTCCGACGGTTCCCGACGGCGGTGCGTGCTCGACGTCGCCGTCCTGGCGGGGTCCGACGGTCGACCGAGCCGCTTCTTCGCTCTGGTCCACGACATCACCGAGCGGCTCGCGGTTCAGGAGGCCCTCGAAGACAGCGAGCGTCGCTACCGGTCGCTGTTCGAGCGGATCCCCGTGGCGTTGTACCGGACCCGGCCCGACGGCGAGATCATGGAGGCCAACGCCGCCCTGCGGGAGCTGATCGGCGGTGACGACGACGCGAACGTGGTCGGTCTCGACGCCCACGACTTCTACGTCCGGGATGGGGAACGGGAACGTCTCACCAGCAGGGTCATGGACGAAGGGCTGGTCGACGGCGCCGAGGAGGAGCTGATCCGCCTCGACGGCTCCACGGTATGGGTGTCGGACTCCTCACGCCTCGTCGAGACCGACGAGGGCACGTTCTTCGAGGGGGCCCTGGTCGACATCACCGCACGAAGGAGGGTCGAAGCCGAGCTCCGGATGCGGGCCATGCAGCAGGAGTCCGTCGCCGCGCTCGGTCAGTACGCCCTCGAGGGCGTCGATCTCGACCAGGTCTTCGAACGGGCGATGGCCACCCTCGGTTCGATGCTCGACGTCGAGACCACCGCGTTGCATGAGCTCCGCAGGAGCGGCTCGTTCGTGATGCGGGCCGGTGTCGGATGGCCACCGGGAGCGAGGCTCTTGACCCGGTCGCTCGTCAGCCGGACCGTGGGTACCCCTGGTCCGATCGTGTTGCGGAGCGCCGAGGAGGTTCGTTTCGCCGTTCCCGAGCTCGGCGAGGCTGGATACCGCAGCGGAGTGAGCGTCATGGTGCCGGGCGTCGACCGGCCCTTCGGCGCGATCTGGGCGTTCTCGACCACCGAGCGGGTGTTCTCCTCGGACGACCTCAACTTCATCGTCGCCACGGCCAACGTGCTCGCCGCGGCGATCGATCGCAGTCGCTCTCGGGAGCGGCTCGAGGAGCTGGTGCGCTCCAAGGACGAGTTCATCGCCTCGGTGAGTCACGAGCTGCGGACGCCGTTGACGGTCGTGACCGGCATGGCTCACGAGATGCGGGACCGCTGGCGCGAGTTCCAGGATGACGAGATGGCCGAGTTCACTCGGCTCCTAGCCGAACAGAGCATGGACCTCGCCGATCTCATCGAGGATCTCCTCGTCGCCGCCCGAGCCGACATCGGGAAGGTGTCGGTGCATCCGACGGATCTCGACGTCGCGGCCGAGATCGAGGCGGTGGTCGCGTCGCTCGGACGCGGCGCGACCAAGCGCATCGTCGTCGAACCGTTCACCGGCCGGCTCCGGGCCGACCCGGTCCGGATGCGGCAGATCCTCCGCAACCTGATCACCAACGCCATCCGCTACGGCGGTCCCACGATCGAGATCGCCTGTGAGGACCGCGGCGAGGCGGTGGCGATCCTGGTGCGGGACGACGGTCCCGGTATCCCCGACGATCGGCGCGACGTGATCTTCGCCCCGTACGAGCGGGCGCACGACCACACGGGCCAACCCGGATCCGTGGGGCTGGGACTGACCGTGTCCCGGACGCTCGCCGAGTTGATGGGTGGGGCCCTCCGCTACCGCTACGACGGCGGGTCGGTCTTCGAGTTGTCGCTGCCCGCCTCGGCGAGGACGATGGTGGAGGTCCCCATCGAAGCTCCGGATCCGCCGACGGCCGGCAGGTCCCTCAGCAAGGGACCGGACCGGGCGAGCCTGCCGGGTACGTGACGAGCTCGCTGGCGTCCAGGACGCGAGCGAACACCCGCCACGACTCTTCGACCTCGTCGGCTCGTACGAAGAGGGACTGGTCGCCCTCCATCACGTCCCTGAGCAAGGTCTCGTAGGCATCCGGCAGCTCTCCGAAGCGTTGGGCGTACCGAACGCTGAGGGGGATGCGGTCGAGCTCCACGGCGTCTCCGGGCCGTTTGACGTCGAAGAACAGATCGAAGCCCTCCTCGGGTTGGAGCGTCACGAACAGCAGGTTCTGGTGACCCGGGCAGTCCTCGTGGAAGAGGCACACCGGCGGACGTCGGTAGCGGACCTCGATCCGCGAGCGACGTTCGGGGAGCCGTTTGCCCGTGGTCAGCGTGAAGGGAACCCCCTGCCAGCGCCAGTTGTCCACGTGAGCGGTCAGGGACACGAACGTGGGGGTCGTCGATCCCTCCGTCACCCCTGCCAGTTCCAGGTACCCGGCGACGTCGTCGCCGTCGATCGTGCCGGGCCCGTACTGGCCGAAGACGGCTTCGGAGGGCGCCACTTCGGGCATGGCCCGCAGGACCTTCACCTTCTCGTTGCGAATGTCCTCGGAACCGAGACCCGTGGGTGGTTCCATCGCCACCAGGGTGAGGACCTGGGCGAGATGGTTCTGCACCATGTCGCGGACCGCACCCGACTCGTCGTAGTAGCGGGCCCGGTCGTCGACGCCTTCGGTCTCGGCCATCGTGATCGTCACCGACTCGATGTGGTCCCGGTTCCAGGTCCGTTCGAACAGCGCGTTGGCGAAGCGGAACACGAGGAGGTTCCGGACCGTCTCCTTGCCCAGGTAGTGGTCGATGCGGTAGACGTCGGACTCGTCGAAGTAGCGGTGAACGGTGGCATTGAGCTCGATGGCGGTGGCCAGGTCGTGGCCGAAGGGCTTCTCGATGACGAGACGTTGCCATCCGGGGCCTGTCGCGAGGTCGTTGTCGCCGATGGCGGTGACCGTCGGGGCGACGGCCGACGGCGGCAGCGCGAGGTACAAGATCCGGTTGCCGGACAGGCCGTGGGCCTGCTCGATGTGGTGGATCGACTCGCGGAGCCCCACGAGCCGGGGATCGTCGCCGACGGCCCGGTAGTGGACCCGTTCGGAGCACCATGCCGCAGCCGTCTCCGGGTCGCCGCCCGCCGCGATCACCGCATCGCGGGCCATCGTGCGGTACTGGTCGTCCGAGCGGGCACCCATCCCGACGCCGAGCACGATCACCCGGTCGGCCAGTCCTTCGCCGTACAGCAGCGCATGGAGGGCAGGGAGGAGCTTGGTCCGGGCCAGGTTGCCGGTCCCGCCGAAGATGACGAAGAGATGCGGATCGATGGGTCCGCTCATCGCATCGCCGTTCCGACCGTGAGGCGTAGCCGCGACAGGCTCGACGGCTCCGTCTCCCCGATGTCGATCATCAGCACGGTCCGTCCCCGCTGGCGGAGGGCCGCCTGGTCGCCCGCGGCTTGCGCCGCGATGAGCTGTTGGAAGGAGAAGTCGGTGCCGGGCACGTCGAGCCGTCTCCGGGGACGGTCGACGATCTGGAGGAAGACCCCGGTATCGGGCCCGCCCTTGTGGAGTTGGCCGGTGGAGTGGAGGAAGCGGGGGCCGTATCCGAGGGTCGAGACCACCGTGGTCGCTGCCTCGATGTCCCCCCGGATCGCGTCGAGCTGTTCGGTCGTGACCGTGGTGGGAGCCAGATAGGCCTGCATCGCCAGGTACCGGGGCGGGGTGAGATCGCCGAGTACCGCGGCGACGGCAGACGCCACGGCGGGGTCGCCGAGGGACATGCGTTCCACGTCGAGCTCCGCGGTCGATCCCATGGCGGTCCTGGCGAACTCCTTGGCTGCTTGCACGTCGGGTTGGTCGAAGGGATGGACGCCGAGGACGGACCCGGCGGCGGCGACGGCGAGTTCGAGGAGGAAGAAGGCGGCACCGAGATCGGCGGGGTCCTCCAAGGTCAGTCGGGCCCGGGGGAGGTCGTCGATCGTCTGATCCGACGAGGTCATCACCCAGCGATCGGCCCACGGGGCGGGACGGGCCGGGTGGGGGACCGGGACGATGCCCCTCCCGTCCTTCCCCAGAGATTCGGCGATGAGCTGTTCGGTCCAGTCGGGCACCTCACCGAACGGCGGGTCGAACAGGAACACGAGCTTGTCGGTTCCGCTCGCCGCCAGCTCACCCAGGGTGGCGCCGAGAACGAGCGCGGGGTTCTCGTCGACCGGGACCCCGGGGGCGCAGGCGTCCATCGCTTCGGCGGCCCGGTCGAGGACGGAGCGGATCTCGACCCCGGTCAGGGCCGCCGGAACGAGCCCGAAGTCGGTGAGCGCGGAGTACCGTCCTCCGACGTCGTCAGGAGCATGGAAGATGGCTCGGAACGCCCGTTCGACGGCGAGCGAATCCAGCGGCGTACCGGGGTCCGTGATCGCCACGAAGCGACTTCCGGGGTCGTCGGTCCGTTCGGCGACCCGTGCCCAGAAGAACCGGAAGAACGACATCGTCTCGAGGGTCGTACCGCTCTTGGATGCCACGATGAAGAGGGCCCGGCCGGGATCGACGCGCTCGTCGACGGCGGCGACGGCATCGGGGTGGGTGCTGTCGAGGACGACGAGGTGGGGATGGCCCGGGCGTTCGCCGAACACCGCACCGTAGACCTGCGGGGCGAGGCTGGATCCCCCCATCCCCAGGAGCACGACGTGGTCGATCTCCCCGGCGACGATCGTTGCCGCGAACGCCTCGATCGCCGCGACCTTGGCAGGGTCGGGGAGCTCGAGCCAGCCGAGGCGATCGACGATCTCGGGCCGAGGATCGGCGAACCACAGGGTCGGGTCCTTCGCCCACAGCCGGTGGGCGAAACGTTCCGAGCCCCAACGGGCCAATCGTCGGGAGACGGCGCCGGCGGCTCGTCCCGGCTCGATCTCCAGCGAGGCCGTCATCGGACGAGTCGCGCCTGCTTGTCCGAGATCGCCCGGAGGAGCTCGTCGAACGACGCCGCGAAGGCCGCCACCCCTTCGATCTGGAGCTGCTGGGTGATCTCGTCGAAGTCGATGCCGAGGTCGGTCAGTGCGGCGAGTCGTCCCTCGGCGTCGTCGACGCCGACCATGAGGGCGTTCGGGATGACCTCGCCGTGGTCGATGAAGGCGTCGAGCGTCGTCGGGGGGAGCGTGTTCACCGTGTTCGGCCCGATGAGCGACTCGACGTACAGCACGTCCCGATAGGCCGGGTTCTTGGTGGAGGTGCTCGCCCACAGCGGCCGCTGCGGGGTCGCCCCGCGGCGGGCGGCGATGGCGAACGGCCGATCTTCGAACAGCTCTCGGTAGCGCCGGTACGTGACCTTGGCGTTGGCGACCGCGATGGTGCCTCGCAGGGCCAAGGCCTCGGGCGTGCCGACCTTCTCCAGGGCGGCATCGGTCTTCGTGTCGACCCGGCTGACGAAGAACGAGGCCACGGAAGCGACCGCGGACGGATCCGCAGCCTGCTCGACCCCCCGGATGTAGGCGCCGGCGATCGCCTCGTAGTGGGCCAGCGAGAACATGAGGGTGGCGTTGACGTTGATCCCCTCGGCGATCAGTCGCTCCAGCGCGACGACGCCGGCATCGGTGGCCGGGACCTTGATCATCACGTTGGGGCGGTCGACGAGACCCCACAGGCGCCGTGCCTCGGCGATCGTTCGTTCGGCGTCGTCGGCGAGGAGGGGAGACACCTCCAGCGACACGAAGCCGTCCCGCCCGTTCGACTCGCGATGGACGTCGGCGAGGACGTCGGCGGCGGCACGGATGTCGGCGACGGCGAGCGCCTCGAAGATCCGCTCGGGTGGTTCACCGGAGTGGTGCCGGATCTCGTCGTCGTACAGGTCGGTCCCGGCGATGGCCTTCTGGAAGATGGTGGGGTTGGAGGTGAGGCCACGGACGCCGTCGTCGACGAGGCCTCGGAGCTCTCCGGAGCCGAGCAGGTCCCGCCGGATGTAGTCGAGCCAGACGGACTGTCCGGCTTCGAGGAGCGCTTCGAGCTTGCTCAACATGGCAGGTCCCTTCGTGAGTCGTTCGGATCGATTCTCTCATGCCTCGGGCGCGACCCGGACGTCCGCCGGATCAGGCCTCGAGGATCGCATGGAGCGCCTGGCGGGGGTCGCCACCGAGGTCGCGACGGGACAAGGCGAGCGCGACGTTCGCCTCGAGGAACCCGAGCTTGGTGCCGCAGTCGTAGCGGGTGCCGCGGACGGGAACGGCATGGAACGGCCCGACCCCGATGAGCCCGCGCAGCGCGTCGGTGAGTTGGATCTCACCGCCGGCGCCGGTGTCCTGGCTTCCCAGGAGACCCATGACCTCGGGGAGCAGCACGTAGCGCCCGACGATCGCCAGGTTCGACGGGGCCTCCTCGGGGGCGGGTTTCTCGACCATGCCGAGCACCTCGATGCCGGCGTCGGTGCGGTCGCCGGGTTCGATGATCCCGTATCGGCTGGTCTCGTCGGCGTCGACCTCCATCACGGAGATGGCCGAACCGCCGGTGCGGGCGTGGGCGGCGATCAGATCGGCGAGGCATGGCCCGTCACCGTGGATCAGGTCGTCGGCGAGGAGAACGGCGAACGGTGCGTTCCCGATGAGATGGCGGGCGCACCACACGGCGTGGCCGAGTCCGAGGGGCTCGGTCTGGCGCACGTACGCGGCGGTGCCGGGGTCGAGCAGGTCGTCGGTGATGGAGCGGAGCAGATCGTCCTTGCCCTTGTCCGCGAGGGTCGTTTCGAGTTCGTGGTTGCGGTCGAAGTGATCCTCGATCGCCAGCTTCCCGCGACCGGTCACGAAGACGAACTGCTCGATGCCGGCGGCGCGAGCCTCGTCGACCGCGTACTGGATCAGGGGTTTGTCGACGACCGGCAACATCTCCTTGGGCAGTGCCTTGGTCGCGGGCAGGAACCGGGTTCCGAGGCCACCGACCGGGAACACCGCGGTGCGGATCGCGCTCACGTCGACTCCACGTCGAGTTCCCGGGCGACGCGAGCCACATGGCCCTTCGCCCGCACGTTGTACCAGGCGTCGATGATCGTGCCGTCGGCGTCGACGGCGAACGTCGAGCGGATGATCCCTTCGTACTCGCGTCCGTAGTTCTTCTTCGTTCCCCACGCACCGTAGGTCTCGGCGACGACATGGTCGGGGTCGGACAGGAGGACGAACGGCAGTCCGTGCTCCTGCTTGAAACGGGCGAGGCGTTCGGGATCGTCGGGACTGATCGCGATCACCTCGTAGCCTTCTCGAGACAGCTCGGGATACCGTTCGGAGAAGTCGATCGCCTCGGTCGTGCATCCGGGTGTGAAGGCCTTCGGGTAGAAGTAGATGAGGACGTTCCTGCCGGCGAAGTCGGCGAGGGAGACCTGGCGTCCGCGGTCGTCGGTCAGGGTGAACGGGGGTGCGGCGTCCCCTGGTTCGAGTCGCATCGTATCGTTCCTCTCCGGTCGATCGCCGTCACGTTACCGCGGTGAGACGACGCGCTCGGGCAGCTCCGTGCGGCGGGCGGAGCGGAGGCGGAGCTGACCGCACGCGGCGTCGATGTCGCGGCCTCGGGTGTCGCGTTCGGTGGCGGTGATCCCGGCATCGCGGAGGGTGCGCACGAACCGGGTGACACGAGAGCGATCCGGAGGTCGATCCTCGCCCAGCGGGGTCGGGTTGAGCGGGATCACGTTGACATGGGCCCGCATCCGTTCGGCGATGCCGGCCAGGGCGGCGGCGTCACCCTCCGAGTCGTTCTTGCCGGCGATGAGGGTCCACTCGATGGACACCCGCCGCCCCTTGGCGGCGAAGAACTCCCTCGCCGCGGTGACGAGGTCGTCGATCGGGTAGCGGCGGTTGAGCGGCACGATCTCCGAACGGGATGCGTCGTCGGCGGCATGGAGGCTGATGGCGAGATTGACGGGCCAGGGCTCCGCGGCGAGACGGCGGATCCCCGGGGCCACGCCGACGGTCGAGACGGTGATCGAACGGGCCGAGATCCCCATCGTCTCGATGAGGCGGCGGAGCGATTCGCGGACCCGGTCGTAGTTGGCCAGGGGCTCGCCCATGCCCATGAACACGACGTTGGTCACGTGGTCGGGTGATCCCGCGATGGGGGAGCTGCGGAGGGCGGCGTTGGCGTAGGCAACCTGGGCGACGATCTCTCCGGCTTCCAGGTGCCGATCGAAGCCGTACTGTCCGGTGGCGCAGAAGGTGCATCCCATGGCGCATCCCACCTGCGAGGAGATGCAGACGGTGGTCCGCTTCGGGTACCCCATCAACACGGTCTCGATGGCGGCGCCGTCGGGGGTGCGGAAGAGCCACTTGCGGGTGGTGTGGGCGTCTGCGGTCTGCTCGATCTCGAGATGGAAGGGCCAGTGGCGGTCGGCGAGCCGGCGCCGGAGCTCGGCGGGCAGGTTGGTCATGTCGGCGATCGAGAGCACGGGCGTGCGGTACAGCCAGTTCCGGACCTGATCGGTGCGGTACGCGGGTTGGTCTCCGAGGATCGACCCGAGATCCTCGGGGGCGGTGAGGTACACGTCAGGTCCGTTTCGCGGCCTGTTCGATCCAGTCGGCGACGGACGGTTCGGGAACGTCGATGCGCTCGGCGAGGGTGGAGGCATCGGCTCCGGCGAGCTCGGCGAAGGTGGTGACGCCGGCGTCCGCGAGGCGCCCCGCGTAGACGGGGCCGATGCCCTTGATGTCGGTCAGGTCGTCGCTGCCGGCAGGGACCGGCGCCGCGGCCCCCGTCGCGGTGCGGAACCGCGGTGGGGGCCCCTCGGGGACCTGTGGTGCGGGGAGCAGGCGGTCGCGGAGCGCCCAGATCGTGGCGCCGATCCCGGCGAGGACGCCGCCGATCCCGAGGAAGCGTTTGAATGGGATGTTCATGCCGGGATGCTACCGCGTCGCGATCGGGCCGTTCGCTACGGCTGGCAGGTGCCGTAGGACGGGGCGCTGCCCCAGGGCTTCCACCAGTCGAGCCCGCGGGACTCGTAGTAGCCGGCGAGCCAAGCCGAGGCCGCGATGTTGGCCTCGCCGTTGTAGGGGTCGGCGTACCGTCCATCGCCGTCGACGAATCCCGCCGCGCCTGCCCGTCCGGGCCAGTACTTGAGGAGGTGCTGGAACAGGCCGACGGCTCCGGTGGAACGGTTGTGGGCTTGGGGGTCGCCGCGCGATTCGCGGTAGATCAGTCCGAGGGCGCAGTCGACCTTGTCCTCGTCCCAGTACCGCACGACGGTGGCGCGCCAGTTCTCGACGTTGCGCTTGCCGGCGGCGTCGGCAGGCCAGTTGGGTGACCACTGGTCGGTGGGCGGCGCCGTGGTCGTGGTCGTCGTCGATCCCGACGGCGGGTGGGTCGTCGTCGTCGTGGATCGGGGTCGGGTGGTGGTCGTGGGCGGCTCGTAGTGGACGACGATCCGGACGCTCGCTTCGTTGCCTGCGGCGTCCCTGGCGAAGAACACGGCCCCGTTGGGCCCTTCGGTGACGACCAGCTTGATGCTCCAGTGGCCGGTGTCGTCGACGTCGGCTTCGAACGGACCGGAGAAGACCTTGGCGCCGGGCTCGGTCTCGCCCTTGAACGTCACGAGGTCGCTGGTGACGATGTCGCCGTCGCGAGGACTGGTGACGGTGATCTTCGGGGGTGTGCGGTCCTTGGGCTCGGTGGTGCCGGTGGTGGCGGTCGTGGTCGTCGCCGGGGTCGGGTCCGTCGTGGAGGGGGCGACCTCGATCTGGGGGGCGGGGGCGACCTCGAAGGCGGCGACGGTGGTGGTGGTCCCGACCGTGGGCGGCTTGCGGGAGACCGACAGGGCGAAGATCGCCGACGCCACTCGGGCAGAGACGGGGGCGCTGGTCGTCAGGGTGGCGGCGGTACTCGTTGTGGCGGCGTCGGCGGGCGTCGCGGCTCGGCCGTTGGAGTAGGCGGCGGCGCCCCCGGCGGCGACGAGCGCGACGATGAGCACTGCGGCGTATGCGATGGGGCTCCTGCGTTTGGTTCTCACGAACTCCGCCTGGATCGACGAGGGCTCGGCTGGGCCGGCCAGCGGGCTCAGCGCACCCGCGACCAGTCAGGCTATCGACGAGGATGGGCAACGGCAACCCGATCCCTGACAGTTCCTGCCAGATCTGGTGGCCGCGTGGTTCGGCCGCACCGGTAGCCTTCCGATGATGGTTCACCGCATCGTGGTGTTCGTGGCGCTCGTGATCGTCGCCGTTGTCGTCCCGTCGGCTCGGGGGGTGGCCGCGGCGGGATGCGCCGCCGCCTATCCCGAGGCGGCGTGGATCGGGCAACCCGTCACGACCCCGGGCCTGATCGTCGAGGTCGCCGACGTGCCCGACGGCTTGGCGGCGCGCTTCGCCCGCGAGCTCGACACGGCTGCGGGGTGGATCGCCGGCGAGATCGGCCCGACGACGGCCACGGTCTGTATCGCCGATCCGGGCGGTTCCTTCGACACGGATCGTTTCGAACGACCCGGCGTGCGCTTCCACGCGGTACGCGATCTGGAGGCCGGTCGGATCACCCTGTCCGCGGAGCGGGTCGGGCAGGTCGGCCCGGCCGGTGCCTTCGCCCTCGCTCACCTGGCGCTGTGGCAACGCTCCGATCGCCTCGGCTGGCCCGAACCGCTGGCCACGGCCATCGCTCGCTGGTACCGGGCGCGGATGCTGCAGCGCATCGTCCTCGACCATGCCGCGATCCGCATCGCCAACTTCTTCGATACCGAGGCGCGGATCGACTGGGCGGCATCGCGCCAGGCACCCGTCGTCGCCTGGGATCCCGAGACCAACGACGGCCTCCTCGGCGACATGGTCGACTTCGCCGTCAGAACCGAGGGATCCGACGTCCTCACCGATCCCGACCCTGTCCGTTGGACGGCGATCGAGACGCGTTGGCGAACGGCGCTGCGCAACGAGCTACGCGGTTCGGAGGACGACAGCACGGGATGGAAGGGTGGGTTGGCGTTCACACTCGGGGCCCTCGCCCTGGCCCTGATCGTGGCGCTCGCCGGGTTCATCTCGAAACGGCTCGGCCGGAGACGACCGCCGACACCGCCCCCGATCCCCGGCTTCTTCGAGATGCCCGAAGGCCTCTCCGGCGCTCCCGTCGACCAGGACCGGGCGACTGCCGCCCGCGTCGACGGGCTCAGCGAAGGGGGCGGTCGCTAGCTGCGAGGCGTGCCGGCCGGACGGGAGACCGCGGCCGCGGTCGAGACCCGCGGATCCGCCGAGCCGCGGAGATCGTCCTCGATCCGGATGATCGACACGGGCCCCCAACCGGTCATCCATCCGTCGACGGGGACCAGGTCGTGGCCCCGCTCGGACAGCCCGGCGATCGTTCGCCGCGGGAACCGTGGCTCGTACTCGACCCGCGAAGTCGACCCCGGAGCCAGGTCGTGCACGACCCAGCGGGGGAACGCCTGGGAATCGTCCGGGCACGACCCGCCGACGTGCAGATCGGCCGCGATCTGGGCGAGGAGCTGCGGCTGATAGTGCCCGCCTCGGGTCCCCAGGAGGAGGGCCAGCCGGTCCCCGTCGGTCCACAGGGTCGGGGAGAGGGTGTGCAGCGGGCGACGTCCCGGAGCGTACTCGTTGGGGTGGCCCGGGATGAGGTTGAACCCGGCGCCTCGATTGTGGAGCCACACGCCGGTCGCTCCGGCCGAGCGTCCCGAGCCGATGCCCATGAAGTTGGACTGGATGTACGAGACGCCCATGCCCGAGGCATCCCGGGTACACAGGTAGGCGGTGCCTCCCGGTGCCTGGCGGAGGCCCGCGTACCGCCCGGCGCGATCGGGCGCCACCAGCTCCGCCAGGGCGGACAGCCGTTCGGGGTCGACGAGGTCGTCGGGCGCGATGGGCGCCGTGGTGGGATCGGCGACGACCTGGTCCCGTTCGGCGGCGACCACCCGGTAGGCCTCGATGAGCGCGTGCTGGAACGCGGGGTCGGCCGGGTCGTCGAACGATCCGAGCCGTTCGAACACGGCCAGGGTGGCCGGGACCATGTAGCCCTGGCTGTTGGGCGGGATCGTCCACAGGCGACGGTCGAACACGTCGGCGCCGAGGGGTTCGATCCACTCGGCCTGGGGCGCCCGGAGGTCCTCGGGACGGATCGCTCCCTCGGCGGCGGCGACGATGCCGTCGGCGACGGGACCCTCGTAGAACCCGGCGCGGCCTTCCGAGACGATGGCACGCAGCGTCGATGCCAGCGCCGGGCGATGGATCACGTCGCCGGGTCGCGGGGTGCGCCCGGTGGGATAGAGCTCGGGGGCGGATCGCTGACCGATCAACGTCGGTCGCAGCCGTTCGAGGGCATCGGCCAGCTCCGCCGAGACCTCGAAGCCGTGCTCCGCCAGCTCGATGGCGGGGGCGAACACGGCGTCGAGCTCGAGCCGACCGAACCGATCGAGGAGCGCGAACCATCCGTCGACGGCCCCCGGGATCGTGATCGCCCACGGACCCCGGGGCGGGAGCTCGGCGTAGCCCGCGGCGCGGATGTCGGCGGCGGTGGCTCCCGAGCCGGCACGTCCCGACGCGTTCAGTGCCGCCGGGGCGCTCATCTGCGGAGCGTGCACGAGGGCGAACAGGTCCCCGCCCGGACCACAG
This sequence comes from Acidimicrobiia bacterium, assembly GCA_026985095.1. Lineage (GTDB taxonomy): Bacteria > Actinomycetota > Acidimicrobiia > Spongiisociales > UBA5794 > JALSQW01. The sequence continues at coordinate 75,454 of JALSQW010000012.1, read as the reverse complement.
GTCTCCGGCGCCACCACCGACAGCACCGCATTGGCGCACACGGCCCCATCGACCGCGGTGCCGCCCGATCCCATGAGCTCGACCGCCGCCGAAGACGCCAGATGGTGGGGGCTGACGGCGACGTGGTGATCCGGCCCGAGGGGTCCCGTCGCGAGGGTGGCGCGGGGGTCGCGGGTCACGAGCGCCGGTCGATGAGCCGGCGGTTGAGCGCGTCGAGGACGGCTCGCACGGCGGCCTTCTCGGTGTCGTCGTCTCCGAGGGCCGACCCCACGGTCACCCGCTCGGTGCCGTCACTGGCGGCGCCGATGACCACGGCGACGACCGCCGTGTGGTTGCCCACCGGGACCGCGGTCACCGAATCCAGCGCCATCGGGCCGGCCTCGGCGAAGGTCCGCTCGACGGCGTTGATCGTCGCCTCGGCGACGAGTCGGAGGCGGGCCGACGCCACGCTCGGACCCGACGACTCGCCCACGTGCTCGACCTCGGCGTAGCGAAGGGTGACGCGGACGTTCGTCTTGGCGCCGTTGGCGTCGGCGTCGATGGCCATGACCGCCGGTCGGACGGGCGCCGTGGCACGCACCTTGTCGGGGGCGATCTGGACGACCGAGATGATGCGGCGGTCGATGGAGGTGCCGAAGCGGGCCATGGCGAGGGACTGGACGTCGCGGACGACCTGCTTGGCGGGCTTCTCGGGGGCGGCGATCACGTGGACCTCGGTGATGCGGTCCCCGTCGATCACGACGCGGGCGGCGTCCACCGCGGCGATGCGGGTGATGCTCTCCTCGAGTTCTCGCGGGTGTGGCGGCATGGCCCGTAGCGTAGTCATCCCGACCACGCCGCGTAGCGGGAGGTTCGACGCGGAGTGTCGGCCGACGATCCGGCTCTGCCGGCCGAGGGCACCACAAGGGCCTTGGGTCCGAGCCGATCCGGGCCGATATTCCCTTGCGCGAGCGAGGGCTCCCGCCTAACTTGTCCACAGGCCGCGCGGCGGCCGACCCACGGGCGAGTGGATCGAGCGGTCCGAGGACCGCACCGGATTGGGGACACCGATCGATCCGGGTGGGGCCAGGCGAGCACCAGGAAAAGCGAGTTTCGCCCGGTGAGAGCCGGGCGAGTGGGAGGTGGTGGCGGACCGGGCCGTCTCGACACACAACCGATCCAGCGGAGCGTATGCGTATCCCCGCAGGCGGCGACGATGCCGCCGACCGAGGACATCCCCCCATGGAGAGGTTCGTGAAGCGTAGATACGAGAACATCCGTCGATACCTTGCGGACCTCGCCGCCGGACCCCTGGCAGGCGTGGCCAACCTCAGAGTCGACTAGCTGATCTCGCGGCCCGGGAAGCCCCGCCGCCGTCCACCCCGAACCGAACACAGGAGCACCCCCCGTGCCACGAGGACTGTCCAAGATCCTCCCGTCGACGAAACACCGCTTCGCGGTCGGGTTCGGCAGCGCCGGCATCGGCACGATGGCCGCGCTGTGGCTCTCGCAGGATCTCCCGCAGCCATCGTGGCTGTGGGCCGCGTTCGCCGCCGCGTATGCCGTGTTCTCCTGGCGATCGGTGGAGGTCAACGACCGGCTGCGGGGGAGTCCGGGTGCGATGGTGACCATGACCGCCGCGGTGGTCTTCGGGCCCAGAGCGGGCATCCTCGCCGCTGCGTCCATGGCGCTCTTCGGGCTCCTCACGCCCAAGGACATCAAGGGCCGACGCTGGTTCCAGCCTGCCGTCAACTTCGGACAACTCGTGCTCTCCAACGCCGCGGCCGCCGCCGTGCTCGCCGGGTTCCTCTGGCTGGCCGACGGGCCCGCGCCGGGCTGGGACCTGACCCCGGGCCGGCTGTGGATCGTGGTCGCCGGCTCCGCCATCGCCGCCCTCGTCAACGGCATCGTCAACTACCGCCTCGTGGCCTTCATCGTCGACCGCGTCTACGGCCAGAAGATGACCAGACCCTGGTCCCACCTCATCCAGATCAACCTCGGCACCGTCGCCATGGGGTTCCTCGGCGGGCTCCTCGGGGCCGCCTACCTGCTCGTCGGCAGCGTCATGTTGCCCTTCATCTTCATCGTCTTCTTCACCGGCTACATGGCCTTCGAGTCCTTCGCCATGCTCCGCCTCGCCCAGGAATCCACCCTCAAGGGGTTCATCAAGGCCCTCGAGGCCAAGGACCTCTACACCCGCGGCCACACCGAACGGGTCGCGATGTACTCCGAGATGATCGGCCGGGAGATGGGCTTCAACGGCACCCGGCTCGAGCGGCTCCGCTGGGCCGCCCTCATCCACGACGTCGGCAAGCTGGCCGTCCCCCGCGAGCTCATCCGCAAACGGGGTCGCCTCGACGAGCACGAGTACGACGTGATGAAGCGCCACGTCCATCTGGTCGAGGACCTCCTCGACCACATCGAGTTCCTCCATCCGATGGTCGAGATCGCCGCCAACCACCATGCCCACTACGACGGCCGCGGGTACCACGGCGCCGGGCACGGTCCCGGGGAGACCCCGTCGGTCGAAGCCTGCATCATCGCCGTGGCCGACTCCTTCGACGCCATGACCACCACCCGCTCCTACCGGGTGGCGATGAGCCAGCGGTACGCTCTCGAGGAGCTCCGACGCCACGCCGGCACCCAGTTCGATCCCGAGGTGGTGGAGGCGTTCATCGTCGCCATCGAACGATCCGGCCGGAACTTCGGCTCGGTCCTCGAGCTCACCGACGAGGAGGCCAGGAGGATGGCCGAAGAGGGCGTCGCCGCCATGCGCGAAGCCGACCAGGTCCACGGCAGGGACTTCCCCGTCGCCCCCCTCGACCGCCGCGAGCACAGCCATGGCTGAGGTTCGCATCCGCGCCGCATCGGTCGGCATGTTCGGGATGCTGCTCGTCGCCACCGGCGTGTTCCTCGGCGGCGGCTCAGTCGTGGGCGACATCGCCGACCCGGCCGGGGTCCTCCTGTGGGCCATCGTCATCGCCGTCGCCCACCTCCTCGACGTGCCCACGCCCTCGGGCCATCGCATCAACCTCGGGATCGGGCCCGCCGTCGCCGCCTCCATCCTCCTCGCCGAGCCCCTCGACGTGGCCGTCGCCTATTCGGTCGGCATGGCGCTGGCATGGATCGTCGTCCAGCTCCGGACCAGCCGGCTGGGGCGACGCGACGGCGATTTCCTCGCCGAGACCGTGGCCATGGCGGCCTACGGCCTCACCTTCTTCTGGGTCCTCGACGCGGTCACGGACGACTTCCAAGGCGGATGGGAGCACCTCGTCTCCCTCGCCGCGGCAGGGACCGTGTGGTTCCTCGTGCGGGCCATCGTGTCGGCACTCGTCGGTCTCGAACGTGCGGATCTGTCGCCCAGGTACCTGTGGTTGCTGGCCCTCGAGGACTGGACCGTCGTCGTGGCGCTCATCTCGGCCGGCGGGCTCTTCGCGCTGTCGTGGCCCGTGCTCCAGTTGTGGGCGTTCCCTCTCGCCCTGGTCCCGTACGGGTTCAGCCACGTCGCGTTCGAACGGTACGACTCGACGCGGATCACCTACAGCCAGACGATCCGGGCCCTCGCCCAGATCCCCGAGGTCGCCGGACTGGCCCCCATCGGTCACTCCTACCGGACCCAGGACCTGGCCATGGCCATGGCCAAGGAGCTGGGTCTCCATCCCAGCGAGGTCACCTGGCTCGAGTACGCCTCGATGCTGCACGACGTCGGCCGGATCACCCTCAACGAGCCTGCCATCATCAAGGCCGGCTACACCGACGAGGACATCGCCCGGTGGGGATCCCAGATCGTCGCCGAAGCCCCCTACCTGGGCCACGTGTCCGAACTCGTCGCCCAGCAGTACCAGCCCTACCGGACGCCGGGGACCGAGCGGGATCCCGACGTGCCCGTCGCCTCCAAGATCATCAAGGTCGCCAGCGCCTACGACCAGGGGGTCAACGAGATGGGGCTCTCGCCGATCGAGGCCCTCGAACGGATCCACCAGGGATCCGCCTACGAGTACGACCCCAAGATCGCCGCCTCCCTGCGACGGGTCCTCGTCCATCGCGGCATCGTCGCGGCCTGAACCGCTCCGCCCGTCGGGGACCCCTCAGCGTTCGGCCGCCGACCCCGGGACGGCCTGGACGCCTCGGGCGAACAGGCGTGGTGGACGTCGCAGCTCGTCCTCCACGAACACCCCGAGGCCGGCCGCGAGCAGCACGTCGCCGAGCGACACCACCGCGCCGGGCAGCGGGATGATGTCGGCCAGGAATGCCAGGCGGGTCGTCTGGTCGAGGGAGACGTACTTGGCCGCCGAGGCCAGATCGGTCGTCGAGACCCCGGCCAGTTCGGCAGCTTCGGCCAGTACCGGCATCCCGCCGTTGAGGGCGATGACCGAGAAGTTCATCAAGATGCCGACCCCCACGATCCACATCCCGGCCGCCTGCCGGTTCAACCAGGCGAACAGCAGGATCGGCAGGTACGAGCCCAGGAGCAGGCCCACGGCCAGGCCCCGCTGGGTGTCGGGGAGGAACGACGAACCGAACTGCATGGCGAACCCGATGACCAGGAGCGCCAGGCCGCTGACCCTCAGCTCGACCAGGTTGGCCAGCTTGCCCCCTCTGACGAACCCGACGAGGGCCGCGACGGCGATCACGACCAGGATCCACAGCATGAGCCGACGATAGCCGTCCGCAGCGGTACCGGACGTGGGGCACCGCAGGGGTCCCGTATCCTGGGCGGCGGTTCCCCACAGAGAGGACACACATGCTGCGCTACGAGGTCGCCCGGTCCGTCGCGACGATCACCATCGACGACCCCGACAGGATGAACCCCCTGTCGAACCCGGTGATGGCCATGCTCGGCGAGGCCGTCGAGCGCTCCGCCGCGGACGAGCGCGTTCGGGTCGTGGTGGTCACCGGGGCCGGGGACCGAGCCTTCTCCGCCGGCGGCGACCTGGCGGGCGGGTTCGTGGATCGACCCCTCGCGGATCACGGTGCCCGAGGCGCCCTCGCCGAGCTGTTCCGATCGATGCATCGATGCCCGAAACCCATCGTGGCGCGCGTCAACGGTCACGCCCTCGGTGGAGGGTTCGGGCTCCTCGCCGCCGCCGACATCGCCGTCGCCGTGCGAGGAGCCAAGCTGGGGACGCCCGAGATCGCTGTCGGACTGTGGCCGATGATGATCACCGCGGTCCTCCTCCCACTGGCGCCGCGGAGGCCCCTGCTGGAGATGATGCTCACCGGCCGTACCATCGATGCGGACGAGGCGGAGCGCCTGGGGATCGTGAACCGGGCGGTGGACCGTGAGCGGCTCGACGACGCGGTGGACGACATCGTCGAGCGGCTGGCGGCGCAGAGCCCGGCGGCGATCGGACTGGGCAAGCGCGCGTTCTACGCGGTCGCCGACATGGACGCCGACACGGCGCTCGACCACCTCCATGCGGGCCTCACCGCCCTGGCCATGACCGAAGACGCAGCCGAGGGGATCGCCGCCTTCGTCGGCAAGCGTGCCGCCCGATGGCGCGGTCGCTGACGGGCCCGTCGACCCGGGCGATCAGTCGATCACCAACAGCACGTCGCCTTCGCCGACCGTCTCTCCGGTGGCCACGTTGACGGCGACGACCCGTCCACCCGCCGGCGCGCGGACGGGGATCTCCATCTTCATCGACTCCAAGGTGAGGAGCTCGTCGCCTTCCTCCACCGCTTCACCGGCCGAGACCCTGACCTCCCAGACCTTGGCCACCATGTCGGAGATGACGTCCACGTCAGCCTCCGAACGCGGCGGCCAGCCGGTCCTCGATCTGCTGCTCGGTCAAGCCGCCGAAGAGGCGCTCGACGATCTCGCCGTCGGCGGAGATCAGATAGGTGGCCGGGAGGCCGAGAGGGGCGTAGCCGGCGTCGACCACGTTGTCGTCGTCGTACCCGATCGTGTAGGTGATCCCGATCTCATCGGCGAAGGCCTGAGCCGCGACCCGGTCGTCCTGGACCGAGACACCGATGAACAGGACGTCGGGATGGTCGATCGATGCTTGCTGGATGGCGGGCATCTCGGCTCGGCACGGAGGACACCACGATGCCCACAGGTTCAGGAACACCGGTCTGCCGTCGTTCGCTAGATGCTCCGACAGCGTGAAGGTGCCGCCGTCGCGGGTGGGGACGGTGAAGTCGGGGGCCATCGCGGCCGCCGACGGACCGTTGTCCTCCAGCCCCAAGGCGGCGAGGTCGGGGAGGGTACCGATCGTCTGATCGTCGCCCCCGCGTACGACGAGCGTCGCGATACCGACGACGCCGACGACCATGGCGACCGCCGCCAGCGCCAGGACCCATCGCGGCAGCCGCCGAGCGGCTTCGACATGGTCGGGCTGGGCGGGCTCGGTGGTCTGGGTCATGGGCGAACGATACCCACCTCGCGCGCTAGCGGTTCGACGGCGGGCTCCTACGATGGGGGCATGAAGCTCTTCCGCCGCATCCCCGACGACGTCGACCCCGAACGGATCCCGCCGGGCCAGTACGTCACGTCGCGCTTTCCCGTCCTCCACGTCGGGAACGTGCCCGACGTGGACCTCGAACGGTGGGACTTCACGGTCGGCGGTCTCGTCGTCGACGAACGGCGCTGGACCTACGACGAGTTCGTCGCGATGGAGCCGGTGCGCATCCGCGCCGACATCCACTGTGTGACCAAGTGGTCCAAACTCGATACGACATGGACGGGCATCGCGACCCGGACCGTGTGGGATCACCTCGAGCCGCTGGACGGCGCCACCCACGTTCTGGTCCACGCCGAGCACGGGTTCACCGCCAACCTCCCGATCGACGACTTCCTCGCGGAGGGATCGGTGTTCGCGTACCGCTTCGACGGCGAGCCGCTGGCGCCGGAGCACGGCTGGCCGCTCCGGCTCGTCGTGCCTCACCTGTACTTCTGGAAATCCGTCAAGTGGGTGCGGGGCTTCACGCTGCTGGCCGATGACCGCCCCGGGTTCTGGGAGCGCAACGGCTATCACATGTACGGGGATCCATGGCGCGAGCAGCGGTTCTGGGGCGACTGACGACCGCCGGAACTTCGCCGGTTCTTTCGTCCAGTGGAAAGTTCATGCCCCGACCGTCGGCGAGAACCGCCGTTCGCCGCCTCTAACCTTGGTGTCCTTGGAGCACGCCCCAACCGCCAGCGAACTGTGAGGTCGCCATGACGAACGTCCACGATCCCTTCGGAGCCCGGCGAACCGTATCCACGCCCCTCGGGGATCGGGTCGTCTACGCGCTCGACGCCCTCAAGGACATGGGCGACATCGACGCGTTGCCCTACACGATCAAGGTGCTGTTGGAGTCGGTCCTTCGGAACCACGACGGACGGGTGTTCACCGACGACGACGTCCGTGCCGTCGCCCAGTACGACGCCACGAAGGTCGGCGAGACCGAGATCGCCTACATGCCGGCCCGGGTCGTGCTGCAGGACTTCACCGGCGTCCCCTCGGTGGTGGATCTGGCCGCCATGCGTTCGGCGATCGTCTCGATGACCGGGGAGGAGGCGCAGGCGACGAAGGTCAATCCCCAGGTTCCCGCCGACCTCGTCATCGACCACTCGGTGCAGGTCGACGTGTTCAACACGCCCCTCGCCCTCAAGATCAACGCCGAGAAGGAGTTCAGCAGGAACCGGGAACGCTACGAGTTCCTCAAATGGGGCCAGTCCGCCTTCGATCGCTTCCACGTCGTCCCTCCCGACACCGGCATCGTGCATCAGGTCAACCTCGAGTACCTCGCCAAGGTCGTGTGGGACGCCGACGGCGTGTTGTACCCCGACTCGCTCGTCGGGACGGACTCGCACACGACGATGATCAACGGGCTCGGCGTCGTGGGTTGGGGCGTCGGCGGGATCGAAGCCGAAGCGGTCATGGTCGGACAGCCCATCTACATGCTGCTTCCCGAGGTCGTCGGGTTCCGCATGACCGGCAAGCTCCGCGAGGGCGTCACCGCCACCGACCTCGTGCTGCGCGTCACCCAGATGCTCCGCGAGCACGGCGTGGTGGGCAAGTTCGTGGAGTTCTACGGTCCGGCCTTCGCCGACATGCCGGTCGCCACCCGCGCCACGATCGCCAACATGAGCCCCGAGTACGGGGCCACCGTCGGGTTCTTCCCGGTCGACGACCGGACCCTCGACTATCTGCGACTGACCGGCCGTCCCGAGCCCCTGGTGGCGACCGTCGAGCAGTACGCCAAGCTGCAAGGGTTGTGGCGGGACGACGCGCGATCGGTCACCTACAGCAGTGAGCTGGAGCTCGACCTGTCGACCGTCACCACGTCGCTGGCGGGACCCAAGCGTCCGCAGGACCGCATCGATCTGGCGGACATGAAGCAGCAGTGGCATCGGGACCTGGAAGGCGGTTTGCGGCCTCCGGCCAGGGAAGGCACCGGGGCGGTCGAGGTCACCTACGAGCGGGAGACGTTCCAACTCGGCGACGGCGCGGTGGTGATCGCGGCGATCACGAGCTGCACGAACACCTCCAACCCCGAGGTCATGGTCGGCGCCGGCCTCGTCGCGAGGCGTGCCCGCGAGAAGGGCCTCTTCCGCAAGCCGTGGGTGAAGACGTCCCTCGCTCCCGGATCGAAGGTCGTCACCGACTACCTCGAGGACTGCGGGTTGATGCAGGACCTGGAGGCGATGGGCTTCTACCTCGTCGGGTACGGCTGCACGACCTGCATCGGCAACTCGGGCCCGCTGCCCGAGCCGATCGCCGAGGCGATCGACGAAGGGAACCTCGTCGTGGCGTCCGTGCTGTCGGGCAACCGGAACTTCGAGGGACGGATCAGCCCCTACGTGCGGGCCAACTACCTGGCCTCGCCGCCCCTCGTGGTCGCCTATGCCATCGCCGGGACCGTCGACATCGACCTGGTGAACGAACCGATCGGCGAGGATCCCGAGGGTCGCCCCGTGTACCTGCGCGACATCTGGCCGACCCAGGCCGAGATCGCCGAGATCATCGAACGGTCCGTCTCCCGGGGGGAGTTCGAGCGCGAGTACGCCGCGGTGTTCGAAGGCAACGACGAATGGCAGGCCATCCCCACCACGGGGGGCATCCTCTACGACTGGGATCCGGACAGCACCTACATCCAGGAGCCGCCGTTCTTCAAGGACCTGTCGCCCGAGCCGGCCCCGATCGAACCGATCGTCGGGGCGCGGGTGTTGCTGAAGCTCGGCGATTCGGTCACGACGGATCACATCAGTCCCGCCGGCGCGATCCCGGCGGATTCGCCGGCCGGTCGGTACCTGCTGTCGAAGGGGGTCGCCCCGCCGATGTTCAACAGCTACGGGTCGCGGCGCGGCAACCACGAGGTCATGATGCGAGGGACGTTCGCGAACGTCCGGGTCCGGAACCAGATCGCTCCGGGGACCGAGGGTGGCTGGACCACCGACTTCCTCGACGGCGAGGTGAAGCCGGTGTTCGACGCCGCCATGCACTACCGGCAGGAGGGCGTGCCACTGCTGGTCCTGGCCGGGAAGGACTACGGCATGGGGTCGTCGCGCGACTGGGCGGCGAAGGGCACCTACCTCCTCGGGGTCCGGGCGGTACTGGCGGTGTCGTTCGAGCGGATCCATCGCTCCAATCTCGTCATGATGGGGGTGGTGCCGCTGACCTTCCCGGTGGGGGAGACCGCCGACACCCTCGGTCTCGACGGCACCGAGACGTTCGAGATCGACGTGAACGACGAGCTGGCGCCCCGGGCACTGATCCCGGTGCGGGCGACCCGCAGCGACGGCACGGTGGTGTCGTTCGAGGCCCTCGCCAGGGTCGATACCCCCGTCGAGGTCGAGTACCTGCGCAACGGCGGCATCCTTCACATGGTCCTCCGGCGTATGGCCCGGAGCTGATCGGACACCGGCGTCCGCCCAGGCGCCGAGGGATGCCAGGCGCTATCCGTCGGTTGGGATCCACGGCTCGAGCTCGATGCCGAGGCCGTCGGCGATCCGGTTCGCGTAGGCGTAGTAGGCGACCACCTGGGCGATGTCGAGGATGTCGCGATCGGTGAACCCGGCATCGCGGAGGGCCTCGACGTCCCCCTGCTCCATCGCCGCCGGCGTCTCGGTCAGCTTGGCGGCGTAGGTCAGCATCGCTCGGCGACGGTCGTCGAGCGGGGCGCTTCGCCAATCAGCCTCGATCGTCGCCAGGAGATGGTCGTCCCGAAGGAGCCGGCGCAGACCGCGCCGGTGATGCACCGTTCAGTAGTGACAGTCGTTGATCGAGCTGACCACGAAGGCGATGAGCTCGCGATCGACCCTGCGGAGCGTCTTCGTGCTGCGCATCGCAGATCGGTAGAGCCCGTCGTGCGCCGCCATGGCGTCGGGATCGAGCGAGTGGATCTGCATGATGTGGTCGACGCGGTCGTAGACGGGATCGACCACCCGGCCGCGGAGGTCCGCCAGCGCACCGTCCCACTCGCCTTCGGGCACCGTTTCGATCCATGCCATGGCGAGGAGTATCGCAGGGTCGGTTCCGACGGTCGCTCCCTCGGGAGTCGCGACGGCGCCTACAGCTCGGTGACGCAGTGGTCGTCCTCGTCGGCGTGGGGCATCACCACGGCGACCGGCCGCCGTCGACCGGCCTCGAGAAGGCCCTTGACGATGCCCTGATCGAGGCGGCAGACCAGATGCGGATGGGTCTTGGCGGCCTCGCCGAAGGGGCAGTACTTGGTGAGGAGTCGACGACCGTCGGCGTCCGCCTCGGTCTCGAACCCCACCCCGGTCATGGCCTTGGCCACCGCCAGCGCAGCGGCCTCGTAGCCGGTGTCGTCGGGCAACCCCAGCTCGGCGGCGATCTCTCGCCCGTACTCGATCCCGATCTCCTCGACGACCTGGGGCGCGTCCTCGGGGGCGAGACGTTCGATGACCCGGACGAGGAGGTCGATGAGGAGGTCGTACCTGCGGACGGGGAACTGCAGGCTGATCGATTTGTCGGTCGGTTCGTAGTGCTTGGCGGGGCGACCCGCGCCCGGTCCCGCTCGGCCCTGGGCGCGGCGACGGGTGACCCGAAGGTAGCCATCGGAGACGAGACGGTCGAGATGATGTCGGGCGACGTTGGGATGGATGCCGAACAGCGTCGCGATCTGGGATGCGGTCATGGGATCGGCGGACTCGCGGACCGAGATGAAGATGCCGCGGCGGGTCGTGTCGCCGAGGCTCGACGCGATGTCGGCGATCTGGCGGTCCATCTGCTCGAGGTTCATCGGTGCCCCCTTCGAGGTGTCGGATACCGCCGGACGGTCGGATATCGTCCCTCACTATAGTTTCTATGCACTATCCGGATAGGAGTTGGAAGTGGTGGACGCACAGCCAGGCAGAGGATCGGTCGGCATCGGCAAGCCCGGTTCCACCACGAGGGTCATCGCCGTGTCGTCGGGCAAGGGCGGGGTGGGCAAGTCGTCGGTGACGGCGAACCTCGGGATCGCGCTCGCCGGGCGTGGTCGCACGGTCGGGATCATCGACGCCGACGTGTGGGGGTTCTCGATCCCGCGCATGATCGGCGCCGCGGAGCCTCCCCAGGTCCTCGAGGACACGCTCGTGCCGCCGGTCGCCCATGGGGTGGCGGTGATCTCCATGGACTACTTCGTGCGGGAGGACCAGGCGGTGATCTGGCGCGGCCCGATGCTGCACAAGGCGCTGGAGCAGTTCCTGAACGACGTCGCATGGAACGATCCGGACTACCTGTTGATCGACATGCCGCCGGGCACCGGAGACGTGGCGATCTCCATGAGCCAGTTCCTTCCGCGCTCCCAGACGATCATCGTCACGACTCCGCAGCCGACCGCCCAGCGGGTCGCCGCCAGGGCGGGCTTGATGGCCGAGAAGGTGAACCAGGAGATCATGGGCGTCGTCGAGAACATGTCGTGGTTCACCGGCGACGACGGCACCCGCTACGAGCTGTTCGGAGCCGGGGGAGGGGAGCGTCTGGCCTCCGAGCTGGAGGTGCCCCTCCTGGCTCGGATCCCCTTCGTGCCGGCGTTGCGTGAGGGTGCCGACGAGGGGAAGCCGGTGGTGGTGTCCGCGCCGGACTCGGAGGCGTCGGCGGCGTTCGAGTCCCTCGCCGACGAGGTGGAGCGGCGGCGCCCCCGGGTGCGTTCGCATCCGGAGCTGGTCATCTCCTGAGGTGGGGCGTCCTGAGGTGGGGCGGCGACCCGCATCGACAGCGGTACGATTCCGCACACGGAGACTGAGAGGAGAACGATGACCGCCGAATGGGTCAAGATCAGGTTCGGTGTCTCGTCGGCCAGGGAGATCGAGCTGGAGGTGGATCCGGCCGAGGACATCGCCGCCGCCTTCGACCTGGCGATGGCGGAGAACGCGAAGGTGCTGTGGGTCGCCGACATCAACGGCCATCGGCATGGCATCGTGCTGGACAAGGTGGCCTTCGTCGAGGTGGAGAAGGCCCGGCCCCGAGAGATCGGGTTCAGTCCGGCCTAGTCCCGGTTCGGCCATGTGAATGGGCCCCGTCGAGCGGGGCCCATCGGTTCGGATCGTCCGAGTCGGTCAGCTGGCCTGGCGGCGGCGGCGGCGTTCGGCGAGCCACCGCTTGCGCAGGCGGCGGCGGTCGTCCTCGGGGTAGCCACCCCACACGCCGGCCTCCTGGTTGGTCTCGAGGGCGTACTGGAGGCATTCCTCCTTGACGGAGCACGCCGAACAGATGGCGACGGCTTTGCGGATCTGGTCGACCGCCGGGCCGGTCGTCCCCACGGGGAAGAAGATGTCGGGATCGGAATCCCTACAGGCGGAGAGCTCCCTCCAATCGGTTACGGTCAGCACGGTGGCGGTCCTCCAGCGTTCGGCGTTCGTGATTGTGAATACGTTCACATGCGCTTGTGAAGACATTCACAAAGTTGGGCGTTCAATGAGCCGGGTCCGACCCGGCCAGCGCCGAGTCTACGCCGTGAGAACGGCCGGTTCAAGTGGTTTCTCGGCTCCGCCCCACGTCCCCCGAGGGAAGTGCACCCTCCGCGACTACCCTTCGCGCCCAGGAGCACGACATGACCATCCAAGAACGACTCGTCGCCGACATGAAGGAGGCGATGAGAGCCGGCGACAAGCCGACTCTCGACGTCATCCGCCAGATCCAGAGCGAAGTCGCCGTCGCCAAGGCCGCGCCCGGCTTCACCGGTGAGGTCGACGACGATCTGTACCGCGCGACGATCGCGAGCTACACCAAGCGCATGAGGAAGGCCAAAGCGGAGTTCGAAGCCGCGGGCGACCGCGGCGCCGCACAGGCCGCCAAGCTCGCCTTCGAGATCGACTACCTGTCCCGCTACCTCCCCCAACAGCTCGACGAGTCACAGACCCGCGAGCTCGTTCGCGAGACCGTCGCCCGACTCGGCGCCTCCGATCTGAAGGAGTCGGGCAAGGTCATCGGTGCCGTCATGCGCTCGCGAGCGGACCTCGACGGCGCCCTCGTGGCCAAGATCGTCCGCGACGAGCTCGGCGGATAGCCCGACCCGGCTTCCGTCCTGGGTCGCGCGCCGGCGGTCCGAGGCGTCCGGGGATGGACCCTCGAAGGACATCTGCGGGAGGCGACCGTCGGAGGGTCCCAGATGATCCGCCGACATGATCGCGCTCCCAGGCGAACGACGGCACCCGACGGCCCTCAGCCCGCCTTCGCCTTGGTGGCCTCGACGCTGGCCTTCAACGCCTCCATCAGATCGACCACGCCGGCGGGACGCGTCGCCTCGGGAGTGACGATCTCATGGCCCTCCAGCTTCTTGCGGGCCGCAGCCTCGATCGCCTCCCGGGTCTCGTCGTGCCAGGCCGAAGGGTCGAAGTGGCCGGCGAGGTTGTCGATGATCATCTCGGCCATCTGCAGTTCCTCGTCCCGGATCTCCACCTCCTCGTGGAGGGTCTCGAACTCCGGTTCGCGGATCTCGTCGGGCCACCACATCGTCTCCAGGACGATCACGTCGTCCTCGGCGCGGAGGGCCGACAGGTACTCCCGTTCGCGGATCGCGGCCTTGGCGATACCGACCATGTTCTTGTCCTCGAGCGCCGCGAGGAAGATCTTGTACGCCTTGACGCCCATCTTCTCGGGGGCCAGGTAGTAGGCGGACCGGTAGTAGATCGGATCGATGTCCTCGGTCGGGACGAACTGCACCACATCGACCGTGCCGCCGGTCACCTGGTTCATCACCGACTGCACCTCCTCGGGGGTGAACACGACGTAGGTGCCCTTCTCGATCTCGTAGCCCTTGACGATGTGCTCATAGGGCACCTCGGTGCCGTCGACCTCGGCGACTCGCTTGTACCGGATCGGAGAACCGTCCGAATCGCGGAGCTGACGGAACCTGGGACGCTTGTTCTCGGTGGCCGCGTACAGGCCGACCGGGATCGTGACGAGCCCGAAGGAGATGGCGCCCTTCCAGATCGGTCGCATGGTGGATCCCAACGGTCGCGAAATGCCAGCCTACATTCGCTCCCGGGATGGCGCGGGACGCGCCGGGGTGCCCCAGGCAGGATTCGAACCTGCGCTCCCGGCTCCGGAGGCCGGTGCTCTATCCCCTGAGCTACTGGGGCGCGCGAACGATTGTAACCTTCACGGCTCGCCAACCCCTCGGGGCCGTCGACCCAGGTGAACCCCATGTCGCTGCGTGCAGAGCTCTCGGACCTCTTCGGTGAGGCGTTCGCCGGTCTCGGTCTCGATCCCGCCTATGGCGAGGTGATGGTGTCGCAACGGCCCGAGCTCGCCCAGTACCAGTGCAACGGGGCCCTGGCAGCGGCGAAGGTCGCCCAGATGACCCCACGAGACCTGGCCGAACGGATCGTGGCCGGGGTCGCAGCCGAAGCAGGAGATCGCTTCGCCGATCTGTCGATCGCCGGTCCCGGGTTCATCAACATCACCGTCACCGACGCGGTCGTCGCCCGCCGCGTCCAGGAGATGGCCGACGATCTCGGCCTCGGCCTCGGCATCGGCGAGCCCGACGTGCCGACGGAGATCCTCATCGACTACGGCGGACCGAACATGTCCAAGGCGCTTCACGTCGGTCACCTCCGGTCGGCCATCATCGGCGAGAGCCTCAAGCGCCTGTTCCGGTCGATGGGACATCACGTCGTGGGCGACATCCACATCGGGGACTGGGGCATGCCGGTCGGCCAGCTCATCGTCGCCCTCGAGCTCGAGCGACCCGACCTCCCCTACTTCGATCCCGACCACACGGGTCCCTACCCGGACGACCCGCCGGTCACCCTCGACGATCTGTCCGAGATGTACCCGAAGATCGTCGCTCTCGTCAACGAGGATCCCGAGATCGCGGAACGAGCCCGCCGGGCGACCTTCGAGCTGCAGAACGGACGCCCTGGATACGTCGCTCTCTGGCGCCACTTCCACACCGTGTCGATCGCCGGTCAGCGCAAGGACTTCGAGGCGCTCGACGTCGACTTCGACCTGTGGTTCGGTGAGAGCACGGTCCGCGACCGGCTCGCCCCCATGGTGCAGCGCCTCGTCGAGCAAGGGATCGCCGTCGAATCCGACGGGGCCTACGTCATCGATGTCGCCGAGCCCGACGACAAGACCGAGATCCCCCCGCTGCTGCTCACGCGGTCGGACGGCTCCTACCTCTACACGACGACGGACCTCGCCACCTTGGAGATGCGGGCCGAAGCGGGATACGACCTCGTGCTCTACGTGGTGGACGCCCGCCAGAGCCTCCACCTCGAGCAGGTCTTCCGGGCGGCCCGCAAGGCGGGGATCGTCGCACCCTCCATGATCCTCGAACACGTCGCATTCGGGACGGTCAACGGCCCAGACGGCAAGCCCTTCAAGACCCGAGAAGGCGGGATCCTCCGTCTCCAGGACCTGATCAGGCTCGTCACCGAAGCCGCCGAACGTCGCCTCGCCGATGCCGACATCGCCCAGGAGTACCCTCCGGAGGAGCGGGCGCAGATCGCCCGCCAGGTCGGCATCGCCGCCCTCAAGTTCGGGGACCTGGCCAACCACCGGATGTCCAACTACATCCTCGACCTGGATCGGTTCACCTCCTTCGAAGGCAGGACCGGGCCCTACCTCCAGTACGGGGCGGTACGGATGCGCTCGATCCTGCGGAAGGCCGAGGAACGCGATCTCGCCCCCGGCGTCGTGCACCCTCCCACCGCCCCTCGAGCACGCGATCTGATGCTGGCGCTTCTCGAGCTTCCCGAGGTCCTCGAGCGAGCAGCGGACCTGCGGGCGCCGAACCAGATCGCCGAGTACGCATACGACCTGGCCACGGTCTTCAACCGGTTCTACGAGGCCTGCCACATCCTTCGCGAGGAGGATCCACATCGTCAGGCCTCCTGGCTGCAGCTCGTTGCGATCACGTTGCGGACCTTGGCGGTCGTGCTCGAGATCCTCGGGATCGAGATCCCGGAGCGCATGTGACCTCGGCCATCCCCCGCCATCTGCTCCCCGAGACCGCGGCGGTGGATGCCGGTGGTCGTCTCTCCATCGGGGGCTGTGATGTGATCGAGCTGGCCGAGCGGTTCGGGACGCCGCTGTTCGTCTACGACGAACAGCATCTGCGCTCGCGATGCCGGGAAGCCGTCGCTGCGTTCGGGCCGGGCGTCGCCTACGCGGCGAAGGCGTTCCTCACCGTGGCGATGGCTCGGCTGGTCCACGAAGAGGGGATGCACCTCGACGTCGCCACGGGAGGGGAGTTGCACGTGGCGCTGTCCGCCGGGGTCCCTGCCGATCGGCTCGTCCTCCACGGGAACAACAAATCGGACGAGGAGCTGGCCACGGCCCTCGCCGCCGGGGTCGGACGGATCGTGGTCGATTCGTTCGACGAGCTGGATCGGATCGAGCGCATCGCGACCGACGAGACCGTCAGGGTGCTGGTCCGGGTCAACCCCGGCGTCGAGGCCCACACCCATCGTTTCCTGCAGACGGGTGTCGTCGACTCGAAGTTCGGGTTCGCGCTCATGTCGGGCGCAGCCGGCGAGGCCATCGAGCGTGTGCGGCGCTCCTCGGTCATGGAGCTGGTCGGGATCCACGCCCACATCGGGAGCCAGGTCTTCGACGTCGAGTCGTTCACCAAGGCGGTCGCGGTGCTCGCCCCGTTGGCACGCGGCGTCGACGAGTTCTCCATCGGCGGCGGCCTGGGCGTGCCGTACGTGGCCGGAGAGGAGGCGCCGTCGATCACCGAATGGGCGGCCGCGATCCGCCGCTCCACCGCGACCCACGGGATCGATGCCCGGATCGTCGCCGAGCCGGGCCGTTCCATCGTGGCGGCCGCAGCGGTCACGCTCTATCGGATCGGCACCATCAAGGAGGTCCCGGGGATCCGCACCTACGTGGCCGTCGACGGAGGGATGAGCGACAACCCCCGTCCGGTCCTGTACGGGAGCGGGTACGAGGCGTTCCTTCCCCGGGCGACCGACGCCGAGCGGCCCATCACCGTCAGGGTCGTCGGCAAGCATTGCGAGTCGGGTGACGTGATCGTCGACGAGGCGGCATTGCCCGTCGACGTTGCCGTCGGTGACATCCTGGCGACGCCGGTGACGGGCGCCTATGGGCACTCCATGGGCTCCAACTACAACATGATCAGGCGCCCTCCGGTGGTGTTCGTCGCCGGCGGGACGGCGCGACTCGTGTCGCGGCGGGAGACCTACGACGACCTTCTACGTCGCGACGTCGGGATCCGGTCGCCCGAGTAGGGCAGCGGTGGTTCCGAGCCAGATCGACAGGAGCACGATCCCGAAGATCCGGTCGTACAGCAGCTTGTCGACGACCAGGAACGGAAGGACGCCCATCGCCGCGGCGAACACCACCCGGTTCGTCCGCCACGCCGTGACGTACGTCCATCCCAGCAGCACGGCGATCGCGGCGGCAGCGGGGAGACCCAGCTCCGCCCCCGCCAGCAGGATGAATCCGTGGGTGGCGATCGGGAACTCCGGGTCGGCGATGCCGAGGTCGGCGGCCACGTCGAGATAGCGGCCGGGTCCCACTCCCACCTGCGGAGAGGTCGCCATCACCTCGGCCGCTGCCGGCCAGAGCCGGTGGTGGCGGCCATCGTCGGCGAGCGCGGCCGCCACTCCGATGGCCAGCAACGCCAGCACGGTGGGCTCGTAGACATGCGTCGCGGTCCCCTGAGGGCGGAGGAACCCGTCGATCTCCTGAAGCGAACGACTCGGAGCCAGCCATCGCAGTCCCACTGGTTCCTTGGTGAACCATGGCACCGTCATCAAGACGCCTTGCAGGGCTGCCGCCGACAGGAGGGGTGTCACCATGTGGGACGCGATGGTCCTGCGGTCGAACGAAGCGATCGCCACGGCGAGCGCCGAGCCGATCCAGGCGGCCGCCGTCAACGTCATCCCTTGTTGGGACGGATGGACCGCTACCGAGACCGTCATCGAGAGGGTCATGACGCCGAGGGCCAACAGTGGCGCCTGGTGCGCCATCGTGGCGACTCGCCGCACCCGCGCCATCGCCAGGGGTGTGAGCAGGAGGGCGGTGCCCACCGCCGAACCGGTCAGCGCTCGGCCGAACGACGTCTCGGTGTACGCAACGCTCAAGGTCGGGAGCGAGAAGACGACGACGGCAACCAGCGTCGGGAGGGCGCGATCGATCCAACCCGGCGGCTCGGGGATCCGCGAGGTCTCCACGGTCGACGACGATCGGGGCGTCATCGCGACGGCGGGCTGGTCGAGATGGCGACCGACAGCGAACCGAGCCACGCCGCGAAGAGGACCAGCCCGAAGGGACGGTCATAGAGGTTCACGTCGAGGACCAGGAACGGAAGGACCGCCACGAACGCGGCGAACGCCCACGGTCCACGCCGCCACGCAGCCACACCGACCGCCGCCAGAAGGCCGACGACGGCCAGCGCCGCCGGGATCCCCAGCTCGGCGGCGATCATGAGCCCGAGATCGTGCACCGGTAGGGCCCGGCGCTCGTCGATGTCCCCGCGTTGCTTCCCGACATCGACGTAGCGACCCGGGCCGACGCCGACCCACGGCGACGTCCGGATCGTCCGCAGCGACTGTTCGACCAGCGTCACCCTTCCCAAGGACAGTTCGTCGAGGTCCGTCGTCGTCGAGTCCTCGAGTCGCGCCAACCACCCCGACCCGGCGACGAGCACGGACACCAGGAACCCGACCACGACGGCCGCCGCCACGTTCCGGAAGGTCGGGCTCCGCCGGCGGAGGAACCCGAAGGCGAGCGTCGCCACGATCGCCACGATCGCCAGCAGGCCCGATCGCGAGTTCGTCAGGCCGACCGCCGCCGACGCGCCGGCGATCCCCACGAGCCAGAGGCGGGACGGGCCTCGGCCGCGGGCCGCGAACACGGCGGCGAGAGCGACGAGCCCGAGGATCGCCGCCTGGTAGACGTGCATCAGCGTGCCCGGCGGACGGGGGAACCCGTCGATCGGAGGGATCTCGGCGCCGGGGAACACCCAATCGAGGACGAACGGCCGGCCGGTGAGCCACTGGACGGCCATGACGCCCGCCTCGAACGACGCGGCGACCAGCAGCGGAACCGCCACGAACGACCCCACCTCGGAGCGGTCCATCGTGGCGATCGCGGTCGTCAGACCGACCCCCATCGCCGCGAACAGCGTCATGGTGAACCCCGCAGGCGAGGGATGGAAGACGACGGCCACGACCATGGCGACCGAGAGCGTCATCGCCGTGAGGACCGGGAGCCGGCGATCGCTGCGGAGGATCGTGGGCAGCTCCCTCAGCGACAGAGGGAGCATCATCAACAACAGGAACTCGACGACGAACAGGAAGGCCAGCCGCGGTGAATCCACGAACGGTTGGGTGAGGCCGGGGACCAGGAGGAGGCTGATCGCCACCACCCAGCGGCGGACCGTTGCCAGGAGCTGGTCGTGCCGGCTCGGGGTCGCGGCATCGGTCGTGACGGGCGTTCGCACGGACTGGATCCTCGATCGGGGTCGGAGGTTCCATCGGCACGGGACGGGCGCCTCCTGAGCCGAGACTACCGGCGGGACCGTCTATGGTCCGGTCACCATGAACACGATCGGGATCGGCATCCTCGGGGCGGGCACCGTCGGCGGGACACTCATCCGTCGCCTCGTCGGCGATCGCGACGCCATCTCGGCCAAGACCGGTCTGGATCTCGAGGTCCGGCGGATCGCGGTGCGCGAGCCTGGCAAGGCGCGGCCCTTCGAGTTGCCTCCCGACCGGATCGTCGCCGATCCGTGGACGGTCGTCCGCGACGACGCCGTCGACCTGGTCGTGGAACTGATGGGCGGCCGCGATCCGGCGGGCGACCTGGTTCTGGCCGCCGTCGACGCCGGCAAACCGGTCGTCACCGCCAACAAGGAGCTCATCGCCGCCCGCGGACCGGAGCTGATCGCGGCCGCCGAACGCTCCGGAGTGCCGCTGTTGTTCGAGGCCGCGGTGGGCGGCGGGATCCCCATCATCCGTCCCCTCTCGGAGACCCTCGCCGGTGAACAGATCGCATCCGTCAAAGGGATCGTCAACGGCACGACCAACTTCATCCTCACCCGGATGGCCGAGGAAGGGACCCGGTTCGCGGAGGCGCTCGCGCAAGCGCAGGCTCTCGGTTACGCAGAGGCCGACCCGACCGCCGACGTCGAAGGCGACGACGCCGCGGCCAAGGCCGCGATCCTGGCGTCCCTGGCGTTCGGCACCTGGGTCGGGGTCGACGACGTCCATCGTGAGGGCATCGTCGACGTCACTGCCGCCGACATGGCCTTCGCGGCGGAGTTCGGCTACGTCATCAAGCTGCTCGCCATCGCGGAGCGGTTCGAGACCGGGGTCACGGCACGGGTGCATCCGGCCATGATCCCCAGCGACCATCCCCTCGCATCGATCCGGGGAGCGACGAACGCCATCTTCATCACCGGCCCATCGATCGACGAGCTCCTCTTCGCCGGGCCGGGCGCCGGCGGCGAACCGACCGCGACCGCCGTCCTCGGGGACGTCATCGACGCCGCCCGCGAGCACCTCGCTCACGCCCAGGTCGCGCCGCGCATCCGGTTCTCGCCGGGTGACCTCGTCGACTTCTCCACCGTGGCGACCAAGTGGTACGTCAGGCTCGAGGTCGAGGACCGACCAGGCGTGCTCGCTCGAGTCGCCGGCGTCTTCGGCGACGCCGGGGTGTCGATCAAGTCGGTGTGGCAGGAGGGCAGAGGAGATGAGGCGACGTTGCTGATCATCACCCACCGAGCCGTCGAAGCCGCGCAGCGAGCCGCCGTCGAGGCCGTCGGCAGGCTCGCGTCGGTCGAGCGAGTGGCGGCGGTCATCCGGGTCGAGAGCGACGAACCATGAGCTGGAGAGGCGTGATCGAGGAGTACCGGGATCGGCTGCCGGTCACCGCCGAGACCCCGGTGGTCACCCTGCTCGAAGGCGGCACGCCCCTCCTGCCCGCACCGGCGGTCGCCGAGATGGTCGGAACCGACGTCTACCTGAAGTTCGACGGAACGAACCCGACCGGGTCGTTCAAGGACCGCGGCATGACCCTGGCTGTCTCCAAGGCGGTCGAGGACGGAGCCAAGGCCGTCGCCTGCGCATCGACGGGCAACACCTCCGCCTCGGCCGCCGCGTACGCGGCCAAGGCGGGGATCTCCGCCATCGTGATCCTCCCGGCGGGGAAGATCGCTCGCGGCAAGCTGGCTCAGGCCATCGCCCACGGTGCGGCGATCGTGCCAGTCGACGGGAACTTCGACGACGCCCTCGGGCTGGTACTCGAGCTCACGGCCGTCCACGACGTGACCCTGGTCAACTCGATCAACCCGTATCGGATCGCCGGTCAACAGACCGCCGCCTGGGAGATCGTCGACACCCTCGGAGCCCCGGCCGTCCATGCCTTGCCGGTCGGCAACGCCGGGAACATCACCGCGTACTGGCGTGGCTACCGAACCGTCGATGCCGCTCCCCGCATGTGGGGGTTCCAAGCCGCCGGCGCGGCGCCGCTGGTATCCGGCGAGATCGTCGAACACCCAGAGACGATCGCCACCGCCATCCGGATCGGCAACCCGGCGAGCTGGGACGGGGCAGTCGCTGCCCGCGACGAGTCCGGTGGGCGGATCGAAGCGGTCACCGACGACGAGATCCTCGCCGCCTACCGGTTCCTCGCCACCCGAGAGGGGGTCTTCTGCGAGCCGGCGTCCGCCGCCTCGGTGGCCGGCGTCATGAAGTACGCCGACGAGCTTCCCGGCGGTCCCGTCGTCTGTACGCTCACCGGCCATGGACTGAAGGATCCCGAGACGGCCGCCGGGTCGGCGAGCCTGCCCGAACCGGTGCCTCCTCGGCTCGACGCGGTGGTGGAGCTCCTCGGCTGGTGAAGGCCCGCCCGTGGCGGTCGCGAAGGGCTTCACTTGATTAGGGGACCGACCGATGTACACTCTGGTCATCCCCTCCTCCCGCTGCGGCACGTCCCCGTGCCCCGGGTCGGAGGATCCCGGCGTCCGAGAGGCGTTCCCTCCCGTCGTCGCCACGTTCGAAGGGGCCGTCCAGGCCCGTCCACAGGCTCCACCTGGAAAGGGTCGAAAGCCGAGATGAGTACCACCAGAGCCAGGCTGCAGGAACTGGGCCTCGACGCCCTCCGCGAGATGGCGGGCAACGTCGACGTCGATCCGGAAGGGCTTCAGAAGTCGAAGCTGATCGCCGCGATCCTCGAATCCGACAAGTTCGAGGCCTCCATGGTCCCCGAAGCGCCCACCGAGGCGCCGAAGGCGGAGTCCGTCGACACCAACGGCGACGGTGGCCGTCCCCGTCGCGACGACAGCCAGGGCCAGGGTCAAGGCCGACGCCGGAGCCGGCGTAACCGAAACCGGAACCGCAGCCAGGAGCCCATCGACGAATCCGAGCTCGAGGTCCGCAAGGGGATCCTCGACATCCTGCCGGAGGGATACGGCTTCATCAGGACCAGCGGGTACCTGCCGGGGGACAAGGACGCCTACGTCGCCGCGAACGTCATCCGGAAAGCGAGGCTCCGCAAGGGCGACGTCGTCGAGGGACCGGTCCGTCCGGCCCGGGCACAAGAGAAGTTCCCCGCGCTCGTGCGTGCCGTCACCGTCAATGGGATGGATCCCGAGCAGGCCAAGGATCGTCCCCGGTTCTCCGACCTGACGCCACTGTTCCCCGACGTGCGCCTTCGCCTCGAGATGGAGGACAAGCCCGACGCGATGATCGCCCGGATCGTGGACCTGATCGCTCCCATCGGGAAGGGACAGCGTGGCCTCATCGTCTCACCGCCCAAGGCCGGCAAGACGACCGTGCTCAAGGAGCTCGCCAACTCGATCACGACGAACAATCCCGAGGTCTACCTGATGGTCGTCCTCGTCGACGAACGACCCGAAGAGGTCACCGACATGCAGCGGTCGGTCCGCGGCGAGGTCATCTACTCGACCTTCGATCGTCCCGCCGAGGAACACACCCAGGTGTCGGAGCTGGCCATCGAGCGGGCCAAGCGCCTCGTCGAGATGGGCACCGACGTGGTCATCCTGCTCGACTCGATCACCCGGTTGGCTCGCGCCCACAACCTGGCGACGCCGGCGTCGGGTCGGATCCTGTCGGGTGGCGTCGACTCGACCGCCCTGTACCCGCCCAAGCGCTTCTTCGGGGCCGCCCGCAACATCGAGGAAGGCGGCAGTCTCACGATCCTCGGAACCGCGTTGGTCGAGACCGGCTCGCGGATGGACGAGGTGATCTTCGAGGAGTTCAAGGGCACGGGCAACATGGAGCTCCGACTCGACCGGAAGCTCGCCGACAAGCGCATCTACCCGGCGATCGACATCGAGGCGTCGGGAACACGGCGAGAGGAGCTGCTGTTCGATCGGAGGGAGCTGGCCGAGGTGTGGAAGCTCCGCCGAGTCCTGCTGGCCCTCGAGCCCGGCGCCGCGCTGGAGCTGCTGATCGACCGCCTCAAGACGACCAAGTCGAACGCCGAGTTCCTCGAGACCGTCGCCAAGAGCGGTCAGTGACCTCGCTACAGTTCCAGGACCACGAACAGGAGAACGCATCGTGAAAGCCGGCATCCATCCGGACTACGTCGAGAGCACCGTGACGTGCTCGTGCGGCAACACCTTCACCACCCGCGCCACCGTGCCCGAGCTCCACGTGGAGCTGTGCAACGAATGCCATCCGTTCTTCACCGGAAAGCAGAAGCTGGTGGACTCCGGCGGTCGCGTCGAGCGCTTCCGGCGCCGGTACGGTCAGACGTCCAAACAGACGACGTCGGAGAGCTGATGTGAGCCGTCCGCCCGCCCCCAGCGTGGGCGGTCAGGCCGTCATCGAGGGCGTCATGATGCGAGCCCCGACGGCATGGGCCGTCGCGGTGCGCCGCCCCGACGGGATCATCGAAGCCACCTGCGACGAGCTTCCGGCCCTGTCGAGCCGATCGGTGCTGGCCCGGATCCCGTTCCTGCGAGGGATCATGGTGCTCGGCGAATCCCTCACCTTGGGGTTCCGCGCGCTGTCGTGGTCCGCCGAGCGCGCCGGCGAAGAGGACGAGGAGATCACCAAGACCCAGATCGCCTGGACGATGATCCTGGCGGTCGCCCTCGCGGTCGGGATCTTCGTCCTCGCTCCCGCCTTCGCGGCGAACTTCCTGAAGCGGTTCGTGGGCGACTCGGGGTTCGCGTTCGTCCTCATCGATGGGGCGATCCGGATCGGCCTCGTCGTGGCCTACATCTGGCTCATCGGCCGGTCCGACGAGATCGCTCGGGTCTTCGAGTACCACGGCGCGGAGCACAAGACCATCCATGCGTACGAGAACGGCGATCCGCTCGACATCGGCTTCATCCAGGCCTACAGCCCTCGCCATCCCCGTTGCGGGACGTCGTTCATCATCATCGTGGCGATGGTGGCGTTCGTCGTGTTCCTCAGCCTCGCCCCGTTGCCCTTCGTCTGGCAGGTCGGCGCCCGCATCGTGCTCATCCCGGTGATCGCAGGCATCTCCTACGAGGTCCTGCGCGCCGCGGCCGGCCATCGTTGGCTCGCATGGGCGTCTCGGCCCGGGATCTGGATCCAGGCCATCACGACCAAGGAACCGTCCGACGACCAGGTGGAGGTCGCCGTGGCCTCCTTGCTGGCCGCACTCGATCCCGAAGCCAAGGTCGAGGTCATCGAACGCGGACCGGTGGCGCCGGGGGCGTTGGCGGCGGAGATGAGCGATGGATGAGCGGCTCAGGGAACGGCTCGTGCAGCTCGAGAAGGAGCACGAGGAGGTGCTTGCGCGACTCGCCGACCCGGCGGTCCTGGCCGATCAGAGCCGTTACCGGCCCGTCGCGGCTCGCCACGCCGAGCTGAAACCCATCGTCGAGACGTATCGGGCCTTCCTCGACGCCGAGCGGGAGGCTGCCGAAGCCGCCGAGCTGGCCGAGACCGAGACCGACGCCGAGATGGTGGCCTACCTCGAACAGGTCGCCGAGGACAAGCGGGCCGAGCTCGAGAGCCTGGAACGACGCCTGCGGGCCCAGCTCGTCCCGAAGGACCCCAACGACGACAAGGACGTGATCGTCGAGATCCGGGCGGCCGCCGGCGGTGACGAAGCGGCGTTGTGGGCGGCGGACCTGTACCGCATGTACCAGCGTTTCGCCGAACGGCACGGCTGGACGGTCGAGCCGATCGAGGTCTCCGAGCTCGGTACCGGCGGCGTCAAGGAAGTGGTCTTCGCCGTCAAGGGCAAGGGGGCCTATTCCCGGTTCAAGTACGAGGCGGGTCCGCATCGGGTCCAGCGGGTCCCCAAGACCGAGTCGCAAGGTCGGATCCACACCTCGATCGCCACCGTCGCCGTGCTCCCGGAGGCA
This sequence comes from Acidimicrobiia bacterium, assembly GCA_026985095.1. Taxonomy (GTDB): domain Bacteria; phylum Actinomycetota; class Acidimicrobiia; order Spongiisociales; family UBA5794; genus JALSQW01. The sequence goes on along the minus strand of JALSQW010000012.1, from coordinate 49,753 downwards.
GAGGCGGTGGAGGTCGAGATCAGCGACAACGATCTCGAGATCGAGACGTTCCGATCCACCGGGCCCGGAGGCCAGTCCGTCAACACGACCGACTCGGCGGTGCGCATCACCCACAAGCCGAGCGGGCTCGTCGTGTCGTGCCAGGACGAGAAGTCCCAACTCCAGAACAAGCTCAAGGCGATGCGCGTCCTGCGAGCCAGGCTCTACCAACGCCAGCTCGACCAACAGCTCGGCGAGCGCGCATCGGCCCGACGATCCCAGGTGGGTACAGGTGAGCGGGCGGAGAAGATCCGCACCTACAACTTCAAGGAGAACCGGGTGACGGATCATCGGATCGGGCTGACCGTGCACAACCTGGCCCAGATCCTCGACGGGGACCTCGACGAGATCCACGAGGCGTTGATGGCCGACGAAGCGGCGCGACGTCTCGTCGCACGATGACGTCGAGCGTCGAGTTGATCGGGTCCGTCGGTGATCTGCCCAGACACGAGGTCGAGCGTCTGATGATGAGCGCGACGGGTCGATCCCGGACCGAGGTGATCGTCGGGGTCGACCTCAGTGACGAGCAGCGGGCGCGGTTCGCTGCTGCGGTCCGACGCCGCCGGACCGGCGAACCCCTCCAGTACATCGAAGGCTCGGTTCCCTTCGGTGAGGTCGTGCTGTCGGTCGACCCTCGGGTCCTCGTGCCGCGACCCGAAACCGAACAGCTCTTCGAGCTGGCCGTTGCCCTGCTCGCCGATCGCTCTCCCGAGCTGATCGTCGATCTGTGCACCGGGAGTGGGGCATTGGCGATCGCGCTCGCCCGCGCGTTCCCTCGGGCGACGGTGCACGCCACGGAGCTGTCCGCGGATGCGGCCGACGTCGCTTCGGTCAACGCCGCCGCCAACGACGCCGTCGTCGCGGTGCACGTCGGGGATCTCTTCGCGCCCTTGCCGTCCGAGATCCGCGGGGCGGTGGACCTGCTGGTGGCCAACCCCCCGTACGTCGCCACGTCGGAGTTCGCGGGACTCCCGGCGGAGGTCCGCGAGCACGAGCCGGCGATGGCGCTGATCGCAGGAGACGATGGCACGGAGATCATCCGTCGGATCGGCGCCGAGGCTCCGAGATGGCTCCGGCCGGGCGGGATCGTGATCTGCGAGATCGGCGAGACGCAAGCGGCGGCGGCAGCAGCGGCGTTCGGTGACGGCGAGGCCGAGGTGCGGGACGACCTCGCCGGGCGGCCACGGTTCGTGGTGTGGAGACACACGCCCGCAGGGCGGGTAGATTCGAGGTCGTGAGCGACGAACCCGCCATCGAAGCCGCGGTGGAGGCGATCCGCGCGGGAGCGATCGTCGGTCTCCCCACCGACACCCTCTACGGTCTCGCTGCCGACCCGTTCGATCCGGATGCCCTGGCCACGTTGTTCGAGTTGAAGGGCCGCCCCGGCGTCAAGCCGCTGGCCGTCCTCGTCGCCGATCTCGACCAGGCCCAGCAGATCGGCGTGTTCGAGGACCGGGCGCTCGAGCTCGCCGAGGCGCACTGGCCCGGCGGACTGACCATCGTGGTCCCGAAACTGCCGTCGATCCCCGACTGGATCGGCCATCGCGAACGCCGCACGGTCGGACTTCGTTGCCCCCGTCACCGTGTCGCCCTCGAGCTGTTGGGTCGGACCGGTCCGCTGGCGGTCACCAGCGCCAATGTCTCGGGACAGGCCGTCGCCGCGTCGGTCGAGGAGGCACGCGAGGTCTTCGGCGACGCCGTCGCCGTGTACCTCCCGGGCGAGGCGCCCGGCGGTGAGGCATCGACCGTCGTCGACGTCACCGAGCCGACCGAGCGGGTCCTTCGTTCCGGCCCCGTTCGTCCCTGACGTGCCTCGAGGGTCGTGGCTCGGGATCGCCGTGGCGACCCTCATCGGCTCGGTGACGTTCTGGTTCGCCGTGGCGGTGGTCCCGGCTGCTCCGGGGGGCGCGTTGTTCGTTGGTGGCCTCGGAGTGATCGGGGCGGTGCTCGCCCTCGCCGGGCTCTGCGGGGCGCCCGAACCGCTGGCGGTCGGCGTTCGTGCGGCTTCCTTGGGGCTCGGCGGTGGGGCGTTCCTGTTCCTGCTGTGGACCATCACCGGCAACGCCGCCGTGGCGTTCCTGATGCCGATCGCCTTGCTCGGCGTGCCTGGCTTGCTGGCCATCCCTCCCGTCGGCGAACCGGCGCGCATGGCGACTCGCCTCGTGGCGTTGGCGTTCGTCGCCGTGGTCCTGCTCGGCGTCGCAGTGGTGGACGCGACGATCTGGGCGCTGCTGGCGCCCATCGTGCCGCTACCGGCTATCGGCTTCGCCGACGTCATGACGGATCGTTCCGCCGCGGCGGGTTGAGCGCCGAGCTGTCGGGTCGCCCGAGCCGCTACGCTGCCGGGCGCGCTTCGAGGAGGATGCGATGACCGACATGACGCCGCTCGGGCAGGTGGACCCCACCCTCGCCGGATTGATCGAACAGGACGTGACCCGTCAGCGACGCCACGTCCAGCTCATCGCGTCGGAGAACTTCGTCTCCCGTGCCATGATGCAGGCCGCCGGATCCGTTCTGGCCAACAAGTACTCGGAGGGCTATCCGGGCCGCCGGTACTACGAGGGATGCGCGGTGGTCGACGAGATCGAGTCCCTCGCCATCGATCGAGCGAAGTCGCTGTTCGGCGCCGAACATGCCAACGTCCAACCCCACTCGGGGTCGCAGGCCAACATGGCCGCGTACTTCTCGTTCCTGGAACCTGGCGACACGATCCTGGGGATGCGCCTCGACCAAGGCGGTCACCTCACCCACGGTTCGCCCGTGTCCTTCTCGGGGAGGCTGTTCGACTTCGTCTCCTACGGGGTCGATCCCGACACCGAGCGGATCGACATGGAGGAGGTTCGCAAGCTGGCGGCGACCCACCGTCCGAAGATGATCGTGGTGGGGTACTCGGCCTACTCGCAGATCCCCGACTTCGCGGCCTTCCGCGACATCGCCGACGAGGTCGGCGCGATCTATCTGGTCGACGCGGCGCACATCATCGGCCTGATCGCCGGAGGCGCCCATCCGAACCCGGTGCCCTACGCCGATGTCGTCACCGCCACGACCCACAAGGCGCTTCGGGGCCCCCGCGGGGGTCTCATCTTGGCGAAGGCCCAGCATGCCAAGGCGATCGACAAGGCGGTGTTCCCGTTCACCCAAGGTGGCCCGATCAACCATCAGATCGCGGCCAAGGCCCTGGCCTTCAAACTGGCGGGAGAGCCGGAGTTCGCCACCTACGCCACCCAGGTGGTGCGGAACGCCAAGGTCCTCGCCGACACCGTCGCGGAGGGGGGCATCCGGGTCGTGTCCGGTGGGACGGAGAACCACATGTTCCTCGCCGATCTGCGCGGCTTCGACAAGGACCTCACCGGGAAGGAAGCTGCGACGCTGCTCGACGAGATGGGGATCACCCTGAACCGCAACGCGATCCCCTTCGATCCCCGTTCACCCTTCATCACCTCGGGGATCCGGATCGGGACCCCGGCGGTGACCACCGCCGGGATGCGCCAGGAGCAGATGATGATGATCGGCAACCTCATCGTCGAGATCCTCCGAAAGCGCACCGATCCCGAGGCACTGGGGCAGTTCCGCGAGACGATCGACGAGATCCTCGACGCGTTCCCTCCGTACCCCAGCGACTTCCCCGGCTACGTCGGTCCCTGATCTCCCCGAACCCTGGGTTGGGGACACCCCTGGAGGTCGTGGCGAACCCTGGGTTGGGGACACCCCTGGAGGTTGTGGTGAACCCTGGGTTGGGGACACCCCTGGAGGTTGTGGTGAACCCTGGGTTGGGGCCCGCCGTTCCGTAGGGCGGAACGGCGGATAGTCACCGATCTGGTTCTCGACGCCGTCGGCGCCCTGCCATACGATGAGCGTTCCGAAGGAAGGACGACCGGTGAGACCTTCGAGACGCATGTTCGTGGTGGGTGCCGCCCTCATCACCTCGCTCGTCATGGGTACCGCGGCGTTGGCCGCCGAACCCGACGAACCCGGCCTGTTCAACCCCCAGCAAGGCCAATGGAAGCTGGGTGACAACGTGCCGTTCTTCTTCGGGAACCCGGCCGACACGCCCTTCCTGGGCGACTGGGACGGCAACGGCGAGGACACGCCCGGCTTGTTCCGCCGAAGCGACGGATTCGTCTATCTGACCAACACCAACATCCAAGGCGTCGCCGACATCACCTACTTCTTCGGGAACCCCTCCGACGTGCCCCTCGTCGGCGACTTCGACGGCGACGGCATCGACACCGTCTCCATCTACCGCCCGTCCGAGCAGCGGATCTACATCTCCAACCATCTCGGACCCAACGGCGGTTCCCTCGGCCCAGCCGACTACAGCTACGTCTTCGGTAACCCTTCCGACGTGCCGTTCGTCGGCGACTTCGACGGCGACGGCATCGACACGATCGGTCTCCATCGACCATCGACCGGCGAGGTGTTCCTCAAGAACGAGCACACCTCGGGACCCGCCGACGTCCTCATGATCTTCGGCGATCCGGCGGACCGCTACGTGGCAGGCGACTGGGACGGCGACGGCATCGACACTCCCGGCGTCTTCCGGCCCTCCAACGGCACCTTCTACCTCAGGAACGAGAACTCGTCGGGTGGGGCCGACGAGTCCTTCCAGGTCGGCAACGAGGGATGGCTGCCGATCGCCGGCCGATGGCGCGCACCGAGCGGATTCGCCCTCGCGGCCGCCGACCGCACGTTGGTCGCCCGCTACCACGTCGAACGCGACACGGCCGAGGGTGTCGAGATCGAGGTCCGCGACATGAAGTACTGGCCGCGGAGCTTCCGCAAGGGACTCGACATCGAACCCGATCCCGACCGCACCGCCATCGTCGACAGTCCCGGGCGCTACGGAGGATGGGACGTACTGTCGCCGTCCACCCGATGGGAGTTCCTCAACTACGGGCCGCGTGACGACTGGATGCATTTCACCGTGAACCGACCCGCCCGGGTCGCCGTCGTCTGGAGGGACGACGAGCCCCCGGCGGCATGGCTGTCGGGATGGGACGTCGGCGGCACCGTCATCATCGATGGCGACATCCGAACCGTCTACGAGAAGGCCTATCCGGCCGGCGACGTGAGCCTGGGAACCGTCGAGGTCTCGGGCGACTGGCGGCGCATGTACCTCGTCCTCCTCGCCGAGGAGAACGGCCGCCCATCGCCGGCGCCGCCGACGCCGAACGGCTACGAGGCCCGCCCGAACGCGACCTGCCCTCCCTGGGTCCACGATCTGTACACGACCACGGGCCCCGATGGACGTCGGTACGGCACCTGGCATCCCCAGATCGACCCGGTGTACTGGTGCTCCTTCGGTCACGAACACGGCTCGAACCCGGACCTCATCCCCGGTTCGCCCAAGATCCCGTACCAGTACACCGCCGCCCGGGTTCCCCAACTCGAACCCGACGCCGGGTTCAAGGAGTTCATCTTCAAGGACATGACCGGCAACTTCTGGGTCCGGTTCGTCATCCATTCCAACTCTGCCCACGACCGGCGCGTCTGCGCCAGGTTCCACACGCTCATCGTCGCCGTCTACGACCTCGCCGGGAACGAGAAGTTCAGCGCCTCGTTCAAGAACGACTACGGCGCAGCGTTCGCCACCTCCGACGGTGGCGACGTGCTGCTCAACCCGTCGGGGTGCGGCTATTCGATGCCTGCACTCTCCGACCAGGTGGGGGACTACCGAACGAGGTCGCTCAACGTCGGACCCGCGTCCAACAACTACGAGCGCTGGGCCAGCCGTGATGAGACGCCGGCGGTCGTCAACCTGGGCATGATCGACTTCGATCATCGATTCGACATCCGCAACCCGATGTCCCACTGCGTCGATTTCGCCTGCAACGACGTCGCCCTCAGAAACGTCGAACGCAACAACGGCACCCGACGGACCCTGGGGATGGCGAGCTGGCGCGGGGCGTTCTCGTTCGACGCCGACCACGCGCTGGGCACCGGCGAGTACTTCACCGACCCGTACGCCACTCGCCGGCTGGCGGCGTCGGCATGGAACGCCGTCCGGCAGTACGTCGAGCCTGGGTTCCGGCTCGAGTTCGCGTTGAACCCCACCGCGAACTCGATCCGCTGCAGTGCCACGGACCCGTGGCTGTTCGCCTACACCTGCTACCAGATCGGTGGCGCAGGGAACCGCCAGGAACTGCCGCGGGTCCCCGACATGATGCTGGAGTACTCGCTCCGCGAGAACTGATCGGCCACCTGATTCGGGTACCTTCCGGCGAACGGGTAGCCTGCACCCGGATGGGGATTTTGCCTGCATCCGGGGTGCAACTATCGTCCCGGCCGCCTCTCGTGAAGCGGTTCACATGGCTACCGCGGCACCGCCCATGAACGAGCGACTCGACCCCGACAGGAACGACGAGATGCCGAGCGCGAAACCGACCATCGTGCCGCCCAAGGACAAGATCACCGGGGGGTTCTCGGAAGGCGCCGACTTCATCTCGTCGATCGTCGCCGGCCTCCTCATCGGGTTCGTCCTCGACGGGCTCTTCGGCACCCGGCCGGTCATGACCCTGCTGTGGGCGATCGCCGGGATCGGCGTCGGGTTCTGGCGGATGTGGCGACAGTCCGAGGATCTCGAAGAACAAGCCAGACAACGGCCGAGATACGATGCCTGACCGCGATCTCCCCGACGATCTCACCGCCTACCGACCGGCCCCCGACGTTCGGCCCATCGAGGCCATCATCGGACGCAACATCGCCAAGCGGGGCGTCCTCGTCGGGCCGGTCGTCGTCGTGGTCGCCTGGCTCCTCGCCGGTCCCGTCGGCGCGGCTTCGGCGGCAGTCGGCGTCGTCATCGTCATGGGCAACTTCCTCCTCGGCGGGTACCTGTTGTCGGTGGCCGCACGCATCTCGCTGAGCCTGTATCATGCCGCCGCCTTGTTCGGGTTCCTGATCCGGTTGGGGCTCATCACCCTCACCATGCTGGTGGTCGCCAACACCACCGGCGTCGATCGGGCATCCATGGGCATCTCGGCGGTCGTGAGCTATCTCGTGCTGCTGTCCCTCGAGGCAGTGGCCGTCGTCAACGGCGCGGAAAGGGAACTCGAGTGGAGCAACTGATCCTGGCAACCAGTGAGTGCGATCTCACCCAACAGACCGTCTGCGCCCCCGCAGACGTCAAGGAACTGTTCGAGTACCGAATCCCGATCATCGAGATCGCCGGCTTCCCGATCACCAGGACGTTCGTCCTCATCATCCTCGCCGGCCTCATCGCCGTCGCCCTCATGTACTTCGGCCTTCGTCGCAAGCGCGCCGTCCCCGGACGGTTCCAGACCGCCATCGAGGGCCTGGTCGGTTTCGTCAAGGACGAGGTCGCCATCGGCATCATCGGGCCGGACGGGGTCAAGTACTTCCCGTACCTGCTGTCGCTCTTCATGTTCATCCTCATCGCCAACATGTTCGAGATCACCCCGTTCGTGAACTTCCCCATCACCTCACGGATGGCGCTCCCGGCCTCGCTGGCCGCGTTGACATGGATGATCTTCATCGCCGCCGGCTTCAAGCGCCAGGGGTTCCGCTACGTGGCCGACATCATCTGGCCCCCCGGGGTCCCGACCGCCCTCAAGCCGCTCGTCGGGGTCATCGAGTTCGTCTCGACGTTCCTCGTTCGTCCGTTCTCGCTGGCGGTCCGGCTCTTCGCCAACATGGTGGCCGGTCACGTCATGTTGACCCTGCTGCTGACGACGGCCTTCGTCTCGATCGTCACCATCGGAGAGATCGGCATCACGAAGGGGTTGTTCGGGTTCGCCTGGTGGCTCCTCGGCCTCGCCATCTTCCTCTTCGAGATCGTCGTCATCTTGCTGCAGGCCTACATCTTCACGCTGCTGTCCGCCGTCTACATCGAGACGTCGATCAACCCGGCGCACTGAGTTCGACAAGACAGATCCCGTTCGACAGGAAGGAAAGGGAAGCAATGGAAGCACTCAAGGGAGCGATCGCTCTCATCGGTTACGGCCTCGCCGCCATCGGCCCGGGTGTCGGCATCGGCATCATCGCCGGTAACGCCGTACAAGCCATGGCCCGTCAGCCCGAGGCTGCCGGCATGGTCCGCACGACGATGTTCCTCGGTATCGCCTTCACCGAGGCGTTGGCGCTGATCGGCTTCGTCCTCTTCTTCCTGGCCTAGGGGATCGCGATGCCCTACCTGTTCGCACTGGCAGCGACACTGCTGGCCACCGCCGAGCCGGTGCCCATCTCAGAAGAGGCCACCGGTGGCGCCGGCCTGCTGCTTCCCGCTCCCGAAGAGCTGTTCGCCGGGCTCATCGCCTTCGCGATCGTGTTCTTCTTCGCCTGGAAGTGGGTCATCCCGGCCCTCAACCAGACGCTCGACGCGCGGTCTGGGGCGATCAAGGCCGAGTTGGAAGCCGCCGAGGCTGCCAAACACGAGGCCGAGTCGCTGCTCGAGGACTACCGGAGTCAGCTCGCAGGTGCTCGTGAGGAGGCTGCGCGGATCATCGACGAAGCACGCGAATCGGCCGACGCCGTCAAAGCGGACATCGTCGCCCGGGCCGAAGCCGAAGCCGAAGCCATCAGATCCAGGGCTCGGGAGGAGATCGCCGCCGAACGGGAGCGGGTCGCCGCCGAGCTGAAGGGTCAGGTGGCCGACCTCGCCATCCAGATCGCCGGCAAGCTCGTCGCGGAGAGCCTCGACGTCGAGCGGCAGCGGGCCTTGGTCGACCGGTACATCGAGGACCTGGGCGGGGTGCAGTAGCGCATGGACACTGCGACCACATCGGCGACGATCGTCGACGGGTACGCCCGAGGGCTGCTGGAGGTGTTCCGCGCTCACGACGATGTCGAGGCGCTCGTCGACGAGTTCTACCAGGCCGCCAACGGCATCGATGCCAACGCCGAGCTCCGTCAGACGCTCACCGATCCGCGGGTTCCTGTCGAACGGAAGACCGCGATCCTCGCCGAACTCCTCGGCCGGCGAGCGTCACTGCCCGTGTTCGCCGGGCTCGGGCTCGTCGTGTCCTCAGGCCAGGCCAAGCACCTCGTCGAGGTGGGGAGCCGCCTCGCAGAACTGGTCGCACAGTCCGAGGAAGCCGTGGTCGCCGAAGTGCGATCCGCGGTGGACCTCACCGCGGAGCAGGTCGAGCGCCTCTCGGCGGCGCTCGGTCGCGCGACCGGACGGAAGGTGGAAGTCAAAGTGATCGTCGATCCGTCGCTCGTCGGCGGCATCGTCACCAAGATCGGAGATACCGTGTTCGACGGGTCGGTCAAGAGCCAACTCGACGAACTGCGAGAGCAGTGGGGATGACGCACCATGCCTGAAATCACACTCGACCCCGGGGACATCGCTGCGGCGCTCCGGGCCAACCTGGAAGGGTGGTCGCCGTCCGTCGAGGCGGAGACCATCGGTTACGTCGAATCCGTCGGTGACGGTGTCGCCAGGGTCTCTGGGCTGCCGAACGCGATGGCGTCCGAGCTGCTGGAGTTCCCCGGCGGGTTGATCGGTGTCGCCCTGAACCTCGACCCCGACACGATCGGCGCCGTCATCATGGGCGACGCCTCCCATATCGAGGAAGGCGACGAGGTCCGCTCCACCGGACGGGTCCTGTCGGTTCCCGTCGGTGACGCCCTCTTGGGGCGCGTCGTCGACCCGCTCGGCAACCCGCTCGACGGCAAGGGCCCCATCAACGCCACCGAACGTCGGCTCCTCGAGACCCAGGCGCCGTCGGTCGTGCAGCGTCAACCGGTGAAGGAGCCGCTCCAGACGGGCCTCAAGGCCATCGACTCGATGACGCCGATCGGTCGCGGGCAGCGTCAGCTCATCATCGGCGACCGCCAGACCGGCAAGACCGCCATCGCGGTGGACACGATCATCAACCAGCGTGGCCAGGACGTGAAGTGCATCTACGTGGCGATCGGGCAGAAGAACTCGACCGTCGCCGAGGTCGTCGACGTGCTCGAGAGCGTCGGTGCGATGGACTACACCGTGGTCGTCAACGCCTCGGCGTCGGACGCCTCGGCCCTCCAGATGTACGCCCCGTACGCCGGGTCGGCCATCGGCCAGTACTGGATGTACCACGGTCAGCACGCGTTGATCATCTTCGACGACCTGTCCAAGCAGGCCGTCGCCTATCGGGAGATCTCGTTGCTCCTGAGGCGCCCTCCTGGGCGTGAGGCGTACCCCGGCGACGTGTTCTACCTGCACAGCCGCCTGCTCGAACGCTGCGCCAAGCTGTCCGACGAGCTCGGCGGAGGATCGTTGACGGGCCTGCCGATCATCGAGACGAAAGCCAACGACGTCTCCGCGTACATCCCGACCAACGTCATCTCGATCACCGATGGGCAGATCTTCCTCGAGACCGACCTGTTCTTCTCCGGTATCCGGCCGGCCATCAACGCCGGCATCTCGGTGTCGCGGGTCGGTGGCGCCGCCCAGATCAAGGCGATGAAGAAGATCGCCGGGCCCTTGCGTCTCAACCTGGCCCAGTTCCGGGAGCTGGAGGCCTTCGCCGAGTTCGGTTCCGAGCTCGACGCGACCTCCCTCGCCCAGCTCGAGCGCGGCCGTCGCGTGGTCGAGGTCCTCAAGCAGGGACAGTACGACCCCTTGCCGATCGAGGATCAGGTGGTCGTGATCTTCGCCGTCACCGAGGGATACATGGACGACGTCCCCGTCGACCAGGTCCAGACCTTCGAGAAGAAGCTGCGCGAGTTCATGCGGGCCCGCTACGGCGGTCTGCTGTCCCAGATCGCCGACACCGGCGAGTTGCCCGAAGATGAGCTGAGAGCAGCGATCGCGGCGTTCGGGGAGACGTGGGGCTCGGAGGTCCACGGCGACGAGACCGCCGAGGTGGCGGTGCGCGCCGGCGAGAACGCGGCCGCCGACGCCGTCGGCGACGCGGTGGTGTCCCAAGAGCTGGAAGACGAGGTCTGAGGACGTGCAGCGTAACTCGCACCGGGGAGGCTGCTGAGCCGTGGCATCCGCCGAACTCCGTCAGATCCGACGCCGGATCCGCAGCGTCGAGTCGACGATGAAGATCACCCGCGCCATGGAACTGATCGCGACCGCTCGTATCGGGAAGGCACGCCAGCGCGTCGTCGAGTCCAAACCGTACATCGCCAAGATGAACGACGTGATCCGCAACATCGCCGCCGCCTCGGGAAGCCTCAGCCATCCGCTGTTCGAGGCCCGCGAGGTGGAGACGGTCGGAGTGGTCGTCGTGACGTCCGACCGTGGGCTCGCCGGCGGCTACAACGGCTCGGTGATCCGCCTCGCCGAGCATGCCCTCGTGGAGCACCGCGCGGCCGGACGTGCCATCCGCCTGTACGTCGTCGGGAAGAAGGCCCTGACCTACTTCCGGTACCGGAAGTACCAGATCGAGCATTCGTGGCTGGGGGTGACCGACACCCCGACCTACGCCGACGGCCGCGGGATCGCCAACATCCTCCTCAACGAGTACATGGACGGCAACGTCGACGTCATGGAGGTCTACACGACACGCTACGTCTCCGCGCTCACCCAGACCCCGGAGCGGTGGCCTCTGCTCCCGATCGAGCCGCCCGAGGGCTCCGGCGACGACACCGGCCCCGTCGGCTACACGTTCGAGCCTTCACCCGAGGAGATCTTGGACCGGCTCCTGCCGCGGTACCTCGAGGGCACCACCTTCGGCATCCTCTTGGAGGCGTCGGCCTCCGAGCACGCCGCCCGCCGGAGGGCCATGAAGGCCGCCACCGAGAACGCCGAGGAACTGACCCGCATCTTGACTCGAGAGGCGAACCAGGCGAGGCAGGCCGAGATCACCACCGAGATCTCCGAGATCGTCGGCGGCGCAGAGGCGCTCGCCCGCGGCTGAACGAGGACATGACGACGATGACCACGAACGAATCGACAAGGAGCCCCAGATGAGCGAGAACCTGCCTTCCGGCCGGATCGTGAAGGTGGCCGGCCCGGTGGTGGACGTGGAGTTCCCGCCGAAGGGCCTGCCCGAGATCAACTACGCCCTCGAGGTCCGATTGGAGGTCGCCGGGCAGAAGACGACCATCATCTGCGAGGTCGCCCAGCAGCTCGGCGACAACCTCGTCCGTGCCGTCGCCTTGGCTCCCACCGACGGGCTCGTCCGCGGCAGCGAGGTCACCAACACCGGAGCTCCGATCTCGGTACCCGTCGGTGACCAGACCCTCGGCCACATCTTCAACGTGTGGGGGGAGTGCCTCGACGCCCCGGACCTGAAGTTCGAGGGAGACTGGTGGCCCATCCACCGTGAGGCCCCGCCCTTCGACGAGGTCGAACCGCAGAAGAAGGTCTTCGAGACCGGGATCAAGGTCATCGATCTCCTGTGTCCGTACCTGGAGGGCGGCAAGATCGGCCTGTTCGGCGGCGCCGGGGTCGGTAAGACCGTCCTCATCCAGGAGATGATCAACCGGGTCGCCACCCAGCACGGTGGGGTGTCGGTGTTCGCCGGGGTCGGGGAGCGCACCCGCGAAGGCAACGACCTGTTCCTGGAGATGCAGGAGTCCGGGGTCATCGAGAAGGCGGCGCTCACCTTCGGGCAGATGGACGAACCTCCCGGCGTGCGCCTCCGGGTGGCGTTGTCCGCGTTGACGATGGCAGAGTACTTCCGCGACGTTCAGCGGCAGGACGTGTTGTTGTTCATCGACAACATCTTCCGGTTCACCCAGGCCGGTGCCGAGGTGTCGACGCTGCTCGGCCGGATGCCGTCGGCCGTCGGCTACCAGCCGACCCTTGCCGGCGAGATGGGTCAGCTCCAGGAGCGCATCACGTCGTTGAAGGGCCGGTCGATCACCTCGATGCAGGCGATCTACGTCCCGGCCGACGACATCACCGACCCGGCGCCGCACACGGCGTTCGCTCACCTCGACGCGACCACGGTGCTGTCCCGGCCGCTCACCGCCCTGGGCATCTACCCGGCGGTCGATCCGCTCGACTCCACCAGCCGGGCGCTCGACCCGCAGATCGTCGGCGACGAGCACTACGCGGTCGCGACGCAGGTCCAGCAGATCCTCCAGCGGTACAAGGATCTGCAGGACATCATCGCCATCTTGGGTATCGACGAGCTCTCGGAGGAGGACAAGCTCATCGTCGCCAGGGCGCGGCGCATCCAGCGGTTCCTGTCCCAGCCGATGTTCGTCGCCGAGCAGTTCACCGGCCAGGCCGGCGTGTACACGCCGCTGGAGGAGACGATCGCCTCGTTCAAGGCGGTCATCGACGGTGAGCTGGATCATCTGCCCGAGCAGGCGTTCTACATGGTCGGTGGGATGGAACAGGCCATCGCCAAGGCCAAGGAGCTCGAGGCGGCGGCCTGATGGCGAAGACGTTCCGCGTCGACATCGTCACGCCCGAGGCCGTCATCTGGTCGGGTGACGCCGAGATGGTGTCGGCTCGGACCACCGAGGGCGACATCGGCATCCTCGCCGACCACGAACCGACCATGGCGGCGCTCGCCACCGGGGCGGTGCACATCACCCACGCCGACGGAACCATCTCGGCGGGGATCCACGGCGGGTTCCTGCAGATCTTCCGCAACACGGTGACCCTCCTCACCGACCGCGCCGAGATCGTCGAAGGCGACCTCGACGAAGCACGTCGCCTCGCCGCGGAGCTCCGCCAAGCGGCGGAGGGCGAATCGGACTGAGGGACTCAGGCGCCGTCCTCCAGGCCCGAGATCCGACGCGTCAGGGACTCGACCTGCTCAGGGAACCCTGAGGCGATGGCACCGCGGATCGCCGGGAACAACAGCGACGACATCATCCCTTGGGTGCGGATCTCGAGCGTCACGTCGATGCCGGTGCCGTCCACGTCGGAGCTGAGCTCGGCGGCGAGGATCCCGCCCATCTCACCGCCGTCGAGATCGATCCGGAAGCACTCGCCCCGGCGATGCTCGACCGTGTGGGCATGCCCCTCGTACTCCTTCGATCCGATCGAGGTCGACCAGCGGTAGCCCACGAGGGTACCGTCGTCGTCGAACTCGGGATCCCACACCTTCTCCACCGGACCGACATGTTCCCACGTGCGGGGATCCTGCAACGCCGCCCAGATCCGGTCGACATCGGCAGGGGAGTGCACAGAGTGTCTGAAGGTGGCGGTCGGCATCATCGGGAGGATAGCCCCGGGCGATCGCGGCGCGGGTGCGCGCCCGTCGGGCGCGACGTGGCGGCGCCGGTCGTCAGGTGGCCGGCATGTGGCCGAGATCCCGCAACGCGGAGCGGATCGCCTCGGCGGCAGCGTCGAGCTCGGCGGCGGGCGTGTCGGGGCGGGCGTTGCGGAAACTGAGGTCGGCTTCGGTGGTGATCGGGAGCACGTGGACGTGGGTGTGGGGGACCTCGAGGCCGGCGATCATCATCCCGACCTTGACGGGCGAGAAGGCCCGATCGATCGCCCGACCCACGATCTGGCTCACGTCGGCGAGCCGGTGGAGCAACGGGCCGGGAAGGTCGATCCAGTGGTCGATCTCGGCGACCGGCACGACCAGGGTGTGGCCGTGGGTGATCGGGGCGATGGTCAGGAACGCCACGACCTCGTCGTCCCGCCAGACGAACCGGCCGGGGAGTTCCCCGTCGATGATCTTGGTGAAGATGCTGGCCATGGGTCTCCTCCGAGGAGGATACCCGGATCCTCCCACGGTTCTCGTGTTCTGCGGGTAGCCTGGTGGCGCCCATGGGACGACGCTTCCTTCGCCTGATCCTCCTCAGCGACCTCCTCGCGATGGTGATCGCCCTGTTCGTCGCGACCTGGGTGGTGTTCGGGCATGTCGTTCCGGAGGCCTGGCAGCTCCCGGCCGGCGCCTCCCTGTGGCCGTTCGTGGCCTTCGTCGTGGGTGGGGCGCTGTTGGGTTCGTACCTCAACCGACGGTCGTGGGCGAACGCGGTTCCCCGCCCTTCCTACGGACGGGCCGTGGCGATCGTCGGCACGGCGATGGCGTTCACGGCCTTCGGCCTCGTCACGACCCGGGCCTACTGGTCCCGCTCGCTCCTGGTCGTCACCGCCGGCGTCTGGCTCGGCCTGGCGTTGGCCCACCGGGCGGTCCACCGGCAGCGGCCGTGGGAGGAGGCGATGGTGATCGTCACCAAGGAGAAGCAACTCGCCGAGGACGTTCGCGACGCGCCCCACACCGACGTGCTGGCGGTGTTCGATCCGGGGGAGCAACCGCCGGCGGAACCCTTCCCGGAGGGAACGACGATCGTGGTGGATCTTCGAGCCGTGCTCAGCGACGAGATGGCCCAGTTCGTGTCGTCTTCCAACCTCGCAGGTTTCCGGGTTCGACCGCTCATCGACGTCTACGAGGAACACACCGGTCGGATCCCGATGGTGCATCTGGCCGAAGGATGGGAGCTGACCCGTCCCGTCGCACGGAGCGGCTACGCCCCGGTGAAGCGGGTCATCGACGTGATCGGGGTCACCCTCACCGCGCCGTTGTGGCTGGCGGTGGCGGCGGCGGTCTGGTTGCTCGTGAAGATCGACTCGGCCGGCCCTGCGCTCTACTCGCAGGCTCGGGTCGGCAAGGACGGGAAGCGCTTCATCCTGCGCAAGTTCCGCACGATGATCCACGACGCCGAGGCGTCGGGTCCGCAGTTCGCCGCGATCGACGATCCGCGCATCACGTCGGTCGGGCGCTTCCTGCGCAAGAGCAGGCTCGATGAGGTCCCGCAGCTGTGGAACGTGCTCCGCGGCGATCTCTCGCTGGTCGGACCCCGGCCGGAACGGCCCGTCTTCGTCGACCAGTTCCAACGATCTATCCCGTTCTACGGCACCCGTCACCTGGTCCGCCCCGGGGTCACCGGATGGGCCCAGGTCAACTACGGCTACGCGGACGACGAGGCCGACACGGTCGAGAAGCTCACCTACGACCTCTACTACGTCAAGCACGCGTCGTTGTGGCTCGACGTCCAGATCCTCGGCAAGTCGATCTGGACCGTGCTCACCGGATTCGGGGCACGCTGACCTTCCGGTCGGGGCCATAAAGCCGGGTTCCTGGCCGACCGATGGATAACCTGACATGCCCATGACGCGTCCAGCGAAGCTCGCGGTCCTCATCGGCCTGGTGGTCTGGCTCCTCGTGCCGGCCGTGCCTGCGATGGCCATCCCCAGCGACGCAGGATCCGGGGTGACGAACCTCGCCGAGTCGGAGGGATGCGACATCGGTGTCGCCGGCCCCGCCCGACCCGAGGTCGACCACTACGGCTATCTGCGCACCAGCGACGTGCTCTACGGCCCGTGGGCCGACTTCTACGGCAGGACGAAGGCCCAGGTGCAGGGATCGACGTTCAAGTGGACGATCTTCGGCACCGACCAGACCGTCGACCTCCACGAGCGCCTGCGGCCCGCCGCGGCGCTGGTCGACCAGAAGATCGCCGAGGCCCGCAGCAACGGGCTGTTCTACGACATCGACGCCGCCGCGTCGTGGGTGTGGCGCACCGTCGGCGGCACCACGCGGGTCTCGGAGCACGCGTTCGGATCGGCCATCGATGTCAACCCCGGACGGAACCCTTACAGCCGCACCAACACGCTCATCACCGACATGCCCTCGTGGTTCGTCGACCTGTGGCGTTCCGCGGGGTTCTGCTGGGGAGGGCAGTGGATCAACGTCAAGGACGCCATGCACTTCTCATGGAACGGCCCGGTGGCCACCCCCGGCTACACGGGTCGTCCGGCGCCGTACCCGCCGGTGACCAACCCCATCCCCTTCGGCCCCGTCGCGGTGTCGGTGCCGTCGGTGATCGGTGACGCCCCCGGGGCCCGGTTCGCCCTGGCCGACCTGTCCGGCGACGGCTCCGCGGACCTCGTCCGATGGCTGCCGGGACCATCCGGTACGCGGGTCGAGGCCGCCGGATCGGTCACCGGCTTCGACCGGATCGGCTACCGCGCCGACATCGACGCGGACCTCGGCACGGAGTCGTTGCTGGCCGATCACGACGGTGACGGACGAGCCGACCTGTGGCTCATCGACGACTCGGGAGGGACCGTCCGGATCGAGGTTCGGTCCCACCGGTCGGGCTTCCAGGACGTCATCGCACGGTGGGACACCGACGTGCCGGCAGCCGACGACTACGGCCTGACCTTCTACGACGACGACTATCTCGTGGATCTCGTCGCCCTGCAACGCTCCGGACCGACCATCGCGGTCATCTGGTCCGGAGCATCCTCGTACACCTCGGTGGTCGGAACGCTGGATCCCGATCTGGTGGACACCTCCGACCGGGACCTGTGGGCGCCGCTCCTCGGGGACTGGGACGTCGACGGTCGTACCGACCTGTACCTGGTGCGCAAGGGCGACCGGCCCGAGGTGCGGGTCGTCACCGCCGCCGGACAGCGGGCGTCGTTCCCGCTGAACCGGGGCATCCCCCTGGGCGCGCGCCTCCTCATCTCCGACTACGACGGCGACGGGAGGGACGACCTGTACGTCCTCGACGGTGCCAACCTGTCGGTGCGCCTCGGCGGGGACCGGGCGATCGACGGGAGCCTGACCGAATGGTTCGTTCCGGCGACGGTCATCCCGTGGGACGCGGGGCCCGAGTGCCCACCGGGGGCCACCTGCGCCTCCATCGGGTACGTGGACGATGGTGGCCGTTGGACCCTCGCCGACGCTCCCGCCTCCGAGCACGAGACGAACGAGTTCTTCTACGGGAACCCCGGAGACGTCCCGTTCATGGGGGACTGGGATTGCGACGGGATCGCCACCCCGGGGCTCTACCGCCGCTCGGACGGGTACGTGTACCTGCGCAACGCCAACAGCCAGGGGGTCGCCGACGTCGAGTTCTTCTTCGGGAACCCCGGCGACCTGCCGCTGGTGGGGGATTTCGACGGCGACGGCTGCGACACGGTCTCGATCTTCCGGGCGGCCGAGCATCGGGTCTACATCATCGACCGGCTCGGTTCCGGCAGCCAGGGTCTCGGGAGTGCCGACCGGTCGTTCACCTTCGGCGATCCCGGCGACGTGCCGTTCGTCGGCGACTTCGACGGGGACGGCAGGGACGACGTCGGGCTGCATCGGGTGTCGACGGGTCGGGTCTATCTGCGGCTCGAGCAGGCCGACGGGCCGGCCGACATCGAGTTCGTGTACGGTGACCCCGGCGATACCGTTGTCGCCGCCGACTGGAACGGCGACGGGACGGACACGGTCGCCGTCTTCCGTCCCTCCGACGGCAACTGGTACATCAGTCTCGCGAACAGGCCGGGGTCGGCAGACCATGTCGTTCATCTCCACGCCCACGGTGGGAGCACCACCAGGCCGATCGTCGGGTCCTTCCGGACCGGACCCTGACGCCGCGGCGCCCGGCGCCCTGGCAGGCCCATGGCGTCTCCCGGGCGGCCTGCACGGCGTCGTCGCCCGGCTCCCGGAGCCCGCCCGCCGTCTCGCTCGGCGGTTGCCTGGGGCGTCGCGCCTGCGGGGAATGGGTCTCGGGTCCCCCGCCGGGCCGCCGCCCTCGCCGGGTTCGCTCCGTCCGGTCGTCTACCTGCCCACCTGGGCTCGCTGGGACGTGATGCGCCAGCGTCCGCAGTACCTGATGGCGGCGTTCGCCGCGTCGGGTCATCCCGCCTACTTCGTCGACCCCCGCGAAGGGGAGGAGCGGACCGCGGACGGTGTGACGATCGTCCCCACCCTCGAGGGCGTCCCGTCGAGCGACGTGATCCTGTACGTCCACTTCGCGCCGGTGCGGAGGCTCTTCGAGCGGTTCGACGCGCCCGCCGTCCTCTACGACGTCCTCGACGACCTGTCCATCTACGACGCGGACGAGGTGGGTGTGCCGAGGGGGGCGCGGGTCTCGGCCCACCATCCCGAGGTGATCGCCGCGGCCGACATCGTCACGGTCTCCACTCCCGTGTTGGCGGACCGGCACCGGTCGGAACGGCCGGACCTCCTCCTGGTTCCCAACGGTGTCGACCTCGCCCGGTTCCGTCCCGCGTCCGGGGGCCGGAGGCACGATCGTCCGGTGGTCGGCTACCACGGGGCGATCGCCGCCTGGTTCGACTTCGACCTGTACGAGGAGGTCGCCGCGGCGATGCCGGACGTGTGGTTCCGGATCGTCGGTCCGGTCGATCCGCGGGTCCGTGACCGTGCCGACCATCTGGCCAGGCTCGACAACGTGGAGCTGCTGCCGCCCCTGAGCCCCGACGCGATCCCGGACCTCGTCGCGAGCTTCGATGCCGGCACGGTCCCGTTCGTGGTGGACCACATGACGGTGGCGGTGTCGCCGCTGAAGATGTACGAGTACATGGCGGCGGGAGTCCCGGTGGTTGCCACGCCGCTTCCCGCCTGTGTGTCTACACCAGGGGTGCGCATCGGCGAGGGTGCCGCTCGCTTCGCGGAGGCGTTGCGTGCGGCGTTGGCGACGCCGCCGGCGAAGCGCACGGAACTGCGGGCGGCAGCGGAGGAGGCGTCGTGGGTCAGGAGGATCGCGCCGGTCCGTGATCGGATGGACGAGCTGGGGATCCTGCGGGCGGGGCCCCGGTGACGGCCCCGTGGTACCGCCGGGCGACGGCGAAGGTGCCCGAGCGACCCAAGGCGATGGCCCGCCGCCTGCGGCATCGCCTGCGCCAGCGACGCCGCCCGGCGGGTCCTGCTCCGGGCGAGCTGCGCGCCGTCGTCTACCTGCCCACCTGGGCCCGCTGGGACGTGATGCGCCAGCGCCCCCAGTACCTGATGAAGGCCTTCGCCGGCGCCGGCCATCCCGCCTATTTCGTGGATCCTCGTGAGCCGGGACCCCGAACCGTCGACGGGGTCCAGATCGTCCGGACCATCGACGAGGTGCCGAGGTCGGGGGTCATCCTCTACGTGCATTTCGCGCCGCTCCGCGAGCTGTTCGACGCCTTCGACGATCCCGCGATCGTCTACGACATCCACGACGACCTCACCATCTACGAACCCGACGAGGTGGGGATGGCGCCGGAACGAACCGTCGCGGCCCATCACGGAGCGATGGTCGCCGCGGCGGACGTGACGGTGGTCTCGCTGGACGTCCTCGCCGAACGTCACCGGCACGAGGCGCCGGATCTGCTCGTCGTCGAGAACGGGGTCGACACCGAGGCGTTCCGGCGCCGGACCGAGCCACCCGGGGATCTCCCCGTCGTCGACGGTCCCATCGTCGGGTACCACGGGGCACTGTCGTACTGGTTCGACTTCGCGCTCGTCGAAGCGGTGGCTCGATCGCGTCCGTCGTGGTCCTTCGTGCTCGTGGGGCCCGTCCTCGAGCCGGCAGCACGGCACGCGGCGCGGCTGAGTGAGCTCGAGAACGTGACGGTGCTGGGGGAGCGGCCCAGCGACGAGATCCCCGCCTACGTGCAGCGGTTCGACGTGGGCCTCATCCCGTTCCGGCTCGACACCATGACCGAGGCGGTCAGCCCGCTGAAGATGTACGAGTCCCTCGCGGCAGGCGTCCCCGTGGTCTCCACGCCGCTGCCGGCTGCGATCGCGACCGCCGGGGTGCGGACCGCGAGCGGCTCGTCGGCGTTCGCCGCCGCGATCGACGCTGCCCTCGCGGATCGCGACGATCCGGGGTTCCGAGCGGCAGCGACACGGGAAGCGGACGAGGCCGAATGGGGGACCAGGATCCGGCCGGTTCTCGAGCGCCTCGACGAGCTCGGGCGACGACGGGTGCCGCGGTGAGCGCGATCGTCTTCGTCTCCACCGAGTTCGATCCGTTGACGCCCGGTGGCGCGGGGACGCTGGTTGCGGGCCTCGCCGGCCGGCTCGCGGCGGCGGGCCGCGACGTGACCGTGCTGCTCGTGGGTGCCGGTGAGGCCGAGGTGGCCTCCGTCGACCGCCTCTCGATCGTCACCGTCGAGACCGGGGAGGGTTTCGCCGCGCGCAGCGAGGCGGCGGCCGAGGCGCTGGCCGACATCGGGGGAGACGTCGACCGGATCGAGTTCCAGGACTTCGAGGGCCTGGCGTTCGCGGCCCTGGTCCGACGCGACGAGCTGGGGTTGGGATCGGTGCCGATCACCGTCCGGTTCCACGGTCCCACCCATCTCCTGCTGGAGGGGGCGGGCGTGGACGCCCCGAGCGAACTCCGCCGGGCGGGGGTCATGGAGGAGGCGAGCCTCCGGATGGCCGATGCGGTGCTGGTCCCTTCCGCGGCGATCGCCGACCTCGTCGCCGATCGGTACGGCATCGACACCGGGCGCATCGTCGAGGCGCCGCCGATCGTGCCCGAGGTGTCACCGGCCGACACCTCCCGCGGTCGGGTTCCCGAGATCGTCGCCTACGGTCGGCTCGCCGAAGCGAAGGGATCGGGCGATCTCCTGGAAGCGACCCTGCCGCTCCTCGCCGCTCGACCGGCGCTCAGGCTGCGGTTCATCGGCCACGACGGATGGAGTTTCGCGGAGAACCGCTCCATGCGTGACGTGCTCGCCGCCCGGGTCCCCGAGGGGCTCCGGGCCCGGGTGACCTTCGAACCATCTCCGGGTCCGGCCGGTCTCGCCTCGACGCTGGCGGGTGCCTGGGTCGCCGTGGTGGCGAGCCGCTTCGAGAGCTTCTGCCTCGCTGCCCACGAGGTGCGACGTCTCGGCCTTCCCCTGGTCGTGGCCGACCTCCCCGCCTTCCGTCCCTTCTTCGACGAATCGACCGGCGCCGTTCGCTACGACGGGACCGTTCCCGACCTGACCGAGACCCTCGCCGGGTTGCTCGACGACCCTGACCGCCTCGATCGTCTGGCGGCGGCCAGAGCCCCCGAGGTGGGCGATCCGCTGGCCGCGTACGGCCGGTCGGTGACGGTGCGGCCGCCCGAGGCGCGCTCGGCGCTGGCGACCGCCGCCCTGGACCGCGTGGCGGGCACGGTGACGGCACCGCCCGACGCCGAGGGGCTGCTCCGTCGAGCCGTGGGAGCCGCTCTCCGTCATCTCCCCGGACCGTTGGCGACCGCCGCGGTCCGGATCCTCCCCCAAGGGGTCAAGGACCGGTTCCGGAGGGTGGCCGATTGGCGGGTCGAGGAAGCTCGACGCCGACGTGACCGGCGGTACCGGTCCGTGTGGGCGCAGATCGACGACGGGCGGTTCCCGGAGATCCCCGACCCGCGTACGACGGTGGTGATCGCGTGCTTCGATCAGGGAAGCACCGTGGAGGACGCCATCATGTCGGTGTTCGAACAGACCGATCCGTCCTTCGAGATCGTCGTCGTCGACGACGGATCCGGTGACCCGGAGACCGTGGCCATCATCGAGGAGCTGCGATGGCCGCGCACCCGAGTCGTTCGCCAGCCGAACCGAGGGTTGCCGGCGGCGCGCAACGCCGGGATCGCCATCGCCAGGGGCCGCTTCGTGGTCCCTCTCGATGCCGACGATATGCTGGAGCCCAGGTACCTCGCGACCCTGGCCGCCGCCCTCGACGCGGACCACGCCGCCGCCTATGCCCACTGTGACGGTCGGTACTTCGGTGACCTGGACGCCTACTGGATCACCCGGCCGTTCAACCCGTACATGGAGCTGCTGTCGAACTCGGTGCTGGGATGCGTGGTGCTCCGCAAGGAGGCATGGGAGGCCGTCGGGGGATACGACGAGACGATGCGGGGAGGCAACGAGGACTGGGACCTGTGGTTGCGGCTGCTGGAGGCCGGATGGGGACAGACGAAGGTCCACGAGCCGTTGTTCCGCTACCGCCGCTCGGGTGCCTCGATGAGCATCGACACGCTGGCCCGGTTCGAACAGGCGCGAGTGGAGCTCGTCGGGCGTCACCGCACCCTGTACCGATCCGCACGGGACCTCAAGCGCGCCTGGTACCCCTGGGTGTCGATCGTCCTCACCGGCGCATCGACATCGTTGTCGACGCTGGGGTGTCAGGGCATCGACGACGCCGAGGTCGTCGTCGCCGGAGCGGGCCCCGAGGGGATCGAGACCCTCTGCCGAGCGCGGGGATGGGGGTTGCGGTCGTGTTCGTCCGATGTCGCCGGGGCCGTAGCCGAGGCGCGGGGCAAGTTCGTGGTCGTATGGGACGACACCGCCGCCGTCGCCCCCGACGCGCTCGAGGCGATGGCCGCCGCCCTGGAGGACGACCCGCAGGCTGCGACCGCCGGGCCGGGATCGACGCCCGTGATGTGGCGGCGTTGGGTGCTCGTCGATCCGGACGCACCGGCGACGGGGCACGTGGCCGTCACCGGCTGGCACGGGGAGCCGTCGGCTCTGGTTCGGGGCGTCGCCCCCGACCCGGCGTGGGGGATCCCCGCCTCGCTTCCCGAGCCCGACCTCCGGGTGATCCGCCAGCGCCCGGAGGAGGCAGGTCGTTTCCCGGCCTGGATCGACGAGGCGCTCGACGATCCGCGGTAGCGCCGTATCGGTCAGGGGCCGTCGCCGAGGACCTTTTCGATCGCCTCGGCCTTGACCGCGGCGACCGTGGTCGGGTCGTGGTGGGTCCGCACGTAGGTGATCGCGGCGCGGCTGAGTGCTGCTCGCAGCTCCACCGAGTTCGCCAGCCGCGCCAGCTCGCCGGCGAAGGCGGCCGGATCGTCGGCGACGAGGAGATCCCGACCGGGCACCGTGTCGAGTCCCTCATGGCCCTTGCTGGTCGCCACCACGGGCAGGCCGGACGCCAACGCCTCCACGGTCTTGACCCGCACCCCGCTTCCCGACAGGACCGGTGCGACCAGGACGTCGGCGGTCGCCTTCAACGGCGCGATGTCGTCGACGTAGCCGGGAACGTCGATGCGAGGGTCGGCATCGTGGGCGACGAGATCCGGCGGGGGTGCCCCGCCCACGAGTCGGAGACGGATCGGGACGTCGGTCAGCTCCGACAGGCGCGGCCAGACGTGATCCATGAACCACCGGGCGCCCTCGACGTTGGGAGGCCAGTCGAAGCCACCGAGCCAGAGGATGTCGAGGCGGTCGGGGTGGAACGGTTCCGGGCGCGGCGTGGCGGTCATCGGCACGGGGAGCAGGTACTTGGGGCAGGCGTCGTCGACGCGGGCGGCGTCGGCCGACGAGATGAACAGCTTGGCGCCGAAATCGAGACGGTTCCGCAGCTCGATCGCCCGGGCGTTGCGGCGGGAGATCTCGGCGAAGGCGCGCCAGATCATCAGCTCTGGAGGCGACCACCGGTCGGTCATCCAGAAGGGATGCAGGTCGCTCTCGATATTGTGGTTGACCAGGACCGCCGGCACCTCGGGAACGAACCGGCGCACGAACGCCATCTGCAGATGGTCGACCTCGATCAGGTCGATGTCGTGTTCGGCGACGAGCCGTCGGGTCGTCGCCACCGCCTCCTTCGAGTAGTACGACACGTCCATGAGCGGGAGCCCATGGCGGGTGTGCTCGACGAGGTGGCGCAGGACTCGACGCCGGTCGAGGTCGGCGGGGATCGGCGGACGGTCGACGAACGTGTAGGTGGTGAACACCTCGCGGTAGCGGGCGTCGAGCCGGTCGGCGTCCCGCGCGAACTGGGCCCGCTCCGCGTCGTTGGCCATCGCCAGCAGGTGGTAGCGGAAGCGGCCGGCCAGCGGCGCGGTCGTGCCCCAGGTGTAGATGCGCCCGCCCGAGTCGGCGGGCAACAGGGGGGTGGTGGTGACGAGGAGGATGTTGCGGGTCATGGTCTCAGGGGAGGGAGGGGCATTCAACCACGGAACGTGGCGCCCCCGATAGGCTACGGCGGTCGTCGGAGGTCTCGTATCGCTGCTGTGAGACGGGCGATCGTCCGGGCCCTTCCACGGTCGATCGTCTCTCGATATCGCATCGCCCGCTACCGGGCCCGGTCGCGCACGAACATCGACGTGGCGGCCGGCGACCGGCGTTGGGTGCGCGACACGCCCGACACGTTCCGGGTCGTGGGTCCTGGCGCGACGTCGACGGTGATCCCCGACGGCGTCGTGATCGGCGACGTCCTCGGCGGGCTCGCGGCACGGACCACAGATGCGGCGGCCGACCCGGTGGCGGCGATCGTCCGGGCTCGGGTGACGTTCCGACGTTTCGGCCCGATCGTGGAAGAGCCACTGATCGAGCCGTTGGGGTTGGTCGTGTCTCGGGTCGCCCTCGACGAGGTCGGGGGCGTCCCCGCCGGATCGCCTGCCGTCGCCGTGTACGAGCGTCTCCGCGACGCCGGGCATCGGATGGTCCTGGTCCCGGTGGAGGGAACGGCCACCCGGCCGGTGCGCCGCGATCGCATCGACCGCCCGTCGGTCGCCGTCCTGTCGCTCGTCGAGATGCACGACGTCGGTGGCGGCGGTCGGGGGGCGCGGATCGCCCTCGAGCTGGTACGCCGCGGCCATCACGTGACCTTCGTGTCGGCCCACGGCGCGGTGGGGGCGGACCTCGGTGTCCGGTTCATCCATCCCGATCTGGAGCAACGACCCGTCTGGGAGTTCGACCCGTCCGAACTGGCCGCCCGGGCCGACGACCGGGCGTTGGTGCTCGTCGAAGCCCCCGATCCCGACCTCGTCGCCGTCGCGGGACGGCTCGGTGAGGCCGGCTATCGGGTCGTCTACGACATCATCGACCGGTGGTCCGACCCTGTGTTGGGGTGGGACTGGTACGACCCGGCGGTCGAACAGGCGCTGGTGGCGTCGGCGGATGCGGTGGTGGCGAGCGCGCCGGACCTCGGGGCCGGACCGACGACGGTGATCGTCCCCAACGCCGTCGACGAGTTCGTCTTCGGTGGCGAGGCCGAGCCTCCACCCGACCTTCCGGCCACGGACTCCCCGCTGATCGGTTACCACGGGTCCTTGTACGGCTCGTGGTTCGACTGGGATGCGTTGCGCCGGGTCGCGGTCACCTTCGACGAGGCCGAGATCGTGGTGATCGGCGAGCTACCGGCGCGTGTCCCCGACCTGCCGGGGAACGTCCACTTCCTCGGGGCGCGGGCTCACGTCGAGCTCCCGGCGTACCTGCAGCGCCTCGCTGTCGGAGTGGTGCCCTTCGTCGTCTCCGACGTGTCGCATGCGGTCAGTCCCCTGAAGGTGTTCGAGTATCTCGCCTCGGGGGTCCCGGTCGCCGCTCCGCCTCTCCGGGCGGTCGCGGGGATCGCCGGCGTGCATGTCGCCGACGACCTCGTCGACGCCGTCCGGGCTGCCCTCGCCGCCCCGCCGATCGACCGTGAGGCGGCGCTCCGGGAGCATTCGTGGTCCCAGCGGTGCGAGACGCTCTTGGAGCTGGTCGGTCGCAGGCTCGACCGGACGGTGGACCGTCCCGTCACCGTCGCTCTCCGACCTCCGGTACATTGGCCGTCCCATGGGCGATCCCCAGGAGGTCGACGGTGAAGACGTTCGGGTTCACGCCGGTCGCGGTGGCCCTCGCCGCCGTCGCGCTCGCGACCGGGGCCGCCGGCGGCGCGTCGGCAGCGCCCAGCGGATCGGCGTCCGACACGATCGGGCTCGTCGATCCGGCCCAAGGGCTGTGGTACCTGCGCGACGAGGCGGGTGGCGTGCGGTCCTTCTTCTATGGGAACCCCGGCGACGTTCCTCTGGTCGGGGATTGGGATTGCGACGGGATCGACACGCCGGGGATGTACCGGCGCAGTGACGGCTACGTGTACCTGCGGAACTCCAACTCGCCGGGGGTCGCCGATCGCAAGTACTTCCTCGGCGACCCGCAGGACGTTCCGATCGCCGGGGACTTCGATGGCGACGGTTGTGACACCGTCTCGGTGTATCGAGCCTCGGAGGGGAAGGTCTACATCGTGAACCGTCTCGGCGACGACGGCGCAGGCCTCGGTGCGGCGGAGATCGCCTACGACTTCGGGAACCCCGGCGACGTACCGTTCGCAGGTGATTTCGACGGCGACGGTGTCGACACCGTCGGACTCCATCGGTCATCCACCGGGTTCGTGTATCTCCGGAACTCCCACACGCCGGGGCTGGCCGACGTGCAGTTCTTCTACGGCGACCCCGCCGATCGGTTCGTCGCCGGCGACTGGACCGGGGACCAGGTCGACACCCCGGGCCTGTTCCGTCCCTCCGACCGTTCGTTCTATCTGCGCCACGCCAACACGCAGGGCGTCGCCGACGAGATCGTCCCCTGGGGAGACACCGAGTGGCTGCCGGTGGCGGGATCGTTCGGCCTGCCCGCCGACCCGGTGCCCGGTGGCAGCGACGTGGTGTTCACCGCGGCGGGGGACATCGGCGCCACATCCCAGGCTCGGCGGGTGTTGACGGCGATCGGCGACGCCGGCGCCGACTTCCACCTCGCGCTCGGCGACCTTTCCTACGATGAGACGCCGACGGCGTCTGCGTGGTGCTCGATGGTGCAGAACTCCGTGGGGGCGACCCATCCCGTCGAGGTGGTGGTGGGGAACCACGAGGACGACTCGCGGGTCGATGGGTTCATCCGCGACTTCGCGGCCTGCCTTCCGGACGCGATGGGCGCGTCGGGCGACTACGGCGTCCAGTACGCCTTCGACGTCGGAGGGGTGCGGGTCATCATGATCGCTCCCAACCTGTCGGTCGACGGCGTCGACTACGACTACACGACCGGCCCGCACCGCGACTGGCTGCGGGCTCGGATCGCCGAGTCGGAGGCGGCGGGCCGCTGGACGGTCGTGGGGATGCACGAGAACTGTGTGACCGCCGGTGTCAAGTCGTGTGCCATCGGCGAGGCGATGATGGACGACATGATCGCCCGGGGAGTGGATCTCATCCTTCAGGGCCACGAACACAACTACCAGCGGTCGCATCAGCTCGCCTGTGTCGACGTGGGGGTCACCACACCGGCGTGTGTGGTCGACACCGACGGCGAGTTCGCCGCCGGCAGCGGTGCGGTTCTCGCCATCACCGGTTGGGTGGGGAGGTCCGGCTACGACGTCGACCCGTCCGATCCGGAGGCGGGGTACTTCGCGGTGGTCGGTGGACCGAACACACCGAGCTTCGGGGCCGGGTTCCTGACCATCACCGCGTCCGACACCGCACTGACCGGCACTTGGACATCGGTCGACGGCACCGCCACCGACACCTTCACGATCCGGCGCTGACCGGAGGCCTTCAGGCGATCCGGGCGTCGTCGGGCCGGACGACGAGCCACAGCAGCGGGAGGCTCGCCAACGAGAGGAGGTAGACGCCGAAGGCGAACCGGAACTCCTGGGCGGGTGTCGTACCGGCCGCGTTGACGAGCTGGGCCAAGATCAGGCCTCCCGGACACAGCAGCGGTCGAAGACGCCGGCGGAAGGCGATCCCGAGGTAGGTGGCGATCCCGGCCCAGATCGCCAGCGCCGGACGCCACGTCAGCCACAGGCGCTCGGGCGGCTCGGCCCAGATGTAGATGGCCTTCGTCACGGCGTAGGCACGATCCGAGAGGGGTGCCCGCCGGAAGCCCAGGGTGTTGGGCGGGATGTCGAACGGGGGCCGGTGGAAGAACGCGTCGGCGGGTTGGGCGGGGACGAAGAAGTAGGAGGCGGCGCACCATCGGTGGCTGAGGACCGTCGGGAGGTTGCCCAGGACGGTGCGGGCGACGAGGCCCCGATAGGTCGACGGGTCGTCACGGATGACCTGGGCGTCGAAGGCCGGGTCGAACGCCAACGGGGTGCTGTCGTAGCAGCTGTACCGATCGGCCCAGACCGCCAGGGGCGCGACCGCCCGGAGTCGTTCGAGGTCGACCTCGCCGAAGGCATCGGGATGATGGCGGTAGACGGCGGCGACGTCGGAGACGAACACCTCGGCCGGTTCGATCGACGAGGGCTCGACCGGGAAGATCCTGAGCACCGCCGCACCGAGGACGATCCCGACGCCGAGGACCGCACCGACCAGCGGTACGAGGCCCGCGAGTCGGCGTCGGAACCCGACGACGAGGGCGACGAGGACGAACAGGACCGTGATCCACCCGTTGTGGCGGAAGAGCATCACCAGACCCAGGGCTGTTCCGAGCCGGAAAGGCCCCCACCTGCCATCCCAGAAGGCCGTCCGGTCCGCGGCCATCGCCAGCAGCTCGGTGAACGCCCAGGTGAGGGCGAGGGTGTAGGGAACGTCCTTCCAGATGGTGATGGTCGTGATCGCCACCATCGGTACGGCGGCGACCACGACCATGGAGCCTGCAGCCAACCACACCGGGACGCCGAGGGCGGCGAGGCGGCGGGCGACGAGCGCGAGCAGACCGGTCGCCACGAGGACCTGGACGAAGGTGACCGCTCCCGGGGAGTCCCACAGGCGGGTCACGGCCCAGATCGTGATCGTGTGGAAGGCGGGATGGAAGTTGGCGAACGAGAAGCGTGCGGCCTGGCCGAGCTGGTCGATCGAGTCGCTCGTCATGAACCCGGGGAACCACCCCACCCACCAGACCAGCAACGGAACTCCAGAGAGGAGCCCGTAGAGGAACGCGCGGTCGGGAGATGAGCGGCGGGTCATGGGATCGTCGGATGGTACCGAGCGGCGCCGCCGAAGCGAGGAGACAGGGTTTTCGGCGACCTCGTTGGTAACCTGTCGGCAGTCGAGATCGCTCCCGCGCAACGTCCCGTCTCACGCTCTTTGGACCCACCCATGCCTGCCAACTCAGCCGTGTATTACGACTCCGATCAGGCCAGGCGCCCGTTGTTGTCGGAGATGCGCAACCTCTGGGACTACCGGGACCTCGTTCGGCTCCTCGTTCGGCGCGACCTGACGGTCCGGTACAAGCGTTCCACCCTCGGTGTGTGGTGGACGCTGCTCAACCCGCTCCTCACGACCCTCATCTTGTGGATGGTCTTCGGGAACTTCTTCCGTTTCGAGACCCCAGGGGTTCCGTTCATCGTCTACCTGTTGTCGGGCATCCTCCTGGTGACCTTCTTCTCTCAGTCGGTCATCGCCTCAGGCTCGGCGATCGTCAACAACGCCGGCATCCTCTCGAAGGTCTTCGTCCCTCCGGAGGTCTTCTCCTTCTCGGCGGCGGTCGCGGCCGCGGTCAACTTCGTGATCTCGTTGATCCCGCTGGTGATCCTGCAGCTCGCCAACGGCCTCGGTATCCCCTGGACCGTCGTGTTGATCCCGATCCCGGTCCTGTCGCTCCTCGCCCTCGGCGCAGGCGTCGGGCTCCTCGTCGCGTCCGCGGCGGTCTTCTTCTTCGACGTGCTGGATCTCACCGCGGTGCTGCTCCAGCTCCTGTCGTACCTGACCCCGACGTTCTATCCCATCACGATCGTGCCCGATCGGTTCCTCTGGGTCATCTACCTGAATCCCCTCTATTCGTACCTGGTGGTCTTCCGTGGGTTCATGTACGAAGGGGCCTTCGCTCCGGGATGGAACTTCGCCTACATGGTCGGTTCGGCCCTCGCTGCCCTCCTGGTCGGGATCTACGTGTTCTCCCGTAGCTGGCGCAACCTGATCGCGGTGCTATGAGCGATCCGGTGATCGAGGCACGTGGGATCGGCTTGGCCTACCGGCTGGCGCGGAGTCGGCCGGGAACGCTCAAGGAGTTCGCCGTGCGCTCCTTGCGCAAGCAGATCCACTACGAGCAACTGTGGGCGTTGAAGGACGTGACGTTCCGGGTCGATCGGGGCGAGGTTCTCGGGGTCATCGGACCCAACGGCGCAGGCAAGAGCACCCTCATGAAGGTCATCGCCCGTGTGCTTCCTCCCACCGAGGGGCGCGTCGTCGTCCGCGGCTCGGTGGCGCCGATGATCGAACTCGGAGCAGGGTTCAACGCCGAGCTCACCGGCGAGGAGAACGTGCTCATGTACGGCACGCTCCTGGGCCGGGACCGAGACCACATGCAAGACCGCCTGCCGGCGATCGCCGAATGGGCGGGCCTCGAGAACTTCATGGACGTGCCGATCCGGAGCTACTCGTCGGGGATGCTCGCTCGCTTGGGATTCTCGGTGGCGACCGACGTGCAACCGGACCTGCTCGTGGTCGACGAGGTCCTCTCCGTCGGAGACGCGGTGTTCCAGCAGAAGTCGAGGGCGCGGATCACCTCCATGATCGAATCGGGGACCTCGGTCGTGCTCGTCACCCACGATCTCGAGCTCGTCGCCGGGCTCGCGACGAAGGTCATGTACCTCGATGGTGGGCACAACAAGGGCATCGGGCCTCCCGACGAGATCGTCGCCGCCTACCGCGACGGGTTGCTGTGATGGGGCGGCTCGTCGTGACCGAGACGGACCTCCCCGAGGTCCTCGTGGTCGGCTCACCGGTGTACCGCGACCGGCGCGGTTTCCTGACCGAGACGTTCAACCAGAGCGCGTTCGAGTCCGCCACGGGGATCCGACGGGACTGGCCGCAGGACAACCACTCCCGCTCGGTCCGCAACGTGCTGCGCGGCATCCACTTCCAGATGCCCGAGCCCCAGGGGAAGCTCGTCCGATGCGTCCGGGGACGGATCTTCGACGTCGCCGTCGATCTGCGGAGCTCGTCTCCGCGTTTCGGGCGATGGGCCGGTGTCGTCCTCGACGACGACGATCCGCGGGCCGTCTGGGTGCCGGAGGGGTTCGGCCACGGCTTCCTCGTGCTGTCGGATGTCGCCGACGTCACCTACAAGGTCACGGTGCCCTACCGTCCGGGCGCGGGTCGCGCGGTCAGATGGGACGACGCCGCGATCGGCGTCGACTGGCCCCTCGATGGTCCACCGATCCTCTCGGATGCGGATCGGGACGCTCCGGGGCTTCACGCGGCGGAGGTGTACGGTTGACCCGCGTTGGATCCCAGAAGGCTGTATGGGCCGTCGATACCTGATCACCGGTGGAGCCGGATTCATCGGCTCGAACTTCATCCGACATCTGGCGCGTCGGGAGCCCGATGCGTCGGTGATCAACCTCGACGCCCTGACCCATGCGGGCGTCAGGGAGACGGTCGAAGAGCTGGACGTGTCCACCAACCACACCTTCGTGAGAGGCGACGTCCGGGACATGGAGCTCGTCGACGCACTGGTGGCCGAGGTCGATGTCATCGTCCACTTCGCCGCCGAGAGTCACGTGGATCGGTCCATCGCCGGTCCAGCGAGCTTCGTCGAGACGAACGTCGTCGGGACCGGGAACCTCCTAGAGGCCGGGAGACGTCACGGCGTGTCGCGCTTCGTGCTGGTGTCCACCGACGAGGTCTACGGGCCGGTTCCCGAAGGAGAGGTGGACGAGGAGGCGCCGTTGAAGCCATCGTCCCCGTACTCGGCGTCCAAGGCCGGAGCGGATCTCCTCGCCGAGGCGTACGCACGGACCTACGGCTACCGGCCGATCATCACCCGCTGTGCCAACAACTACGGCCCCTACCAGTTCCCTGAGAAGGTGATCCCGCTGTTCGTCACGAACCTCATCCAAGAGCGCCCGGTACCGCTCTACGGAGACGGGTCGCACGAACGGGAGTGGCTCGCCGTCGACGACCACTGCGCTGCCGTCCATCTCCTCGTCGACGCCGGGAAGCCGGGCGAGATCTACAACGTCGGGTCGGGGATCCGGGTCTCCAATCTGGAGCTCGCCCGGAGGATCCTCGAGCGTTTCGAGCGCGACGACTCGTGGATCGAGCACGTACCGGATCGACCCGGTCACGATCGTCGGTACGCGGTGGACTCGACGAAGATCCGCGCACTCGGCTGGGCGCCGACCACGGACCTCGACGCCGGACTCGACCGCACCGTGGCGTGGTATCGACAACGCCAGGATTGGTGGTGGCCGCTGCGGGAGACCGTCTCGTGAAGGGTGTCGTCCTCGCCGGGGGGAGAGGGACGCGTCTGCGGCCCATCACGTTCGCCATGGCCAAGCAGCTCGTTCCGATCGCCAATCGGCCCATCATCGCGTACGGCATCGAAGATCTCGTCACGGCCGGGATCGGCGACCTGGCGGTCGTCGTCTCCCCCGAGACGGGGCCCGACGTTCGCCGGGTCCTCGGCACCGGATCGGGCTTCGGGGCTCGGATCACCTACGTCGAGCAGGAGGCACCGCTGGGGCTGGCCCATGCCCTGTCCGTCGCCCTTCCGATCGTGGGAGATGACGACGTGTTGATGTACCTCGGCGACAACCTCCTCAAGGGGGGCGTCACCGACGTGGTCGCGGATTTCGAGACCCATCGACCGGACGCGCAGATCCTCCTTCAGAAGGTGGCCGACCCATCGGCCTTCGGCGTCGCCGAGCTCGACGCGTCGGGGAGGGTCGTGAAGCTCGAGGAGAAGCCGGCTCGCCCCGCCTCGGACCTGGTGCTCGTCGGCGTGTACCTCTTCTCGGCCGGGATCGAGGACGCTCTCGACGAACTGGAGCCCTCTGCCCGCGGGGAGTACGAGATCACCGACGCGATCCAGTGGCTGATCGACCATGGGCGCTCCGTGCGCTCGACCAAGGTGAGCGGATGGTGGAAGGACACCGGCACCAAGGAGGATCTCCTCCATGCCAACGAGCTGGTGTTGTCCGATCTCGTGCCGACGATCGGTTCTGAGCTCCATGGGTGCGCGGTTTCGGGCCCCGTGGCGATCGGCCGGCGATGCACGGTCGTCGACTCGGAGCTCGTCGGCCCTCTCGTCGTCGGAGACGACACGACGATCGTCGGGTCGACGCTCCGGGCGGGTACGGCCGTCGGTGACCGATGCAGGGTCGAGTCGGCGTCGATCGAGCGGTCCATCCTGATGGACGGATCGGCCGTGAGCGGATGGTCGCTGAGGGATTCGATCGTGGGGGTCGACGCCTTCGTCGTCGGGCCGGCACCGGACGAGCCGATCTCGCTCTCGTTGGGGGAGCGGTCGGAGATCGGGCGGCGATGATCCTCGTGACCGGTGCCGGGGGCCAGCTCGGGGCCGCCTTCATGCGCCTCCTCGGCCCGAAGGCGACCTACCTGTCGCGAAGGGAACTGGACATCACCGACCGCGCGTCCGTCTCCGCGGTCGTCTCGACCGTTCGGCCGGAGCTCATCGTCAATTGCGCGGCCTGGACGGACGTCGATGCCGCCGAAGATCGGGTCGACGAGGCCTTCGCGGTCAACGCCGAGGGTGTCGGCAACCTGGCCGACGCGGCGGCCCGTACGGGATCCCGGCTGGTGACCTTCTCGACGGACTACGTGTTCGCCGGTGACGCCGGGCCGTACTCCGAGGATGACCCGACGACGCCGATCAACGTGTACGGGAAGAGCAAGGTCGCAGGGGAACGTATCGCCTTGGATCGCGGCGCGGAGGTTCTCGTCGTGCGCACGTCGTGGTTGCTGTCGGGAACCCATCGGTGCTTCGCGACGACGGCGCTGCGTCTCGCCACGTCGGGAGGTGCGGTCGTCGACGACCAGTGGGGGCGCCCGACGATGGCCGACGATCTGGCGTCGACGACGCTCGACGCCGTGCGAGCGGGGACCACCGGGCTGCTGCATGTCGCCAACGAGGGAGAGACGACGTGGTACCGGCTCGCCGTGGAGATCGCCGAGACCGCCGGCTCGAGCGGGGAGCGGATCCGTCCGTGCCGGAGCCAGGATCATCCGACGAAGGCGCAACGACCCGCGCGGGCGACGCTGGACACCAGCCGCCTCGAACGGCTCGGTCTCGGTCCCTTGGCCCATCATCGGGAGCGTCTCGATGAGATCGTGGCCGGACAGCTCGCGGTGATGAGCGGTGACTTCGATGCGTGAACGGTTCCGCCGCTTGCTGTCGCCCGCGTCCCGACCGACCTCGGATCCGACCCTGGGAGGCGCGCCCGTCGACGGGCGCGCCCGTGTCGTGGCGCTGTGCCACCCCGAGTGGAGGGGGATCCGCTCGGCGACGAAGGCGTTGGGGCTCCCCATGGTCGAGGCGTCGGATCTCGACCGACAAGGGTCCACAGTCGGTGCCATCCTGGACGCTCTCGGCACCGAGATGGTGGTCGTCAGCGGCTTCCCGCCGGGCACCGAGAGGTTCGTTCTCGCCCAATCCCCTCGACGACGGTTCCGGATCCTCATGCACTCGTCGATGGCTCAGCACGGGGCGGAGGCAGGCGAGTCGGCCGTCATCGGGACGATCGCTCGACTCTCGGCGTCGGGACACGTCGAGCACCTCGGCTTCACCAAGGAGGGGCAGGCCGAGGCGTTGTCGGCCCTCGGCGTACCCGCCGTGTTCGTTCCGGCCGCGATCGAGGAGCTGGAGGAAGTCGCCAGGGACGATCTCGGGCCGGGGGGTCATATCGGGGTGTTCGCCGAGGCGTCGTGGCGGAAGAACGTCGTCACCCAGCTCGGGGCGGTCGCGTTGATGGGTGAGACCGCGCATGTGACCCGGATCCCTCCGGTGGACTATCTGCCCGGCCGTCTCCGGGTGGTCGAGCACGGCCTCATCGATCGCGATCGTTTCGTGAGACTCGTGGCGTCGGTCGATCTCAATCTGGCGGTCAGCCTCTACGAGTGTTTCCCGCTCTTGCCGCAGGAGAGCTACTGGTTCGGTGTACCGGCGCTGCTGTCGCGGACGACGGCCCTGTTCGCGGACGACGAGGTCCTCGGTCGGTTCAGCTTCGTGTCCGAGCACGACAACCCGGCGGCGGTCGCCCGAGCGGCATCGACGCTCCTGGAACGGGCGGAGCGAGAGGGGATCGTTCAGCGGGCTCGGGCATGGATGCGAGCGTGGAACCTGCGAACCGCCGATCGGCGGGAGGCGTTCCTCGACCCGGATGCTCAGCCGGGATCGACCACCGCGTCGTAGCGTTCCAGCATCCCGCGGAGGGTCATCTCCTCGGGAAGGGCGACGGCGTCGGTCGTCGGCGACTCGACGACGGTCAGGGTCTGGTGGATGAAGCCGGAGCGGTCGTCGGGATCGACGAGATGCAATCCAGGAACGTCCTTCAGCTCCGGAAGGCCTCCGACGGCGGTGGCGACGACGGGTGTCGCGGCGGCCAGCGATTCCATCACGGTCAACGGGATGCCTTCGACCCGGCTCGGGAGCACCGTGGCTTCGGCGGCGGCGTAGATGGGCATGACGTCGTCCACGTGGGTCGACCAGACGAGATGGGGATGGCGCTCGAAACGGGGGCCCAGCTCTTCGACCAGGGGCCCGGTTCCGATCACGAGGGTCTTGATGTCGTGACGACCGAGCTCGTCGGCCAGCGGAAGGAGCCATCCGGGCCGCTTCTCTTCGGAGAGCCGACCGACGAAGACGACGAAGCGTTCCGGAGCGCCGAGCCCGAAGGAGGCGAGGACCGCAGCGGCGTCCCGTTCGGCGACGGCGGCAGGTTCGATGCCGACGTAGATGCTGGTCACCTGGTCGTCGGGTCGTCCGTCTTCGAGGAACCGGTCGCGGAGCCCGTCGTAGGCGGTGACCGTCAGGTCGATGGCCGAGGCCGCCTTCCGGTTGCCGTCGATGTGGCCGGCGTCGTTGAACTGTTGATCGACGATCCGGAGTTCGGGATGGGCCCGCTTCAGTCGTGCAGCATTGTCGTGGAGCCACGTGGATCCGACGTTGACGATGGTCGCGGCGCCGAGGGCGTCGACGATGCGCTCCACGAAGTCGTACCAATGTGATTCGGGCACGATGTGAGGAAGGTGATACGCATATGGGGTGAGCTCGAGGAGCTGTTCGAAACGGTCGACCATGCCGTCCCCGACCCCGAGCGTCGTCACCGCGATCACCGTCCTCCCTGAGGACCGCCAATGGGCGATGAGGGCTTCCACCACTCGGTCGGCTCCGCCCATGGTGAACCAGGGCAACATCAGGATCACCGGGCGACCGGAGCCGGGCGGGAGCACCGGGGGAGCGAGATCGAGGCGGCCGGGTGCGGGGACGCCGGCGAGTGGGCGCTCTCGTGCCCCGGCGAGTGTCGGGTGGAGGGCGCCGATCCTGCCGGCCAGTTCGTCGTACAGGTGCCGCGAGGTCGCGTCCCGCGAGCGGGTCGGATCGTTGCTGTAGACGTACTCGAACAGGGCCTCGGGGATGACCCGGCCGCGGAACCCGAGCTCGGCGGCGTGGGCCCAGAACTCCCAATCCTCGAAACCGCCCGCCATCCGGTCGGAGAAGCCTCCCGTGGCCGTGTAGACCTCGCGCCGGAACATCGCGCACACCGGGACGTGGTTCACCGCGGCGATGCGACCGGGGTCCAGATCCTGGGTCTCCCACCGTTCCTCCAAGTCGCCGACCGATCGCTGCCACGGGTACACGATCGAGATCTCGGGGTGGCTGCGAAGATACGCGACGGCCTTCTCGATGTAGGTCGGAGCGATCCGGTCGTCGGGATCGAGGCAGACGAAGAACTCGCCTCTCGCGAACGACATCGCGGCGTTCCGCGCGTGGACCACTCCCTGGTTGTCGGCTCGGAAGACCGTCACCGTGTCGAGTTCCGCTGCCGCGTCGATGGCTTCTCTCGTGGCGGTGTCGGTCGATCCGTCATCCCAGATGACGATCTCGAGGTCGCGATACGTCTGTGCTTGCACGCTGGCGATGGAGCTCGCGAGGGTGTCTCCCTTGTTGTAGACGGGCATGATCACCGACACGGTCACCGGGAAGGTCGTCTCGGGAAGCCGCGGGGTCGACGTGGACCCCGCGGCGTGGTCCCTGGCCGCCGGCGAGTCGGTTCGCTGCGCCCTTCGGCCTCGCAACAGGGCCTTCAACTTCCAGGCTGTCGTCGTCAGTCGCCACGCGCGGGACCGGTAGATGTCGTTGAGCGTGTCCCGGAGGCGACCGTTGTCTTCGCTGAGGGCGGCGGCGCGGGCGGTCGCCGCATCGGCCCTCGCCTGCACGTCGGCGAGGTCGGCTTCGAGGTTCCCGAACTCGGCCATGGCCACGGCGTGACGCCGTTCGACGTCGTTGGCGCGGCGACGTTCCGCCTCGATGCGTTCCTCGGCGCGGCGACGTTCCGCCTCCATGCGTTCCTCGGCGCGGCGACGTTCCGCCTCGATGCGTTCTTCGGCGTCGTTGGCGCGGCGCTCTGCCGCCTGAGCCCTCGCGACGAGGTCCTCCTCGCGGGCTTCGATCTGGGCGAGCGCGCGACGCAACACGTTCTTCGAGTCGAAGCTGGCATGGATCGCCCGGATACCGGCGGTGAGCCCGGGCTCTTCGATCCCGAGGTGGGTCATGAGGTCCTCGAGCACCTCGACGAGGAGCGAGGGAGCGATCGGGTCGTCCCGATGGCGGCCGGACCGGATGTGGGGCTCCAGGATCTCGATCGCGTTGATGATCTCGCCGCGGTTCCGCAGCACCTGGGCGCGGACCGTTGCCAGGCCCGGCCCGGTGAGCCCGAGCGCTTCGCCTCTGGCCAGTGCTGCGTCGGCGAGCTCCGGTTGGAAGAACTTGGCCGCCGTGAGGGCAACGGCGGTCGCCTCGTCGGGGGTGTCGATCATGGTCGGCTCCAGGTCGCCGTTCACGATGTCGAACAGGCGCCGTTCGGGCCGGTCGGGGTTCGGCCGTTTCCGGACGAACCCGAGTGCAGACGACACCTGCTGGCCCCACTGCTCGACGTTCGCGGTGAACAGCGTCAAGGCATCTTCGCCGAACGTCTCGGCGAAGATCCGCTCGAGCGCCCTCGGGTTGAAGAACAGCGTGTGATCGAAGGATTTGTTGAAGTCGAGAGCGTCGTCGCCGTATCGCTGGATG
The DNA here is from genome assembly GCA_026985095.1 of Acidimicrobiia bacterium. GTDB lineage: Bacteria > Actinomycetota > Acidimicrobiia > Spongiisociales > UBA5794 > JALSQW01. The sequence continues at coordinate 11,427 of JALSQW010000012.1, read as the reverse complement.
ATCTCGTCGGTCACGTTGGGCACGAAGAACACGAGGAGCCCGTCGGGGGCGAGGAGCCGGCCCAGTCCGACCAGGGTCTCGCGCAGGTCGGTGACGTGCTCGAGGACCTCGAGCGCAGTGACGACATCGAAGGATCCGGGTGGCCAGTCATCGGCGTCGAACATCCCGGTGCGTACGTCGAGACCCTTCTCGCGGGCGGCGGCGGAGCCTTCCTCGGTCAGTTCCACCCCGTGGACGTCGAACCCCTCGTAGCGGGCCATCTCGAGGAAGGTGCCGGTGGCGGCGCCGAGATCGAAGAGTCGCCCCGTTCCCCCGAGGGCCCCCGAGATCAGTGAGGTGAGCCAGCGGAAGGACGAGGGGCTGAACGACCGCTCGTAGTCCTCGTATCCGCTGACGGCCGGAGCGGTTCCCGGTATCGGGCTCCGAACGTAGTAGTCCTCGTCGTAGAAGACCGAGATGTCCTCGGGGAGCGCTCCCAGGAACCGGAGCGCGCAGGCAGGACACCCGAGGACGGGGAGTCCGTCACCGCGGGTGGCGACGTGCTCGAGCTCGTCGTTCCCGCACCATGGGCATGAGGCCAGCGGGTGGAACTCGGTCGGCGTTCTCAGGTAGCCCAGGTCGCGCGTGTCGTTCATCGGTCTTCCGTGGTGGTGTCGGTCGGGCGAGCGGAGGGTACCGCTGGAGGGGCCTGAGCGGTACCCACGATCGCGTCCGCCACCCTCTCGGGATCGGTCGTCACCGAGATCCCGTATCGCGTGGTCAGCCGGGCGGGGTCGCCCACGACCCGTTCGGCGGCCGGGAGGGCCGCGAGGTCAGGGTCGACGCAGATCTCGGGAGCGACGCCGAGACGGCCGGCGAGTGCTTCGACGACGTCCCGAAGGCGAAGCCCGACACCCGAGCAGATGTTGAACACGCCATCGGGTTGGGGATCGGCGACGACCGCGGTGAGCGCCTCGACGACGAACCCGATCGGGATGAAGTCGCGAACGACGTCGAGGCGGCCGGTCCGGAGACGGTCGGTGGAGGTTCCCTGGGCGGCCCGGAGCTGGGCTCCGATGTTGCCGAGGGGAGACGTCGTCGGCATCTCCGGTCCGACGACGTTGAACGGCCGAACGATGGTGAGCGGGATGCCGCGCCGACGGGCGATGGCCGTGGCGGCCAGGCTCCCGGCCGCCTTGGATCTCCCGTATTCGGAAACGGGCCGGAGCGGTGCCGTCTCGGCGATGAGATCTCCGGTGCCCGGCCCGTACTCGGCGGCGGAGCCGACGGCGATGACGGGGGTCGATGGGTCGACGGCCTGGAGGAGGTTGACGGTCGTCACGACGTTGGCGTCGAAGAGCTCGGGAGGCGACCCGCGCGTGGTTCCCGCCAGGTGCACGACCATGTTCGGCTGGACCCTGGTGACGATGGCTCGGGCGGCGTCGTCGGCGGTGAGGTCGGCGGCGACATGTCGGTCGTCGCCGGTGTCGCGACGAGACGTGGTCCACACCTCGTGGACGCGTGACAGCGAGCGGGCGAGTGCCCGGCCGAGCACACCGGTGCCTCCGGTGATGAGGACCCTGGTCACGGTCGGAGGAACCGCTGTGGATCGGCGGTGAAGATGCGGGTGCCCTCTTCGAGGTCGTCGAGTCGACCGAGATCCAACCAGAAGGCATCCGGCTGGTGGACCCGAACCCGCTCACCGGAGCGGCGGAAACGGTCGATCAGCTCGGGCATGTCGAGCCGTTCCCCTCGTTCGAGATGGCGGCGCACGGCGTCGACGTTCAGCACGTTCGTCCCCATGCTCACCAGATACTCCAGCGTCGGCTTTTCCGCGTACCCGCTCAAGGTGGCTTCATCGTCGACGGAGAGGATCCCGAAGTCGATGGCGACGGTGCGGGTACTGGCACAGATGGTCGCCGCATCGGCGCTCGAGTGGCCTCGGTAGGCGTCGGCGAAGCTCATGTCCGTCAAGGTGTCGCCGTTGACGACGAGGACGCGGTCGTCGTCGAAGCGATCGATGAGCGCCAGGCTGCCGACGGTCCCCAGCGGCTCGTCTTCGTACACGTAGTCGATCGGGATACCCCATCGTGTGCCGTCGCCGCAGAAGCTCTGGATCAACCCGGCGAGGTGGCCGACCGAGATCGTGGCTCGCGTGAACCCCTGGACGGAAAGCTGCCGGATGAGCAGTTCGATGATGGGGATGTCCCCGATCGGGACGAGCGGCTTGGGGATGGTGAACGTGAACGGTCGGAGGCGGCTTCCCTTGCCTCCGGCGAGGATGACGGCATGCATCTCGATCTCCTAGAAGTTGTAGGTGCCGGGCTTGTATCCGGCCCGGTTCACCGGGTCGGAGAACCAGGCGACGGTCTCGGCGATCCCCCGCCGGAAGCCGTCGATGCCCCCGTACTCGGGGCGCCAGCCGAACAGTTCGCGGGCCTTGGAGTTGTCGGCCCACAGCCGGTCGACCTCGCTGTCGGCCGGGCGGATCCTTCGGGTCTCGGTCTCGACGTCGAGCCTGCGGCCCAGAGCCTCGCCCACCGCTTCGACGACCTGCCCGATGGAGATCTCGAAGTTGGATCCGAAGTTCACCACCTCTCCGATGCCGCCGTCGGCTTCGCCGACGATGGCGAAGGCCCGGGCGATGTCCTCGACGTAGTTGAAGTCTCGGGTGGGCGAGAGAGAGCCGAGTCGGATCGGCTCGACGCCGGAGAGGGCTTGCACGATGATCGTGGGGATGACCGCTCTCGCCGACTGGCGAGGGCCGTAGGTGTTGAACGGTCGCATCACGACGACCGGGGTGCCGAACGACCGTTGATAGGACAAGGCGAGCTGATCCGCCCCGATCTTGGATGCGGCATAGGGCGATTGAGCTCGGAGGGGGTGCGCTTCGGTGATGGGAACGAACTGTGCACTGCCGTAGACCTCGCTGGTGGAGGTCTGGATCACGCGGGCGACGCCGAGGCGCTGCGCGGCTTCGAGGACGTTGAGGGTGCCGGTCACGTTGGTATCGACGTACGACTGGGGGGCGACGTACGAGTACGGGATCCCGATGAGGGCGGCCAGGTGGAGGACGACATCGGCGCCGCGCATGACCTTCTCGACGTGGAACGGGTCGCGGACGTCGCCGAGGACCACCTCGATGGAATCGGTGGTGTCGGCGTCGATCCGGTCCAGCCACCCCCACGTGCCGAACGAGTTGTAGTACGCGAGCGCCGTGACCCGGTGCCCGCGCCTGGCGAGCGTTTCGCACACGTGCGAGCCGATGAAGCCGTCGGCGCCGGTGACCAGGAATCGCTTCGGAGTGGACATGGTGTTCCTCCCGTTTGGGGCCGGAGTCTACGGGCCGGTCCGGAGCGGCCCTGCCAAGAGCTCCTCGATGGCGGCCACGGAGCGTTTCGATGCCGTGCCGTCGCCGTAGGGGCTGGGGATGTCGGCGAGGCGACCGTGGAGGGCGTCGAGATCCTCGAGCCAGGTGTGGGCGAGGTCGCCGATCTTTGGACCCGGTAGCACGCGTTCGGCGAAGGTGCCGAGGACCTCGGGTCGTTCGGTCGACCGGCGGACCACGATCAAGGGACGCTTGTACACCGATACCTCCTCCTGGATGCCGCCGGAGTCGGAGATCAACAGCGCGGCCTCGGCACCGAGGGACAGGAACGCTCGGTACCCGATCGGTTCGACGACCCGCAGGGGGTCGAGGAGCGCTCCGAGACCGTGGGCGTGGATGCTCGCCGTCGTGCGAGGATGGAGCGGGAGCACGACCGGGAGCGGGAGCCGGCCGAGCTGTTGGAGGATCGTCGCCAGGACGTCGGGATCGTCGACGTTCTCGGGACGGTGGAAGGTGCTCAGGACGAACTCCGAGGACTCGACGTCGAACCGGTGCAGGAGCGCCTCGCGTTCGGTCCGTGGCGGGAGCAGTTCGTGGACGGCTTCGACGACCGTGTTGCCGGTGACGGTGATCCGTTCGCCGATCCCCTCGGCGAGAAGGTTCGACCGGTTCACCTCCGTGGGGGCCAAGAGCAGGTCGGCGAGGTGATCGGCGACGACCCGGTTGTGTTCCTCGGGCATCCGTCGATCGTGGGACCGCAATCCCGCTTCGACGTGGACGAGTGGAACCCCACAGGCGTTGGCCGCGATCGCCGCAGCGAGGACGGTGTTGGTGTCGCCCTGGACGACGACGGCGTCGGGTCGGCGGTCGGTGAAGAGGCGGTCGAGTCGTTCGACGGCGAGACCGATCTGGATGCCACGGCGTTCGCCTCCGATCCCCAGATGCACGGCGGGCTCCGGCAGGCCGAGCTCGGTCAGGAAGATCTCGCTCAGGTTCCCGTCGTAGTGTTGGCCGGTGTGGACGATCGTCGCGGTGTCGCCGAGCAGTCGGACGATGCCGGCGAGCTTGACGATCTCGGGCCGGGTGCCGAGCACGACCATGATGTCGCGCGGCTCGATGGCGGATGCGGGTGTGGGCATGATCCTCCGGGTGCAGCGTGGCGGCGGGCCTACCCTGCGGGCGGCATGATACGGTTCCTGTCCTGGATGGCACAGCTCGCGCTGTTGACCCTCGCCTCGTACAACGCGGTGACGGCCCTGTGGGGATGGCCCGATCGTCTCCGTGCCCGTGAAGGATCCCGCCGTCGGCGCTTCCGGGTCGTCGTCCCAGCCCACGATGAGGCCACGGTCATCGAACGGATCCTCGCCGACCTCCGCGCCCTGGACTACCCCGACGACCGGTACGACGTGTGGGTGATCGCCGATCGGTGCACCGACGACACAGCGGCCGTCGCCGCGGGTCTGAGCCGGGTCGACGTGCGGTCCGCCGGCGGCGGCGGCAAGGGCGCCGCCCTGGCATGGCACCTGGCTCGTCACCCCCTCGACGCGGATGAGGCGCTGGTCGTCTTCGACGCCGACAACCGCGTTCCGGAGACGTTCCTGGCTCGGGTCGCCGACGAGCTGGACGCCGGCCACGCCGTGCTGCAGGCGTACCTCGACGTCTCCAATCCCGATGCGTCCCCGCTGGCGACGGCGTCGGCGCTGTCGTACTGGGCAGGGAACCGGATGGTGCAGCTCGCCCGCACGAACCTCGGATGGTCCGCCGACCTGGGAGGCACCGGCATGGTGTTCACCGCCGAGGCGCTGGCGGCGGTCGGAGGCTTCGGGGACACGCTCACCGAGGACCAGGAGCTCGGTGCTCGCCTGGCGCTGGAAGGGATCCGGGTGGAGTGGCTTCACGACCTGCGCATCTTCGATGAGAAGCCGACGGAGGTGTCGGCCGTGGTCGGTCAGCGTGCTCGGTGGATGGCGGGACGCCGGTCGGTGGCGTTGCGATACGTGCCCGACCTGTGGGCGGAGGCGGTCCGTCGCCGGTCGCCGGCGTTGTTCGATCAGGGCCTCCGGTTGGCGCAACCGAGCCGAACCGTCGTCGCCGGGATCACGACCGTGCTGGCCGCGGCGGCGGCCATCACGTCCAGTCCGTTCCTGTTGCCGTGGCCGGCGCTGGCGGTGGCGGCTGCGATCCAGATCGCCGAACCGGTGCCGTTCCTGGCTCGGGACGACGTGCCGGGACGGTACCTGGCGCGGTACCCGCTGCTGGCTGCCCTCGGTGTGCTGTGGATCCCGATCCGGGTGGTCAGCGGCCGGGTCGCCGGGTGGTACCACACGCCCCATGCCGGCGACGAGGTCAGCCCTCGAGGGCCCTCCTGACCGGCGCCGGGCCGCGGAGGAGACCGCCGACGAGGCCGACCCCGTAGGCGAGGTGCATGATGGCCGCCGCCAGGAAGGTGTCCATGGGCGGACCGTCACCGGTCGCCGCGACCCAACCGACGAGTGCGACCCACGCGGTGACGACCGCTGCCAGTGGCCAGGGTCGGCCGGCGGCGGCCAGCACGACGCCGGCGATCAACGCCAGGATCAGGGCGAGGGGGGCCAGCGGCCGCCACGACGGGAACCGTCCGTTGGCCCACAACATCTCGGCCTTGCCTCGTCCGTAGGCCAGGTACTGGCGCCACAGGCGACCGGGGCGATCTCTGGGGGTGTACCGCGAGACGATGGCCGGGTCGACGACGACGGTGCGGCCGGCGGCGCGCCAGCGGTGGTAGAAGTCGGCGTCCTCGGCGGCGCCGGAGGGGAAGGAGCGGAAGCCGCCTGCCGCCAGGAAGTCGCGGCGCCGGAACGCCCCGAGGTACACGGTGTCCACCGTCTCGGGCTCCTCTGCGTGATGGAACCGGGCCGGTCCCATCGTCAGCGGCGAGTTCATGGCTGCCGCGACACCGCGCCCGAACCGGTTCGCCCCGACCGGGTTCATGCGTCCGCCGGCGGCGTCGGCGCCGTTTGCGAGGGCGGCCACCGACCGCGTGACGTAGTCGGGGGCGTAGACGGTGTGACCGTCGGCGCGGACGAGGATCTCGCCGGAGGCGACCTCGGCGGCCCGGTTCAGGCCGGGCGACTGTCGCTTGAGCGGGTTGTCGACGATCCGCAACCGTCCTCCGAGGCGCCGCTCCCATTCCTCCAGGCGTCGCCGGGTGCCGTCGGTCGAACCACCGTCGGCGACGACGATCTCGAGGGAACCGGCGTAGTCCTGGCCGAGGAGGGAGGCGAGCACGTCGTCGATGGTGGCCCGCTCGTCGAGGACGGGCAGGATGATCGACACCGAAGGCTGGGACATCCGGGCGAGGTTAGCTGTGGCGGGTCCATGTCGATGTGGGGTGCCTGCCGGTATCGTCCCTCTCGATGTCCGCTCCACCGCCCGGTTCGGGGACGGTCGCCCCGGCGACGTCTCCCACCATGGGGACCACCGCCATCGTGGCGGCCACCGCGCTCAGCGCCATGGCCGTATACGTGTTCGAGGTGTTCGCCGGCCGCACCCTCGGTGCCGACGGTTTCGCCCCCGTCGGGGTCATCTGGACGGTCGGGTTCCTCGGTTTCACCGTTCTGCTGATCCCTGTCGAGCAGCTCATCACCCGCCAGTTGGTGCTGGCCGACGGTGACCATCGCCATCTCGGATCCACGTTGCGCGCCGTGGCGCTCGTCGGCGTCGGCGTCGTGGCGGGGACGATCGTCTTCGTCGCCCTGACCGTCGACCGCTTCTTCGGTGGTGTGACGGCGTTCGTGCTCGTCGCTGGGATCCTGGCGGTGGATCGGACCGTCGTCGCCGTCGTTCGGGGCTTCCTGGCCGGCCGCCGCCGCTTCCATGCCTACGCGGCCGCGATCGCCCTGGAGGCGGTCGCGTTGGTGGCCTTGGGCGCGGGGGCGGCGCTCGTCGCCCCGACCGCGGTCGGCTTCGCGGTGGCGATGGCGATGGCGCCGTTGGCGTCGCTGGCGACGATGCCGTTCCGCCGGGCCGATCGGTCGACCGACGCGGCCGGGATCCTCCAGGTCGGTGCGGCCGGGTTCCTCGGATGGTTCGTCGTGGCCAACGCCGGGTCGCAGTTCGTGCTCGCCGGCGGCCCGATCGTCGTCGGGCTCTTGGGCGGCGGCGCCGCGGCCATCAGCGTCTACTTCATCACCTTCACCTTGTTCCGGGGGCCGATGACCTCGTCGTACAACCTGTTGGCGAGGGTCCTGCCCGACTTCACCGAGCTGGTCCGTTCCGGTGCCGATGCCCGCCTCGACCGCTGGGCGGTGCTGTTGGGCGCCGGCGGCGGGGTCCTGGGGATCGTCTTCGCGGGGTCGGCGGCGATGCTCGGCCCCTGGGTGGTCGAGGTGCTGTACGGTGCGGAGTTCGCCCCGACTCGCCTCGTCGCCGCGCTCGGCGCCGCCGGTGTCGGCGCCGGCCTCGCGGGGCTGTTCACCACCCAGATCTTCGTGGCTCGGGGCACGACCCGGCGTCTCGCGCTGGCGTGGGGACTGGCATTGGCCGCCGCCGGTGTTGCCCTGGCGGTGGTCGGCGCCGAGCCCATCGTCCGGGTGGCGGTCGCCTTCGCGGTGGGTGAGGGGACGGCACTGGTGGCCTTGACGGGGTTGGCCCTGATCGGGGTCTCCCGGTGACCGCGACGGCCGTCGCGCAGCCGTCGGTCGCCCTCGAGGTGCGACGGTGGCTGTCGTTGGCGATGGTGGCGGTCCTGCCGTTGCACACGGTCTTCGTGCGAGGTTGGATCGCATGGAAACCGTTCCTCGTGGTGTTGGTGATCGTGGTGGGGATCGACGTGGCGGACGGGCTTCGACGCCGGCGGTGGCCGTGGGATCCGTGGGTGTCAGGAGCCGCTGCCGTCTTCCTGGCGACGGTCGGGGCGGGATGGTTCGTCTCCGGGTTCCACGGCCGGTTCCTCCGGTTGTCCCTCGCCTTGGGGGTCGGTATCGCGGTGATGCTCGTGGTCGCCAGGACGATCGAGGAGCCCGGGATGTCCGATCGAGTCCTTCGCGTCGTGTTCTGGTCGGCGGCCGTGCTGGGCGTCACCGGGTTCGTGCTGGCGATCGTGGCCGTCGGAGGCGTCGGCGCATCCGCCATCGAGACGGTCGACGGTCTGCCGTTGGTCGCTCGGGTGTTCAAGCCGGCCTACCTCACCGAGGGCTTCGTCGCGGTGACCAACTGGCATCAGGATCCCGGTTACGCCGCCGCCTGGACGAACCTGTGGGCGTCGCTCGCCGTGGTGGCGGCGGCCCGTGGTCGCGGATCCCGGCGGTGGTGGCTCGACGGCGCCGTGGTGGGATCGTTGGCGGTGGCGACGTTCATGACGATGAGTCGGACCGGATGGATGGGGTTCGCCGTCGCGATGGCGATCACGTCGGTCGTGCTCGTCGTCAAGGACCGTGTTCCCGCCGGCCGCATCGGGCGTGTCGCGATCGCCGCAGCGGGTGTCGCGGTGGTGATGGTCGGGTTCCTGGCTGCGGTCGATCGGGTGGGGGTTGGAGCGGATCTCGCCACCGAGGTGGCGTTCCGTCTCGATCAGAACGTCAGCCTCGACGCCGGTGACGCCGGGGGGCTGGGCGCCGATCTGGGGGAGGTCGACACCCGGCGGGTCGTGTGGCCATGGTACGTCGAGGCGTTCCGGACGCATCCGATCCTCGGGATCGGGCTCGGCACCGGGTGGGCGCTCGAAGGGGTGCAGGAGCCGCACAACCTGGGTCTGGAGCTCCTCGGCGAGACGGGCATCGTCGGGTTCGTCGGGTTCGCGCTCCTGGCGGGGACCGTCGTTCGGCGGGGCCGGGGCACGTTGGGGGCGATCGCTCTGGCCGTGGCCCTCGTCGCCGCCTTCACCCAGACGGTGCTGTTCGAGCCGACCCTGTGGTTCGCCGCAGGCCTGTACATCGGGGGTCGGGGGAGCATGTCAGCGCATCGCCACGACCTCGAGGATCCGATCGACCGCGGCAGCGACCGCCTGCCGACCCCCGGCGAGTAGCTCCTGGGGTCGGGGAGCTGCACCGTCGCCGGAGAGGGCCTCGGCGACGCCCGAGACGAACGCGTCCCGGATGACGGTGGCATAGTTCACCTTCCGGAACCCGAGGGCGACGAGCCGACGGACGTGGTCGTCGGGTAGCCCCGTGGTGCCGTGCAGAACCAGGGGGACCCCGCCGAGGTCGGCAACGAGGCGGTCGACGAGCTCCCAATCGATGTGCGCCTCGGCGCCTCTCCGGCCGTGGACCGTTCCGATCGCCGGTGCGAACAGATCAGGGGTCGCTCGCTCGAGGAACCGCACTGCCTCGCCAGGGTCGACGTTGCGGGCGACGGTGGGTTCTCCGGGGTCCTCCTTGCCGCCGATCGCTCCCAGCTCGGCTTCCACCGAGGCACCCATGGCGTGCGCTCGGGCCACGATCGATCGAGTCCGCGCCACGTTCTGTGAGAACGCAAGCAGCGAACCGTCGAACATCACCGACCGGATCCCCGTCTCCAGCGCGCGTTCGACGTCGTAGGGATCTTCGGCATGGTCGAGATGGGGCGCCGCGTACACGCCGTGGCGACGGCGGGCGAGCTCGATGGATTCCCGGAAGTGCTCCAGCCCAAGGTAGGCGTCGATGGATGCCGGAGTGGAGGACAAGAACGCGCAGACCCCAGCGGTGGCGAGGCGCGTGCAGATCGCCTCGATGATGTCGGCATTGCCGCCGGCCACGTCGATGCATGGGACGGCGCGCTGTCCTCGCCGGTCCGCTTCGGTGAACAGGTCGTGCGCCGACAGTGATCGCATCTGCATGTCTCTCCCGGGTCGGGCCCTTGGAGTCGGGCAGCGTAGCGGCCGGCGAGTTGGCGTATGCGGGGCATCGGGTACGCTCGGCGTGACCGGCCTCACTCAAGTTCCCCCACAGAAACGCCGATCCTCCCACCGATGGCGCCAACTCGTTTCTCATCGTTCGTCGCCCGTGCCGTGGCGGCGCTGCTGGCCGTTGCCGCATGGGCCGTGCCGGCCCTGCCGGTGTCCGCCGCCGAGGTCGTCGCAGAGGGCACCATCGAGTCGGGCATCTACTCGGAGTCCTTCTTCGCCGCCTCCGACCTCGACGCGTTGGCTCGGGCCGCCGGCGACCGGGTGACCTTCGGCGGGACCTTCCACGTCGTCACCGAGAACCAGGGGGTCCAGACCTCGACCTGGTCGAACACCCGCGAGCTCCTCGCCGAGGTCTGGCGGGGGAGGGCGACGCCGTTCGCCAACGTCGTGGTGGACGCGACGGCGGCGTCGATCGCCTCGGGCGCCCACGACGCGGACATCGCCGAGTGGGTGTCGCACGTCCAGCAGTACCTCGACCTGCCGGAGTTCGCGGGAGGTCCAGCCCCGAACCTGATCGTCGCGCCGCTCCAGGAAGCCAACGGCTCGTGGACGCGATATGGGTGTGACCCGGGGAACTTCAAGGTGGCGTTCAGGAAGTTCGTCGCCGAGTTCCGCAGCCGGGGGATCGACGAGACACAGGTCCGGTTCGCCTTCGCTCCCAACGGGTGGACATCACCGGGCTGTGGTGCCCTCGCCGACTACTACCCGGGCGATGCCTACGTCGACGTGCTCGCGTTCTCCGGCTACAACTTCGGTACCTGCGTCGGGAACGCCTGGGATCCGGTGAGCTGGGTGATGAGCGGCCCCATCGCCGAGCTGCGGGCGATCGACCCGACCAAACCGATCGTCGTCGCCCAGACCGCCGCGCCCCGTCGGGCGTCCTGCGGTGGCGATCAAGCCCAATGGGTGAGGGATCTGTTCGCCTTCCTCGCCGCCGACCCGCAGGTCGCCGCCTTCGTCTGGTTCAACCAGGACAAGGAGACGGACTGGCGGGTATGGGACGGCCAGACGATCTCACCCGGATGGAAGGACGCCACGGCCGGGGCCACCACGACGTACCGATGGCCGCTGACCGACTGGTTCGCCCCCGGCCCCTTGCGGGTCGGCCCCGCCGCGCCGATCCCCGGCACCTGCCCCGATGGGGCGGTCTGCGATGGGGTCGGGTTCGTGGACGCGCAGGGTCGGTGGACGGTACGGTCCGGGCTCGGGTCGACCGATCCGGTGACGTCGTTCTATTACGGGAACCCCGGCGACGTCC
>JALSQW010000011.1 GCA_026985095.1 Acidimicrobiia bacterium | reverse complement strand
CGCCACCCTGGGGTGGGTGCACTGGCACAACACCCAGCGGCTCCACGGCTACCTCGGCGACGTCCCACCAATCGAGTACGAGGAGGCCCACTACGCTCAACCAGCCACACCAGCAACGATTGGAAACCAATAGAACGAGTCTCCACCAAACCCAGGGCGATTCACCGCGGCCTGCGGGCGGGTTCGATCGGGGGTGCTGGCCGGTCCGTCTGGTTCGGGGAGAGGTGTTGGGGACGTCACGAACGGCGACGTGACACTCAGTTCCTGGCGGTCGCTTGTCGGAGGCGTTGGAGCGCCCGGCGGTATCGCTGCCGGGCTGTGGCGGGGTGGAGTCCGGTGGTGTCGGCGATCGTGCGGAAGTCGCGTTCGTCGAGGATCCGGAGGGTCACGATCGTGCGATCGGGTGGCGCCAGGGTGGTCAGCGCAGTGGTTGCTTCGATGGCCATGTGGCGGTCGATCACCTAGTCGGCGGTGGGGTCGGCTTCGAGAGGGCTGATCGTCGCGGCGAGCCGCTCGGAGTGGGTCCGTGTCCGGGTTCGATGCCGGTGGCGGGTGACGTTGTGGGCCACGGTCATGAGCCAGGCGATCGGCATCGGGCAGTCGGCGAGCCGGTCTCGCCGGACCCAGGCCGTCAGGTACACGTCGGCGAGCGCGTCGGCGAGCTCGTCTCGGGGAAGCCGCCGGGCCAGGTATCGCCGGACCTGCGGTGCGGTGTCGTGGTAGGTGTCGATCCACCACCGGTCGTCGCTCATCGGCTCCTCCTCGCCGTCTCTCTCCCGTTGATTCGTCGCGGGAGGGTTTCGGGTTCCCCGGCCGGCGAGGAAGATCGCGTGTCACATTCCGCCGTCTGCGGGCATTACCGGGGTAGGAGACACCGGCGAAGCGGTGTCACGGGAGCAAGGAATGCTCGATGGGACCGTATGTGCGGCGCCTGACGTCGATCGGACTGACGGCAGTCGTGTGGCGGCTGGTCGGCTTGGGCGTCGCGGCGGCCCTCCTCGCCGCGGCGTGCCAGGCACCGACCCGTCCCGCGGCCACGGCATCGTCGTCATCGTTGGTCCCACCGTCGCCGGTCGCCGCTGTCGTCGTGGGGCAGGTGGCTCTTCCGACCGGGTTCCGCGGCGGTGTGCTCACCGGGATCGGCCCCACGTTCGATCCTGGTGAGCGTGGGGAGGACTGGGCGTGGAAGCTTCCCGCCGTCGCTCCCGAGCACGTGGCTGGGACGGTCCGGTTCACCACGGAACTGTTGAACCTGAACTGTGAGAACTTCCCGGCGCAGCTCGCGTGCCCGGCTCGGGAGGACGCGGTGCTGCTCCATCGTCTGTCCGGGCTCTGGGATCTGGACCGTCGGGTGGTGTTCCATGGTGCGGGAGGAACGTCAGGCCGGGTCGACATCTACCGGGCGGGGCCGGGCCGTCGGGAAGACGACGTGGACTTCGCGCTCCCCGCAGCCGAGAGGGGGGCGCATTGTCTCGTGCTCGCCGCGTTCGAGGATGACGCGACGATCGTCGAAGGACAGTTCCCGGACCACTCGAACTCGGGACTGTGGCTGGTCTCGGTCGGTTCCGATGATCCGGATCGGTGTGGAGCCCCCGACTATGAGGGACGTTGGTGGCCGATGGACGAAGACGGGATCGTCCTCGGCGACTGTGCAGAGCCGTTCCTCACCGATCGACCCCGACAGTACGCGGCCGGCGTGGAAGCGGACACCGACGGGTTGTGGGCGGTGCTGCCGCGCTGTGGAACGCCGGGGACCTCCTTCGCGGTGTTCGCCGTCGATGGGGTCCTCCAAGGCGCCGGTGACGCGTTGGCGCCGTTCCGGATCCCCACCACCGATGCTCCCGGTGTCGTCGTTCCCGTCGACCGGCCCGACGGGTGGCTGCGCGTGGTCGTCGCTGCCCGCCGCCCAGGCGACGACCACGGGCCTCGAGTGCTCAGGACCCGACCCTGGCTGCCGAACGGAATGGCACGGCCCATGACCCGCCCTGGGACCTCGACGCCGGTATCGGCTGCATCGGGGAAACGCGGTCGAGGTCGTGCACGATGTCGACCCCGCCCGCCTCGGCGAGGTCGCTCGTCTCCTCAGGGGCGAGGACCGGGCCATGTCGCTGAATCGCAGCCTGCCCGGCTCGTCCTGGGAGATGACGGGCGTCGTCTTCGACGTCGTCATCGGTGGGCGGCTCACCCCTCAGCGGAGGCGTGGCTTGCATCACCCGGTGGAGGATCTCGTTGAGCCGTTCGGCGCGGGGGAGGAACCGTCCGGCGTCGGCTCCCATCTCGGCGGCGTCGGCCGCGAGGTGCTCGCTCACATGGCCGCCGTCAACCGGCGAGCTCGGTGAGGGAATCCGTCAGGATGTCGAGACCCTCGCTCAGGAGCTCGTTGTCGATCGTCAACGGCGGGAGGAGGCGCACCACGTTGCCGTGGACCCCACAGGAGAGCAGCAGGACGCCTCGGGCGACGGAGTCGACCACGATCCGCTTGGTCAGATCCTCGGCAGGCTCCCTCGTCGCCCGGTCCGTGACGAGCTCGACGGCCTCGCGCCCGCGGATCGCGGGCGTTTGCAGGCGGCGTCCGGGCCAGGTAGGCTAGATTGGACGAAGTCCAAGGAACAGATGGAAGGGAAGGGGAGCAGCGATGAGCAGCGCCGACGAGCACAGGGCCCCCGGGGCGACGTGTCCCGTGATGCACGACCCGCACACCGCCACCGGGTCGATGGCGAACCTGCACTGGTGGCCGAACCAGCTCAACCTTCGGCCGCTCACCAAGAACTCGCCTCAGATCGATCCCATGGGAGGCGAGTTCGACTACAAGGCGGCGTTCGAGAGCCTCGATCTCGATGCGGTCAAACAGGACCTCGCCGAGCTCATGACCGACTCCCAGGACTGGTGGCCGGCGGACTACGGCAACTACGGGCCGTTGTTCATCCGCATGGCGTGGCACGCCGCGGGCACCTACCGCATCCACGACGGCCGCGGTGGCGCCAACTCGGGTAACCAGCGATTCGCCCCGCTCAACAGTTGGCCGGACAACGCCAACCTCGACAAGGCGCGACGGCTTTTGTGGCCGATCAAGCAGAAGTACGGGCGCACCATCTCATGGGCGGATCTCCTGATCCTCGCCGGGAACGTCGCTCTCGAGACGATGGGCCTCAAGACCTTCGGGTTCGGCGGCGGCCGGGTCGACATCTGGGAACCCGAGGAGGACACCTTCTGGGGGGCCGAGGACGTGTGGCTCGGCGACGAGCGCCACGCCGACGACGGGCAGCTCTTCGACCCCTTCGCCGCGACGCAGATGGGTCTCATCTACGTGAACCCGGAGGGTCCCAACGGCAGCCCCGACTACCTGGCCGCCGCCCACGACATCCGGGAGACGTTCAGTCGGATGGGTATGACCGACGAGGAGACCGTGGCGCTGATCGCCGGTGGTCATACCTTCGGCAAGACCCACGGTGCCGCTCCGGCCGACCTCTACCTCGGGCCCGAGCCGGAAGGGGCATCGATCGAAGAGCAGGGTCTCGGCTGGAGGAACCGCTTCGGGACGGGGAAGGGCGCCGACACGATCACCTCGGGGTTGGAAGGCGCCTGGACCAAGACCCCGACCCAGTGGGACATGAACTTCTTCGAGAACCTCTTCGAGTACGACTGGGAGCTCGTCGAGAGCCCCGCCGGCGCCAAGCAGTGGCGGCCGACGGACCGGGCAGCCGACGACACGGTCCCCGACGCCCACGATCCGACCAAGCGGCACGCGCCGATCATGCTCACGACGGACCTGTCGCTTCGGTACGACCCGGTCTACGAGCCGATCTCCCGCAGGTTCTACGAGCATCCCGACGAGTTCGCCGATGCCTTCGCCCGGGCCTGGTTCAAGCTCACCCACCGGGACATGGGCCCGGTCTCGCGCTACCTCGGTCCCGAGATCCCCGACGAGGCGCTCATCTGGCAGGATCCGGTCCCTCCGGTCGACCACGCGCTGATCGACGCGGCGGACATCGCTGCGCTCAAGGAGCAGGTCCTCGCCTCGGGGTTGTCCGTCGGCCGGCTCGTCAAGGCCGCCTGGGCGTCGGCGTCGACGTTCCGCGACTCGGACAAGCGCGGCGGCGCCAACGGCGCTCGGATCCGGCTCGCTCCGCAGAAGGACTGGGAGGTCAACGACCCTGCCGAGCTCGCTGAGACCCTCGCGACCCTCGAAGGGATCCAGGGTTCCTTCAACGGGTCCCAGACGGCTGACAAGAAGGTGTCCCTGGCGGATCTCATCGTTCTTGCCGGATGCGCTGCGGTCGAGAAGGCGGCCAAGGACGCCGGCTACGAGATCGAGGTCCCGTTCGCCCCAGGGCGGACCGACGCCACCGAGGACATGACCGACGTGGACGCCTTCGCGGTGCTCGAACCGATCGCCGACGGGTTCCGCAACTACCAGCGGCGGGGCGACAAGCGGCGGCCCGAGCAGCTCCTGATCGACCGTGCGAGCCTGCTGTCGCTCACGCCGCCGGAGATGACCGTCCTCATCGGGGGGCTACGTGCCCTGGGAGCGAACACGGCAGGATCGCCTCACGGCGTCCTCACGGACCGCCCCGGCGTGCTGACGAACGACTTCTTCGTGAACCTACTCGACATGGGGACCGAATGGACGACGTCGACCGTCGAGCACGTCTACGACGGTGTCGACCGAGGCACCGGGGAGGTCAAGTGGACGGCCACCGCGGTCGACCTGGCCTTCGGGTGGAACTCGCAGCTCCGGGCCGTCTCCGAGTTCTACGCCACCGCGGACGCCGGGGAGACCTTCGTGCGCGACTTCGTGCGGGCATGGGACAAGGTCAT
Organism: Acidimicrobiia bacterium; assembly: GCA_026985095.1. Classification (GTDB taxonomy): domain Bacteria; phylum Actinomycetota; class Acidimicrobiia; order Spongiisociales; family UBA5794; genus JALSQW01. The sequence continues at coordinate 18,295 of JALSQW010000011.1, read as the reverse complement.
GAGCCTGGATCGCTTCGACCTGGCCTGAGCCCGATCGGACCGGACGGGAGCGGCGCCGACTCCGTCGGCGCCGCTCCCCGCGTCGGAGGCCTCGACGACTCGGGAGCAGCGGGGGAGGATCCGGGCCTTTCGGCTCTCCATGGACGCCGCCGACCGTGTCACGATCTGCAACGTGGGCACGGGGGCCTGCGACCACGGGAGCGGCAGGCGGAGCCGACGAGAGGAGCGACGATGTCGGTGGATCGGCAGGCGGCATGGGACGCGTTGGCCGCGCCGGACCCGTCTCCGGCGACGTTCGCGGCCGATCGGCTCGCTGCGCTCCCCGACGTCGCACGGCGGGCGCTGGTGAGAGCGCTGGCGCCCGGGGTCTCGGTGTCGCGTGTGGTGCTCCTGGAGATGGAAGGGGAGATCAAGCTCCGGAGCTGGGTGCCGTTCCGAGCCCGGCAGGTGCTCCGGGCCGGCGAGGGGTTCGTGTGGGAGGCCTCGGCCGGTCGGGGTCCGGTTCGCTTCCGAGGCGGCGACGTGCTGTGGCGAGGCCATGGATCGCTCGACTTCAGGCTCTGGGGGATCGTCCCGGTCGCCAGGGCGTCGGGACCCGACGTGGACATGAGCGCGGCGGGCCGGCTCGCTGCAGAGACGGTCGCCTGGGCGCCGCAGGCGCTCCTCCCCGCCTTCGGGACGCGGTGGAGGCGACAGGACAACACCACGGCGACCGTTGCCGTGCCGGTGGGCAGCGACACGATCGAGGTGACCGTGGCGATCGACGCCGATGGCCTCATCGAGAGTCTCGTCACCCGTCGATGGGGTGATCCCGATTCGACGGGGATGTTCACGGCGATTCCCTTCGGCGGTGCCGTCGACGAGCACGCCGACATCGATGGGATCACGATCGCCTCGTCCGGTCGGGTCGGTTGGTGGTGGGGGACGGACCGTCAGGCCGAAGGAGAGTTCTTCCGGTACCGGGTGACGGACGCTCGGTTCCCCGTCTCGTCATGACGGGATCGGGTCGTCAGCCCAGTCGTATCGCTTCGGCGACCAGCTCCGTGAGGACGTCTGCGATGTGGCGGTCCCACGCCTCGACCACGAGGTAGCGGACCTGCTTGCCGGCTCCCACCAGGTATCCGTCGGGATCGGACAGCAGGTGCCCGTGTTCGAAGCCGACCCGCACGGATCCCTCGCCGGGGAAGACCGCGCAGACGTAGCCGGCGACCGGGTGGTGGAATCCGAGCCCGTGCCAACCCTGGTAGACGCGCTCGGTGGCCTCTCCCATGGCGGTGAGGATCACCGTGCGACAGCGAAGGAGCAACTCGGTCACGTGGCGATCGTGGTCGACCAGGATCCGATCGAGGTCGCTCGGTGGCTCGGGGAGCGTTGTCATCGCTCTTCACGCCCGGTGGCGATCCATCGATCGAACGTCGTGATGGCCTCCGGTCCGAGCTCGCGTTCGGTCGTCCGTTGGGCCTCGTTCCACCGGACTTCGGCTGCCACGAGGAGGTTCCTGCCGGTTGCGGTGAGTTCGACGAGCTTGCCTCGCCCGGTCGGAGCCGGTTCCTCGGCCAGCCACCCGTTGTCGAGCATGATCCTGATGTTGCGGCTCGCCGTGGAACGATCGGCGTCGAGCAGACGGGCGATCTCGGCGGGCCTGGTGGGAGAGGTGAGCTCGACGATCCCGAGGATCTCGAGCTGGGCCGTGGTGATCCCGAGGGGAGCCAGCGCTGCGTCGTAGCGTCGTGTCAGCACGCGGCTGAGATGCCGGGCCCTCGCTCCGAGGCACTCGTCCCGCAGGCGGATCGCCATGGGTCGCCCATCGAGTTGCATATGCACGCGATCCTAGATATGTTGCATATACAACATATCGGCGGAGGTGAGCACCCCATGATCACGACACCCGATCCCACACAGGAGCCACCGCGGCCCGGCGGGGTGGAACCCGGAGGCGGAGCGTGACCCTCCCGCCGTTCGAGATCGACCGCTCGCTCTACCCGTTCACGAGCCGGTTCATGGAGCTTGGCGACGGTACGACGTTGCACTACATCGACGAGGGTGAAGGATCCCCCGCGCTGGTGTTCCTCCACGGCAATCCCACCTGGTCGTTCCTGTACCGGAGGCTCATCGCCGGTCTCGCCCCCGACCATCGATGCATCGCCGTGGATTACCCCGGATTCGGCCTCTCCACTCCGGCACCCGGCTTCGACTTCACCGCGGCCGAACAGGCCCGGGTGGTCGCAGAGTTCGTCGAGCGGCTCGGCCTCCGCAGGGTCGTGTTCGTGATGCAGGATTGGGGCGGGCCGATCGGCCTCGCGCTCGCGGCAGACCGGCCGGAGGTCGTTTCCGGGGTCGTGCTCGGCAACACCTGGGCATGGCCGCTCGCGGGCGACCGGCGCCTGGCGTTCTTCAGCCGCATCATGGGTGGACCGATCGGTCGCACGGCTGCCCGCGCCGTCAACGGCGTGTGGCGGTTCTTCATGGCGCGAGGCTTCGCGCACCCGCCGACGGCCGAGATCCTGGCCATGTACGCGGCGCCCTTCGCCAACGGCGGTCGCATCCAGACCGCGATCTTCCCGCGTGAGCTGATCGCCGCGGTGGAACTCGAACGGAAGGCCGAGCGCGGGTTGCACGCCATGGGGGACCGACCGGCCCTGCTGCTGTGGGGGTCCCGCGACTTCGGGTTCCGGGACGCCGAGCGGAGTCGGTTCGAGCGTGCTCTGCCGGACCACCGCACGGTCCTCCTCGACGCAGGGCACTTCTGGCCCGAGGACCAGCCCGACGTGGCGGTACGATCGATCCGGCGGTGGATGGCCGACCGTCTCTCCGGTCCCGAGCCCTCCCAGATGCCACAGGACGTCGATCCGTGACGACCGCCCGGAAGGTCCCGGAGGAACCCGGGCGCGAGACGACCCAGCTCGGCCCGAGGTGCGGGCACGTGCCGCCACATGACCCTCGCTCCCCGCGCACCACCGCATCGCCGACGGCGATCTGCCGTCGTGTCCGTTCGGATGCAGACATCGTCGCCCTCGCGTCGGTCTCGACCCGTTGCGCACCTCCGGCGGGTTGGTAGCCTTCGACGGCACCAGGAGGTACCCGTGGGACCCGCCATCGCCGATACCGAGCGGAGAGGAACCGACCGGCGCCGACGGCGTCGCTTCGTCGTCCGGGAACGCCGCAGCGGCTTCGATCGGCGTGGGCCGAGCTCATCGGTGGTCGGCGCGGCCTTCGATCGGATGCTCCGTGCCATGGCCGACAACGACCGCATCCTCCTGCTCGTCCTCGCTCACCTCGCCGTCCTCAACGTGTTGGATCTGGTGTTCACCAGGCGGGCCTTGGGGCTCGGAGCGGTCGAGGCCAATCCCATCATGGCCGTGCTCTTCGCATCCGGGCCCGTGGTGGCGGCGTTGATGAAGCTCGAGATGGTTGTCATCGGCGGGTTCGTGCTGTGGAAGCTCCGCCGGTACCGTCGGGCGCTTGAGTTCGCCACCTTCGCCACCGCCGGATACGCGGTGTTGTTCGGCTACCACCTGTTCCTCGTGGCTCGATTCGGGTGACGGCCGCCGCCGGGCCATCCCGTCACCGGATGCCCGTCCTCGAGCTGCTCCAGACCCGGCATCTCATGTCCAGCGATGAGGAATGCCCAGCCGATCTGCGCAACGTCGACCTCGGATGGTTCGGACGGGCGGAACGTTCCGAGACCCGGGCCGAGCGGATCAGCCACATGCTCGACGAACCCGAACGCGGCGGGTCTCCCTGGTTATGCCCCGCCCGCTGAGCACGAGGTGTGCTCTTCGGGGAGGTTGTCCTTGATGATGCTGATGGGGGTTGCCCATTGGAGTGAGCCGTGGGCTCGGTGGTGATTGTGGAAGTGGAGGAAGCCGGCGTAGGGGTCGGTGCGTTCGGTTTCTGATCGCCAGGGCCGCAGGTAGGCCCATTCTTCGAGGAGGTGGAACCGTTCGACTTTGCCGTTGGTCTGGGGCCGATACGGGCGGGTCTTGGACACCCGGGTGCCGGTGGCGGCGCAGGTCGGCACCCCAACGTCGTTCCCTGCGCAGGCGACACACCCGTCGTTGCAGCTGCCGCGGCGTCCTGTTCGGGGACCGATGCGGCCCGTGACGACCGATCCACCAGACCCGCGTCGCCGTCCGCCAGAGACCGGTCCCGCCACTTCCGCACCGTCTTCGGGTCGACCTGGAACCGTTCCGCGGTCGCCGCCACCGACCAGCCATCTTCCAGGACACAGGCCACCATCCGGCGGCGACCTTCCGGCGTCCACGGCGCGTTCGGATGCTGCCGTCTGCTTGTAGCGCTCACCCCGAGCCCTCCTTCGAGTCGTGAGTCCTACAACCCACAGTCTCGTCGGAGGGCTCACCCCATCACACCACACTGCCAGGGACAACCTCCCCGATTCTCACAACTCGGGCATGATGGGGTCCGTCCCTCCGACGTCGGTCAGCCGCCGGAGCGACGCCTGGATGCCCGCGTGCGCCGGGCGCCGACCCGCTGGTCGATGTACAGGCCGATCACGGCGATGCCGCTCAGCAGGTAGAAGACCGTGAAGAGCTTCGAGAGGGGTGTCGTCGGGGACAGGTCCCCGAAACCGACGGTCGTCACCGCGACGGTCGAGAAGTACAGCGAGTCGATCCAGCTCCACCCTTCGAGGAAGTGGTAGGCGACGGTCCCCACCGTCAGCACCCCGACCGCCAGGCCGGCCACTACCCGACCACCGGTCTGTTCCCAGACCCGCGCCGCGTCGATGCGTTCGGCCAGCAGGCGCTTCGCCACCTCGCGAGCGTCCTCGTCGCCATCGCCGACGCGGTGTGGCGCGTCGTCACCCATGTCGCGTACCTCCTCGTCGGTTCCGACCGTTCGGGCACACGGTACCGGCCGGCATCTTCGGTGTCGCTCCGAACGGGGAACCCGTCCCGGGCTCTCGGTCGGTCACCCACGGGTCTGGAGCATCGAGGCCGCACCGGTGATCCGATGCGTCCGATCGGCGCTGGGCAGGACCAGACCGGGGCCTCCACGGAGCGGCGCATCGATCTGCTCGCACGCCTCCGCAGCGGGGCACGGGGAGTAGGATCGAGCGAGGTATGGCCCTCTTGGTCGGCACCGAAGAAGGGGTCTTCGTCCTCGGGGACCCCGACCCGGTTCTGCCCGACCGCGCCGTCGCCCATGTCGGTCGGTGGGAGGACCAGTGGTGGGCGTGCAGCCGGGACGGTGTGATCTTCCGTGACGGTCGACCGGTCGCCGCCCTGCCCGACGGTGCGGTGCCGACGTGTGTGCAGCCGACCGGGGAGACGGTGTGGGTCGGCGCCGACCGGGCCCGCCTGTACCGGCTCGTCGACGGCGACCTGATCCGGGACGAGGCCTTCGACCGGGCACCGGGGCGGGGCCGGTGGTACACCCCGTGGGGCGGTCCTCCCGACGTCCGCTCCCTCACCGTCGACGCCGGAGGCACCCTGTACGTCAACGTGCACGTCGGGGGCGTGCTCCGCCACGACGGCTCCGACGTGGTGCCGCTCCTCGACATCGACGCCGACGCCCATCAGGTGGTCGGACATCGTCGGATCGAGGCGACCGTGTTCGCCGCCACCGCCGTCGGGTTGGCGCAGAGCATCGGCGGGGCCGAGTTCGGTTTCCGCACCGAGGGTCTCCACGACGTCTACTGCCGGGCGGTCGCCGTCGGCGACGACCGAGTGTTCGTGTCGGCGTCGACGGGCCCGTCCAGCGTCCACGGCCGCCTCTATCGAGCTCCGCTGCGGGAAGGCCCCCTGGAGCCGATGATCTCGGGACTTCCCGAATGGTTCGCAGGCAACGTCGATACCCACCATCTGACGGTGCACGAAGGGAGCGTCTACGTCGGGTTCGGCGCCACCGTGTGGGCGTCGGCCGACGACGGCGCCACCTGGGTGACGGCGGCAGACGGCCTCCCTCGGGTCACCTGCCTCGCCTGACCCCCGATCCTGGTTGCGGCTGCGGACCCGCCGACCCGCTTCGCCTGGCTGACGGGCGTGTTCGGCCCCGAGTCGCCTGGATGAGGCGCGGCGGCGCCTGCTACGCACGGCCAAAGCGCGGCCCTGCCGCCGCGGCCGGCCGCGGCCCTGAACGCCCCTGGTAGCCTGCCCCGGCAGCGCCGGCGAGGACAGGCGATGAAGCGACGACGTACGCAACTCGAACGGATCGCGGTACGGATCGCCGACTGGTTCAACCCGCTCGTGGGCGGTGCCTCCGGTCCGCTGCGTGCCCGCGCCACCTTCGCCTCCCTGGCTCCATCGTTGATGCCCCGCGCCACCGTCCACCAGGGCATCGCCAGCGGCGTGTCCGTCCTCGCCGCCGAAGTCGTCGGTGAGACCGTCGATGGTTTCGTCCGGACCGTCGTCCCCCCGTCCGCACTGTTCCCGCTCCGGCTCGCCGTCAGAGGCGTCCTCCTCGCCGGAGGGACCGCCCTCAGCCGGATCCCCGACACCGACGACGAGCCCACCCCGAAGGCGGCACTCCGCAGCGCAGGCGACCTCGCCGCGGCCGGAGCGATCGGCGGGATCATCAGCGAGTCGGTGATGGAGCTCCGACGAAGGTTCCCCGCCGATGCTCCGGTCCGGCCGTTGATCACGGGTCTGGGCACGTTCGCAGGGGCGATGTACTACGCCAACCGGCTCCTCGCCCAGCGCCAGGCCGTCGTCGAGCGCTGGACCGAGGACGATGCCCGGGCGACGATGCCCGGGGCGTTCGCCGTCGGCTCCGGCGTCGCTTGGACCGGGCGGGGACTGGCCAGGGCCTTCACCGCGTCGCGTCGCGGCCTGGCGTCCTACTTCGGCGAGGGCGATCCGATCAAAGCCACCTTCGGGCGGGCTCTCAACGCCGCCCTGTGGGCGGCGGGTGGCGTCGCCGCGTACACCGCCGGTGTCGGCGCCATGGCGCGGAGCAACGAGATCATCGAACCGGCCTATTCGGTCCCGCCCACCAGCCCGCACGTGTCGGGCGGTCCGGCCAGCGTCTCGCCCTTCGAAGAGCTCGGACTCCAGGGACGCCGGTTCGTCACCGACGTCATCACCCCCGACGAGATCGAGGCCACCCTCGGTGAACCTGCGGTCGCTCATCCGATCCGGGCCTATGTGGGGGTCAACAGCGAGCCGCTCTATCCGTCGGGTCGCTCCGAGATGATGCTCCAGGAGCTCGATGTCCTCGGCGCATGGGATCGCAGCTTCCTGCTGCTGATCTCGCCGACCGGGACCGGATGGGTCGATCAGACGATGATCGAGGCCGCCGAGATCCTCGCCAGGGGCGACATCGCCAGCGCGTGCGTCCAGTACGGACGAGGACCGTCGTTCCTCGAGGTGCAGAAGGTGGCCCTCGGTCGGGCCCAGTTCCGGGGCCTGTTGTGGGGCGTGCGTCAGCGGCTGCTGGGGATGCCCGAGGAGGATCGGCCCACGGTTCTGGTCTTCGGTGAGAGTCTCGGGGCATGGTCGTCGTCGGATGTCGTCATGCACCAGGGCATCGCCGGGTTCGACCACTACGGGATCGACCGGGCCCTGTGGTTCGGTCTCCCAGGGTTCGCGAAGTGGTCCAAGACCGGCATGCGCCAGGGCGCATCCGAGCTCGTTCCGCCAGGGACGGTGGCCGCGTTCGACCGCTTCGAGGAGTTCGCCGAGCTCTCCGCCGACGACCGAGATCGCCTGCGCGCCATCGTCGTCGATCACGACAACGACCCCATCGCCCAGATCTCGTTGCGTTGGGCGGTCAAGCAGCCGCCGTGGCTGCGCGACGGCGAACGAGGCAGGAACGTCCCCAACGGAATGGATTGGGTCCCGCTGATCACCTTCGTGCAGCTCGGCGTCGACGCGATGAACGCCATGAAGAGCATCCCGGGGAACTTCAGATCCTTCGGCCACGACTACCGAGCCGACACCCCGACGTTCGTGCACGCCGCCTTCCGGTTCCCCACCGTCACCTCCGAGCAGATGGCTGCCGTTCTCGACACGTTGCGGCGCATCGAGCTGGACCGCGCCGACCGGATCGCCGAGTCGAAGAGGCTCCTCGCGGAACGCCGCGAGGCCGCGAAGCGCACGCAGCGTCGCCTGCCATGGCAGAGCCGGCCGACCGCGGTCGAGTAGGGCAGACGAACTTCGGGCCGTTCGGCCCTGCGCCGGGTGGAGACCGCTGCGCCATCATCGGCCCATGCACACGATCTTGCGGCCGTCCAACTGGCATGGGAACCAGACCGTCGCCGACGCCATCCGCGAGATCGTCTTCGGTGCCGAGGACGGAACGGTTCAGAACATGGCGCTCATCGCCGGGATGGTCGGAGCCGGTCTGTCGAACCACGTGATCGTCATCGCCGGGCTCGTCAACGCCATCGCAGGAGTGCTCTCCATGTCGATGGGGACGTATCTGTCGTCGAAGGCCGAGCGCGACGCCCGGCTGGCGACCGTCGACGGTCCGACCGTCGACCCCCGAACGTTCTCGCCCGGTCGCGACGCCGCCGTGATGGCCGCCGCGTACGCCGCCGGGGCGCTCGTCCCCATCGCTCCGTTCACCGTCGGGTTCGTCGACCCGCACCGGGCCCTGCAGGTCGCCGTCGCCGCCACGGGGTTGGCGTTGTTCGCCCTCGGCGCGGGCAAGGCGATCGTCAGTGGCCAGCGGATCGTCCCCTCGGGCCTCGAGATGCTCCTGCTGGCTGCTGGGGCGGGCTTCGCCGGGTACCTGCTGGGCGTCGCCGCCGGGGCCGTCTTCGGGATCGAGACGTGACGTCCAGCCACGTCGATCCGGTCGAGCTGCGTCCCCATGGCCGATCCTCCATGATCGTCGTCGTCAGCTCCACCGACGCGTCGTCCTCCTCGCCGCCGGCGGCCATCGACAGCGTGCGATGGATCAATGCTCCAGCAGATACTCGATGTCCGCCGCGATCTCCTCGGCGGTTCCCTCGAAGGGCAACACGACCTTCAGGTAGCCCTCCCGGTCGATGACCATCAAGGTCGCCGTGTGGTTCACCAGGTACCCGGTGGCTGCAGACCCTTCTGCCTTCTCGTAGTAGACGCCGTACACGGTGGCCACACGATCGATCACCTCGGGAGGTCCCGTCACGCCGATGAACCGCGGATCGAAGTGGCGGACGTACTCGCTCACGATCTCGGGCGTGTCGCGTTCGGGATCGACCGAGATCATCACCACGTTGACCTCGTCGGAGCGGTCCCCCAGGAGGTCCATGGCTCGCGCCATCTTCGCCAGCGTCGTCGGGCACACGTCCGGACAGAACGTGTAACCGAAGTACAGGACGACGACCTCGCCTGCGAAGTCGGCCAGGGACACGGGCCCGTCTCCCGACTGCAGGCTCACCTGAGGGGCTTTCTCGGTCGACTGGATCACGCTGCCGTGGAACACGTAGGGCCGGGCCCTGGCGAGGACGGTCCGGGCGCCGTACACCCCGACGGCGAGGACCACCAGTGCGACGACCCCGATACGGAGCCGCTTGCGCCACCGAGCGCCGGTGTCGGGGGTCTGGGGGGTCGAAGCGGTGATGTCCATCGGTCCTCTCCTCACGGGTAGCACAGGAACAGGTGAGCGGCCTCGTAGGCGAGGGCCGCGGCTCCATGGGCGTTGCGGATCTCCTCGGCGAGGACGTCGAGGTGGCGCACGATGCGATCGGCGTCCGACGTCTGGGTCTGGTAGCGGTACTCGCCCCGGACCACGCCCCAGCCGTCCACGAGGACCAACGCCGGGTCGTACGAGAACGTCCCGTCGTCCCGCCGCTCGAACCACGTCTTGAAGCCGGCCTTGACGACGTTCTCGACATGGCCGGGTCGAGCCGTCGCCAGCACCCACCGGTCACCGTCGGCGCCGATCTCCTCAGCGTACGCGTCGAGCCGTTCGGGGGTGTCGGTGTCCGGATCGAACGAGATCGTCACGAAGCGGATCTCCGTCTCGGGATCCATGTCGACCTCGTCGAGGCGGTCCATGATCTCGGACACCGTCGCGTTGAGGCGGTCACACGGCGCTCCGCATCGCGAGTACCCGAAGGTATAGAGCGTCACCGAACCGCGAAGATCCTCGGAGGTGAGCGACTCGCCGTGCTGGTCGATCAGCGAGAACCCCGGCGCCAGCCGGATGCGCGGCAGCACCTGGATGGGTTCGAACACGACGAACGACGCCGTGGCGAGGAGGATGGCGACGATCGGGATCGCCGCGCCGAAGATCGCTTTCCTGCTCATGGACGGATCCACCTCGTCGAGAACGGGGAGGAGTCGTGGAACGGTATCCTCGGGTCATCATGCCGTCTCCGCTGCGCTCCCATAGGGCCGATGGTCCCGATCGACGCCGCGGCCGCTGGTCGCTGATTGTTGCCGTCGCTGCCGCCGCCGTGGTCCTCGGTGCCTGCGCTGCCGTACCGCCCGCCCGCACTGACACGGGTGGAGCGTTGGTGGAGTCGTACCTCCTCAACGGCGTCGGTCCGGGAGGGGTCGAGTACTCGGGTGTCCTCGAGATCACCTCGACGGCATCGCCGAGCCGGTACGAGCTGCAGTGGATCGTCACCGGAGCGGTGCTCGAGGGCGAGGGCACCGTGCAGGGTGACCGACTCGAAGCCGAGTGGCACACGGTGGAGGAGCCCCAGGACGGACCCCGCGGCACGGTGGTCTACACCATCATGCCCGACGGGGAACTGCGGGGAGATCGCACGGTGGCGGGCAGCGACGGGGTGTTCACGGAGACCGCGATCCCGGTTCGGTAGAGGAGTGGGTCGCATCGTCATTCCAGGGTGAGGAGGAAGGCGACGAGGTCGTCGATCTCCTGATCGGTGAGCAGCTCGTCGAAGTTGCGCAGCATCGCGTCGGGGAAGCCGTCGACCACGTACGCGCCCGGATCCACGATCGACTGACGGAGATAGTCCTCGGCGGACATGCCCGGGACGCGGGAGGCGGCGCGCGTCGCGACACCGTCGAGGGACGGCCCGACCACGACCTTGCCCGGCACCAGTGAATGGCAGACCCGGCAACCGGAGTTGTGTCCGAGGGTCGTCTCGAAGAACAGCGACTTGCCGACGTCGGCCCGTGACCCGATGCGACTGTCGGAGTAGGAGAGCGGGAACACCTCCCCTCCTTCGAGGGAGATCGGTCCATCGAAGAGGCGCAGCGGTTCGGCCTGGTCGCGACGGTCGAACAGGCCCACCGCCAAGGTGTGGTCCCCAGGGGTGACCTCGATGCGCTCGTAGGCGAGCGACCGCGGCGCCCCATCGATGTCCACGAGGTCGTACGTTCGGTCCACGACGCGGTCGCCGTCGACGTCGACGACGAGGTGACTCGCCGTGCCGTGCTCGATCGCCGGCGGGAAGTCGAAGCCGTCGATCGGGGCGCCTCCCTGGTGGTCGAGGGCGATCGTCACGAACGCATCGTCCGATCCTTGCGCCGCGAACGGGATCATCGAGGCGGCGATGGACAGCACCGTGGCCAAGGCGACGAGGGCGCCCACGCGAACCAACTTGGACGCCGCCGGGCGCTCACAAGGATCTGCGACGGGTTGTCTCCCGGGGTCGGTGAGGGATCGAGTGAACTCGGTGGGCGGCACCCAGTCGGAGCGGACCGCGTCGAGGTACGGCTTCTTCAGCCGCGGCACCCGGGTCCGGTCGATGCGCGCCTGCGTCCACGTGTTGCCCTCCCGGTTGGCGCAGTCCGACGGAGGGCAACCCAGCACCTGGACCTCGCCGGCACCCGAGTCCATCGCCGCGGCGATGAGGTCGGGATGCACCATGCCGAGGCAGGTCACCGGGACGACGTGGACCGGTTCCTCCCCGTCGGCGACGAACTCGCCGAGGAACGACCCTCCGGTGAACTCGGCATGGCGCTCACAGGTGAACACGATGCGGGGGGACGGCCCGGTCTGCGCCAGCCGCCGGGTCTCGTCCCACAGCTCCTCGGCGGGGACGTCACCCAGCGTCAAGGCCTCCACCGGGCAGCTCCCGATGCAGATCCCGCACGAGACGCAGCGGTCGTCCACCAGCTTGGCGAGCTGACGGTGTGGCCCGTGGTCGTTGGGGATCATCTCGAGCGCCCCGTACGGGCAGTCGGCGACGCAGAGCGTGCATCCCGTGCAGCGTTCGGCGTCGACGACGATCGGCGGCAGCGGTGGTCGCCGTAGGATCCACGGGAGGGCGGTCAGGCCCCCGACGACGACCACGAAGGCACCCCACACGACGCCGGGGGACAGACGCAGCCCAGGCGGGAGCAGGAAGAGGAAGAACGGATCCAGCGGGAACGTGCCCGACACCCGATGCAGATCGGCGGGATCCAACATCCCCGCCGGCCAGACCAGAGCCACCACGGCGATGCCGACGCCGATGGTGGTCATCCAGTAGCGGGGCGGGAACAGCAGGGGGCGGTTGAGTCGCTTCAGGTGGTAGTAGAGCAACGCTCCGACCCCGATCGACAGGCCGGCGTGGATGAAGAAGAGCAGGAGGATGAACGGCCATCCGGTCTTGGCGACGGGCGTCAGGATGTTGTCCAACAGGAAGTCGAGGCCTCGCGTGGACCCGCCGATGGTCCGGTGCAGCAGGTCGTTGAGGGCTTGGGATCGACGATCCCAGATGAGCCAGTAGCCGGTGACGCCGATCACCCACACGAACAGCATCATGACGGCGCCGGTGACCCAGGCGACCCAGCGGGCCCCGCGGAAGCGATCCTGGAAGAGCATCCGCCATCCGTGCAGGAGGGACGTGACCACCAGCGCCATCGACGCGTAGCGGTGGATGCCCCGGATGACCCGTCCGACGAAGTTCGCCTCGAGATTCGTGACCGCCTCGTAGGAGGCCTCGAACCCGTACTGGAAGAAGAAGGTGACGTAGATCCCGGTGGCGACCACGATCGCGAACAGGAACACCGAGATCGTCCCCGTGTGGTACAACGGGTTGAGGCGCGGGGTCCCGACCGCCTTGCCGACCGGCTGCTCGAGCCGCAGCGTCGCCCGCTCCAGCCGGATCAAGGCCCTCCGCACCCGGTTGCTGGTGCGGAGGGCCCAATCGACCGACGGGCCCACGATCCCCTGTGGGCGATGTCGGCGCAAGCTACGGGGCGATCCGTGGCGAAGTGGCGGACATGCCGAAGAGCTGGTCGATGAGCTGCGGGCCGTAGGCCAACAGCACGAGCACCGCGGTGCCGACCAGCCACGGCTTCCAGCTGTCGAGCCACACCGGGGTCCGCTGCGGATCCTCGATCGATTCGGCGACCGGAACGTCGACGAACTCGCCCTCGGGGAGCTGCTTCTTACGGAACGCGGTGACGGCCACGACCGTGATCGTCGCCATGATGCCGATCCACATCAGCGAGCCGCCGAAACCGACCCGCCACAGGTAGCCGCTCCACTCCGCCGGAACGTACGGTGCGAGGCCGAGCGTCGTCCGTCGAGGCGCGCCGAGGAGGCCCACCGTGTGCATCGCGTTCGAGAAGATGAGCATGCCGACGAAGTACGTCCAGACGCCGGCGAGCGCCACCTTCGGTTGCCACAGCGGCTTGTGGGTCAGGTGCGGGACCAACCAGAAGGAGATTCCGATGAACGACAGCGTCACCGCCGAGGCCACCGTCAGGTGGAAGTGCCCCGGCACCCACGCCGTGTTGTGCAACACCAGGTTGACGTTGTAGGCCGCGTTGGCGAGGCCGCCGATGCCGCCGAACACGAACAGGATGCCCGCCAGGAGCTGGGCGGTCACCGACGGGTTGGACCACGGCAGCGCCCGGATCCAGCCGAAGCGGCCCTTGCCGCCGCGCTGGCGGGCACCGTACTCCAGGCTGGCGATGACGGTGAAGAACGTCATCAGCGACGGGAAGAACACCGAGAACGTCAAGATCGCGTGGACGTACTTCCAGCCGGCCGGGACCCCCGGATCGACGAACTGGTGGTGGAAGCCGAGCGGCACCGACAGCAACAGGAACAACCAGAACGCCAGCCGTGCCAGCGAGTCGGAGAACAGCTTGCCGTCCACCTGCTTGGGCAACATGCCGTACCACGACACGTAGGCGGGCAACAGCCAGAAGTACACCAGTGGATGGCCGGTGAACCAGAAGAAGGTCCGCGAGAGCTGCGGATCGACGCCGTCCACGAGTCCCATCGACCACGGCAGTAGGAGCCCGAGGATCTCGGCGGCCACGCCCAGGGTGGCGATCTGCCACATCACCATCGTGACGAGCGACGCGAACGCGATGAACGGGGTGCGGGTCTTCGGGTTGTCCTTGCGCCACTGCCAGTAGGTGGCGTAGAACCCCCATCCCTCGATCCAGCTTCCGACCACCACCAGCGTGAGGCCGAGATAGAACCAGGTGCTGGCCTGCATCGGCGGATAGAAGGTGAACAGCACCGTCGCCTTGTTGAGCAGGAGCGGGACGGCCGCCATCAGCAGCCCCACCACCATCATCCAGAATCCCAGCTGGTTCAACCCCGGGTGGGCGAGTCGCCGCTGGAAGCCGCGGATGATCGCCACCGTGAGGAACCCGGTGATGAAGAAGGTCGTCCACACGAGGGCGTTGAGGACCCCGTGGAGGGTCAAGCCCTGGTAGTACGACTGGATCCCGAACTTCTCGAGGGTCGGGTACAGGTCCAAGCCGGCGTGCTCGAGAGCCTGCAGGGGCCCGAAGAGGCTCCCGATCGTCAGCGCCGCGAACGCGAACACGAGATGGAGGCCGACGAACCGCCGCTCCTCTCGGGTCAGCGCATAGACAGGTGTTTTTGTCGTTGTTTCAGCCACGTTCCCTCCTGTCTACGGTGCTTCCGTCACGGTCACGGCGCCGGCCATCACTGCATGGCCCAGTCCGCAGTACTCGGTGCAGATGTACGGGTAGACGCCCGGTTTCTCGAACGTCGTGCTCAGCTTCGACACCTGGCCCGGGAGCGCCATGAAGTTGACGTTGGTGTCCTGGAGTTTGAAGCCGTGCTGGACGTCGGTCGACGTGACGTAGAACGTCACCTTGGCGCCGGCGGGGACCTCGATCTCGTTCGGCGTGAACGAGAACCGATGCGCCAGGACGTATACCTCGTACTCCTCGCCCGGGACGATCTCCCGCACCCCCGGCTCGGACCAGGGGGGCTGCTCGGCGACGGTGTTCGGATCGACCCGTCGCTCTCGCGTGGGCACCTGGATGCCGAGCATGAACCCGGCGACCGTCACCGCGGCGAAGAAGATCAACAGCAGACCCACCGACGCGATCATCCATCGCTTCTCGGTCGGGTCGATGTGCAGGTGCTCGGTCGAGGTGCTCATGTCGTAGCTCCCCGCGTCACCAGGATCGCCCAAACGGAGAACCACAGGATCAGCATGACGAGCACGAACACAACGGTGAGCGCAACCGTACCCGTCGGTTTGAAGCGCTCCACCTCGACGGACCCACCGTCTTGCGTGGTCATCGTCTTCCCTCCTTCGTTCCGCCCGACCTGGCGGTCGAGCCCCGTGAGGAACCGACGTCCGCGGGAGGTCGGGTGGACGTGCCACCGCGCCATCCCGGCTCCGTCGCGTTCCAGCGACCGCAGCCCGGCTACGGCCACCGAGAGGATGCCAGCCAGACGAGGGTCGCGGAATGGACCAAAGTCCCTATTCGGAGCAGGCCGAGGTCGGCGCTCGCCCGCTTCGGGTGCGCTCGGTGACCTCGAGCGAGACCGCCCGTCTCAGGGCGTCCCCGGCGACGAGATCGACGTGAAGGGCCGGATGGAAGCCGAGGGAACCGGCCGCGGACCGCAACGCTCCTTCGACGCTGGGGCTGCGGCGCCGGGTGCTCGCATGAGATGACCCACCGCGGTCCCTCCTCATCCTGCGGTCTGCGGTACCCTGTGGCGACGGTCGGGCACCGTTCACATGGCCGAGAGGGGTCCGAGATGCCGACGAGCCAGGATCATCGCAGCGAGGTCCCGGTCGCGTGGTCCCGTGGTCCTGGATGCCAGGAGCTGGCCACGATCCTCGGGGGAGCCTCGGCGGTCCAGGTCGACGG
This sequence comes from Acidimicrobiia bacterium, assembly GCA_026985095.1. GTDB lineage: Bacteria > Actinomycetota > Acidimicrobiia > Spongiisociales > UBA5794 > JALSQW01. The sequence goes on along the minus strand of JALSQW010000011.1, from coordinate 2,348 downwards.
CGATCCCGTCGGGAGCTGCATCCGCACGAGGTCGCTGCTCATGGTCACCCGCAAGCTGTCGTCCTTCGACCTGTGCTCGGTCGCCGTCCCGACCGATTTCGACCCCGACGCCACCACCGAGGTCGTCGCCGCCGTCGGGAGCGGTCCCCATTCGCCGCTCGCCGCGGCGATCGCCCTCAGGATCGGTCACCGCCTCGGTGTTCCCGCCCGCGGCGTCTACGCGCACGGCGCACCCGGGCCGCTGCCGTCGGCCCGGAGGGTGCTCCCCGAGATCGTCGACCGGTTCCCCGCCCTGCGGTTCGAAGCCATCCAAGCGCCCAGCCCGGCCGACATGGTCGATGCGCTCGCTCCCGGGACGCTGCTGGTCATCGGCGCCCCCGGCGGCTCGTGGTTCCAGCGCCAGTTCTTCGGCCCCGGAGCCAGGATCCGGCACCGGGCCCCATCGGGCACGATCGTCGTCAAGGCGGCACCGCGGCGCGTCTACCAGGCGATGGAACCGCCGCAGGCGTACGGGCCCCAGATGAGGGCCGGTGACGCCGTCGCCCTGGGCCTCGGTGACATCGTCGTCGCCGCCAACGGGGCGCTCGTCGGGATCGTCTCGTCGGCGGAGCTCCATCGGGGAGACCCCGGTAGGGAACTCGCCGAGCTCGTGTCGCACGCCCCGCATCTGGAGCCCGACGAGCCAATGGACCATGCCGTCGAACTGTTCGCCGAGTCGAACACGGCGATCCTGCCCGTCGTCGATCGGCGGGGTCGTCTCGTGGGGGTGCTCTACCGGGACGGCACCGGAGCGGCCGCCCTGCCGTGGGCGGGGTGAGGACGGTTCGTCAGGACCTCATCGCCATGTTCAGGCAGACGTGGGTGAGCGGGTCGAACCATCCGTCGACCTTCGGGTGGAGTTCGCAGCCTTCCTCCAGCTTCTCGACCGCCGCTCTCGTGCCCTTGCCGTAGTCGCCGTCGATCGGTCCCGAGTACAGCCCGAGCTCCTTCAGATCCTTCTGGAGGTCCTCGACGTAGTCCTTGTCCTTCGCCAGGGCCTTCGCCATCGCCAGGCCCGTCTGCGGCCCGAACTCGCCGTCGACCTCGATCCCGGCGTCCTTCTGGAACGCCGTCACGGCGGCAGTCGTCACCGGTCCGTAGATGCCGTCGATGACGTCGGCGAAGTAGCCCAGCACCTCCAGGTCCTGCTGGACCGCGTACGTGAGGTCGGTCGCCTGCAGGGTCGGGTCGACCTTGGCGAGGGTGGTACTCGTCGTCGAGGTGGAGGTGGACGTGGTCGTCGACGAGGTCGAGCTGGGCGGAGGCGCCGCCGTCGTGGTGGTGGTGTCGGCCGAGCCGCTTCCCGAACAGGCTGCCGCGACGAGCGCGGACCCGAAGACGAGAGCGAATCTGCCCTTGATGCCCATCGACGCCTCCCGTTCGTCTCGGCACAGGCTAGTGCCCACGTCCCCACCCGTGCCGGGAGAGGCGGCCCGGCGGGTCGACGCACGGCGCGGGTAGCCTTCCGCCGATGGGGTGGATCCTGCTCACCAACGACGACGGTGTCGAAGCCCCCGGGCTGGTGGCGACGGCCCGCGCCCTGGCCGTCCTCGGCCCGGTCCGAGTCGTGGTCCCCGCCGAGGAGCGCAGCTGGGTCGGCAAGGCGATCAGCAGGTACGGGAGCTTGCGGGTCGGCCGTACCGAACGCGACGGCCTCGAGATCTGGACGTGCTCGGGCTACCCGGCCGACACCGTCCAGATCGCCGTTCACGACCTGTTCGACGAACCGCCTTCGCTGGTCGTGTCGGGGATCAACGTCGGGTACAACCACGGCGCCGGCTTCGTCATGTCGTCGGGCACCGTCGGAGCCGCCGCCGAGGCCTGGGTGTCGGGGATCCCTGCCGTCGCGGTGTCGACTGGGACCGTGGCCGGCGACTGGCCCGCATGGCGCGCCCGCGTCCATTCCGGGACCGCGCTCGACGGTTGGGGACGGCTCGCGGGGGAGGTGGCGAGCCTGGTCGGTCTCGTCGTCGACGTGGGCCTGATCCGGTACGCCGACGTTGTCAGCATCAACCTGCCGTTCGACACCGGCCCCGACACGCCGCGAAGGGTCACCGCGGTGGCGAGGGTCGGCTATGAGCGACTGTTCCGTCCCGACCGTCCCGGAACGTACGTGCACGATTTCAGCGGCGGGCTCGTGCCCTTCGCCCCACTCGACGGCACCGACGTACAGGCTGCCCGTGACGGCATGGTCTCCATCACTCCGCTCATGCTCCCCTCTGCGGGCACCGTCCCCGCCGAGGTCAGACGGAAGCTCGAGGGCTGATCGACCCGTCCATGGATGCCCCCGAGCTCGTCGCCACCGCCCT
>JALSQW010000010.1 GCA_026985095.1 Acidimicrobiia bacterium | reverse complement strand
CCGCCAGCACCGGGCTGAGGAGCACGATCAGCGCGAGCGTCCATCTTCTCCATCGCATAAACGTTCCCTCCCTTACAAAGCCTAGGGGGGCGGCGTTAACGCCAGGTAAACGCCGCCGCGGGGTCCACTGGACCCCGCGGCGGCGCGGAAAGCAGGTGCACGATGGTGTCGGAGTCAGTTGTCGAGCTCGATCTTGCTCGCCAGGAAGTTGCCGTTCGCGTCCACGGCGCCCTTGACCTCGACCTTGTCACCGTCGCTGATCTGACCCCAGAAGGTCGCTGCGTCGGCGTAGCTGTCGAAGACCTCGTAGGCGGTAGCGCCGTCCACGACCACGGTGTAACCGTTGAGCGTAAAGGTCATGTTGGGGACGTCGACGTTCTGTGCGTAGCCCTCGAGCTCGTGGTACCCCTCGTGGCCCTCACCGTCGTCCATCCCGCCCTTGACCTCGATCTTGGTGGCGTAGTAGCGGCCGTCGGCGTCGGTGGCGTCGCCGTACTTGACCTCGACCCAGTCGCCAACCTGCACCTGATCAAAGCTGAGCGGGCCGTCGGGGTCGTCCTGCTTGACGAGGGTACCCGCGTCGACCCAGAAGGTCTGGCCGGCCACGGTGATCCACATCGCGGCCGTGTCGATGGCCTCGACCGGCCCCTTGACCTCGCCGTAGCTCGAGCCCTCGCCGCCGTCCTCGTACTTCACCTCCACCTTGGTGGCGTGGATCAACGCGGGATCGTCGGCGTCAAACGTACCCTTCACCTCGACGTAAGCCCCCTCAGCCAGCGTGCCCTCCAGGGTGGCGTTGCCGTAGTCGACCCGGAAACCGCCGAGCTCGAAGGCCATGGCCGCTTCGTCCAGGTTGACCACCGGACCGTAGAGCTCCGCCTTCTCGCCGCCCTCGTCCATCCCCGCGTCCCCGGTCTTGAACTCCACCTTGAAGGCGGTGATCGTCATCGCCGCGGCGTCGATCTGGCCCTTGACCTCGACGAACGCGCCCTCGGCCGGGGTGCCCTCGACCGCAGCGCCGCTGTAGTCCACCGCGTAGCCCCCAAGGTCGAAGGTCATCG
>JALSQW010000009.1 GCA_026985095.1 Acidimicrobiia bacterium | reverse complement strand
TCCGAACCGTCGACCGCCACCAGGATGCGCGCAACCATGTCGTCCTCTCCTTGTCCGCCACCAGTGTGCCACGGTCGTCGCCCGGGCGGGAAGGGTCCTTCGGCCGCGGTGCGCCGGCGTGCCTTCTGGTAGCCTGCGGTTCGCCATCGACGTCCTGCGGGAGAGCCGGTCGACCGGCGCCGAAGGAGCAAGCGACCCCCGGGAAACTCTCAGGCACCAGGACCGCAGGGACGAGGCGAATCTGGAAAGCAGGGACGCGACCGCACGGTCACGGTCCCTCACCGAAGGGGAAAGCCGTCCGCGGTGAATCTCTCAGGTCGCATGACAGACGGGGCTCACGCCCCGCCGGTTCGACATCCGGCGGGGCCGAACAGCTCACCCGCGAGCGAGGAGCCGACCCGATGACCCAGCGCCCCTTCACCGACCTGTCGCCCGACGGCGAGTTCGTCGCCCGGCACATCGGTCCATCCGATGCCGACATCGCCGACATGCTCGAGGTGGTCGGCTTCGGGAGTCTCGACGATCTCGTCGACGCCGTGGTGCCTGCGTCGATCCGCACGGACGACCGTCCGGACGTGCCCGGTCCGTGGTCCGAGGCCGAGGTGGTGCGACGGCTGCGACGGATCGCCGGGCGCAACGAGGTCTACACGTCGCTCATCGGGATGGGGTACCACGGGACGATCACCCCGGCGGTCATCCAGCGCAACATCCTGGAGAACCCGGGGTGGTACACCGCCTACACGCCCTACCAGCCGGAGATCTCCCAAGGCCGGCTCGAAGCCCTCCTGAACTTCCAGACCATGGTGGCTGACCTCACCGGCATGGAGATCTCGAACGCCTCGCTGCTCGACGAGGCGACCGCCGCCGCGGAGGCGATGACCATGCTGCGCCGGATCTCCAAGACGCCATCGTCGACGTTCTTCGTCGACGTCGACACCCACCCCCAGACCATCGAGGTGATCAAGACGCGGGCCTATCCGGTCGGGATCGAGGTCGTCGTCGGCGACCTTGCCGAGGCGGCCGGGCATGATCCGTACGGGATCCTCATCCAGTACCCGGGAACCCGCGGGGCGGTGGAGGACGTCGCCCCGCTGGTCGAGGAGATCCACGCCGGCGGCGGTCTGGTGGCGTTCGCCGTCGATCTGCTGGCGATGACGCTGCTGGAGCCTCCCGGCCGGATGGGCGCCGATGTGGTGGTCGGATCGTCGCAGCGGTTCGGCGTTCCGATGATGTTCGGCGGTCCGCACGCCGCGTTCTTGGCCACCAAGGAGGCCCATCGGCGTCAGATGCCGGGTCGGATCGTCGGGGTGTCGAAGGACACCCACGGCCGGATGGCACTTCGGTTGGCCCTGCAGACCCGTGAGCAGCACATCCGCCGGGAGAAGGCGACGTCGAACATCTGCACCGCCCAGGTGTTGCTGGCGGTCCTGGCCGGCATGTACGCGGTGTATCACGGTCCGGAGGGGCTCGTCCGGATCGCCGAGCGGGTCCATCGTCTGACGTCGGCGTTCGCGGCGGGACTCCGCACCGGCGGCCGGGTCCTGGTGGCCGACACGTGGTTCGATACCGTGGCGGTCGTCGTCGATGACGCCGATGCGGTGCTCGCCGCGGCGCGGGATCGGCGCATCAACCTGCGTCGGATCGATGCCACGACGGTGGGGGTGTCGTTCGACGAGACGTCGGAGCCGTCGCTGCTTCCGGCGTTGTTCGAGGTCTTCGGGGTTTCCGCCGACGCCGAGGCGCTGCTCGACGACGCACCGTCGGGGATCCCCGACGAACGGCGCCGCCGCAGCGAGTTCCTCACCCATCCGGTGTTCCATGCGTACCGATCCGAGACCGACATGCTCCGGTACCTGCGCCATCTCGAGGATCGGGACATCGCCCTCGACCGTTCCATGATCCCGCTGGGCTCGTGCACGATGAAGCTGAACGCGACGACCGAGATGATCCCGATCACCTGGCCGGAGTTCACCGACATCCATCCGTTCGTCCCGCTCGACCAGGCTGCCGGGTACCTGGAGCTGATCGGCGATCTGGAGCGGTGGTTGGCCGAGTTGACCGGCTACGACGCCGTCTCGTTGCAGCCGAACTCTGGTGCCCAGGGCGAGTTGACGGGCCTGCTGATGATCCGGGCCTATCACGAGTCCCGAGGGGAGGGGAACCGCGACGTGTGCCTGATCCCGGCCTCGGCGCACGGGACCAATCCGGCGTCGGCGACGATGGCGGGCTTGAAGGTGGTGGTGGTCGCCACCGACCAGGACGGGTCGATCGACGTCGCCGACCTGCGGGCGAAGGCCGAAGCCAACGCGGAGCGCCTGGCGGCGATCATGATCACCTACCCGTCGACGCACGGTGTGTTCGAGCCGCAGGTGGTCGAGGTCTGCGACATCGTCCACGCCAACGGCGGGCAGGTGTACATCGACGGCGCCAACTTCAACGCCATGGTCGGCCTGGCCGAACCGGGCCGGTTCGGCGGCGACGTGTCCCACCTCAACTTGCACAAGACCTTCGCCATCCCCCATGGCGGCGGTGGTCCGGGGGTGGGACCGGTGGCGTGCCGCAGCCATCTGGCACCGTTCCTTCCCGGGCATCCGCTCGTGGACGACATGCCCGGGTTCGAGGACGGGATCGGGGCGGTGGCCGCCGCTCCGTGGGGTTCGGCGGGGATCCTCCCGATCTCGTGGGCCTACATCGGGCTCATGGGCCTCGATGGGCTCACGAAGGCCTCGGAGGTGGCGATCTTGAGCGCCAACTACGTTGCCACCCGGCTCGATGCGGCGTATCCGGTCCTGTACAAGGGGTCGTCCGGTCACGTCGCCCACGAGTGCATCCTCGACCTCCGCGGTATCCAGCATGACACGCATGTGACCAACGAGGACGTCGCCAAGCGGCTCATCGACTACGGCTTCCACGCTCCGACGATGTCGTTCCCCGTGGCGGGGACGCTGATGGTGGAACCGACCGAGTCGGAACCGAAGGGCGAGCTGGATCGGTTCGTCGATGCCATGGTGCAGATCCGGGCCGAGATCGACCACGTCGCCGCCGACGGCGTCGAGGTGGAAGCGTCCATCCTGCGCCGGTCGCCGCATCCGGCCGAGGACCTGCTCGTGGACGAGTGGGATCGACCCTACGCACGGGAAGAAGCCGCCTACCCGGTCGAGTCGCTGCGTCACCGCAAGTACTGGGTGCCGGTGAGCCGCATCGACAACGCCTGGGGTGACCGGCACGTCATCTGCGCTTGCCCGCCGATGGAGGTCTACGAGCATGGGCTCGAGGAAGGGTGATCGTGAGGTCCGACGTCGCGGGAGGCGTCCGGCAGGGCTGATACGGTGGCTGATGAAGGCCCCGGCGTGGCTCTTCCGGCTCGGGTTGGGTCGGTTCACCCGCGGTCGGTTCATCGTCGTGGTGCATCGGGGCCGAAAGAGCGGCCGTCGGTACGAGACGCCGCTGGAGGTGGTCGGTCGCCGGGGAGGTGAGGTGTTCGTGGTGTCGGCCTGGGGTCGACGGGCCGACTGGGTTCGCAACCTCGAGGCCGGCGGGTTGGAGGAGGTCTGGGACGGGCGGCGAAGGCTTCCGGCCACCTGGCGGTTCCCAGACGCCGACGAGCGCGAAGAGATCCTGACCGGATACGAACGGCGCCACCGGCGGGCCGCCAAGGTGTTCTTCACCCGCCGCGACCCGGGCTACGACTTCAGCGACGAGCGACGCCGGCGCCTTGCGGACGACATGGTGATGGTGGCGTTCCGGTTCGAGGGTTGATCCCCACCGCGAGCTGCCTACGGCGGGTCGAGTCGAACCTACGTCGGGGTGGGGGTCGGGGCCGGGTGGAGGCCCCGGTCCCACAGGGCGAAGACGATGCCGGCGGCGGCGATCATCACGCCGGCGGCGACGAACATCGTCGAGTAGCCGGCCAGGGCGATGATCGTGCCCAGCACCGGACCGCCCACCAGGGTGCCGACATCGAACAGGGACGTGAACACCGCCATCGCCGAACCTCGATCACCCTCCGGGGCTCGATCGACCATGATCGCCGACAGGATCGGGAAGATGAAGCCGTGTCCGACGCCGCACAGCGCGCCGGCCAGCGCCACCATCGGCGCGGAGCCGGCGGCGGCCAGTACCCCGAACCCGGCGGCGAAGATCCCCACCGACGGGAACAGCACCCGTTTCGGCCCGACCCGGTCCGGGAGGCGGGCGAACAGGATCCGCACGGCGATCGCGGTGCCCGCGTAGAACCCGAAGAACAGGCCCACCGATCCGACCCCGGTCACGTCCACGTAGGTGCGGATGAACACGAAGTAGCCGGTCAACACGAACGAGAACATGCCGATCATCCACCAGATGGGCAGCAGCCGCCGATCGCGGACGGTCGACCAGAACCCCAGCGGCACGTTCTCCGCCGTCGCCGGGGGCTTGCGTTCGGGCAGCGGCAACGACAGGATCAGCGTCGAGGCCGCCAGGCCCGTCGCGGTCCAGAAGAGCTCCCGGAACCCGGCCAGCGACAAGATCACGTCCCCCACGATGCCGGCGATGGCGATCGGGAGCAGACCGGAGACCCCGAAGAGCGCCAGGCCTTCGGTGCGGCGCGACGCCGGAACGACGTCGGCGCCGTAGGTGAACAGGGCGCTGAACAGCATCGCCTCGGCGACGCCCTGGCCGATCCGGACCACGTAGACCCACACCCCGAGTGTCGAGACGGTCAGGTACAGGGCCACGAACACGATGTTGAGGAGGTTCCCGACCAGGATGACCGGTCGGCGGCCGAAACGATCCATGGCCGTTCCCACCGCCGGGCGGAGGGCGATCGACGCCACCGCGGCCAGCCCGAAGATGAGGCCGATCTCCGCCTCGCCCGCGCCGAGCTGCGCCAGGTAGCCCGGCAGGTGGAGGAAGAGGGCGAACGAGATCCCGTTGGCGAGGTTGGCGGCGAAGACGAAAACGAACTCGCGGGTCAAGATGCGGTCGGGCATCGCCGGAGTCTATGGTCCCCGCCGCGCCGCTCAGACGGGCGGAGTCATGGTCTCGAGATGTTCGACGACCATCGACAGGAACCGCTGCCCCAACGCCCCGTCGATCAGCCGGTGATCGTAGGACAGGTTCAGCGGAGCCACCGGGGCCACGAAGATCCCGCCGTCGCGGGCGACCGGGGTGTCCGTGGCCCGTCCGATCGACAGGATCGCCGTCGTCCCCCACGGGATGATCGGCGTGCCTGCTCCGCCTCCGAGGGCGCCGATGTTGGAGACCGTGAACGTCTGGCCCGTCAGCTGGTCGGGCGTCGCGGTTCGGCTCCGGGCCGCCTCCGCCAGGTCCGTGATCCGGCGGGCCAGCTCGGTCGGGACCGCCGCATCGGCGTCGCGAACCACCACCACCATGAGACCGTCGGGCGTGTCGACGGCGAACCCCAGGTCGTAGCGGCGGTGCAGGATCACCTCGTCGCCGTCGACGGTCGCGTTGAACTCGGGGAAACGCCGCAACGCCGGGAGCACCGCGGTCGCGATCAGCGCCTCCAGCGGGACGGGGCCGGTCGTGGCCTCTCGGAGGGCCCGATGTGCCGTCAGCAGGGCGGTGGCGTCGACGTCGGCGTGCACCGTGACGTGCGGGATCTCCCTCCAGGAACGGGTCATGTTCTCGGCGATCGTGCGACGGAGGCGACTCATCGTCACCCGCTGGTCGCCGTCCCCCGGTGCCGTCGAGGTGATCGCCCGCTCCACGTCGGCGCGGGTGATCGCGCCTCCCGGTCCGGAACCTGCGATCGTCGCCAGGTCGACGCCATGTTCCCTCGCCAGCTTGCGGACGATCGGCATCGCCTTCACCCGACCGGCGGCCGTCACCGGTGGACTCGGCGCGGACGTCTCGACGCTCGCCGGGACGTCTGCGGCTTCGACGGGCCGGTCCGGCTTCCAGCGTTCGCCCGGCTCGCCGACGACGATCAGGATCTCCCCGACGGCGATGGTGTCCCCCTCGACGCCACCGAGATGCAGGACCGTCCCCGCATACGGCGAGGTGATCTCCACCACCGCCTTGGCCGTCTCCACCTCGACGAGGAGCTGGTCGACGTCGACCAAATCGCCGACCCGAACGTGCCAGCGGACGATCTCGGCGTCGGTGAGGCCCTCGCCGATGTCGGGAAGCCGGAACTCGTGCACCGTCGCAACCTTTCGGAGGGGACCCACCAGGCTACCTTCGGTCGCGTCCGCACACGGTCGGTATCCTCCGCTCATGGCCAACCCGAGAGCGCTCGAGCCGTTCCCCGGAGCGACCTACGAGACGCTGCGGCGGCGATTCCGATGGCAGGTGCCCGCCGAGATCAACATCGGTGTCGTCTGCGCCGACGTCCATCCTCCCGCCGCGCCCGGGCTCGTCGTCGTCGACCGGGCGGGTGAGGGGCGGACCGTCACCTTCGGAGCCCTGTCCACGATGTCCAACCGGCTCGCCAACGGTCTGGCCGCGATGGGTGTCCGGCGCGGCGATCGTGTGGGGATCGTCGTCCCCCAGTCGCTCGAGACCGGCCTGATCCATCTCGCCATCTACAAGCTCGGGGCCGTGGCGCTGCCCCTCGCGGCGCTGTTCGGGCCCGACGCCCTCGCCTACCGGCTCGGCGACTCCGACGCCAAGGTCGTCGTCACCGACCCCGCCAACGTCGACAAGGTCGTCGAGGCCGTCGCCGCCGCCGGCACCGGTGCGGCCATCGTCGTCACCGGCGACGGTGCACCCGGCCACCGCCGCTTCGATGAGCTGCTGACGGGGTCGCCGACCTTCGAGCCCGCCCCGACCGCGGCCGACGACCCGGCGTTCCTCATCTACACGTCGGGCACCACCGGACCCCCCAAAGGGGCCCTGCACGCGCATCGTTCCCTGATCGGGCACCTGCCCGGGTTCGAGGCCTACTACGAGTTCTCGCCCCGCCCCGGTGACGTCCATTGGACACCGGCCGACTGGGCGTGGATCGGCGGCCTCATGGACTCGCTCATCCCCTCCTGGTACCACGGGCTGCCCGTCGTCACCGCCGACCACGACTTCGACCCGCAGTGGGCCCTCGACCTGATGGCCGAACAGCGGATCACCTGCTCGTTCCTGCCGCCAACGGCCCTCAAGATGATGCGGGCCGCAGGGGCGACGGGCGACGACCTCGCCCTCCGCGCCGTGTTCACCGGCGGTGAGCCCCTCGGCGAGGAGATGCTGCAGTGGGGCCGGGACGTCCTGGGCATCACGGTCAACGAGGGCTACGGCCAGACGGAGGCCAACCTCGTGGTGGGGAACTGCGCCTCGGTGTGGCCGGTGCGGCCCGGATCGATGGGTCGGGCGCTTCCCGGCCACGACGTCCGTGTTCTCGACGACGACGGCCGTCCCGTCGTCGGTGAAGAGGGGGAGATCGCCGTGCGGGCACCCGACCCGGTGTTCATGCTGCGGTACTGGAACCGCCCCGACGCCACCGCCGACAAGTACCGGGGCGAGTGGCTGCTCACCGGCGACCTCGGTGTCGAGGACGACGACGGCTACCTGTGGTTCGTCTCCCGCAAGGACGACGTCATCAACTCGCGGGGCTACCGGATCGGACCCGGCGAGATCGAGGAATCCCTGATGGGGCATCCGGCGGTGGCGATGTGCGCCGTCGTCGGGGTGCCCGACGACGTCCGGGGTCAGGTTCCCAAGGCCTTCGTCGTCCTCCGCGACGGCCACGAGCCGTCCGACGCGTTGGCCGCCGAGTTGGCCGACCACGTCCGGACCCGCCTCGCCGCGCACGAGGTCCCGCGGGAGGTCGAGTTCCTCGACGATCTGCCCCGGACCACCACGGGCAAGATCATGCGCCGCGTGCTGCGCGACCGGTGAGGTCTCCGGGACGCCGGCGACCGTCGCGGTCAGGCCATGGCACGCAGGTAGGCGATCACGTCCCAGATCTGCCGATCGTCGAGGGCATCCTTCCAGGCGGGCATCTGCGTGCCGAAGGGCGCGCCGCCCTCGGCGATACGCCAGAACAGGTAGTCGTCGGGGAGGCGGGGCGCGGTCATCGCCACCGGAGCGGGCGGCGGATCGAGCGCGGCCGCGGCGGGACCGTCGCCCGATCCGGTCGTTCCGTGACAGGACGCGCACGAGGCCTCGTAGATCGCCCGGCCCCGCTCCGCATCGGCGTCGGGGGGACCCTCCACCCCGGCGTACTCATCGGGAACGGGGGTCATGTGGCGGCCTCCCATGCCCATCCCCGGGCCCATGCCTCGGTCCATGCCGGGTCCCATCCCGCCGGGACCTCGCGGCTCGGAGCGAACGATCGTCGAGGGCGTGGCGTCCCGATCCGGACCCGAGGCGGCGGGCGCGCACCCGGCGACCGTCAGCATGCCCACCGTGAGCCATGCCGCCGTCCGGGCCGACCGGGTCCTCACGAGCGGAAACGCCCTCCCGAGGTCGCGTGATCACGCAGGACCTGGGCGGCGGCGAAGCGCTCGCCGAAGCGTTCCGCCAGGACGTCGAGACGTCGGACGATCTCGGCGGCGCCGACCTCGTCGACGTACCAGAACGGTCCCCCGCGGAACGGCGGGAATCCGAGACCCATGACCGCCCCGATATCCCCATCCCGCGCCGAGCGGAGGATGCCCTCTTCCAGACACAACGCCGCCTCGTTGATCATCGCCAACGACAGACGCTCTTGGATCTCCGCCGCCGGGATGTCCCGGCGAGGCCCGAGGCCGAGTACCTCGTACACCGATTCGTCCACCCCGTCGCGCCCGCCCGTGTCGTCGTAGCGGTAGAAGCCCTTCCGGTTCTTGCGGCCTCGCCGGTCGGCGTCGATCAGTCGCTCCATCATCGCCGGTCCGGCCATCCGCTCGCCGTACGCCTCGACCATGATCTTGGCGATCTTGGCGCCGACGTCGATCCCGACCTCATCCATCAGCAGCATGGGACCGACCGGGAACCCCCACTGCACCATCGCTCGGTCGATCGCCTCGACCGATGCGCCTTCCTCGAGGAGGAACGCCGCCTCGGTCGAGTACGGTCCCAGGATCCGCGTCGTGTAGAAGCCCGTCCCGTCGCCCACGACGATGACGGTCTTGCCTTGCCGTTTCCCGTACGCGACCGCCGTGGCCACCGCTGCGTCGGAGGTCCGCTCCGCCCGGATCACCTCCAGCAGCGGCATCTTCTCGACCGGGGAGAAGTAGTGCATGCCGAGCACCAGCTCGGGTCGTTGCGCCCCTTCGGCGATCGCGGAGATCGGCAGCGACGACGTGTTGGAGGCGAAGATGGTGCCGTCGGGCACGACGCCTTCGGCCTCGGCGAGCAGCTTGCGTTTGAGACCCAGATCTTCGAAGACCGCCTCGACGACGAGGTCGACGTTCCCGAACCCCGACCAGTCGGTCGTGCCGGTCACCTTGTGCATGAGCCGTTCCGCCTCGAAGTCGCGCAGGCGGCGGCGTTTGCGCTGTCGCTCGACGTTGCGATGCACGTACGCCAACGCACGATCGATACCGGCGTCGTCGATCTCCTTGATCCGGACCGTCGAACCCGCCTTCAGCGCCGATACGGTGGCGATCCCGGACCCCATCAGGCCGCCGCCGAGGATCCCGACCTTGCGGATCTCCTTCGGTTCCACCTCTCGGTCGACGCCCGGGTCCTTCTTCAGTTCCTGAGTGGCGAAGAAGATCGACCGCAATGCCTTCGATTCGGGGGACACGACCAGCTCACCGAAGAACCGCGCCTCGGCTGCGTAGCCCGCCTCGTGGCCCTGTTCGACGCCGATCTTGACCGCCTCCAGGGCCCGTTGCGGCGCCGGGTAGTTGCCGTGGGTCTCGGAGAGCATCCGCTCCTCGGCCTTCTTGAACAGGACCCGGCGCCCCATCGGGTTCTGCTCCAACGCGAGCTGCTGGAGATGATCGGGCGACAGGAAGCTCTTGATCGAGGAACCGTCGGGCTTGCTGGTCGTCGCCTCCAACGCCCGTGTTCGGGCGACGTCGAGGAGCACCTGGGGTGGGACGACCTCGTCGACGAGGCCGATCTTGTGCGCCTTGTGGGGACGTAACGACCGGCCGGTCAGGATCAGATCGAGCGCCGCGGCGATACCGATCAGCTCCGGTAGCCGCTGTGTCCCGCCGCCGGCGGGGATGACCCCCAGTTTGACCTCCGGTTGACCGAGCTGGGTCTTCGGGTCGTCGGTGGCGATCCGCATCGACGCCGTCAACGCCAGCTCGTTGCCGCCCCCGAGGCAGGCTCCGTGGATGGCGGCGACGACCGGCTTGCCCCGCTCGGTGTGCAGCGCCTCGATCCTGGCGAACATCGCATGGGTCGCTGCGATGGCGTCCTCGGCCGTCTTGGCGTCGGTGAGGGTCTGGAAGAAGCGGATGTCGGCTCCGGCCAGGAAGTTGTCGGCCTTGGCCGAGCCCCACACGACGGCGATGATCTCGTCGTCGTGTTCGAGGCGGTCGAGGATCGCGGTCATGTCCTCGAACAGCACCGGGCCGAGGGTGTTCATCCGTTCGTCTCGACGATCCATCAAGACGGTGGCGACGCCGGCTCCGTCGACCTCGAAGGTGAAATGGGTCAGATCCATGGTTGCTCCTCAGCGTTCCAGCACGACCGCGGCGCCGAGCCCGCCTGCCGCGCATTGGGTGATCAACGCGGTGCCTCGGTCCCGGCGTGCCAGTTCCCGAGCCATCGTCAGGAGCTGACGGGCGCCGGTGGCCGCGAAGGGATGTCCCAGGCTGATCGATCCTCCGTAGATGTTCAGCTTCTCGTCGGGGATCTCGCCGAGCGGTTCGTCCCGACCCAGGTACTTCCGGGCCCACGCCTCGGAGGCGAACGCCTGCAGGTTCGACAGCACCTGCGCAGCGAACGCCTCGTGCATGTCGACGATGTCGATGTCGGCCATCGTCAGGCCGCCTCGATCGAGGGCCTTCGGGGTGGCGAAGTACGGGCCCATCAGGAGTTGCCAGTTGGGGTCGATGGCGGCGAAACCCCACGAGCGAAGGAACGCCAACGGCTCGAGGCCGAGCCGTTCGGCGGTCTTCTCCTCCATCAACACCAACGCCGAGGCGCCGTCGGTCAACGGGCTCGAATTGCCGGCCGTCACCGACCCGTACTTGCGGTCGAACACCGGCTTCAGGCTCGCCAGCTTCTCCAGGCTCGTGTCGGGTCGAGGGATGTTGTCGCGGGTGACGGTCTTCGCGTAGCGGGGCGGGACGTGGAAGTGCATCACCTCGTCGTCGAAGATCCCCTTCTCCCACGCTTCGACGGCTTTGCGGTGCGACCGGAGAGCGAACTCGTCCTGCGCCTCCCTTGAGATGCGGTTCTCCTTGGCCATCTTCTCGGCCGACTCGCCCATCGTCTCGTCGGTGGAGCGTTCGGCGATCGCCGGCGGCTGCGGCGCCAGGTCCTTGGGACGTAACGAGGAGAAGGCCTTCAGCTTGGAGGGCAGATCGCGGGCCGTGTTCGCCTCCAAGAGCACGTCGACGAAGCGGTCCGAGTACAGGACCGGGGGCTTGGAGAGGGTGTCGGCGCCACCGGTGATGACGATGTCGGCCTCGCCGAGGAGGATCGCCTGGGCTCCGTCGACGAAGGTCTGGGTACTCGTCGCGCACGCTCTCGTCACCGAGTAGGCGTCGACGGACTCGGGCATGTCGCAGGTGAGGACGACCTCCCTGGCGATGTTGGGGGCCCGGACGTCCTGGATCACCGAGCCGTACACGACCCGATCCACCTGCGTCCCCTCGATGCCCGAACGCTGGAGGAGCTCGGTGACGAGCTCAGAGGCCAGATCGAGGGTCGGGACGTCCTTGAAATCGGTCCCTGCCTTCAGGAACGGGGTGCGGAGCCCGTCGACGATGGCGACGCGTCGCCCGTAGACGACTCCGGGGTGCCTGGCTGCCATGGGTCCTCCTCAGGGGGTCTCGGCACACGTAGTCTCGCGCGTTCGCGTCGGCGTCGATCCGTTCCGGCCCCGACGCGGAAGAGGGACGGCGTCGAGCCGTCCCTCTTCCGGTGTTCCCCGGCGGGTCATCCGTCGAGGACCATCGCCTCTTCTTGGAGACCGAAGCTCGGGTGACGAAGCCGCGCCAGCGCCCGCTTCTCCAAGCTCCGGACCCGGGTCGGTCCCAGATCCAGGTGCTTGCCGATCTCCTCGTGCGTACGGGGGATGCCGTCCTCGAACCCGACCCGCCTCGACAGGATGTACGCCTCTCGTTCGGGGAGCCGATGGATCGCCTTGCGGAGCATGTCGATCACCGCGTTGCGCTCCGCCTCGAGGACCGGGTTGTCCTCGTCGTCCTGGGCGACGAAGTCGCCCAGCGTGGCGCCGTCCTCACCGACGGGAGCCTCCAACGACACCGAGTCGGCGACGAGCTGAGCTTCGATGACCTGATCGAGGGTCAGTCCCGACTCTGCCGACAGCTCTTCGGGCGTCGGCTCGCGGCCGAGCTCCGACAGGAGCCGGTTGCGGGTGCCGTTCAGGGTGAGCAAGGTGTCGTGCAGCGAGTTGGGGAGCCGGACGGTGCGGGACTTCTCCGCCACCGCTCGCTGCATCGCCTGGCGGATCCACCAGGTGGCATAGGTCGAGAACTTGAACCCCTTGCGCCAGTCGAACTTCTCGACCGCGCGGATGAGCCCCAGGTTCCCTTCCTGGATCAGATCGATGAACTCGATCCCGTATTGACTGCGGTAACGCTTGGCCTGGGAGACGACGAGGCGCAGGTTGGCGCGGATGAACCGGTCGCGCGCTTCCTTGCCGCGTCGTACGGCGCGTTCCAACTTGACCCGCTGGGCTCCGCGAACGGAGACCTTGGCGAGCTGTTCCTCTGCCTCTCGGCCTGCCTCGATCGCCTGCGCCAGCTCGACCTCCTCATCGGCGGTCAGCAGCGCATGGTCGGCGATCTCCGCCAGGTACCTGCTGAGGCTGTCACCCACTTCCAGTGGGGTGGCGGCACTCGTCCTCATGTCCTTCGACTCCTCCGGCTTATTCGTGAAAGATTTCACATGGTATCTCATATGCTGCGCCCAGCCGAACACTCGGGTGGACGGGCGACCCCCTTCGGTCTCCGTTACTTGAACGTCCGAAAGGCGTCTCGGGTTCCCGCCGATCGACGAGAATCCGACATTCATCACAACACCACCCGATGCCGAGATGTTCCACGGCCGCGCCGGCGTACACTCCGGCGCGGCGCACGGCCGGGCGCCGCGGCACACCCAGGAGGCTTCGGAACATGGAACCGCCCCCCGAGACCCTGGCGGCGCTCGTCGAAGCGGTCGAGGCGAAGGTCCCGTTCAACCGGGTGCTCGGCCTCGAACGGTTCGCGGTGTCCGACGACGGGATCGTGTCGGTCCATGTGCCCATGCGCGAGGAGCTCATCGGCAACTTCACCCGCCGTACCCTCCACGGCGGCGTCGTCTCCGCCACCTTGGACCTCGTCGGCGGCATCGCCGCGCTCTTCGGAGCCGCCGGCAAACGGATCCCCGAGACGGTGGACGAAGGCCTGGAGATCTTCGCCAACATGGGCACCATCGACCTGCGGGTCGACTACCTCCGGCCCGGCACCGGAAGCGGCTTCGAGGCGACGGCGACGGTCCTGCGCGCCGGCCGGAGGGTCGCCGTCACGAGGATGGAGATGACCGACGATCGGGGCCGCCAGATCGCGGTCGGCACCGGCACCTACATCGTCGGCTGATGCCCGTCCCTCGCGGCTCCGTCATCCCTTCCCGCCACCGGCGGCGCCGAGGGCCTCGTCGATGAACAGCGTCTGGTTCGAGCGTCCGACGTACCCGTCGAGATCGTGGATGGTCGTGTCCGAGAGGCCCCGGCCGGAGGGGAACCAGTGGGACGTGGCGTCGATCCCGACCCACGAGCCGATGGGTCGGCGCGCGAGGTGCACCGTCAGATCCGTATTGACGAACAGCATCTCGCTGGTCTCCGCGTGCCGGGAGAGGCCGTTGGCGGAATCGGCCGCGATGGCCACCTGCTGCTCGGGGGTCGTCACCTCTCCGGCGACGAGGGGCACCCGAAGCCGGAACCACACCGCGGCTCGTCCGGTGGCTCCCAGGTCCCCGCCGGCGAGACGCAGGTCCTCGGCGTCGACGGGGAAATGCGCCCACTCCGAGATGAGGAAGTCGGGTTCGGGCAGTGTGTCGGGATGCGGCATCGGGAGTGGTGGGGCGTCGGTGCCGTACATGGGCAGATCGGCGCGTTCGCGCAGCGACCAGCCCCGTGCCAGGACCAGCACATTGCCCGAGGTGTCCCGGATCTCGGCTTCCGCGAGGGCGACCCTGGTGCCGGGCCGGATCACCGTGGCGGTGACCGCCAGCGGGGCCATCGGAACGGGCCGGAGGAACTCGACGGTGAGACGGGCGAGACGGAGGTCGTCTCTCGTGACCGCCTGGATCGCCCGCGCGAGGAGGCCCGACGGCGGCCCGCCGTGGCTGGTCGTCTGCGACCACGGCGACGTGACGAGTCTCGACGGCATCATCAGATCTCCGTCGGCCAGGTAGAGGGCCTCGCCGTTCACGACCGGTGCACCACCCGCCCGGCCCGGATCACCAACCGCGGTGTGAGCAGCGTCTCGAGCTCCTCCATCGGATCGGCGTCGACGAACACCACGTCGGCGACCGCTCTGGGGCGGAACCCGCGATCGACCCCTGCATAGGCATACGCCGATGTCGATACGGCGGCGAGGGCCGCCGCAGTCGACAGCCCGGCGTCGCGCAACGCCACCGCTTCCACCGCCACCCGACCGTGCGGGACGGCCAGGTCGGTTCCCGCCAGCACGGTCACGCCCAAGCGCTCGGCCACCGGCAGCAGCGAGGAGATGTTGGCGAGCCCTTCGGTGAGGAGCCGTCCTCCGGAGCTGTCGGTGCCGAGGAACTCGACGATGGACGCCGTGTTCGTCACCGTCGGAACCCAGGCCCCGCCCCGTGCCGCGAGGGCCTGCAGGTCGGCTTCGGTGAGGAACGTGCCGTGTTCGATCGAATCGACGCCGGCGTCGACGGCGACGCTCGCGACGGCGGGCGCCATCGTATGGATTGCCACGCGTGCGCCGGCGGCGTGGGCCGCCGAGACGGCCCGACGCAGACCTGCGAGCGTGTAGTTCGCCCGTGGCCCCTCTCCTCGTCGCGGCCAGTCGCCGATGATCTTGACCCACCCGGCCGCGGTCGCCGCCGCCTCGGTGACGGCGTCGGCCAGACCTTCCTCGTCGACCTCCAAGGCGTAGAACGGGTAGTAGCCGCCCGGACCGGCGATGATCCTCCCCGCCATCTGCAGCTCGGGACGTCGATCGGCGGGTGCATCGAGGACCCGCAGCGTGACCTCGGAGCTGGATCCCTTGTCGAGCACGAGCAGGACGCCGCCTTCGATCTGCATGACCGCGTGTCGAGCCGCGTTCGCCTCCATGTCGGCGTCGGTGAGGCGGCCGGCGTCGCCCATCCGCTCCATCCCGAGATGGGCGTGGCAGTCGGACAGACCGGGGATCGCCCACCACGTGGACGTGTCGAGTTCGCGCTCGATGGTCGCCGTGGCAGGATCGACGAAGCGATCGCCGTCGATCGCCAGCGGCACCGACGAGATCGATCCGGGTTCCCGGATGTACACGAGGACGGCCATGGGCATCGCAGCCTATCGGGCTCGCCGAGGGGAATAGCCGAGGGCCCGCCGGGTTGCATCGGCCATGGACACCGAAACGCTCGTGGCCCGGCGCCGCGCCAAGGACGAGTTCTTCAGGAGCGATCCCCGCTCGCCGTTGCCGGAGGCGGCCAAGGCGACCTTCACCGGCCTGCGCTACTTCGCTCCCGACCCTGCGTACGTCTTCCGTGTGCCTGTCGAGCCCGTCGACGTCGAACCGGTCACGATCGGCACCACCGACGGCCAGGAACGCGTCTATCACAAGGTCGGGGAGATCGCCCTTCCCCTCGGCGGCAAGGAGGTCCGCCTGACCGTCTTCTCGACCGGTCACCCAGGGCTGTTCCTGCCGTTCCGAGACGCCACCTCCGGCGAGGAGACCTACGGTGCCGGTCGGTACCTCGACATCGAGCCCGAGGGGGACGGCACCGTCGTCGTCGACTTCAACCTCGCCTACAACCCGTTCTGCGCCTACAACGAGGCCTACTCGTGCGCGCTGCCTCCGTACGACAACTGGCTGGATGTGCCGATCGTCGCCGGGGAGATGACCCCGCCCTGACGGACCGACGCCGCGGGAAGGGCGATAAGGTCGAAGCGTGAGTCACCCCTTCCCTCCGCCCATCGCCCCGATGGAGGCACGCGTCCGGACCACCTGGCCCGAGGGCCCACGATGGTCCTACGAGCCGAAATGGGACGGGTACCGGACGCTCGCGTGGAACGCCCCGGCCCGGCTCGACTCCCGCAAGGCGAAGCCGCTCCTCCAGTACTTCCCCGAGCTCGTCGAGGCCGTCGCCGGGCTGCCCGACGGGACCGTCGTCGATGGGGAAGTGGTGGTCGTCGTCGGCGACCGTCTCGACTTCGATGCCCTCCAGAACCGGATCCATCCGGCCCAGAGCCGGATCGATCGACTCGCCGTCGAGACGCCGGCACGGTTGATCGCCTTCGACCTCATCGCCGATCGCGGCGAGGACCTCCGGGACGTCCCGTTCCGCGAACGTCGGAGCCGGCTCGAGCGGCTCGCGGTGACCCTGCCCGTCCCGTGGTACCTGACGCCATCGACCACCGATGTCGCCGTGGCTCGACGATGGTTCGTCGCCTTCGAGGCTGCCGGTTGTGATGGGATCGTGGCCAAACGCCTCGACGGGCGTTACGTCGAGGGCACGCGCGAGATGGTCAAGATCAAGCACCGCCGTAGCGTCGATTGCGTCGTCGGCGGCTACCGGGTCCACAAGGACGGCGACAGGATCGGCTCGCTCCTCCTCGGCCTCTACGACGCTGCCGGCGAACTGCATTTCGTCGGTCATTGCTCCGGCTTCGCCAACCACGATCGCATCGAGATGTTGCGGCTGTTCGAGGAGCTCCGCTCCGACGATGCCTTCGGACAGAACGCTCGCAGGCCGGGCGGCGAGTCGCGATGGAGCGGCGACAAGGATCTGTCGTGGGTGCCGGTGCGCCCTGGGGTGGTGATCCAGGTGAGCTACGACCAGATCACCTCCGGGCGATTCCGTCATGCCACGCGCTTCGAGCGCTGGCGTCCGGACAAGGATGCCGCCGAGTGCACGATGGACCAGATCGAACCGCTCGACGGGCCAGGTTTCGACCAGATGTTCACGCCGGCGGGTGGGTGAGCACCCGTCGTTCACCTCCACGTTCGGGCCGCGGCCGCCCGACGCGGCTGGGATCGCGCCGTCGACCGGGCCCGACCTCACGGGTTCCTCCACGGACCCCGATGACGAGGTCGTCGCTCGGCGTCTGCAGGAGCCCGCCGGCGTCTCGGTTTCCGTCGGGTCGCCTTCACCTGCCGTCGACGTCGCGACGGCGCCGAGACGGCGGCACCCGTGGCGGCTCGCCGGGCTGCTTGGGATAGTGGGGCGGCCAGGGTGCGTCGCCGAGGCCTCGCTCTTCGTCGGCAGCGACCATCTCCAGCAGCCGGTCGAGCCGTCCGGCGGCGGCGTCGATGCCCGCGGTGAGATCACCGACGTCGTCCCAGCGGTCCCGGAAAGCCATCATGTCGAACGCGTCGGGCTCGATCGTTGCCAGTTCATCCCATCGGAACGGTGTCGACACGAGGCCGGTGTGCCGCACCGAGTAGGCCGAGGCGACGGTCTTGTCCCTGGCGTTCTGGTTGTAGTCGATGAAGACCCCGCGGCGTTGCTCCTTCCACCAGGAGGTCGTTGCCAGCGGGTTCCGGCGTTCGACCTCGCGGGCGAGGGCCAGTCCGGCTCGGCGGACCTCGAAGAAATCCCACTCGGTCTGGATCCGCACGTAGATGTGGATCCCGCGGTTGCCGCTGGTCTTGGGCCATCCGACCAGTTCCAGTTCGGCGAGGAGATCGCGGATCGTGGCCGCCACCTCGCGGGCGTGTGCGAACCCGAAGCCGTCGGTCGGATCGATGTCGATGCGGAGTTCGTCGGGGTGGGCGAGGTCTGGGACGCGGGCGTTCCACGGATGCAGGTCGAGGGCGCTCATCTGGGCCATCCACACGACGTCGGCGACGGAACCGGGCAGGAGCATCGTGCCGGGACGTGCCGAGGGGAAGCGGACGTCCACGGTGCGAGGGGCGTTCTTCGGGGCGCGCTTGACATAGAAGGGGTCCCCTGCGATCCCCTGCGGCCAGCGTTTCAGCATCGTCGGGCGATCCCGGACACCGCGCAGGACCCCGGGGCCGCAGCGGGCGAAGTGCTCGGCCACGTCGCGTTTGGTCCAGCCCCGATCGGGGAACACGATCCGGTCGGGGTTGGACAGGCGGACCGGTCCGTCGGCGGTGTCGATGTGGATCGCTTCGGACGCCATGGTCCTCCTCAGGGGTTCCAGTATGCCCGTCGCCGGGTGACGACGCGGCGAAGCCCGGTCCCGGGAGGGAGGAGGACCGGGCTTCGGGTTCAGATCGCGGTCGGGATCACTCTTCGACCTTGACGGAGACCTTCTTCGGGAGCGCCTCGGCCATCATCGGGATGACCACCTCGAGGATCCCGTTGCGGGTCTTCGCCTCGATCTTGTCGAGATCGGCGGAGTCGGGGAGGAACAGCGTCCTCGTGAACTCGCCTTCGAAGATCTCCTTGCGATGCCAACCGGCCTGATCGGTCTCGGTCTCGAAGTGCCGCTTGCCGGAGATGACGAGCTTGCCGTCCTCGACGGTGACGTCGATGTCCTCCGGCTTGACCCCAGGGACCTCGGCCCGGACGACGAGCTTGCCGTCCTCGCTGAACGCGTCGATGCGTGGCACCCAGGTGCGCTCCACCTGTGCCTCGCCTTCGAGCATCCGATCGAACTCGCGGAGCATCCCGAACGGATCGAATCGAACCATCTGCATCTGAACTCACCTCCTCACCCGAAACGGTTGTTTCTATCTCGTAGAACCTAAGAGAACCTTAGCGTAGTCCACTCAGTTTTGTCAAGCACGGACGCGTGAGATCAAGGCGAGGAGAGGGGAGGGCCGCCGACCGTCGGGGGTACCAGGTGGTGGTCCGTCGACGGGAGTTCGTCGAGGGATCCGGGGCCGGGCCGCGGCGGGCGCCGGCCCCGGGCCGGGCTTGCGTCGAGTCGAGAGGTGGGTCGCCTCACGCGACGCGACGCAGACCGTGCTTCGATTCGATCTCGGCGGCCTCGTCGCTGTACTTGCGGAAGAGCCCGGCCAAGACCCCGATCGACTCCCGCCAGAAGTAGGCGGTCCCGGCGATGGCCAGGCCGGTCAGGGTCGTGCCGATCCATGCCGACCGGACACCGATGCCCCAAAGCGAGAAGACATCGAAGTTCGCCAGCCAGGCCGCTCCGACGCCGAGGCCGACGAACACGATCGCCCAGATCTCGGGAGCGATCGACAGCCAGCGCTCGACGATCATCGCGACCGCCCACACGGCGAGGCCCAACAACCCAACGGTTGCGAACACGTACATGTCACGCCTCCTTGCGTGTCCCGCAAGGCCGGTCGAAAACGACGACCGGAGGTCCGGTCATCGTGGACCGGCGCACCTCGTGTACGTCGTCATTGTACCCGACGGTGCCCGCATCCGCCGGGCCGTCGCTTCGATCGGGCCCCGCGATCTGGGCCGCACCGCCCGGGCGACCGTCCGGCCCCCCGCCGCCGGCGTCGGCGGCACCACGACGCCTCCGGGACCGGCTCCTCATCGCTGCCGGTCGCGGCCGATCGCGCACCCTCGGGTCCCGAACGTCCGCCGGAAGGCCTCCGCGATCGCTTCGGCCAGCAGCACCTTGTGGAACCACACCAAGGTGGCGTGGCCGCCTGGGACCACCCGCAGCTCCGACCCCGACCAGTGCCGATGCAAGGCCCGTGTCGCGTCCACCGGCACGTACCCGTCGGAGCGAGCCGCCACCATCACCGCGGTCGCCGTGTGAGGCGACGGCTCCAGCCGGAGCACCGAAGCCTGGAGCATCAACTCGCGGAGCCGCCCGGCTGCCGCGGCCTCGCCGCCGAGCGCCTCCCAGGCGATTCCGCCCCGGAGCACACCGTCGAGGTAGACCGGCGCCGGAGAGTACGAGGCGGCCAGGGGAGCCACCGCCACTGGGAACGGCGTCGTCGCCCCGATCAGCGCGGCGACGTTGCCGCCCATCGAGTACCCCGAGACGCCGGGGCAGTGCCCCGCGGCACGGATCGTGGCCAGCAGGGCCCGGCCTTCGGCCACGGCCGCGGCACCCATCACGAAGAAGTCCGACACGGTGGCGATGGGCTGGCCGGAACCCCGTCGCCGCGCGCCGTAGAACGGATTCACCAAGATCCACGACCCGATCCCATGGCGCCTGGCGAGGATCTCCGCGATCGCCACCCGGGCCTTGGGGTCGTGCTCGTTCCACGCGGCCATCAAGACGACGATGCGGTCGCAGCCCCCTGCGGGCTCGATCCGGTGGACGGCTCCAGGGCCCGAGCGGTCCCCGAGGTGCACGGCATGAGGCGACGTGAAGGTGGCGGTCGTGTGCACCAGCCCGTCGTGTTCGCGCACCTCGGCCACGACGAGCTCCACCGGGGCCGGCGCCTCCGACGGCAGCGACACGTCGACGAGCGCCGATGGATCTCCCCATCCGTCGTGGAAGAACCGAAGGCTGCGAGGACCGTGCGAGACGATCAGACCCCCGACGAGATCGATCGGGTGACGCACCGGCTCAGGACGTCTCGATGTGCTCGAGGACAGGCTGGTACATGCGCCGCTTGATCGTGCCGAGCGTCTCGGGATCCTTGTCGGAGAGCTCCTCGGCGAGCGCGATCGCTCGCGGGAGCACGTCCGAGGCGGCGACCGCTTCGTGGACGGCGCCGCCCCGTTGCGCCTCGGCGCCACTGATCCGAGAGCCCGACACCACCAACGTCTGTGACAACGGTGGCGGGATCTTGGCCGTCACCAGGCGGGTCATGCCCGTGGTGAACGGGATCCCCACGTCGACCGACGGGAGGCAGAAGTAGCCGCGATCGACACGCATGACCCGGAAGTCGTGGGCGAGGGCGACCAGCGCCCCGGCGGCGTAGCAGTGCCCGTTGACGGCGGCGACCGTCACGAACGGGGCGGCGAGGAGGCGGCCGAGAAGCTGGTCGAACCTCGAGAGCGTTCGGGCCGCCTCGACGGGCGGAAGCGCTCGGATCTGGTCCAGGTCGAGACCGTTCGAGTAGAAGCGCCCCGATCCGGTCGTGACGAGCGCCCGCGGTCGAGGGCTCGACTCGACGGCGTCGATCGCCTGGGACAACCCGGCGATGAACGCCGCATCCACGCGGTTCTCTCCGTCGCCGAAGTCGACGACGTGGACGTTGCCTTCCCGACGTGTCTGCATGGGTACCTCCGCGGGCGAACCTACCGCGTCCGGTGCAACTACGCTGCCCGCATGGTCGAGATCGGACAGCATGCCGCCATCCAGGCGGTCGTCGGTGACGAGGACACCGCCGTCGCCCTCGGCAGCGGCGACGTCCCCGTGCTCGCCACTCCGAGGGTGGTCGCTCTGGTCGAGGCCGCCGCCGTCGCCGCCATCTCCGACGAGATGGACGAGGCGTCGACGTCGGTCGGAACCGAGATCGACCTCCGCCACATCGCTCCCAGCCCCGTCGGGGCGGTCGTCGTCGCCTCGGCGACGGTGGTCGGCATGGAGGGTCGTTCCGTGCGGTTCCGGGTCGAGGTCCGCCAGGACGACACGGTCGTTGCTTCCGGCACCCACAC
The DNA here is from genome assembly GCA_026985095.1 of Acidimicrobiia bacterium. GTDB lineage: Bacteria > Actinomycetota > Acidimicrobiia > Spongiisociales > UBA5794 > JALSQW01. Next base: position 32,777 of record JALSQW010000009.1, on the reverse strand, counting down.
CCGGGTCGTCGTCGATCGGCGTCGCTTCGTCGACCGGCTCGGCTGATCGGTCCCGCGCCGCCCCAGGGACCGGATCCTCAGCCGAACCACTCGATCTTGCACCAGGCCCGGCGTTGACAGCTCGGGCACTGGATCCACCGGCTGTGCGTCTTGCCCGGGAACCACAGGGAGATGGCGAAGATCCGCACCGCCGCCTCCACCAGCGAGATGCGGCTTCGCACCCCACAGTGGGAGCACCCCACCACCACCGTGCCGGGCTGATGCGGTCCCGTCGAGAAGAGGGCATCGCGCCCATCTGGATGCTCGGCGACGATCAGCGGATCGTCGTCCAGGGGATCATCGGGCCTCACCGGCGGCGTCTCGAACAGGGCCCGCTTGCCCAGCGGATCGTCCCTCCGTGCCGGACCGCCGCTCACAACCTCGCCTCGATCGTCGCGGCCAGCTCCCGGTACGCCTCGGCCGGCTTCGAGTGGCGGGCATGGTCGAGGACCGACCGGCCGCGGCCGGGCGCCTCGGCCACCCGAACCGAACGGGGGATCGGGGGTTCGAGAACGTCGAGGCCATGGATCTGTTCGACATCCTCGAGGACCTGTCGAGATAGCCGGGTTCGGGCGTCGAACATCGTGGCGACCGCCCCGACCACACGCAGGTCCTCGTTGGTGTAGGCCCGCACGTCGGCGATGGTCTCGAGCAGCTGACCGACGCCGCGGTGGCTCAACGTCTCGGCTTGGAACGGGACGAGCACATGGGTCGCTGCGGTCAGGCCGTTGATCGTCAGGATCCCCAACGACGGACCGCAGTCGACGAACGCGAGGTCGTAGTCGCCGACGACCGGCCTCAGCGCCCGCCGCAGGACGAACTCGCGACCCGTCTTGGTGAGCAGATGGATCTCGGCGCCTGCGAGGTCGATCGACGACGGCAGCACACGGAGGTCCCCGACGTCGATGATCGCCTCGTCGGCCTTGGCGCGACCGACCATGACGTCGTGGATCGTGATCCCCAGGTCGTCCGGATCTGCTCCGACGGCGTAGGTCAGGCACGCCTGGGGGTCGAGATCGACCAGGAGCACTCGACGTCCGCGTTCGGCCAGTGCAGCACCGAGGCTGTGGACGGTCGTGGTCTTGGCCACTCCGCCCTTCTGGTTGGCGACGGCGACGATGGCACCCATGGAGGCCCCCTTCGGCGTCGAGTCTACCGGACGGCCTCCGCTGGGGCCGGGGGATCACCGGCCGCTGAACCGCGCGAACTCGTCGGCGGTCACGGGGGCCAGGCTCTCGTCGATCGCGACGGACTGCTGGGACGTGAGACCGCCGCTGAGGAGGGTCGAGGCGATGCCGCCGCCTTCGTCGACGACCACCGCCACCGGACCATGGTCCCCCCAGGCCAGGATCTCCGCCGGCCGGCCGCGGATCTTGCCGGAGGCGACCTCGAAGGGCCCGCCGTAGGCCTGCTCGGCGGCAGCGACCGCCGCATCGAAGGTCGAGTTCGCCATGATCGTCAGCTCCATCCCGGACGCCGGGAGGGCGAATCCCGTCACGTTCGGCGGCAGGTAGGTCTGCGTCGTGCTCGACGGCGACGGCATCGCCACCGAGACCGGCGACCACCCATCGGGCACCGAACGCGGCACCAGGTAGATCGTCGGCGGGGACTGGGAGACCGGGCCCGACGGTGAGCAGGCCGCGACGACGACCATCGCCGCCACCCAGATGACCAGGGTCCTTCCTCGCATCACCGGTGATGCTAGGACGGACCATCGGGGACGCAGGGTCCGCCGTAGCCGGGCCGGAGGACCGGGTGGCCGGTTCGTTCGATCACGACGGGCACCAGGCAGGCGCCGACTCGCCCGTCGGGTTCGAACACGAACTGGGCGATGGCGGTCCGTTTCGCCTCCGCCGGGAACGCCTGCCACACGAAGTTGCCCAAGCCCCACGCGATCGGCCGTCCCCGATACCAGCCGAGGGGTTGGAGACGGTGCTGGTGATGACCGAAGATCCCGTCGGCGCCGGCATCGATGAACGCCTGTGCCTGGCGCATCTCGAACGGTCGCGGCCGGGTGGTGCCCTCCTCGCCCCAGTGGATCGTGACGATCACGATGTCGGCGATCTCGTCGGCGGCACGGATCGCCTCCACCATCGCCGCGGTGTCGTCACCGTCGGTCATGCCGGGTCGGTCGTCGGTGGCGATCCAGTTCCCCGTCTCTGGATGGACGCCGCCGCCTCCGAGGACCGCCACCGTGCGGCCACCGATCTCGAACAGGGCCGGGGTGTACGCCTCGGAGGCGTCGGCACCGGTGCCGACCGGAGCGATCCCGACCGCTTCGAGGTTGCCTTTGGCGTCGAGCATCGCGTCGAACCCGAAATCCATCGAGTGGTTGTTGGCGAGGTTCGCCACGTCGACGCCGGCGGCGGCCATCGACGGCAACGCGTCGGGATCGCACCGGAAGTTCCACGGCTTCTCCCACGCGGTTCCCAGGTTCGATGCGGCACATTCGAGGTTGACGATGGTGAGGGAATCGGTCGTGAACAGTCCGAACAGACCGGTCCAGGCGTCCTCGTAGCCCGTCGACGGGAACGTACGGACGAAGGTCGGATCGAGGTTGACGTCGCCGGTGCCGTTGATGACGATCCGCCGCGGCGGCGTGTCGACCGGCGGCGTGGTCGTGGTCGTGGTCGTGGTCGTGGTCGTGGTCGTGGTGGGTACCGTCACCGCCGGGAGTGGCTCGAGCTCACCGAAGTCCGTCGGAGGCGACCCGGGCGCCGCGGCGGCCTTCGTGCAGGCGGCGACGGCCACAGCCAGACCGAGCAGCAGAACGGGGCGGATCGCGACCATGATCGTGAGCAATGTACCGCCGAGAAGCCCATAGAGACGGAACTCGGGCCGGATTCCTCTGGACGGGCGACGCGCCGTCGACCACACTGCCGACACCAGAGGTGATCTGTTCCCGGTGAGGAGTGACGGCGATGACGAAGTGGGTGTACGCCTTCGATGAGGTCGATCTGGCCGAGAAGGCGGTCGGAGGTGACTGGGAATCGGTGCGGGGTCTCCTCGGCGGCAAGGGGGCGAACCTCGCCGAGATGACCAGGATCGGGATCCCCGTGCCCCCCGGGTTCACGATCACGACCGAGGCCTGCAACACCTTCCTGGCGCACGACGGTCGGATGCCCGCCGGCGCCGACGAGCAGATCGCCGCCGCCCTCGCCCGCGTCGAGGAGGCGACGGGGAAACGGTTCGGTGATCCGTCCGAACCCCTGCTCGTGTCGTGCCGTTCGGGAGCCAAGTTCTCGATGCCGGGCATGATGGACACCGTCCTCAACATCGGGATGAACGACGAGGTGGCTGCATCGATGGCTGACCTCTTCGGCGATGCCCGGTTCGCCTACGACTCGTATCGGCGGCTCATCCAGATGTTCGCGTCGGTGGTCCTCGGCGTGGACAGCGAGCCGTTCGAAGAGGTACTCGCCGAACTGCGCGAGAGTCGAGGCGTGGCGACCGACGCGGAGCTCGGCGTCGACGACCTCGTCGAGGCGGTCGGTCGGTTCGAGGACATCGTCGCTCGGCGCACGGGTCGTCCTTTCCCCACCGACCCGAACGAACAGCTCCGCCTGGCGATCGATGCGGTCTTCCGGTCGTGGAACGGCCGACGTGCCGTCGATTACCGCAACGCGTCCGGGATCCCGCACGACCTGGGTACCGCCGTGACCGTCCAGACGATGGTGTTCGGCAACCGCGACGAACGGTCGGCGACCGGGGTCGCCATGTCTCGCAACGCCACCACCGGGGAACCGAGACTCGAAGGCGACTACCTCACCAAGGCCCAGGGCGAGGACGTCGTTGCGGGGATCCGGCAGACCAAGCCGATCGAGGAGCTCTCCAGGGAGATGCCGGAGGCCTATCAGGAGCTGGCCGGCTACGCCGAGACCCTCGAACGGCACTACCGGGACATGCAGGACATGGAGTTCACGATCGAGCAGGGGACCCTGTGGCTCCTCCAGACCCGCGACGCCAAGCGTACGGCGCAGGCCGCGGTCCGGGTCGCGGTCGACATGGTCGACGAGGGCCTCATCTCGAAGCGGGAAGCGCTCGTGCGGGTCCGGCCCGAGCACGTCGATTTCTTCATGCATCCCCAGTTCGCGGCGTCGTCGAAGGAGGATGCGGTCCGCACCGGGCGCCGGCTGACCGGCGGACTCAACGTGTCGCCCGGGGCCGCCGTCGGCATGGTGGCGTTCGATCCGGAGCAGGCCGTCAAGTGGGCGGCGGAGGGCAAACCGGTGGTCCTGGCCCGCCCCGAGACCAAACCCGACGACGTGCATGGGATGCTCGCCGCCGAGGGCGTGGTGACCAGTCGTGGCGGGCGGACGAGCCACGCGGCCCTGGTCGCTCGCCAGTTCGGCAAGCCGGCGGTGGTGGGGGCGTCGGACCTCGACATCGATCTGACGGAGCGGACGATGACCGTCGGCGACCGGGTGATCCACGAGGGCGAATGGATCTCGGTGGATGGCACCGAGGGCGACGTGTACGTCGGCAAGCTGGAGACGAAGGTCCCCGACATCGCCGATCGCTGGCTGACCACACTGCTCGAGTGGGCCGACGAGATCCGAACGCTCGACGTGTGGGCCAACGCCGACTATCCGGTCGACGCCGAACGCGCTCGGCGATACGGTGCCCACGGGATCGGCCTGTGTCGGACCGAGCACATGTTCTTCGAACCGGATCGTCTCCCCCACATGCAGCGGATGATCACCGCCGAGACGACGGCCGAGCGCCGCGACGCGCTGAAGGCGTTGTTGCCGTTCCAGCGTGAGGACTTCGCCGGCCTGTTCCGGGCGATGGATGGCTATCCGGTGATCATCCGACTCATCGACCCGCCGCTGCACGAGTTCCTCCCCGGGTGGGGCCAGCTCACCAAAGAGCTCGCCGACCTGAAGATCCGACTTCGCAATGCGGGCACGCTCAAGGAGATGGACGACCTCCTGACCGAGATCGAGGAGAAGGATCGGCTCCTCGAACGGGTCGAGGCGCTGCGGGAGGTGAACCCCATGCTGGGGTTGCGGGGGGTCCGGCTCGGGATCCTGCGTCCGGCCCTCACTCGGATGCAGGTGCGGGCCATCATCGAAGCCGCCTGTGAGGTCACCAAGGAAGGCGTCGTCGCCAAGCCCGAGGTGATGATCCCGCTCACGTCCGATGCCGCCGAGCTGGAGCGACAACGCGGCGTGCTGGAAGAGGAAGCACGGACCGTCATGCAGGAGCATGGGATCGAGATCGACTACAAGTTCGGGACGATGATCGAGGTTCCCCGGGCGGCCCTGACCGCCGACCAGATCGTCGAGTTCGCCGAGTTCATCTCGTTCGGGACCAACGACCTCACCCAGATGACCTACGGCATCTCCCGCGACGATGCGGAAGGCGGATTCCTCATCGAGTACCTGACGCAGGGGATCCTCGCCGACAACCCGTTCTTCACGATCGACCCCGACGGCGTGGGGAGGCTCATGCAGATCGCGCTCGAACGGGGACGCGAGGCTCGCCCCGACCTGGAGGCGGGCATCTGCGGTGAACACGGCGGGGAACCGCGTTCCATCGCGCTGTGTCATCGTCTCGGTCTCGACTACGTGTCGTGCTCGCCGTTCCGGGTGCCGATCGCCCGCCTCGCCGCCGCCCAGGCGGCCATCGAATCCGATCGGGCCTCCTCGGAGCTCCCAGAGCCCGAGGAGGCCGAAGGCATCATGGCCGACGGCGCATAGGGCGTCGCGGACACGTCGAGACTCACCAGGTCGTGACGAGACGGCCGTCCTCGACGGTCACTTCGGTGCCGAACTCGGCGCAGGCTTCGACGTAACGACGCGCGATCCACGACCACTCATCGGCGACGGCGAGTCGCGTGAAGCAGTAGTCGAGGAAGATGGGGATGGCCTCCACACGGTGGAGGCCGTCGGCGTCGACGTCGACGACGAAGAAGACGCCGAGATCGTTGCGCAGGACCGGGTCGACGGCGTAGTCGTCGATGAAGTCTCCCATGTCGAACAGTACGGGCCGGGCGAGCCCGTGGAACACGTGGGCGGAGTGCCCGGCGACGAGGTCGGCGCCGGCGTCGACGAACGCCCGCGCCGCGGTCCTCACGTGGGGGAGTGGGCGAGGCACCATGTTCGGGCCCCAATGGGGAGTGACGAGGGCGACGTCGGATCGGGCATGGGCGGCAGCCACGGCGTCGGTCAGCCAGGTGGGCACCGCACCGCTCCACAGGTCGGCGTAGGCGATCCCCGGCCGGTCGTCGGTGGCGGCGAAGTCGGCGGGGTGGTCGGCGACGCCGATGACCTCGAAGCTGGTCCCGTCGATGTCCACGACCGTCGACGAGCGGGCCTCGGTCAGGTCACGGCCGGCGCCGACCGTGCGGATGCCCGCACTGCGGACGATCTCGACGGTGTCGGCGAGGGCGTCGTAGCCGAAGTCGAGGGCATGGTTGTTGGCGAGGGTGACGACGTCGACCCCGAGGAGCGTGAGCACGTCGACGGCGATCGGGGGGGCCCGGAAGAAGAAGGGCTTGTTCGGGTCGGGCCACGGCTCGCCGCGCTCGGAGATGCAGCACTCGAGGTTGAGCACGAAGGCGTCGGCGTCGCGGGTGATCTCGACGATCTCGGGGGCGAACAGTCCCGCCGGTCCCACGTCGAGGAGCCGGTCCGCGACCGTGCGGCCGAGCATCGTGTCGCCGGCGAGCGCGATCCGCATACCCGAAGGATACGGCGGCGATCAGGGATGCTCCCGGAGCCAAGGGACGACGACCTCGAGGAAGCGATCAGGATCCTCGAGCATGGGGAGATGACCGACGCCGTCGAGCGTGACGAACGTCCAGTCGGGTCGCTCGCCGGCCGCCCACCGGGCCGCGTCGAGGGGCACGAGTCGATCCTCTTCCCCTTCGATGAGCAAGGTCGGCTGGCTGACGGCGTGGAGCATCTTGCGGAAGCGCCGCTTGTTGAACACGTACCGGGCGATGGACCGGTCGGCGTCGAGGAACGCAGGCACGGTCCAGTCGAGGGTCCGGCGGATCCTGTTCATCTCGATCATCGCGGCTTTCGCCTCGGGAGCGACCGAGGTCGGGTCGGCCGTGCACATGGCGAGCGTCTCGGTGGTCTCCGACTCGGGAGAGTGCGTCGCCCGGTAGACCCGCATGGCCGGGCCGCCCAGGGCGGGGACGAGGGGTCCGATGAGCTTCAGGGCGACCTCCGGATCGGGAGGGCGGGCCGACGGCAGCGGGAGTGCCGGGTCGACGAGCACCAAGGCGGAGACGGCTTCGGGGCGCCGGGTCGCGGCGAGGATCGACACCAGCCCTCCCATCGAGTTGCCGATGAGTGCTGCCGGCCCGGCGTCGAAATGGTCGATGAGATCGGTCACCAGGATGGCGTTCGCATCGACGGAAGCTCCTCGGTTGCCCGGCGGCGTGATCCCGAACCCGGCGAGGTCGGGGGCGATCACCCGGTAGCCGGCGGCGGCGATCCGGTCGGCGACGGTGATCCAGTTGGCGGCGGAACCGCCGAGACCATGGATGAGCATCACGAGGGGACCGTCCCCGCCGTGGTCGACGACATGGACGGGCGTTCCGAGATCGACGACGAGTGCTTCGGTCATGGACGCAGGGTACCGGCCCCGTCAGTCGGCGAGCGCGTCCAGCAGTCGCGGCGTCGCCTCGGGATCGAACCCTCCCTGGAGGTAGAAGCGGCCGATCCCGAGCCCGGTGAGGCGGGCCATCTCCCGACGCAGCTCGTCGTAGGTTCCCACCAACGCGTTGCGGCGCCGGAGCTGCTCGTCGAGCTGCGCACGGTCGAGATGTCGGCGCTGGGCGATGCGGTCCATCTGGGTGTCGATGTCCGCCGATGTCTCCGCGCCGACGACCCACGTCACGGTGGACACGAACAACCCGTCGGGGTCGCGTCCCGCCTCGGCGGCGGCCCGCCGGGCCCGTGCGATCCGTTCGTCGAGACCGGGCCCGTAGAAGGCGTTGAACTCGTCGGCGTACCGCCCTGCCAGATCGGGAGTGCGTCTCGGGCCGACCCCGCCGACGAGGAGACGGAGGTCGACCGGTCGGGGCACGATCGGCCACGCCTCCAGGCGATAGCGCTCACCCGAGAACCCCACCGGCTCGGGGGCGAGGCCGGCCCGGAGGTAGCCGAGGGCCTCCTCGAGCATCGCGAACCGCTCGGTGAGGGAGGGGAAGGGGAATCCGAACACCTCGTGCTCTTGGACCATCCAGCCGGTGCCGACCCCGAGGGTGAACCGACCTCCCGAGAGTCGATCGATCTCGATGCCCATCTTGAGCAGCACCGCGGGATGACGGAACGTGATGGGGGACACCAGGACGACGAGCCGGAGATCGGCGGTGTCGCGAGCCAAGGCGGAGAGCTGTGCGAACACGTCGGGCGCCGGCGACGTCGCGGCATGCTCCGGGTCGGTGGCGTACAGGTAGTGGTCGGGCACGGCGAAGGCCGGGAGGTTCCGTTCCTGGCTGAAGCGGGTCACCTCGAGGAGGGCGTCGTAGTCCCCGACGGCTTGGATGGCGAACTCCATGGGATCCTCTGGTGTGCGTCGGCTCACGCTACTCGTACAGCGGCGTCTCCCGGGCGGGGAAGACGGTCAGGTGGGGCAGGTACGGGGTGGGGTCGGCGGTCCAGTTCCATGCTGCCATCTGCTCATGGCTCCGGCGCCCCAGTGCGGCTCGGGCCAGTTCGTAGGCGTCCACGTCGACGGTGACCGCCGGCTCCCCGTCGCCGACGGTGAACTCGAAGGGTTCCGCGACGATCCGCAGGGCACCGAGGCCGGTTCCCGACAGGCGGGGCCCGGCGACCCGGGCGGCCCCCGCGGCCAGCCGGAGTCCCTCGCCGTCGCGGTTGCCCGGACGTCCCACGGCGTTGCGCACGTCCTGGCCGTGCGTCCAGGCGTCGATCACCGCCGCGCGCCATCGTCCTCCTTCTCGGGTGAGGAGCTCCTCCAACGCCGCCCCGACGACATCCCACTCGGCGAGGATCTCGGTCAGCGACATGGTGTGGCGAGCCTCCACCTGGGCGGCCGTCCATTCTTCGCCGGGAGCTCCCTGGCGGTTGCCGGCGACGGTGTCGGCGGCGACTCCGGTGACGTGGGCGTAGACGTCCTTGACGGTCCACGCCGGAGTGGCCGGGACGACCCGGGCGAGTTCGTCGGCGCCGAGCGTGGCGGCGACGGCCACGAGGTCGGCTCTGGCCGCTCGATAGACGACTGCGTAGTCGGTCACGGGCCTGACCGTAGCGTCGTCCTATCGTCCCTGCGATGAGGATCGTCGGGATCGTGCTCGCAGCCGGCTCGGGAAGCCGCATGGGTCGTCCGAAGCAACTGTTGCCCGTGGGAGGCACGTCGATGGTGGCTCGGGTCGCCGCAGATGCCCTGTCGGCGGACCTCGACGAGGTCATCGTCGTCACCGGGTACCACGCCGACGCCGTCGAAGCGACGCTCGCAGGACTCCCGGTGACCGTGACCCGGAACCCCGATCCTGCACGAGGCAACCTGTCGTCGCTGCGGGTCGGCATCGCGGCAGCCGGATCCGCCGACGCGATCGCCTTGCTGCTCGGAGACATGCCGGACGTGGGTGTCGAGGTGATCGACGCCATGGTGCGGCGATGGCGCGACGAGCGTTGTTGGGCCATGGTGGCGGAGTATCGAGGACGGCGGGCGCATCCGTTCGTGCTGTCGGCGGCAGCCGTTGCCGGCATCGAGGGCCTCTCGGGCTCCAAGCCGCTGTGGCGCTACCTCGGTCGGGAGGCTCCCGAGGTCGTGGTGGTGGCACCGTTCGATCGGGAACTCCCTGCCGACGTCGACACCCCCGCGGACTACGCCCGGCTACGGGGCACGGACCCCACAGCAGTGGTCGGCGGCGAGCCAGGCGTGACGGGGGAAATCGAACCTCGGATCGAGGGCCCAGCGGAACGCGAGCCCGTCGAGGGCGCCGAGTAGCACCTCGGCGTCGGCGACCGGGTCGGCGGTGTCGCCTGCGGCCGAGCGGGCGATGGCGTCGGCGAACCGGTCGATGCGGCGGCGATGATGCCGCAGGAAGTGCTCGCGAGGCTCGGCGCTGCGCAGTCCGCCGTTGACGGCGACCTGCACGTAGATGCGGGCCAGCTCGGGCCGGTCGACGAGGAAGCGGATGTAGGCGTCGACGAGGTCGGCGACGGTGTCCGACCCGGCACCCGCGGGATCGGGATCGACCGCGGCGATGGCTTCGCCGACCACTCGGAGGATGACGTCCTCCTTGGTAGGGAACAGGTTGTAGAAGCTCCCCGAGCGGATCCCTGCCCGGTCGCAGATCGCCTGCAGCGTGGTGCCTTCCAGCCCTGCCTCGGCGAGCAGCTCGCGCGTCGCGTCGACGATCCGCTCCTCGGTGCGGATGCCGACCTGATTGCGTGCCACGGCACCTCCCGGTGAGAACGAGCCGACCTACCCTACCGCTCGTTTGGGAGAACGCTCAAGAATTGGGTATAAACTCAAAACCGTCGTCGTGCCGATGATCGGGGAGCGGCCGCGGACCTTCGGGCGTTGCCTGTCGTGCCGAGCCGCCGGACGAGCGAGAGGATGTCATGGACCATTTCAAGAGCAACATGCGGGATCTGGAGTTCAACCTCTTCGAGGTCAACCGGGTCCACGAGTACTTCGGCAAAGCCCCCTTCGATTCGTTCGACGCGGACACCGCCAGGGACGCCCTCCGTGAGGTCGACCGCCTCGCCAGGGAGGACTTCGCCGCCAGCTTCGTCGAGGCCGACCGGACGCCGTTGAGGCTCGTAGACGGCACCGTGCGCCTCCCCGACGGCGTCAAGAAGAGCCTCGACGCCCTCTACGACGGTGGGTGGCATCTCCTCGGCGTCCCCCAGGAGCTCGGCGGGTTCGGCGCTCCCAACGCGTTGCGTTGGGCGGCCACCGAGCTGCTCGTCGGCGCCAACCCGGCCATCTTCCTGTACGCCTCCGGCGGGCTCATGGCGGGGATCATCGCCGAGGAAGGCACCCCCGAGCAGGCGGAGCGGTTCGCCAAGCCCATGGTCGAACGCCGCTGGGGAGCGACCATGGTCCTCACCGAGCCCGACGCCGGATCGGACGTCGGTGCAGGCAAGACCAAGGCCGTCCACGTCGAAGGCGACATGTGGCATCTCGAAGGGGTCAAACGCTTCATCACCTCGGGGGAGGCCGACTACTTCGAGAACATCGTCCATCTCGTCCTCGCCCGACCCGAAGGCGCCGGACCGGGCACCAAGGGACTGTCGATGTTCATCGTGCCCAAGTACCTCGTCAACGACGACGGCACCCTCGGAGCGCGCAACGGCATCGTCGCCACCAACATCGAACACAAGATGGGGATCAAGGGCTCGACCACCTGCGAACTGACCCTCGGCATGGACCGGCCGTGTGTCGGCTACCTCGTCGGCAACGTCCACGACGGGATCCGCCAGATGTTCAAGGTCATCGAGGACGCCCGCATGCTCATCGGCGTGAAGTCGGCATCGACCCTGTCGACGGGGTACCTCAACGCTCTCGAGTACGCGAAGGAACGCAAGCAGGGGCCCGACATGACCCAGATGCGGGACAAGACCGCACCGCGAGTGCCCATCATCCAGCATCCCGACGTTCGCCGGATGCTGATGCTGCAGAAGTCCTACGCCGAGGGGATGCGGGCGCTGGTCCACTACGCGGCGATGCTGCTCGACAAGGCGGTGCTGGAGCCCGACAACGACCATTGGGCTCGACTCAACGATCTGCTGTTGCCGATGGTGAAGGGCTACTCGTCGGAGAAGGGCTACGAGATGCTGGCCCTGTCGCTGCAGACGCTCGGAGGCAACGGCTACACGATGGACTACCCGATGGAGCAGTACATCCGCGACGCCAAGATCGACACGATCTACGAGGGGACGACCGCCATCCAGGGGCTCGACCTGTTCTTCCGGAAGATCGTTCGTGACCAGGGACTCACGCTGATGAAGCTCGGTCAGGACATCCTGGCCACCGTCAAGGGCGGACCCGAAGAACTGGCGGAAGAACGTCAGGCTCTCGGTGAGGCCCTCGACGACGTGCAGGCCGAGGTCGGAACCCTCGTCGGCTATGCCATGGCTTCTCGGCAGGATCCGACCGAGATCTACAAGGCGGGCTTCCACACGACCCATCTCCTGTTCAGTCTCTCGGAGGTCGTGATCGCCTGGCTGCTCGTTCGCCATGCGGAGATCGCCTTGGCGGCGCTCGATGGAGCCTCCGAGACGGACCGTGCCTTCTACGAGGGAAAGATCGCGTCGGCTCGGTTCTTCGTCCGCAACGTGCTGCCGCAGGCGAGACTCCGCCGCGAGCTCGCCGAGAGCGAGGACGCTGCGCTCATGGAGCTCGGGATCGATCGCTTCTAGCCGCGCGCCGGACGCCCGGTCGGACAGCAGGAAGGGGGCGGGCCCTCAGGCCCGCCCCCGCTGCATGCTCGGGTCGCGTGGTTCAGCCGGCTGCCGTGATGGTCACGACGATGCCGCCGCCCGCCACCATGCGGACGGTACCGACGGCGTCGGGCGCTCCGGTGTTCGGGCCGGCCTGGCGAGGTGCCTGGTCGGGACCGAACCCGAGGGGCTGGTCGATCTCGGTGCCCGCGTCCCACAGGCCGATCATCGCGGTGATGTCACCCCCGATGGGCTCCTCGCCGTCGAACAGGGCGATGCCCTGATCCGATGTGGCGAAGAACCAGTCGTTGGATTGGACGAACATGGTGGCGAACGAGAGGCGGTCGCCCGGCTCGGCCATGAACGTGAACGTGTAGCCGCCGCCCGGGAACGCCGGACCGGGATCGGATGCGCCGTCGGGAACGGCGAAGGTCCCGAAGTGTCCCACCATCTCGTTGCCGTTCAAGGCGTCGGCGAGCACGCTGGGATCGCCATCCTCTGCGAGGGCTTCGAGGCCCTGACCCTTGTCGGGTTCGCCGTCGGTGAAGAGCACACCCGGGTCCCGGTGGATCGCATACACCCCGGGTGCCAGCGGTGTGGCGATCCCGGTCTCGGCTGCCAACGCCCCGGCCAAGCCGCTGGGGTCGCCGTCCTCTGCGAGGGCTTCGAGGCCGAGGCCCCTGTCGGGCTCCCCTTCGGTGAACAGCGGCATCCCGTCACGGTGCACCGCGAAGACGCCGGGAGCCAGCGGCGTGGCGTACATCGATCCGTCGGACACGTTGGCGATCGCGATGGTGAACCTGCCGTCGGGCCCGGGGGTGACCGTCACGGTCACGATCTGGTCGATGGGGTCGATCTCTCGCTCACCCGGAACGACCCGCCGGACGGTGCCGATCTCGTCGGGGGCTCCGGTGTTGGGCCCGGCCTGGCGAGGCGCCTGATCGGCTCCCCCGCCGAGAGGCTGGTCGATCTCGGTGCCGGCGTCCCACACGCCGATCTGGTCGGTGACGTCGCCTGAGACCGGTTCGTCACCGTCGTACAACGCGATCCCCTCCGGTGGCGTGGCGATCACGAGGTCGTTCGATTGCACGAACATGGTGGCGAACGACAGACGGTCGCCCGGCATCGCGTAGACGTCGAACGTGTAGCCGCTGCCCGGCAACGCCGGACCGGGATCGGATGCGCCGTCGGGGACGGCGAAGACGCCACTGGCCGAGATCGGGAAGGCGTCGGTCATGTTCTGGATGGACACCGTGAACTCGGTACCCATCATCTCGTCGGTGTCGCTCGCGGTGGTGGTCGTCGCCGTGGTGGTCGTGGTCGCCCCGGCCTCTGGAGTCGAGGTGCTGGAGGATCCGGACCCGCCGCAGGCGGCGAGAAGGACCGCGAGCGCGCTCGCGGCGATGATCGCTCGTCGCATCGGATTCCCTTTCTGTCGCTGGATGCCATCGTGCGACATGGTTCTTGCCAGACCCTTACGCACATCTGGCCGTTCCATGAACTCGCCCCGGCTCGCCACACCCCCTGGAGGGGTGTGGTGAACCCTGGGTTGGGGAGCCCCCTGGAGGGGTGTGGTGAACCCTGGGTTGGGGAGCCCCCTGGAGGGGTGTCTCCAGCCCACGGTTCGTGGTGGGGGAGGTAGCCGCAGTGCGGATCGGCGGAGTCTGTCGCACCCGTCGTCCACCCTTGGGACATGTCCAGAGAACGTGAATGCCTCCAGATCGCCGCCCGACAGGGCGGAGTCATCCGCCGCACGCAGGCCCTCGACGCCGGCCTGACGGCCAAGATGATCCAATCACGCCTCTCGTCGGGTCGTTGGACCGTCGCTGCGCGTGGGGTCTACCGGTTGCTCGACGCCCGAGACTTCCGCGAACTCCTCCATGGTGCGGTGGCCACCCTGCCGAACGCGACGGTCTCGCACCACTCTGCGGCGCGACTCCACGGCATCGACACGGTGCCGCGCGCTCCCGCGACCGTGATGGTGCACTCGTCGACGACCCATCGGTTCGTCAGCGTCGTGGTCCGCCGTTGCTTCGATCTGGCGCCCCATCACGTCGAGGAGATCGACGGGCTGCCGGTGACGACGCTCCCGCGTACCGTGGTCGATCTCGCCGCGCATGTGTCGTGCGGGCATCTCGGCCGCATCGTCGACGAACTGGTGGTGGGCTCGAGGATGAGCATCGAGACCCTGGCGGAGCTCGTCGATGAGGTGGCCCGGCGGGGCAAGCCCGGTTCGGCGTCCCTGCGCGAGGTGCTCACAGAACGCACCGACCCGTCGTGGGCGACGGCGACCGAGCTGGAGCGGCGGGGCCTGGCGATGCTCTCCGATCACGGGCTCCCGGCTCCACTGACGCAGTTCCCGGTGCCGTGGACCAGCGGTGAACGGTTCGACGCCGCGTACCCTGAACGACGCGTGGCGATCGAATGGGACTCCCGCCGATGGCACACTCGAGTCGCCGACTTCGAGCACGATCGGCGCAGGGATCGACTCGCGGCCGTCCACGGATGGACGGTGCTGCGCGTGACCTGGCTCGATCTGGAACGTCGACGCCCCCAGGTCGCGAGCGAGATCGACTCGGTGCTGACGGCAGCTTCCCGCGTCGGTGTCGGTCGGTAGCCGGTCCAACCTGTCCGCACCCCCGTCCTCCCCATGTACGGCGAACCCAGGGTTGGTGAACCCCCTGGAGGGGTGTGGCGAACCCTGGGTTGTGGAGCCCCCTGGAGGGGTGTGGCGAACCCTGGGTTGGGCGGTCCGGGGAGGCGGTACGCTGGGCGATCATGCACGACGACTGCTACGAGCACATCCTCCATCTGCGGGCCATCCGCAACTACCGGGACGAGCCGCTGGCGGCCGGCGACCTCGAGCAGATCCTCGAGGCCGCGAGGTGGACGGGAAGCTCGAAGAACCGTCAGAACTGGGCGATCGTCGTCGTCGCCGATCCCGATCAACGGCAGCGCCTCGCTGCCTGCGGGGACTACACCGATCCGATCCGCCACGCGCCGGTCACCGTCGCCCTCGTTCAAGAGCCGGACGGATACGAGTTCGACACCGGACGGATGGCCCAGAACATCATGCTCGCCGCAGCCTCGATCGGCGTCGGATCGTGTCCGATCACGCTCCATCGGGAGAACCAGGCCCACCACGTCCTGGAGCTCCCGGCCGGGAGCCGGTGCCGCTACGCCGTCGCGCTCGGTTACCCCGCGCCGGACGCTCGCCCCGCTCGATGGGGTGGCAGGAAACCGCTGAGCGAGATCGCCCACCGCGACCGCTACGGGGTTCCGTACCTGCGGTGACCCCGGCCTGCGGGGATCGGCCGCGTCACCTCGCTAGCCTGGCCGCTCGGCGAACGGAGGCACACCGATGTCCGGCATCGGACCCGTAGAAACCAGGTTCTTCACGTTCGGTTCGGACGACGAGCCGTTCGTGCTCCGGTCGGGCCAGACCCTCTCGGAGGTGACCGTCGCCTACGAGACCTACGGCGAACTCGACGCCGAAGCCTCGAACGCCATCTTGGTGTTCCACGCCCTCACCGGCAGTCAACACGCCGCCGGCTACAACCAGGCCGTTCCCGGACTGGGCGTCGAATGGACCGACGAATGCCAACGCGGATGGTGGGATCGGTTCATCGGGCCGGGCGAGGCTCTCGACACCGATCGCTTCTTCGTCGTGTCGGCCAACTACCTGGGCGGGTGCTACGGGAGCACCGGACCCTCCTCACTCGATCCCGTCACCGGCCGACCATACGGGTCCGCGTTCCCGTCGGTCACCTTCGCCGACATGGTGGACGTGCAGATGCGGCTCCTCGATCATCTCGGCATCGAACGCCTCCACGCCGTCGTCGGCGCATCCACCGGCGGCATGCTCGCCCTCTCCCTGGCCACCCGCTACCCACACCGCGTGCGCTTGGTCATCCCCATCGCATCGGGATACCGCACGACGGCCCTCCATCAGATCCACAACTTCGAGCAGATCGTCGCGATCCAGAACGACCCCGCATTCGCCGGAGGCGACTACTACGGCACCGAAGGGCCCGTCGCCGGGCTCCGGCTCGCTCGCATGATCGGCCACAAGACCTTCGTGTCGCTCGCTGCGATGGAGGAGCGTGCCCGGGCCGAGGTTCCTGCGCCCGGGGAAGGTCCCGGGACCTACGGGGTGCGGACGCCCCTGGAGTCCTACATGTGGCACCAAGGCAACAAGTTCGTTCGGCGCTTCGACGCCAACAGTTACCTGCGGATCATGGAGGCCTGGCAGACCTACGACCTCGTCGACGAGGCTGAGGTGGATGACGTCGTCGAGGCGTTCATCGCCTGCAAGGCGCAGCGGTACATGCTGTTCTCGATCGATTCGGACGTCTGCTACTACCCCGACGAGCAGGAGGACCTGGCTCGCAAACTGAAGGCCGCCGGGGTCCCGCACCGTCGGATCACCGTGCACTCGGAGAAGGGCCACGACTCGTTCCTCCTCGAACCCGAGTTGTTCTCCCCCCATCTCGTCGACACGCTGACCCGACCCTGGCACGGGTGACATGATCGGTTCCATCGGCGTCTTCGACTCGGGAGTCGGCGGACTGTCGGTGCTCGCAGAGATCAGACGGCTCCTCCCCGACGCCGCCATCACGTACGTCGCCGATCAGGCTCACGCCCCGTACGGTGAACGCTCGCTCGTCGACGTGCGACGGCGTGCCGAGGCGGTGACGGCGCTCCTCGTCGACGCGGGAGCCGCGCTCGTCGTCGTTGCCTGCAACAGCGCCTCGGCGGCCGCGCTCCACCACCTACGGAGGCGGTTCCCGGAGATCGCCTTCGTCGGTATGGAACCTGCGGTGAAGCCCGCCGCTGCCTCCACCCGCACCCGAGCGATCGGGGTCCTCGCCACCGAAGCCACCTTCCAGGGCACCCTGTTCGCCTCGGTCGTGGATCGGCACGCGTCGACGGTCGCCGTCGTCGCCCGCGCCTGTCCCGGTCTGGCGACCGCCGTCGAGGACGGCGACGATCTTCGGGCGCGGCAGCTCGTCTCCGCCTACGTGGGGCCGTTGGTGGACCGCGGCGTCGACACCATCGTGCTCGGCTGCACCCACTACTCGTTCCTCGCCACCGACATCGCCGCCGTCGCGGGGGACGGCGTCACCATCGTCGATCCCGCCGCCGCGGTGGCTCGCAGGGTCGCCATGCTCCTGCCGGCGGCCCCGGCGGGCCCACTCCGGTTCGTGACCACCGGGGATCCTGAGCGGTTCGCCCAGCAGCTCCGCCGGTTGACGCCCCAGTTCGCCGGCGCCGCGAAGGTGACCGCCTCATGACGGACGCCGTTGTACGGGTTGGCGGAACGACGGTCGCCGTCGTCGACGGCGACATCACCGCCCTCGACGTCGACGTGATCGTCAACGCCGCCAACGAACATCTCGCCCATGGCGGCGGGGTCGCGGCCGCCATCGCCCGCGCGGCCGGACAGGAGCTCGTCGAGGCTTCCCGCCGGTGGGTCGCCCAGCACGGCCCCCTCCACCCCGGGGAGGCGGCGATCACCACCGGCGGCGAGCTCGCGGCAGGCCACGTGATCCACGTCGTGGGCCCCCGCTACCGATCCGGTGCCGACAACGCCGCTCGGCTCCGAGCCGCGGTCCACGCCGCCCTCGACGCGTCGGCGAGGATCGGCGCTTCCCGCGTCGCGCTGCCGGCCATCTCGGCGGGCATCTTCGGGTATCCGCTCCGCGAGGCGACCGCCGTCATCGTCGACGCCGTCGTCGACTGGGCCGTCGGACATCCCGGCGCCCTCGAGGAGGTCCTCCTCGTCGCCTACGCACCGGAGGCTTCTCGCTCGTTCGCCGCGGCGTTGGCGCGCCATGACGGCTGAGCTCCCCGTGGTCGGTCATGGGTCACACCATGCCTCGAGCCTCCGACAGGAACCGGACCCAGCCCCGATGTGGACACCGAGCGTCCGAGCGCCCAGGGGATGCATGCCCGTTCCGCGATAACCTGAGCCGATGGAACCGACCGTTGCGATCCTGGGATCCGGAGCGATGGGGACCATCCTCGCCGGGGGCCTGCTCCGGGCGGGATGGCGGCCAGACGACATCGTGATGGCCGCACGTCGTGCCGAACAAGCAGAGCACGCCGAGCACCTCACCGGTATCCGCACCGTCCTCGACGCGGCGGAGGCCGCCACCGGGCGGGACGTCGTCGTCGTTGCCGTCAAGCCCAAGGACGTCGCTGCCCTCCTCGATCAGGTCGCCGGTGTCGTCACTCCCGAACAGGTCGTCGTCTCGCTCGCCGCCGGAGTCCCGTTGGCGGTCTTCGAGGCCGCCATGCCTCACGTGCCCATCATCCGGGCGATGCCGAACACTCCGTCGGCCGTCGACGAGGGCATGACCGCCTACTGCAGTGGGACCCACGCCACCGACGACGCCCGCGAGAAGGCCGAAGCCGTCCTCGGGGCGGTGGGTCGCACCATCGGCCTGTCGGAGGATCTCCTCGACGCCGTCACCGCCGTATCGGGGACCGGTCCCGCCTACGTGTTCCTCCTCGCAGAGGCGATGACCGAAGCAGCCATCCGCGAAGGACTCCCGCACCACGCCGCGGAGATGCTGGTCCACCAGACGCTGCGTGGTGCGGGGCGGCTGTTGTCCGAGTCCGGCAAGTCGGCGTTCCGCCTTCGAGGCGAGGTCACGTCACCGGGGGGGACCACCGCCGCAGCCATGCACGTCCTCGAGGAAGGGGGGTTCCGGGCCTTGATGGAGGATGCCATCCGGGCTGCCGCCGCCCGCTCCCGTGAGCTCGGTGCCATCGCCCGAGGCGAGGAGCGCCCGCGATGAGCTCCGCGGTCGGCAGGGCGCTGCTGGCGGTGACCGACCGTGCGCCGGTGCGCAAGCTCCTCACCGACACCGGCGCCGGACGTCGGCTGTCGCATCGCTTCGTCGCCGGAGAGACCCTCGACCAGGCAGCCGCCGTCGCTGCCAGGCTCAACCGCGAAGGTCGGCTCGTCTCCCTCGACCACCTCGGTGAACATGTGTCCGACCGGGCCGAAGCGCTCGCCGCCAAGGACGATTACCTCTCCTGTCTCGATCGGATCGCCGCCGAGGGTCTCGACGCCAACATCTCGGTCAAGCTCACCCAACTCGGCCTCGGTCTCGACGACGGGCTCGCGACGGACTCGCTGCGTGAGCTCGCCAAGCGGGCTGCAGCGACGGACACCACGGTGACGGTGGACATGGAGGAGAGTCGCTATACCGAAGCGACCATCGTGGCCTACGAGACGGTCCAGAGCGAGCTCGGCAATCTCGGCATCGCCGTGCAGGCATATCTGCATCGCAGCCGGGCCGACCTGGATCGGCTCATCCCCCTCGGCGGCCACATCCGGCTCTGCAAAGGCGCCTATGCCGAATCGCCGGACGTGGCCTACCAGCGCAGAGAAGACGTCGATGCCGCCTTCGATCGGCTCCTGCGAGTCCTCATGGCCAGCCCGCAGGTGCGACCTGCGATCGCCACCCACGACGACGACCGGATCGCGTTGGCGATCGAACTGGCCGCCGAACGTGAGGAGCCATGGGAGTTCCAGATGCTGTACGGGGTCCGGCGGGACCTTCAGGACCGGTTGGTTCGCCGGGACCACCACCTGCGGGTGTACGTGCCGTACGGTTCGGCCTGGTACCCGTATCTGACCCGTCGGCTCGCCGAACGGCCGGCCAACCTCGTGTTCTTCCTGCGGGCGGCGGTGGGTCGGTAACCTTGTCCCTGATGCGCATCACCATCGTCGCTCTCGTTGCCGTCCTGCTGTTGGCGGCTGCCTCGCCCGACCAGGTCGCCTCCGATGTCGCCGACCAGGGGTTCTACGTGGAGCCCGGCGCCTCGGTCGATGTCGGAGCCGTGGGCGCCGCCGTCGCCGACGCACGGGCGGCGGGAGGCAGGCTCGGTGTCGTCGTGCTCGCCGACGAACCGCCGGGCGGGGCCACGACCTTCGCCGATGCGGTCCTCGATCGCATCGGCGCCGGCACCATCTTCGTCGTCGCCCCCGACACCGTAGGTTGGGCGTCCGACGGCGACGTGTACACGAACGAGCAGCTCGACTCCGCCACCGATGCCGCACTCGACGGCCGGTCGGATACCGAGGTGGTCGAACGGTTCGTTGCCACCCTCATCGGCGCCCCGGTCGGTGCGGTGCAGCCGACGTCGTCGGGAGGATCAGGGATCGGCGTGCTCGCGGTGGTGATCGTCGGCCTCATCGCCGTGGTCGCGTTCGTCGTCTGGCGCGGGAGCAGAAGAACCGCCGAGGCCGCCGCGACCCGTCTCGACGAGGCGAAACGGAAGGTGCAGGAGCAGCTCGACGCCGTCGCCAACGACATCATCGACCTCGATGCCGAGATCTCCCTGTCTGGGAACGAGCAGGCCCGCGAGTTCTACGAACGCGCCAGTGCCACCTACACCGAGGTGAACGCCGCGCTCGGAGAGGTCTCGACACCTCAGCGTCTCCTCGAGCTGTCGACCCGTCTCGACGAGGCGATCTGGGAACTCGACGCTGCCGACGCCGTCCTCGACGGGCAACCGATCCCGCCGAAGCCGGAGCCACCGGAGCCCGAGCCTGTGGTCGCCCCCGCCGTGCCGGCCGGCACCCGAGCGCGGCCGGCACCGTACCGTCGTCCGGCCCGTCGCAGCTCGTACACGAGCCCGGACCTGATGAACATCTTGATCGGCGCGGCCGGGATGATGATGGGCGGCGGGCGGCGTTCGCGGTTCCCCGGGATGCGTTCCGGCGGTCGGGTGGGTCGATCCCGCAGCACGACGCGCACCAGGACGCGGTCGTCGACCCGGATGCGCGGAGGAGGTCGCCGCCGCCGTTGATGCCCCGGCGATCGTCGTCTCCGATGGCGGCCTCTACAATCGAGGGTCAACGCATCGTCGAGGAGGGGAATCTCCGCCATGTTCAAGCGTATCTGGGCGTACCTCAAGGCCCTGTTCAAGTCGTCCGCCGAGAAGGCCATGGATCCCGAGATCGAGATCCAGGCGGCGATCGACGAAGCGAAGAAGCGCGACCAACAGCTCCGCAACCAGGCCGCCAAGGTGATCGCTCATCGCACCCAACTCGAAGCGAAGATCGAGAAGGCGGCCGAAGACGTCGGTGAGGCGAGGGAGATGGCAAAGCAGGCGTTGCTGAAGGCGGAGGACGCGAAAGCCGCCGGCGACGTGGCGGCCCAGGAGAAGTGGACGAAGGCCGCGCAGGCGATCGCCATGAAGCTCCAGGCCGCGGAGAACAACCTGAACTCACTCAAGCAGCAGTACGAGGTCGCCACCGATCAGGCGGAGCAGGCGAAGGAGGCGGTCCAGTCCAACGCCATGCGGCTGCAGGAGCTGTCGGCCAAGCGGATGGAGCTTCTCGGCTCGTTGCAGCAGGCGAAGATGCAGGAGGCCGTCAACCAGGCGGTGCAGTCGATGTCCTCGACGATGGAGGACCAACTCCCGTCGCTCGACAAGGTCGAGGAGAAGATCGAGCAGCGGAAGTCCGAAGCCATGGCCCGTGCCGAGTTGCACGAGGCGACGCCCGAGGGCGCCGAGGCCGAGTTGCGCGAAGCCATCAACGTCGCGCAGGCCGACGCCAAGCTCGAGGAGCTCAAGCGGGAGCTCGGTCTCGGCGGATCGACCGACACGTCCACCGGCGAAGCGGAAGCCACCGAGGCCTGAGCCGCCTCCCTGCCGGGTCTCGACCTCGGCATGGTGTGGTGAACCCTGGGTTGGGGAACCCCCTTTTGGGGGGTGGTGAACCCTGGGTTGGGGATGCCCCTTTTGGGGGGTGGTGAACCCTGGGTTGGGGAACCCCCTTTTGGGGGGTGGTGAACCCTGGGTTCGACGAAGGGCCGATGGTCCTGTACCCGGCGGGTGGTGCACGTCGTACGATGGAGGCTCCCGAAGGAGGTCCCCACCATGAGCGACGACGGCCCGCGGAAGATGGTGACGATCGACGGCAACGAGGCTGCCGCGTCGGTCGCGTTCCGCACCAACGAGGTCATCTCCATCTACCCCATCACCCCGGCCTCACCGATGGGCGAACTCGCCGACTCGTGGGCCAACGCCGGAGCCACCAACGTGTGGGGCACCGTCCCCAAGGTCATCGAGATGCAGTCGGAGGCCGGCGCCGCCGGCACCGTCCACGGTTCCCTCCAGGGTGGAGCCCTCACCACGACGTTCACCGCCTCTCAGGGCCTCCTCCTGATGATCCCCAACATGTTCAAGATCGCCGGCGAGCTCCTGCCGACCGTCTTCCACGTCGCGGCACGGACCGTCGCCACCCACGCCCTGTCGATCTTCGGCGACCACAGCGACGTCATGGCCACCCGCACCACCGGCTTCGCCATGCTCGCCAGCGGTTCCGTCCAGGAGGCTCATGATCTGGCGCTGATCGCCGAGATGGCCACCCTGGAGAGCCGCGTCCCGTTCCTCCACTTCTTCGACGGGTTCCGTACCTCCCACGAGGTCAACAAGATCGAGATCCTGGCCGACGAGGACATCCGGGCGCTGATCCCCCAGCAAGGCATCATCGAGCATCGCCTCCGTCGCCTCGACCCGGATCGTCCGGTGCTCCGCGGCTCGGCACAGAACCCCGACGTGTTCTTCCAGGCTCGGGAAGCCGTCAACCCCTTCTACGACCGTCTCCCCGACATCGTCCTCGGCGCCATGGACCGCTTCCACAGCCGCGTCGGTCGGCGCTACCACCTCTTCGACTACGTCGGGGCGCCCGACGCCACCGAGGTGATCGTCATGATGGGCTCGGGCACCGGCGCCGCCGAGGAGACCGTGGCCGCCCTCAACGCCCGGGGCCGGAAGGTCGGGCTCGTGAAGGTCCGCCTCTACCGACCGTACTCGGCCGAGGCGTTCGTCGCCGCCCTGCCTGCCACCGTCGAGACCGTCGCCGTGCTCGACAGGACCAAGGAACCCGGCGCGCTCGGCGAGCCGCTCTTCCAGGACGTCGCCACCGCCGTGGTCGAGGAGACCCAGGCGGGGCGCACCTCGTGGCCGGTTCCCCCGCGGGTCATCGGCGGCCGATACGGCCTATCGTCGAAGGAGTTCACTCCCGCCATGGCCGCCGCCGTGTTCGACGAAGCGGCCAAGGACGACCCCAAGCGCCGGTTCACCGTCGGCATCATCGACGACGTCACCCACCGGAGTCTCGCCGTCGATCCCGACTTCGACACGGGACTGCGCGCCAAGCACCGGGCCGTCTTCTACGGGCTCGGGTCCGACGGCACCGTCGGCGCCAACAAGAACTCCGTCAAGATCGTCGGTGAGCACACGGACATGTACGCCCAGGGGTACTTCGTCTACGACTCCCGCAAGGCCGGCTCGGTCACCGTCTCGCATCTCCGCTTCGACGACCGGCCGATCTCGGCGACCTACCTCATCACCGACGCCAACTTCGTGGCATGCCACCAGTTCGAGTTCATGTCGAAGATGGACGTGCTCCGTCTCGCTACCGAGGGCGCCACGTTCCTGCTCAACAGCCCCTACCCGGCCGACGAGGTCTGGGATCGCCTTCCCGTCGAGGCGCAGCGACAGATCATCGACAAGAAGCTCCGGTTCTTCGTCGTCGACGCCTACGACGTCGCCAAGGCAGCAGGGCTCGGGGTCCGGATCAACACCGTCATGCAGACCTGCTTCTTCGCCCTCTCCGAGGTCCTGCCGGTGGATCGAGCCATCGACGCGATCAAGACGGCGATCGCCAAGTCCTACGGGAAGTTCGGCGACGTGGTCCTCGAGAAGAACTACCAGGCCGTCGACGGCGCCCTGGCCGGACTGACCGAGGTGACGGTGCCCGCCGAAGCCACCTCGACGGTCCACCTCCGCCAGCCCGTACCGGCGTACGCCCCGGACTTCGTCAAACGCGTCACCGCGATGATGCTCGAAGGCAGAGGCGATCTGCTTCCGGTCTCGGCGATGCCCGTCGACGGCACGTTCCCCACCGGCACCACCCAGTACGAGAAGCGGAGCATCGCCCGCGAGATCCCGATCTTCGACCCGGAGATCTGCATCGATTGTGCACGGTGCGCCATCTCGTGTCCCCACGCGGCGATCAGGATGAAGGTCTTCGAGCCGACCGCGCTCGAGGGCGCTCCCGAGACCTTCAGATCCAAGCCGTTCAAGTCACGAGAGCTCGAAGGCTTCTTCATGACGATCCAGGTGGCTCCCGACGACTGCACGGGATGCGGCGTGTGCGTCGATGTGTGTCCCGCCAAGTCCAAGGAGCAGGTCAAGCACAAGGCCATCAACATGGAGCCCAAGGATCCGCACCTGGCAGTCGAGCGAGCCAACTGGGACTACTTCCTCACCATCCCCGACCCCGACCCCGCCGAGGTACGTCTCGACACCGTCAAGGGCAGCCAGATGATGGAGCCCCTGTTCGAGTTCTCCGGCGCGTGCGCCGGATGCGGCGAGACCCCGTACCTGAAGCTCCTCACCCAGATGCTCGGCGACCGGATGCTCGTCGCCAACGCCACGGGATGTTCGTCGATCTACGGAGGGAACCTGCCGACCACGCCGTGGCGCGCCAACGACGAAGGTCGTGGCCCGGCGTGGGCGAACTCGCTGTTCGAGGACAACGCCGAGTACGGGCTCGGGATGCGGCTCGCTCTCGACCAGGAGATCGCAGAAGCCCGCCGGCTCGTCGGCGAACTGTTGCCCCAGCTCGGGGAGGGGCTCGTCACCGCGCTTCTCGAAGCCGACCAGTCCACCTACGAGGGGATCCAGCTCCAACGCAAGCACGTGGCCGAGCTCGACGAGCGGCTCGCCTCGATGGAGTCGCCGGAGGCCCGCCGGTTGGCGTCGATCTCCGGGGCGCTCGTGCGGAAGTCGGTCTGGATCATCGGAGGAGACGGGTGGGCGTACGACATCGGGTTCGGAGGCCTCGACCACGCCCTGGCGTCGGGTCTGGACATCAACATCCTCGTCCTCGACACCGAGGTGTACTCCAACACCGGCGGTCAGGCGTCGAAGGCGACCCCGCGTGGAGCGGTCGCCAAGTTCGCCGCCGGTGGCAAGCCCACACCCAAGAAGGACCTGGGACAGATCGCGATGGCCTACGAGAACGTCTACGTGGCCCACGTCGCCCTGGGAGCCAACAACATGCAGACCGTCAAGGCGTTCGCCGAAGCCGAATCGTACGAAGGGCCGTCGATCGTCATCGCCTACAGCACCTGCATCGCACACGGCATCGACATGTCCAAGTCCTTGAGCCACCAGAAGGAGCTGGTCGACTCGGGCTACTGGCCGCTGTACCGGTTCGACCCACGGCGGATCGACGTGGATCAGCATCCGTTCCACCTCGATTCGCGCAAACCGAAGATCCCCTTCGCCGAGGTCGCCGCCAAGGAGGCGCGGTACGCGATGTTGAGACGCAGCGACCCTGAACGAGCAGAGGTGCTCCTCGAGCTGGCCCAAGACGACATCGACGAGCGGTGGGAGCTGTACGAGCAGTTCGCCGAGATCGAACACCACCACCACGATCACGGGGAGGAGGAGGAATGAGCGCGCATCTCGGAACGACCTGGCTCGGCCTCGACCTGGCCAACCCGTTGGTCGCATCGTCGTCACCGATGACCGGGGACCTCGACCGGTTGCGGGCCCTCGAGGAGGCCGGTGTCGCCGCCGTCGTGCTGCCGTCCCTGTTCGAGGAGCAGATCGAGCACGAGGCGCTCGAGATGCAGCGTCTCGTCGAATACGGAGCCGGTTCCTTCGCCGAGGCCCTGGAGGGCTACTTCCCGGAGATGGACCGGTACGTGACGACCTCCGAGCGGTACCTGACGCTCGTCGCCGACGCCACGCGAGCCCTGTCCATCCCGGTGGTCGCGTCGCTCAACGGGACGACCCGCGGGGGGTGGGTCAAGTACGCCCGCAAGCTCCAGGACGCCGGCGCCGACGCCATCGAGCTGAACGTGTTCCTCGTCCCGACCGATCCGTACGCGACCTGCGAGGAGACGGAACGGCGGTACCTCGACCTCGTCTCGGCCGTCGCCGAGGACATCACGATCCCGGTCAACGTCAAGCTGGGGCCGTTCTTCTCGAACCTGACCCACACCGCCAGGGAACTCGTCGACGCCGGAGCAGCGGGTCTGTCCCTGTTCAACCGGTTCTTCCAACCCGACATCGATCTCGAGGAACTCAAGGTGGTCCCCAACCTGACCCTCTCGGACCCGGGGGAGGTCCGGCTGCCGCTGCGGTGGGTGGCGCTGCTCTGCGGCAAGGTGCGCGGCTCGCTCGCGGTCACCTCGGGGGTGTGGTCCTCCGAGGACGTCCTGAAGGCGCTGCTCGTCGGCGCCGACGTGGCGATGATGGCCTCGGCGTTGCTGCGTCACGGCCCCGGATATGCCGCCGACGTCCTGCGTGGAGTGTCAGAATGGCTCGACGAACACGAGTACGAGTCGGTATCCCAGCTCCGAGGGTCGATGTGCTTCGGGTCCGCCCCGAACCCCGAGGCGTTCATCCGGGCCAACTACATGGAGATGCTCGTCACGTACACCGCACCATCGGGAACCTGAGGAGCAGCCTGTGAACCCAACCGAGATGCCCACGGACCTCGAGATCGCGCGCGCCGCGACCCCGCGACCCATCGAGGATGTCGCCGCCGACATGGGGGTACCTCCCGAGTTCGTCGAGCACTTCGGCCGTCAGGTGGGGAAGGTGTCCCTCGGTGCCCTCGACGCGATGGGCCCGCCGCGGGCGAAGTACATCCTGGTGACCGCCACCAACCCGACGCCGCTCGGTGAAGGCAAGACCACGACCGCCGTCGGGCTCGCCCAAGGGTTCACGCACATCGGCCGGCGGTCGGTGGTCACCCTGCGTCAACCCTCGTTGGGCCCGACGTTCGGGATCAAGGGTGGAGCGGCCGGCGGGGGGTACTCCCAGGTGATCCCGATGGAGGAGATGAACCTCCATCTCACCGGCGACTTCCATGCCGTCACCGCCGCCAACAACCTGCTCGCCGCCCTCATCGACAACCACCTGTACCAAGGCAATCAGCTCTCCCTACGGCTCCATGGCATCACCTGGCGACGGGTCATCGACGTCAACGACCGGTCGCTCAGGGACAACGTCATCGGATTGGGCACCGCCACCGACGGCATCCCCCGCGAGACCGGTTGGGACATCACCGCCGCCAGTGAGCTGATGGCGATCCTGGGGCTGGCAGGGGACCTGCGCGATCTGCGAGAACGCCTCGGGAGGACCGTTGTCGGCTACGACCGCCATCGACGCCCCGTGACCGCCGAGCAGATCCAAGGGGCAGGCGCCATGGCGGTGCTGCTCAAAGACGCGCTGGCTCCGAACCTCCTCCAGACCCTCGAGGGCACCCCCGCCCTGGTGCACACCGGACCCTTCGCCAACATCGCCCACGGGAACTCGTCGATCGTCGCCGACTACGTCGGGATCCGAGGCGGGGACTACCTGATCACCGAAGCGGGGTTCGGGGCCGACATCGGCGCCGAGAAGTTCTTCAACCTCAAATGTCGGGCCTCGGGCCTGGAACCCGACGCGGCGGTCGTCGTCACCACCGTCCGGGCGATGAAGGTGCATTCGGGTAAGTACGCGATCAAGGCGGGACGGCCGCTGCCGGCTGCGCTGTTGGAGGAGAACCCCGACGACGTCCGAGCGGGCGCCGCCAACCTGCGTCACCACATCGGCATCGTCAGACGCCACGGCGTCACGCCGGTGGTGGCCATCAACGCCTTCCCGTCGGACCATCCGTCCGAGCATCGGGTCATCGCCGAGGTCGCCGAGGAGGAGGGCGTTCGGTGGGCGATCGCCGAGCCGTACACGAGAGGGGGCGCGGGGATGACCGACCTGGCTCGAGTCGTCGAGGAGGCCGCCTCCGACGGGTCGCAGTTCCGGCTTCTGTACCCCGACGATCTGTCCCTGCATGCCAAGATCGAGACGATCGCCACCGAGGTCTACGGGGCGGCCGCGGTGAAGTTCGACTCCCGCGCCGAGAAGCAGCTCGCCCGCTACGAGAGACTCGGATGGGGACACCTGCCGATCTGTATGGCCAAGACCCAGTACTCGTTGAGCCACGATCCCAGCCTGCTCGGTGAACCGAAGGGATGGACCCTCCCGGTTCGCGAGGTCCAGGCGTCGATCGGGGCGGGATTCGTGTTGCCGCTGACGGGCACGATCCGGCGGATGCCGGGTCTCGGCGCCCATCCGGCGGCCCATTCCATCGACATCGACGAGGACGGGAACGTCGTCGGCCTGAGTTGACCGAGCCGGAACGTCGGTGCCGAGGCGCCCCGACCGGACGCCGTGTCGTCGCGACGTAGAATCGAGCGACGCCGACGACGAGGAGGGCATCTCGTGACGACGACCGAGGCCGATACTCCAACGACGCAGGACTCGGTTCCGGGGTGGCGGGTGCGTCCCAGCCGGGTCCTGTTCGCGCTGGCATGGGTCGCGGTCGCCTCGACGCTCCTGCTGTGGTGGCTCGGGACGCTCCCGGGTGAGCCCGAGGCCGAGGTTCGGCGCGTGGTCTTCGGCAACGTTCCCCCTCCGATCGTCGCCGTGTTCTACGTCGCGGTGGCCACGTTCCTCGGCGTGTCGGTGTACCTGTTCGCGTTGCGGGCGAGGAACTGGGAGCGAGGCGCGTGGGAGTGGCGCCCCGACCGTCTCAAGCAGCGCCTGATCCGTCTCCGTGACGGGCTCGCGATGCGGACCGTCATGGAGGATCGCTCGGCCGGGATGATGCATGCCATGATCTACTACGGCTTCATCGTGCTGTTCCTCGGCACGGTCACCCTCGAGATCGACCATCTCGCCCCGGCCGGCCTCAAGTTCCTCACCGGGGTCGTCTACCAGGGCTATTCGGCCATCTTGGACCTGGCTGCGGTCGTGTTCCTCGTCGGCGTCGCCTGGGCGGCGGTTCGCCGCTACGTCGCTGCGCCGCTTCGGCTCCGGATGAAGACCAAGCCGGAGGACGCGTGGATCCTCTTCCTCCTCGCCCTCATCGGCGTGTCGGGGCTGGCCACCGAGGCGGCGCGGATCGCGGTCGTCGGGCGCCCCACCTTCGAGGTGTGGTCCTTCGTCGGGTATCCACTGAGCGCGGTGGTCCCCGAGTCGACCGCCGCCGGTACCCACCAGGTCCTGTGGGTGGTTCACGCCGCGGCGTTCCTGGCGTTCCTCGTGACCCTCCCCGCCACCAAGCTGCGGCACATGATCACGTCGCCGGTGAACCTGGCGCTCGGCCCTCGGGAGCGGCCCGTCGGGGCCATGCGGGAGATGCCGAACCTGATGGAAGCGACCGACATCGAGACGGTCGGGGCGGCGACCGTCGCCGAGTTCACCTGGAAGCAGCTCTTCGACACCGATGCCTGCACGATCTGTGGCCGTTGCACGTCGGTCTGTCCGGCCAACACGACCGGCAAGCCGCTCGATCCTCGCGAGATCGTCCTCAAGCTCGGTGAGGTCGCCGCCGCCACCGCTGCCGATCCGGTGTCGCCTCCCGTCGGGGTCGACGGCGCCATCACCGTGACGTCGGACCGGGTCTTCGAGCGGATCACCGCCGAGGAGCTGTGGGCATGCACGACGTGCCGGGCCTGCGACGAGATCTGTCCCGTCGACATCGAGATCCTCGACAAGATCCTCGACATGCGCCGCTACCTGAGCCTGATGGAATCCGACTTCCCTTCCGAGTTGGGCAAGGCCTACGTGTCCCTGGAGAACTCCTCCAACATCTACGGAATGTCCCAGGCGGCGCGGGCGGATTGGACGTCGACGGTCGACTTCGAGGTGAAGGTGCTGGGGGAGCCCGGGGTGACCGCCGAGTACCTATACTGGGTGGGTTGCTCGGGTTCCTTCGACGATCGGAACAAGAAGGTCACGATCGCCACCGCCCGACTCCTCCACGAGGCGGGTGTCGATTTCGCGATCCTGGGGCCTCAGGAACTGTGCACCGGCGATCCGGCCCGCCGCACGGGCAACGAGTACGTGTTCCAGGGCTTGGCGCTCCAGAACATCGCCACGCTCAACGACCTCGGCGTCACCAAGATCGTGACCCAGTGTCCCCATTGTTTCAACACCCTGGGTAGCGAGTACCCGCAGTTCGGTGGTGACTACGAGGTCATCCACCATTCCGAGCTGCTCATGACCCTCGTCGACGAGGGAAGGCTGACACCCAAGGAGGGGAACGAGACCGTCGTGTTCCACGACCCGTGCTACCTGGGGCGCCACAACGACGTGTTCCTGGCACCCCGGGAGGTCGTCGATGCCGTCGGCACCCGGGTGGAGATGCCACGGAACGGAACCGGCTCGTTCTGCTGCGGCGCCGGCGGCGGCAAGATGTGGTTCGAGGAGCGCACGGGCAAGAAGATCAACATCGAGCGGACCGAGGAGGCTCTCGGCTGCGGGACCGACATCATCGCCACGGGCTGCCCGTTCTGTTACATCATGTTGGACGACGGCGTCAAGGAGCTGGGCCGGGACGAGACGGTGATCGTCGAGGACATCGCGATGCTGCTGGCGGATCGGACGTTGGAGGGGTAGGTCTCAGCTTCCTGGTTCGGGGTCGTTGGGGTCGCCGGTTTGGCGGGAGAGGCGGTCTTGGAGGCGGAGGATCTCGGTGTCGAACGCGTCTCGAGTCAGTGTTCGTATCCACGGTGTGTCGCCGCGGAGGTCGATGATGGCGGTGATCTCGGTGCCGTCGGGGCCGAGGAGCCGCAGCGGGGAGAGTGGCGCGAGGGTGCGGTCGGGGGCCGCGTCGAGGGCCCCGGCGGTCCAGGCGACGAGGCGAGCGGGGGTGTCGGCGGGCGCCATGCCGGAGATGGCGGTGATTCCGGTGGCGTGGTCGACGACGTGGCGTCCGAGGAGGCCGACATCGTCGAAGAGGAGGCTGAGGGATTCCACGCCGGTGGGGAGGGTGTCGTCGTGGATGACGAGGATCTCATAGGGGACGAGGGGGGCGCCGACGGCGTCCTCGATCCACGGGGGGGTGTCGACCGGGTCCGCCGGGAGGTAGCGTCGTTCGGGTGGCAGGGCTTTCCACGCCTCGTCGGGTGGCGGCGGGACGGCGGTGGGGGCGGTGCGTTCCTCGGCGGCTTTCTGGTAGAGCGCTGCCACTCTCGAGGTTCGGCTGGAGGTCGCCGGTGGACGGTGTCCGGTCAGTTCGGCGCGCGTTTGCTCGGTGTACTCGATGAGGGCATCGATGACGTCGCTGCGGGTCTCGCCGGGTGCGAGCACGGCGGCGAGGACGTTGCGCGAGACCTCCGTGTCGTAGGCCGGCAGCAGGGTCCCGTCGGGGTGGACGACCAGGGACAGGGTCCAGAACGGGTCGGTCTTGGCGTGATAGGCGTAGGAGAGGAAGAACACGTACGTCTCACCCGGCACCAACTGATCCAGTGCACCGGTCGGGAAGTCCTCGATCACGTCGATCGTTTCGGCGGGATGCAGCAGCTCGGCGGGGAACCGTTCGTTGCGGGCTTCGGGGACCAGCTCGGCTTGCCAGAGGGGTTTGGTGATCGCCAGCCGCACCAGTGGTGCTCCTGCGAAGATCTCCCCATCGGGCGCCTCCCCGACGGTGACGACACGGGCTTCGACGATGGCGTTGGCGCCCGCCGCCTGCGAGACCCAGTCGACCCCCTCGCCGGGTTGCGGGGCTGCGCTTGCGCCGGCTCCGGGGGTGCAGGCGGCGGTCAGGAGGGCGATCATGGTGGCGGCCATCGCCAGGGCGGAACGGGGACCGGTCATGGCAGCTTCACCAAGGCCCGGACCCGGTCGACGTCGACGCCGAGGTAGTGGCCGCCGAACTTCATCCGGTTGTAGACGACGATGCGCACATCGATGGACTCCGTCGTGGTGCCGCCGATGTTGGCGGGCACCGAATAGGTGTCGGTCGTGCAGTAACCCCACGACGTGGTGGGATAACAGTACCGGGTCATGCTCACCCATGGTCCGATCGTCGCCGCGTCGTTGGAATCGGTCCAGTTCTGGCAGGTGAGATCCCGATAGCCGGCGCTCGGGTACTCTCGGGCCCGGATGCGTTGGACGACCTTGACGTGCCCATACGACGAGCTGTTCCACTTCTTGTAGTTGGCGCGGCCTTTGACCACCGTCCAACTCACCGAGTTGTCCGAGAACGGGGCGGTGATGTCGGAGATCCTGGTGGTGGAGTAGATCGCCGTCGAACTGCTCGGGCCGCTGAACCGCAGGTAGCGGACCGACTCGTCCTGGCCGCCCCATCGGATCGACCGGCTCGAGACGTTCTGGAACCCCCACCAGCGGGTCCCTTCCTCGAAGGACGGGTTCGCCGTAGCCGCCCCGTAGCCACCCCGCACCTTGTTCGTCTGGAACTGCAAGGCAGCCGAGTCGTCCTGGGCGATGACCGCCTGGGCCGTCATCTGCGGCGGGGAGTTG
>JALSQW010000008.1 GCA_026985095.1 Acidimicrobiia bacterium | reverse complement strand
GTGGCGGTACGCCGCGACGAGGCCGTCTACTGTGCACGGTGCGTCGTCGCCCGGGATTGGCACGAGGTGATCGCCATCGCCCAGGAGACGTCACCGGCGGCGGGAGCCGATCGTCCCGACGGCGAGGACGACGGACGGGTTCCGGCGGATGCCGCCGCAGGTGCCGGGGCGGGGACGCCTCGGATGCCCGCCGATCCCTTCGGCTAGGCGAACCGGAGCATCGGGCCTCGACGGCCGGTCCGTAGACTGACCGTGATGCGTCTCCTCTTCGCGGCCGCCGAGTGCTCCCCGTACGCCCGGACCGGCGGTCTCGGTGACGCCGTCGCCGGTCTGGCCAAGGCCATGGCATCCCTCGGACACGACGTGACGGTGGCGATCCCCGACTACGGTCGTGATCCTGGCGGTTGGAGCGAGGCCGACGTCGGCACCTACACCGTTGCGCGGTTCGCCCACGAGCTCTTCTCCCGACCAGGCATCTACGGCCAGGTGGGCGGACCGCCGTACCCGGACAACTGGCGTCGCTTCGGGACCTTCGCCAAGGCCGTCGCCGCCTTCGGCGACGACTTCGACCTCGTCCACCTCCACGACGCCCACGTGGGTCCCGCCGCGCTGGCGGTGGACGTTCCCGCCGTGTTCACGATCCACAACGCCGCCTACCCGCTGCTGGGACCGCTCGAGGACGTGCAAGCCCTGCTCGGCCTCCCGGACGAGGCAGCGACCCCGACCGGCCCTCTGGAGTGGTTCGGCCAGGCCAACTTCCTGAAGGCGGGCGTCGTCGGTGCCGAGCAGGTCACGACGGTGAGCCCGACCCACGCGAGGGAACTGCTGGAACCCTCCACGTCGTTCGGGCTGGCCGATCTCCTCCGGTCGTTGCCCCGGCCGCTGGTCGGCATCCTCAACGGCATCGATGCCGAGGCCTGGGATCCGGCGTCGGATCCGGCCCTGGACGCCGCCTTCACGGCGGACGATCCGACCGGACGATCGGCGAACCGGGTCGCGGTCCTCGACCGCTTCGGGCTCGACGACGGGTTCCTCCTGGGCAACGTGGGGCGGATGTCGGCCCAGAAGGGCCTCGGTCTTCTCGAGTTCGACCTCGACACCCTCGTCGACGAAGGCGCCCGCTTCGTGTTCATCGGCGCCGGCGAACTCGACGCGATGGTCGACGGTTGGGTCGATCGCCATCCGCGGGCCGTCGCCCACCGCAGGTTCGACGAGGCAGTCGCCCGGCTCGTCTTCGCCGGCGTCGACGCCTACCTCATGCCATCGGAGTTCGAACCGTGCGGCCTGGGTCAGATGTACGCGATGCGCTACGGGGCGGTGCCGATCGTTCACCTGACGGGAGGACTCGCCGACACGGTGGTCGACATCGACGAGGACCCGCACGCCGGGACCGGCTTCGGTTTCCGGACGTTCGCTCATGAAGAGCTCACCAAGACCGTGCGCCGAGCCCGGCGCTACCACGGCGCGCTGCCTGCCCTCTGGCGGGTGATGGTCGGCAACGGCATGACCCGCGACTGGTCGTGGACGGTGAGGGCCGGCCAGTACGTCGAGCTGTATCGGGAGCTCGTCGACCTCAGCTGAAGGCGCGCTCGACGATGTGGCGTTGCTGCTGGGCATGCACCCGGGAACTCCCGGTCGCCGGGCTCGCCGATTCGGGACGGTAGATGCCACGGGAGATCCGGCCGACCTCGGTGAACAGGGCCCGCGACATGAACCGCCACGCCCCCATGTTGGCCGGTTCCTCCTGCACCCAGACGAGCTCGGCGTCGCCATAGGGCTCGATGGCGGCGAGGGCCTCGTCGGTCGGGAACGGGTAGATCTGCTCGAACCGGACGACGGCCACGTCGGGGACGTCGCGCTCGGCTCGGTACCGGTCGAGGTCGTAGAAGAGCTTCCCCGAACACAACAGCACCCGCCGCACCTGCTTGGTCGGGCGAGGATCGGGGAGCACCTTGCGGAAGCGCCCCTCGGTGAACTCGTGCACCTCGCTGAAGGTGTCGGCCAGGCGGAGCATCGACTTGGGCGTCGCCATGATGAGCGGCCGCCGCTTCTCCCACAGGGCCTGGCGGCGGAGGACGTGGAAGTACTGGGCGGTGGTGGTGGGCACGACGAGACGGATGTTGTCCTCGGCGGCGTTCTGGAGGAACCGTTCGATCCGGGCGCTGGAATGCTCCGGGCCCTGCCCCTCGTAGCCGTGGGGGAGGAGCATCGTCAGGGCGCTCTCCTGGAGCCACTTGTCGTGTCCGGAGGTGATGAACTGGTCGATGATGACCTGGGCGCCGTTGGCGAAGTCGCCGTACTGGGCTTCCCACAGGACCAACGCCCCGGGCGATTCGACCGAGTAACCGTACTCGAAACCGAGCGCCGCGAACTCCGACAGGAGGCTGTCGATGATGTCCACCGGCGCCTGGTCGGCGGCGATATGCTGGAGGGGGACGTACCGGTCCTCGGTGACATAGTCGACGAGGACGGCGTGGCGGTGGCTGAACGTGCCTCGGCCCGAGTCCTCACCGGCGAGGCGGACCCGACGCCCCTCCATCGCCAGGGAGCCGAAGGCCTCGGCCTCGGCCAGTCCCCAGTCGAGCTTGCCGCCGGCGAAGGTCTCGTGGCGGGCCTCGAGGACGCGTGCCAGTTTGGGGTGCACCACGAAACCCTCGGGGAGCCGTCGTAGGGCCTCCTCGACCGTTCGCAGCGTCTCGGTGGTGATGGCCGTCGAGGCCGGTTCCGGGGCCTCGGCAGGGATCGTCGGCTTCGGCGCGGCCGCGGTCTTCGTCTGGGCGAGCGCCTCGTCGAGGAGCGTCCGGAACCGGGTGATCACGTCGGCCGCCTCCTCGTCGGAGATGACGCCGGTGCGGACGAGGCGGTCGAGGTACAGGTCCCGGACCGAGCGGTGCTCCTTGATGAGGGCGTACATGCGTGGCTGGGTGTAGGTCGGCTCGTCGCCCTCGTTGTGTCCCAGCCGCCGGTAGCAGATCAGATCGATGACGACGTCCTTGTGGAACGCCTGACGGAACCGGAACGCCAGCCTGGTGGCGCGCACCACCGCCTCGGGGTCGTCGCCGTTGACATGGAAGATCGGAGCTTGGACCATCTTGGCGACGTCGGTGGCGTACTGCGACGATCGCGCCTGGACGGAGCTCGTCGTGAACCCGACCTGGTTGTTGACGACGACATGGACGGTCCCGCCGGTGGCGTAGCCCTCGAGCTGGGACAGGTTGAGGGTCTCGGCGACGACCCCCTGACCGGCGAAGGCGGCATCGCCGTGGACGAGGATGGGCAGGATCAGGTCCTCGGCCCCGTCGCCCCGGTCGTCCTGTTTGGCCTTCACGATCCCTTCGAGGACGGGATCGACCGCCTCGAGATGGCTCGGGTTGTTGGCGATCGACACGTCGATGGAGGTACCGGTCGGGGACCGGTGACGTCCGGTGGCTCCGAGGTGGTACTTGACGTCGCCGGAGAACCCGTCGTCGGGGTCGGGCTCGACCCCCTCGAACTCCTGGAAGATCTGGGTCAGCTCCTTGCCGACGACGTTGGCCAGGACATTGAGGCGACCCCGATGTGCCATCCCCATGGCGGCGTGCTCCATGCCCGAGTCGGCGGCTTCGTCGAGGAGCGCGTCGAGGAGCGGCACGAGGGTCTCGGCCCCTTCGAGCGAGAACCGCTTGGCGCCGAGGTACTTGGTGTGGAGGAACCGCTCGAACGCCTCCGCCTCGTTGAGGCGCCGCAAGATCCGACGGCGATCCTCGTCGGTCAGGTCGCCTTCGACGCCTTCGACGTGTTCCTGGATCCAGACCTTCTGGTCGGCCTCCTGGATGTGGGTGTACTCGATCCCCGTCGTGCGGCAGTAGGCGTCGCGGAGGACGCCGAGGATCGACCCGAGGGTCATCCTCGTCCGGCCGGCCAGGCCACCGGTGGCGAACTCGCGGTCGAGGTCCCAGATGGTCAACCCGTAGGTGAGCGGATCGAGTTCCCGGTGGATGCGCGGCGGGCTCTGGCGGAGGGGGTCGAGATCGGCGATGAGGTGGCCCCGGACCCGGTACATGTTGATGAGTTGGAAGACCCGGGCCTGCTTCTCGGCCCACTCCCGGCTCCCGGGCGGGGGATTGGAGTCGACCGCCCAGCGGGCAGGGACGTAGGGGATCTGCATGGCGTCGAAGATCTCTTCGTAGAAGCCGTCCTCGCCGAGCAGAAGCTCATGGATGCGTCGCAGGAAGAGGCCGCTCTCGGCCCCCTGGATGACCCGATGGTCGTAGGTGCTGGTGACCGTCAGGGTCTTGCCGACGCCGGAGGCGGCCAGGGTGGCAGGATCCGCTCCCTGGTACTCGGGGGGGAAGCCGATGGCGCCGACGCCGACGATGACCCCCTGGTCGGGCATGAGACGCGGCACCGACTGCACCGTTCCGACCGTGCCGGGGTTCGTCAAGGTGGCTGTCGTCCCGGCGAAGTCGTCGGGCGTGACCCGGCCGGTGCGGACCTTCGCCACGAGCTCCTCGTAGGACTCCCAGAAGGTGCGGAAGTCCATCTCCTCGGCGTGGCGGATGACCGGAACCAGCAGTGACCGGCTGCCGTCCTTGCGGGCGACGTCCATGGCGAGGCCGAGGTTGACGTGCCGGTAGCGGACGAGATAGGGGGTGCCCGCATGCTCGAGGTAGGCGACGTTCATCCCCGGCCGCTCCCGCAACGCCCGGACGACGGCCCAGCCGATGACGTGGGTGAACGACGCCTTGCCGCCGTCGACGAGGCGGGCGAGCTGGTTGTTGAGGATGCGCCGGTTGACCTCGATGAGCTTCGCTGGGAGCGTCCGGACCGACGTGGCGGTCGGGAGATCCTTGCTCTCGTTCATGCGCCGGGCGATCGCCGCGGCGGCGCCACGGAGCTCGATCACCTCGGCGTCGTCGCCGACCACGGGTAGCCCCTCGGTCATCTGCGGTGTCCCAACCGACGGGGCGGTCTGCGGCGGAGACGGCGCCGTCGCGGGGATCGAGGCCGGCGCCACCGGCACGGTCTCGGCCGGGTGAGGTGGCGGGGGAGTGGGCCCGGAAGGGAACTCGCCGTGCCCGGCGAAGTAGCGGCGCCAGGCTTCGCTCACGGATGCGGGATCCGTCAGGTAGCGCCGTCGGAGTTCTTCGACGAGCCACGCATTGGGGCCGAGCGCGTCGATCTCTGGGGTGTCCTCGGAGGCCGCACTGCGCATAGAGGCCATGGTATCCCCGGGAGATGCCGATACCGTGTCTATCCCCTCGGGCGTGCGCCGGTCGGGGCCTGGATGGATCGCCCTGCGGCTTCACCCGGATCTCGTGACCCCGGCCTCGGTGGCCGCGGCAGCGCCGTCAGCCGAGCTGCCAGACCGCCCCGGTGCGGGGAGGGATCGAGACCCGCAGATGGTGCTCGCCGAACTCGACGTCGGCCTTCCCCCACAGGAGCTCGGCGTTGTCGGCGCGCAGGTCCGTGTAGGGGATCGTTCCGGCTTCGCGCTCGTCGCCGGCGTTGACGAGCACGACGATCCGGTCGTCACCGTCGGTGCGCTCGAAGGCGTAGGCCTTCGAGCCGTCGCCTTCGTCGGTCGGCCACAGGACGCGGTAGTCGGTGGATCGCAGCGCCGGATGCGCCTTGCGGAGGGCGATGAGCTCCTTGGTCGTGTGCAGCAGGTCGGTGTTCCAACGGTCGGGGTGGTCCCACGGGAACGTCCGTCGGTTGTCGGGATCCTTGTGCCCTTCGAGCCCGATCTCGGTTCCGTAGTACAGGCACGGCGCACCGGGGAAGGTGAACAGGAGCAGGAGCGACAGGACGACCCGGTCGACGTGGTTGTTCGCCATGGTCAGGATGCGCGGCGTGTCGTGGGAGTCGAGCAGGTTGAGGTTGGCGGCGAGGGCGAAGCCGGTGTAGTCGTGGAGGATGCCGTGGATCCGCCTCCGGTAGCCGTCGGCGTCGATCGCCGGGGTCACGTTGTAATGGGGATTGTCGATCCGGGTCGTGGGGTCGAAGGCATCGCCGACGGCGAAGGC
The DNA here is from genome assembly GCA_026985095.1 of Acidimicrobiia bacterium. Classification (GTDB taxonomy): domain Bacteria; phylum Actinomycetota; class Acidimicrobiia; order Spongiisociales; family UBA5794; genus JALSQW01. The sequence continues at coordinate 183,899 of JALSQW010000008.1, read as the reverse complement.
GATCGTCGCGGCCGCGAAGCGGTAGTTCATGGTCCCGTCGAAGCGCTCTCCGAAGTCGATCCACCACGAGGCGTCGCCCCAGATCTCGCCGACGATGTAGCAGTCGGGGGCGACCTCCTTGACGCGGGTCCGGAACTCTTCCCAGAAGCCCTCGGTCTCGATCTCCTCGGGGACGTCGAGGCGCCAGCCGTCGATGCCCTTGCGGGCCCAGTGCTCGCCGACCTGCATGAGGAACTCGCGGGTGAGCGGGTTGTCGGTGTTGAACTTGGGGAGGGCTCGGATGCCCCACCACGACTCGTAGTTGGCCGGCTCGGAGGTCTCGTAGGGGTGGATGGGGAAGCCGTGGATGTGGTACCAGTCGACGTACGGGGAGTGTTCGTTGTTCTCGGCGATGTCGTGGAACTGGAGCAGTCCGCGGCCCGAGTGGTTGAACACCCCATCGAGGACCACCCTGATCCCGCGGGAGTGGCACGCGTCGAGGAGGCGTTCGAAGGCGTCGTCGCCGCCGAGCATCGGATCGACATGGAAGTAGTCGTGGGTGTGGTAGCGGTGGTTGGCGCCGGACTGGAAGATGGGGTTGAAGTAGATCGCGTCGATCCCGAGGTCGGCGAGCCAGTCGAGATGCTCGATCACCCCGACGAGGTCGCCGCCCTTGTAGCCGAAGGTCGTCGGCGGCGAGTCCCACGCCTCGAGCCCGGTCGGTTTGGGAACGGAGTCCGACCGGGCGAAACGGTCCGGGAAGATCTGGTAGAAGACGGCGTCTCGGACCCAGGCGGGCGGCAGGTTCGGGGTTCCGGTCATGGCGAGGCTCCTGTGGTTCCCGTCGGCACGACGGTCGATCATGTTATGTCGGACACGCGGTCGAGTGGCGGCGGTCACCGGGGCGCGACGTACCATCGGGGGATGCGTCTTCCTGTGCGGCTCTTGGTCGTCTCCGTGCTGCTCGTGTCGGTCAGTGCACTCCCGGTGTTCCTGGTCGGCGCGTCGATCGTGCCGATGGGCGACGAACTCGGCTTCGGGGTCGGAGGCCTCGGGGCCTTGGCCGCCGCGTTCTTCTTGACCTCTGCGGTCACGTCGGCGCCGCTGGGTCGTGCCGTGCAGCGCCTCGGATGGCGACGGGCGCTGCTGGTCGGCGCCGTTGCTTCGGCGGTCGTTCTCGTCGGCATCGCCGGCCTCGTTCGCTCCGTGTGGACCCTGACGGTCGCGTTGGTGGTGGCCGGCGCGTTCTACGGCATGGCGAACCCCGCGGCGAACCTTGCCCTCGCCGAGCACGTCGATCCGACCCAGAGAGCGTTGATCTTCGGCCTCAAGCATGCCGGGATCCCCCTGGCGTCGCTCCTGGCGGGCTTGGCGGTTCCGCTCGTGGTGGTCGATGCCGGTTGGCGCTGGGCGTTCGCGTTGGGCGCCGTCCTGGCACCGGTGCCCATCGCCCTGGCGCGGACGGTGCCCGATGCCGGTGTGGACCACGCCCAGCGCGACGATCCGCGCCGTCCGGCGGTCCGGCTCGGCTCCGGACCGCTCCGTTCGCTGGCCCTCGCCGCCGGTCTCGCCACGATCGCCGCGTTGGCCCTCGGCGGCTTCACCGTGGCCGCGGCCGTGGACCGCGGTGTCGACGTCGCCACCGCGGGGTGGCTCCTGTTCGCCGGTTCGGCGGCGAGCATCGCCGGTCGTGTCGCCGTCGGTTGGCTCACCGATCGGGTCGGTGGCCGCGGGTTCGTGGCGGCGGCGGCCGTCATGGCAGTCGGGGCGGGCGTCTTCTCCGGTCTCGTCGTCGCCTCCGGCCCGTGGTTCGCTGGGCTGATCGTGGCCGCCTTCGCCACGGGTTGGGCATGGCCCGGTCTGATGACCTTCATCGTCGTCAACGCCAACCGGACGACGGCGGCGACGTCGTCGGGGGTCACCCAGGCCGGCGTCTTCGTCGGGGCGGGGCTGGGACCCCTCATGGTCGGGTTGGTGGCCGAGCGGGCGTCGTTCGCGGTGGTGTGGGCGGTCGTGGCGGCGGCCTCGGTGGCCGCGGCGGGGATCGTGCTGGCGGTCGGACGTTCCGCATCGCCGGCGCGCCGATAGCCTGCAGCGGGATGCTGGAACCCATCAGAGACCGGGTCGTCGCGACGACGGGCGCGCTCTTCTCTCATGCGCCCTACCCGCTAGCGCAGACGATGGAGCATCGTGGCTCGGCCGGGCTGTTCGGGCCGGGCTCGATGACCTGGGAGATCGTCGGGGATGCGGCTGCCTTCGTGGGCGGGATCCGGGCGCTGCTCGTGCAGTCCGCACACCCGGAGGTCCTGGCCGGGGTGATGGGACATTCGCGATATCGGGTCGACCCGTTGGGTCGACTGTCCCGCACCTCCGCCTACGTGACCGCGACCGCCTTCGGTGCCGACGTCGAGGTCGAGGCGGCCGTCGCCGCGGTACGCCGCGCGCATCGAGGTGTGGAAGGCACCTCGCATCGGGGCCGGCCGTACGCGGCGGCCGATCCGGCCCATGCCGCATGGGTCCACAACGTGCTCGTCGACTCGTTCCTCGCCGCCTTCGTCGCCTACGGCCCGCGCCGACTGGACGCCACCGAGGCCGACCGGTTCGTGTTCGAGCAGACCCGTCTCGGGGCCCTGCTCGGCGCGGCGCCGCTGCCCGACACCGCCGGGGCGCTCCGACGGTGGATCCTCGAGCATCCCGACGTGGCACCGTCGCCGGGGGTCGCCGACACGGTGGGGTTCCTCCGTCGACCGCCGCTACCCAGGAGCGTGCGACCCGCCTACCGCGTCCTGTTCGAGGCGGCGGTCGCCACCATCGACCCTCCCCTGCGTGGCCTGTTGGGTCTTCGAGAGCGATGGGGCGCCGCCGGTGCGGGCAGGACCGCTGTGCGGGCCCTCCGCTGGGCGCTCGGTGCCTCGCCCTCGTGGTACCTGGCATTGCGGCGGGTCGGGGCGCCGGTCCCGCCCGGACGGTTCCGGATGTCCCGGGTCCGCGACCTGGAACGCCGGCGATGAGCCCGCTGCGCCCTATCGTCTGGCCATCGTGATGCGGATCGGCTACCAGGGAGAAGAGCACTCCTACAGCCACCGCGCCGTGTCGGAGTTGTTCCCCGACGGCGTCGCGGTCGGCATGCGCAGTTTCGTCGCCGCGTTCGCCGCCATCGAGGCCGGCGAGGTGGATCGGCTGGTGCTGCCCGTCGAGAACTCGACCACCGGCTCGGTCCTGCCGGTGCTGGACCGGCTTCCGCACGTCGAGGGCCGCAAGCCGCTGGCCATCGTGGCCGAGCACCGGGTCGAGGTGCAACACACGCTCTTGGGGATCCGCGGCTCCACCATCGAGGGCATCTCGGAGGTCCGGTCCCACGCCGAGGCCCTGGCTCAGGCCGAAGCCGCGCTGGCCGAGTTGGCTATCGAGCCGGTGGCGTCGCACGACACCGCCGGCGCGGTGCGGGAGGTCGCTCGCCTCGGGGATCCGTCGGTGGCCGCGCTCGCTCCGGAGGAAGCCGGTGCAGCCCACGGTCTGGTGGTGCTCGCCCGTGAGGTGATGGACCGGGCCCACAACACGACCCGGTTCTTCGTGCTCGCCCCGGGGGCGCCGCAGGTCGATCCCGACGACGACAAGACGACGATCGTGTTCACGACCGAGCACCGGCCCGGGGCCCTGGCCCTGGCGTTGACCGAGCTGGGGCTCCGTGGCGCCAACCTGACCCGGATCGAGTCGCGCCCTTCCGACGAGGCCTGGAGCTACCGGTTCTTCATCGATCTCGTCCACGCACCGGGCCCCGAGGGGCTGGCCGCGGTGGTCGACCCCCCGCCCGCCACATGCGCCCACTTCGAGATCCTCGGCAGTTACCGCTCCGTGGAGGACTGACCGGACGTGTCGCACCCGGGGGGTATCGTGGCAGCATGGTGAAGGCGGACGGCGGGAACAGGCGGCCCTCGACGGAGACGTCGAGTTTCGGGGTCGGGCGGCGCGAGAGCCACGACGCGACGAAGTTCTACGAGCGGTTCCCCGCACCCGGGATCTCCGACGACGACCGGGTCGCCCTCGCCCCCGAATTCGACGATCCGTGCTTCGTCGGGGATGCCAGGGACATGCACCACATCCCCGACCGCTCGGTCGCCCTCGTGGTGACCTCACCGCCCTACTTCGCCGGGAAGGAATACGAGGAGAACCTCGACGCCGACGGCGTGCCGTCGTCGTACCTCGAGTACCTGGAGATGCTGCGAGAGGTCTTCGCCGAATGCGTCCGGGTGCTCGAACCCGGCGGCCGGATCGCCGTCAACGTCGCCAACCTCGGTCGCAAGCCCTACCGGAGCCTGTCGGCGGACGTGATCCGCATCCTCCAAGACGACCTCCGACTCCTGCTCCGCGGCGAGGTGGTATGGGTCAAGGCGAAGGGCGCGGTCGGCTCGGTGGCCTGGGGCTCCTACCGGAGCGCGGCGAATCCGGTCCTGCGGGACGTCACCGAGCGGGTCGTCATCGCCAGCAAGGGGAGGTTCGATCGGGCCCGCACCCCCAAGCAACGAGCGGCCGAGGGTCTCCCCCACGAGACCAAGACCACGGCCGACGAGTTCCTCGCCGCCACCCTCGACGTGTGGGAGATCGAGGCCGAGAGCGCCAAGCGGGTCAATCACCCCGCCCCGTTCCCGGTCGCGCTGCCTCGTCGCCTCATCAAGCTCTACACCTATGAAGGCGACCTGGTCCTCGATCCGTTCATGGGCTCGGGCACCACCCTCGTCGCGGCCCTGAAGGAAAACCGGCGAGGGGCCGGCTACGACCTCGACCCGACCTACGTCGAGCTGGCTCGGGAGCGGTTGGCTCGGGAGCGGGCCCGGATGCACGGCCACCACCATCAGCCCCATGCCGCCGGCGACGTCACCGCACCGGTCGTCGATCCGGCCGACAACTTCCAGGCCAGGGCCACCCAGCAGGGGCGCGTCGCCCAGGAGATCGCCCGACAGGTCCTCGAGGATGCCGGGTTCACCATCGTGAAGAAGGGGTACCGTCCGAGAGGTCTCGGTGTCCAGTTCAACTTCCTCGTCACCGATCAGGGAGGCGAGCAGTGGTACGTGGACGTGACCGGAGCGTTCACCACGACCCGCGGCGGCCTGTTGCGCACCGACTCGGTCTGGAAGACGCTGGGAAGGGCGCTCGTCCTGAGGGAGCAGCACGAGCGACAGGCGATCGATCCGCCGCCCCGGCTGCTGCTGCTCACCTCCCATCTCCCCAAGGCGGGTTCGGAGGGGGACAAGGCGCTCCACGCCGCCGGGACGAACTCGTTCTGGGACGCGGTGGAGATGCTCTCCGAGGGTGGGAGGGCACGGCTCGCCGCCTACGCCACCGGAACCCACGATCGTCCGCTCGAAGGGTTCTGGACGCGTGAGGAGATCGACCGCCTCTCATGAGTGGCGCCCTCGTCGCCTACGGGGTGGTCAGAGACGATCCTCCCACCGTGTACATCGCCGAGGACATGGCGGTGTTGCAGCGTCTCCTGGCCCTCAAGGTCGTGGCCCGGACCGATCCCGGTCGCCTGCCGCCATCCGAGGTCGATCTCCTCCGCACGGCGCTGCTCGAGGAGCGGTGGGGCGACGCCGTGTCGCGTTGGATCCGTCACACCGGGATCCCGATCGACGTCTACACCGAACGGGTGGCGACCGGCGACGACCTCCCCGAGGACATGATCGGCGCACAGCTCCAGTTCACACCGCTGTTCTTGGATCGCTGAGATGGCAGCCGATCTCACCCTCGTCACCGAGATCGTCACCGGCCTCGGCATGCTCGGCTTCCGGGACCTCGATCAGGCACTCGATGCGCGGCCGGCGGTGATCACCAACGTCACCGACGAGCACTACGACCGACTGGTGGCGGCGCGGCGCGACGGGAGGTACGTCGAGGACTTCGCCGTGTCGTGGCGCAACGGGGTCGAGTTCGCCGCCGCAGCCGAGGGCTTGCGCGGGAGACCGCCGTGGTGGATCGAGTGGAAGGGCAACCACCGCCCTCCTCGCTACGAGCAGATCCCGGCCGACCTCAGGGTGGACCACGTGTACCTGGTGTCGTGCAAGTACGGCAGCAACATCCTCACCAACTCGTCGCCCGCCAACCTCTTCGATCGTCGACTGGCCGACCGTCGGCACCATCGCCTCGACTGGTTCGCCGAAGTGGCACCGGATGCCTATCAGGATCTGTACGCCGTCTGCCGCGAGTGGATCCGCTCCGACCTCCACGGTGACGTTGCGCTCCCCGAGCATGTCGGAGATCTCGATCCCGAGGCCCGCACCGTGCTGAAGCGCCGCCTTCCCAGGAAGCTGACCGGTCGTCCGGCGGAGGCGTACCGCGCCTTCGCCCACATCGTGGCCGAAGCCTCTGCCCGTCGGTGGCGAGGGAGTCTCTCGACGCCGGCCCGTCGGGAGGAGATGCTCTGGCGGCTGTTGCGACTCCAGTCCGCGCCCTACTTCGTGCTCGGTGAGTCGGCGGCGGGTGTCCCGCTGCGGTTCCGGGTCGGCACGCCATGGGACTTCCGGACACGCTTCGAGCTCAAGGCCTTCACCGTCGCCGCCGCCACCGAACGCGACCAGCCCGTGGTCGGCTGGATCGCAGTGGTCTCCGACCGTGACCGCGACGAGGAGCGCATCGTGTCCGGTCACGTCGAGGTCCGGTGGAGTCACGGTCGGTTCGCACAGGTTCCCGAGGCCAAGGTCTATCTCGACACGCCACACCACGACGTGCCCGGCTACTTCCCGCTGGACGAGCGAGTCGGAGACGCCCAGCTCGTGTTCGGCTCGTGACCGGCGCGTCGCCCGACGGCGCCGAGGCGATGGGACGGGCAGTGGTCGCCGGCGTGCCGTTCCTCGCAGGCGGGGTGGTGGTGTCCGCCGGCCTCCTGGTCGTGCCGTGGCCCACGACGGTGACGGTGTTCCTCGCTCATCTCGCCGTACTCGTCGGCTTCGCGCTCGTCGTGTCCATGCGGCTCTCGGGCTTCGCCTCCGCTGATTGGTTCCCGTGGGCCGGCTGGTCCCCGTTCGCCGCGGCGCTGGCGGCAGGCGTCGGGGTCGTGTTCCTGGTCACCGGATCCACCGCGCTGGTCACCCTGGCGTCGGCCGCAGCGCTCCGTATGCCTCCCTCCACGCAGTTCCTCCAACTCCTATCGGCCCTCGACATCGCCTGGGCCATGTCGGCGTTGATCGTCGGGCTGGGACATCTCGGCGGCCGCGGCCTCGCCGTCGGCGGCGGACTCCTGCTCGGTGCGGCATGCGTGTGGTCGATCGGGACGTACCTGTCGGCCGTCGGGCTCGGCCCCGACGGCTCCTGGATCGTCGACGGGGATGCGCTGTTCCGGTACGTGATCCCGTTCGACGTCATGGCGGCGTTCGCCGGGTCGACGGCGCTCATCGCCGGTGCGTGGCGGTCGAGCCGTCAGGAGCTCGGCGGCGACGGCGGGCGAGCCGCCAATGAACAGGCCAGCCCCCAGTCGTAGGAGGCGAAACGAACCTTCGGATCCGACGCCTCGATCGCGCGGGCGACGTCGTCGGCGAGCCATCGCGAGACGGCTGCGGCCAGGTTCGAGGCCCGAGCGGGGAGCCACGTGGGCATCCGAGATGGCCGGGTGAAGTCGCCCCCGTACCAGAGGAACACCCTCGACAAGGTCAGGGTTCCCTCCGCCGGTCCGTAGCTCGCCCCTCCCGCCGCCAGGAACGATCGCATCTGGTCGTCGAGCTGCCGATCGATCCGGTCCCCGACGAAGGGCTCGTAGCGCAGGGTGGGGCACGACACCGACCCACACACGAGGGCGCCGTGGATGCGGGGATCGCCGAACCGGCGGATCTTGCCGTGTTCGACGTCGTTGAGGGACAGGGCCTCGCCGGCCACCTCGACCCACGGGTCGTCGAACGCACCGGGGACCCGAAGCACGGTCGTCCGACCTGCGGCGAGCGCATCCCCTGCGAGCCGGAGGGCCCCGGCGTTGTACAGGTCGATCCAGTACGCGAGCGCCGACGGTCGGTCCAGATCGTCGGGGTCGACGCCGGCGAGACGATCGCGGTACCGATCGAGGCGGGAACGCAGGTCGACGAGGGCCGGCGTTCCGGCGGCGGCCAGCGTCTCGAGGATCGTCGCCAGGTCCTCGTGACGGTCCGGCTCGTCTACCGGCTCGGAAGCTCGAGGAGCGGGCGGACGGACGCGTCGGGCCCGCAGGACCGACCACGCGACGCGCAGGGGGTTCGGTTGGGTCATCGTGACGTGCCAACCGCGGATCACCGTCGTCTGTTCCCCGGGGACGTCGACGGCGCCGAGACCGAGCACCCGTCTCGGGACGTCGCGAGGCGCGTCGATGGCGCACCGTCCGCGGGCCGCTATCGCCGGTTCCTCTCCTCGGAGGCGATGAGGCGATCGAGTTCGGCGCGGATCTCGGCCGGCGACGGGTAGTCGCCGATGCCGCGGCCTTCGTGCAACCACGCGACGTGCCCTTCGGCGGTGACGACCGCGACCCCCGGGACCGACGAATGGTGCCCGGTGATCCGGCCCTGCCGGCGGTGACGAGCGAGGGCGACGAGCCATCGCGACCATGCCCGCAGGTCGAACACGAACGCCGGTAAGGAGCGGCGGCGGAACGCCAGACGCCGGGTCACCGCGGAGCCTTCGTCGATGAACAGCGCGAACGGTACCGAGGTCGCCGCCAGATGGCGCGCCTGGTACGCCGCCGCCGGAGCGATCGCGATGACCGCTCCTCCGGTTCGGAGGATCTCCTCGTGGACCGACGCGAACTGCGCCAGCATCTCGAGGCAGGGTGCTCAGCCGAAGTACCGGGGGAGGAGCACGACGGTGGGACGGTCGAGGACCGATCCCAGCCTGCGCGCGACGCCCGCGACGTCCACGACGGTGATGTCGGCGATGTTCATGTCACCGAGTCTGGCAGGGGCTGGATCAGTCGGCGGCGACGGCGGCCACGCCGACGGCCTCCCTGGCGTCCTCGAGTTCCTCCTGCGGCGTCTTGTTGGAGCGGAGGATCAGGAACCCGATCAAACCGGCGACGAACGACCCGAGGAAGATCCCGATCTTCGCCTCGTCGCCGAAGAGCTCCGCCAGATCCGAACCGCGGAACGCCAGTTCGGTGACGAACAGCGACACCGTGAATCCGATGCCGGCGATGAACCCGAGCCCGACGACCTTCTTGAAGTCCGTGCGCCGGGGCAGCTCACCGAGCTTCATCTTCACGGCCAGCCAGGTGGCTCCGACGATCCCGACGGGCTTTCCGATCATCAAGCCGAAGGCGACGCCGAGCATCACCGGGCTGGTCACCACGGTGCCCATGTCGAGGCCGATGAACCGGACGCCGGCATTGGCGAGGGCGAAGATGGGGATGATGAGGAACGACGAGTAGCCGTGGAGACGATGTTCGAGGCGGTTGAGCGGCGGCACCGATTCGGTGGCGACGGCGGCGAGCTGAAGGGCGTCTTCGTCGAGGCGAGCCTTCGAGTTCGGCGCCGCGGCGTCCATGTCGAACCGTTCCAGGATCCAGCGTGCCTTGCGTCGGAACTCCTCGTCCGAATAGAGCGCATGGACGGGTGTGAGCAGCCCTAGAGCGACGCCCGCGATGGTGGCATGCACGCCCGATTCGAGCACGGCGAACCATACGAACAGGGCGATCGTCCCGTAGAACAGGTACGTCCTGATCCCGACCTTCCCGGCCACGGCCACCAATGCCAGGCCCGCGATGGCCGCCAGCAGCCATGCGAACTGGAGCGACTCGGTGTAGAACACGGCGATCACGATGATGGCGCCGAGGTCGTCGACGATCGCCAACGCCAAGAGGAACAGCTTCGCGCCGATCGAGACGCGGGATCCCAGGAGCGCCAGGATGCCGACGGAGAAGGCGATGTCGGTCGCCATCGGGATGCCCCATCCCTTGATGGCCTCGCCGCCCCCCGACGAGAGGATGAACCCGGTGTAGATCAGCGCAGGGACGATCATGCCGCCGATCGCCGCCATCGCCGGCAGGGCTGCCTTCTTCGGTTCGTTGAGCTCCCCGACCACCAGCTCCCGCTTGATCTCGAGACCGACGACGAAGAAGAAGATCGCCATCAAGCCGTCGTTGACGAGATCCTTGAGTGACTCGTTGAAGTGGAACCAGGAGCCGACCTCGATCGTCAGGTGGGTCTCCCAGAACCGGAAATAGGACTCCCACAGCGGCGAGTTGGCCCAGATGATCGCGACGGCGGCGGCCACGATGAGGACGATGCCGCCGGCGGACTCCGTCTCCATGAACTGCATGGCGGGCCGAACGAAACGCCGGGGGATGTACCGGTCCGAGTGCAGCCAGGTCTTGTGGACGCGTTCGGTGTCTGGGGTCATGATGCTCCGAGGTTAGCTAGCGTCTCGGTCGGCCACGCGCATGGCGGGATAAGGCGTGGGGGCCCGCCGGTAGCATGCCTGACCATGGGTGACCGGCATGGTTGACATCATCCAGGCGGTCGTCGGTCTCGTCGTCCTGGTGCTCGCCGCGGATCGCATGGTCCGATCCTCGATCCGTGTCTCGCGTTCGCTCGGGGTCTCGGTCATCCTGATCGGGGCGGTCATCGTCGGCTTCGGCACATCGGTCCCCGAGTTCCTCGTGTCGGGCCTCGCGGCGCTCGAGGGCAACATCGACCTCGCCGTATCGAACGTCACCAGCTCGAACACCGCCAACGTGTCGCTCGTGCTCGGGGCGGCCGCGCTGCTGACCCCCATCGCGTCGCGGAGGGCGGTCATCCGCCGCGAGGGGGCCCTCATGTTCGCGTCGGTGGTCACCCTCGCCGCGGTCCTCGCCGGGGGTCATCCCGAGCTGTGGCAAGGGCTCCTCCTGTTGGGGTCGTTGGGGGTCGCGACCACGTTGATGGCACGCTGGGCGTCGGAGGATCCCGACGCCGTCCTCGCCGAGATCGAGGAGGAACTGGGAGGCGACGAGACCGAAGCCGACGGCGAACCCACGACCGAGGCCGCGCTCGAAAGCCGCTTCCGGCGTCTCCGATCCGACGTCGGCCGCGAGCTCGTGATCGGGATCGTCGCGCTGGGGATCACGTTGGTCGCCGCCGACCAGCTCCTGGACGGTGCCATCGGCCTCGGCGAGCGGTTCGGACTGTCGGCCGCCTTCCTCGGGCTCATGACCGGCGTCGGTACGAGCCTGCCTGAGCTGTCTGCGGCCATCGCCGCTGCCCGTCATGGGGAATCCGATCTGATCTTGGGCAACATCTTGGGTTCGAACATCTTCAACTCGTTGGGGGTGGCCGGCCTGGCCGCCACGATCGGCCCCGGCCCGCTCGTCGACGTCACGCCGATCATCGTCGGCCTCATGGTGGCGGCGTCGTTCATGGCCGGGCTGTTCGCGTTCACCGGCCAGCGGATCGTCCGGCTCGAAGGGGTCCTCCTCCTCGTCGCCTTCGTCGCGTACGGCCTGTACGTGTTCTGACCGGCGCGTCCGGGTACCTTCAGTCCGATGCGGCGGAGCAACGAGGAGATCATCCAGGCCCTGCGGGAGCTCGCCGAGCTGGAGAAGCTCGACGAAGGCTCCGCCCAGGCCTTCAGGGTTCGGGCCTACGACAAGGCGATTGACGCGATCCGCACTGCCGGCGTCGACGTGGCCGAGCTGGGTCTCGACGAGCTGAAGGCGATCGAGGGGATCGGTGACCACACGGCCCGCCGGATCCGGGAGTTCGTCGAAACGGGACACATCGGCAAGCTCGATCGGCTGCGACAGAAGTACCCGCCTGGGCTGCTCGAGCTGATGAGGATCCCCGGTGTCGGGCCCAAGACGGTGCTCCTGTTGTGGCGGCGCCTCGGCGTCGAGACGATCGAGGATCTCCAACGCGCCATCGAGGAGCATCGGATCCAAGAGCTCCCTCGCATGTCAGCCAAGACCGAGCAGAAGATCGGCAAGGCGATCGAACGGCTCGGCCTGCACGGCGAGGAGCATCGCACACCCATCGCCGACGCGCTCCCGCTCGCAGAGGACATCGTCGCCGCGCTCGGCGGCCTTCCCGCGGTCGACCGGGTCGAGTACGCCGGGAGCTTGCGCAGGTTCCGCGAGACCATCGGCGACCTCGACATCATCGTCGCCTCCGCCGACCCGGCGAGCGTGATGGAGGCCTTCGTGGGACTCCCGCTGGTCGCCGAGGTCATCGTCCAAGGGGAGACGAAGACCTCGATCGTCACGACGACCCGGATGCAGGTCGACGTGCGGGTCGTCGGCGCAGACCAGTACGGGGCGGCGCTGCTGTACTTCACCGGATCGAAGGCGCACAACATCCATCTCCGGCAGCTCGCGCTCGAGCATGGCTGGACGTTGAACGAGTACGCGCTGTCGGAGACCGATGGGGGCGAAGTGGTCGCGTCGTCCACCGAGGAGGACATCTACGCGGCGCTCGACCTGCCGCCCATCCTTCCGCCGCTGCGTGAGGACCGCGGCGAGATCGAAGCCGGGCTCGCCGGGACGTTGCCGAAGGTCGTGGCCGTCGACGACATCGTCGGCGACCTGCACGTGCACTCGGCGTGGTCGGGCGACGGGAGGAGCACGCTGGAGGAGATGGTGGCTGCAGCGGTCGAGCGCGGGCTCGAGTACGTCGCGATCACCGACCACGCCGAGAACCTGACGATCAACGGCCTGTCGCGAGACGAGGTGCTCCAGCAGCGGGCCCGGATCGAAGATCTGAGGGAGCGCTACCCGGACCTGACGATCCTCCACGGCAGCGAACTGAACATCGGCAAGGACGGATCGCTCGACTACGACGCCGAGTTCCTCATGGCCTTCGATTGGTGCGTCGCCAGTGTGCACTCGTCCTTCGACCTCCCCCGCGACCAGCAGACCGCCCGCATCGTCGCTGCGATGCGTCACCGTGCCGTCGACGCCATCGGGCACCTCACGGGACGTCGGATCGGGATCCGCCCGGGGATCGAGCTCGATCTCGACGAGGTCTTCGACGTCGCCGCCGAGACCGGCACCGCCATCGAGATCAACTCCCACCTCGATCGGCTCGACGTCTCCGCCGACGTGCTGTTCTCGATCCGAGACCGTGACGACGTCGTGTTCGTGATCGACACCGACGCCCACCACGTCTCGGAGCTCGCCAACATCCGCTGGGGGGTTCGCAACGCCCAACGCGGATGGGTTCCCGCGTCCCGGGTCCTCAACACCTTCCCGCGCGAGCGTTTCCTGGCATGGGGCAAGCGTGCCCGGCCGGTGAACAAAGCGTGAACTTCGCCCGCCGGTGTCTCCCGAAACGCCGTGGAGATGGTTGACTGTCGCCGATGAGCGACACGAGCCCCACCACCGAGGCGATCGTGCCGCGTCGCGCCGGGTGGTCCGGTGCGGCGGCGGCAGGTCTCGCGCTGGGGATCACCGAGTTCGCGGCCGGCCTGTCCCCCGGGATCCCATCGGCGATCTCGTCGATCGGAGCCGTCATCGTCGACATCTCGCCGGGATGGCTGGCGCGGACCGCCATCTCGGTTCTGGGCACCGCCGACAAGGGCGCGCTCGCCATCGGTACGGTCGTCGTGGCGCTCGTCGTCGGCGCCGTGACCGGTCGGGCCACGTCACGCCGCCCGTGGGTCGGTCCGGCCGTGTTCGCCGCCTTCGCGCTGGTGGGGATCGCCGCCCAGCTCGCCTCGGGGGCGTCCGCGCCGGCGGCCACCATCCTCGCCACCGCATCGGCGGCCGCCGTCGGCGCCCTGGCGTTGCGTCTTCTCCTCGACGCCGACCGGAGATCGTCTGCGTCGAACCCGGCGGCGGCGGTTCCGGGTCCGGACGTCATCGAGCGCCGCCGGTTCGTCGGGTTGCTCGGGACCGTGGCCGCCGGTGCGCTGGTCGCGACGATCGCAGGCCGGCAGCTCATCATCCGTCGCTCGGAGGCGGTGCGGGTGTCGGCGGTCCTCCCCGAACCCGAGATCAGAGTCGTCCCGGTCTCGGCGGAACATGCCTTCGACATCCCGGGACTCACGCCGATCGTGCTCGGTGAGCCGCGTTTCTACCGGGTCGATACGGCGCTCGTGGTTCCCGTGGTCGACCCCGAGACCTGGACCCTGAAGGTCACCGGTATGGTCGATCGCGAGCTCGAACTCACCTACGACGACCTGCTCTCGATGCCCCAGGTCGAGCGCTACGTGACCATCTCGTGTGTCTCGAACCCGGTCGGGGACACCCTCGTCGGGAACGCCAAGTGGCAGGGCGTCCGCCTGGTCGACGTGCTCGAGACGGCCGGCGTCCACCCCGATGCATCACAGATCGTCGGTCGGTCGGTCGACGGATGGACTGCGGGGTTCCCGACCGCGGCCGCCTTCGACGGTCGCGACCCGCTCATCGTGGTCGGCATGAACGGCGAGCCGTTGCCGCGCCGGCACGGCTTCCCGGCCCGACTGATCGTTCCCGGCCTCTACGGGTACGTGTCGGCGACCAAGTGGCTGGCGGAGATCGAGCTCACCACATGGGATGCGTTCGACGGGTACTGGATCCCCCGCGGATGGGCGAAGCAGGCCCCCATCAAGACCCAGTCGCGCATCGATCGTCCCCTCTTCGGGGGCCGCGTCGTCGGAGAGGTGATCGCCGCCGGTGTCGCGTGGGCACCGACTCGGGGGATCGCCAAGGTCGAGGTCCAGCTCGACGACGAACCGTGGCAGGAGGCTGAGCTCTCCGAGCCGTTGTCCGAAGACGCCTGGGTGCAGTGGATGCTGCCCATCGATGCGTCTGTCGGAAGGCACCGGCTCCGGGTCAGGGCGACCGACGGAACCGGGGTCACCCAGACCGAGGAGCGTCACGATCCTCGTCCCGACGGGGCGACCGGCTGGCACACGATCGAGTTCACCGTCGCGTAGACGGCCGCGGCCGATCCGTGCTATCCCCCCGGGACCAGCACCAGGGTCGATCGGGCATCCGCCGCGATCGACGATGGCGCCCACCACATCGGGTAGTAGTCGCCCCGCAGCCACCGATCGATCATGTCGTCGTAGTGCGGCGACGCGATGTGGCCGGACTGGCCGGTCGTGTGCACGGTCAGGGACCGGTCCAGGTCGCCGAGGTCGACCAGCATCCGCATCGACGGGACCCAGTCGACCGCATAACCGTCGGTGGCGGTCCAGCCGGTGGCGTTGACGGCGTCCTTGCTCCCCGACGTGGCGAACGCTCCCCGATTGAACCGGGCGTCGACGAGCCCGATCCCGGTACTGCCGAGGGTCTGGTTGACGAAGGTGGAGGTGTGGAGGTCTCCCCAGCGCCATTCCTCGGGTCGGTTCCCGAACCGGTCGGTGAGCTCGTCGACGGATTCGAGGAACGAACGCCGGAGGATCGCGTCGCGGTTCTCGCGTTCGGGGGTGGAGATGTCGTCCCAGAACGCGTCGTCGGGGGTCGTGAGCAGATCGGACACGACCGTCACCCATCGCGACGCGCCGATCGGCCATCGATCCACCGGGAGCTCGTCCTGGAAGGTGTTGGCGAGGATCCGTCGCCAGGTGACGTTGAAGATGGCGGCACCGGCGGAGTCGGCGTCGTCGTGGCGGTCCCACGCGGCGAGGATCCGTCTCGCCTCGGTATCGGTGTCGTCGAACCCGGAGCTGGTGACCGCCAGGAGGGCCGGGACGAGTTCCTCGGCCCACAGGTCGTAGGTATCGAACTGGATCCAGCCATGGTCCCGAAGGGTGAGCCCCGGATTCGACGAGAGGAGATCGTCGATGCGTCGGGCCCGGTACCCGTAGTTCCAGTCGGTGGTCAGCAGGTAGGGGTAGCCGCCGTCGACGACCGCGTTGTTGGCCGTCACGATGTAGCCGGCTTCGGGATCGAACAGGCGCGGCAGGTCGTCGTAGGGGACGAAGCCTTCCCACTCGTAGCGGTCGGTCCAGCCGGGGACGGGCAACGTGCCGTCTCCGCTGCGGCGGATCGGGATGCGCCCGGGTGCCTGGTAGCCGATGTGGCCGTCGACGTCGGCGTAGACGACGTTCTGCGCCGGGGCGTCGAAGCGCTCCAAGGCGGCACGGAACGACTCCCAGTCGGTGGCGCGGTTCAGTCCGAGTAGGGGTTCGAGGATGCTGGGCACGTCGTCGAGTGCCGTCCATCGCAGTGCCACCGCGTACGGCTCGGGCCGTTCGACCCCGGCGGCGTCGAAGTCCGACAGTGGGCCGTAGACGTCGGAGATGACCGGACCGTGGCGGGTGGACCGAACGCGGATCTGGACGGGGTCTCCACCGGCCACGTCGATCGTCTCGACCCGAACCTCCATGTCGACCCATCGTTCGCCGACCCGGTAGCGATCCGGGTCGTTCGGATCGATCTTCTCGATGTACAGGTCCTGAACGTCGGGACCCAGGTTCGTGAAACCCCATGCGATCCGGGCGTTGTGTCCGATCACGATCCCCGGGGAACCCGCGAACGAGAAGCCGACCACGTCGTACGGGCAGTCGGCGGAGACCGGTCGGCATCGGAGGCCGATCTGGTACCAGATCGACGGGATCTGGATCCCCAGGTGCGGGTCGTTGGCGAGGATCGGTGCTCCGGTCGCCGTCAGCCGACCGGAGACGACCCATGAGTTCGATCCGATCCCGACGTCGGGATCTCCCCTGCCGGCCAACGCCCGCAACGCCCCGAGGCGCCCGTCGACGCGTTCGAGCGCCGCGGTCATCGCCGGCGAGAGCCGGAGAGAGGCGGCCGGAGAGACATCCCGGTCCGTCGAGGGAACGATCACCGGGTTCGTCTCGGGGTAGCTCGGGTAGAGGCGATCGACCCGGTCCGGACCGAGCACGCCCGCCAGCATGGCCCGATCGATCTCCGCCCCGAGGTTGCCGCCGAGATCCCACGCCATCACCTTGCCCCACGTGAGGCTGTCCTCGGGCGTCCAGGGTGCCGGGTCGTAGGACCGGTTGAGCAGATCGAGCAGCGAGTACTCGAAGGCGAGCCGAGACGGAGAGCGGGTCGCGAGGTAGGCGTTGACGCCGGCGGTGTAGGCGTCGAGCACCTGCCGTTCGGCGTCGGGCATGGCGGCGTACTGGGCTTCGGCGAGTCGTCGCCACCCCATCGTCCGCAAGAACGCATCGGTCTCGACCTGATCGGCGCCGAACATCTCCGCCAACGTTCCCGCACCGATGTGGCGCCAGACGTCCATCTGCCAGAACCGTTCCTGGGCGTGGACCCATCCTTGGGCGAAGAACAGGTCGTGGGTGTCGGACGCTTCGACGTACGGCACGCCGAGGGCGTCGCGGACGACCCGCACCTCGCCGTGGAGTCCATCGACCGGCAGGACCCCGTCGATCTGCGGGAGCGCCCGTCTCGGGCCGACGACGAACACCGCCGCGATGGTGACGGCGGTGAGGGCGACGATCACCGCCGCGGTGAGCCCGAGACGGCGCAACAGGCGTCGTTTCGGGCGCGGGCTACCATCGCCGGTCTCCCCTGCGCGGTCGCTTCCCTCCACCTCGGCAGGCTACCGCGTCGGACCGGTCCTCGTCGGCGTATGCTTGCGTCATGTCCCACGAACCGCTCACCGACGAAACCCCGACAGGATCGACGCCGCTCACCCCCGAGGTGGTGGATCCCCCGACGGCGACCGAGGAGGCGCCCACCGTCTCGCCGCCGGCCTTGGTGGCCGAACCGAGCAAGCTGATGCGCATCGCCTCGATGACCCGTGCGATGCTCGAGGAAGTGCGCCAGGCACCCCTCGACGAAGCCGGCCGTCGGCGCCTCGTCAAGATCTACGAGGGATCCCTCGACGAGCTGAAGGAGGCGCTGTCGGACGAGCTTCGCGACGAGGTCGACGCGATCTTCCTGCCGCTGCAGGCGGAAGCTCCCTCGGAGTCGGAGCTGCGACTGGCACAGGCTCAGCTCGTCGGATGGCTCGAAGGGTTGTTCCACGGCATCCAGGCGTCCCTGTGGTCCCAACAGGTGTCGGCTGCCGCCCAGCTCGAACAGCTCCGGCGGAAGCAGGCCCTCGAAGCGAAGGCGGAAGAGACCCCTTCGGGCCTGTACCTGTAACGATCCGCGCCGCGACGAGCCGATCGGCGTCGTAGGCTTCGGGGCATGCCGGAGATCTCCCTCGAACGCTGCCACGAGATCCTGACCGAGGTGGAGGTCGCCCATCTGGGGACGATCATCGACTCGGAGCCGTACGTGTCGCCCGTGTTCTTCGTCCTGTTCGGAGATCGGATCGTCTTCCGCACTCGCCCGGGGCCTCGCCTCGACGCGGTGCTGAAGAAGCCCGACGTGTGCGTGACCGTGACCAGGTTCGATGAGCTGATGGGCGAATGGGAGGCCGTCACCGTGTGGGGGACCGCGTCGGTGGTGACGGACCCCGGATTCGAAGCAGAGGTGGCGGCACTGTTCGTCGACAAGTACCGGGCGTCGAGCTGGCCGATCCCCGAGATGCTCCCCGGGGAGGCGGTCGTGACGGTCTCGATCGGCAGGCTCGCCGGGCACCGTTCCGGCGACGGCCTCGGTCCGATCCCCCACCCCGCGCGGAGGTCACGATGAGCGACCTGGTTCGGATCGTCGACCTGGAGGGAACCGCCGGGGCTCCGTTCGTGCTGGCCCTGGCGGGCTGGGGAGACGCCTCGGGCGTCGCCAGCGGAGCCGCCCGGAGGCTCGCTGCCGAGGGGAACCTGGTCGCGGAGGTCGATTCCGATCGGGTGTTCGATTTCCGGTCCAACCGGCCGGTGTTGCATTTCTCGGAGGGGAACCTGGATGAGGTCGTGTGGCCCTCCTTCGAGATCGTGCGCGCCGACGTCGGAGGCCAGACCGTCCTGGTGGGTTCCGGGAGCGAACCGGATTTCCGTTGGCAGCGTCTCACCGCAGAGCTGGTCGATCTCGGTCGCCGCATCGGCGTCTCGAAGCTGGTGACGTTGGGTGCCGTCCCCGCACCGGTGCCGCACACGCGACCGGTGCGGGTGGTGTGCACCGTCTCGGACGACGGCCTTCTCGCCCCCGGCGACGAGGTCCTGCACAACGAGCTGGTCGTGCCGGCGGCCGCGGTCAGCATCATCCGGGCCGGGTTCGCCGATGCGGGGATCCCCGCCGTCGGCTACTGGGCGCAGGTCCCGCACTACGTCAACGAGCCCTACCACGCAGGGGAGCTCGCCCTCTTGGAGCACCTGTCGCGTCAGCTCGGGATCGACGTTCCGGTGGGCACCGTGGCCGAGGAGGCGGCGGCGCAACGCGAGGAGCTGGACCGGATCGTGGCCGGGAGAGAAGACGCCAGGGCGTACGTCGCGAAGCTCGAATCGGCTGTCGATGCGCAGACGCCCCCACCGTCGTTCGAGTCGTTGCCGACCGCCGACGAGCTCGTCGACGAGATCGAGCGCTTCCTGCGGGACTCCACCGGGGAGCAATGACCGCGCCGAGGCGGTCGGATCAGCCGAGGATGCCCACGAAGAGGGTCAGCAGCGCCAGGACGGCGGTGATCGCGATCATCGCCCAGACCGAGAACGTCAACCCTCGCACCGCCTTGACCGTGTCGGCGAGCGTGGCGACGAGGTCGTCCAGTCGGGGGTCGGTGGAGGTCGCCGCGGACCCCGGCACGCTCCGGGCCGCGGGCCTCGCCGGGGTCGGTCGCGATGCGGGGGCTGGCGTCACGACCTTCGTCGCCTCCCGATCGCCGGGGGTCAACGCGACCAGCTCGCCTTCGGTGGGATGGCCGAGGCGCACCGTGGTGGGGCCGGTCAGCTCGAGGCGGCGGATGCGGGTCCCGTTGTGGAAGGTGCCGTTCTTGGAGGCCGCGTCCTCGAGCACCCACATGCCATCGCTGCCCGAGATCACGACGTGTCGGCGAGAGATACCCGGCTTGGCGATCCGAACGGTGGCCTCCGGGTCGGCGCCGATGACGGCGGAGCCGCCGTCGGGTACGACGGTCTCGGTTCCGCGGTAGGTGATCTTCATGACCATGGTGCAGTCTCCCCTGGTCTCGCCGGTCGTTCGCGAGCGCCCGAAGGGTAGCCATGCGCGCACACTGCAGCGAACTTCTCCGTCCCGGCGGGAGCGCTCGCAGCGATCGACTCCCCTAGAGGGGCAGCGACGCGCGCAGGGTCGTGCCTTTGCCGGGTTCCGAGTCGATGTCGAGGGTGCCGCCGGCCCGGTGAGCCCTGCTCTGGAGGTTCGCGAGCCCCAGTCCCCACACGGCCGTCTCGGGGTCGAAGCCGGAGCCGTGATCGGTCACTTCGATCACGAGCCGGTCCGGTCGGCCATCCACCCGCACGGTGATGCGGTCGCTCCCGGAATGACGGAGCGCGTTGGAGACGGCCTCGGAGACAAACTGTCGGACGTCCTTGCAGACGGTGGGTGTCAAGGCGTCCAGGTCGCCGGTGTAGCTCACTTCGACCGAGACGTCGTCGTACGGTCCGGTGAGGGCGGTGATGACCTCCCGCAGATCGGAGCGGATGTCCGTCGGGGCTTCCGTGGGCAGCTCGAAGATGAAGCGGCGGAGGGCCGCGATGGCCTCGTCGAGGCTCGCCACGTTGGCTTCCAATGCTTCGCGGACTTCGGGGTCGGCGACCTTGAGCGTCTGCGCCTGGAGGGACAGGCCGACGGCGAACAGGTCCTGGATGATGGCATCGTGGAGGTCCATGGCGATCCGTTCGCGGTCTTCGGCCACCGCCAAGGTGCGGAGGCGGGTCTGGAGACGCACGGTGCGGACGGCGGCTCCCACGATGAGGGCGAGGGCTTCGACCAGGG
This sequence comes from Acidimicrobiia bacterium, assembly GCA_026985095.1. Taxonomy (GTDB): domain Bacteria; phylum Actinomycetota; class Acidimicrobiia; order Spongiisociales; family UBA5794; genus JALSQW01. The sequence goes on along the minus strand of JALSQW010000008.1, from coordinate 163,255 downwards.
CCTCGTCTTCGGCGGTGAAGCCGGAGGGCTTGTTGGTCAGGTAGAGGTTCCCGAACAGCTCGTTGCCGGCCCGGATCGGCACCCCCAAGAAGGTGTGCATCTCCGGATGATGAGGGGGGTAGCCGACGGCGTCGGGATGCTGCTCCAGATCGTCGAGGCGGATCGTCTCGCCGGCGCGCGCGATGAGTCCCAGCACACCGCGTCCTTTGGGCAGCTCCCCGATGGCCCGGGCTTCGGCGGGCGTCAACCCGCGGTACACGAAGTCCACCAGCGACCCGTGATCGCCGAGGACGCCGAGCGCTCCATAGCGGGCCCCGGTGATCTCCATGGCGGTGTCCACGGTGTTGGCGAGGACCGCCTGCAGGTCGGTCTGGCCGGCGACCGACGCGGCTCCTTCGACCAGGGCCTTGAGGCGCTCGGGGCCGAACGGATGGGGATCCACGAGGACCAGGGTAACGCTCCGGATCCGGGTTCGGTTCCTGGGGAACCCGGCCGAAGCGACCGCGAACCATTACCGTTGAGGACATGAGCGACGCAGCGAGAGATCTCCGGATCGTGTTGGTGGACGATCACGAGGTCGTCCGTCAGGGGCTCAAAGCGCTCCTCGACGCCCAGGAGGGGTTCACGGTGGTCGGGGAGGCCGGGACCGCGGCGGATGGGATCCGTCGGGTCGGCTACGACGCTCCCGACGTGGTCGTTCTCGACGTGCGCCTTCCCGACGGTTCGGGCGTCGAGACGTGCCGGGAGATCAAGGCTCGCTGGCCCGATGTGGGGGTCCTCATGTTGACCTCCTACGCCGACGAGGAGGCGCTCATGGCGGCCATCATGGCCGGCGCCGCCGGGTACGTGCTCAAGCGGATCGATTCGGCTGCGCTGATCGATTCGATCCGCAAGGTCGGCGCCGGTGAGTCGCTGCTCGATCCCGAGATGACCGAGCGGCTCTTCGAGAAGCTCCGCAAGCAGCACGCCGAGGATCCGCTGCTGGCGAGGCTCTCGCCGCAGGAGCGTCGGATCCTGGACCTCATCGCCCAAGGGAAGACGAACCGGCAGATCGCCGAGGAGCTGTTCCTCGCCGAGAAGACGGTCAAGAACTACGTCTCGAACCTGCTGTCGAAGATGGAGATGCGGCGCCGGTCGGAGGCGGCTGCGTACGCGGCGAGGATCGCCACCATGCGGGAGCACCACTATCCGCCGGAGGACTGGGAGGATTGAGCCACCTGCCGGGCGGCTCACTAGCCTGGCCCCGGAACGGACGTCGAAAGGAACCATCGTGAAGGTCAGGGACGTCATGTCGACCGACGTCGTCGCGATCGAGCCGACGGCCGGTCTCAAGGAGGCGGCGCGGAAGATGATCGATGCCGGTGTGAGTGGTCTCCCGGTTCTGGATCCCGACGGCACGGTCGTCGGGATCATCACCGAGGCCGACTTCGTCGAGGCCGAGGCGGATCGGGCCTGGGGGAACCAGCGCCGTCGTCTCCTGGCGACCGTGTTCGGCGAGCGCAAGCCGCGGGAAGGAACCCTGGTCGCCGACGCGATGTCGCGGAACCCGATCTGCATCGACATGGATTCGGACATCTCCGAAGCCGCCCGGAAGATGTCCCAGCACGGTGTCAAGCGCCTCCCCGTGGTCGACCCGGAGGGACGTTTGGAGGGGATCGTCTCCCGGGCCGACATCGTCGCGGCGTTCGCCAGACCCGACTCGGTCATCGCCGACGAGATCCGCCACGACGTGGTGGAACGGATCCTCCTGTTGGATCCCGCAGTGGTCGACGTCGACGTCACCGAGGGCATCGCCACCGTGTCGGGCACGGTGCCCAACCGGTCGGATGCCCGGATCCTGGTCGAACTGGTGCATCGTCTCGAGGGCGTGATCGCGGTGCGTGCCGATGATCTCGGCTGGGAGTTCGACGACACCCGTATGCCGTCCTGAACCGGTCCGTTCGCTCGTCTCGTTCGCCGAGGTGCGACCCTCGCCGTCCAGGAAGAAGGTGGGAACACGGTTGCATCCGGCAACGTTCTCTGGATGCGGCGACGAAGGGACGGTAGGCGGCATGCTTGCGCTTCACGATCTGACGTGGGAACCGAACGAGGACTGGCGCCGACAGGCGGCGTGCGCGGAGGCTCCGACGGAGCTGTTCTTCCCCACGGAGGAGGATCCTGCGGGTTCCCGGGTCGCCAAGGAGATCTGCGCCGCATGTCCCGTCCGGGAGGCGTGCCTCCAGTTCGCCCTCAGCACGAACCAGACCGAAGGCGTGTGGGGTGGGATGGACGCCGACGACCGCCGCCGGCTTCGCCGTCGCATCCGGGACCGTCGGCGCCGGTTGGCGAGCTGACAGATCGCGGTCGCTCTCGTCGGGGAATATGGCGAATCCGGTGGCGACGCTAGGCTCTCGGCGGTACCGACGTCGAGACGAGTGGATCGCCCATGAACGACTCCGTGAACCCCGAAGGCGCTGCTTCCCCCGCGGACCACGACGACGACGGCTCGCCCGTGCTGTGGCTCGTCCCGCTCCTGATCGCGGTGGCGGTCATCGCCCTCGCGTGGGGCGCCGTCGCGGCGGCGAACCGGTCGCCGTCCGGATCGGTGGCGGTGCCGCCCACCACCACCTCGGCCCCTGGCGGTGGAGGCCCGACGACGGTCCCGGGCGACGGTGGGGCCGGCGACGGCGAGGCGGCAGCCCGCGGTGAGGAGATCTACAAGGGCACCTGCGTGGCTTGTCACGGTCCGGATGCCACGGGCATCCCGGGTCTGGGCAAGGACCTGACCAACAGCGAGTTCATCCAGGGCCTCACCGACGAGGAGCTCGTGGCCTTCATCGAGACGGGCCGCCCGGTGGACGATCCGGCCAACACGACCGGGGTGGCGATGCCACCCAAGGGCGGCAACCCGTCGCTGTCGGATCAGGACATCGCCGACGTCGTCGCCTTCCTGCGCACTCTGCAGTAGTCGGGACCGACGGGTTCAGGTCTGAACGACGTCGACCGTGGTGATGGTGACGTCCTCGACGGGACGTTCTCCCCGCAGGTCCGATGCCGCGATGGCGTCGACGACGTCCATGCCGTCGGTGACCTCCCCGAAGATCGTGTACTGGTGAGGCAAGCCCACGTCGTCGAGGCAGATGAAGAACTGCGAGCCGTTGGTGTTGGGTCCGGCGTTCGCCATCGCGACGGTACCCCGCGAGTAGCGCCGGGGCTTGTCGAGCTCGTCGCGGAAGCGGTATCCCGGGCCGCCTCGCCCGGTTCCGGTCGGGTCGCCGCCCTGGATCACGAATCCGGGCACGACCCGATGGAAGATGACCTCGTCGTAGAAGCCGTCTCGTGCGAGGGTCACGAAGTTGTTCACCGTGATGGGGGCGTCTTCGGCGAACAGGCGGATCGTGATCGCACCCTCGGTGGTGTGCAGGGTCGCCTCGTAGGTGGAGTCGAGGTCGAGGGTCATCGCCGGGGGAGCGTCGTACTGCTTGGACATGGTGGGTTCGTTCCTCCTGTGTGAGCGGACGAGTCGGTTCTCAGCGCCGGCGACGCCGGCTGAGGCTGCGTCGGGTGCGACCCTTGAAGGGTGCCAGGTCCGGCGGCGGCTCCCACCCGGCCAGATCGTCGAGCCGATCGTCGTTGGAGAGCATCTTGATGATCGGAACGTTCAACCCGGCTCGTCGTTGGATCCCGAGGACCTCGTTCACCTGATCCCACTCGACCAGCGTGACCACGAGCCCCGACTCGCCGGCGCGGGCGGTACGGCCCGAGCGGTGCAGGTACGTCTTGGGGTCGTCCGGCGGATCGAAATGGACGACGATGTCGACGGCGTCGATGTGGAGGCCGCGGGCGGCGACGTTGGTGGCGACGAGGACCGCGATCGTTCCGGAGCGGAAGCTCTCGAGGGACCGTTCCCGCTTGTGCTGGGGAAGGTCCCCGTGGATCGCCGCGACGCGGACGCCCTCGTCGGCGAGGTCGCGAGCGAGCCGGTCGGCGCCGTGCTTGGTGCGGGTGAACATCAAGGTGCGTTCGGCAGCGCCGGCGATGCGGGCGGCCACCTTGACCTTGTCCATGTGGTGCACCTTCAAGAAGCGATGCGACATCGTGCTGACCGTCTCGGTGGGGGATTCGACCGCGTGGTCGATCGGTTCGGTCAGGTAGCGATCGACGAGCTCTTGGACCTGGTGGTCCAAGGTGGCCGAGAACAGCACCGTCTGATGCGACTCGGGCATGGCGGACATGATCCGACGGACCTGCGGCATGAACCCCATGTCGGCCATCTGGTCGGCTTCGTCGATGGCGACGACCTCGATGTCGTCGAAGCGGACCTTGCGGCGCTCGAGCAGATCGATGAGCCTTCCCGGAGTGGCGATGACCACCTCCACCCCACCCTCGAGAGCGTCGATCTGCTCCTGCATGGATGATCCACCGTAGACGGCGATCAGGTGCATGCCGCGGGTCGCCAGCAGCGGCCGCAGCGCCGAGGTCACCTGCTGGGCGAGCTCGCGGGTGGGGACGAGGACCAGGCCGCGGGGTCGGCCGGGGCGGGCCTCCTCGAGCTTGATGGCCATCGGAAGTCCGAAGGCGAGGGTCTTGCCCGATCCGGTCTTCGCCTTGCCGAGGACGTCGCGGCCGGCGAGCACATCGGGGATCGTCATGGCCTGGATGGGGAAGGGACGTTCGATCCCCTGCGAGGCGAGGAGCTCGGTGAGGTCCTGGGGGACGCCGAGATCGGCGAAGGAGACGTCGGTGGACAGATCGGTGGTCGTATCGGGCATGTTCCCTCGGGTCGGTACTGGAGAAGGGGCCTGATCCCGACACCACCGGAGGTGGCCATGGGAGGAACGGAACCTCTCCGTCCTGGCGGTTTCCTGCGCCGGCCCGACCCGAAAGGTAGTCGTCGCGGGGCGCTACGGCCGGGATCCCGGCCGTCTGCCGGGACGGGGGCGATCCTCAGGATGCCGGTTCCAGGTGGGCGGGATCGATCGCGTACAGCTCGTCGGCGCCCGCTTCGACCGCCGCGACGAGACCTTCCACCTGGGGAAGGAGCTGGTTCGCATAGAACTCGGCGGTGGCGATCTTCGCCTCCGCCCACGCGTCGTCGGATGTCGGGGTGGCTGCCAGGGCCAGACGGGCCAGGTACGCTCCTCCGGCGACGGTGCCGAAGATGCGGAGGTACGGGCTGGCTCCGGCGAGGACGTCGCGGGGATCGTCCCGGGTCAGCATCCACGACGTGGCGTTCGACAGCACCTCGAGGCCGGCGGCGAGGCGGGACCGGATCGCCGCGAAGCGCTCCCCGGCCGCGGCGAGCGGACCGTCGAGGTCCTCGATCTCACGGAGGTAGCCGCGAACCACGTCACCGCCGGCCATGGGGAGCTTCCGCATGACCAGATCGATGGCTTGGATGCCGTTGGTTCCCTCGTAGATGGGCGTGATCCGCGAGTCGCGGTAGAACTGGGCGGCGCCGGTCTCTTCGATGTATCCCATCCCGCCGTGGATCTGCACCCCGATGGAGGTCATCTCCACCGCCAGGTCGGTCGACCAGGCCTTGGCGACCGGTGTCAGCAGCGCCGCTCGTTCGCGGGCCGCGTTCCGCTCGTGCTCGTCGGGATGGTGGGTGGCCCGGTCGACGGCGCCGGCGGTGTCGTACAACAGTGCCCGCATCGCCTCGTTGTACGCCCGCATCGTCATCAACATCCGACGAACGTCGGGATGCTCGATGATCGGCGACTGCTCGTTTCTCGGGGCGTCGATGGCTCGGCCTTGTCGGCGTTCCTTCGAGTAGTGGAGGGCCTTCTGATAGGCCCGTTCGGAGACGGCCAATCCCTCCAGTCCGACCTCGACCCTGGCCTGGTTCATCATCGTGAACATGGCGCGCATGCCTCGGTTCGGCTCCCCGAGCATCCAACCGGTGGCGCCTTCGAAGCTCAGCACGCAGGTGGGGCTGGCGTGGATGCCGAGCTTGTGTTCGATCGACACGCATTGGATGGCGTTGCGCTCGCCGACACCCCCGTCGGCGTCGACGAGGAACTTGGGGACGACGAACAGCGAGATGCCCTTCGTTCCCGGCGGCGCATCGGGGATGCGGGCGAGGACGAGGTGGACGATGTTGTCGGCCAGGTCGTGGTCGCCCCAAGTGATGAAGATCTTCGTGCCGGTGATGGACCAGGTGCCGTCGTCGTTCGGCTCGGCCTTGGTGCGAAGCGCACCGACGTCGGACCCGGCCTCCGGCTCGGTGAGGACCATCGTTCCGGTCCATTCGGCGGTGACGAGCTTCTCGAGGTAGGTCGAGCGCAGATGGTCGTCGCCGTGATCTCTGAGCACCGTGATGGCACTGCCGGTGAGCATGGGACAGAGACTGAACGCCAGGTTGGCGGCGGTCATCATCTCGCTGATGGCGAATCCGACGACGTGCGGGAAGCCATGCCCGCCGAACTCCGCGGGGCCCGACACGGCGTTCCATCCGGCTTCGACGTACTGGGTCCAGGCCTTCTTGAACTCGTCGGGGGTCACCACGTGGCCGTCGACGAGCCGAGCGCCGACCTGATCGCCGACGCGGTTGGTGGGGGCGAAGACCTCCGCCATGAACCGTCCGGCTTCGGCGAGGGCGCCGTCGATGGTGTCTCGGTCGACGTGCTCGAAGCCGGGAAGCGCCGTGATCGCATCGATGTCGGCGATGTGGTCGAGGACGAACGAGATATCACGCAGCGGTGGTGTGTACTCGGGCATGCCCCGAGCTTATCGCCGTCGACGGCGGGTGGAGTCGCCGGACGCGGCGTGGAGGTCAGACGGGCTCGGGAACCTGGCGGGTCTCGTCCCGATCGGTCTCGGAACGGGATCCCGACAGCAGGTGACGCAGGTCCAAGGCGAAGTCGATCGCGCGAGCGTCGAGGACCCAGCCATGCTCCTCGAGCCAGGCGTCGATGAACGCCACGGCCTCGGCGGCCGGCACTGCGGTGTCGACGGTTTCGGTGTTCCGTTCCATATCGGTTCCAACGCTCATGGGTCGGTTCTCCATCCCGATGGTTCGTTCGTATCGGAGGGTAGGTCGTACCCTCCCCTAACCAACGTCGACCGCGGAGCACCCATGAAAAGCCCTCTCTCTCGATCCCTCACCATCGTCGCCGCCGCCGGGCTGGTCCTGGCCGCCTGCTCGTCGGGTGCCGACTCGGCCCCGACGACCGTTTCCGGCGGCGACGCCACGACGTCGACCGCTGCCGCGTCGTCGACCCAGCAAGGAGGCCGTGTGGCCCAGGACGGAGATCTCGTCGAGGTCCACTATGTCGGGACGCTGGACGACGGTTCGCAGTTCGACTCGTCTCGGGATCGAGGCCAGCCGCTGTCGTTCGTCGTCGGCGCCGGTCAGGTGATCGGCGGGTTCGACGACGCCGTGCGCGGGATGAAGGTCGGTGAGGTGACGACGGTACGCATCGAGCCCGAAGACGCATACGGTCAGCCGTCGGACGAGCTGATCATCGAGGTCCCGTATGCGCCGTCTCAGGGCGACGTTGCGGTCGGAGATCGGGTGACGCTCTCCAACGGGCAGCCTGCGGTGGTCCTCGAGGTGAAGGACGACACCGTGGTCCTCGACGCCAACCATCCCCTCGCCGGGCAGGCGCTGACGTTCGAGATCGAGCTCGTCTCGATCACCCGGGAGTAGGCGGCCGTCGGGTCGCCGCGGTGCCGTCCCAGAGGCGGCGGAACTCCGGGTGGTTCCGGAGCTCGGCGGCGGTCCCGGTGGCGACGACCTGGCCCTCGACGAGCACCACGACCCGGTCGGCCCGCTCCAGGGCGGCTCTCCGATTGGAGACGACGAGGGCGGTGGCGTTCGATCCGTCGGTGAACAGGCGGTCCCACAGGGCGGCTTCGGTCTCGACGTCGAGGGCGCTGGACAGGTCGTCGAACACGAGGAGCTGGGGGCGGCGGAGGAACATCCGGGCGGCTGCGGCGCGTTGGATCTGGCCTCCCGACAGGCGGACACCTCGCGGGCCGACCATCGTGTCGAGACCGTCGGGCATGTCGGCCACGTCGCGTTCGAGGACGGCGTCGGCGATGGCGCTGCGGACCTCGGTGTCGGTTCGGCGCTCGCCGAGCAGGAGGTTGTCGCGCAGCGTCATCGAGAACAGACGCGGCACCTGGGGTGTGTAGGCGGTGCGGGGCGGCACCATGAACGTCGCGGGGTCGTCGACCGGTTCCCCGTTCCAGGTGATCGTCCCGGCATCGGCCGGAAGCAGGCCGAGCAGCGCGCGCAGCAACGTCGTCTTGCCCGAGCCGACCCGACCGGTGACGACGACGAACTCGCCGGAGCGGATCTCCAGGTCGATCCCTTCGATCCGTGCCGCCGCTCCCGGATACCGGTACGACAGGCCCCGCACCTCCAGGCGGGTCAGCTCGGGAGCGTCGCGACGGGGCACGACCGGAGGGTCCGGATCTTCGAGGGCTTCGATGGGCGCCCCCATCAGATCCTGCCACCGCGCCCCGGGCAGGAGGTCGACGCTCCGTTCCATCGACACGCCGGCCTGCTTCAACTGGGCGATGTAGCGCCCGGTGAAGTAGGCCGAGTCGGTGATCCGTGTGAGGAGGAACACGAACAGACTGAACTCGCCGACGGTGAGTCCATCCGGCGTCGCCAGGGTGCCGGCGGCGAGGATGAGGATCAACCCGGTACCGAGGCTGACGGTGTTGCGGAACACCGCGTGGAGACCCTCGGTGAGGGTCCGGTCCCTCACCATCATGCGTTTGCGGGTCTCGTTGAGCGCGTCGAAGCGTCGGAGCATCTGGTCCTCCACCCCGGCGACCTTGATCGCCTGGACCGATCCGAGCGTCTCACCCAGGAAGCCGGTGATGGCCTCGGTGGCGTCCCTGGCCGCCTTGCGGTAGCGGCGGACGAGCGTGCCCGTCCGGCTGGCGATGACGATCACGGCCGCAGCGGGGGCCACCACCACGAGGGTCATGGTGGTATCGATCCGCCACAAGACGACGAGGGCGGCGATCCCCGAGACGGCGGCGCCGACGAGATCGACGGTGAAGTCGAACGCCTCGACGATGTGGTCGACGTCGTCGCGGAACCGGCTGACGACCTCTCCTCCGGACTCCGCGACGGGTCGCGCGCCCGGGAGCCGGTAGATCCAGCGCATCATGCGCCGCCGGATCCCCGCTCCGGCCCGGAACAGGACGTTGGCATGGAGCCGCATGGCGGACCAGATGACCGACACCCTGGCGAGGGCGTAGGCGACGATCGCGGCGACGACGACGGTGAGCTCGGTGGTCGCCCGTGAGCCGGTCAGGGCGTCGAAGTAGCGAGCCACCACGACGCCGACCAGGATCGGCATGGTCCAGATGGTGACCCACAGCGCCAGGCTGGCGCCGTACCGGCGGGGCTGCTGTCGGATCAGCTCCACGATGATGCGCAGCGGGCGGATCGGTCGGTGGTCGGTCATCGGAGCACCTCCTCCATGCCGGCCGCGAGGAGACGCGACAGCCGCGAGGTCCGATCGGCGGCGAGCTCGGTGCGGGGGCCGAACTCGACGACCTTCCCGGCGTCGAGGATGAGGATGTCGTCGGCTCGTTGGACGGTCGACAGGCGGTGGGCGATGATGATCCCGGTGCGGTCGGCGAGGAGGTGGTCCACGGCGCGCTCGATGAGGCCTTCGGTGGCCGGGTCGAGGCGGGACGAGGCTTCGTCGAGGACGACGACTCCCGGGTCGCGGAGGAAGATGCGGGTGAAGGCCAGGAGCTGGGCCTGTCCGGCGGACAGGCCGCCCGATCCCGACTCTAGGACGGTGTCGAGCCCGTCGGGCAGGCTCGATAGCCACGCATCCAGCTCGAGACGGCCGATCGCTTCGACGAGATGGTCGTCGGAGATCGTCGGATCGAAGAACGTCAGGTTGTCTCGCACCGTGGCGCGGAAGATCTGCACGTCCTGGGTGACCATCCCGACGCGGCGGCGCAGCACCTCGGGGTCGACGTCCCACGTGGGGACGCCTCCGAGGCGGACGTGGCCGGCCTGGGGTTCGTACAGTCGAGTGACGAGGCGGGCGATGGTCGACTTCCCGCTGCCGGTGCGACCGAGGAGGCCGAGGACCCGTCCGGGTTCGACGGCGAACGACACTTCGTGGAGCGTGATGTCGTCTCCGGCGTCGTCGTCGTACGAGAAGGTGACGTCCTCGAACTCCACCGCCAGGGGACCGTCGTCGAGGCATCGGGCCCCGGTCGCCCGGAGGTCGGTTCGGGTGGCGAGGATGCCGGCGACCCGGTCGATCGACGCTCCGGCCTTCTGGAGATCGACGAGCTGCTCCCGGATCTCCTCCACGGGCTGATGGCTCATCTGCACGTACTGCAGGACGAGGTAGACCGAGCCGAGGCCGAGGGTCCCGATCCCGAACAGCCACCAGCCGAGCACGAAGACGAGAACGAGCGAGGCCACGTAGAGGACCACGCTGGCGCTCCACAGCATCGCCCATCCCGACCATCCTCGGACCGTCTCGGGGAGCCAGCGGCGCAGGATGGCGGCGAACCGACCGAGCATGAAGTCGGCGGCGCCGTTGCCTTCGAGGTCTTCGGTGCCTTCGACCTGCTCACCCACGCTGCCGAAGAACTCGGCCGACGACGCCCGGACCTGCTTCCACCAAGGCACGGCGATCAGATGCAGGCGCCCCATGACGAGGCCGGTGGCGGCGGTGAAGGCGAGGACACCGGCCCCGACGGGCCAGCTCTCGATCCACAGCAGCACGATGATCCCGAGCACCAGCGCACCGTTCCCGACGACCTTGATCATCATCGCCGAGAAGAAGTTCGACAGCGCGTTGACGTCCCCGTCGATGCGTTCGATGAGCTCGCCGGACGTGTGGCGCTTGTGGAACCCCAAGTCGAGCGAGAGCACGTGGGCGGTCAGCTCGGAACGGAGCCGGTTGGTCGCCGTCCACCCGACCGTCTCGGCGAGATACGCTGCCCACACGGCGATCGCCTGCTGGACGACGGCGAGCACCATGAGGACCGCCGCGATGGGGATCAACGCCGCGGCGGGCCGGCCGGCGATGGCGCGGTCGATGAAGGTCTTGATGAGCTGCGGCCCGATGAGCTGGAGGGCGATGGCGGCGGTCAGGAGCGCGGCGAGGCCTCCCACGCGGCCCCGTTGATGCCGGAGGTGTCGGGCGAGCAGTCTGAGATACGAACGGACGGGGATCATCGGAGGTCCTCATGCAGGCAGCGACGTGTCCGCGGGACGCGCGGGTCCCGGCGCGGAGACGGACTGCGGCGGAGACGGCCCTCAGGGCCGTCGGTTCAGTGGAACCGGGGGACGGTGCCGAGGAGGGTCGGTGCCGAGACCGTATGGGTCATATCGAACATCGTTCCTCCTTCGTTCGAGGTCCGGGAGGTGCCCCGTGACGCCCTGCAGCCTGGCAGCGGGAGGATCCCACGTCAAGGGACTCAGCGTTCGGTGAGGGTGACGTCGATGGCGACCGTGTCGGTTCCGCGCCGGAGCTGTAGCGCGACGGTGTCGCCGGGATCCTTCGTCCCGAGGAGATCGATGACGTCCTGGGCGGTGGACACCGGGGTGCCGTCGATGGCGACGATGACGTCGTACTGGCGGATCCCCGCCGCCGCCGCCGGCGAGTTGGGGACGACCTCGACGATCAGGGCGCCGGTGTCGATGGCCAGACCCAACCGGTCGCGGGCGAGAGGGCTGTTGTCGACCATCGACACGCCGAGGAACGGTTCGCCGACGCCGCGGAGGAACCGGGCGATGGTCGGTTTGACCGAGTCGATGGCGATCGCGAAGCCGATGTTCTGGGCGCCTCCGGCGACTGCGGTGTTGATGCCGATGACCTCGCCTGCGGCGTTGAGGAGCGGGCCTCCCGAGTTGCCGGGGTTGATGGCCGCGTCGGTCTGGAGAAGGTGATCCAAGGTGGTGCTCTCGGTGCGGATCGTGCGTTCCTTGGCCGACAGGATCCCGGCGGACACCGACGGGGTGGTCGCATCCAGGGCGAGGGCGTTGCCGATGGCGATGACGGGATCGCCGACGTCCATCGCCTGGCTCGATCCGAGCGGGAGCGGCTCGAGCCCGCTGGTGTCGGTCACCCGCAGCAATGCCAGGTCGCGGTGCGGGGCGCGTCCGACGATGACGGCCTCGCGGTCCTTGCCGTCGGCGGAGGTCACGATCAGGGCATCGCTTCCGGCGACGACGTGGAAGTTGGTCAGGATGTGCCCGGCGTCGTCGATGACGATCCCGGTCCCCGCCCCTGCCGGCACCTCGGTGGGGTTGCCTTGGAGGTCGCGGACGAGCCGGGCTTGGGTGACGGCGACGACGCCGTCGATGACCCGGTCGACGAGCGGGGACACGTCGTACAGGTCGAGGCCGCCGGTCGCCGGCGGCGGGGCGGCGACCGTGGTGGTGGGGGCGCCAACGGTGGTCGTGGCGACCGGCGAGGTGCAAGCGGCGACGATGGCTGCCACGACGAGTGCGAGGGTCCCGGTGGTGCGCATCGTCGAAGGATATCGGAGGTGTCTCAGGTGTTGGCGATCCAGAACGCGGCGATGAGAGCGAATCCGTTGGTGGCGATATGGGCCATGGTCGGCGCCACGATCGACGAGGCGCGGAGGCGGAGCCATTGGAACACCAGTCCGGCGACGAAGGTGCCGGCGACGGCCGCGGCGAGGGCGCCGACGAGTTGCAGCGGGCCGGAGACGACGTCGCCGGCCGGGTTCGTTCGCAAGGTGGCGACGGTGGGCAGCAGGTGCCACAACCCGAAGAGCGATGCCGACAGGAGCGCCGCGGTGAGCGGCCGGAAGTGCCGGGCGAACATGCCGAAGAGGACCCCCCGGAACAGGGTCTCCTCGTAGAGGGCCGTGGCCAGCGGGATCCGGATCAGGACCTGGAAGGCGATGGCGCCGGCGGAGACGCCGATGACGCGGTCGTCCCGGAAGTAGGCGTGCGACGCTGGTACGAGGGCCAGCACGACGACCCCGATGGCGACGAGCGCCATCGCAGCTGCTCCGACGGCCAGGCCGCGGCGGATCCGGTCCCGACGGAGCCCCATCTCGGGCCAGGTCAGTTCGCTGCGGCGGGCGATGCCGATGGCGACGGCGAGCGTCGCCAGGTTGAACGGGATGTCCCAGGCGTCGCTGAGCGCCTGGTTGGCGACGACGTTGGCGTATCCGGTGAGGGCGACGATGGCGGCGACGTGCCACCAGTGGGTGGGCCGGGGGTGCGGCGGCGGCGTCAACCACGACGATGGTCGCCAGAGTCCCTCCCTGGCGCCGACGAACGGATCGGGGGACCCGTCGGTCACGGCAGGAAGTTGGGGGAGAAGTCGGCGAGGAAGTCCTCGGGGATGCGGATGGGCCGACCCGAGTCGAGGTCCACCCACACGTACAGGCTGGAGAGGTCGGCGACGAGGTCGCCGTGCCGGGTGAGGACGTAGCGGCGGGTCGCCATGGACCGGCGAGGATCGCGGACCCATGTGGCGATCCGGATCGTGTCCTCGATGGTCACGGGACCGCCGAACACGATGCGGTGGCTGCGCAGGACGATGCCGAAGCCCGCTGCGGTGCAGCGTGACATCGGCCACCGATGGGCGGCGGTGACCTGGATGCCGGCGTCTTCGGCGAGGGAGGCGATCGCCCCCGGCGACAGGCGGCCGTCCCGGTCGAGGTCGCGCCACTCGACGGGCCGTTCGATCGTGAAGGCGCCGGCCGGGACGTCGGGGGCCGAGATCGGCGCCGGACGCCATGAGATCGTCGCCGTGGCCACCGTCGCGTCGCCGACGGCGAGGCGGTAGGAGGACGCGTCGGCGTCGTCGTCGACGGGTTCGACCTGGATGTGGTCGCCCGGACCCGCCGAGGCCGAGTACTCGATGTGGAGGGCCGCCGGCGTTCCGGTCCGACCGCCGGCGCGGGCCGCATCCATGACGTAGTGCACGTAGACGGCGTTGTTCAGGTGGCCGTATGGGTCGCACTCGTCGGCCCTGACCCGTGTGGTCCACGGGAGGTCGCGGATCATCGGGTCCGACGGCGGCGGGTCCGTTTCCACTGTCGGTCGGCGGCTTCGGCGCCGGTGACGGTGAGGGGACGGCCGGCCAGTTCCATCCGCCGCCCGAGCGCGGTGCGGAACTTCTTCGGCACGGTGGCGAAGCCGCTGAGCGGGACGACCTCGCCGCGGGCGATGCGACGTCGCTCGTCGAGGTCGATGGTCCGAGCCGGGGGGGCGGCAAGCGGGTTCCCCGCGTCGGGTTCCTCGTCCAGCGTCGAGATCGTGCCCGGACCGTCCGGGAGGACCGCGATCCGGAAGTACCAGGGGAGGAAGGTGGCGTTCTCGTCGAAGTCCAAGGAGGCCTCGGCGAGTGCCTCGAAGGGGATGCGGAGGGCGACGTCGTCTCCCCCGCCGCCGGCGACGAGGAAGAGGGCCCGGTCGCTGAGGAGCCAGAACAGGACGAACGATTCGTGGATCCGTCGGTCGAGGCCGGCGGCGGATCGGTCGACCTGCTCGTCCTCGACGAGCAACGGCCGCGCCTTGGCGCGGGCTTCGCTGCGGCCGAGATCGAGGACCTTCCCTTTGAAGGTGTCGAGCAACGCCATGGAGGCGAAGGGTAGTGGCACGCCGGAGGAGGGTCGTGACGGCCACGGTGGCCCGTGGGAGGATCCCGCTCGGGGACCATCCCACGGGCCGAGGCGTGCTCGAGCCACGGAGCTCTCGGCAGGGGCGGTCGGCCGGCCCCTGGGGTCGCGTCTCAGAGCGGCTCGAATCGGGCGGTGAAGTGACGGAGCCACGGAGCCTGGTCGACCATCCGCAGGCCGCGCAGACGCTCGGCGTGGGCGGCGACGTCGATGACGACCTCGGCGACGTAGTCGATGTGGCTCTGGGTGTAGGTCCGCCGTGGGATCGCGAGGCGAACGAGCTCCATCGCGGCCGGCTCGTCGGGTCCCCCGTCGGGAGACGGTCGTCCGAACATGACGGTGCCGATCTCCACGCCGCGGACGCCGCCGTTGCGATACAGCTCGACGGCGAGCGCCTGAGCCGGGTACTCGTGGGGTGGGATGTGCGCCAGCAGTGCCTTGGCGTCGAGGTAGATGGCGTGGCCGCCGGGGGGTTGGACGATCGGCACCCCGGCGGCGGCGACCTTCTCGCCCAGGTAGGCGGTGGATCGGATGCGGTACCGCAGGTAGTTCTCGTCGAGGACCTCGGCGAGACCCTGGGCGACGGCTTCGAGGTCGTAGCCGGCCATGCCGCCGTAGGTCGGGAACCCTTCGGTCAAGATGAGCAGGTTGCGGCATCGGGAGGCGACGTCTTCGTCGTTGAGCGCGAGGAAACCGCCGATGTTGGCGAGCCCGTCCTTCTTGGCCGACATCGTGCACCCGTCCGCAAGGGAGAACATCTCGCGGGCGATCTCGGCGGGGGTGCGATGCTCGTGACCTGGTTCGCGTAGCTTGATGAACCATGCGTTCTCTGCGAACCGGCAGGCATCGAGGAACAGCGGGATCTCGTACTCGTCGCACACCGCCCGAACCTCGTGGAGGTTCTGGAGGGACACGGGTTGGCCACCGCCCGAGTTGTTGGTGACGGTGACCATCACGAGCGGAACCCGGTCCCGTCCCACCTCCTCGATGGTGGCACGGAGCGCGTCGACGTCCATGTTCCCTTTGAACGGCAGGTCGATGGCCGGATCCCTGCCTTCGGGGACGACCAGGTCACGGGCTTCGGCACCGCGGTACTCGACGTTGGCCCTGGTCGTGTCGAAGTGGGTGTTGTTCGGAACGACGTCGCCTTCGTCGACCATGACCGAGAACAGGATCCGCTCGGCAGCCCGGCCTTGGTGGGTGGGGATGATCTGGGCCATCTGGGTGATGTCCCGGACGATGGACTCGAAGCGGTAGAAGGAGCGGCTGCCGGCGTACGACTCGTCGCCTCGCATCATCCCCGCCCACTGCTCCGACGACATGGCTCCCGTGCCCGAATCGGTCAGCAGGTCGATGATGACATGGTCGGCGTGGAGGCCGAACAGGTTGAAGCCGGCCTGCTGGAGGGCCTCTTCCCGTTCCTCCCGGTCGGGAAGGTCGATGGCCTGAACGCTGTGGATCCGGAACGGCTCGATGATGGTCCTGTACGGCATGGTGTCCTTCCTGGTGTCGTCGGCTCCATTGTCGTCGGCCGGCCGGCACCCTGGGGTCAGAGGGCGACCTCGAGCCCGTCGTAGGCGGGGAACGCCTTGGGGCAGAGGTCCGCGGCGATCCGGACCAGCCGATCGTGGGGCGGGGCGCTGCGCCCGATCTGGGTGAGGGCGATCCGTCGGACGTCCCATCGACAGATCGTCGGCAGGTCCCGGTCGATGCGGAGGTGGCTCGAGATGGCGCGCCGGTAGGTGGCGCCGTCGATGGCCAACAGGGTGGATCCGGCGGACGAGGCGGCCAGGGCGTGGGTGGGCCGGGCGACGTCCGAGGCGTAGGTGACGGACCGCCCGGAGGCCGTCAGCCGCCACGCGTAGGTGGGGAAGCGGACGGGATCGCGGGCGTGGGGGACCTCGACGGCGACGAGGTCCCACGGTCCGATCCGTCGTCGTTCGTCGGGGGCGGTGGCGACGAACGCGACGTGCTGGAGGCGGCGGAAGCGGCGACGAACGGCGTCGATGGTCGCCGCCGAGGCGTAGGTCGGGATCGGCGTGGTCGTTCGCCGTCGCCACCACCGACCCAAGGTGGCGAAGCCGCCGATCGCGTCGGCGTGGCCATGGGTGAGGACGATGCCGTCGATGCGTTCGATCCGGTCGAGTTGCGTGGGGAGGTCGCGGGTGACGTCGATCAGCACCGTGACCGCGCCGGCCGTCGCCAGCGCCGAGCTCTCCCGCCGGCGGGACCGTCCGGTTCCCGGGGTGCCGCCGGCGGCGCCGGTCCCGAGGAACGTCAATGCCGGGGATGCCGAAGCCGACGTCATGGCCTCACGATGCCACATCGGGGCGGCGGTAGGCTCCCCGGAATGCGCACCATCCTCGGCGACACCGACCGGTACCTGTTCCGGGAGGGCACCCACACCCGCATGTACGAACACCTCGGTGCGCAGGTCCTCGACGAAGGGGTGCATTTCGCCGTGTGGGCGCCGAACGCCTCGGCGGTGAGTGTGGTGGGGGACTTCAACCGGTGGGACGCGGGGGCGCACACGATGTTGCCCTCCGACGCCGGGATCTGGACGGTGTTCGTCACCGACGCGCAGGTCGGGCAGACCTACAAGTACGCGGTTCGAGGGGCCGACGGCGTGCTTCGTGAGAAGGCCGACCCGTACGGGTTCCTGTTCGAGGTGCCGCCGAGATCCGCCACGGTGGTGTGGGGCCTCGACTACCGGTGGCGGGACGACGAGTGGATGGCCGATCGGGGTGCGCGTCTGGCCTTGGACGCCCCGGTGGCCATCTACGAGATGCATCTGGGCTCGTGGCGGAAGGAGCCCAACGGCCACTCGCTGTCGTATCGGGAACTGGCCGTGCCGCTGATCGCCTACCTGCGGGAGATGGGCTTCACCCATGTCGAGTTCATGCCGGTCATGGAGCATCCGTTCTACCCGTCGTGGGGGTATCAGGTGGTCGGCTACTTCGCTCCCACGAGCCGCTACGGGACGCCGCAGGACCTGATGTACCTGATCGACGAGCTCCACCGGGCCGGGATCGGCGTGATCTTGGACTGGGTTCCGTCACATTTCGCCACCGATGGTCATGGGCTCGGGCGGTTCGACGGGACCGCCCTGTACGAGCACGAGGATCCGCGTCAGGGATTCCATCCGGACTGGAAGAGCTACGTCTTCAACTACGGGCGGAACGAGGTCCGCAGCTTCCTGCTGTCGAGCGCCGATTTCTGGCTGACGCGATACCACGCCGACGGATTGCGGGTCGACGGGGTGGCCTCCATGTTGTACTTGGACTATTCACGGGGTCCCGGTGAATGGGTGCCCAACGTCCACGGCGGGAACGAGAACCTGGAGGCGATCTCGTTCCTCCAGGCGATGAACACGGCGACGTACCGGGACCATCCGGGGATCCAGACGATCGCGGAGGAGTCGACGGCGTGGCCTGGGGTCACCCGACCGGTGGATGCCGGAGGGTTGGGGTTCGGGTACAAGTGGGACATGGGTTGGATGCACGACACGCTCGCGTACTTCTCGCTCGACCCCATCCACCGGTCGCATCATCACGACGCGTTGACGTTCCGGATGCTGTACGCCTACGACGAGCACTTCGTCCTCACGCTGTCCCACGACGAGGTCGTGCACGGGAAGGGATCGTTGTACGGCAAGATGGCGGGGGATCGGTGGCAGAAGCTGGCGAACGTCAGGGCGCTGTTCGGCTACATGTACGGCCTGCCGGGGAAGAAGTGCATGTTCATGGGCGACGAGTTCGCCCAGCAGGGGGAATGGTCCGTCGACGGGCAGCTCGAGTGGGATGTCCTGGCTGATCCATGGCACGACGGTGTGCGACGGTGGGTGGGGGATCTCGACGCCGTGTACCGCCGTGAGCCGGCGCTGGCGGCAGGCGACGACGACCCCGACGGGTTCGCCTGGATCGTGGCCAGCGACTCGGAGGCGTCGGTGTACGCCTTCGAGCGGCGGGCGTCCGGCAGCCGGCCGGTGGTGGTGGTGGCCAACCTGACCCCGGTGGTTCGTCACGGGTACCGGATCGGGGTGCCGGTGGCCGGGAGGTGGGAGGTGCTGCTCGACTCCGACGCGGAGGCGTACGGCGGTTCGGGGGTGGGTCCGGGGGCATCGGTGGTGGCAGAGGACCTGCCTGCCGATGGGCGGCCGTGGTCGATGGTGTTGGAGCTCCCGCCTCTCGGGATCCTGATGCTCGCGCCGGCGGGGTCGTCGAGGTGACCGGATCGGTGCGGATCATGTCCGCCAACCTGTTCAAGGGCCGGGCGCGGGCCGACGTGCTGGCCGGGACCCTGCGTCGGGTCGATCCCGACGTGCTGTGCGTGCAAGAGCTCGACCCGGTCAACGCCGAGGTGATCGCCGGCGCGTTCGAGGTGGTGTCCCTCGACCCGCGTGAGGATGCCAACGGCCTCGGGATCGCCGCCCGGTCCGGCGCCCGTCTGGGGACGATCGCCATGGCGTTGCGGGATGCCCGGACCGCCACGGTGCCCTTCGGCGCGGGAACGCTCGAGGTGGTCGATCTGCATCTCGCCAATCCGGTGGAGCGCCCGTGGCGGCGGTCGGCGGCGATCCGCTCGGCTCAGCTCGCCGCGGTGGAGCGTCACGCGGTCGAGGTCGACGGCCCGTTCGTGATCGTCGGAGACATGAACGCGTCACCCGCCTGGTCGGCCTACCGGCGGCTGGCGGGAGGGTTCGTCGACCTGGCCGTGGCTGCCGTCGGGAAGCCGCCACCGACGTGGTCGTACCGGCACCGTCTCCCGCGGCTGCTGCGGATCGATCATGCGTTCGGTCGGGACGTCGAGCCGGTGTCGTTCACCGTCGAGCGGTTGGCCTTCAGCGACCACGACGCGATCGTCGTCGAGGTGGCTCCGTCGGGTTGACGGTGTCGTCGATCGCCGGCGGCACCGAGACCGTGGCGAGGCGCCCGAGGATCTCCACGGGAAGAGCCGCCACAGATTCAGGTCCACGCCGGTTCCTCCGCCAGGGCTCTTCGGTGGTCGGCGACGCGTGCGGCCAGATCGGGGAAGGCGGGATCGATCTCGAAGCGGTAGCCGTCCCACCAGCCGTCGCGATCGGGGTCGTACCTGCGGACGTCGGGGTCGTCCATGGCGATGGCCTTCATCGTCCGTTCGAGGTCGTTCCATCGCCGGGACGCGGCGGAGGCGGGGACCGGGGGGAGGATCCGCATCCGAACCCGCCGGTGGGTCTCGACGAGCGGATCGAACGGATGATGCCAGATCCGGTGGGTACCGGTGAGGATCACCGGCAGCACCGGCATCGAGAGCCGTCTCGCCAATGCCGGGACGCCTCGCGCGAAGGCGATCTCGATGCCGAGGACCGAACCCTGAGGGAACACGACCAGGCTCTCTCCGCGGGCGACCACGTCGGGGGCGCCGGCGAGGAGCGTTCGGTAGGCGGCGGGCCCCTCCTCGGGGAGTCGGAGATGGCCGGCGGCGGAGAGGTACGGGCCGAGGGACCGCCACGAGAACAGCTCGTCCCTGGCGGCGAAGGTCAGGTCGAGGGGAAGCTGGGCGGCGAGGACCACCGGGTCGGCGAGACCTTCATGGAGCGGCGCGACGAGGTACGGGCGTGAGGGGTCGACGTGGTCGAGTCCGGTGACGGTGACCGTCACCGAGAGGGCGTCGAGCACCGTGGTGGCGCACCGTCGGGCGATGCGGTGGCTCATTCGAGGGGCGCCTGCGGCGCCGGCCACGAGCGCGGCCACGTAGCACGGGACGAGTCGAGTCGCTCCGACCCGACTCAGCGTTCGTCGGGTGACCCGATCGCGGGTCGCCGCCTTGCTTGCCGACAAGGGCAGGGTCCATCTGGTGCGTCCCGCTCCCATGGTCCGGCCAACCGGTCTGCGGCTCCGTGCATTCCTCGGGTGGCGGGGTCCGGCTACTCGCCGGGCCGGATCAGCTCGATGTCCTCCGAGCCGCAGGTGCGGCAGCGCAACCGAGGCGGGCCGGCGTCGGACGACGGGGCGGGCGCCTCGTCGTGGTGTCGGTCGGCCTCGAGGGCGTGGCCGCATCGGGCGCAGAAGCGTGACCCCGGGGGATTGGGGTGTTGGCAGGAGGGGCAGGTGGGCTCGGGATCGTGCGGCTGGTCGTCGATGAAGACCAGCTCGGGATGCTCGCCGGTGGTGGTGGAGGCATCGAGGGGCTGCAAGGTGGAGAGGGCATCGAGAGGCTCGAGTGGTTGCAGGCTGTCGAGCGGTTCGAGCGATTCGAGCGGGGCGGGCGCACCACCGTCGCGGAGGGCCTCGTCGAGCGGTTTGAGCGATTCGAGGCGCACCGGCCTCGGTTCGGGCTCCTCGTCGAAGGGGGTGGGGACGACGTCGGGTTGGAGGTTGCGAGCCACGCTGGTGACCGGAGAAGCGACGCCCTTGGCGTCGAGGTCGTACAGCGCCACGTTCTGGGTCTCGGCGAGCGAACGTGCACCCGGGGAGTATCCGCTCGTCGAGAAGATCACGAGACGTCGATCCTCGGCGCCGGCGGCCCGGAGGATCGCCAGCACCGCGCCTTGGCTGACCGGTGAGGGGCTCCATCGGATCCGGGTCAGCAGCGTGTCGGATCGCAGTTCGATGACGCCGTCGGTCGGTTCGGAGATCTCGGTCGGGATCTCCCCGAACGCGTCGAACCAGTGGAAGGTCGCTTCGTAGGCCTCGTCGAGGCTCAGTTGGGCCGACCCGGTATCGCTCATCGCCGGAATCCTAGGAGCCCGCCGGCCGATGCACGGCATGCGCGTCGGCGACCGGATGGGGGATCGAGTGTGCCCAGTCGGCGAGCAGCGCCCGGACGGCGGAGACGAAGGCGATCGGTTGGTCCAGGATGAGATGGTGGTGCGCCTCGGGGATGGAGACCACAGGGGCCGTGCCGCCCATGAGCTCGTACATGTAGTCGGCCGTGTCGGGAGGCACGACGACGCTGTGCTCACCGCGCAGGAGCGCGACCCGGGTACGGACCGAGGCCAGCTCCTCCCGGAGTGCGACGAGCGTCTGGCTGAAGACCCCCGGATCGAACTTCCACGTCCAGCCCTCGGGCGTCTCGGTGAGCGAATGACGGGCGATGTAGTCGATGATGAACCCGTTGTCGCAGGGTTGCGGGGGGATGAGGTGGAAGTGCGACACGGCCGTCTCCAGGTCCCGATAGACCCCGGGGGCCCGGAAGGCCCGGCCCTTGGCGGCTTCCTCGGACTCGGGGTCGGGGCGACGGACGGGAGCGTCGACGATGATGGCTCCGGCGAGCTCGTCGCCGTAGGTCGATGCCGCCTTGATGGTCACCATGCCGCCGAGGCTGTGGCCGATGACGACCGGCGGGCCGGGGAACCGGGCCGCCTCGGCGACGGCGAGCACCTCTCGCGCCCACAGGTCGTGGCTGTAGGCGTCCCGCCGCCCGCTATCGCCGTGCCCGGACAGGTCCAGGGCCACGGCGTGCCATCGGTTGGTGAACATGGGGGCGAGGAACGACCACCAGTGCGCGTGGGCCGCGCCGCCGTGGACGAACACGAGGCCGGGGGCGTCGGCGTCGCCCCAGGCCAGGTAGTGGATGGGTGTCCCGTCGACATCCACCGACTCCTCCCGACGGGGGGCGTCGACGGCGCGCCGGAACCACGCGGGAGCGTCTGGGGCGATGTCAGGCATCGGCCGCGATCTCGTGGGGAAGCGGGAACCAGCGGAGGTGCTCGAAGTCGGCCGAGCGCTCCATCGTCGCGACCTGCTCGGGGACCCCGGGATCGGCGAGGATCCGGCGGGCCTGCTCGAGGTAGTCGGTCAGGACGTGGTCGGGATCCCGCCTGGGACGGTGCTGGTACCGCATCGCACCGGTGGCGTAGTCGATCTCATGGAGGCTGAGGGGAGCCTCTCCTCTCCCCCCCAGGTGCTCCCAGAGGGCGGTGGCGGGCTCGTAGCGGTACCAGGGCAGCAGCTTCCAGCCCTCCTCGGCGATGAGCTCGACGGCATCGATGATGTAGGAGAACACGGCTTCGGAGATGAAGTAGTTGAAGTTGACCCGCACCCATCCGGGCTTGATCAGCTCGCAGCCCCGGGCGATCTCCCGCTCGAACTCGTGGGACGTCTCGAGGTCGATCCCCAACAGCCGATGGCCGTAGGGGCCGGCGCAGGAGCATCCGCCGCGGGACTGGATCCCGAACAGGTCGTTGAGGAGGGCCACGACGAAGTTGTGATGGAGGTATTGGTCGCCGTGGCGGACGACGAACGACACGATCGAGAGGCGAGCCGCGTCGGGGTTCCCGAGCACCTCGATGCGTGGGTGGGCGTTCCAGCGTGCGATGGCGCGTTCGACGAACCCCTTCTCGAGTCGTTCGATCCGCTCGGAGCCGACGGCTTCCTTCAACTGGAACACGAGGCCGGCCCTGATGGACTCGACGATCGCAGGCGTGCCGCCCTCCTCGCGGTGCTCGATGTCGTCGAGGTAGCGATGGTCGGACGGGTTGACGTAGGCGACGGTGCCGCCACCGGGAACCGCAGGGACCCGGTTGGTGAACAGCTCGCGACGTGCGATGAGCACCCCGGGGGTGCCGGGTCCCCCGATGAGCTTGTGCGGGGAGAGGAAGATGGCGTCCTTGTAGGCGTGGGGTGCATCGGCCGGCGCCATGTCGATGCCGACGTACGGGGCTGCGGCGGCGAAGTCCCAGAACGAGAGCGCTCCGTGGCGGTGGAGGAGCTCGGCGATGGCGCGGGTGTCCGAGATGATGCCGGTGACGTTGGACGCCGCCGAGAAGCTCCCGATCTTGAGCGGTCGGTCGGCGTGGGCGATCAACTCGGCTTCGAGGTGGTCGAGGTCGATGTGGCCATCGGCGTCCTCGGCGATGGTGATGACGTCGGCGATCGATTCACGCCACGGCAGCTCGTTGGAATGGTGCTCGTAGGGGCCGATGAACGCGACGGGGCGCTCCTCGGGGGGGATCCGTTCGGAGAGGTGGTACCGGTCCTCGAGGGTGCACGGGATCCGGATGCCGAGCACGCCCAGCAACCGGTCGATCGCCCCGGTGGTCCCCGATCCGGCGAAGAGCACGACGTAGTCGTCCCCGGCGTTGGTGCAGCGTCGAACGATGTCGCGGGCCTCCTCGCGGAACCGGGTCGTCTGGAGGCCCGTCCCGGACGACTCGGTGTGGGTGTTGGCGTACAGCGGCAGGACGACGTCGCGGATGTAGTCCTCGATGAACGACAGCGACCGACCCGATGCGGTGTAGTCGGCGTACGTGACCCGCCGAGGTCCGAAGGGGCCCGGCACGGCGAAGTCGTTCCCGATGATCGATGAGCGGATGGTCTCGACGAGATCAGGCATCGCCGGAAGGGTACTCGGTGTCACGCGGCCGGTCGGCAGACCTGGCACGCTCGGAAGCCGGCTGCTTGGGCGTCGAGGTGGGAACGGAACGTGACCCGATGGGTCGCAGCGATGCGTTCTGCGTGCCGGCAGGTGGGGTAGCAGTAGATCATCGTGGTGTCCGAGCCGACGTACCGCACGTGGCGGCGGGCGAGATCCTCGAGGGCGTCGGGGTCGACGCCCTCGCGCCGGAGGAGCTCCCGCTTCATGTCGGCGCCGTACGCGTAGCGTCCGATCTTGCCGTCGGTGCGGACGACCCGATGGCACGGGATCAGGATGGGGATCGGGTTGCGTGCGAGCGCGGTCCCGACCGCGCGGACCGCCCCGGGCCGGCCGATCTCCTTGGCGATCCATCCGTACGGTCGGATCTCGCCGGGCGGGATCTCCGCGCACTTGCGGAGGACGAGGCGCTGGAAGTCGCCCAGGGCGTCGAGATCGACCGGGAGGTCCCCGAGGCGGCCGGTTCGGAGGGCACGGTCGAGGGGGCGCCCGATGCGGTCTGGTGGGTGCTCGACGTAGTGCGCTTGGCGGGGATGGGCATCCTCGAACGCGCCCTCGACGGCGGTCATGGGCACGCAGGCCGTCACGCCGCGGTCGTTCCAGGCGACGTACATCGCTCCGGCGGGTCCGTCGACGATGGTGTAGGCGTCGCCCAACGACAGGGCCATCAGGATCGACGGGAGGAGCCCTGAGGGCGCCGAGGTGCGGAGGGCGCGGAGGCGGCGTTCGATGTCGGTCACAGGGTCACCTCCTCGGTGGCCAGGATCCTCTCGAGGCGGCGGATGCCGCGATGGACGTCGGCTTTGACGGTTCCTATGGGACGGTCGGTGGCGTGCGCGATCTCGTCGTAGCGGAGGCCGACGACGTGCCGGAGCACGACGGCGGTGCGTTGCGGTTCGGGGAGCGTCGCGAGGCGGCGGCGCCAGACCTCGAGGTCGGCGGATCCGTCGATCACCGTCTCGGGCTCGTCTCCGACGCGGTCGGGTGGGTCGATCCGACCGGTGAGCGCGGTCTCGCCGGGTCGTCTCGAGCGGGATCGGTGCCGGTTGCGGCAGACGTTGAGGGCGATGGTCCACAGCCAGCCCCCGAGGCGGAGTTCCGCTCGGCGCCTGGGCGGGAAGCCGCGCAAGGCTCGGTAGGCGCGGAGGAACGTCTCCTGCGCGACGTCCTCGGCCTCGTGACGGTCGCGGGTGAGCTGGAAGGCACCGGCGTAGATCCCGTTCTGGTAGACGCGAACCAGATCGGCGAACGCGGCATCGACGTCCTCGGCGAGCCGGGAGGGGAGGGTCTCGGGGTGCGGGTCGGGCTGCATCATGGGAGAGAACCCCGGTCGGTTGGTTCGGGTTGCACTTGGGTGTCGGACCCTACCGAGTGTCGCTGCGGCGGGTGCCGGCGAGGAGCTCGTCGGCGAGCTCGCGGACCCTTCGGTCGATCTCGTCCCTGATGGGCCGCACCTCTTCGAGGGGAAGACCGGCGGGGTCGGGGATGTCCCAATCCAGGTAGCGCTTGGAAGGGAAGATCGGGCAGGTGTCGCCGCACCCCATCGTGATGACGACGTCGGCGCCGCGCACGGTCTCGTCGGTGAGGGGCTTGGGGAACTCCTCGGAGATGTCGATCCCGAGCTCGGCGAGGGCCTCGACGGCGGCCGGGTTGATCTCGTCGGCGGGCGTCGATCCGGCCGAGCGAACCACGATGTCGCCGCCGGCATGGTGGTGGAGCAAGGCGGCGGCCATCTGGGATCGTCCCGCGTTGTGGACGCAGACGAACAGGACCTCCGGTGGGGGCTCGCGGGTCATCGTGTCTCCCTCGTGTCGTGGGTCGCGAGCTGTCGGATCCGGCGCTCGATCTCCTCGAACGCCGCCTCGAAGTCCCGTCGTCGGCCACCTTCCACGGGGTCGGGGATCGACCAGTGCAGCGTGCGGGCACGGAAGGGGGTCGATGCTTCCTTGGCCCGATCGCACACCGACACGACCAGGTCGGGGTGGCCGGTGACGTCTCGGTAGCCCTTCGGCGCGCGGTCGCGCAGGTCGATGCCATGGGCTGCGGCCACCTCGACGGCGGTCGGGTGGACGCGCGGTGCCGGTTGCAGGCCCGCGCTCTGGGCGTCTCCGCCGACGGTGCGTTCCCACAGGGCTTGCGCGAACTGGGACCGGGCGCTGTTGCCCGTGCACACGAAGAGCACCGACGACGCCGTCGGCATGGTGGGTCGCACGAGCCCGTCGACGGCGCCGGGGACGAGGCGCAGGTAGCGGCGTCGACCGTCTCCGGCGGACGGGGAGCGTCGGACGATGTTCGCGGCTTCGAGGGTCGCCACATGATGGGCGAGGAGGTTGCTGTCGATGTCGAGGAGTCGAGCTGCTTCGGTTGGCGCCAGGTCCGTCGACGCGAGCGCCTCGACGAGGGCGAGGCGGTGCGGTTGGCCGAGGGCGGCCAGACGCCGGGCGCGCTCCTCGAGCCGGTAAGGTACCTCAACCATGATTGAGATGAATCCTACCATGAGGGCGTTGCTCGGCGAGCTCGTGGGCACCGCGTTGCTGCTGGCCGCCGTCGTCGGCGGCGCCATCGCCGGGGACCGGCTGGCCTCGGGCGAACCGGCACTGGCGCTGCTCATCGGCGCGCTCGTGACCGGTCTCGCTCTGGGGGCGGTCATCGGGGCCTTGCAGCCGGTGTCGGGCGCCCACCTCAACCCTGCGGTGACCCTGGCTGCGACCCTCGGCGGTGCGATGCGCCCCCGACTCGCGGTCGCGTACGGGGCGGTTCAGATCGTCGGCGCGCTCACCGGCACCATCGTGGCTCATGTGATGTTCGCGGCGCGGTTGGTGACCGTCGCCGGGATCCCGCGGGAAGGGATGCACCTGCTGTTGGCCGAGGCGGCGGCGACGTTCGGTCTGGTGTTGGTCATCGAGGCGGCGGTGAGGGCGGGACGCAGCGCTGCGCTCGGGCTCATCGTCGGAGCCTACGTGGCGGCCGCCTACTTCTTCATCGCCTCCACGGGGTTCGCCAACCCTGCGGTGACCGTGGCCAGGATGTTCACCGGGTCGTCGGCGGGGATCGCCCCCGCTTCCGCCGTCGGGTTCGTCGTCGCCCAGGTGCTGGGCGCCGTGTTCGCCTCGGTCACGGCTCGGGCTCTCTACCCGGCGTCGACGCCGCGATGAGGGGCTCGTGGGACGCCGGCGGCGTCGGCCGCATCGGCGAAGGCTTCGGCGAGGGACTCGACCGTCTCGTGGGCATTGAGACCGCTGGGATTGCCGAGGACGTACAGCACCGCGCCGCCGAGGCGCTCGGGCTGCCTGCCACGCTTGGCCTTCGGTCTGGCGAACCCTTTGCGATAGGCACCCAGCCCGAGGATGACCACCACCCGCGGACCGAGGCGCCGTACCTTCTCGACCAGCGCCAGGGCTCCGGTCCGCAGCTCGTCGTCGTCGAGTTCGTCTGCCCGCGCCGTCGCCCGGTCGACCAGGTTGGTGATCCCGATCCCCCGTTCGATCAGGAGCTGGGCGTCCCGCGGTGACAGCCCGGCCGATGCATCGATCGGGTGATCGACGAGACCGGCCTCGTACAGCGCCTTCCAGAAGCGGTTCGCCGGGTGCGCGAAGTGGGCCTGCGCTGCCGCCGTCCACAGTCCGGGGTTGATGCCGACGAACAGTAACCGCACGCCATCACCGAGGAGGTCCGGGACCGACCGGCCCCGCGCGGCTTGGAGCTGTTGCCTGGTGAACCCCATCGGCCCAGTCTCGCGCACCGCAGCCGCGGCGGCAGCATCGATGCCGGGGTGCCTACGCTGGCGGCGTGGAACGGCAGGATCCTCGCGGGGTTGCGCTGGCGTTCACCGCGGCGGCGCTGTGGGGAGTGTCCGGGGCGGTGGCCGCTTCCGCGTTCGACGTCCTGTCCCCGGCCCGGGTCGCGCAGTCGCGGGCGATCGTCGCTGCGGTGGTGCTGGTCCCGATCGCGGCGGCGACCAAGGTGCTTCATCCCTCGGGGCAGCTTCGGCGGCTGGCGGCGCTCGGGATCGTCCTGGCCGTCGTCACCGCCACCTACTACTGGTCGATCGATCGTCTCGGGGTGGGACCGGGCGTGACCATCCAGTTCCTCGGGCCGCTCCTCGTGCTCGTCTGGATGGCGGCCGTCCAGGGGACCTCGATCTCCCGCGTCGCCTGGGTGGCAGGCGGACTCGCGGTGGCCGGGGTCGCACTGGTCACCGAGGCATGGCGCTTGCAGGGGGTCGACTGGCTCGGCGTCGCCGCCGGCGGATCGGCGGCGGTGTTCTTCGCTGTGTACCTGCTCCTGGGGGAACGGCTCGGTCGTGACCTCCCGCCGGTGACGGTGCTGGCGTGGGGCTTCACCTTCGCCTCCGTCACCTGGCTCGTCGCGCTTCCCCCGTGGACGGCATCGCCGGGGGCGATCCAGGACGTCTGGAGACAGGTCCTGTGGATCGGCGTCGCCGGGACCGTCGTGCCGTTCCTGGCCGAGATGTCGGCACTGCGCCGGATCTCGGCGGGGGTCGTGGGGATCGTGGCCACCTCCGAGCCGGTCATCGCTTCGATCGCCGGATGGGTGATCGTCTCTCAGCGGCTCGCGGTCGGCCAGATCGCCGGTGTCCTGGCCGTCGCCGGTGCCGTGGGGTTGGTGCAACGCTTCGGCGTCGCCGAGGCCGAGGCTCCCTACGAGGCGGCGCGTTGATCCGCCGGGTCACGAGCCGATCCGGTCGGCTCCCGCGTAGACGTTGAAGGTCGAGCCCCGCAGGAACGCGACCAGGAGCATCCCCAATTCGTCGGCGAGGTCGATCGCCAGGCTCGACGGTGCGGAGATCCCGGCGACGGCGGGGATCCCGGCGACCGCCGCCTTCTGGACGATCTCGAACGACACCCGGCCCGACACCAGCAGGATCCGGCCCGGGAGCCGCCACGACCGCCGCGCCGCGGCGCCGACGACCTTGTCGACGGCGTTGTGACGCCCGATGTCCTCGCGGACGACCTCCAGCGTCCCGTCCACCGCGAACAGACCCGCCGCATGGAGGCCGCCGGTGGCATGGAACACCTCCTGGCGGGAGAACATCGTCTCGGGAAGACCGCGAAGGACGTCGGGATCGACGCGGCCGAGGGGTTCGGGAGCCGCGGCGGCGATCCGGACGGCATCGATGCTCGCCTTGCCACACACGCCACACGACGAGGTGGCGTAGAGGTTCCGTCGGAACTGCTCCGGATCGACGTCGACCCCGTCGGCGAGTCCGATCTCCCACCGTCCGTCGCCCAGCTCGGTGACGTCCCGTAGCTCGCCTGGAGCCAGGAGGATGCCCTCGGTCAAGGCGAAGCCGGTGATCAGGTCCACGTCGTCTCCCGGGGTGCGCATCACGACCGCCAGGGGCGTACCCGACAGGCGGATCTCGAGGGGCTCCTCGGCGACGACGACCGCCTGGTCGTCGGTTGGGCGATCGCCGTCGCCGTGACGTCGCACCGGCCGATGGATCGCCTTGGAGTCCGGCGCCGTCGGTCCGCTCACGTCTGCGACTCGATGCCCGATCCGGCGTCGTCCGCGAGACGATCTCGCAGCGCCACCGCGGGAGGATGGTCGGGCTCGTCGGTCAAGATCGCCTCCACGTCAGCTCGCGCCACGTCCAGGTCGCCTCGCTCGGCGGCGATCCGAGCCCGCTCCATCCGCGCGAAGCGGAGCACCGGCGTCGACCGGTTCTCGTAGGCCAGTGCCCGCTCGATGGCGGTGGTCGCATCGTCGAGGCGCCCGAGACGTCGGAGGGCGGCGGCCCGGAACACGAGCGTCAACGCGGTGACGTCCTCGTCGTTGAAGATGCCCTCGGTCACCTCCACGACGTCGTCGAACCGGCCGGCCTGGAAGAGGGCCTCGGCGAGCGAGAGGCGGACGTGGGTGGTCCGCTCGGTCGATTGGAGCACCGCGATGGCGTCGTCGAGGTCGCCGGTCGCTTGGTGCAGCTCGGCGAGGACCAGGGCGATCGCCGTTCGTCGGAGGGGTTGTTCGACCACGACGCCGGGGGCGACCGGGACCGTGACGCCCGCTTCCGGGAGGTAGCGACGGATGAACGGGTCCTTCTCCGGGACGAACCCGTCGGCGTGGGCGAGCAGCTCCTTGGCCGAGGCCCGGTTCGTCGCCAGCTCCATCAGGCCGGCGAGCATCTCGGAGAGAGCGCGATGTGCCGGGTACCGGTCGCCGACCGCGCGGACGGCGGACGGGTCGCCATCGACGAGGGCCGAATGGAGCGCCTTCTCCCACGACGGTGCCAGCAGACCGGGTTTCGTGTCGGCAGCCAGTCGTGGGTACCGGTCGGGGCCGGGGAAGTGCCAGGGGAACTCGCGCCAGTCGAGCGCCTCGACCGAGTCCGGCCGGTCACCGAACTCGCCGCGACCCGGGTCGTAGAACCAGCGGCCGTCGGTGAACACGAGGTCCCGATCGCCGCGGCCGATCGCCCCTCCGGGGTTCACGGCGCCCACCGGTGGAGCCTCCCGGTGCGGGGTCGATCGTCGTGGCTGTCGAGCGCGTCGGCCATCGTTCCTCCGTGCCGCCGAGGATAGGCGCGCCATGGGCGGTGGCTGGGGCGGTAGCCTGCGGGCCATGGCTGTCGACCTCGCCGGGACCATCACCTACCTGAAGGATCACGCCATCGAGCACGGCTTCCACGTGCACGACGAGCGTCACTTCCTCGAGACGTACACGTTGCGTCAGTCCTGGGAGATCGACGTCCATCCCGAAGAGGCATGCGAAGGTCCCCTCGACCTCCACATGGCGATCAACGTGGATCCTGCGGTGCTGTTGGACCTGACCGAGCTGTTCGACACCACCAACGACATCCCGGAGGATCCCGACGGCCAGTACGTGGTGCCGTTCCTGTTCAACTGGTCCCTCCCTCCGCTCGAGTCGCCTCCCGACCTGATCGTCCTGGCCACCGACCTCGCCGCGGTCGGTGGGGTGGACCTGCCCATCGAGGTGTCGGCGGTCGACTCGTTCGGTGCCCTGTCCGAGCGCGAGGAGCGCAGGTTGTCGCTCGTCGGCCAGGTCGAGGTGTCGCTCGTGACCCTGATGTTCCACCAGGAGACCCTGTGCGATGTCCTCGACCGGGTCCATGCGGTGAGCATGTTCCTGGTGGAGCACGCCCCGGCGTGGATGACCCGGCCGGGCTGATCACTCGTAGGCGATCGCCTCGAGGATCGCCACCCGTGATGCCTTCCAACTCGGGTAGATGGCGGCAACGACGCCGGCCAGCCCGGCGAGCAGGACGAGGGTCACGAGCTGTCCAACGGGGATCGCGAAGGATCCGAGGCCTTCGTCGGCGAGGGACCGAACGACGGCCCATCCCAGGAAGGTGCCCGTGAGGATGCCCATCACCGCGCCGAATACGGCGATGATGACGGCTTCCCAACGCACCATCCGTCGGGTCTGGCGCCGCACCATGCCCAGGGCGCGGAGCAGGCCGATCTCCCGGGTCCGTTCGATGATCGACAGGACGAGCGTGTTCGTGATGCCGAGGACGGCGATCACGATCGCCAGGAACAGCAGGCCGGAGAACAGTGCGAGGAGCTGATCGATCTGTTGCTCAGCCTCGGCGATGGCCTCGTCCTTCGTCTGGACCTGGACGTTGGCGTACGGCTCGGCGACCGCCTCGACCGCGGCACGAGCTTCGGCCATGTCGCCGGCGGCGACGGCCAGCACCAGGTCGTCGAATCGGTTCGTGAAGCCGGCGTCGTACGTCGTCCTCGTGATGGCGACGGGAGCGAGGTCGGCGTTCCCGAAGCTGCCCACGATGGGGAGCTTCCGGTCGAGTGCTCGAGGGAACGACAAGGTCAGGTCGTCGCCGACGGCGAGGCCGTGGTCGTCCAGGAACGAGCGGGCGACGAGCACGCCGTCGGTTTCCGCCATCGCGGCGAAGGCTCCCTCGCCGGCGTCGAGGTCGACCACCGCTCCGGCCGTGTTCGGATCGACCGCCACGATGGCGATCCCGGAGCCGTCGAAGGCGGCTTGATCGAACACCAGCGCGGAGACGGTTCCGACCTCGTCGATGGTCTTCAGCTCCTCGGTGAGGGACCGGCTGATGCCTCCGTCGAAGTTCGTGGACGTGATCGTGAAGTCAGCGGGGAAGGTCGACCGGACCGTGTCGGCCACGGTGGACTTGATGGATGCCGCGAAGATCGCCACGAACACCACCATCGCGACGCCGATCGTGAGCGCCGAGGCCGTCGCTGCGGTCCGGCGGGGTTGGCGCATCGTGTTCTCCCTCGCAAGGGTGCCTGCCACCCCGAAGAGCCGAGCGACGGGAAAGCCGAGGACGATCGCCACCGGCTTCGCGGCCAGGGGGGCGAGCACGGAGACGCCGAGGAAGAACACCAGCGCCCCTGCACCGACGTACGCGAGGGGGTTCGCCACCCCGGCGAGCAGGCCGACGGCGAGGCCGAGCAGCCCGATCCCGACGAGGACGGCTCCACCGATCGTCCGTGCCCGCAGGGAGCGACGCCTCGGCCGGGCGGCGTCGTCGCGGAGCGCGGCGATGGGCGGCACCTTGGAAGCCTTGCGGGCAGGGAGGAGCGCGGCGAACAGCGTCACCCCGATGCCGACGGCGAGCCCCACGACCACGGTCCGCGGGAGCACGGTGAGGGGCCCGTCGGGGAGGCTGAAGCCGAGGGCGTTCATCGCCGAGGCGAGGATCTCGGAGAGGATCACCCCGCCGCCGATCCCTACCGTCGATGCCACCACCGCCACGGCCAGGGCCTCGATCAGCACCATCGCGGTGACCTGGCGTCCGGTGGCGCCGATCGCCCGGTAGAGGGCCAGCTCGCG
Source organism: Acidimicrobiia bacterium (assembly GCA_026985095.1). GTDB lineage: Bacteria > Actinomycetota > Acidimicrobiia > Spongiisociales > UBA5794 > JALSQW01. The sequence continues at coordinate 130,513 of JALSQW010000008.1, read as the reverse complement.
GGTCCGTTGGGCAACGATGATACGGAACGTGTTCGTGATGATGAACGCCCCCACGAAGATCGCCACCCCGGCGAAGGCGAGCAGCGCCGTGTTGAGGAAGCCGAGGCCCTCGGCGATGTCGGCAAGCTGCTCTGCGTCCGCTTGGTCGGCGGTGACCGCCTCGACCTCCGTCCCGAGGGCGGCATCGAGGTCCGTGGCGAGGGCCCGTGGGTCGACGCCGTCGGCGGCGGCGACGTCGATCGAGGACAGCCGCCCTTCGAGCCCGAAGACCCGCTGCGCCTCCGCGAGGGTGAAGGCCGTCAGGGTGGCGCCGGCGAGGGAGTCCTCGTCCCCGAAGTTGGCGAGGCCGACGATCCGGTAGGTGCCTGGCCCGACGAGGGTCAGGACGACGATCTCGTCGCCGACGGCGAGGCCGTGTCGGGTCGCGGTGGCGACATCCACGACGATCTCGTCGGCCCGCTCCGGGCTCCGTCCGTTCTCCGGGGCGATCCGTAGCGGGTTGAACCCAGGATCCTCGGTCCAGGAGAACCCGAGGGTCGGGGGCCCCTGGCCTCCGATCGGCTCGCCGTCGGGACCGACGAGCTGGGCGAAGCCGGCGACACCGCCCGATGCCCGGTCGACACCCTCGAACGCGGCGACGTCGTCGAGGACGGCGGCGTCGAGGGAGGCGAGCTCCGCGTTCTGGAACGAATCGACGAAGTCGGGCTGGGCCGGGCGCACGTAGACGTCGACCCCGCTGCTGACGTCCCCGATGAGCCGCTCGAAGCGGGCGTTGATGGTGTCGGTGAACACGAAGCTGCCGGAGACGAACGCCACCCCGATGACGATCGCCAAGGCGGTCAGTGACAGGCGCAGCTTGTTGGCCAGGAGGCCGGTGAGTGAGGCGCGCAGCATCTCAGGCCCCCAGCGTCTTCATGCGATCGAGGACCCGCTCGGGCGTGGGTGCGAACATCTCGTCCTCGATCTTCCCGTCGTCGAGGAACACGATGCGATCGGCGTAGGACGCGGCGACCGGATCGTGGGTCACCATGACGATCGTCTGACCGAATTCCTTGACGGCGCGGCGCATGAACCCGAGGAGCTCGGCGCCGGAGCGCGAGTCGAGGTTCCCGGAGGGCTCGTCGGCGAAGACGATGTCGGGTTGCGAGACGAGGGCGCGGGCGGCGGCGACCCGCTGCTGCTGACCGCCGGACAACTCGGCGGGGCGATGGTCGAGGCGATCCTCCAGGCCGAGGATCCCGACGACGTTCGCCATCCACTCCGGGTCGGGGGCGCGGCCGGCGATCGTCAAGGGGAGCCGGATGTTCTCCTCGGCGTCGAGCGTCGGGATGAGGTTGAACGCCTGGAAGATGAACCCGACGCGTTCGCGGCGGAGGACGGTGAGCTCGGCGTCCTTGAGGCCTCCGAGCTCCGTATCGCCGATGTAGGCATGGCCGGCGGTGAGGTCGTCGAGCCCGGCGATGCAATGGAGCAAGGTCGACTTGCCCGAGCCGGAGGGCCCCATGATCGCGGTGAACCGGGCGGCGTCGAAGTCGACGTCGACGGCGTCGAGGGCGGTCACCGCGGCGGTGCCTTCGCCGTAGACCTTCGTCGCCTGCTCCATCCGGGCTGCGGTTCCGCTCGTGTGTTCGGGGGTCATGGGTCTTCCTTCGGTGGGGATCGCTCGAGGAACCGTACGTGGCGCCGGCGGCGACGTCGTCAGGCGTAGGGATGATTCGCGGGTCGGTCGCCAGGATGAGGGTCGGTGGTCCCCGGGCGAACGAGCCCACCCTCGTAGGCGGCGACGACGGCCTGCACCCGGTCTCGAACGCCGAGCTTGGTCAGGATGTGGGAGACGTGGGTCTTGACGGTCGCCTCCCCGACGAAGAGGGTTTCGGCGATCTCGGCGTTCGACAGTCCCCGCGCCATCTCACGGAGGACCTCTCGCTCTCGCTCGGTGAGCTCGTCGAGTCGGCCGTCGGACCGCACGCCGGGCTGAGCGGCGAACTCGGAGATCAGTTTCCGGGTGACCGAGGGTGACAGCAGCGCCTCTCCGGCCGCGACGACGCGGATCGCCGCCGCCAGCTCGTCGGGGGGCGTGTCCTTGAGCAGGAACCCGCTGGCTCCCGCCCGCAGGGCATCGAAGACGTACTCGTCGAGATCGAAGGTGGTGAGGATCACGACCCGGCAATGTGGCGCGTCGGTCCGGTCCGTCACGAGACGGCGGGTGGCTTCGATGCCGTCCATCTCCGGCATGCGCACGTCCATCAAGATGACGTCGGGGCGGAGGCGTTTGGCCAACTGCACCGCCTCGGACCCGTTGCACGCTTCCCCGACGACGTCGAGGTCGACTTCGGTCTCGAGGATCATCGTCAACCCGGACCGGATCAGCGCCTGATCGTCGACGACCAGGACCGAGATGCTCATCGTGCCGTTACCGGGATCCGGGCGCGGACCCGATACCCTCCACCGGGCCGGGGTCCGGCGTCGATCCGGCCGCCCAGCATGGCGAGTCGCTCGCGCATCCCGATGAGGCCGTGGCCGGATCCGATGCGTGCCGGGTCGGCGGCGAGGCCGTGTCCGTCGTCCTCGACGACGACACCGAGGTGGTCCGCCTCGTAGCGGAGCACGACGCGGGCGGACGCGTCGGGTCCGGCATGTCGAAGGACGTTGGTGAGCGCCTCCTGGACGATGCGGTAGGCGTTGAGGTCGATGCCCGGAGGGAGGGGGAAGGGCCGGCCTTCGACCTGATAGGTCGTGGTCCTGCCGGCTTCGGTGGTCTGCTGGACGAGGTCGGGGATGCGGTCGACGCCGGGCTGAGGAGCGAGAGAGGCGCCGTCGTCCGATCGGAGGAGCCCGAGGAGCCGCCGCATCTCGGTGAGACCCTCGTGGCCTGCGTGCTCGGCGGCGTCGAGGGCTTGCCTGGTGCGGTCCGGGTCGCGGTCGACGAGTCGCTTGGCGGCGGAGGTCTGCAGGGTCATCACCGTCATCTCGTGGGCGACGATGTCGTGGAGCTCACGGGCGATGCGCTCGCGTTCTTCGCGGACGGCCCGTTGGGCCTCGACGTCACGCTGGAGCTCCATCGCGATGGCCTGAGCCTCGAGGTGTGCGGACTCGGCTCGTCGGTCGTGGACCTCTCGGCCGAGCAGGAACGGGAAGCCGGTGAAGACCACCATGACGAGCACGGTGCCGACGCTCACCGACTCGGTGAAGAGCGCCCCCGAGACGGTGAAGAGCACGAGGAAGGTGATGGTCGCCCATCCCACGACCTGGGCTTTGGGCCGAGGAAGCTCGGATCCGATGGCGTGGAAGGCGAACATGAGCCCGAAGACCGCCAGGGTCGACGGGTAGCCGAAGCTGCGATCGACGACGAAGGCGGCCGAGATCGCTAGCAGGACCGTGGTCGGGAAGCGGCGGCGGAAGGCGAGGGGGAGCGTCTGGGCGAGCGCCAGGGCGACGGCGACGGGGTCGACGGGGCGGAACCCGGCCGCGTCGGTCAACCGCTGCGGGAAGGTCGACAGGTCGACGAGTGCCCCGACCGACAGGAACGCTGCCAGGGCGGTGTCGATGATCCACGGCTTGGGAGAGGATCCGGACATGCGCATCGATCGTATCGGGTGGCGGGGCCGGACGCATCCGCCTGGAGGCTGATGACGGCTCGGTCGCGAGGTGGATGGTGCGTGCGGGTGCGGTCGCTCAGAGGCGGGTCACCTCGAGCCCGTAGCGGTCGGCGAGGGCGGCGGCGGTCTCGTCCAGCCACTCGCCGGTGCGGTCGGCGCCCCATCCCCACAGCACCTTGAACGAGCCCGCTTCGATGGTCACACGGAGGGGATGCGGAGGCCGTGATGTGCCCATGAGCGGGACGGCGGCCAGCGGGGGCCGCCCGAGGTCGACGGCGAGCGGCCCGACGACGGCGGCGCGTTGGGCACGCAGGGTGTTGCCCGTGCGGAGGATCCTGCCCATGAGCGCCACGAACCCCGTCGCGACGGGGCGGGTGCGGGCGACCAGCGCCGCCGGATGCCCATCGACGTCGACGGTGGCGTAGATCCCGCAGGTGCAGTCGGGGTCCGGCACGACCCGGTGATGTCGGTCGACCAGGCGCGTTCGTCCGCCGACACTGCCATGGTCGCGTTCGACGATGGTGCACTTGGCATCGAGGGCCGCGGTTCGCCACGGGAACCCGAAGATGCCCGTCAGCAGCGGCTCGATGCTGCCGTCCCGGCGCGGTTCGGGGGCGATCGCCCAGATGCGGCGAACCACGGGGATGTCGGACCCGATGTCGGAGAGATCGGGATGTGCGGTGACGGTACCCACCGTGTCCATGGTTCGAGCGTACCCGCGCCGGGTCGATGCGGTGACGATCAGGAAGCGGCGAGGACGTCGGTGAGGGGCGGGAGGATCCGGTCGAGATCGACGTAGCCGCGGGTGATGGTACGGACCTCGTCTCCGCGGCGGTGAAGGAGGGTGGGGAACCCGGTCGCTCCCAGCTCGCGGGCTTCCCGGAAGTCGTCCCTGGTCGCCGCGACGATGGCAGGGTCGGTCAGTGCCGCCATGAACCGCTCCGGGTCGACGGGGAACGCCGCGACCAGATCCCGATAGACGTCGGGTTCGGTCACGTCGACCCCGTCGGCGTAGAAGGCCCGCTGGATGGTGGTGAAGAACCGGAGGGTGGAGGGGGGATGGAGGGAACGCATCGCCACGACGGCGGTGTCGGCGGTCATGGTGTCGTAGATCCAGTCGTCGTGTTCGAGACGTGCCGTCGAGAAGGGCTGGCCGGTGCGCTCGGCGATCCGCGCCCACTCGCCGTGGAGGAAGGCACGGAGGGAACCGTCGAGGGGTCGGGCGGCCCCTTCGGGCCTGAGTCCACCGATGACGATCCGCAGCGGCACCGTCGCCCGTGCCGCCACTGCGTCGATGACGGGGGCGAAGCCCCAGCACCACGAGCACATGGGATCTCCGACGTAGATCAGCTCGTCTGCCATGGGGTCAGCTTGACACGATTCGCGGACCTCGGTGACGTATCGGTACCGGGCGCTCGGCGGTACCGTTCGGGGATGCAGATGAGAGACCTCCTGCGAGGCGACCCTGGTGCGTTCGCACGGCTCCGCGCCCGTCGCCGCCGGGACGGCGCCCGCGCCGCGTCGTTGGCGCTGGTCGATTGGGCGGTCGACTACGAGTGGCGTTGCGAGTTCGAGCGAGCCCTCCAAGGTCGTCGTCCGGTCCATCCCGACGCCTGACGGGTCCGTGTGGTCGGCGCCGGGGTCAGGGCCTTCGGTCCCGTTCGCTGGCTTCGAGCTGGGCGCGAATCCGCGCTCTGGCGGCGTCGGGGAGCTGGAGGCGTCCGTGCTGTCGGAAGAGGGCGCCCACGCCGCGCATCTCGGTGATGACGACGGTGCAGGCGTCGCAGGTCGCCAGATGCGCCAGGGCGGCGTCGCGCTGGTCGTCGGTCACGGTCCCGTCGAGGAACTCGGGGAGGAGGGCGTCGAGTTCGTCGCAGGTCAGGTCGGTCATAGGTACTCCTTCAGTTGGACGCGGAGGGCCTCCCGGGCGCGGGCGAGGCGCATCTTGACGGCCGATTCGGACGCGTCGAGGGCGGCGGCCACCTCGGCGGTGCTGAGGCCTTCGACGTCACGGAGCACGAAGGCGGCGCGGAGCGGGGGCGTCAACGACGAGATCGCGGCGTCGAGGACGGCGGCCAGCTCCCTCGAGACGATCTCGCCTTCGACGTCGTCGGCGCTGCGGTCGGCCAGGTACACCATCGTGTCGGGTTCCACCGGCTGGTCCCGGCGTTTCCGGGTGATGGCGATGGCTTCCCGGTACCCGATGCGGTACAGCCAGGCGGCGATGGGTCCGTCTCCTCGGTAGGTCGACAATGCCCGCATGGCCTTGATGAAGGTCTCCTGCACGACGTCTTCGGCGAGGTGACGGTCGCCCGTCAGACGGTATCCCAGGGTGTAGATGCCGTCGGCGAACTCCTCGAAGAGGGAGGTGACGGTCGGGGTGGCGGCTGCGGTCACCCTCCGATACTACGGAAACCACGGAATCGGCGAGGTTCGACCGTTCCGGGCGCGGTGACGCCCGGACGGTGGCGGGTACCGTCCGGGCGTCGGAGGCAGGCTCTGGTCAGGCGTTGGCGGTCTCTTGGTCCTCGGTGGTGCTCAGCTTGAAGATCGAGTAGATCGGGCACCACCCCACGAGGCCCGTCACCAGCGGGATGAGGCCGACGATCCCGAGGATCGTGCCGCCGGTTCCGCCGACGACGCCGAAGCCGACGATCAGCAAGACGATCCCGAGGGCGACCCGCAGGGCCCGGTCGATGGTTCCTTCGTTCTTCTTCATGGCGGTTCCTCCTCCGATGAGGTTCGTTCGTTCCCTTCACCTGTACTGACGCGCGATGTGCGGGATCGGTCACATCGCGTCGGGGTCAGGCGTCGCCGGATCGGAGGACCGCGACCCCCGACGGGCGCGGGTCACCGTCGAGGGGCTCGAGGGTCACGACGATCGTCGGATAGTCGCGTCGGGCCACACCGACGGTCAACTCGACGCTGTCCGCGGTCCGGAAGGTCCCGGCCGACACGACCTCGTCTCCGTCGCGGGCGAACCAGAGTTCGTAGGCGTAACCGGGATCGGCCGGATCCAGCCCGGGAGCCTCGAGGACGACCCGCGTTCCCGATCCCGTGTTCCATCCTGCGATCGTCGCCGCCGCGGCGGTGCCGTCGACGCCGGTCAACGTCGCGGTCCAGTCGGGAGCAGGGTCTCGGGTGCTCAGCCAGGCACCGCCGATGGCGACGATCATCGCCGCGGCGGCGACCAGGCCGAGCCATCGGGATCGAAGGGACGAGCCGCGGTGCGTCTCGGGCGCGGTGGCCGTCCGTTCGATGGCACCCACGATCCGGTCCTCGAGGTCGGGGGGTGGCTCTTCCCACAGCAGCGGGTCTGCGAGCAGGTCGGCGGCCGAGCGCAGGTCGTCGGCGAGGCGTCGGCATTCGAGGCACGCCGCGAGGTGACCGTCGAGGCCCTCGGGATGGTCGCCGGACAAGAGGGCGGCTCTCCATTCGTTGCAGGTCATGCGGTTGCCTCCTGGAGGTGCGCGAGGGTGCCGGCGAGGCGTCGATGGGCGCGGTGACTGCGGGACTTGACGGTGCCCACGGGGACGCCCAGATGGGCTGCGGCTTCCTCGTGGGTGTATCCCAGGAAGTGGGTCATCTTGACGATGTCGCGTTCGACGGGGGGAAGCTCATCGACGGCGGTTCGGACCTGCCAGGCCTCCCAGGTGCGTTCGATCGAGGGCGGCAGGACGGCGATCTCACGGTCGAGAGGGTCGTTGTTGGCGTGGCGTCGCTCCCGCCGGTACAGGTCGATGGCGACGCGACGGGCGATCGTGTACAGCCACGGCCCGATCGGTCGATCTGGATCGACCCGATCGGCGGCTTGCCATGCCTTGACGAAGGTCAGTTGGGTCGCTTCGTCGGCCAGTCCGCGGTCGGCGAGGACGCGGAGCGTGAGTCCGAAGACCGGCCGGCCGTAGAGTCGGTAGAGCCTCCGGATCGCGTCCTCGTCCTTGCGCGCGAACGCGAGGCGGAGGGCCCGATCGTCGAGGGCTCGACTCATCCCTCCACCGTGATGGTGGCTTGCATGGACGGGTGGATGGAGCAGAAGTAGGTGTAGGTGCCGGGCTGGTCGAAGGTCACCTCGAAGGTGTCACCCGGTTGCAGGGTCCCCGAGTTCCAGGTGCCGTCGTCGGCGGTGGTCGTGTGGGCGATCCCGCCCTCGTCGTTCCGCCAGGTCACCGTCGTGCCGACGGACACGGTCAGCTCCGGCGGCTGGAAACGGAAGTCCTCGATGGAGACCGCCGACGCCGTGGCCGACCCGGTCGTCGTGGTCGGCTGGCCGGTCGACCCCGACGAGCACGACGCGAGGATCGTCGCGGCGACGAGCGCCACCAGGGCCGAGCGATGGATACGTTTGCTCATGGGTCGTCTCCTGTTCTTCGTTCCTCTTCCCTTCCCCTCCTTGGGACTCTACGGATGGCGGTCGGGTTCGGTTCGCGTCGTCGGGGCGGATGTTTAGCGCAGGCTTAATCCTCGTCGGAGGTTCCCCTAACCCTCGCCGTTGCATGCTGGAAGTGACCGCCAGCAAGGAGAGCCCATGTACAAGCGCACCGCGACGATCGTTTCGACGATCTTGACGGTCGTCCTCATCGCAGGCGTCGCCTCCGCCGTCGTCGGCCCGTTGGGCACGTCGGCGTCGACGACGTCCACGTCGGAGGCGACCAGCACGACGATGCCCGAGACGTCCACGACGATGCCCGAGACGTCCACGTCCACCACGATGCCGGAGACGTCCACCACCGTGGCGTCCACGTCCACCACGATGCCGGAGACGTCCACCACCGTGGCGTCCACGTCCACCACGATCCCGGCCGGTGACGAGCTCGTCTTCGAAGCCGGAGACGCCGGAACCGTGACGATCGGTTCGGACGGGACCTCCCTGACGGTCGTCGCCGTGGCCCCTGCCGCGGGGTGGAACTTCGAGGTCGAGACGCCCATGGGTCGTGAGGTCGAGGTCGACTTCCGTGACGGCACACGCAAGATCAAGTTCGATGCCGAACTCGAAGACGGCGAGATCCGCGTGCGGGTGCGCGAGGAAGCCGACGATCGGGATGACGACAGCGACGACATGACCGCTCCGTCCCAGGACGGGATCCAGGTGATCGCCGCCGGGGCCGCGGGCACCGTGACCGTCGAGATCAGCGGCAACGTGCTCACCGTCGTGTCGATCGACGTCGCCGACGGCTGGACCTACGACGTCGACAGGGACGGCGACGAGGTCAAGGTCGAGTTCCGCAACGCCGACGGCACCCGGATCGAGCTCGAGGCGGAGCTCGACCACGGTCGCCTCGAGGTCAAGGTCGAATCCAAGACCGACGACTCGGTCGGCGACGACGACCACCGCTCGGGTGACGACGATCGCTCCGGCGACGACCAGGACGACGACCGCGGCGGCGACGACCGCGGCGGCGACGACGACTGACCCTTCCTCGCAGCCCCTCCCCGCGAGGAACGACCGCCCCGGGCCCAACCTCCCGGGGCGGTCCCGCGTCATCGGTCCGTTCCTAGGGTGTGGCCCAACTGAGCCGAAGGAGCATCGATGCGTACCTTCCTGTCCGTGTTCACGACCCTGTTCCTCGCAGAACTCGGTGACAAGACCCAGCTCGCCGTCATCGCCTTCGCGGCGGACGGCGGGAACCGCTGGACGGTGTTCGCCGCCTCCTCGGCGGCGCTCGTCGCGTCGACCGCGGCGGCCGTGCTCCTCGGCGCGTCGCTGACGCGTGTGTTCCCGGTCGAGTGGCTGCAGGTCGCCGCCGCCATCGCGTTCGTGATCATCGGTGTTCTCCTGCTGCGCGACGCCCTCCCCGCTGCGTTGGGCCGGTGACCACTCGTCGTCTCTCACGGCGACGACCGCAGAGGGTCGATAGGCTTCGTCCCACATGACACGCCTCGCGCAGCTCATCCGGAACGCCCGACGGGACTGGGTGGAGATCGGCGGCCTCGGACGCCTCGCCGTGATCGGCATCGTGGCCGCACTCGGCCTGACCTTGGCCCTCGGGTTCTTCATCACCGCCACCGTGCGGTCCGACCTGCTCTCGGCCCGTGCCGTCTTCGTGCACACCCTGGCCAACCGCCTTCCTCCGTTCCCCGGACCCGACGGTGACCTGGCCGCGTTCGACGACGCCGTACGCACCACGATCCTCGGTGGAGAGACGGTCAGGGTGAAGGTGTGGGCCCCCGACGGCACCCTCGCCTACTCGGACGCCCCGGACATCATCGGACGCCGGTTCGCGCTCGCACCGGAGGTCGAGGCTGCCTTCTCGGGTGTGCAGGCGGCGGTGATCTCGGACGCCTCCGACCCGGTCCACGCCCTCACCGCCGACCCGAAGGGGATCATCGAGATCTTCCTCCCGCTCGACGGGACGGATGACCGTCGATGGGTGATGGAGGTCGAACAGGACGTGACCGCGTTCGATGCGGCCCTGACGCGGACGACCCGGACCACGTGGCTGGCCATCGGCACCGGGTTGGCCATGCTCGGGTTGTTCATGGTCGTGCTCGTGCAGGCCAGAGCCCGCGACCTGAACGCCCGCCGCCGCCAGGCCGAACGGCTGCTGTCGTCGTCGTTCCGGGCGCAGGAAGAGGAGCGGCAACGCATCGTCGGGGCGCTCCACGACGACATCGGCCAGCCGCTGTACCGGCTCCTGTACGGGCTCGAAGGGGCGCGGGCCAAACTCGAACGAGGCGAAGCCGTCTCCGGCGAGCTCGACCGGCTGAGCAGGCTCGTGCGTGACATCGACGGGACGCTCCGGAGCGAGCTACGCATCCTCCATCAGGAAGCCGCCGACGACGTCGGCCTCGGCGTCGCGCTCCACGACCTGGCCGAGACCACCGAACGTGAGGCCGGCCTCCGGGTCATCGTGGACAGCGACCTCGAGGAGGAGCCCGACGAGGTGGTGCGAACGGCCCTCTATCGGGCCGCCAAGGAGGCGATCACCAACGTCCGGAAACACGCCGACGCCACGACCGTCGACATGGCGGTGACGGGCGACGGGGGTCGGTGGCGCCTGAGGGTCATCGACGACGGGACCGGGTTCTCCGCCGAACCCGGGCTCGGGCTGTCCACGATGCGGGAACGGTTCCAGGCCCTCGGCGGCGACGTGCGGATCGAACGGGTCGCCGGAGGCACCGAGCTGGTCGCATGGATCCCCGCCACCGAACGGCAACCGGCATGAGGGTCGTCCTCGCCGACGATCATCGGGTCGTGCGCGAGGGCATCCGCTACATGCTCGAGGGCGATCCGCGGATCGACATCGTCGCCGAGGCCGAGTCGGGCGAGGAGCTCCTGTCGATCCTGGAATCGACGCCGGCCGACGTGGTCCTCCTCGACGTGCGGATGCCCGGCATGGGGGGACTCGAGGCCCTCGAGGCGGTGAAGGAACGTCATCCGGCGGTCAAGGTCCTGATGCTGTCCATGTACGACCAGCCCGCCTACCTCAAGCGTGCGGTCGCGTCGGGAGCCTCGGGGTACCTGCTGAAGTCCACGGGGCGGGACGAGCTGCTCACGGCGCTCGATGCCGTCGCCGCCGGCGGCGCGTACCTCCAGGGCGAGCTGATGCAACCGCTCGTGACCGAGATGGCGACTGGAGGGTCGACCGCGGAAGGACTGTCCCCGCGGGAACGCGAGGTGCTCCAGGCCGTGGCGGACGGGCTGGAGAACAAGCAGATCGCCCGTCATCTCGGCCTCTCCGAGGCGACGGTCAAGACCTACTTGCGCGGCGTCTTCGAGCACCTCCAGGTGACGAGCCGGGCGGAGGCCGTCGCGGTCGGGCTGCGACTGGGGTTGATCGAGTAGGGCCGAAGGTCCCGCCGGCTGATCCACCGGATGGATGAGGGCTTCGACCGTTTGGACGACTGTTCGTCGCGATGGTCCGCCCTGATACTGGAGCCAGGTTCTCGACATGACCAGGTATCGACCATCGGAAGGAGCCGATCATGGGTCTCAGCAGCATCCGAAGCGCCAGGTACGTCGTCCTCGGGGTCCTGCTCGCCGTGGTCGCGGCGGCGTGCGGGTCGGCCCAGGCCGAGAACGCCGACGCCGGCGTCGCCACCGAGGTGGGTGTCGTCGTGACCGAGCCGCGGACGGGCGGCGACCTCGCCGTCGAGATCGTGCTGGAGGAGTTCGGGTTCACGCCGGATCCGGTCACGCTCCCCGCCGGGGAGACCGTCATGCTGACGCTTCGCAACGAAGGCGCCATCACCCACGAGTTCATGCTCGGCCAGGACCCGCAGGAGATGGGTGGTTACGGCGTCGACCTGTTGGCGCAGATGCAGCCCGAGGTGATCTCCGGGGAGGGCTTCATGGTCGAGGGCTTCGAAGGGGAGGACCACGGCGACGACCATGCGGATGAGGAGTCGGCGGTCACCAGCCACAACGACCCGTCCGAGGCCGCCGGCGCGGGTCACGACGAAACCGAGGCGACCGACGGAGGCCACGACGAGGGCGGCGACCACGGTGCCATGGTCGCCATCGATCCCGGCGGTGAGGTCACGATCCGGATCCAGGTTCCTGATGACGCTGACGGCACCTGGGAGATGGGTTGCTTCCTGTCGGGCCACTACCAGGCGGGGATGCACGGCACGTTCATCGTCACCGGCTGAGGCCTCTCCGGCCCTCCCCGACGATGGGGCGCCCCTCGGGGCGCCCCATCGTCGCGAGCGGCCACGGGCGAGAGACATCGGATCGGCGCCGTCCGGCGTACACTCCCTTCCCACATGCGACGCTTCCTGCTCTGGTTCGTGCCCTTGTTCGTCGGCGCCCTCGTGGTCGCTCCCGTGGTGGCCTACGCCGTCGACGCCCAAGGCGGACATCGGGTCGAGCGCAACGTCACGATCGCCGGGATCCCGGTGGGAGGGAGCGACCGGTCCGAGCTCGAGGCCACGATCGCCGCCTATGAGCGGACGCTGCGCGACGAGCCCGCCGTCTTCGTCGTCGACGGGACGCGGATGGTCCTCGATCCCGAAGCGGTCGATCTGCGCATCGACACGGCCGCGATCGTCGACACCGCCATGTCGGCGCGACGATCAGGGTCGGTCGTTCGCGACTTCTTCCAGTGGTTGGCCTCGTTCAGAGAGCCGTACGACATCGACGCGTCGGTGACGGTGGACGAGGAGGCCCTGGCGGGCATCCTCGCCGAATGGAGCCGCGAGGTACTCGACGAACCTGCTCACGACGGCGACATCGTCGTCTCGGGTGCCGACATCGAACCGGAGTACCCTCGCCCCGGCTCGGTCATCGACGTCGACGCCGCCCTGCCGCTGGTCGAAGCGGCGCTGGCGACCGCCGACCGCGAAGCGGTCGTGCTCCCGATCGGTCGTTCCTCGCCGTCGCTGACCGCCGCCGACGTGGACGCCGCCGTCGAGCGGGCCGAGGCCCTGTCGGCGGGCCCGCTCTTCCTGCGCTCCGGCGATGCCGAGTACGTCCTGACGCCCGGTGAACTGGCCTCCGCGCTGGTCACCGAGGTGAAGGCCGATCCTCCCCGCCTCGAGGTGCGCTACGACCCGGACCGCCTCGCCGAGCTGGTCGCGCCGATGCTTCCCAGGGTCGAGACCGATCCCGTCGACGCGACGTTCTCCTTCGACGAGGAAGCCCAGCGTGTCGACGTCGTCCCGTCGATCCCGGGCATGACCATCGACTTCGATCGGCTCCCGGCCGTCGTCGAGGACGCCGTGGTGGCGGGAACGGTCGCTCAGGTGCCGCTGATCGCCGGCCTCGAGGCGGCGTTCACCACCGAGATGGCCGAGGCGATGGGGCCCATCACGAAGGTCTCCGAGTTCACGACCTACTACCCGTGCTGCCAGTCGCGGGTCACCAACATCCATCTCCTCGCCGACGAGATCGACGACCAGATCGTGTGGCCCGGCGAGACGTTCTCGATCAACGAGACGGCGGGGAAGCGCACGACCGCCGAGGGCTACGTGCGGGCCGGAGCCATCATCGACGGGCGTGTCCAATGCTGCGACAGCATCGTCAACGTCGGCGGCGGCACCAGCCAGTTCGCCACGACGTTCTACAACGCCGTGTTCTTCGGCTGCTACGAGGACGTCGAGCATCAGCCGCACAGCCTGTACTTCTCCCGCTACCCGTACGGGCGGGAGGCGACCCTGGGGTGGCCAAAACCGGACGTGATCTTCCGCAACGACTCGGACGCCATCGTCTACATCGACACCTCCTACACGGCGACGTCGGTGACGGTGGCGTTCTGGGGCAACAACGGCGGGCGGGTCTGCACCGCGGAGTCGAAGGGTCGAGGGACCGTGACGACCACCAGGGTGATCACCTATCCCGACGGTACGGTGAAGCGTGAGGACTTCACCTGGTCGTATCGGAGACCGAAACCGAAGCCGACGACGACCACGACGACGACCACGATCGGGGGGACGTCGTCGACGAGCACCACGACGATCTCGACGACCACGAGCTCCTCCACGACCACGTCCACGACGTCTCCGTCGACGACCACCACGACGACCGCCGCCACCACGACCACCACGACGACCGCCGCCACCACGACCACCACGACCACCGCCGCCACCACGACCACCACGACGGCCCCCTGATCGCGGTGGCGGCGCGCGCACCGGTATCGTTCGGCGCGGTGACCGCTCCACGTGTCGGAGGTGGACGATGACGGACCGAGGGAACACCGACCGGGTTCCCCAGGATGGATCGCGTCGACAGGTCCCGTGGATCTGGTGGCTCCTGCTGGTCGCCCTCGTGATCTGGAACCTCGTCGCGTTCCTGGCGTCGGGACCCGATCGCCTCGAGCTGTCGTACTCGGACTTCCTCGACCAGGTGCGGTCCGACAACGTCGCCTCGGTCCAGATCGCCGGATCGTCGATCACCGGCGTCCTTCGAGAACCGATCCCTGCTCCTCCAACGCCGGGGGTCACGACCACCACGGCCGTCGACGCCGCGCGATCGACCTTCGGGGAGTTCTCCACCCGGTTCCCCGAGGCGATCGGCGACCCGGACCTGCTCCCCCTGCTCGAGGCCCACGGGGTCGAGGTGGTGGTCGAGGCGCCGCCGAACCAGTTCTTCGCTGTGTTCCTCGCCAACGTCCTTCCGCTCGTCCTGCTCGTCGGGCTGCTGTGGTGGCTCGGGAAGCGGTCGCTGGCCGGCCAGATGGAGATGTTCAACTTCGGGAGATCGAAGGCCCGCACCTACACGACGGAACGTCCGGACGTCACCTTCGACGACGTGGCCGGCGCCGACGAGGCCAAGGAGGATCTTCGCCAGGTCGTCGAGTTCCTCCGCGATCCGGAGAAGTACCGGAGGTTGGGCGCTCGGCTCCCTCGGGGGTTCCTCCTCGTCGGCCCACCGGGCACCGGCAAGACGCTGCTCGCCCGCGCCGTCGCCGGCGAGGCGGCGGTCCCGTTCCTGTTCATCTCGGCCTCCGAGTTCGTCGAGATGTTCGTCGGCGTCGGCGCCTCGCGGGTACGCGACCTGTTCGCGCAAGCCAAGAAGCAGGCGCCGTCCATCGTCTTCATCGACGAGCTCGACGCCGTCGGGCGCAGGCGTGGGGCCGGGGTCGGGACGGTCAACGACGAACGCGAGCAGACCCTCAACCAGCTCCTGACCGAGATGGACGGTTTCGATGAGCGTGACAACATCGTCGTGCTGGCTGCCACGAACCGGCCCGACGTGCTCGACCCGGCGCTGCTGCGCCCGGGCCGCTTCGACCGGCAGATCGTGGTACCGATGCCGGACCGGGAGGCCAGGGAACAGATCCTGAGGATCCACACGAAGAAGATGCGCCTGTCCGACCAGGTGGATCTCGCCGGCCTGGCGGCCGAGACGGTGGGCATGAGCGGCGCCGACCTCGCCAACCTGGCCAACGAAGCGGCGCTGCAGGCCGCCGTGCGAGGGGCCGAGGCGGTCGAACCGGTGGACTTCGACAGGGCCCTCGACAAGATCCTCCTCGGCGGTGAGCGCCACACGGTCATGCACCCCGACGACCGCCGGATCGTCGCCTACCACGAGGGCGGTCACACCGTGGTGGCGTGGTTCTCGCCCGAGGCCGATCCCGTCTCGAAGGTGACGATCGTGCCCCACGGCCGAGCGCTCGGGGTCACCGCCCAGCTCCCGGAGGAGGATCGGTACAACTACTCCCGCAGCTACCTACTGACGCGCCTGGCGGTCATGCTCGGCGGTCGCACCGCCGAGGAGGTCGTCTTCGACGAGGTGACGACGGGTGCCGAGTCGGACCTGGTGGAGGCCACGAAGCTGGCCCGCAGGATGGTGACCCGGTGGGGGATGGGGGCGTTCGGTCCGGTAGCCCTGTCCACCGACGAGGAGCAGCCGTTCCTCGGCTACGAGTTGGCGCATCCGTCCGAGGTGTCCGACGCCACCCAGGCCGAGATCGACCGGAACGTCCATGAGCTGATCGAAGGCCAGCACGCCGCCGCTCGGTCCCTCATCGATGCGCACCGCGAGCAGCTCGACCGTCTCGCCGAGGCGCTCCTCGACCACGAGACGGTGCATCGCGAGGAACTGACCCGGATCCTCGGACCGCGGCCCGAGGGATCGGGTCGGCCCTGACACGGTCGGGGTGGTCGGATCCTATGACCCGCGGCGGATGTGCCGACAGGGGTGGGCGTCATGCCGTTCAACGAGCCGCGTTGGCCCTCGAAGGGCTGGATCCTGGCCGCCGCCGGGGCCCTGGTGGTGTCGGCGCTGGTGGCCTGGGTGACGGCGTCGACGATCGGCGGCGCCGAGCGAGACAACTTGGGGTTGACCGCCGATTCGTTCGCCGACAACCTGGAGGGCACCGTCGAGGAGCTCGGGTTCCAGATGACCGCCTTCGGGGCGGTCGTCTCGTCGCTGGGGTCGCACTCGGACGAGGCGATCCGGTTCCTCGTGTCCCTGTCGAGCACGAGCGGGCCGGGCAGTGGACTGATCGGCGGCCGCGTGTTCCGGGGCATCGCCTTCGTTCCGGCGGGAACGAACGAGCCGTCGGTGACGATCCCCGAAGGGCTGCCGGTGCCCGAGATCCGACCGGCGCGTCGAGCGGCGATGGTCCCGGCCATGTTCGAGGAGGCGGGGACGACGTCGCTGGTGTACCAGGCGATGTTCCCCATCCGTGGTGTCGACGCCCCCGTGGGAACGGTGGTGGTCATGTTCGATCCGGTCGAGCTCATCGAGATGGCGCTGGGCTCGGTCGGTGACGGCTACCTGGCGGCGACCGTCGTCGATACGACCGCCGAGGGGAACCTGGTCCTGGTCGACACCCCGCCGGCGGTTGTTTCGCCATCGGAGCGCTACGAACTCGACGTCCTGGGCCGGACCTGGGTGGTGGTCCTGCGGCCCGGGGCCGCCTATCCACGGTCCGGGGTGGGGCCGGCGGTGGCGATGGTGGTCGTGTTCGGATCGATCGTGGCGGGTCTGCTGGCGGCGATGGGTGTCGTCGACCGCAAGCGTCGTGCCCACGAGCGGGAGCGGGTGCGCCTGGCCGAGGAGCACATCGCGTCCAACAACCGGCTGGTGGCGTCGGTGAGCCACGAGCTCCGCACGCCGTTGACGGCGGTCCACGGCTTCGCGGCCGAGCTCTCCGCGGTCCTGGAGGCCGCCGGGGAGGACCTGGCCGAGATGGCGAAGATCATCACCGAGCAGAGCGCGGAGATGACCCACATGCTCGACGATCTCCTCGTGGCGGGCCGCAGCGACTCCGCCCAGATCCCGATCGTGCTGGAGCCGGTTCGTCTCGTGACCCTCGTCGAGGGGGTTCTGGCCGCGATGCGGCAGGGACCTGCGGCGCTGGTGGTCGCCGATCCGTCGGCGGTGGCGTCGGCCGATGCCCACCGGCTCCGTCAGATCCTGCACAACCTGATCGACAACGCTCGTGTCCACGGGGGGCCGAGTCTGCGGGTCGAGGTGCGGGGCGGCGCCCGGCCGGGGGTGGTGGTGGCCGACGATGGAGACGGCATCCCCGACGGTCTCGTCGACGCCGTGTTCGCGCCGTTCGGGGGCCTGGCGCGCCACCGCGAGGGCCCCACGGGAGTCGGCATCGGCCTGTCGGTGGCGAGGGAGCTGGCCCGCCGGATGGGTGGCGACGTCACCTACCGGCGTCACGCCGGATGGACACGCTTCGAGGTGACGCTGGCCCCGGCCCGCCCGACCGCCATCTCCGACGTGGCCTGACGGTGTCCCGCCCGCCGACTGCGGTATCCGGCGGGCCGAGTGGCGACCTACTCGACGGACCGCGTCTTGCGGTCGACGACGATACCGACGACCAGCGCCACGTTGAGCGCGATCGAGATCCCCAACGCCATGGCGAGAGGATCGGGCCGGAGGAACGCTCCGAGGACGACGACGCCCCAGAGCGCGATGGTGACGATCCCGGCCACCGTTGCGGCTACCGCGGTCCTCATCGTGGCGCCGTTCGGTGGCCGGTCATGGGCGGGGCGTCGGGAACGCCACATCGAAGCATTCCCGGTAGTCCTCCGGGTACGCCGCGTTGGCTCGACTCAGTTCCGCCGGGTCGGCCGACGCCACCTGGTGCCCTCTGGCGCGGAGGCACTCGACCACCAATTGGTACCGGTCTCGCTCCGGGGTGGCTCGCTCCTGCTGGTCGGTCCACGTCGAGGTGATGTCGTCGATCTCGGCCTCGCATGCCTCGTCGGCGGTCCCGGCCAGGCGTTCTTCCATCTGGTTCGTGGGGTCGTGGAAGTCGAACACGAACGAGGCGGCATCGTCCCGGTAGGTGGCGTTCCCTTCGATCCCGAGCTCGCGTTCCATGCATTCGACGAAGGAGAACGCGGCTCGTTCCAGTTCGGCGAACGTGACCTGACCGTCGGCGAGGACCTCGCGTTCGATCTGCGACCGGCCGGGCGTCGATCCCGGAGGCGCATCGGGAGGAGCCCCCGTTCTCGGGCTGCATCCCGCGATCAACCACGCGACGGCACCGGCGATGATCCATTCGCACGGGCCACGGCGGGTCATCAGTCAGGAGAACGTCTTCTGGAGTCGGGCGTACCAGCCATGCTCCCATGTCTTGACCTTCCACGGGACGGTCTTGGGTGTGTCGTGGTCGTTGAAGCAGATGATGGCGGGATTCCTGGACGTGTAGCCGTGGATGTGGAGTTCATCGCTGTCCCAGCCTCTGACGTATTGGTACCGGCAACCGCCGTTCTCGTCTTCGGTCTTCGCTGCCGGGTAGTCCGCGAACCAGGTGCCGTACAGGAACCGATACTCGCAGCCATCATAGGTCGCGTGCCTCTGGGTCATCCAGCCCGCGACCACCGGCGCGGCGGGGATCACGACCGACAAGGGGCCATCACCAACAGGGCCAGGGTGCGTCGGATCATGGCGATCCGTCTCCTTCCTCATCCCCCCTGACACGGTGGGTGTCCCCGTCACTACGAACAGTATGCGGATGGTGTGTGTGTCAAGGGGGCCGTGTTCGCGGTCGGGGTCGGGCCGATGTCTGCCGGGGTCGACGGTCAGCCGCTGGCTTCGGTCCAGCAGTGGAGATCCGTCGGGTCTCCGAGGAGAACCTGTCGGTGTACGGCGCCGACAAGGTGTGGGATCAGCTCAACGCCGAGGGCATCGAGGTGGCCCGCTGCACCGTGGAGCGGCTGATGCGCCGCATGGGTCTGCAGGGCTGTCGGCGGGGCCGTCGCTGGGTACGGACCACCGTCGGGGACGACCGAGCGGACCGGCCTGCGGATCTGGTCGAACGGGACTTTCGGCCGAAGCCCCCAACGAACTTCTACAGTCGGCTCGACAAGACGGCGTTGCGACGACCCCTTGAACCTAAGCAGCACCTGTCGATCCGCGACTTGCAGCGCCTCGCCCACCACGACATCGTCGCTTCGGTCGGCTCCAGGGGCGACTCGTTCGACAAGGCCATGGCCGAATCGTTCAACGGGCTGTACACGTGGGAACTGATCTACCGCAGGGGACCCTGGCAGGGTCCACGGCGAGATCACCCCCGGACCCGGCTCCACCACCCCGGCAGCCCACGAAGCCGCCTACGACCGTCAACACGAGTCAACGCCCCAGGCCGCGACTCAAACCAACCAGCCTCTATGAACCCCCGGGCGGTTCACCGCGCTGCCCTCGCGGTCCATCTGCGGGCGAGACTCATCATGGGTCGTGGGAGCGCAACGATAGGCGAGCGTCCCTGAGCGTGTACACGACATCACAGATGTTGGTCACGGATGAGTCGTGGGTCGCGACCAACACACCGATACCCTGATCGGCTACCAAGCGGAGATGTGCGACGATCTTGGCACCAGTTACCGAGTCAAGCGCCGCCGTAGGTTCATCGGCTACAAGAAGACGAGGCTCTTGGATGAGGGCTCTGGCGAGAGCGACCCGCTGCCGTTCTCCCCGGGAGAGCTTCGAGACTTTCATCCGCGGGTTCACGTCCAACGCCGCCCACCTCAACGCTCGTTCGACCTTCGTCCTACGTGCTTGGCGGGAAGGCCGCGGTCGGTTGAAGATCAGCGGCAACGAGACGTTCTCGAAGACGCTCTCTTCCTCGATGAGCCCGTAGGTCTGGGAGATGAATCCGATTCGTTGCCACCGGGTTCGGGACACTTCCCGTGGTTTTCTGTAGTCGATCTCCTTACCGTCCACAACGACGCGACCGGCATCGTGTGGTAGGAGACCGGCCACGATACTCAGCAAGGTCGTTTTTCCTGATCCGGACGGTCCTTCTATCCCGACGATTCTCCTGGGCTCGACCTCCAATGACACGCCAGCGAGGACTTGCCGATCGGTGTCTCCGTCTCGGTACGTCTTGGCTACGCGATCGACGATGGCGACGAGCTCAGTCATACACCACCGCATGATCGGTGAACCGGTACAGACGGTGCACACGCCACGCGTTGATTCCTCCAGCCATCATGTGGAGCGCAGCGACGACCGCGACCGCAATCAGCCGCGACGCGGGAGGCAGAGGTGGCGGCCACAGGGACTCGCGCAAGGCGGCACTCACCAGTGCGAAACCAGCCAACGCCGGTAAGGAGAGACTCAGCGCAATGAGCATCTGCGCTCGGAGGTGAACGGTCGTCTCGGTAGCCCCGCACATCGACTCCACCCGATAGACATGTGATCGCCGTTGCCAGAAGACCTGGGCAGCCATCACGGCAAGGCACCATACGCTCAGGAAGACACCGATCGCGAGTCCAGCGCTGAGCGATTCCACCAACGCCGATGATCGGTGAACCGGACCGACGACGCGGTCGTAGCCGACGGCGAAATAGCTCCTGCCAGTGCCGGCCAAAGCTTCGGCTTCGGACATACGCTCAGCGAGTCTCACCAACTCCTCGCGCTCGCAATAGCATACGATGCCATCGACCACGTCGATGACGCTGTAAGGACTACGGATCCCGATGTCTCGCGCGGCCGCCGTCGACATCACGACCAGTGCGGCGTTCCGTGTTGTGGCACGAAAGCCGCTCCCCGTGATGTACTCAGCATCCAGCGGTGTCGATTCGACCTTCTGGACGATGTGACCGAAGATCTCCTCATCGTCCACCTGTGGCACATCTGCATAGTCGGACGCAATCGAACCCCAGAGCAGCACATCGCGGCTCGTGTTCACTCGCGGAACGAAAGGCGGCGCTGTGCCGACAACCGCCAGGGCATCGGACGATTCGGCTACTTCCATACCCCATCGATCAGTGAACGCTACCAGTGGCATGGTGAGGAACATTCGAGCATCGTCCCGCAGGTGTTGGAAGAGCACGACCAACCCCGGCTCGTCCAACACCGAGCGGTCGATGTTGCCGACGGACTCGGCCACCGTCACAATCGACTCGCGTGGATCGACGACCCGAAGGAAGCTGAGTGGCTCTTGCGGCGGCTCGGCCGACAAGGTGCCGCTCCATCCTTGCGCCGCACCGAAGACCGCCATGTACGTGGTGAGGATCGTGATCAGAAGCGACGCTGCACCGATCCAGAACACCCATCCTCTGGTGTGGCGTAGATCCTTGGCGAACCGCCTAACAGACGACAATGCTTGCGACCCTCCTCGTCTCCAGCCACGCAACCAACCAGCAGGTGAGCATCGAGACTCCGGCGGCGGCAAGCGACGCGACGGTAGCGCCGAGGAGTCTCGTGTCGATGTCCACCAACGAGAGGCGACCGCCTCCGAGAGCCATCGCGAAACCGATCGCCGTTCCGGTGGCGAGACCGGGGAGGACGAGCGTCAACAGGCTCCTCCGGCTGAACCACCGGAGCGCTCTCCGTGGTGCGCCGAGGGTCGCAGCTACCACGAGTCGGCCCCGAAGCAGGCGGGCGTGGATTGCCGTCACCAGGATCTGACTGACTACAACGAATCCGGCGAACAAGAGGAAGACGACGCCGAAGGGTGTCCCGAACAGGTCGATGAAGAGCCGTGGTACCGTCGCAGAATCGATCGCGGAGAGTTCGACGATGTCCATGCCGTTGGACTGGAAGACCTCCACCGTAGCGTTCTGCAGCCCAGGACTCGGTGATCCTCCATCGGCTGTGATCAGGTAGATGCCTTCAGTGAACGGGAGAGCTTCCGGTGAGAAGATGGCGGCCGGGTAGCGGTCCTCGAAGGTGACGTGGGCGTCGAAGAATCCCGTGACTGTCGTGTCGTCTGGCAGTTGGATCGCCAGCTGTCCAGTCGTAGGGTTCACCGCATCGATCGATACCGCCGCGGTCTTCCCCGATGTCGCGTCGCCGATCATGCTGGACATGTCCCTCTCTCCGTCGAAGAATGTGTGTCCGTCGTCCAGGATCGTGACGAGAGCCGACTCGGAGGACCGGGAGTGTGCGATGGATGCGCCGTGGTCCCTGGCGAAGGCGCTGAGGGCGGCCGACAGCGTGGCCGGCGCAGAGATCTCGGTAGGAATGGCGACAAGACGGATCGCTGCTCCTCGGTACCCGAGGTGAGAGGCTGCCTGCCGTTCCACGGTTTCTAGCACGATGGAGCAGAACAAGCTCCACACGATGACGACAAGCGCACTGCTGATCGCGAGGGTGATCTTCCAGATTCTGATCGACTCGGAGATCGACATCATGCGGGCTCCATTGAAGTGACGGCGTTGGACGACCGTCGTGGTGACAAGTCGGTCGTCGCGCGGCGGATGCACGCCACCAACGACAGGCGCTTCTCCGAGGACCTCATGCATGTCCTGTCCGAGGAACGCGGGCCGCGGCTCTGTCTGCCCCTCGCTTGTTCAGCATCGAGCGGCCGAATGAGTCCACTCTCCAACTCAGCGCAAGGGGCAGGATACCTCTGCTGGCCCCTTTGGCCGAGGTCACGGCTAGCAAGCGTCCGGATGGAGGTAGAGGAAGTCGAAGTGGAACTTCGTCGGGTCGGCGAAAGGATTCAGGGAGTCCCAAACGGATTTCGATACTTCTGATCCCGCGGTCCAGGAGCATGCTCCAGACAGGTTCGCATTCGAGTGCCGCCAGGAAATGAGGTTCCTTCCGCCGCGAGAGTACTTGAACGAGGCCCGGATCACTCGCTTGGTGCTGGTGTACACGTTGGCCATTGCGCGCGACCTGCCTGTGTACTTGAGCTGCACCGTCTCCGTCGTCTTGGCGTAGCTTGTTCCGCGCCGAAATGTCGCGGTCTTGCTGAACGTCCACCCTTGTGGGGTTGCACCTCGCTTGTTGGGAGTCAGAGAGTTGCGAACAGGACCTAGGACGACTTCTCCGCGTTCCGAGGTAAGACCGTCGTCGGCTCCGAAGACTCTTGTCCCGATCCGCGCGGTGGGCCCGGCTGGCTCTTCCGCGAGTGCTACCCCGGCCGTCGTCATGGCGGCGACTACGAGAACGATCGCTGCAGCGCGCGCCGCTGTCGGTCGCGTCCGGATCATGGCGATCCGTCTCCTTCCTCATCCCCCCTGACACGGTGGGTGTCCCCGTCACTACGAACAGTATGCGGATGGTGTGTGTGTCAAGGGGGTCGTGTTCGCGGTCGGGGTCGGGCCGATGTCTGCCGGGGTCGACGGTCAGCCGCTGGCTTCGGTCCAGCAGTGGAGATCCGTCGGGTCTCGACGAGATGCCCAGGGTCTCCACCAGCCCAGCCTCCGACCTTCGACGCTCCTCGGATCATCGGTGCCGGCCATCGATCTCATCCCGACGCCCGGGGAGGCGCTCCATCGTTCCGTGCGGAACCGGCTCTGCTCCCCACGCGACACCGACCGGATCGACCAGGGTGGCGTATGCCCGCCGTTCACGGCGTGTCGGGGGACGAGCCTGCCCGGTCGAGGGCCGCGGGCTGGCGCTCGGGAGGACGATGCTCGACGCGGTGTGCCGCGGCAAGAACAACTGTCCACTCGGTCGGTGATGGAGGCCTTGGGCACGCAACGGTGCAGCGAGTGGGTGTCACCGCCGCCGCCGAAGACCACGGCGGCGGCCGTCCCAGACGCCGGAGCCGGCGGCTGGAGTCGGTGATCGAGCGATGGCGGAGGCTTCGTGGCGGCCGACCGGTGACCACACGCGAGGACCAGCGCGACATCGACGACCGCTCGTCTGCGGCGGCGCTCAAGGCTCGCAATCGTGGTCGTGGTCGCCGCAGAGGCGGATGTGGAAGTTCGGGATGTCGAGCGTTTCCCTGCGTTCGCCCGATCGGTAGGTGATGGAGATGCCTCGGATGGCGCCTCCGGCCGGGGTCGTTCGACGCGCTCCCACCACGATCTGGGTCACCGCCGAGGAGGGCTCGTCACATGCCGAGACCGCGGTCGTGCCAAGGGGATCGTTGTCCTCTCCTCGCCCGGGCGGGTATCGGTAGGCCGCTCCGATGAACCGCTCCTCTTGGTTGGTACCCGACCGCTCGACGGCTCCGAGGAGCTCCGCGGATCCTTCCACGATCATGGGTTCGACGGACTCCAGGAGAACGCCGGGACCAGTGGCGCACACGAATAGGCCGGCAGCGGCATCCGTTGTGCCCGAGAAGTCCCTGAAGCCGATGGTGACGACCGAGCCGGGTTGGATGCGCGCTTCGAGAGTACCGCCCCGCGCGCAGGAGGTGACGGCCACGGTCACGAGGAGCAGCCCTGCGGTCCATCGCCACGGGCGGATCGCCGGGACTCTCTTCGAGGGCGGTCGATGTGTCACTGGACGGTCTTCGATGACAGGACTTCACGCGGGCGCGACCCGCCCGCGAAGGGTAGCTCGTGCCCAACGACGCAAAGGTCGCTGACCCACCGGGCCATCAAGGCCGGTCGGGGAGTTCCCGGGCGACGTGGCGGTCGAAGTGGGGGATGGCGAACTCCACCCAACCGTAGCGAGGCGAGTAGATGACGCCCTCCGAGATGAGACGATCCCGGAACGCTGCCACCTGCGGGGTGGTCTTGCCCATCGCCGCGGCGACGTCGCCGGAGCGATGCGGTCCCGGGCCGAGGGACGCCAACGCCCGGACGTAGGCCACCTCCGAGGCGGGGATCCGGGCGATCCGGGCGGCGAAGAACGAGGCGTCGAGGGTCGATTCGGCGTGGGGAGCGGCCCGGTCGACGTCGCCGGCCGAGATCGGGTCGTCGACCGCTGCGTTCCACGTGTGGAACGCCCAGGTCTGGACGAAGAACGGGTAGCCGTCTGAGCGGTCGACGATGCGCTCCACCGCGGCGGGGGACCACGCCACCCCGATCTCCCGGGCGGGGATGGTCACCGCGTCGGCGACCTGGCGGGGGGAGAGCGGCCCCAGGTCGGCGACGGTGAAGAGCCGCTCGGCGTAGGTGGCCGCCTTGGCGACCTCCCCGACGAGGTTGGGGAGCCCGGCGACCACCGCGTACAGCGGGACGCCGTCCTGGCCGGCGCGGTGGATCCCGGCCAGGATCCGCCGCAGGTCGTGGCGATCGAGGCGTTGGGCCTCGTCGATCGCGAGCATGACGCCGACGTCGGCGTCGACGGCGGCCTTCCCCACGTCGACGAGCACGTCGGCGAGGGCGTCCCGGTCGGGTCGGGCCACCTGGCGCTCCAACGCCGCGCCCGTTCCCGCCACGGTCAGCGAGACCGACTCGATCGACCGGAGAGCCCGTCGGACGGCGCTGCCGCCGCCTGCCGCCTCGACGATCCGGCGGGCCTGGCGAAGGAGACTCCGGAGGGTGTCGTCCCCGCCGACGGCCTCCACACGGATCACCCGGTAGCCGACGTGCTCACCGAGGGAGGCGAGCTTGGCGAGCAGCACCGTCTTGCCGACGCCGCGCAGCCCGGTGATGAGGAGATGCTGGCTGGTGCGGGCCGAACGGAGACGCCGGAGGGCGATCTCGGTCCCCTCGATCGTCTCGTCCCGTCCGACGAGGGCAGGCGGTGGCGTGCCCGCGCCGGGGGCGTAGGGGTTGGCGACCGGGTCGTAGCGTTCACCGGACATGCCTCGACTTTAGCCGACAGTCGCTAAAGTCGAGGCAAGTTGGTCGAGTTCCGAGATGGTCCGCCGGCGCGCCGGAGGGCGGACCCGACGGTCCGCCCTCCAGGTGAGCGCACTCGTTCAGCTACAGCCGGTCGTGTCCCCGCAGGTCAGGCACACGTAGCAGCTCCCGTTGCGGACGGTCATGTGTCCACAGTTGGAACACACCGGGGCGTCACCCATCTTCTCGCCCAACAGGGCATCCGCCGCCGCCGTCTTGACGTCGGCCACGGTCGCCACCGCCGTCTTCGTACCGTTCCCATTCGACGACGCCACCGGAGCCGCCATCGTGCCGGGACCCGGCGACGCCGGAGCCGCTCCGGCAGGAGCATCGGCGAAGCGGGCTGCCTCCACCTGGGCGTCGATGTCGGCTTCCATCGCGGCTTCGGTCAGGTCCAACTGGAGCCCCGCGTCCACCGCCGCGCCCTTCGGAGGCTCGGGAAGATCGGATGAACGATCCGGGGGCACCTGGGCCAGCTCGTCCCTCCGCAGGTACTCGACCCCGAGGGCCCGGAACACGTAGTCGATGATCGAGTTCGCCATCTTGATGTTCGGATGGCCCTCCACCATGCCCCTCGGCTCGAACGTCTGGAACGTGAACGTGTCGACGAACTCGTCGAGCGGCACGCCGTACTGGAGGCCCTTGGACACCGCGATGGCGAAGCACGACAGCACCCCGCGCAGTGTCGCCCCCTCCTTGGCCAGGTCGATGAACACCTCACCCAAGGTGCCGTCGTCGTACTCGCCCGTGCGGAGGAACACCTTGTGGCCCCCGATGCGGGCCTCCTGGGTGAAGCCACGACGCCGCCCGGGCAGCAAGAACCGCGGCCGCGGCAGGTCGTTGTAGGCCTCCGTCGGGGAGATCCCCGGCCGGAACATCCCCGCGTGGACCAGCGACTTGCCCTGCGACACCAGCGCCCGTTCCTCGGCGAGCGCCTCCTCGAGGCCCTCCTCTTCCTCCTCGGACACCCCGTCGTCGGTGGTCGCCGACAGCGGCTGGGAGGCCTTCGAACCGTCCCGGTACAAGGCCATCGCCTTCAACCCGAGCTCCCACGACAGGTGGTACGACTCCTCGATCTCCTCCACCGTCGCCTCGTTGGGCATGTTGATCGTCTTCGAGATCGCCCCCGAGATGAACGGCTGGGCCGCCGCCATCATCCGGATGTGCCCGGTGTGGTGGATGAACCGCGTCCCGTACTTGCCGTTGCGGTTCGCCGTGTCGAACACCGCCAGGTGCTCGTCGTCGAGCTGAGGGGCGCCCTCGATCGTCTGGCGACCACAGACGTAGTCGTTGGCGGCCCCGATCTCCTCGGGAGTGAAGCCGAGGGCGGACAGCATGTCGAAGGATGGGTCCTCGTACTGTTCGGGCGTGAACCCGAGGCGCTGCATCGTCTCGTCGCCCAGCACCCAACGGTTGAAGGCGAAACCCAGCTCGAAGACCCCCGGCAGGGTCGCCTCCAACTTGTCGATGTCCTCGAACGTGAAGCCCTTGGCGATCAACGCTGCCGAGTTCACGTGCGGAGCCCGATGCAGGCTCATGGTGCCCACCACGTACTCGATGATCCGGTGGATCTGCTCCTCGCTGTAGCCGAGGTTCCGCAGCGCCGGTTCGATCGACTGGTTGGCGATCTTGAAGTACCCGCCGCCGGCGAGCTTCTTGAACTTCACCAGCGCGAAGTCGGGTTCCACCCCGGTCGTGTCGCAGTCCATCAGCAGGCCGATCGTCCCCGTCGGCGCCAGCACCGACACCTGTGCGTTGCGGTAGCCGTGCATCTCGCCCAGCTTCACCGCGGTGTTCCAGGCGTTCTGCGCCTCCAGGAGCATGTCGGCGGGGCACTCGTGAGGATCGATGCCCATCACCGTGTGGTCGATGCCCTCGTAGTCGTCGGCCTTGGCGTCGAAGGCGGCCCGCCGATGGTTACGGATGACCCGCAGCATCGCCTCGGTGTTCTCCGGGTACTTGGGGAACGGGCCGAGCACCTCGGCCATCTCGGCCGACGTGGCGTAGGCGTAGCCGGTCAGGATCGCCGTCAACGCCCCGGCGATGGCTCGCCCCCGATCCGAGTCGTAGGGGACGCCCATGCGCATCAGCAGCGAACCCAGGTTGGCGTAGCCGAGCCCCAAGGTCCGGTAGTCGAACGAGCCGCGGGCGATCTCCTTGGAGGGGAAATGGGCCATCGTCACCGAGATCTCGAGGACGATCGTCCACAGGCGGATGGCGTGGCGGTAGGCGTCGAGATCGAAGACCCCGGTGCGGTCGTCGTAGAAGCGCCCCAGGTTGAGCGACGCCAGGTTGCAGGCCGTGTTGTCCAGGAACATGTACTCGCTGCACGGGTTGGAGGCCCGGATCTCGCCTCCGGCCGGCGACGTGTGCCACTGGTTGATGGTGGTGTGGAACTGCACGCCCGGGTCGGCGCATGCCCACGCCGCCTCGGCGATCTTGCGCCACAGGTCCTTGGCCTTGATCGTCTTCATCACCGAGCCGTCCGTGCGGGCGGTGAGGTCCCAGTCGTCGTCGGTGAGCACCGCACGGACGAAGTCGTTGGTGAGCCGCACCGAGTTGTTCGAGTTCTGGCCGCTGACGGTGGCGTAGGCCTCACCGTTGAAGTCCGACGGGTACCCCGCCGCGATGAGCGCCCGGACCTTGTTCTCCTCCTCGACCTTCCAATCGACGAACTTCTCGATATCGGGATGGTCCACGTCGAGGATCACCATCTTGGCGGCCCGGCGTGTCGTGCCCCCCGACTTGATCGCACCCGCGGCTCGGTCGCCCACCTTGAGGAAGCTCATCAGGCCCGACGACTTGCCCCCGCCCGACAGCGGCTCCCCCTCGGCTCGCAGGCTCGAGAAGTTCGTGCCGGTCCCCGACCCGAACTTGAACAACCGGGCCTCACGGACCCACAGGTCCATGATGCCGCCGGGGTTGACCAGGTCGTCCTCGACGCTCTGGATGAAACATGCGTGAGGGGCGGGGCGTGAGTACGAGTCGGGGGACTCGACGAGCTCGTCGGTCTCGGGGTCGACGTACCAGAAGCCCTGGGCGGGGCCCTCGATCCCATAGCGGTGGTGGAGGCCGGTGTTGAACCACTGCGGCGAGTTGGGGGCGGCCATCTGGTGCAGCAGCATGAAGGCCAGCTCGTCCTCGAAGGCCTGCGCGTCGTCGGCCGACGCGAAGTAGCCGTTGGTCTCGCCCCACCACCGCCACGTCGACGTCAATCGGTCGATGACCTGACGGGCCGAGCGTTCCGGGCCCAACACCGGGTTCCCGTCGTCGTCGAGGATCGGTTCGCCATCGGTGTCGAACTGGGGGACCCCGGCCTTGCGGAAGTACTTCGACACCATGATGTCGGCGGCCACCTGGGACCAGCCGGCGGGCACCTCGGCGTCGGTCATCTCGAAGACGACCGAACCGTCGGGGTTGGAGATCCGGGAGTCCCGTCGCACCCACTCGACGGTGTCGTAGGGGGACGTCCCGTCGGCGGTGAAGCGTCGTTCGATGCGGAGGCCTTGCTGCATACCGTCTGCCCTTCCTCGTCCCCGCGCCGCCCTACCGGCGGCCGAGGTTGTCCACAATGTTGTCCACAGCTACAAGATGTTGGGGCAGGGAAGCGGATCGAACCCAATATCTTGCGTGGCTGCACGAGTGTAATTACATCGGTGTCATCCGTCAAACGCGCTCGAGAGGGGAAGCGGGAGCGCCCCGGAACGACCGGGACGGCGCACCGTCGGCACTGTCTACCGCCGGGGCCTGACCGAGGCAAGGCGGAACCGTGGCGGCTTTTCGCGACCGGCGATCTGGTTTTCGCGACCGACCGGGACGCCTACCGGCGCCCCTCCCGAGCCCGCCGAGCCATCGTCTCGCGCACGGCCTCGATATCGGCCGGACACGTCCGCGACGCCTTCCAATAGCACCAGCCGGTGGGCACGAAGAACGCCTGGAACGCCGACAGTCCGATCGCCCAGTTCAGCGGCGGCGGGAACGACCGCTGCAGCGCCCCCGCCGCCGCCCCCGTCAGCGCGGTCCCCCCGGCCCGACCGACCCCGTTGACGAGGTTGCCCAACCCGAAGACCGTCCCACGGTGCTCCGGCAGGTTGACGTCGGAGATGAGCGCGAACCAGTTCGGCGAATCCGCCGACGTGAACGCCAAGGCGGTGATCGACGTCACGAACGCCAGCGCCACCCACGGGTTCGTCACCAGCTCCCTCAGCACCTCACCCGTCAACGTCACCGTCGATCCGCCCTCGGTCACCTCCAACCCGCGGAGCGGGACCCAGAAGAACGCCAGGAAGAACGGGATGGCCCCCGAGATCCCCACCGCCGAGATCAGCGCCCTGCCCCGCAGCGTCGAACGCTGCAGGCGGTCCCCGAGATGACCTGCCAGGATCGAGAACAGCGCCCCCGTCAGGAACAACGCCGCGAACAGGCCCCCCACCTTGGTGCCGGTCTCGGGTGAATAGCCCGCCGCGATCACCTTCTCCTGGTACAGCAACGGCACCCACACCAGCGAGCCGTACGCGATCTGGGCGGTGAACCCCTGGGCGATGAGCCACACGTTGGTCCGGTTCTCGAACAACGCCGGGAGCTGATCACGGGCGATCCGCGCCTCGTACGTCCCTCCTGCCTCGAACAACGGCTGGAGCTCCGGCTCACGGAACCCCCGCGGGGCGTCGAAGGCCACCGCGTACAGGGCGGCGAACCCGATCCCGGCGGCGGCCACCACCACCATGGGGCGACGGAAGTCACCGGCGCCGAGCTGGCTGGCCAGCAGCAGCCCCACCCACCCGCCGATCCCTTGGGACAGCCCCCAGAAGCTCATCGCCAGTCCTCGACGCCGAGGGGCCACGAAATCCGACACGACCGAGAACCCCACCGATGCGATGGCCCCCAACCCGACGCCGGCGACGAGCTGCCATGCCGCGAACGGCCCCGCCGTCGTGGCGGTCGTCGCCGCCAGCTCCGCCGCCGCCCACCCCAGCGTGCCGATCAACAGCAGACGCTTACGGGGCCAACGATCCCCGGCATAGCCCCATACGACCGCCGTGACCGCCGCGACGAGCACCTGCGCGCCGGTGATGAAGGCGATCAGCCGTTCGGAGGTTCCCAGGCCACCCTCCAGGGGCTTCACCATCGACGGCAGCAGAGCCAGCGCGGCGTTGTCGAGCGAGGCGAGCACCACGAACACGACCAGCGTGAACATCACGTGGCCCCGCGAACCCCACCACCCCGGGCGCGTCCCGATCATGGGCCCATCCTGGCAGGCGGTCGCGTCGCCGAGGGGCCGCCCGGCTCAGTCGTCGTCGACGTCGGCGGCCCCGGCGGTGTCCGGCGAGCCGCCGAAGGGAGCCCACCAGGCCATCACCAGACCGAACAGGATGCCGGCGATCGGCAGGATCCACAAGGCCGAGCTCGCCAGCGGCACCACGCCGTACAGGAACAACGTCGCAGCCGCGAACAGCCCGAACATGAACCCCGACAGCACACCGAGGATGGGACGACCACGCATCAGGCGACACCTCGCTTCTTCATCCCCGCCGCCAGGGTCCCGGCGGCGAACAACGCCGTTCCGGCTGCTGCGCCGACCCCGAGCGGTCCCGGACTGCCTTCGACGGCGAACGACGCCGCCACCACACAGGTCTGACCCCCTTGGGTGTGGGTCGCCGTCACCTCGACCGGCCCGGTACCGCGAGGCACGAAGCCCGGCAGGGTGTAGGCGTAGTTCCCGTCCGCAGAGGTCCTGGTGGACTCGCCTCCCCAGGTGACGAACGTCCAGTTCCCCAACGGCAGGGCGACCGTGATGCCGCCTTCGAAAGGCGCCGGAGCGTTCGTCTCGGGCTGGCCGGTCGATCCTTCGTACCTCACCGAATCCTCCGGCAGGATCGTGACCGGCTCGGCTACAGGCTGCTGCTCGGTCACGGTGACGTTGGCCTTCTCGAAGGTGGCGCTGCCGGTGCAGCCCCCCTGGAACACCTCCGCATGGGCCGGCGGCGCCGCGAACGACCACACCAGCACGATGGCCGCCGCCACCGACGCCAGCAGCGCCGGACGCCCCCGTAGGACGCTTGTCATCGGTTCACCCTCCCTCGTCGATGGGACTCACCCTACGCGGGAATCCCGACACGTGTGCCGGTATCCTGCGTCCATGGTCGACGCCGCCTGGATCCCCGACGACGACGTGATCGCCCACGCCAACCTGACCGCGTTGATGCGGCGGCGCGACGTTCCCGACCTCTCCTCGTTGCATCGGTGGTCGACCGAGCATCGAGCCGACTTCTGGGCGACCGTCATCGACGAGCTCGGCATCGTCTTCGACCGCCCGCCCGAGCGGATCCTCGGCTCCGACGACCCCGAGCATCCGGGCTGGCTTGCGGGTGCCCGGATGAACATCGTCTCGTCGGTCTTCGCCGCCGTGCCCCCCGACGCACCGGCGGTCCTCCTCCGCCGCCACGGCCGGACCGAGACCGTCACGTACCGCCAGTTGGAAGTATCCGTCGCCCGATTCGCCGCCGCCTTCGCCGCTGCCGGATGGCAACCCGGGGACCGGGTCGCCATCGCCATGGAGATGAACCTCGAATCCGTCGTCGCCTACCTCGGCATCGTCGCCGCCGGAGGCGTCGTGGTGTCCATCGCCGATTCCTTCGCGCCCGAGGAGATCCGGACCCGCCTCGACATCACCGACCCGGTCGCCATCGTCACCCAGGACGTCGTCCATCGAGCCGGGCGGATCCTCCCCATGTACGACAAGATCGTCGCCGCCGACGCCCCGGCGGCGATCGTCGTCGGCAGCGAGGCCCGACTCCGCTCCGGCGACGTCCGCTGGGACACCGCCACCGCCGGGACCGACCTGGCTGCCGCACCGGTGATGCGCGAGCCCGCAGCGCACACCAACGTGCTGTTCTCGTCGGGCACCACCGGGGTTCCCAAGGCCATCCCCTGGACGCAGACCACTCCGATCAAGGCCGCCATGGACGGCCGGTACCACCAGGACATCCACCCCGGCGACGTCGTCGCCTGGCCGACCAATCTCGGCTGGATGATGGGGCCATGGCTCATCTACGCGTCGCTCCTCAACGGCGCCGCCTTCGCCCTGTACGACGACGCCCCCACCACCCGCGGGTTCTGCGAGTTCGTCGCCGAGTCCGGTGTCACGATGCTCGGCGTGGTGCCCAGCATCGTCACGGCGTGGCGAGCGAACGGCACGCTCGACGAGGTCGACCTGTCGCGTGTCCGTGTGCTGTCGTCGACCGGGGAAGCCTCCAACCCCGACGACTACCGGTGGCTCATGGAACGCGCCGCCGCCCCGGTCATCGAGTACTGCGGTGGAACCGAGATCGGCGGCGGCTACATCTCGGGGACGGTCCTCGAGCCGGCGGTGCCGTCGACGTTCACCACGCCCACCCTCGGTCTCGACATCCGGATCCTCGACGACGCCGGCCGGCCCGCCGACGAGGGAGAGGTGTTCCTGGTCCCACCGTCGATCGGGATGTCCACCGAGCTCCTCAACGGCGACCATCATGGCGTCTACTTCGCCGGCGTCCCCGTCGCCGACGTCCCGCTGCGCCGCCACGGCGACCGGATGCGGCGCCTCCCGGACGGGCGCTATCGGGCCGAAGGCCGCATCGACGACACGATGAACCTCGGTGGGATCAAGGTCTCGTCGGCCGAGATCGAGCGCGTCGTCTCCGCCGTCGACGGCGTCACCGAGACCGCCGCGGTCGCCGTCGCCCCCCGGGGGGGAGGACCAGACCAACTCGTCGTGTTCGCCGTACCCGACGGCGACGTCGATCCCGACGTCCTCCGGGCCCGGATGCAGCAGGCCATCCGCCGGGACCTGAACCCGCTGTTCAAGGTCGGTGCCGTCCACCTGATCGACACGCTCCCCCGGACGGCGTCACACAAGGTGATGCGGCGGGTGCTGCGGGATCGTCTCTCTTCCCGATGATCACGATCGTGCAGAACGACCCCGTGGCGCCGGCCGGCCGACTGGCCGACGTCCTCGACCGGCGTGGGATCCCGGCGCGGATCGTCGCCGCCGGCCGCGAGGCGATGCCCGACATCGGCGAGGTCTCGGCGTTGGTGCTCCTCGGCGGCACCATGGGCGCATACGAGACCGACGAGTACCCCTTCCTCGTCGCCGAAGGGCGGCTCGTCGTCGACGCCGTCGACGCCGGCGTGCCGGTCCTCGGCATCTGCCTGGGAAGCCAGATCATCGCCTCGGCCCTCGGCGGTGCGGCCTACCCGGCGCCACGTCCCGAGGCCGTCTTCGCCCCCGTGGAGCTCACTCCGCACGGACGTGTGGACCCCGCCGTCGGGACGCTCCATGGCCGTTCCCTGCTCCGCGTGCACGCCGATACGTTCGACGCGCCACCGCACGCGACGATCCTGGCCACGGGCGGCGGCTACCTCCAGGCGTTCCGGGTCGGCTCGGCCCTGGCGATCCAGCCTCATCCCGAGGTCACCCCGGCGATCTTCGCCACCTGGCGGTCGGCGTCCTTCGACGATCTCGTGGCTCGGGCGGGAGCCGACCGGGCTCAGCTCGACGCGGCGCTGCGGGTGGCCGACGACGATGTCGCCGAGACCGCCGACCGGTTCTTCGGGGGCTTCCTCGCCGGTCTGCCTGCGGACCCGCGACCCGTCAGCGGCGGCGCCCGACCTCGTCGATCCAGTCCTCCGGCTCGACGCCCAGGCCTTCGGCGATCCGGTTGATGTAGTTGAAGTAGGCGCAGATCTGGGTGGCGTCGTGGATGGCCCGGTCGCTGAAGCCGGCTCGGCGGAGCCGGGCGACGCGTCCGGCGGCGTCACCGGTCGGGTCCCGCGTCAGGGCCTCGGCGAAGCCCAGCAGCGCCTCGGTGGCCGGATCGAGCCCCGCCTCACGCCAGTCGTGGGCGAAGCGGTCCACCAGCTCGGGGTCGTCGACCTCCGACCGGAGGTCGTGGAGATGGGCACGAGTTCAGTACACGCACTCGTTCACCTGGGAGGTGACCACGGCGATCATCTCCCGTTGCGCCCTCGACAGCGGCGATTCGCCGAGCATCAACGTCGAGTACAGGCGCAGCGAGTCGCGCATGGCCGGACCGTTCTGGCTCTGGATGGCCACGATGTTCCAGATCCGGCCGGCCCGCCGCATGGCGGCCTCGTACTGGCGGGCGGCGACGCCGGTGGCCTCGTCCGGGGGGATCGGCTCGATATGGGGCATGGGGGCAATATAGGCCCATCGCGTCGTCCCTAGGCTGTCGCGATGGTCGTCATCCGGGTTCTCGTCTTCACCCTCGGGCTGTTGCTGGTCGCCGGGGTCCTCATGTCCGCCCTCAAGACCCTCGTGCTGCCCCGGCCATCCCGCTCGGTGTTGACCGCCACGGCCTTCCGTCTCGTCCTCGCCGTCGCCGAGCTCGCCGCCAGGACGCGGCGGACCTACGAGGAACAGGACCGGATCCGGGCGGTCGTCGGTCCCATCGGGCTGATCCTGATCGTCTTCGTCTGGCTGACGACCGTCCTCGCCGCGTTCGGAGCGCTGTTCTGGGCCGTCGACCCGACCGCAGGCGTCGGCGCCGCTTACCACCTGAGCGGATCGTCGATCACCACCTTGGGGTTCGCCCCCGCCGACGGCGCCACCGAACGGACGTTGGCCTTCGTCGAGGCAGGCCTCGGTCTGCTGCTGCTCACCTTGCTCATCACCTATCTGCCGTCCATCTACGGGGCGTTCTCCCGTCGCGAGATGCGCGTCGCGCTGTTGGCGGTTCGCGCCGGGACCCCTCCCAGCGCCACTGAACTGCTCGAGCGCTACCGGCGGATCGATTGGATGGAGCGGCTGCCCGGCGAGTGGCTCGCCTGGGAGGAATGGTTCGTCGACATCGAAGAGAGCCACACGACGTACCCGGTGCTGGCCTTCTTCCGTAGCCACGACCCGGCGATGTCGTGGATCACCGCGGCGGGAGCGGTCCTCGACGCGGCGGCGCTGTGGGTCGCTGCCGTTGCCGACGTCCCCCGCGCACCGGGCGGCATCATGATCCGGGCCGGCACGCTGTCGCTTCGACACATCGCCGAGTTCTTCGGCATCCCCTTCGACCCCGATCCGGCACCCACCGACCCGATCTCGATCACCCGCGAGGAGTTCGACGCCGCCTGTGAGGCCCTCGAAGCGGTGGGGGTGCGCCTGGTCGCCGACCGGGACCGGGCGTGGGGCGACTTCGCCGGGTGGCGGGTGAACTACGACACGGTGCTGCTCGCCATCGCCGAGATGATCCACGCTCCCTACGCCCCGTGGACCTCGGACCGCTCCGCGCCCGATCATCGGCGGCATCCGCTGGCGAGGGTGTGGACGCCGTGGTGGCGGAGGTCTCCTCCGGAGCGATCCCTACAATCCGACCACGACGAGTCCTGAGGAAGTCGAGGTGGGGACGAGGTGACCGAGGAGCATCGCAGCCTGCGTGAGCGACTCCACGGGATGGAGGGCGTCATCATGCTCATCGGCGCCGCCGACACCGGCAAGACGACGCTGGGACGCCAGATCCTCGTCGACGCGATCGATGCCGGGATGACGGCCGCCTACGTGGACGGCGACGTGGCCGCCGACACCGTCGGGCATCCGGCGTGCGCCGGCGTGCGCATCGTGCGCACTCACGAGGACCTCCAGGACCTCCACACGTCCGACGAGATGCGGTTCGTCGGTTCGACCGAGCCCGCCGGGGTGGTGCTCCCGCACGTGGTCGCGGTGTCGTCGCTGGTCGCGTCGGTCCGCGACGACGTCGATGTCGTCGTCGTGGACACGACCGGCATGGTCGCCGGTGTCGTCGGCCAGACCCTCAAGTACCACCTGATGGAGCTGGTCCGTCCGTCCCTGGTGATCGCCATGCAGCGCGGCGGCGAGATGGAGCCGACGATCGGGATGCTCCGCCGGTTCCTGTCGGCTCGCGTCGCCGTCGCCCATCCGCCGGCCGATCTCGTGCCTTCGTCGCCCGTCGAGCGATCCTCCGCCCGGCGTCGGGCCTTCGCCCGGGCCTTCGCCGAGCCGCTGTCGAGGTGGCGGGTCCAGACGGCCGTGTTCGCACCCACCCTCCCCGAAGGGTTCGACCTCACCCGGCTCGACGGCATGCTCGTCGGCGTCCAGGACGACCACGGGCACTGCCTGGGCCTCGGGGCGCTGGAGGCGGCCGAAGGCG
This sequence comes from Acidimicrobiia bacterium, assembly GCA_026985095.1. GTDB lineage: Bacteria > Actinomycetota > Acidimicrobiia > Spongiisociales > UBA5794 > JALSQW01. The sequence goes on along the minus strand of JALSQW010000008.1, from coordinate 93,432 downwards.
CGGTTCGGGTGGCGACCCGTCACGGGGACGCGATGCGGGGCCTCCGGCTGGGGTCGCTCCGGATCGACCTGTCGACCTTCGCCACCACCCGGGTCCGGCTGCGCGACCTCATCTTCGGGATCTGACGAGGCGGTCAGGCGGCGTCGTCGGGGGACATGATGGCCAACCCCGCACCGAGGCCACCGATGGTGAGGATCCGCCGGTGCGGTTGGATCGCCGGACGCGGATCGGACGCGTCGAACCCCGCCGCCCGGAGCCGCAGCGCGACGACCCCGAGCGGCTCATCGGTAGCGAGGGCGACGCCGTAGATGGCGTCGCCGCGGACCGGGGACTCGATCACCTCGATGACCGGGCCGGCCCGGAAGAACGCCGCCGGACGATCCTCGACCTGCATCCGGAGGCGTGGATCGAGGCCCACGGCGGCGAACCGCTCGATCGCCCGAGCCAGGTCCGGGACCAGAACGACGACGTGGTCCACCCACCATCGGGGGACGGAGGTGGCCGCCCGCAGCGGCGTCGAGGGGATGGCCAGTGCCGGCGGCACCTCTTCCCACCCCCACGCCGGGGTCCCGGCCTGGGCGAGGACCACCCCGCCTGCGTCCCACGGATCGGCGCTCCCCAGCGCGGGACGGAGCGCATCCCAGGGGATCGGAAGGTCGAGCGCGATGAGGCGTGACATGACGGTTCCCTCCGAGACGGTGCAAGGCCCGGAGAACCTCGGCAGCCGCTCCCCGCACTTCCCCGAACGAGGTTCCGCTGCGTCAGCACTTCGGGCCTTGCACGTCCGAACCTACGTCCTGGCCCGACGCCGTGCAACCCCGACGTCGGCCCGGTTCTTCGCGGTCTCGCGCACCTCCCCGGCAACGAGATCGCGCCCAATCGCGTTCAACTGGCGGTCGGACGAGGAGGATGTCCACATATCCCCATCGATCCACAGGGGTTTGTGCACAACCCGGTGTCGGCAACTTTCGTCATCCGAATCTTTCGCGACCTGGGGACCGCGATGGGTCCTCAGCCGACGATGCCGGCGTACAGCTCGAGGAGGCGGTCGGCGGTGGCGGACCACGAGAAGCGCCGGGCGAATCGCACCGCTCCGGCCGACAGATCCGCCCGGAACGACGGGCTCGTGATCACCGCTTCGAGGGCCGCGGCCAGGTCGTCGGGTCGATGATCGTCGACGAGGATCCCGGATTCGGCGTCCTTGACGATGTGGGGGATCCCGCCGACCCGCGATGCCACCACCGGGAGACCGCATGCCTGCGCCTCGGCCGCCACGAGGCCGAAACTCTCCGATCGCGACGGCATGATCAGCACGTCGGCGGCTCGGAACCAATCGGCGATGGCAGGGTGCGGCTGGGCGGGGACGAACCGGACCTGCTCCCCGGTGCCGTGCGCGGCGATCCGTTCTTCCAGAAGCTCCAGCGTGGCGTCGCCGTCCCTCCCACTGGGTCCACCGACGAGGACGAGTTCGGCGTCGGCGACCCGTTCGACGAGGAGGGCATGCGCATCGACGGCCACATCGGGGCCTTTGTGGCGTTGTAGGCGGCCGACGAACAGCACGATCGGCGCCCCGTCGATCCCGAGTCGGCGGCGAGCCTCGCCGCGGTCGCCGGGGAAGAACACGTCGTGGTCGATCCCCGGTGGCGAGACGCACAGCCGCTCCGGCCGTGCCCGGTAGTGGGTCAGCAGGTCGTCGAACTCGTAGGGGGTCGACGCGATCACGCAGTCGGAGGCCGCGATGACATCCTCCTCGGCGAGCAACCGCACCGGGCTGGACGATGCCTCGTCGGGGTGGCGGGCGGCGTCCTTGACGCGGCCGAGCGTGTGGAACGAGTTCGCCAGGGGGATGCCGAGTTCCTTCTTGACGATGACGCCGACCTGGCCGGACAGCCAGTAGTGGCTGTGGACGACGTCGAAGTCGGCCCCGTGGATCGATGCCCACTTCACGAGCTCATCGGCGAACTCGCCCACGAACGGAGCCAGGCAGTCGGTGGGGATCTCGGCGGGCGGACCGGCTCTCAGGGTGGCCAGCCGGTAGCCGGGGACGACCTCGACGAGCTCGGGCGTATCCTCGTCCACGCTCCTGGTGAAGATCGTGACCTCGATCCCGCGGCCGGCCATCGTCCGGGCCAGTTCGTCGAGGTAGACGTTCATCCCCCCGGCGTTGCCGGTCCCAGGCAGCGCCAACGGGGACGTGTGCATCGCGACGTAGGCCACTTGGTCGATCACAGCGTGCCCCACAGGGCGAACAGCGGCCGGGGGACGGCGCCATGTTGGAACTTGTAGTGTTCGTCGCCCTTGAGGAGGTCGAAGACCCGGGTACCGCGGCCGATCCTGTCCTCGATGAGCAGCGACAGCATGACGATCCCCGGCGACGCGTGCCGCGCGGCGGGCTCGTAGGCGGAGTTGTACACGTAGAAGCCGTCGCCCTCCTCGAACGAGAACGTCCCGGCGAGGGGCTCGCCATCGACGACGAGCAGGTCCACGACGGCGCCGACCGAGGCGTGGAGGGCCTGGAAGAACCCTTCCATGGCCGGGGTCATGAAGTGACCCTTGGCACCTGCCGATCGGCGATGCATGGCGAAGAACGCATCCAAGGCGGCCTCTTCGTCGCGGCGTTCGATCCGTGGTTCACCGATCTCCTCGGCGAACCGGCGGCGCTTGCGTCGGACCTCGTGTCGGTACTTCTTGCCGATGTCGGCCAGCCACTCATCGTACGACCCGGGAAGGTCGATGACGGCGGTGACGTGGTGCTGTTCGGAATCGACGTCCGCCCCGGCCCGGCGCAACCCCTTGGCCAGGGCGATGGCGGCCTCCTCGGGGAGGGAATCGAACCGGAAGCGACGGCCTCGGAACCGTTCGGCGATCTCCCCCGCCAACGCCGATGTGCCCGCCCCCAACGGTGAGTGGTAGTCGGTGAGCTCGGACTCCCCGGCGAGCTCGAGGATCCCGTCGCGTTCGATCAGGACCATGGCGGCGTCGTCCTTCGCCATGACGTGAATGGGGACCTGAGGGGCGCGCACCTCGGACCAGGTTCGGAGGAAGGCTCGATGGGGGAACGGTCCGGTGTGGTCCGCCACCGCGGGCAGATCCAGGGCCGGTGAGGACCAGTCGGTCTCCGGGCTCATGGCCGTTCGTCGATCGACGTTCCGCCGACGACCCGTCCCCCGCCCACCACGGGCGGTGCGGCGACGTCGGCGAGGGCCTGCGCCATCGCCGGGGTGAGGAGCCCCACCCGTCGGGCCGCCTCCACGAGGCCCGCCACCGCGGCGGCGGGGTCGCCGGATCGACTGCGGGCGGCCAATCCGAGGCCGTTACGGCCGGCGCCGACGAGGCCGGCCGCCCCGACCTTCACCGGCCCACCCCACCACATGGCGAACCGGCCGTCGGGTCGCAGGTCGTCGGCGACGAGGGCAGGGAACCGGTCGACGGCTCGTGCGGCGGCGGTGAACCGGTCGTCGGTCGTCAGGGAAGAGAACGCCCGGGCGAGACCTCGAACCGTGCCGCGCAGGGTCGGAGCGCCGCACCCGTCGACACCGACGGGTTCAGGATCGACGCCCGTGGCGTCGCGAACGACCTCGACGATCCGTCTCTGCAGCGGATGGCCCGGCTCCAGGTAGCCGCCGATCGGCCAGCCCGCGGCGCGGCAGGCGCGGAGCCACGCGGCGTGCTTGCCCGAGCAGTTGTGGAACAGACGTCGAGGGTGTCGCTGGCCGCCGGCGACCGCCAGGTCGCGTGCGGATGCGGCGAGGGGCCAGGCCGGAGGGCATCCGAGATCGTCCTCGGTGAAGCCGCCGCCGGCGAGGATCCGTTCGACGATGGCCAGGTGGGCCGGGAACCCGCCGTGGCTGGCGCAGGCGAGGGCGAGGTGCTCGGGGGCGAGGTCGGCGCCGGCCTCGAGCGCGACGGTCGCCTGGAACGGCTTGATGGCCGAGCGATAGAACAGGGCGCGGTCGGCATCTCCGGAGACGAACAGTTCGGAGCCGTCGCGTGCCACGACGACAGCGTCGACCTCATGGACGATCTCGGTCAGGTCCGAACGGACCGTACGGACCTGCACGGCTCAGGGGCTCGACAGGAGGCCGTCGACGTCGGCGAGACCCTCCCGGTAGCGGCGCGTGAGCTCCGTGAGGATCGCTTCGTGAGCGGTGTACACGACGTTGCGTTGCGCGGAGATGTCGCGTTCCACCTCGGTCAGGCCGGCCTGGATCTCCTCCAGTTCGGCGTCGGCCAAGGACGGGAGGCGGGCCAGGAAGTCGTCGGCAAGGGCGCGATCGACGGCCCGGCGACCGGTCTCCGGGATGCTCGGCGCTTCGATCGGGAGCTCCTTGGGGAGGCTGCTCGCGGCGTCCGGTCCATCGTGATCGGCGAGGATGTCGGGGAGTGCCTCGATCAGGCTTCGCTGTTCTTCGCCCCGCCGGCGGCGCATCTCGAACGCCAACAGATCCATGCGGCCGTGCAGGAGCCGACGGTAGTAGGACAGTTCGGTGTCGAGGTCGCCGAGGACCCGGCGCCGTTCCCGCAGCTCGTCGAGAGACACCGAGCCGAGCTCGGCGAGGAAGTCCGGGTCGGCCACCTGGTCGATGCGTCTACGGTTCAGATCCACGGTCCCGTCCTCGATGCGCTGATCACGGACAGTAGTAGCGCACGGTCGGGTAGGGGTTCACCGACTTGGTGCGGTCGACGCGGATCTCGAAATGGAGGTGGGGGGAGGTGTACCGGGCGTTGCCGGAGTTCCCGACGTAGCCGATCGCCGTCCCGGCCCTGACTCGCTGACCGTCGGCGATCCCCGACACGTACCCGTCCAGGTGGGCGTAGTAGTACTTGTTGCCGTCGTCGCCGTAGACGTAGGCCACGGTGCCGCCCAGGTTGACGGTGCGGAACTTGACGGTGCCGTCGACGACCGCCTGCACCGGCGTGCCCCGGGCGGCGAACATGTCGGTCCCCTTGTGCTTCCGGCCTCCCGAGCGGGGGAAACCCCACGAGTTGATGAACGACGTCCGTCCTTGGACGGGGCATTTGAACCCGGGCGTCGCTTCGGGCGGAAGGCCGGCCGCGGCACCGCTGGCGTTCATGCGGGCCCGTGCCGCCTGCTGGGCCTTGCGTCGAGCCTCGGCGGCCTTGAACTCGGCCTTCTCCTTGCGCAGCTTGTCGATCGCCTTGCGTTCGGCGGCCGACGCGTCCTGATAGGCGTGCTCCGCGGCGTCGAACAGTTCGGCCATCTGCTCGACCAGGGCGTTGGCCTCCTCCTCGAGGACCTTCACCTCCGCTTCCTTGTCGGCGAGCTCGGCCCGTTGACGGTCCATGTCCCGGCGGACGGCATCGAGGCGATCGAGGTCGGCCAGGTCGCGGGTGGTGGCCCGATCGATGAGTACCTGGGAGGTGAGCAGGTCCTGGATGGAGCCGGCTTCGAAGGCCACGGTCATCAGTCCGGTGCCGCCGCTCGTGTAGGCCTCGAGGACGAGCTCGCGGGCTTGGTCGCGGAGGTCACCGGCCTCGGTCTCGTAGGCCGTGATGCGGTCGTAGAGCTGGGCGATCCGGTAGGTCAGGTCCTCGAGCTGCTCGTTGATCTCCTCGTAGCGGCTGACGGCCACCTCGAGGTCGTTCTGTGCCGCGATGTAGCGCCGGTAGGCGGCTGCCTTCTGCTCCTGGGCCTGTTCGAGCCCCCGTTCGGCGCGGTCGACGTCGCTCTTGGTCTGTGCGGACGCGCCGATCGGCACGACCGACAGCAAGGCGATCGAGAGCACGGGGATGAGGCTTCGGACGAACCGAGAACGCGACATGTGACGCCGAGGCTAGCGGGGTTCGGAGAGAACGCCGGTCGTTGCGGTCCTCAGCCGAAGACCCACAAGGCCAGCCAGAACAACGGCGCGGCGACCATGATCCCGTCGACGACGCTGAGTCGCCCGGGGGGCCGCACGGTGTGGACGACCGCTCCAAGGCGGAGGATCGATCCGAAGGCACGCCCGGCGATCAACCCGGCGGCGCCGAACACCGCGGCGAGCATGGCGGCGGCCAGTTCGATCCCGGAGACGACCGATCCGACGACGACCCCCGCGACGAGGGCGCCGAGCAGCGCGCCGACGTTCGGGTCGATCGACTGGATCGTCGTCCCGTACACCTGGGCGAGGGCGGCGGCGACGACGCCGACGACGGTGACGATCACGAAGGCCACGACGGCGGTGGTCGACGTGAGCTTGAGCAGCACGAGGGCACCCGAGGCGATGGCGCCGATCGTCGTCACCGTCATCGTGACGGCCATCGTCGGGACGGGGCGGGCGGCGGCGTCGAAGACCGGCCACGCGGCGGAGAGGAGGATGGCGAAGGCGACACCACCGGCGTATCCGGGCAGACCCCAGGCGTAGGCGGCGACCGCCCCCGCGACGGGCGCCACCATCAGGGGGTAGAGGGGTAGGGCGGTTCCTCGAACGGCGGCGGTGTCGTGGAGGTCCCACGCCCAGGCGAGCACCGCGCCGGCGGCCACGATGACGAACCACCGTGGGGGGATCCACGCCGCGATGATCAACGCCGTGAGGAGCACGAGGGGGAGCACGTTGGGGTCGGCGCCGAGGCGGGTGGCGGTGGCGCCGCCCGAGACCGGCGGGATGAGGGCGACCTCGTCCCGGTCGGACACCGAGGTCGTCGGGTCGGCCTGCTCGCCGTTGACCCAGACCCGGGCGGTCGTCAGGCCGGCGGCGAAGCGATCTCCGAATCGCCGTTCCGCCTCGGCGAGCACGTCGCCGACGGTTTCGCCGGGGATCTCGATGTTCGAGGTCCCGGCTGCCTCGCGGAGGTTGGCGAACAGTCTGAGGATGGCCATTGGAGGCGAGGCTAGCCGAGTGGCGTCGAGGCTCGTCGTCACGTCCGGCTGGAGGACGCCACGACGGTGCCGCGACACGATCCGAAGCCGATGCGGGACGAGCCTCGGCCACACCATCCCCGCATCACGACCGTGTCGCCGTCGTGGAGATAGCGCCGTTCGGTCCCGTCGGCGAGGCGGAGGGGCCGGCGACCCGCCTCGGTGAGCTCGAGGAGGCATCCGAGGCTGTCGGGTGTCGGGCCGGACACGGTTCCGGAGGCGAACAGGTCGCCGGGCCGTACCGTGGCGCCATTGGATGTCGCATGGGCCAGTTGTTGGTCCATCGTCCAGTACATGTCGGCGAAGCCGGTGCGGGTGACGACGGTCCCGGCGGCGGCTCCGGCCGGGACGATCTCGACTTCGAGTCGGATGTCGAGCGCGAGGCGCTGCCGCGGACGGAGATGGGGGAGCGGTTCGGGGTCCTGGGGAGGTGCCGGAACCCGGAACGGAGCGAGCGCGTCGAGCGGAACGATCCACGGTGAGATGGTCGTGGCGAACGACTTGCCGAGGAAGGGGCCGAGGGGGCGGGACTCCCACGCCTGGAGATCGCGGGCCGACCAGTCGTTGACGAGAACGAGCCCGAAGATGTGACGTTCCGCCTCGTCGACCGGGATCGGTCGACCTGCGACGTTGCCGGTTCCGGTGACGAACCCGACCTCGAGCTCGAAGTCGAGGGCGTCGGTGGGGCCGAAGGTGGGTCGTCCCGTGGTCGGATCGAGGCGTTGCCCGGAGGGCCGGCCGATCGGCGTGCCGTCCACCACGATGGTGCCGGACCGTCCGTGGTACCCGACCGGGAGGTGGCGCCAGTTGGGGAGGAGCGGCTCGGCGTCGGGCCGGAAGAGGCGCCCCACGTTCGTGGCGTGATGGATGGACGAGAAGAAGTCGACGTAGTCGCCGACCTGGATGGGCCGGCGCATGGTGACGTCGTCCATGGGGATGAGCGCTGCCTCCACCTGGCGCCGTCGACGCGGGTCGTTGCCGGTGGCGAGGAGGTCGGTGAGCCGGGAACGGACCGACCGCCAGACGGGACGGCCGAGCGCCATGAAACGATCGAGGGAATCCCGGTCGAAGGTGCCGGGTGGGACGTCAGGGAACGTCCCGGCGGCGGCGAGCGCGGCCAGATCCACGACCTGGTCCCCGATGGCCACCACGACACCGGTCCGCCCGCGGTGCTCGGCCACCCCGTACGGGAGGTTCTGGATGGGGAAGTCGGTTCCCTCGGGGATCTCGAGCCAGCTCGTCATCGCATCCCCTCGGCCGCGATGAGGCCCATGGCCGCGAGCTCGGCGACGGGTGAGGCGAGGTCCCGCGAGCCGTACCCGATCAGGCCTCGTGACCGCGTTCGCTGCAACGTCGTCGAGGTGAACCGCCGGTCGCGCCAGCGGAACCCGCCGAGGCTGAGGCCGAAGGCGGAGCGATCGGTGTCGGCGACCGCCGCCGTGACGACGTCGGAGGGGGCGTCGTCGATGGCGAGGGCGGCGGCGACGAGCAGGTTGACGAAGCCGTGGTGGGTCGCGCCGCGGGAGGCGTCGTCGCATCGGATGGGATGGTCTAGCCCGGCGGTGGCCTTGAACGGGACCCCGGCGGCGGTGGCCGAGGTCACGAAGGCGGCGACGGCGTCGGGTGCCGGGTTCTGGTCGGGCGTCGGGCCTTCCCCGCGCAACGCCACCCCACCGGGCCGATGGGATCGCGTGATCGTCTCGGCGGCCGTCGTCACGTCGTGTGCGACGCGGGCTGCCGGCCCGGTGACGTCGACCTCCACGAAGGCGGCGACGTCGTCGGCGATCGCTCCCAGGGCGCGATGGATCCGCTCGACGGCGGCGCCGTCGGCGCCGCCGTCGAGGCGGGCTTCGGCGGTGACGATCGACGCCCCGGGGTGGAGCTCGCGGTGGAACGCGGCCGCAGTCGCGACGGCCGACCCGAGGTCGGTGTCGACGACGACACCGACCTCCCATGGGCGTTCTCGGGCGGTCATGGTCGTGACCAGGACCGTCGCGAGTTCCTCCAGCTTGGTGGCGGGGACGAGGAAACGTCCGACGATCCACGAGCCCGGCCCGGTGCGGGCATGCCGGTACGCGGCGACCGCGGTCTGCATGTCCAGCGGCGCCGGCGGGAGGAGCCCGGCATGATCGACGAGGCGCCCGAAGAGGGTCGCGCCGGGGTCGATCATCAGCGGTGCGGTCACCTGCCCTCGAGCCAGGTCCAGGCGTACCGGTCGTCTTCGCTGTCGCGTGCTCCGGGCCCGAGGTCGAGGGGCCGGAAGGTGTCGATCATCACCGCGACCTCCTCGGTGCCGGCCTGCCCGATGCTGGCTTCGACCGAACCGGGCTGCGGCCCGTGAGTGTGACCCGCCGGATGGAGCGACACCGACCCCGCCTCGATGCCGGAGCCCTTGCGGGACATGAAGTTGCCCTCGACGTAGAAGAGGACCTCGTCGGAGTCGACGTTCGAGTGGTTGTACGGCGCCGGGATGGCGTCGGGGTGATAGTCGAACAACCGGGGCACGAAGGAGCACACGACCACGTTGGGAGCTTCGAAGGTCTGATGGACCGGAGGGGGTTGATGGATGCGGCCGGTGATGGGTTCGAAATCGTGGATCGACAGCGTGTACGGGTACAGGCAACCGTCCCATCCCACGACGTCGAACGGATGCGTGGCGTACCGGAAGCGGGTCCAGCCTCCCCGATGGCGGACGAGGACGTCGACGTCCTCGCCGTCGACGAGGAGCGGCTCGTGGGGCCCGTGCAGGTCCCGCTCGCAGTAGGGGGCGTGCTCGAGGAACTGGCCGTTGCGGGACAGGTAGCGCCTGGGCGGTCCGACGTGGCCGGAGGTCTCGACCACCAGGGCACGGACCGGGACCGTGCCGTCGTCGACGACCCAGCGGTGGATGGTCGAGGCGGGGATGACCACGTAGTCGCCGGGGCCGAACGGCAGGGCTCCGAAGACCGTCTCGAGCGTGCCGGCGCCCTCCTCGATGAACACCAGCTCGTCGCCGGTGGCGTTCTTGTACAGGGTCGAGCTGTCGCCGGCGGCGACGTACGAGATGCGGACGTCGTCGTTGGCGAGCAGCAGATGCCGTCCCGTCACGACGTCGCCTCCGACCTTGAGCTCGTGGGTCCGGAAGTGGCGTGGAGCGAGGGGATGGTTGGGGGTGCGTTCCTGTTCTTCGGAGTCGACCGCCTCGATGGCCCGGAGGGCGGTCGGAGGTCGGCGGTGGTACAGGAGCGCGGAGTCGAACGAGAACCCCTCCTCTCCCATGAGCTCCTCAGCGTGCAGGCCGCCGTCGGGGCGGACGAATCGGGTGTGGCGCTTGGGTGGGACGTCGCCCACCGAGCGGTAGTACGGCATGGGACTCCTCGTTCGTCGGGGCTCATGCTACGGCAGGACCGGACGCTGCGCCGTCCCGTTCGCCGGCGGTGACTGCGATAATCTGACCACACCGAACCACGAGCCGGAGGGTTCCCGCATGGACGATGGACTGCGCGCCCGCGCCAGGGCGCACGCCGCCAAGGATCCGTTCCCGATCGAGGGCTTCTCCCATCTCGAATGGTGGGTCGCCAACGCCTACCAGACGGCCATGTTCCATCGGCTCGCCTTGGGTTTCCGGATCGTCGGATACCGCGGCCCCGAGACGGGAGTTCCCGAGACGGCGTCGTACCTGCTGGAGTCGGGCGACATCCGGTTCGTGATCACCGGGGCGCTGGGACCCGATCACCCGGTCGCCGATCACGTTCGTCTGCACGGCCCGGGGGTGCACGACGTGGCGTTCGCGGTGCCCGACGCCGAAGCCGCGTTCGAACTCGCCGTCGAGCGCGGGGCGGAGGCCGCCTCGAAACCGGCGGTGATCGAAGACGACCGGGGCCTGATGGTGGCCGCCGGTATCCGCGCCTACGGCGACACGGTCCACTCGCTCGTGCAGCTCGACGGCGCCATGCCCGGGTTCGAACCTCGCGAGGACACGATCGCCGAACCGACCGGCCTGCACACGATCGACCATGTCGTCGCCAACGTCGAACTCGGGAAGATGAACGAATGGGTCGAGTTCTACGAGCGCGTCTTCGGGTTCACGATGCTGAAGCACTTCGACGACGACGCCATCTCGACGGAGTACTCGGCGCTGATGTCGAAGGTCATGTGGGACGGCGACGGCATCGTCAAGCTACCCATCAACGAGCCCGCCGACGGTCGCCGCCGTTCCCAGATCGAGGAGTACCTCATGTTCTACCGGTCGCCGGGCGTCCAGCACGTGGCGATGGCGACCGATGACCTGCAGGCGACGATGGAGACCGTCCATCGTCGTGGGCTCGAGACCATCTACGTTCCCGACGAGTACTACCCGCAGGCCCGCGAACGGATGCCGGATCTGGACGTCGACTGGGACCGGATCCGACGCCTGCGGCTCCTCGTCGACGAGGACGAGGGCGGTCACCTGCTCCAGGTCTTCACCCGGATGCTCCAGGACCGTCCGACGGTGTTCTTCGAGTTCATCGAACGGCGCGGGGCGGTCGGGTTCGGCGCCGGGAACTTCAAGGCGTTGTTCGAGGCGATCGAACGGGAGCAGGCGAAGCGAGGGAACCTGTGACCGGAGCCGGTCGGGCGCTCCCCGAGCACGTCCAGATCGTGGAGGTCGGGGCCAGGGACGGGCTCCAGAACGAAGACGCGGTCCTGGCGACCGCCGACAAGGTCGAGCTGATCCGCAGACTGATGGCCGCCGGGGCCAAACGTCTCGAGGTCGCCAGTTTCGTGCATCCTCGCCGGGTGCCGCAGATGGCCGACGCCGAGGCGGTGCTCGAGGCGCTCGGTTCCAGCCCGGAGGGCGTGTCGTTCATCGGGCTGGTCCTCAACCGGCGCGGCCTGGAGCGGGCACTGGCCACCTCCGTCGACGAGATCAACTTCGTCGTCGGCGCGACCGACGGGTTCAACCGGGCGAACGCCGGCGTGTCGCCGGAGGACACGATGGCCGACATCGAAGCGATGGTCCCGCTCGCTTCGGATGCGGGTCGCCGGACGACGGTGACGATCTCGGTGTCGTTCGGTTGCCCGTACGAAGGCGAGGTCGACCCGAACCGGGTGGTCGATCTGGCTCGTCGGGCGGCGGTCGTCGGTGCCGACGAGATCGCCCTTGCCGACACGATCGGTGTCGCCGTCCCGATGGACGTTCGGCGTCGCCTGGCGGCCGTCGACGGGTCGATCGGGCATGCGACGTTGCGGTGCCATTTCCACGACACGCGGAACACCGGGATCGCCAACGCGATGGCGGCGGTCGAGTTCGGCGTGGAGGTGCTCGACGCGTCCGTCGGTGGCGCCGGCGGATGTCCGTTCGCTCCGAACGCCACGGGCAACGTGGCCACGGAGGACCTCTTGTACCTGCTGCGCCGATCCAACGTGGCGACGGGCTTCGATCCGGCGGCGATCATCGAGACCGGGCACTGGCTCGGTGCTCGCCTCGGCAAGCCGCTCCCTTCGGCGGTGGGGCGTGCCGGCTGGTTCCCTGGCCGTGACGAGCGTGGAGCTGCCCGGTGACGGTCCCCATCTCGTTCCTGTCCGACTTCGGTCTCGACGACGAGTTCGTCGGTGTCGTGCATGGGGTGATCGCCAAGGTCGCCCCCGACGTCAGGGTCATCGACGTGGGTCACCGCTTCCCGCGTGGCAACGTGAGGGCGGCTGCCCTCGCCCTCGTCCGGGCCATCCAGTACCTGCCCGAGGGCGTGGCCCTGGCGGTGGTCGACCCCGGTGTGGGCACGGAGCGCCGGGCCCTGGCGGCCCGTACCCCGTGGGGCTGTTTCGTCGGTCCCGACAACGGCCTGTTGGCGCCGGCGGTGGCCATGGTGGGAGGCGCCGACTTGATGGTGTCCATCGAGGATCCCCGGTTCCAGATCCCGGCCGAGGGCGCCACGTTCGCCGGCCGGGACGTCTTCGCCCCGGCGGCCGCCGTGCTCGCCTCGGGCGAGGCCGACATCGGTGATCTGGGCCCGGTGATCGATCCCGAGACGGTCGTGCCGTTGATGATCCCCCTGGCGGAACCCGACGGCCGGGGCGGCATCCTCGGGGAGGTCCTGTGGGTCGACGCCTTCGGCAACGCCCAGACGAACGTGTCGCCGGCCGACCTGGCGGCGTTGGGTCTCGGGCCCGGCGACGACGTCGAGATCGAGATCGGGGGGACGTCCCACTCGGTGCGTTGGTCGAGCGCCTACGGAGCGGTGCCTTCCGGCGAGGGCCTCGTCCATGTGGACTCGGTCGGGCAGATGGCGATCGCCGTGAACGGAGGTCGGGCGGAGGACCGGTTCCCGGTGGCAGAGCGGGTCGCGGTGACGTTCCGGCGCCCGAGGATCCGGCGGATCGACCTGAGCCCGGCCGCTCCGGCCGGTGCCGAACCGGGGGAACCGCCCTCTACGGCGTGAAACCGGAGGTGAGGAGCTTGACGAGGAACGCCCCGACGATCAGGGCGAGCAGGACGACGAGGACGATCGAGGTGACGGGGCGCATGGGACCGTTGACGATAGCGACGGTGAGATGCCCGTGAGCCGTATCCGTCCCACCATCGAGGTCCTGAGCCGATCCGGCTGTCACCTGTGCGAGGAGGTGATGGCGATGCTCGGCCCGAGGGCCCGCAGACGGGGTGTGCAGGTCGTGGTTCGCGACGTCGAGGAGTCCCCGGAGCTGCTCGACGAGTTCGGGACGCGGATCCCGGTCCTGCGGGACGGCGAGGGCGCGGTGCTCGCCGAGGGACGGATCGGCACGCGCGAGGTCCGCGACGCCGTGGCCGCGGTGCGACGAGGATCGGGACCTCCCGAACGTCGCTGATGGCGACGCCCCGCCGGGTCGCCGGTGCTGGTCCTGCGGATCGTTCGAGGCAAGCGGTCCCCATGGGCGTCACCGGAGACGACCTCGACGACGAGCACACCTAATCTGCGGTCCGATGAAGGGTCAGATCCCGCACGCCACCATCTCTCGACTGCCGATCTACCTGCGCTGCCTGTCGTCGGGCAAGGCGGGTCGGACGACGTGCTCGTCCGAGCAGCTCGCCCAGGTGGCCGGTGTCAACTCGGCGCAGGTGCGCAAGGATCTGTCGTACCTCGGGTCCTACGGTGTGCGCGGCGTCGGGTACGACATCGCCGACCTCGAAGCTCAGATCCGGCGGGTCCTCGGCCTCGAACGGGAGTACGCGGCGGTGATCGTGGGGGCCGGGAACCTCGGGCGGGCGCTCGCCCACTACGACGGTTTCACCGACGCAGGGTTCCGGATCGCCGCACTCCTCGACGTCGATCCAGCCAAGGTGGGCGAAGGCCCCGACGGCGTCCCGGTGCTGCCACTCACCGAGCTGGAGCGGGTCGTCGTCGACGAGGACGTGTCGATCGGGATCATCGCCGTTCCGGCGTCCGGCGCCCAGGACGTCGCCGACCGGCTCTGCACGGCCGGGATCCGGTCGATCCTCAACTTCGCGCCGACGGTTCTACAGGTCGACGAATCCGTGGAGGTGCGGCGGGTGGACCTGTCCACCGAGCTGCAGATCCTCACCTTCCATCTCCACAACCGGGCCCGGGCCACGTCGTAGGGCCGAATGGCCCTCCGACGGAGGTGTCCGGTCTGCTAACGATTGGGGGGAGAGGTGAGAGCGATGGTCGACGATCTGGTGTCCACCGCCCGAGAACTGGCCAAGGCGATCGAGCAGGCCGACGGAGAGCGGCGCGAACGGCTCGAACGCGTCGCTCGCCGAGCCGCCCTGCGGATGCGGGCGGCGGTCATCGGCGAGGAGGAGCTGTCGCGCCGGATCTCGAGCCTGTCGGCTCGGCTGAAGGCGTTGCGTTCGGGGGAACGCAGCGGGTACGTCGGGTTCGGCATGGAGTTCCAGAACCCGGTACGCGACTTCGAGTTGACCCGCACGATCAGCCACGGGACCGAGGGGATCGACGATCTGTCGGCGGTCGAGCAGGAACTCGAACAGTTGAGCGAGTTGCTGCGGGCCCTGTCGGGGTAGGGACGCCCGCGCCGGCGTTCCTCAGGCCGGTTCGTCCTTCTCGTACCGGTCGAGGGCGAGCACGAACATCACGAACAGGACGGCCGATCCCAGGGTCATGGCGATCGCCGGGATCCGCATCTGGAGCGCGTTGAGGCCTTCGAGGTTCGCCGGACGCACGCCCCGGGGGGCGAACACGACGAAGAGGAGCCCGCTCATGATCATCCAGCCGCTGACGGCGGCGCCGGCGACGAGGAAGGCGAGACGCTTGCCGAGGTTCGTCATCAAGATCAGCCAACCCGAACCCATGAACACGACGACGGCTCCGATGGTGATGCCGATCCCTCGCATCATCTGCGAGAAGGCGGTCACGTGGCCGGTGTCGGGGTCACGTTGATTGAAGATGAGCCCGACGGCGTCGGCCATGACCTCGCGGACGGCGGGGATGAGGGCCAGCAGCACGATGATCCCCGACACGATGCCGGCCCACTCGAGGAGCCCGAGGCCCGATCCTCGAGGGCGGCGGGTCCGGGTCGTCATCGCAGCGACCTCTCGAACATGACGATCAACTCGATGTCCTCCTCCGACAGCACCATCCCGAATCCGGGCATCCGACCCGAACCGATGCCGTTGACCCCGTAGTGGGCGGCCTGGTCGGTGCCCTTGATGACGAACTTGACCTGGTCGGTCCAGTTCGGGAACTGAACGACCGAGCGGGCTTCCTTCAGCGACGGTCCCCACGCTCCGCTGCCGGGGCCCTGTTCGAAGGTGGGCCCGGCCGACCAGCCGCCGGTGTGACAGCGAGCGCAGTAGCCGTTGAACAGACCGATGGCACGTTCGGCTTCGTCGACGGAGATGACCCGTGGCGGGGGGATGTCCTCGGGATCGGCGCCGACGGCTTCCATGGCGGCGATGTCGGCGGCGAGCTGGTCGGTCATCGCCTCGGCGGCGGCGGTGGGGTCGATGATCCACGGTCGCTCGTCGGCGGCCTGTCGGAGGTAGTCGAGACCGAGCTGGAGGTCACCGAGGAACGCGTCCTGGCGTTCGGCGGCGACCCGAAGCAGGAGGAGGTCGGTGCGCAGGCTCTCGAGGACCTCGATGGCGGCGTCCAGGTCCGGCACGGCGCGACCCGAGGGGGTGACGTTGGTGAACGCGTTCTCCGGATCGAACCGCTTGTCGTAGACGGGATTCGGATCGAAGGTCGGCTCGAGTCGGTCCGTGGTCTTGGTCTCGTTGAGGACGGTCAGGTGCTCGAGCGCGGTGGCGGCGATCTCGGTGATCGCCGGTTCGGCGGCGTCGGACAACCCATCGCGGTCGGTGTCGGGGGCTGGGTCGTCGCACGGTTTCTCGACGGCGTGGGCCGATTCGACGGTGCAGGTGCCGGCTCCGGCGAGGAGCGCCTCGAGTTCCGTGTCGAGGGTCCCGGCGGCGTCGACCTTCCCCGGTGCGGCGGCGATCTCGGCGATCTTGGCGTCCTGCAGGGCGATGAGCTGGGCGGTGGTGGTGTCGCCGTTGGCCATGCGGGCCAGCGCCGACTGGACGGTACCGTCGCGTTTGGCGAGCGTGTCGGCCTGGCTGATCTGGATGGAGCGCAGGTAGGCCATGACCTCGTCGATCTCCTGGAACGTCATCGCGCCGCCCCCTTCGAGGCCGTTGGCGGGCATCGGCGTGCCCGGCCGACCGTAGGTGATCCAGAAGCGGATCTCCTCGTCGCTGTACCGGAGGAAGACGTCGTTGAGGGAGGGCACCACCCAGCCCGTGTCGACGTTGCTGCGGGCCTCGGTGAACGGCGCCGCCCCTCCGCCGGCGTCGGGCCCGTGGCAGCCGACGCAGCCGAAGCGCTGGTAGAGCTCTGCGCCGCGTTCGATGGCCTGTTCGGAGATGGTGTCGGCGGCCTTGGCCTGGCGGCTCGGTTCGGCGGCAGCGTAGACGGTCATGACGATGGCCAAGAACGCGGCGGCGAACACCGCGCCTCGCAGCACCCGGGTGGAACGGACGTTCTCGAGTTCGTCGTCCGACAGGTACGGCGACAGGTTGTCGGGGGCCTCTTCGAGCTCGGCGGAGCGCCGACGACGGGAGTTGACGTACAGGTAGGTCATCCAGCCGAGAACGGCGACGACGGCCAGGGTCAGGGCCAGGGCACCGACGCCGAAGACCTCGGGGCGAGCCGGTGCGGCCTCCTCGACGGCGGCCAGAACGATCGTGGACGGTTGCAGCAGGGCGATCACCTCACACGCAGAACGGACCCTGGGGGTACATGGCGGTCTTGTTCTTCGCTCGGGGCGTCTGGACGACGTTGCCGGTGTCGATGATCAGCTCGCCGGCGTCGTTGACCTCGACGGCGAAACGGTCGAGGTTGCGGGGGGCCGGTCCAGCTTCGTACTCGCCGTGGATGTTGTACTTCGATCCGTGGCATGGGCATTCGAAGCCCTGTGACGGTACGCATTCGGGCACCCGGCAGCCGAGGTGGACGCAGCGGTGCCACATGGCCATGATCCCGATGCCGTCGTCTTCGCCGCCGGCGATGAGGAACGGAAGGTTCTCGAAGGAGTTGCCGGGGACGTCCTCGAGGAGCTTCAGCTCGAAGGGCACGATCCACGCCTGGGCCGGGTTGTTGTGCAGCGGCACGATCGTGGCTCCGTCGAAGAGCTGCTCCTTGATGTCCAGGAGCTTGCCGGCGTTGACCTTGGTGCCGAAGCCGCCCTTCAGCTTGGGCCACAGGAACGCGAGGCTGAACAGGCCGAACTGGGCGAGGAAGAGCCCCCACACCGCGAGCAGGGCTCGGTTGAAGAACTGGCGGCGGGTGACCCCGTAGTCGTTCTCGGAGACCTCGACACGTTGCAGCATCGGGTCGACCGGCGGCTCGGCCGGCCCGGCCTCGGTCTCCGTTTCGGTTTCCGTCCGTTCCAGGGTCGCCACCGCGCTCGGCGCCTCTGCGGTCGGCTCGACGCGGCGGCTGCGGTCGCGTTCGAGGGCCTTGCGGTCGAGCTCGGCGGCGGTCATCGGGCCGGGCTCGTTGCCGCGTCGCACGGCGACGGCGAGGATCCCGGCGAGGGCGAGGACGCCGGTGGCGATGAGGGCGACGGCGAAGATGGTGGTGGGGTTCATTCGAGGATCGCTTTCAGGTCGTCGAAGAAGATTCCGTCCCTCCAAGGATATGTGAAGTTGAACCCTGGTCCGCGGAAGAACGACCCGAAGATCGTCAGCACCGCCGCGGCCATGATGAAGAACGTGAAGATCATGATCGCCAGCTTGCGGTCCGAGGGTCGCACCGACGGGTTCTTGTCGACGTAGGGGATCATCGCCAGGGCGGCGAGTCCGAAGCCGGGGATGATGACGCCGGCGACCTGCGGGTCGAAGTAGGCGAGCATCTCCTGCAGGCCGAGGAAGTACCACGGGGCCTTGGACGGGTTCGGCTGTTCGTTGAAGTTGGCGAACTCGAGGAGCGGTGCCTCGAGGAAGATCGACAGGACGATCAAGAACGCGAGGCAGGCGAGCAATGCCACGAACTCGATGGCCAGCAGATGCGGCCACACGTTCACCTTGTCGTGGGGCTCCCGTTTGACCTGCTGGATGGCACCGGCCTTGACGACGGTGAGGAGTCGCTGGGTACGGACGCCGGGGGGAACCGCCGGCGCCGGTGCGGCGGCGGGCTTCGGAGCGGTGGCGGTGGCGGTGGCGGTGGCTGCACCGCCACCGGCGGCCGGAACGGGCTTGCCTTCGGCCTTGGCCCGGGCTCGCATGGCCCGTTCCAGGAGGTGTTGGGGCACGCCGGAGGATTCGGCTTCGGCGGCCAGGTCGCGGCCGGCGGGCGCGGCGCCGCTCGCGGCGGAGGTCGGCGGTGGCGGTGCCTCGCCCTTGAGCTCGGCGAGGACCTCCTCGACGCTCCGGCCCTCGGCCTTGGCGCGCGCCTCGGCGGAGCGCCGCAGGATGTGTTCTGGGATCTCTGCCACTCGTCGCCTCCTTAGAGCGGTCCGGAGATGCCGCCGTCCTTGCGGACCCGCCAGAAGTGGACCGCCAGGAAGATGGTGATGATGAACGGGAGGAACAGCACGTGCAGCACGTACCAGCGCAGCAACGTGTCGGGGGTGATCTGGACGCCACCGATGAGGACGAAGCTCACTTGGCTCCCGAACACGGGCGTGTAGCTGGCCATGGTCGAGCCGACGGTCACGGCCCACAGGGCCAGCTGGTCCCAGGGGAGCAGGTAGCCGGTGAACGACAGGAGCAGCGTCAGCAGCAGCAGGAGGACACCGACGACCCAGTTGAACTCTCGCGGCGGCTTGTAGGCCCCGTGATAGAAGACCCGGGCCATGTGGAGGAACACCGATAGCACCATCAGGTGGGCGCCCCAGCGGTGCATGTTGCGCACGAGGTTGCCGAAGGCCACGTCGGTCGTCAACGCCTGGAGGTCCAGATACGCCTGGGGCGACGTCGGCCGGTAGTAGAACATCAGGAAGATGCCGGTGATCGTCAGCACGATGAACAGGAAGAAGCTGAGCCCGCCGAGGCACAACGTGTACGACAGCCGGACGCCGTGACGTTTCACCTTCACCGGGTGGAGGTGATAGAGCACGTTGTTCATGATCACGTACGACCGGTTCCTCGGCGAGTCCGAGTAGCCGGCCCGGAACGGTGAGCCGGGGCGGAAGATCGAGTTCCACACCTGGCTCTCGCGGACATGGTCGAGCAGGCCGCTCATGCCGCCGCCCTTGTTGCCGTTCGCCACCTGTCGGTTCCTCCGTGTCCTGGGTCTTGTCAGTTTGCCTCGCGGGAGGCCGGGTTCCAATTCCGGGTCACGCCTCTCGGGCTACCACCGCACGCCATACAGGTAGCCGTTCTTGAAGTCGCGTTCGCCCGTGTCGAACTCCCACGGCGCCATCGATTCGGCCTGTTCGGCGAGGGAGCCGGCGAACTTGCCGAGGGTGATGACGCCGGTCGGGCAGCGATCGATGCACAGGGCGCAGCGGGTGCATTCGTCCTCGTCGACGATGAACACGCCGCGGTTCTCGGCGTTGGCCTTCGGGTCGTCGACGTTGACCGCCTCGGCGACGACGTCGACCGACAGGTAGTGGATGCATTTCCACGGGCAGATGTCGACGCAGCCTTCGCAGAGGATGCATTCGGCTTGGTTGATGTGCAGGAACTGCTTGGGCTTGACCGCCTTGGTCAGGTAGTCGCCGTCGACCGCGGCGAGCTGATAGTCGTCCCGCAGCGGCGGGGTCTCGAACCAGACGTCGTTCTTGGCCATCAGCCCTCCACCTTCAGCGGTCGGCCGTATTCGGAGATCGGCGTCGGCTTGGGCGCCGCCGCCTTCTTCTGGCGGTCCTGCCACTTGACCATGGCCAGGCCGACGGCGACGAGGGCGACGACGGCGTACGCACCCGAGATCATGTCCTTCAACGCGGCGTAGCTGATCGACAGGTCGTTGTTGAGGACCAGCCATCGGGGGATCGTCACGAAGGTCTTCGTCGGGGTCCACTCCCAGGTCGCCTGGGCGAGGGTGAGGTACTGGTTGGGGACGATCCCGAACAGGATCAGCGTGGTGGCGACGAACAAGGCGGCGCCGACCGCGGCCCGGGCCCAGGTGAGCGGCCGGTCGTAGATGTAGGCGAGGGCCAATCCTCCCATGGCCAGGAACACCCCTCCCAAAGAGACGATCTGGGCGAGGGTGACGAGCTGCCACGCTCGGGGGATGGCCGGGAACATCTCCTGTCCGAACTCGTTGAACCGGGGTGCTTCGGCAGCGTGCACGACGAAGGCAGCACCGAGCGCCACGACGATCCCGACGGCGATCGCGGTGAGGCCTCCGGCGAGTTTGGCTCGGTCGTTCAGGGTCATCCTCCTGGGACGGGTCTGGCTTGGCGGGCGCATTGTACGCATCCGGCGGCCGCGAACGAATCCGTTCCGGTGAGACCGCCGCCGGCCTCGCTTTGACGCCTTCGGCCCGGCGAAGGACAATCCCGGCGACGGCGTCGCGGCTAGGCTTCCGGCCGGCCGTGAACACAGACCCGAGGAGGATGCGCGGATCGTGACGACCGATCTGGCCGACAACGACGTCCAGGAGCCGGCGGTACCGCCGTCGCCGGTGACCGATCACGGTCCGTCGGGTCTCGTGCGAGCCCATCTCGTGATCGCGTCGGTGTTCCTGGTGGTGGCGACCTTGCTGCTGGCCGCCGCCTCGATCGAGCTGGCGGTCCCCGGCGCCTACTCGGGGATCGTGCTGTTCTCCTACGGGCGCCTGGTGCCGATCGCCACCGCGGCGTTGCTGTACGGATGGTTGACGATCGGGCTGATCGGGGCCATCTATTACATCTTGCCTCGGCTGACCTCCGGGCCGTTGCGCCACGAGGGAGCGGCGCTGGTGGCCCTGATCCTGGTCACCGTGGGAGTGGCGACGGGGATGGCCTCGATCTACCTCGGCGCGTCCGAGGGCAGGGCGTACCAGGAGATGCCGCTGTGGTCCGACGTCTTGCTCCTGGCCGGCTTCGTGTTGGTGGCGTGGGTGGCGACCGCCACCGTGGCTCATCGCCGGGATCGGCTGGGCCCGGCCGAGTGGTACCTGGTGGCGGCCACGTGGTGGCTGGTCCTGATCTCGGTCGTTGGGACCCTGCCGGGGGTCGGTGGGTACGCCGGGGAGATCCAGAGTTCGTTCTACCGCGCCGGCCTCACCGGCCTGTGGTTCGCGGCGGCCGGCGTCGGTGTCGTGTACTACCTCATCCCTCGCCTGGCGGGCGCGGATCCGATCCAGCCCAGCGCTGTCAGCGTGCTGGGGTTCTGGTCGCTGGCGTTCGTGTGGGCGGCGACCGGGCCGCGGGATCTGATCTACGGCGCGGGTCCCGACTGGCTCGAGACCCTCGGCGTGGCGGCGTCGATCGCGCTGGTCGTCCCGGTGGCGGTGATCGTCACCGACTTCGTGCTCGAGATGCGTGGTCGCTGGCTCCAGATCCCCGACCGGGTGACCCTGCGGTTCCTGGTGGCGGGCGGCGCCATGCTGGCGATCGTGCCGCTGGCCGACATCGTGGCGACGACCCGAACCTCGTCGGCGATCGTCCAGTTCACCGGATGGGTGGCCGCCAACGACGCCCTGATGTTCCTGGGGGCGGTGTCGATGTGGTTGTTCGCCTTCGCCTATCACGTGCTGGGAACGGGCGCGTCTCCGGCCCGTGAGCAGGTCGCGACGTGGCACTACCGCTACACGATGGTCGGCCTCGGACTGGTCCTGGTGTCGGTGTGGCTGGGAGCGGCGCTGGCCGGGTTCACCTGGGCGAGCGGCGCCAACTCGGGGCTGTTCGTCGACACCGGGGCGGGGTTCTTCAACACCGCGGCCCGGCTGAAGCCGTACCTCGGGGTCGCGGCGATCGGCATGGCGGTCTACGCCCTGGCACAGGGGCTCTTCGTGGTCGGTGCGTTCAGTCCGGTCGCCCGGAGCGGACCCGAGCTGCCGGCGGTCGACGCCGAGCCGATCGATCTCGAGATCGAGGGGGGCGTGGCGACGGTGCGGTGGGGCCAGCTGCGGTGGGGTGCGGTGTCGCTGTTCCTGATCGTCGGCACGATGATGTGGTTCCTCCCGTCGCTCGATCCGGCGATCGCCTCGTCGACGATCCTGGCCGACGAGAGCCGGATCTACCCGGCGGGGAGCGCCGAGGCGCGTGGTCGTGCGGTCTACCTTCGGGAGGGGTGTGCCGTCTGCCACACCCAGGAGGTGCGGGCGGTGGTTCCCGACGTGGGCTTGGGACCGGTGAGCGTCGCTGGTGACTACGTGCACGAGGATCCGATCCAGCGCGGGTACCGGCGCCTTGGACCCGACCTGATGCATCTCGGTTCGCGGGAGGGATCCAACAGCTACGAGTTCCTGTTCGCGCATCTGGCCGATCCGCGGGTGGAGCGGCCGTGGTCGTTCATGCCGGCCTACTCGTACCTGTCCGACGCGGATCTCGATGCCCTCGCCGTCTACCTGACCAGCCTGAAGTAGGGGACCATGGAAGAGCTCATCCAACGTATCGCAGCATCGACCGGTGTGCCGGCCGACATGGTCGACCGCTCCGCCCAGGCCAGGGCCCAGGCGCTCGGGGTGCCCGTCGAGCAGGTCCTGGCGCAGTGGGCCGGCGAGGAGGTTCCGACGGCGCAGGCAGCCCCACCCGCCGCTCCGGCTCCGGCTCCGGCGGAGGCGCCTCCCGCTCCGGCCCCCGCCGCGATCTCGAAGGACGAGCTGATCGCCAAGGCCGCCGAGGCCAAGGGGATGCCTGCCTCGCTGGTCGAGCGGTCGGCCGGGGCCCGCGCCAAGAAGGAAGGCATCGCCGTCGAAGCGGTGCTGGCCGAATGGGCGGGCATCGAACTGCCCGCCGCAGGGGTCGCCCCGGCCGGCCCCGCTCCTGCCCCGGCCGAGGCGGCTGCCCCCGGCCCGGTCGCGCCGACGGAGGCCCCGGTCGAGGTCATCGAACCGGCCGAGGCGCCCGCCGCGGAGGCCGAGGCTCCGGCGCCCGAACCGAAGAAGGCGAGCCGCTACCCGGCGCTCCTCGCCGCGTTGTTCGTGATCATCCCGGTCTTCGCCGTCGTCTACATCGCCGCGGTCCCCAACGGGCCGGCGTGCGGCAGCGCTGGGCAGCTCGCCATCGACCCGGTGACGGGCGAGGCCGTCGGTTGCGACGGGAACCCGTACGGTCAGGGCACGGTCGACAACTTCACCGCCGGGGAGATGCTGTTCGCCGAGTCGTGCGCGATCTGCCACGGCAATGCCGGCGAGGGCGGGGTCGGCCCTGGCATGGCCGGCGGCGCGGTGCTCCAGACCTTCCCGGAGGGTTCGTGTTCGTCTCACGTCGAGTGGGTGACGCTGGGTTCCGCCGGGTGGCCCGACCCGACCTACGGTGCGACGAGCAAGCCGGTGGCGGGGGGCATGCCGCCGTTCGGTGGTCAGCTCACCGACCAGCAGATCGCCCAGGTGGTGCTGTACGAGCGCGTCGCGTTCGGGGGCGAGGACCTGGCGACCGCGGAGACCGACTGCGGTTTGGTGGAAGCCGCAGGCTGACGGCGGGTCGTTCCCGCCGGTAGCCTCGACGCCCATGAGCTCCTCACCCGACGTCCTGGTGGTCGGCGGCGGCCCCGGCGGTGCCGCGTCCGCGTTCTGGCTCGCCAAGGCCGGCGCCGATGTCCGTCTCGTCGAGAAGAAGCGGTATCCCCGCGACAAGACCTGCGGCGACGGGTTGACGCCGCGGGCCGTCAAGCAGCTCATCGACATGGGCTTCGACCTCGACGCCGACGACGTGCACAGGATCTCCGGCCTCCGCGCGTACGCCGGTGACTTGACCCTCGAGCTCCCGTGGCCTCGGCACACGATCTATCCCACGTGGGGTGCGACGCTGCGTCGGGCCGACCTGGACATGCAGGTCGCCGCGTTGGCCGCCGCGCAAGGAGCGACCGTCGATGATGGGGTCGAGGCGCGGGCCGTCGTCGCCGATGGTCGCCTCGTCGGGGTCGATCTCGTCGTCGACGGCGCCGTCGAGCGGATCACCCCCCGGGTGGTCGTGGTCGCCGACGGCTCGCTGTCCCGGTTCGGTCGCGCCCTGGGGACGCATCGGCGCCGCGACTTCCCCTATGGGCTCGCCGTCCGGGGGTACTACGCCAGCCCCAACAGTCGTGACGGGTTCCTGGAGAGCCAACTCGACATCCGCGACCGCGAAGGTCGTTCGATGCCCGGGTACGGATGGGTGTTCCCGATGGGCGACGGGACGGTGAACGTCGGGGTGGGGGTCATCTCCTCGTTCAAGGGCTGGAAGGAAGTCAACACCTCCAAGGTCCAGGACGCCTATCTGGCCCAGCTTCCCGACCATTGGGCCATCGGCCCGGACTCGGAGCTGGTCGCTCCCACCGGCGGCAAGCTCCCGATGGCGTTCTCGGTGGGCCCGAAGGCGGGGGAGAACTGGATGTTGGTCGGCGACGCGGCCGGCGCCGTCAACCCGTTCAACGGCGAGGGGATCGACTACGCCTACGAGACCGGACGGCTCGCCGCCTCCTACGTGGTGGAGGAGCTCGCCGATCCGGGCTCCGGCAGGCTGCGGGCGTACGCTCGGGCGATCGAGGACGAGTACGGGGCCTATCACCGGGTGGCGCGAGCGTTCGTGATCGCCATCGGCAACCCGACGTTGATGCGGGCGCTCACCCGTGTCGGCTTGCGGTCCCGCCCCCTGATGGAATGGGCGTTGAAGGTGATGGCGAACCTGCTCGAACCGGACGAGGTCGGGATGCAGGAACGGGTGTACCGGGCCATCGAGCGGGTGGTGGCGGTCGGGCCCGATCCGGTGATCCGGTCCTGATCTCTGCCCGGCCGATCGGTCGGCCCGGCTGCGGGGCGTCGCCGCACTTCTCAAGGCTGCGGGTGTGCAGCCGACAGGGGAGGCGTCCGTAGACCGCTGGAGGGCCCGATGCCGGTTCCATCCGAAGACCTCTCCGACCTCGGTCGCGCCGCGTCCGACGACCCCGGGGTGGCGCTCACGATCGATCCGTTCTCGGGTCTTCCGACGTTCGAGGGGGGAGCGATGCCGCCGCCTGAGACGGCGCGACGGAAGCTGGCGATCCGTGGGCTGGCGGTCGGTGCAGTGTGGTTCACCCTCGCCTACCTGACGTGGCGGGCCGCCTTCACGTTGAACCCGGCCGCGTGGTGGGTGTCGATCCCCCTCGTCGTGCTCGAGATCCACAACGGCATCGGGCTGGCGCTGTTCACCTTCGGACTGTGGGACCTCGACGCGGTGGCACCGGCGCGGGTCGTCGACGACACCGACCTGCAGGTGGCGATGCTGATCACCACCTACGACGAGCCGACCGAGGTGCTGCTTCCGACGATCGCGGCGGCGGTGGCGATCGAACCGGCCCACGAGACCTGGGTGCTCGACGACGGGCGCCGTCCGGAGGTGGCGGCGCTGGCTCGCCGCCTCGGGGCCCGCTACCTGACCCGCCCGAGCAACGCCGACGCCAAGGCGGGGAACCTCAACCACGCGTTGGCTCACATCGACGCCGACGTGATCGGGGTTCTCGACGCCGACCACGTGGTCCGTCCGGACTTCCTGCGGCACACGCTCGGCTACTTCGATGATCCCCGGTTGGCGCTCGTGCAGACCCCACAGGATTTCTACAACGTGACATCCTTCGAGCACGAGCCGTTGCGCACGGGTCGGTACTACACCGAGGAGTCGGTGTTCTATCGGGTGATCTTGCCGGCGAAGAACCGATGGAACGCGGCGTTCTGGTGCGGGACCGGCGCGGTCGTGCGGGTGGCGGCGCTGCGTGACGTCGGCGGCGTCGCCACCGGGACGATCACCGAGGACATCCACACCACGGTGCGTCTCCACGCCAGGGGATGGAGAACGGTCGCCCACAACGAGGTCCTCGCCCACGGGCTGGCCCCGTCGGACGCCGATGCCTACCTGCTGCAGCGGCATCGTTGGGCGTCCGGAGCGATGCAGCTCCTGCGCCTCGAGAACCCGCTGGTGGTGCGCGGCCTGACGGTGGCCCAACGCCTGGCGTACGCGTCGACGCTGTTCGCGTGGTTCGATGCGTGGAAGATCCTCGGCTACCTGGTCCTGCCGATCGTGGTCCTGGCGACCGGCGGTGTCCCGATCGTGGCGCCGCTGGCGGTCTACGGCCCGGTGTTCGTCGGTGTGCTCGCCTTGCAGTTCGTGGCGCTCCGGCGGCTGGCCCGCGGCTACTACCCGCCGCTGCTGTCGACCCTGTTCGAGTTCCTGCGCATGCCGGCGGTCCTGTCGGCGACCCTGATGCTGTTCGATCCGTCGGTGCGGACGCGCTTCGAGGTGACACCGAAGGGACGCAGGGTCGGGGGTCGCCCCCGTCCGCCGTTGGTCCTCACCGGGGTGTTCGCGGCCGCGGTGCTGGCCCTCGGGTGGGGCGTCGCGACCCTCGGCGGGTTCACGCCCATGACCTACGACGAACCCGGGGCGATGGTCGGCGCCGCCGTGTTCCTTGCCGTCAACGCAGCGTTCGTCGCGACCGGCATCGTCCGCATCACCGCGCCTCGATATGCCGGTGAGCGGCGGGCGAGCGTCCGCATGCCCACGCGGCTGCGGGGGAGCCTGGGCGACGAACCGGTGGAGATCGTGGACCTGTCCTTGGGCGGCGCCCGGCTCCGGTCCCTGTCGGGATGGGTGCCGCAGGCGGGATCCAAGCTCGAGGTCGAGGTCCTCGGGGAGCGACTCGTGTTCCGCTGTGAGCCGGTCCCCGGCCACGATCCGGAGGGCGGGGTGTTCGCGGTGCGCTTCGCCGACGTTCCGGTCGAGGACGAGGCGGAACTCGCTCGCGCGATCTACCAGGGTGTCTGAGCCCTACAGGTCCAGGGGGATGCCGTTGAGGAGGATGAGCCGGTCGATGACGGCGTCCCTGGCGGCTTCGAAGTCGAGGCCGGCGGCGACGTTGCGGGGCTCGCCGCGTTCTTGCACGTAGACGCGGAAGCTGCCGTCGGGGTCGTGGAGGATGTACAGATCGTTGGCCGGACCGACGACGGTCCGGCCGAGGCGCCGGAGGGCGTCGACGTCGGGGATCTCGGCGATCAGGTCGATGCGCTCGAGGGTGAACGCGGAGGCGAAGTCGGCGGCGCCGACCGGTTGACGACCGAGGATCTCCTTGGCCATCTTCCGGGCTCGTCGGCGGAGGATGGCCTGGGCCTGCTCGTGGCGGGTGGGCAGCGTCATGGCGACCTCATGGTACGGTGGCCCCATGTGCGGTGAGCCGAGCTTCGAGGCGGTCCGCTCCAACTGGGCCCGGTCCGAGCTGCCGCTGATGGAGAAGATCCTGGTGGCGGCGAGGAACAACGCCATCAAGCTGAAGAACCGGTCGAACTGCTGCGGCAACCACGGCGAGCCCGGGTGTTGAGTGGGTCCCGACGAGCCCGGTCCGGGCTCCCGAGCCGACGGTGATTGACGGTCAGCCGTCGCCCACGACGATCCCGAACCAGCGTTCGAGCGTGGCTCGATCGTCGGGCGTCGGCGTGACGAGCTCGCTGCCGGTCCGCCGGATGAGGAGCCGCCCGTCGTTCCAGGTGACTCGTCCCGCCGCGTCGTCGAGGGCTCGGGTGGCGAAGGGGGAGGCGGTGAACCGGTTGTCGGTGGTGGCCAGGTGGCGGGCCGACGGCTCGAGGTCGGCGAGCGTGACCGGCGCGTCGTCGAAGCGGAAGCATCGTTCCCAGGTCCCGTCCCGGCGGCGGCGGCGCTCGAGGACCCTCTGGCCGCCGTCGGTCGTGAAGCGGTAGAGACCAGATCCGCCATGGTGGGGACCGGGGTCGTCGAGGGGGAGTGGCCGTCGGGGGGTGCCGCTGCCGAACCCGACGTCGACGAGGTAGGGGCGATCCACGGTGACGACCAGGGTGAGGTGGTCGGGGATCGGAGTCGGCTCCCCCAGCAGCACCGTCGCCGCCAGGCGCCGTACCGTGAAACCGAGGTGTTCGAGGAGGA
This sequence comes from Acidimicrobiia bacterium, assembly GCA_026985095.1. GTDB lineage: Bacteria > Actinomycetota > Acidimicrobiia > Spongiisociales > UBA5794 > JALSQW01. The sequence continues at coordinate 65,159 of JALSQW010000008.1, read as the reverse complement.
CGGCGAAGGCGCCATTGAGCTCGAAGCACCATCCGCCGCGCCGACGTTCGACGACCTTGGCGACGGCTCGTTCCGCGTCGCAGGACACGTCGCGTCCGGCGTGCACGTCGAGGTTCTCGAAGGGCACGGCGATGAGGTGTGCGGCCTGGAGCGTCGCCAACCCGTTCCGGTCGATCTTCGGGCATGCCGTCACCCCGATCCGCGCCAGGTACCCGTCGACGATGTCCATCCTCCCAGCGTACCCAGCCCCTCGCCGCCAACCCAGGGTTCGCCACACCCCCAGAGGGGTGTCGCCAACCCTGGGTTCGGGAACCCCCTCGAGGGGTGTCGCCAACCCTGGGTTCGGGAACCCCCTCGAGGGGGGTGGCCGGCCCACGGTTCGGAGCGGAGGGTGTCAGGGGGTCAGGGACGGGCGCCAGCGAGGGCGCGACGACTCGTACCGGTCGATGGCGTCGACGTGGCGGAGGGTCAGGTCGATGGCGTCGAGACCGTGCAGCAGGCGGTGCTTGGCGAACGCGTCGATCTCGAACCGGAACGTCCGGCCGTCGACGACGACGGTCTGGTCCGCCAGATCGATCACCACCCGTGTGCCGGAACGCTCCGCCGCCGCCGTCAGCGCGTCCACGTCGCCGGCGGGGAGGACCACCGGCAGCAGGCCGATGTTGATGCAGTTGTTGTAGAAGATGTCGGCGAACGACGGGGCGATGATCGCTTCGAACCCGCGGTCCTCCAGCGCCCAGGGAGCATGCTCCCGGGACGAGCCCGAGCCGAAGTTCGGTCCCGTCACCAACACCGTCGCATCGGCGTACTCGGGGCGGTTGAGCACGAACGCCGGATCGAGCTCTCCTTCGGCGTCGCGCGCCCAGTCGTAGAAGAGGTACGGCCCGAATCCGCTCCGTTCCACCCGTTTGAGGAACTGCTTGGGGATGATCTGGTCGGTGTCGACGTTGGCGCGAGGGAGCGGCGCCATCGTGCCCTCGATCCGCGAGACCGCCTTCATCGCCCCCACTCCCGCACGTCCACGAACCGGCCCTCCACCGCGGCGGCCACCGCCATCGCCGGGGACACCAGATGGGTCCGCCCACCGCGGCCCTGCCGGCCCTCGAAGTTCCGGTTCGACGTCGACGCCGAACGCTCCCCGGGCATCAGGATGTCCGGGTTCATCCCCAGGCACATCGAACACCCCGCGTCGCGCCACTCGAATCCGGCGGCCAGGAACACCTCGTGCAAGCCCTCCTCCTCGGCCTGGAGCTTCACCAGACCCGAGCCGGGAACCACCATCGCCTGGACGTCGGGGTGGACGCTCCGACCCTCCAACAGATGCGCGGCTTCCCGCAGGTCCTCGATCCGGGCGTTGGTGCACGACCCCAGGAACACCCGGTCGATGCGGATGTCGGTGATCGGCGTGTTCGGCTGCAACGCCATGTACTCGAGCGCCCGCTCCACCTGCGCACGCTCGGCGGGGTCGTCGATCGTCGCCGGGTCCGGTACCGTGCCCGTCACCGGCAGCGTCTGGCCGGGGTTCGTTCCCCACGACACGTGCGGCTCCAGTGTCGAGGCGTCGATCGACAACCGCGTGTCGAACGACGCGCCCTCATCGGTGTGCAGCATCCGCCAGGACGCCACCGCCTCGTCCCAGTCGGCGCCGGTCGGGGCGAACGGGCGACCCTTCAGGTACGCGAACGTCGTCTCGTCGGGTGCGACCATCCCGGCCCGGGCGCCGGCCTCGATCGACATGTTGCAGATCGTCATGCGCCCCTCCATCGACAGCGCCTCGATGGCCGAGCCCCGGTACTCGATGACGTGGCCGGTGGCACCGGCGGTACCGATCTCGGCGATGATCGCCAGGATGACGTCCTTCGCCGACACCCCCACCGGAAGCGCGCCGTCGACCTCGATCGCCATCGACCGTGGACGTTCCTGAGGCAACGTCTGGGTGGCGAGGACATGCTCCACCTCCGACGTGCCGATCCCGAAAGCCAAAGCACCGAAGGCACCGTGGGTGGCGGTGTGGGAGTCGCCGCAGACGATCGTCATCCCCGGCTGGGTGACCCCCTGCTCGGGACCGATGACGTGGACGATGCCCTGGCGGGGATCGTCGAGACCGAACAGCGTGATGCCGTGGCGGCGGCAGTTGGCGACCAGGGTCTCGATCTGGCGCCGCGACAGCGGATCTCGGATGCCGAGCTCGCGACCGACGGTCGGCACCCCGTGGTCGATCGTCGCCAGCGTCAGATCCGGGCGCCGCACCGACCGGCCCGTCAGGGCGAGCGACTCGAAGGCCTGCGGTGACGTGACCTCGTGGACGAGGTGCAGGTCGACGAACAGCAGGTCCGGCTCGTCGTCGGCGCGATGGACGACGTGGTCGTCCCACACCTTGTCGAAGAGCGTCCTGGGCTGGTTCATCGTGCGTCCATCTCGGAGTCGGCAAGCATAGAGCGGAGCCTCTGCTGTCGAGATCGGTCGTAGGATGGACGATCCCCATGGCGTGGCTCTCCCTCCTCCTCGCGATCGTGCAGCTCGCCGCACCCTTCGGTGCCGCCGAGGCGCGGGCGGTCGGGCTCGATCCGCTCACGATCGAGATCTCGGTCGGCCTCTCCCGTTCGGCGAACGCCGTGGTCGTGCGCGGCGTCGGTCTCGGCGGCGAACTCGATCCGGTGGCGCTGTCGGAGATCGAGCCGGGTCGATGGGCGGGGATCGTGGAGCTCTCCGAACCCGAAGACCTCACGATCGCCTTCGAGGCCCTCCTCCCCGAAGGTGGATCGATCATCTCCGACGGCGCCCGGTTGACCGATCTCGGGGTCGATCCGGTCGTGTTCGACCTGGCCCGATCGCCGACGCCGCCGGAACCCGCCCCGGCCGACGACGTCGCCGCGCTCCGCTGGCTGGCGCTCGCCGTCGTCTTCGGCGTCGCCGCGCTGCTGGCGCTCGCCGTGTGGTCGGCCCGGCATCCGACGGCGCTCCCATGAGGCTCGGCCGCAACTACTGGCGGTTGTGGTCGGCGTCGGCGATCTCCAACCTCGGAGACGGGGTCGCGCAGATCGCCTATCCGTGGTTGGCGTCGGCGGTGACCCGCGACCCGATCCTCATCGCCCTCATCGCCGTCTCCCAGCGACTGCCGTGGCTCGTCTTCACGCTTCCCGCCGGCGTGATCACCGACCGGCTCGACCGCCGTCGGATCATGTGGACCATGAACGCCTTCCGGACCGTCCTCACGGGGGTCGTCGCCGCCGTCGTGTTCGTCAACGCCGGCGTGCTCCCCGATCCGGCCGCCGTCGCCGGAGCGACGTCGGTTCCCACGAACTGGCCGGTCTACACGACGCTGCTGGTGGCCTCGCTGCTGTTCGGGTTCGCCGAGGTGCTCTACGACAACTCGGCCCAGACGATCCTGCCGGCCATCGTCGAACCCGATGGTCTCGAGCGCGCCAACGGGACCCTGTGGGGCGCCGAGATGGTCGCCAACAGCTTCCTCGGGCCTCCGCTGGGTTCGCTGCTGATCGGTGTCGCCTTCTTCGTCCCGTTCGTGTTCGACCTCGGGTCGTTCGCGGTCGCGGCCGCGTTGATCTTCCTGCTCGCCGGCTCCTACACCGCGGAGCGTTCCGACGATCGGGACCGAGCCCACTGGCGGGCCGAGCTGGCCGAAGGGGTTCGGTGGCTGTGGCGTCACCCCCTCCTCAGGCCCCTCGCCATCGTCCTGGGGCTGCTCAACGGCCTGTTCATGGTCGCCGGAGCCACGTTCATCCTGTTCGTCCAGGAGATCCTCGAGGTCGACGCCCTCGTTTTCGCCGTCTTGGGCATGGCCGGCGCCATCGGCGGAGTCCTCGGCAGCGTCCTGGCGCCGCGGGTATCGGCACGGCTCGGGAGTGGCCCTTCGCTCTCCCTGACGCTCATCGCCTCGGCGGCCACCACGATCGTCGTCGGCTTGGCCAGCCACTGGGCGGTCGTCTTCGCCATGTTCGTCATCTCCAGCTTCGTCGGGATCCTGTGGAACGTCATCACCGTCTCGCTCCGCCAGACGATCATCCCCGACCGTCTCCTCGGTCGGGTCAACAGCGTCTACCGCTTCTTCGGGTGGGGGATGATGCCGATCGGTCTCCTGACCGGAGGGATCCTCGTCTCGATCGCCGAAGCCACGACCGGCTCTCGGGAGCTCGCCCTTCGGCTGCCGTACTTCGTGGTCGCCGCCGCCTACGTCGCCGTGTTCGCCTACGCCGCTCCTCGCCTGACGAGCGCCAAGATCGAGACCGCCCGGGCCGAGGCCGTCGCCACCACACAGGCGCGGGAGGCAACGTTCGATGACGGCGAAGCCGAGCCTCCGACCGGCTGACGTCGTCGGTCAGCGGCTCCTGCGCTTCATCAGCACCACCGCCGTGACCGCAGCGCCCACCGCGGCGGCGACCACCACTCCCGCCAGCGCCGACGGTCGAGGGAGACGAGGCCCCAAGGTGACGGGTCGCTGGAACTCCAGGATGGGCCAGCCCCGCTCCTCGGCGACCTTCCGGAGGTCGCGTTCGGGGTTGACCGCCACCGGATGGCCCACGGCTTCGAGCATCGGAAGATCGGTGATCGAATCGGAATACGCGTAGGAGCCTTCCAGGTCGAGGCCTTCGGCGGCCGCGACATCACGGATCGCCTCCGCCTTGCCCTCGCCCATGGCGTAGCGCTCCAGCTCGGGCAGGTAGCGGCCATCGGCGTCGACCTTCACCTTCGTGGCGATCACCTCGTCGACGCCGATGTGGCGGGAGATCGGCCGGACGATCTCCTCCGGGCTGGCCGAGATGATGAACACCCGCCGGCCCTGCCGTTTGTGCTCGTCGATGAGGAACAGCGCCTCGGCGTACACCATCGGGTCGGCGATCGTTTCGAGGGTCTCTTCCACGAGCCGTTCGATGTCGGATCGCTTCCAGCCGCTGATCGTGGTCAACAACGCATCGCGGGCGCGCTCCATCGTGTCCTCGTCGGCGCCGAACACGAGGTAGAAGATCTGCCCCAGGGCCATCTTCATCAGCGCCCCCCGGCCGACCAGCCCCGCCTTGTAGAGGGGCTTGCCGAAGGCGAGGGTCGACGACCGGGCGATGACGGTCTTGTCGAGGTCGAAGAACGCGGCCTGTTGCATGGTGGAGAGTGTATCGGCGAACACCGAGCTCCTCTGGAGCATCTCGGGGCGTGTCGACGGACCCCTTGAACCGGCCCTTCCCGCGACGTACGTTGGTCCGGCTTCCCCGTCCGCCGAACCGAGGAAGCCCGATGCCCGCCCTCCACCTGTGGTCGCCCGATGATCGGGCCCTCGGGTCCCTGGGGGCGTTGGCGTTGGGCGCCGCCGCCGGAACCTGCCTGGTCGTGGACCTCGCCCCCGACCCCGCCGCCGAGCCCCGCGGTCCCACCGTGGCGACCATCGTCGCCGACGGTCCGACCGCCGCCCAGCTCCAGCCGGCGCGTTCGGGAGTCGCCTACCTCCCCGGAGGGGACGCCACCGCCGGTGAGGCCGCCGAGCTCCTCGACGCCCTTGCCGTCGGGTGGCCGGCCCTCGTCGTCCACGCACCCGGGCGCGACGTTCCGCCGGGTTTCCGCACCGTCCCGGTCCTGCCCTTGGTCCCTCCCGGGCTCCGGACCGCCGTGGACGGGCCCGCCGTGTACCAGCCGACCGCATGGCGGAGCCCCGAACGTCCCGACGGTGTCGTCCTCGCTCGGCCGCTCCCGGGCGAGCTGGGTCGTCTGGCCCGGATGCAGCGTCCCGTCTGGGGGCGATGGGTTCGTTCGTGGCGGAGGGTCTGGTCGTACCCGTGGCGGTGATCGACCGTCTCGTCGAGGCGCTCCTCGCCGCCGACGTCCCCCTCGAGCGGGGTGCGCTGGAGACCGCCGTCCGCGAGGTAGCAGCCGTCGAGGCCCCCCTCGCGAAGCCCGACGAGCTCCTCGCCGCGGTCGATGCCCTCGTCGGCCTCGGCCCCCTCGAGCCGCTGCTGCGTGACCCGTCCGTCTCGGACGTCCTCGTCAACCGGTTCGACGACGTGTGGGTCGAACGCGACGGTGTCCTCGTGCCCACCGAGGTCACGTTCCCCGACGCGGCGGCCGTCGTCGCCGCGGTGGAGCGGATGATCGCCCCCCTGGGTCTCCGCCTCGATCGGGCCAGCCCGGCGGTCGACGCCCGCCTCCCCGACGGATCGCGTCTGCACGCCATCATCCCGCCGGTCGCCGTCGACGGCCCCGTCGTCGCGATCCGCCGCTTCACCGACGCCGTGGGCGATCTCGACGAACTGGTCGCACGAGGCGGGATCGAGCCGCAGGGGGCACGTCTGCTGGCCGAGGTCGTCGGCGAACGGCGCAACGTCCTGGTCGCCGGACAGACCGGATCGGGCAAGACGACGCTCCTCAACGTGCTGGCCCGCGCCGTGCCCGCCGACCAGCGGGTCGTCACGGTCGAAGACGCCGCCGAGCTGGCCTTCCCCGGTCACGTCATCCGTCTCGAAGCCCGAGCGAAGAACGCCGAAGGCTTCGGTGAGGTCACGATGCGCACCCTGCTGCGCCATGCGCTGCGCCTTCGGCCGGACCGGATCGTCGTCGGTGAGGTCCGCGGTGCCGAAGCGCTCGACATGGTCCAAGCCCTCGGCACCGGGCACCGGGGCTCGATGTCGACCATCCACGCCTCGGGACCCGCCACGGCCCTGGCCCGGCTCGAGATGCTGGCATCGTCGGCCGAGCGGCCAGTCGACGCCGACGTGCTCCGCCGCCAGATCCGGACGATCGTCGATGTCGTCGTGTTCATGGTCCGCGACGAAGGGACCCGTCGGGTCCGGTCGATCGTGGAGGTCGACGTGGACGGGCTCGACGAGGTGTACCCGTGTTGAGAGCGGTCGGGCTCGCGGTGGCCATCGTCGCCGGCGTTCCGCTACCCGTCGTGGCGCTGGGTGCGCTCGGCGTCGCCGATCCGCGGCTGGCGCTCGCCGCCGTCGCGACGTGGGCGGTCGTCGTCCGTCTCCGAGGGCGCCCCGGCCGCGCCGACGATGCCGAGGCTCGGTACTGCGCCGCGATCGCCGCCGAGCTCCGGGCAGGCGCCTCCCTCCGGGTGGCGCTGGCGCACGCCGCGGACCGGGCCCCCGAGCTCGCGCTGGACCGACCGGTGCGGATGGCGATCGCCGGCGTGCCCCTGAGCCGGGTCGCCACGGAGCTCTCCGGGTGCCTGCCCGAAGACGGAGCGTCGCTGGCGGTCGCGGTGCGCATGTCGGGACGCAGTGGGGCCAAGGCCGCGGCCGTCTTCGATGCGCTCGCCGCGCAGGCGGACGAGCGGAGGGAGCTCCACAGGGAGCTTCGCGCGCACACCGCCCAAGCCCGTCTGTCGGCTGCGGTCGTCGGATTGGCGCCGCTGGTGTTCGGTGCTCTCGTGGTCGCCGTCTCCCGGGAGGTGTTCGCGGATCCGGTGGCCCTCGGGCTCGTCGCGGCCGGCGCCGTCCTCGAGATCCTCGGCGCGGCCATCATCGCCCTCATGCTGCGGCGGGCGACGGCGTGATCGTCGCGGGCGCCGTCGTCGCTGTCGCGCTCGTCACCGTCGAGCCGACCCGCCGGTCGCCCCTGGTCGCCACCATCCGCCGGCTCGCTGCCCCATCCGAGCGCACCGACATCGACGGCGATCTCCTCCTCCTCAGCCGCCTCGTGCTGCTCGGCCTCGGCGCAGGATCGACCCTTCCCGGGGCGATCCGGGCCGCGGCCGCCGAACTCCCCGGACCGGTGTCCGCCGACGCCCTCGACGTGCTCCGTCGGTCGACGGTCGGCGGTGCCGAGGGCTTCGTCGACGCCGCCGGGCCGAGCCGGCCGTTGTTCGTGGCCATCGGTCGTGCGGCCACCACCGGAGCACCCATGGGCCCTGCCGTCGCCCATCTGGTGGACGAACTCCACGACGCCCGTCGCGCCCGCGCGGTCGCCGCCGCCCGTCGCCTCCCCGTCAAGCTGCTGTTCCCGCTCGCCCTGCTCATCCTGCCGGGCTTCCTGCTGATGACGCTGGGCCCGACGGTCGTCGACGGACTCCGTCGCCTCGTGCCATGAGAACCCGCCTTCCCCATCCGACCAAGGAGCCGAAGATGATCGCTCATCTCCACACCGACCAGCGCGGCCAAGCTACCGCCGAATACGCTCTCGTCCTCATCGCCGCAGCCGCGGTGGCGCTCGCCCTGATCGCCTGGGCCACGTCCACCGACGCGCTTCCCCGGTTCTTCGACGCGGTCATGGCGAAGGTCTCGTCGATGGCGGGCACGTGATGCGAGGAAGCGCCGCCATCGAGTTCGCCATCGTCGTGCCGCTCGTGCTCGCCCTCCTCCTCGGCCTCGTGGAGGTGGCGGTCGTCGCGCGCACCCAACTCCAGGTCATCCACGCCGCCAGGGAGGGGGCCAGGGAGGCGGCCACGTCCCCGGATCCGTCCACCGCGGTCCGCGTCGCCAGGGCAGCACTCGGCGACGCCGGTCCTGAGGCCCGGATCGGCGTGCGCCGACCCCACGTGGTCGGCGAGATGGCCTCCGTCGAGGTGTCGCTGCGGCATCGGATCGCCCGTGGCCTGCTCGGCGACCTGTCCGTCGAGGTGTCGTCCACGGCGACGATGCGGGTCGAGCGGTGACCGAACGCGGGTCGGCCGCGCCCCTCCTGTTGGCGCAGATCGCCGTGGTGGTGGTCCTCACCATCGGCCTCGCCGACGTCGGCATTCTCCTCGCCGCTCGCCAGCGCGCCTCGGTGGCAGCCGACGCTGCCGCCTTGGCGGCCGCTCCCGTCACGTTCCTGCCCTTCGGGGCCACGGCCGGTCCCCGCCGGGAGGCGGCCCGATTCGCCGCCGCCAACGGCGCCGAGCTCGTCGGGTGCGTCTGCCCGGTCGATCCGTCGTGGGAGCCCCGGACGGTCGTGGTGGTCGTGCGCCGTGTGGCCCGACTCGTGGGCCTGCCCGATCTCGTCGTCACCGTGGAGGCGCGAGCCCGGTTCGATCCCGCCGCGCTCGTCGTCGGCTCCTGAGGTCTCCGCCAGGACGCGTCAGGCTCGACGACCCATGCCGGTCCGCAGCAGCGCCAGAGCCCCGAACCGGTCGAGGGGATCGTTCTCGTTGCCGCACTTGGGTGATTGCACGCACGAAGGGCACCCGGCTGCGCAGGGGCAGCGTTCCAAGATGTCGGTCGTCGCGTTCAGGTGCTCGGCCGCTCGGGCATAGGCGATCTGGGCGATGCCGGTCCCTCCGGCGACCCCGTCGTAGATGAAGAACGTCGTCGTGCCCGTGGTCGGATGATGCGGGGTGGACAAGCCGCCGACATCCCAGCGGTCGCACACCGCGAACAGGGGAAGCACGCCGATGGCCGTGTGCTCGGCGGCGTGGATCGCTCCCGGAAGGGCCTCGGGCCCCACGGCGGCGTCGTCGAGGACGTCGGGAGGGAACGTGAACCAGATGGCGTCGGTCACGAACGACCGCTCCGGGAGGTCGAGCGGGCTCGTGTCCAGAACCGCCTGGGTGCGGAGATCGAGCCGCTGGTAACCGGTCACCCTGGTCGTGACCTCGACCGTGCCGAGATGCACCGTCAGGCGGTCCAGCGGCTTCCGGCTCCCCTCGGCGAGGATCTCGAGATCCTTGTCGACGTGGGCCCGTGTGTACCACGGCACCTTCGCCGCCCGCACGCGGACCTCCCGGTGGGCGATGTCGAGGACGTCGACGAGGTAGGTGTCGCCCTGATGGAGGTACACGGCGCCGACATGGCACTGGGAGAACGCCCGACCCTCGTCGGCGGTGCCCAGCATCGTCCCGGCGTCGTCCACGATCACGTACTCGCGGCCCCCCGAACCCCGGATGTCGATGCTGGAGGCGGGAGACCGGCCCGTCGGTGAGAACACCCTGCCTTCCCGGATCCCCAGCGATCCCTCGGCGACGAGGTCGGTCACCCGCTCCTCGAAGGTCTCGCCGAACCAGCGCCGGTCGTCGGGTGACAGGTCGGCCTCATGGGCCGCGCAGCGCAGATGGGCGCCGAGGATCACCGGATTGTCCGGGTTGACGACCGCGGCCTCCGGGGGACGCGAGAACAGCTCGTCGGGGTGGGTGGCGTAGTACTGGTCGAGGGCGTCCGCGCCGCAGACCAGCACCGTCAACGCGGGATCGTCGCCCCGACCTGCCCTCCCGGCCTGCTGGTGGAACGAGGCGATCGTGCCGGGGAACGTCGCCAGGATCGATGCATCGAACTCCCCGACGTCGATCCCCAGCTCGAGGGCGTTGGTGGTCACGATGCCCCGAAGCTCTCCGGAGAACAGACGTCGCTCGACGGTCCGCCGGTCGTCGGCCCGGTAGCCCCCCCGATAGGCAGCGACCGTCGCGGCCGTGTCTGGGCCGAGGCGCTCTGCCGCCCACGTGTAGGCCAGTTCCGTGCCCCTCCGGCTGCGGGCGAACAGGATCGTCGCCACGTCGGCGTCCACCAGCGACGCGAAGATGCGGGAGGCGTCGGCGAGCGCCGACGCCCGGGCGCCGGCATCGGGGTCGAGGAGCTCGGGGTTCCACACCACGAAGGTGCGTTCGCCCCGGGGGGCGTCGTCGCGAGCGACCGTCGTCACCGGCGCCCCGATCAACCGCGAGGCCAGTTCGCCGGCGTTGCCGATCGTCGCCGAGGTCGACACGAACGTCGGGTCGGCTCCGTAGCGGGCGGCGAGACGACGGAGCCTGCGAAGGATCAGTGCGGCATGGGTGCCGAAGGCGCCGCGCAGCACGTGCATCTCGTCGAGGACGACGTAGCGGAGACCGGAGAGGAACCGGGCCCAGTTCGGATGATTGGGCAGGATCCCCACATGCAGCATGTCGGGGTTCGTCAACACGACGTTGGCGTTCGATCGGACCCATCTCCGTTCGTCGGCGGGTGTGTCGCCGTCGTACACCGCGGGGGTCACGCCGCAGGACAGGAACGGGCCGAACCCGCCGAGCTGGTCACGTCCCAGCGCCTTGGTGGGGAACAGGAGCAGCGCCGTCGCCTGGGGATCCTGCTCGATCGCTTCGACGATCGGGATCCGGTAGGTGAGGGACTTCCCCGCCGCGGTCCCGGCGACGACGACCGTGTGGGTCCGCTCCCGCACCAGGTCGATGGCCTCGGCTTGATGCCGGAAGAGACGATCGATGCCGTGATCCCTCGAGGCGGCGACGATCGACGGTGGGAGCGGCCGGCGGAGGTCCCCGAAGGTCGCAACGCGGGCGTCGACGACGTGCACGCCGACGATGCATTCCGCCGCCTCGGGATCGTCGTACCAAGCGTCGACGACCGACGTGAAGGTCGTCACGACGGTGGCGTCAACACACCGTCGTCGACGAGGTCGGCCACGATGTCGCGCGCCTCGGGCTGCAGGTACACCACCGAGGCGCCGTTGGGGTCGCGCCCGAGCTTGCCGGGAAGCACGACGTTGGCGATCGTCTCGGGGTCCAGGGTGTAGGCGGCGACGGCGAGCTGCAAGAGACGATCCCGCGACAGGTCCGTCCACGTGTGGCGTTCGAGCGCGGCGACGAGGGCAGGGGCGTCGTCGACGGTGCCGAGTTGGAACATGCGCAGCACGGCCAGCATCACCCGTCCCTGGTTGACGGAGCGACCGAAATCCCCGCCCGGGATCTTCTTGCGCGTCCGCGCGAACTCGAGGACCCGCTGCGGAGACAGGGTCTGCTCGCCGGCGTTCCATCCGGCCCAGTACTTCTGGGTGGGGATGTCGAAGGGGATCTCGATCGGGAGCGGCCCCAGCTCCCACATGAGCTCTTCGAACCCCTTGAACCCCGTCACGACGTAGCCCTCGATCGGGATGTCGAACTCGGCCCGCATCTCGTCGGCCATCACCTCGGGGCCGCGTCCGGCCATCAGGGAGCTGATCTTCATCTTCCCGAACGGCGTGGTCACGTACGAGTCTCGGGGGAACCCGACGATGGCGCCGGTCCCGGCGCTCGGCACCGCCGTCAGAACATGCAGCGAATCGGCACGGAACGTCGTCTGCGCCTCACCGACCCTGGCGTCCGAACCGATCACGAGGACCATGGCCGGCTCGGGTCCGAGCCAGGGAGGCTGATCGGCGAGGTCGGCACCGACGATCCTCCACCCGGCGTCGTTGCCGACGAGAAGGATCAGGTCGTCGCCCACGTGCACCACCGACAGCTCCACACCGTCGGCGAGGACGGCCGTCGAGGCGGTGGCCGCCAACGTCGCGGGGCGCTCCACGACCGGCAACGGGTCGGGGAGCGCTCCCGGGGTCACCTTCGGCATCGGCGCCGACGGATCGGCCAGTCGCCGGTACAGCGCGGTGAGGAGCATCAGGGCGTCAGGATCGATGTCCGTCCCCGAGACGGTCGTCTCGAGCGGAGACGTGCTGGTGGTCGTCGGCGGTGCCGTGGTCGATGTGGTCGTCGGCGCCGCCGTCGAGGTCGACGTGGTCGGCGTCGGGGAGGCCGACGGGCTGCATGCCGTGGCGGCGAGGGCGATCACGACCGAGACGACGAGGAGAGATCGACGGGGCATCGGCGGCGATGCTACCGGCGAGTCCGGCACATGCGGTCTCGAACGAGGCACCTCGGCGGATCTCGAAGGCGGTAGCCTGCCCGGATGCGCATCGTCATCGCCGGTTGCGGCAGGGTCGGGAGCGATATCGCCATCACCCTCGGGGAGGAAGGTCACGACGCGTCGATCATCGACAAGGACGAGCGCACCTTCGCACGTCTCGGCGGCACGTTCAACGGCACCACGCACACCGGTCTCGCCTACGACGTGCGGGTGTTGCGCGACGCCGGGATCGAATTCGCCGACGTGTTCGTCGCCGTCACCAGCTCCGACAACGCCAACCTCATGGCGGTGCAGGTGGCTCGTTCGGTCTTCGGTGTCCCCCGCACCCTGGCTCGTCTCGACGACCCGGCCAGGGCCGAAGCGTACCGGGCGCTCGACATCCGCTACGTCCCCGCCGCCCAGCTCACCTCGCGGGTGATCCACGAGCAGATCGTCGAGATCGAGTTCGACTACCACGTGACGTTCCCCGGCACCGGCGACGTCGAGATCGTCGACATGACCCTCGGACCGGAGGCCGACGGCCTCACCGTGGCGGATCTCGAGATCTCCAACGCGCTGCGGATCGCCGCCGTACGGCGGCGATCGCGCACGATCATCCCCGATCCCGACTTCGAGCTCCATGTCGGGGACCTCCTGGTCGCCGCCGCCCGTCACGGCACCCGCTCCCGGATCCGCCGCTATCTCCAGGCCGAGGAGGGGTCATGAGGATCCTCGTCGTCGGAGGCGGCCGGGTCGGGTCCTATCTCGCCCGACGTCTCGCCAAGGCGGGCCACACCGTGACGGTCATCGAAGAGAACCCCGACCACGCCCGGCAGGTCGTCGAAGAGGTGAAGGTGCTCGTCTTCGAAGGGGACGGCACCGACATCGAGCTGCTCCGGGCCGCCAACGTCCACCGGGCCGACTGGGTGGTGGCGGTGACCGGACGCGACGAGAACAACCTCGTCGCCGCTCAGCTCGCCAAGACGCTCGGCGCCGGGAGGGTCCTCGCCCGCATGAACGACCCGACCAACAAGGCGACCTTCGAAGCCCTCGGGATCCAGGTCATCGCGGTGACCGATCTGATGGTGCAGGTCATCTCGCGGGAGGTGGCCGTGCCCGGTCTGGAGAGCCACGAGCTGTTCGCCGGCGGGCGGGTCGAGGTCATCGAGCTGGAGCTGCCCGAAGGTTTCGTGCCGCGCCGGGTCACCGACCTCGAACTCCCCGACGAATCGGTCATCGTCATCGTCGCCCGTGGCGACAAGCTCGTGTTCCCACGTGGCGACACGGTCATCCGGACGGGCGATCGGATCCTGGTCGCGTGCAACGTCGAGCAGGTCGCCGCGTTGAAGGAGGCGTTCGACGTGGAAGCCAACGGGCGATGAGCGACGAGCTGCGCCGACCGGTTCGGAAGGTGCGATCCGGCTGGCTGATCGATCTTCGTGGCGGGCTGATCTCGTTCGTCATCGAGGCGCTGATCGTCGCGGTGCTGTTCGGTTTCGCGGTCCTCGTCGGGCTCGTCGTGATCTGGGTGGTCTGACGTGTTGATGCGGCCCGACGCCGACGACTTCCGGGCCATCGCCTTCTACCTCGGTCGCATCTTCCTCGTCGTCGCCGTCGCCGGGATCCTGCCCCTCGGCTGGGCGGCCCTCGGGCGGGAGTGGGGCCCGTTCTCGTCGTTCCTCCTCATGATCGGGGTCTACGGGATCCTCGGGGCGGCGATGGTCCGGGTCTGTCCGGAAGAACAGCGGCTCGACTGGGGCCACGGCATGGTGGTGGTGGCGACGACCTGGCTGCTGGTCCCGCTCATCGGAGCGATCCCGTTCGTGCTCTCGGGTCACTTCGTGAGCCCCCTCGACGCCTACTTCGACGCGATGTCCGGGATCACCACCACCGGTCTCACCCTCGTTCAGGACCTCGACCACCTGGCGCCGTCGCTCAACTTCTGGCGTCATCTCCTTCACTTCCTCGGCGGCCAGGGGATCATCATCGCCGCCCTGGTGATGTTCGCCGGTGGCGGAGCGATGACCCTCTACTACGGGGAAGCCCGCGACGATCTGGTCCTCCCATCGGTCCGCTCCACCGCCCGCTTCATCTGGTCTGCGGCGATCGTGCATCTCGTGCTCGGGCTGGCGCTCCTGGGAACCCTCGCTCGGGTCGTTCTCGGGTTCTCGTGGCAGCGGTCGGCGTTCCATGCGCTGATGTTGCTGTTCGCCGCCTTCGACACCGGCGGCTTCTCGCCGCAGAGCACCAGCGTCGGGTACTACCACTCGGCGATCTTCGAGCTCGGTGTCGCCGTGTTCATGGTCGCCGGTGCGCTGTCGTTCGGGGTGCATTTCGCCCTGTGGCGCGGTCCGAGACGGGAACTGCTGGAGAACCTCGAGATGCGGACCATCATCGCCAGTTTCCTCGGCACCTTGGCGGTGACCACCGCCGGTCTGGGAGCGCTCGGCCTGTATGGAAGCGCCGTCGGTCTCGGGCGGCAGACCTACTTCCAGGTCCTGTCGGCACATTCGGGTACCGGCTTCGCCACGGTCCCGTCGGCCGAGCTCGCCCGCTGGGGAGGCCTCGCCTTCGGGGGTATGGCGCTGGCGATGGCGCTCGGGGGCATGGCGTCGTCGACGGCCGGCGGGGTGAAGGCCCTCCGGGTGGGCCTGACGATCCGTGCCATCGCCGACGAGATCCGAGGCGTGTTGCTCCCTCACGGCGCCGTCATCGATCGCACCTACCACCAGTTCCAGCGCCGTCAGCTCACCGACCAGCTCGCCAAGTCGGTCATGACCGCGTCGCTGCTGTACGTGGCGCTGTACCTCCTCGGCGCCGGTGTGGCACTGGGCTACGGCGTGCCGCTCACGGACGCCCTGTTCGAATCGGTCTCGGCCGCGGCCAACGTGGGTCTGTCGGTCGGTGTCACCGACGCCACCATGCCGGCCCTGTTGAAGGTGGTCTACATCGCCCAGATGTGGATGGGTCGTCTCGAGTTCGTCGCGGTCTTCGCCATGATCGGGTTCCTGTGGTCGATCGTGAGGGGCAGATGATGGCCCGGTTGCTCGCTGCCGTCTCCGTCGCGGTGATCGTCGCCGGGATCGCGCTTCCGGTGAGGGCCCAAGCCGTCGTTCCCGCCCGGGACCTGATCGAGAACCCCGCCAACCTCGACGGGGACGTCATCGTCGTCGAAGGCGAGTTGATCGGCGACTACGGCTTCCGTTCCGATGGAACCATGTGGACCCAGCTCAACGACGACAGCTACGCTCGACGTCCTCTCGTGGATGGAGGGCCCTCTACGGGTGCCAACGTCGGGATCGGGATCCGCATGCCCGCGCGCCTCGCCAGGGATCTCGACCCACCCGGCGGCTACCGGGTCCGAGGTCCATTGGTGGAAGCCACCGGCGTGTGGCGGTACCACGATCCCGCCAGGGGCGGCGAGAGCTACCTCGACGTGACCGAGCTCGTCGTCGTCGAACCCGGCCGAGCGCTCGACGAGGGTGCTCAGCCGGTGGCGCTGGTTGTCGGGACGCTGCTGGTGCTCGTGGCGGCGTGGACGTTCCTGTCGTACCGGAGGGTCAGGGACCGTCTCTAGAAGCCCACATCGCGACGATGGGGCAGCATCGTGGCCGGCGCCGGGTTCGCAACGTGCCACCCGGCGCAGCGGCGGCTCGCGGGCGGTCCTCTATACTCCCGGCGGTTTCCCGATCCTTCGTCGAACTGGGGAGAAGTCCGTGAATCCCGAGGTCTGGTTGTACGTCGCCGTTGTCATGGGTGTCGCCGCGTTGGTGCTCGCCTTCGTGTACGGGAGGCAGGTCAGATCCGTTCCTCCGGGGAACGAACGCATGATCCAGCTGATGAACGCCATCAGGGAAGGGTCGATGGCGTTCATGCGCCGCGAGTACACGGCGATCGCCGTGTTCGTCGTGGTCCTCGCCACCTTGATCTTCATCTTCCTCGACTGGGGCCGGCCGTGGGGCGCGATCGCCTACGTCTTCGGTGCCGCCCTGTCGGGAGGGGCCGGGTTCATCGGCATGCGGATCGCCACGGCCGCCAATGCCCGGACCGCCGAGGCGGCCCGCACCGGCGGCACCGCCAAGGCGCTCCCCATCGCCTTCCGAGGCGGCGCCGTCATGGGCTTCTCGGTGGCCGGCCTCGGCCTGCTCGGGTTCTCCCTCGGCATCTGGTTCTTCGCCAAGGTCCTGAACCTCCCGGAGTCCGAATGGGTCCAGATCGTGACCGCCATCGGGTTCGGCGGGTCGTCGATCGCCCTGTTCGCCAGGGTCGGGGGCGGCATCTACACGAAGGCCGCCGACGTCGGCGCTGACCTCGTCGGCAAGGTCGAAGCCGGCATCCCCGAAGACGACCCCCGGAACCCGGCGACGATCGCCGACAATGTCGGCGACAACGTCGGTGACGTCGCAGGGATGGGTGCCGACCTGTTCGAGTCGTACGTCGGGTCGCTCGTCGCTCCGATCGCCTTCGCGGTGTTCGTCTACGGCCTGCAGGGAGCCCCCTACACCGTCCACACGATCTTCTACCCGCTCATGATCGCCGCCGTCGGCATGGGGGCGTCGATCATCGGATCCTTCCTCGTGCGACCCACCGGCGGACGGCTCGCGCAGGCGTTGCATCGAGGCACCTGGGCGGCGTCGATCCTGACCGTGATCGGGATCGCCATCATCACGCCGCTGATGTTCAGCGGGGTCGAGGGCGTCAAGAACCCGTGGGGGTTCTTCCTGTCGGTCGTCGTCGGCCTCGCAGTCGGCATCCTGGTCGGGAAGATCTCCGAGTGGTTCACGTCCGATCACTTCAAGGTCGTCAAGGAGGTCGCCCGCCAGTCGCAGACCGGACCGGCGACCGTCGTGCTCTCGGGGATCGCCGAAGGCATGCGCTCCGCCGCGTTCTCGGTCGTCGTCGTCGCCGTCGGCATGGGCGTGGCGTACTGGGCCGGGGAGCTGGCCATCGACGGCGGCGGCATCTACGGTGTCGCCATCGCCGCCATCGGGGTCCTGTCGACCCTCGGCATCACCGTGTCGGTCGACGCGTACGGGCCGATCGCCGACAACGCCGGCGGGATCGCCGAGATGGCTCACCTCGATCCCGAGGTGCGAGCCGCCACCGACGAGCTCGATTCGCTCGGCAACACCACCGCCGCGGTCGCCAAGGGCTTCGCCATCGCCTCGGCCGCCGTCACCGCCCTGGCCTTGTTCTTCACGTTCATCTCGGCGGTCAACACGGCGCTCCTCGCCAACGACAAGGCGCCGCTCGAGGCGCTCGACATCCTCAGCATCTGGACGATCATGGGTCTGTTCATCGGGGCGATGTTCCCCTACCTGTTCTCGGCCATGACGATCCAAGCGGTCGGACGGGCCGCCAACGAGATGATCGAGGAGGTGCGCCGCCAGTTCCGTGAGATCCCCGGGCTGCGCGAAGGCGACCCGTCGGCGACACCCGAGTACGCCAAGTGCGTCGACATCTCCACGAAAGCGTCCCTGCGGGAGATGATCATCCCCGGTTCGCTCGCCGTGATCCTGCCGCTCGTGGTGGGGTTCATCAACATCGAGATGCTCGGCGGGCTCCTCGCCGGAGCGCTGCTGTCGGGCTTCCTGCTGGCCATCTTCATGGCCAACGCCGGCGGCGCGTGGGACAACGCGAAGAAGTTCATCGAGGCAGGCGCCTTCGGCGGCAAGGGTTCCGACGCCCACAAGGCAGCCGTCGTGGGGGATACGATCGGTGACCCGTTCAAGGACACGTCGGGACCGTCGATGAACATCGTCATCAAGGTGATGACGGTCGTGTCGCTCATCTTCGCGTCGGCCTTCGCCGCCGGGTTGCCCTTCTGAGGTCGGACCCTACGGGTCGTCGGGTCTCCGCAGATCGGGGTCGTTGGCGCGGAGCTGGTCCTCCCTCCGGCGGGCGTCCATGAACGCCCGCTCCGAACGTCGACGGGTGCGCCGGATCAGCAGGTAGAGCCCGACGAGCACCGCGCCGAGAACGACCCAGATGACCGTCTCGGCGCCACCGCCGGGCAGGCCGCCTTGCGGTTCGGTGGCGACGAGCGCGTGGAGGATCGGCACGGCACCTACTCTACGGCGCTCCGAGGAGGATCCATGGCCGTCGACATCACGTTCCTGCGCCACGGCGAGACGACCGGGAACATCGCCGGCGTCTGGCAGGGGAGCACCGACGCTGCGTTGACGCCGCGAGGCCGAGACCAGGCCAAGCGGGTCGCCGAGCGTCTCGCCGATCGGTCGTTCGATCTCATCGTGTCGTCGGGGATGCAGCGTACCGACGGCACCGTCGGGATGCTCACCGACCGTTTCGAGGTCGATCCGGGCTTCGCCGAGATCCGACTCGGGGAATGGGAGGGGCTCACCCCCGCCGAGGTCGAGGAACGCTACCCGGGTGACGTCGCCGCCCTCCGTCGCGGCGAGCGGGTGCGTCCCGTCGGCGGAGAGTCGATCGACGAGTTCGTCGGCAGGATCGTCGCCGCATTCGAGGCGCTCGTCGACCGGCTCGACGACGGTGCCCAGGTCCTCGTCTCCACCCACGGCGGGGTGATCCAGAACCTGATGGCCCATGTCCTCGGCATCCGTCCCGGCTTCCGGTCGATGGGGATCGTGGCCAACACGTCGCTGTCTCGGATCTCGATCGACGAGGTGCCACGCATGGTCACCTACAACGATGCCACCCACCTCGTCGACGGTTCCCACGAGCATCCCCATCACGGTCACGAGCCGCACGTCGTGTTGATCCGTCACGGAGAGTCCGAGGCCAACATCGAGGGGCGATGGCAGGGCCGTCGGGAGAGTCCCCTCAGCGACGAGGGGACTCGTCAGGCGGGCCGTCTCGCCCACGTCCTCCCGCCCGTGGACGCCATCTTCACCTCTCCGCTGCAGCGAGCCAGGACCACCGCCGAGACGATCGCCGCGGTCCGGGACGTGGCGGTGGTCGTCGTCGACGACCTCGTCGAGATGGACTTCGGTCGATGGGAGGACCGCACCCGCGACGAGGTCCGCCGGGAGGACCCCGTCGGGTACCGAGCCGTCTACATCGACGGCGTCGATGCGCCCAGGGGTGGATCGGGCGAGACCTTCGGCGAAGCCGCGGCGCGGATCGGCGCCACGGTGGCCGACATCGCCCGCCGCGCTCGTCGACCGGCCGTCGTCGGTCACGGCGGTGCCTTCCGGGCCTACGCGGCGGATCTGGTCGGTCTGCCGTTCGCTCGCCGCGACGCGATGGCGTTGATGCGCAACACGGCGATGTCGACCGTGCGGTTCGGCGACGCCGGCCCGGTCCTGGCCGGCTACAACGTGGCGCCCCACCTGGAGGGCTGAGTGCGCCTCCTCGTGGTGACCAACGACTATCCCCCCAAGCCCGGCGGGATCCAGCAGTACCTCAGGAACCTGGTCGCTGCCTACCCCGATCCGGTCCACGTGTTCGCTCCCGCCGATCCCCGTGCCGAGCCCGATCCGGTGGTGACCCGCGGTGGCCGCAGGTACATGCTCCCCACCCGTTCGGTGCTGGCCCAGGTCGTCGAGGTCGGGCGTCGGTTCCGGCCCGACGCGATCCTGTTCGGTGCCCCTCATCCCCTTCCCGCTCTCGGCCCCGCCCTGCGGACCGCTCTCGACGTCCCGGTCGGGGTCCTCAGCCACGGGGCCGAGATCACCATCCCGGCGGCGGTTCCCGGTCTCCGGCAGGGGTTCGCCCGGACGCTTCGGGCAGCGGACGTCCGGTTCGCGGTCAGTGGGTACACGGCCCGCAAGGTGGAGCGGCTCACGGGCATGCCGGTGGTCTACGCCGGCGCCGGGGTCGACGTCGAGACCTTCACCCCTCCCGCCGTGCGCCGCCGCCACGACCCGGCGGTGGTGGGCTGTGTGAGTCGGTTCGTGCCCCGCAAGGGCCAGGATCGACTCCTGCGGGCCGCCGCCCGCCTCGAAGGCCGGGTTCACGTGGTGCTGGTCGGGAAGGGACGCATGGAACGCCGCTTGCGTCGGTTGGCGGCCGAGCTGGGCGTCGACGCCCGGTTCGAAGTGGACGTCCCCTGGGCCGCACTCCCCGGCCTCTACCGGGACATGGACATCTTCTGCATGCCGTGCCGAACCCGCTGGGCCGGTCTCGAAGTCGAGGGCCTCGGCCTGGTGTTCCTGGAAGCCGCCGCCTGCGGGCTCCCCGTTCTCGCCGGTGATTCGGGGGGTGCGCCCGAGACCGTCGAGCCGGGAGCGACCGGCTTCGTCGTGCGATCCATCGACGACATCGTCGAAGCCCTCGAGCTGCTCGTCGACGACCCCGACCTGACCGCCGAGATGGGGCGAGCGGGCCGGGCTCGGGTGGAGCGGGAGTTCACCTGGACCGCCGTCGTGGACCGCATCGTCGCCGGCTTCGGCGCCGCTCGATGATCCGTCGTCCAGGGTGCGGTCGACAACGGCGGCGCTTGACATATCCTCCGTCGTGCCGTATCCCTGTAGGCCCCTACGGGGGTGTCTTCCTTCCGAGAAAGAGAGCGTTCGAGCGCGTATGTCCAAGAAACTCGTGATCGTCGAATCGCCCGCCAAGGCGAAGACCATCGGGAAGTACCTCGGCCCCGATTACCAGGTCGAATCCTCGGTGGGTCACATCCGCGACATCCCGAGCCGCGCCGCCGAGCTGCCCGCCAAGCAGCGGGACCTGTGGAAGAAGACTCGGTTCGGCATCGACGTCGACGGCGACTTCGAGCCGGTTTACATCGTCACCGACGACTCGAAGAAGCAGGTCGCCAAGCTCCGGAGGGCCATGAAGGACGCCGAAGCGCTGTACCTCGCCACCGACGAGGACCGCGAGGGCGAAGCGATCGCGTGGCATCTCCTGGAGGTCCTCAAGCCCAAGGTGCCGGTGCGCCGCATGGTGTTCCACGAGATCACCCCGGAGGCGATCCAGGAGGCGGCCGCCCGGCCTCGAGACCTCGACCGCAAGCTCGTCGAGGCCCAGGAAGCCAGGAGGATCCTGGACCGCCTGTTCGGATACGAGGTGTCTCCGGTGCTGTGGCGTCGGGTGCAGAAGGGCCTGTCGGCGGGGAGGGTCCAGTCGCCGGCCATCCGGATCCTCGTCGAACGTGAGCGGGAACGGATGGCCTTCGTGTCCGCCGTCTATGCCGGCATCGCGGGGACGTTCGTCCCCTCCTCGACTCCGGAGGCACCCTTCGGAGCGACCCTGCAGGCCATCGATGGCGTGAAGGTCGCCGCCGGCAAGGACGACTTCGACGCCGCCGGCCATGTCAAGGACGGCCGGGTCCTCCTGTCGGTCGACGCCGCCGGCGAACTGGCCGACGAACTCCGGACGGCGACGTTCCGGGTCACCGACGTGGAGCGCAAGCCGTACACGCGCAAGCCCTACGCGCCGTTCCGAACGGCCACCTTGCAGCAGGAGGCCGGCCGCAAACATCGCTTCGGGGCCCGACGCACGATGTCGGCGGCTCAGCGCCTCTACGAGGCGGGGCTGATCACCTACATGCGGACGGATTCGACGAACCTGTCCGAGACGGCCGTGGCCGCGGCACGAGCGCTCGTCGCCGACCGCTACGGGGCCGAGTACCTCCCGGCGTCTCCCCGTCGCTACGGGAAGAAGGCGAAAGGGGCTCAGGAGGCACACGAGGCCATCCGCCCGGCAGGGGAGCGCTTCACCGATCCCTCCCAGGTCGCCGCCCAGTTCGGACCGACGTCGGACGAGGCGAGGATCTACGACCTGGTCTGGAAACGGACCGTCGCCTCTCAGATGAAGGACGCCAAGGGCGAGAGCCTCGTGATCCGCCTCGGCGCCACCGCCCCGACGTCGGGGAAGGAGTGCCGGTTCCAAGCTTCGGGACGCACGATCACCTTCCCCGGGTTCCTCCGTGCCTACGTCGAGGGGCGTGACGACCCCGAGGCCGCCACCGACGACCAGGAGTCGCCGCTGCCCGACGCCTCGGTCGGCGATGTCCTCGACGTCGTCGACCTCGAACCGACGATCCACGAGACCAAGCCGCCGCCCCGCTACACCGAGGCGTCCCTGGTCAAACGGATGGAGGAGCTCGGTATCGGCCGCCCTTCCACCTACGCATCGATCATCTCGACCATCCAGGACCGCGGGTACGTCCGCAAGCACGGGACCGCCCTGGTGCCGACGCTCAAGGCCTTCGCCGTCGTCGGTCTGCTCGAGCGGTACTTCCGGGATTACGTCGACTACGACTTCACCGCCCGCATGGAGGAGGACCTCGATCGGATCGCCGAAGGCGAAGAGGACATGGTGCCGTGGCTGAAACGGTTCTACTTCGGCAACGGTCGGCCCGGCCTGCGCGATCTCGTTTCCGAGCAGGCCCTGGAGGCCATCGACCCTCGGGAGGTGAACTCGGTGCAGATCGGGACCGACCCCGACGGGGTGCCGATCGTCGCTCGTTCCGGCCAGTACGGCCCGTACCTGACGCGGGGAGAGGATCGAGTGTCGATCCCCGAGGATCTGGCGCTGGACGAGCTGACGGTCGACAAGGCCCTCGATCTGCTGTCGGCCCCCGGCCAGGATCGTGTGCTGGGCGAGGACCCCGACACCGGTGTGCCCGTGGTCTTGCGAACCGGCCGCTACGGACCGTACGTGCAGCTCGGCGAGCGGGATCCCGACACCAACCCGAAGCCGCCGACGGCCTCGTTGTTCGAGACGATGTCGCCCGAGACGATCGACCTCGACCAAGCCCTGCGGCTCCTGTCGCTGCCCCGCACCGTCGGGAAGCACCCCGACGACGGCCAGCCGATCGTGGCGCTCAACGGTCGATACGGGCCGTACCTGAAGTGGGGCAAGGAGACCCGCAGCCTCGACGACGAGGAGCAGCTGTTCACGATCGACCTCGACGAAGCCGTCCGGCGGCTGGCGGAACCCAAGCGACGCCGTGGCGGTCGGTCGGCCGGACCGCTCAAGGAGCTCGGGGAGGACCCGAACTCGAACAAGCCGGTCGTCGTCAAGAAGGGTCGGTTCGGGCCGTACGTCACCGACGGCGAGACGAACGCGTCGCTCCGAGCCGGTGATTCGGTCGAGACGATCACGCTGGAGCGGGCGGCCGAGCTCCTCGCCGAGCGCCGCGCCAAGGGACCGGCGAAGAAGACGACCAAGCGCAAGACGGCGAAGAAGAAGACGACGGCGAAGAAGCAGACGAAGGCCAAGAAGACGACGACGGCGAAGACGACGGCGGCCGCGAGCAAGGTGACAACCGAGAACGCCGACGAGACGACGTGACGACCCAGGCGACCCGCCCCGGCCGCGACGCGCGAGACTGGCACCCATGAGCCATCTCGACCTGCCGCTGCACCGGTACGTCGCCTTCGAGGGCATCGAAGGCGCAGGCAAATCGACCGTGGTGCGTCGGGTGGCGGCGGCACTGCGCGACGATGCGGAGGTGACCGTGGTCCGGGAGCCGGGAGGCACCCCGACCGGCGAACGGATCCGCTCGATCCTCCTCGACGGAGAGACCCACCTGGCCCCGTGGGCCGAGGCGCTGCTGTTCGCGGCGGCTCGAGCCCAGCTCACCGCCGAGGTGGTCGCCCCGGCGCTGGCGGATGGGCGGTGGGTCCTGACCGACCGTTCCGTCTACTCGTCGTTGGCGTATCAGGGCGGCGGTCGGGGTCTGGGTGTCGCCGAGGTTCGGGCGGTCAACGAACCCGGGCTGCGCGGGGTCTGGCCGGGGGTCGTCGTCCTCCTCGACGTCGACGTCGATGTGGGGATCGCCCGCCAGGAGGTCGCCGACCGGATCGGCGGCGAGGGTGCCGCCTTCCTCTCGGCCGCCGCCGCCACGTTCCGCTCCATCGCCGCCCAGGAGCCGGACCGCTTCATCGTCGTCGACGCGTCCGGCCCGGTGGACGACATCGTCGATGTGGTGCTCGCCCGTCTCGGGGCGACCCGATGACGGCGTTGGCGGGGATCATCGGCCACGGAGCCGTCGTCGAGCTCCTCACCGGCGATCTGTCGCGCCCCGCCCAGGCCTACCTGTTCGTGGGCCCGTCGAACGTGGGAAAGGGCACCGTCGCGCTGCGGTTCGCGGCGAGCCTCGTCGGCGGCGACGACCCGAACGCCGTCCGCCGAGCGCTGGAACGCAGCCACCCGGACCTGGTCGTTGTCGAGCCATCGGGCCGCGCGTCGATCACCGTCGACCAGGCCCGGACCGTGGTCGCCCAGGCCAGCCGTCGCCCCTACGAAGCCGACCTGCAGGTGTTCCTCTTCGAGGAGGCCGGCCTCCTCAACGACGAGGCCGCCAACGCGCTGCTCAAGACCCTCGAGGAGCCGACATCGAGCACCGTGTTCGTCCTCGTCGCCGAATCCGCCGACGACCTCCCTTCCACGGTGGCGAGCCGGTGCCGGACCGTCGTGTTCGGCCGGGTCCCCGAGGACGAGGTCGCTGCGGGGCTCAGGGCCGCCGGGATCGCCGAAGAGCAGGCGACCCGCGCCGCCGCCGTGTGCGGAGGGCGGCCAGGTCTGGCTCTCGACCTGGCGACCCAACCCGAGGTGGCCGCCTTCCGCGCCCTGTGGCTCGGGATCGGGGTGCGGGTGCCCGAGCATCCAGGGGAGGCCTACCGACTGGCGGACGAGGTGATCGAGGCGACCAAGCCGCTTCTGAGCGGACTCGTCGAGCGGCATCGGACCGAGGCCGACCCGGAGGCGGGAAAGGCCCTCAAGGAGCGCCAGGCCAGGGAGCTGAAACGGGCCTCCGACGCGCTCTACGCCACCGGCCTCGAGATCCTCGCGTCGTTCTACCGGGACGCCGCCGCCGCCCAGCTCGGCGCTCCGGTCCGCAACAAGGACATCCCGGTGGCCACGCTCACGGCCGTCTCGCCGAGGAGAGCGGTGGCCGCCGCCGACCGGGTCCTGGCCACCATCGAGGCGCTGCGCGCCAACCAGCGGCCCCACCTCGCCCTGGCCGCGATGTTCGCCGAACTCGGCTCCGATGCCGACTGAGCCCGCCGCCGGTGGCCCACGGCGCCGCCAACGATGGTTCGTCAAGGCGGCCAACGAGCCCTTCCGGGCCCTGGCCCGCGGGTTCCTCGACCTCGAGGTCACCGGCACCGAGCACATCCCCCGGCGCGGTCGGGTCATCCTGGCCGCCAATCACCTGTCGCACATCGACCCCGTTCTGGTGACCAGCGCCGCCGACCGGGCCGTGCGGTTCCTCGCCGTCGACGAGCTGTTCGGTCGCTCCCGCATCTTCGATGCCGTCACCGGGTTCTTCGACACCATCGCCATCGACCGTGACGGCGCCCCGGTGCAGGCGTTGCGGACGGCCATCGCCCACCTCGACGCCGACGGCGCGCTCGGGGTCTTCCCCGAGGGCCGCCGGGTCGCACGGTGGGGAGAGACCCAACCCAAACGCGGAGCCGCATGGCTGGCATGGATGACGGGGGCGCCGTTGATCCCGATCGCCATCGCCGGGTCCGAAGGGTTGCTGTCACCGGTGCACCGCGGCGTCCGCCGGACGTCGGTGCGGGTATGGGTCGACGAGCCGCTGGTCTGGTCGGACTTCGCCACCGCCGAAGACCCGTTGGGGGCGATGACCGAGGCATGGTGGGGCGCCCTCGATCGGCACCTGAGGGTGTTCGGCTCCCGGTAACCTTCACGATCAGGAGGATCCCATGACCCCAGCCGAGATCGACGCGATCCTCGACCGTGCCGAGAAGGCCGCCGCCGGCGACCTTGGCACGACCGGGTTCTGGCGGGCCGTCGCCGCGGTCAAGCGCGACCCCGCCCTCGTGGAGGCCCACGCCGATCGGATCGCGGCCATCGACGACCACGCCTTCGGTGCCTGGGCCCTCGTTCGGGTGCCGCTCGGTCTGGGAACCGCCGTCATGGGCGCCGTCACCCTCGTCGGCGTGGCCCTCCTCGGTGCGGCCTTCCCCCTCGACGCCCCCTGGGACGGGCTCGCCCTGCTCGCCGGGACGGGGACCCTGGCCGTGTCCACCCACGGCCTCGGACACCTGGCCGCCGGTGCTCGCTGCGGGATCCGGTTCACCGGCTGGTTCATCGGGAGGGGACGACCCCAACCGGGGGTCAAGATCGACTACGCCTCGTACCTACGGGCTCCGGCTCGGTGCCGGGCCTGGATGCACGCGGCCGGGGCGCTGGTCACCAAGGCCGTCCCCGTCGTCGCGCTCGGTGTCGGCACCGTCGCCGCCGCACCGGTCTGGGCCCTGGCGATCCTCGCCGTCGTGGCGCTCCTGCAGATCGTGACCGACGTCACGCTGTCGACCAGGTCGGGGGACTGGAAGAAGTACCGCAGGGAGATGCGGCACGCCAGAGGTGACGGCGGGACCCGATGGAGCCGGAGAGGGGAATCGAACCCCTGACCTACGCATTACGAGTGCGTCGCTCTGCCGACTGAGCTACTCCGGCGCGGCGGGGAAGGTTAGTACCGTGGACGCAGTGCCCCGGACATGGCGGACAGGTTCTAGGGTTACCGATCGACGACGCCGAGGGACCGATGGCTGATCAGGCCGATTTCGAGAGAGACGCCATGCAGTACGCTCCGCAGCTGTACTCGGCCGCGCTGCGGATGACGCGGAACCCCGCCGATGCCGAGGACATCGTCCAAGAGACGTTCCTCAAGGCCTACCGGGCCTACGACTCGTTCCAGGAAGGCACGAACCTGAAGGCCTGGCTGTACCGGATCCTCACCAACACCTACATCAACAAGTACCGCAAGAAACAGCGCCGCCCCAACGAGGTGGAGCTCGGCGAACTCCAGGACCTGTACCTGTACCGGCGGCTGGGGGAGGCGTCCGGCGCGTCGGTGTCGGCGGAGAAGGAGGTCCTCGATGCCTTCGTCGACCAGGACATCATCGAGGCCATCGAGTCGCTTCCGGAGAACTTCCGCATGCCCGTCCTGCTGGCCGACGTCGACGGGTTCTCGTACAAGGAGATCGCCGAGATGCTCGACATCCCGATCGGGACGGTCATGTCCCGTCTGCATCGGGGAAGAAAAGCGCTCCAACGGAAGTTGTGGAACGTGGCACAGGAGCGCGGACTCGTTGGACCCGGAACATGAGACCTGGAAGATGACAGCGGGATGCGACCACGCGGTCGAGTACGTGTACCAGTTCCTCGACGAGGAGCTGACCTGGTGGCATCGAGCCCGGATCAAGTGGCATCTCCGCCGATGCTCGCACTGTGAGAGCGCCTACGAGTTCGAGTCGAAACTCAAGTCCGTCATCCGCCAGAGAGGACGGTCCGAACCGCCACCGGAACTTTTCGACACCCTCCGTGCGTTGATAGAGGAAGAACGGTCGAACCGGGACCAGGACCAGGGCCAGGACGACCGGCCGTAGCCAGACACAAGAGGTTTACCCATGGCAGACAACACCGTCGTGAAAGGACGCCGCCTGAGCGGATCGGCTCGCGCCCCCAAGACGTACTCGACGACCCGTCGATGTGCCCACGAAGGGTGCGAGACGACCCTCTCGCGGTACAACCGCAGGGAGTACTGCTTCGCGCATGCCCCCACCAAGTACCCGAGGCTCCGGGGACGCGTCGTCAGCGACGACAGCTGACGGCCCCCCGCCCGCGAAGCGCCGGACGTCCGTCCGGCGCTTTCTCGCGCCCGGACCTCCCGCGTGTATCCTCCCGCCCCATGACATCGAGAAACCGACTGCTGATCGTCGGCGCCCTGGTCGCCCTGCTCGTGTCGTGGTCCGCGGTCGCCACCGCGTCGGCCTTCACCCAGGCCGAGGAAGGGGCCACGACCACCACCACGGTCGATCCCAACGCCCCGCAACCCGCCGAGCCCGCCCCCGCGCCGTCGGAACCCGACACCGAACCTCCGTGGACGGCGCGGTACATCATCCCGATCATCGTGGTCGTGTCGCTCGGCCTCATCGTGGGGCTGGCCGTCTACTACGCCTTCCGGGTCAAGGGACGTTACGAGGTCGTGTAGCTGGTTCGCGTCCCGGCGGCGTACAGTGACGCCATGAGTCGCGTCGACTGGTCCCTGGCCGAGACGGTGGCCACCCGTGTCGCCGGCCGGTATCCCTTGGAAGGGACCTATCACGCCACCCGCTTCCATCGAGAGGCACCGGCCATCGTCGCTCGGGCCTCCGAGCTGGTCGCCGCCGAGACGCGCCTGTCGCTTCCCGGGGCCCCCGATGTGGCGGTCATCTCGCGTCGCGAATGGGTCGAGATGAACGTCGCCTCGTTCTCGACGTTGCTCGGACCGCTCGAGGAGCGCCTCGCTCGCAGCTCGGGACTGGGTGCCCGCACCGCCGGCAGGGTGATGGGCGCCGAGTTGGGTGCCGTGCTCGGGTTCCTCGCCAAGCGGGTGTTGGGCCAGTACGAGCTGGTGCTTCCGTCTCCGGGCAGGGACGTTGGCGACACGCTGGTGTTCGTCGGAGCGAACGTCCTCGACATGGAGCGCCGGTTCGAGTTCCGCCCCGCCGAGTTCCGATTCTGGGTCGCGCTGCACGAGTCGGCCCACCGTGCCCAGTTCGTCGGCGTGCCATGGATGCGGGCGTACTTCATGGGACTCGTCGAGGAGCTGGTCGAGTCGTCGGAACCCGAACCCGGCCGTCTCGCCAGGGTCTCGGAGGAGATCCGCACCGCGGCACGTGAAGGTCGGCCTCTGGTGGGCGACACGGGCATCTTCGGTCTCCTCGCCAATCCGTCGCAACGCGACGTCCTCGATCGGGTCCAGGCGCTCATGACGCTGCTCGAAGGACACGGTCACGTCATCATGGATCGGATCGGCGCCAGGGAGCTGGTCACCCAGGATCGGATGTCGAAGGTCCTCCAGGCCCGCCGGAGCGAGCCACGGACCGCATTGCTCCTTCGGCTCATCGGACTCGAGATGAAGATGAAGCAGTACGACAACGGCGCCCGGTTCATCGAGGCGGTGGAGCGTCGAGCCGGATGGTCGGCCCTCGACGCGGCATGGCTCGGACCCGAGAACCTCCCGACGCTGGCCGAGATCGAGGAGCCGGACCGGTGGCTCGAACGGGTGGGATGACCCTGCCGGACCGGATCGCCGCCGCCTGCGACGCGGTCGTACCCCCCGGCCCGACCGTGGCGGCCCTCGGCGGGGGCGCCGACAGCGCCGCCGCGGCGTGGGGATGTCGACGGGCCGGGCGGCCGCTCGTCGGGGTCTTCGTCGATCACCGGCTGGAGGGCTCGGCACGGCTCCGGGACGCCGCCCGGCGGCTGGCCCGCCACCTCGACATCGAACTGCAGGTCGTGCCGGCGCCGTGCGTGGACGGCCCGAGCCTCGAACTGCGGGCACGTGAGCTCCGCCGCGCGGCCCTGTCCCGCGTCGCCAACGGACGGCCCATCGTGCTGGGCCACACCGCCGACGACCAGGCCGAGACCGTCCTCATGCATCTCCTGCGTGGTGCAGGGACCCGAGGACTGGCCGGGATGCGCACCGTCGACCCGCCCTGGCACCGGCCGCTCCTCGACGTCGCCAGGGCCGACACCCGGGCCCTGGCCGATGCCGTGGCCCTGCCGTACGTCGATGACCCGGCCAACGTCGACCTGCGTTTCACCCGGAACCGGCTCCGTCACGTCGGTCTGCCGTCGCTCGCCGAGGCGATGGGCGACCGTGACGTCGTCGGCATGCTGGGTGCGGCCGCTCGGCGGTTCCGGGAGGTGGATGCGTTGCTGGGAACCCTCGCCGACGAGGTCCCGGTTCGTCGCGACGCGGGAGCGATCCTGCTCCCCGTGCCGGTTCTGGCGACCATCGCCCATCCGGTGGCGACCTACGCCGTGTGGCGTGCGCTTCGTGGCCCGGCCGGTCCGCAGGGAGGATCGGCGGCGGACGTGGCGGCGGTGATGGCGGTCGTCTCGGGCGCCCGGCGCCGGCAGCTCGGTGGAGGTCTCCTCGCCGAACGGGAGGGTCCCTACGTCGCCATCCACGCCGGGCCGGTCCCGGCTCCCGAACCGATCGTCGACGTTCCGGTACCGGGCCGGGTGCGGTTCGGGAACCTCACCGTGGCGATCGCTCCCGGCGGGGGAGGTGCCGGGTTGGCGCCGGCCCTCGGTGATGGTCGCCTGTCGCTGCGGGCGCCCGAACCGGGAGACCGGATCGACATCGGCGGCGGAACCAAGCGCGTCGTCGAGGCCCTGGCCGAGGCTGCCGTCCCGGTGCGCCTGCGATCCGCGTGGCCGGTTCTTGTCGTGGACGGCGCCGTGGCGGCCATCCCCGGAGTCCGGCTGGCGCGGTGGGCGGCGTCACGGCAGGATGGGGCCCTACAGCTCGAGATCGAGAGGGGACCATGAAGGTCGGCAAGGTGCTCATCTCCGACGAGGAGATCGACGCGAAGCTCGCCGAGATGGGCCGGGCCATCACCGAGGACTACCGCGGCAAGGACCTGCTCATGGTGGGCATCTTGAAGGGCGCGTTCATCGTGATGGCGGACCTGGCCAGGCACGTGGAACTCCCGGTCGAGTTCGACTTCATGGCCGTGTCGTCGTACGGCGCGGCCACCAAGACCTCCGGCGTGGTGCGGATCTTGAAGGACCTGGATCAGGAGATCGCCGGGCGCCACGTGCTCATCGTCGAGGACATCATCGACTCGGGTCTCACGTTGCACTACCTGCTGCGCAATCTGGAGGTCCGGCAGCCCGAGTCGCTCGAGATCGCGGCGTTGCTCGTCAAGGACGGTGTCGAGCGCCCGCCGCTGGAGGTTCGCTACGAGGGGTTCCACATCCCGCCCGAGTTCGTGATCGGCTACGGCCTCGACTACGCCGGGAAGTACCGCAACCTGCCGCACATCGCGGTGATGGAGGAAGACGGGGACGGATAAGTCGTCGAGTGGGTCGGCGTCGGTGCCGATACAGGACCCGACGCAACGCCCGAATTGACACACGACCGGCGTACCATGGCGACGCACGCCGAACGGGCATCCCCGAGCTGCCCGGAACCGATCGAGGAGCACAGTGAACCGGACGACCCGCACCATCTTGGTCTACGTGGCCGTCGTGGTCCTCGTCGTCATGTCGGTCAACTTCTTCGTCAACCAGTCCACCCCGGCCGAGGAGCTGACCCTCAACGAGTTCAACACGAAGCTCGCCGACGGCGAGATCCAGAGCCCCCTCGTCATGCGCGTCAAGTCCGACGTGATCGAAGGCACGTACCGTTCGGGCCAGTCCCCCGTCGACACCCCCTTCATCGTCCACTACCCGCCCGACTACGAGGAGAAGCTGACGACCGACGTCCTCGCCGCCGGTGTCGAGCTCAAGACCGACAGCCAGGAGGCGACCCTCGTTCAATGGCTCCTCGGGACCATCTTGCCGTACATCTTGTTGTTCGGGATCTTCATCTTCATCCTCTTCCAGCTCCAGGGCGGCGGGAACCGGGTGATGCAGTTCGGCAAGTCGAAGGCCAAGCAGGTCTCCAAGGACCAGCCCCGGGTCACCTTCGCCGACGTCGCCGGCGCGGACGAAGCCGTCGAGGAGCTCCAGGAGATCAAGGAGTTCCTCGAATCGCCCCAGAAGTTCCGGGCGATGGGCGCCAAGATCCCCAAGGGCGCGCTCCTGTACGGTCCCCCGGGAACGGGCAAGACCCTGCTCGCCAGGGCCGTCGCCGGCGAGGCGGGGGTGCCGTTCTTCTCGATCTCGGGCTCCGACTTCGTCGAGATGTTCGTCGGGGTGGGGGCCAGCCGCGTCCGCGACCTGTTCGAACAGGCCAAGCAGAACGCCCCATCGATCGTCTTCATCGACGAGATCGACGCCGTCGGGCGCCACCGCGGCGCCGGTCTCGGCGGCGGACACGACGAGCGCGAGCAGACCCTGAATCAGCTCCTGGTCGAGCTCGACGGCTTCGACGTCAAGGCCGGCGTCATCGTGATCGCCTCGACGAACCGGCCCGACATCCTCGACCCCGCCCTTCTCCGACCTGGCCGCTTCGACCGCCAGATCGTCGTCGACCGGCCCGACCTGCCGGGCAGAGAGAAGATCCTCGAGGTGCACGCCAAGGGCAAGCCCCTCGCTCCCGACATCGACCTGAAGGTGCTCGCCCGGCGCACGCCGGGCTTCACCGGCGCCGACCTGGCCAACCTCATCAACGAGGCGGCGCTGCTGGCGGCTCGTCGCGGCTTGGCCCAGATCACGATGTCCGAGATGGAAGAGGCCATCGAACGGGTCATCGCCGGCCCCGAGCGCCGGTCCAGGGTGATGTCGGAGGAGGAGAAGAAACTCACCGCGTACCACGAGGGCGGTCACGCGCTGGTCGGCTTCGCGCTCCCGCATCTCGACCCGATCCACAAGGTCACGATCATCCCCAGGGGACGGGCCGGTGGCTACACCCTGTCGCTGCCGGAGGAGGACCGCTACTACCAGCGCCGCTCAGAGCTCGTCGACCAGCTCGCCTACGCCCTCGGCGGACGCACCGCCGAGGAGACGATCTTCGGCGATCCCAGCACCGGGGCCTCCAACGACATCGAGAAGGCGACCCAGCTCGCCCGGAAGATGGTCATGGAATACGGGATGAGCGACGCTCTCGGACCCATCCAGTACGGCAAGCCCGAAGGCGAGGTGTTCCTCGGTCGCGACTACAGCCGCAATCAGGACCTCTCCAACGAGTTGGCGGCGGCCATCGACGACGAGGTCCGCAAGCTCATCACCCAGGCCCACGACGAGGCCCGGCAGATCATCGAGACCCACATCGACGCCCTCCATCGCATCGCCGAGGCGCTCGTCGAGCGTGAGACCCTCGACGCCGACCAGGTCGCCGAGGTGTTCTACGACGTCCCGAAGTGGGAGCACGCCGAAGGCGGCGGATTCCGCATCCGAGCTCCCGAGCGCGCCGGCGTGGGCGACTCGGGATTCGCCGCGTCGCACGCCGACGGCCCGAACTGAGCCGATGCGTCCGACCCGGGGTCCTTGGAGGCTCCGCGACCGAGCGCTCGCATTCGATGCGTCGTCGGCGGTGATGGGCATCGTCAACGTCACCCCGGACTCGTTCTCCGACGGTGGACGCCATCCCACACCGGCCGCCGCGATCGATCACGGCCTCCGCCTCGTCGAGCGAGGTGCCGCCATCGTCGACGTGGGCGGGGAATCGAGCCGGCCCGGCGCGGCGCCGGTGACGACCGCCGAGGAGCTCCGCCGGGTCCTCCCGGTCGTCGAGGGACTCGCCGCCACCGGGGCGGTCGTCTCCATCGACACCGCCAAACCCGACGTCGCCGCCGCCGCGATCGACGCCGGAGCGCAGATCGTCAACGACATCACCGGATTGACATCACCGCGGATGCGGCAGGTGTGTGCCCGCGCGGGCGTGGGGGTCGTCATCATGCACATGCGCGGGGAACCCGCCACCATGCAGGAGCACCCCACCTACGACGACGTCGTCGGCGAGGTCGCGACGTTCCTCGCCCGCCAGGCGGAGGTCGCCGTCGCGGCGGGCATCGCCCCCGAGAGGATCGTGGTCGATCCGGGCATCGGGTTCGGGAAGACCTTCGCCCACAACCTCCTGCTCCTCGGCGAGCTCGACCGGATCGTCGCCCTCGGGTTCCCGGTACTGGTCGGCCTCTCCCGCAAGGGCTTCCTCGGCGCGATCCTCGAGGCTGCCGGGATGGAGCCGACCATCTCGAACCGCGACGTGGCCTCGGCGGCCGGCGCGGCGGCGGCGATCCTCGCCGGCGCCGACATCGTCCGCACCCACGACGTCGTCACCACACGAGCCGCCACCACCGTCGCCGACGCTATCGTTCGCGGCTGGAATCGATGAAGGGCCGTGGCATGTCGGGATTGGAACCGAGAGGATTCCGTTGGGTGATCGCCGGACGTCTCGCCGTTTCCGAGCGGATCGGCGGATATGGCTTCCAGCATCGACGCGTCCGCCGCGAAGAGGAGATCGTCTGGCTCAAGGAGCAGGGCATCAACTCGGTCGTCAGCCTCCTGGCATCCAACCAGAACCGGGCGGCCTACGAGACCGCCGGGTTCGCGTTCCGGAGCGTCCCGGTCGATGGAGATCCCGAGGAGGTCGACGAGGTCGAGGTCGTGTTCTCCACCCTCGACGAGGCCCTCGGCGAGCCGGGCGCGTCGGTGCTCATGCATCGCGACATCATCGACGACACGCTCTCGGGCATCCTGGCCGGGTACCTGGTGCATTCCGGGATGGTGCAGGACCCCATCGTCGCCACCTCGGTGATCCAGGAGATCGTCGGACGTCCCATGGGTCCGGCGGGGCGGAGACTCATCCCGACCGTCGGCTGACATGACGACGACCGCCATCGGCCTCGGCTCCAACGTCGGGGACCGGTTCGGTCATCTCGCCGCCGCCGTCGTCGACCTCGCGGACGTCGGGAACGTCACGGCCGTGTCTCCCATCTTCGAGACCGCGCCGGTCGGAGGTCCGGACCAGGGCCCCTTCCTGAACGCCGTGGCCATCGTCGACACCTCCTTCGGTGCCCGAGAGCTCCTCGATCGCCTCCTCGCCATCGAACGCCGACACGGCAGACGACGCGGCGAACGCTGGGGTCCCCGCACCCTGGATCTGGACCTCCTCCTGTTCGGAGACGAGGAGATCGACCGCCCCGGGCTGGTCGTGCCCCACCGTGGGCTCACCGAGCGGCGGTTCGTCCTCGAGCCCCTGCTGGCGGTGTGGCCCTCGGCCGCGCTCGCCGACGGTCGGCCCCTCGAGACGTTCCTCGACGCCGTCGCCGACCAGACCGTCCGGCCGGTCACCGGCAGCTATCACGCCGGGCGGTGGATGGATCCGCTGGCCGCCGCCACGACCCTGGAACCGGTCACGTCTCGGAGTCCGGACGGTGCCGCCTACGCGGGAACGCTGAGCGCCGATTGGGCCAACACCCTCGGCGCGGTGTTCGGGGGCATCCCCGTGTCCCTCGGCGTGCGGGCGGCGACCGC
This sequence comes from Acidimicrobiia bacterium, assembly GCA_026985095.1. GTDB lineage: Bacteria > Actinomycetota > Acidimicrobiia > Spongiisociales > UBA5794 > JALSQW01. The sequence goes on along the minus strand of JALSQW010000008.1, from coordinate 29,826 downwards.
GACGGTCCCCGGCATGCATCCGGTGGCGATGGCCCACGGCTTCCTCCATCGTGGCGCTCCCGGTGCCGACGTGCAGGTGGACACGATCGTCGAACGCCGAACCCGACGCGACGCATCGGTGTCGTACACCATGCGGTCCGATGGCGTGATGATCGGATCGGGCCGGGTCCGTCTCGGCACGGGCCGCAGTGGGCCGAACGCGGCCAGGGGCCTCCCGTCGACGATCGGACTGTCGGGATGCCGATCCCTCGACGAGCTCCTTCCCACGGTCGGGATCTCCCCCGGACCGGCCATCCGCAACTGGAAGGTCCTCGAACGGTGGGATCTCGCGTCCCTCGATCCCGCCGAGATCGACCGGCGCCGGCGGGATCCCGTGTTCCGGGCGTGGGTGCAGGCGGCGGCGATCGCTCCGGACGATCCGGGTCTCGCCGCCGCCGCCTGTCTGCTCCCGCTCGACGCCCTCGGATGGCCCGCCGTCCATCTCCTCCTCGGCGGGCTGGGCCGTCCCGGCATGCCCGCCACCCCGACGATCGAGCTGTTCGCTGTCTTCCACGATCTCGCCTCCACCGCCGGGTGGTACCTCGTCGAAGCGGTGGGTCAGGCGACCCGGGACGGCCACGCCGGCGCGGCCATCACCGTGTGGGGTCGCGACGGACGGCTCCTCGCGTCGGGTTCGTCCACGATGGTCACGGTGGAACGATGACCCGGTAGCCTCCGTCCCGGACCGATACCCGACCGAGAGGATCGGAACCGCATGCGTCTCGTCATCGTCGGGCCCGGAAGGGCCGGAACCGCCCTCGCCCTCGCGGCATCGACGGCGGGCCATCGCGTCGTCGCCGTCGCGGGCAGGGATCCGGAAGCGACCTCGGTGGCCGCTTCCGCGCTCGGAGCCGACGCGCTGGACATCTCCGACCCGATGCCCGAGGCCGATCTCGTCGTCGTCGCCGTCCGTGACGACGCCATCGGCGAGGTGGCCTCCGCCATCGCGACGGCCGCCGCCGCGGCCGGACCGGCGGCCATCCACCTCTCCGGGGCGGTGCCCGTCTCGGCCTTGGCGCCCCTCGCTGCCGCAGGGATGGCGACCGGCTCGTTCCATCCCCTTCAGACGCTGCCCGATCCCGCCCGCGGGGCGGCGCGCCTGGCGGGGGCCTGGGTGGCCATCACCGCCGGTGGAGCGTTGCGCGACCGCCTCATCGAGCTGGCCGGTTCCATCGGCATGCATCCCTTCGACCTCGACGACGAGCACAAGGCGGTGTACCACGCCGCCGCCGCCGCGGCCGCCAACTTCCCGCTCGGTGCCTTGGTCATGGCGGAGTCGCTGTTCTCCGCCGCGGGCGTGTCGTTCGCCGCTGCTCGCCCCCTCGTGGAGACGGTGGTCGCCAACGCCTTCGAACTCGGTCCCCGCTCGTCGCTGACGGGACCGGTCGCCCGCGGTGACGCCGGCACCGTCGAGTCGCAGATCCGGGCGGTCGCCGAGTACGCCCCGTCGCTGGCCGACGACTTCCGGACGCTGGTGGTCGTCCTGGCCCGGATCGCCGGTGCCACCGAGATCGAGGAACGATGGTCGTGAGGATCGTCGAGACCTTCGCCGAGACCCGCCGAGCGGCACGCGACGGGGCCGGAACGATCGGCCTCGTGCCGACCATGGGCTACCTCCACGAAGGGCACCTGTCGCTGATCTCGGCCACCGCCGACATCGCCGACCTGGTGGTCGTGAGCCTGTTCGTGAACCCGCTCCAGTTCGACGACGGGGCGGACCTGGCGGCCTACCCTGCCGATCTGGGACGGGACGCCGAACTCGCCAAGGCTCACGGTGCCGACGTGCTGTTCGCGCCGTCGGTCGCCGAGATGTACCCCGAGCCTCCGGTCACGACGGTCACGGTGCGTGACCTCACCGACCGACTCGAAGGTGCACATCGGCCAGGTCACTTCGACGGCGTGGCCACCGTCGTGACCAAACTGCTGTGCGGTCTCCGTCCCGACGTCGCGTCCTTCGGACGCAAGGACGCGCAGCAGCTCGCCGTCGTCCGCAGGCTCGTCGCCGATCTGTCCATCCCGGTGGACATCCGAGGCCTGCCCACGGTCAGGGAGGCCGACGGACTGGCGCTCAGCAGCCGCAACGTCCGCCTGCCCGCCGATGCCCGGGCGGACGCCGTGGCATTGAGCAGGGGACTGTTCGCCGCCGCCGATGCCATCGAGGCGGGGGAGCGCGCCGCCGCCGCCATCGAACGGATCGCCGAAGACGAGATCTCTCGCACACCCGGCATCGGCATCGACTATGTGGCCCTCGTGTCCCAGGACCGGTTCGCACCCGTGGACCGCCTCGACCGGCCCGCGGTCCTGGCGACCGCCGCCACTGTGGGTGGCGTTCGCCTCATCGACAACGTCCACATCGACGTGGTGGGAGACCGCTTCGTCGTCGACCGGGGACGGCGCCTCGAGCGCCGCAGTGTCCTGTACGAGGAGGAACCATGCTGCTGACCATCGACGTGGGCAACACGCAGATCGCCCTCGGCATGTTCGACGGGGACGAGCTCGTCGGGCATTGGCGCTTCGGCACCGACCGTACCCGTACCGCCGACGAGCTTCGCTGGGAGCTCCTCGGGGTCCTCGCCATGGACGGCTTCGCGCGGTCCGATATCGCGGGCGTCGCCCTGTCGTCGGTGGTGCCGGCACTGACCGCCACCTTCCGGCTGGTCGGACCCGCCCTCAGCGACGGCCCCCTGGTCGTCGTCGAGCCCGGGGTCCGTACCGGGATGCCGATCCACATCGACAACCCACGGGAGGTGGGCGCAGACCGCATCGTCAACTCCGTGGCTGCCCGCGCTCGATACGGCACCCCCGTGATCGTCGTGGACTTCGGCACCTCGACGAACTTCGATGTGGTCGGGCCGGACGGCGACTACCTGGGCGGGGTCATCGCCGCCGGGTTGGAGATCTCGACCAACGCCCTCATCGGAGGAACGGCTGCCCTGCGGACCGTCGAGTTCGTGGCCCCGCGCTCCCCGATCGGCAAGGGCACCGTCGAGGCCATCCAGTCCGGCGCGCTCTACGGCCACGCCGGACTGGTGGACGGCGTCATGGAGCGGCTCGTCGAGGCGCTCGGCACCGACGCCACCCGGATCGCCACCGGAGGCCTCGCGTCTACCATCGTTCCGTACTGCCGGAGCGTCGAGACGGTCGACGAGTACCTCACCTTGGAGGGTCTCCGGATCATCTACTCCCTGAACCGCGAGGATCCATGAGCGAGGCAACCACCGACGGCGCCGCGACGCTCGCCGACGACACGTCGGAGTTGTCCGCCCATCCGTTGACGGCGCAACGACTCGCCAAGCTGGAGCGCTACCGGGCCAGGGGGATCGAGCCGTATCCGGTTGGCGCGTTCGTCCCCGACGTCACCGCCGCCGAGCTGCATGCCGACCACGCCGACCTCGGACCGGCCTCGAGTACCGGTCGGGTCGTCCGGGTCGCCGGGCGGCTCGTCGGCCGGCGCGACATCGGCAAGCTCGTCTTCGGCGTGTTGCAGGACGAGACCGGTCGGATCCAGTTGTTCGCCCAACGTCAGATCCTCGGCGAGGAGGACCTCGAGGCCTTCCGGGACCTCGACATCGGCGACTGGATCGGCGTCGAGGGAGAGGTCATCACCACCAAGCGGGGAGAACTGTCGGTGGCGGTGTCGCGCTTCGTGCTCCTCGCCAAGTCGCTCCGCCCGCTGCCCGAGAAGTGGCACGGCCTCCGAGATGTCGAGGAACGGCACCGTCGCCGCTACGTGGACCTGATCGTCAACGAGCGGGCGAGGGACACGGCGGTCGCCAGGAGCCGCATCGTCCGCGAGCTGCGCGGAGCGTTCGACCGTCGAGGCTTCCTGGAGGTGGAGACGCCCGTCCTCCAGATCGAGGCGGGCGGAGCCCTCGCCCGACCCTTCGTGACCCACCACAACGCCCTCGACCAGGACATGTACCTGCGCATCGCCGAGGAGCTGCACCTGAAACGGCTCATCGTCGGTGGACTCGGGAAGGTCTACGAGTTGGGTCGGGTCTTCCGCAACGAAGGCTTGTCGCCTCGACACAACCCCGAGTTCACGATGCTCGAGGCCTACGTCGCATACGCCGACTACCACGACGTCATGAACCTCGTGGAGAACGTCCTGGTCGAGGTCGTCGACGAGGTCCTCGGCGACCGGCTCGTCACCTACCAGGGGGACACCCTCGACTTCGCCCCGCCGTGGCGCCGGGTCACGATGCTCGATGCGGTGGCCGAGGTCACCGGAGTGCGGTTCGAGCTGTCCATGGATCGCGACGCGGCCGCCGGCCTCGCCGAGGACCTCGGGATCTCCGTCGAGCCGAGTTGGGGAGTGGGCAAGATCATCAACGAGGTGTTCGAGGAGCATGTCGAACGGACCCTCGTGCAGCCGACCTTCGTCTACGACTACCCCATGGAGATCTCGCCGCTGGCCCGGGCGCATCGGAGCGAACCTGGCCTCACGGAGCGGTTCGAGTTGATCGTCGCCGGTCGGGAGCTCGCCAACGCGTTCAGCGAGCTGAACGACCCGCTGGATCAGCGTCGCCGGTTCGAGGAGCAGAAGGCGGCACGGGCGATGGGCGACGAGGAGGCCCACCCCATCGACGAGGACTTCCTCCGCGCCCTCGAGTACGGCATGCCACCCACCGGCGGGCTCGGGATCGGGGTCGACCGGCTCGTCATGCTGCTCACCGACCAGGCCAGCATCAGGGAGGTCCTCCTGTTCCCGGCGATGCGGCCGGAGGGGACCTGAGCGCGAACGCGCCGGTCGTCACCCGCGGGCCAGCTCGACCCGGTCGAGGAGATAGCGGTCGAGGTTGCCCAGGACCTCACGCAGTCTCGGGTCGGCGATCCGGTCTGCGGCCTTCTCGGCGGTGCGCAGCCGCTCGACGGCGTCGTCGAGCGCCCGGTCGACGTACCCGCCGTCGATCACGAGCCCGATCACCTCGGCGATCGTGTCGGGGTCGGTCGGCGCTTCGGGAGTGAGGAGCTCGGCGATGCGTTCCCCGTCGGGGCCCCGAGCCGCCAGGAGCACGGGCAGGGTGTAGACGCCCTCGCCGATGTCCGAACCGGCCGGCTTGCCCAGCCAGTCGTCCGACGCGATCAGGTCGAGCACGTCGTCGGCGATCTGGAAGACCAGGCCCATCTCCCATGCCCATTCGGAGATCGCCTCGACGTCCGCGCGGTCGGCGCCGCCGGTGATCGCCCCCAGCCGGGCCGACGTGCGGATGAGGCTCGCGGTCTTGCCTCCGATGACCTGGAGGTACCCCTCGATGCCATGGGCGAGATCGCCTTCGTACTGGAGCTCTTGGACCTGCCCCTCACACAACGTGGCGTACGTCCGGGCGATGAGCGCGACGGCTTCCTCCCCGAGGGGTGCCGCCACCTCCGAGGCTCGGGCGAGCAGGAAGTCGCCGGCGAGGATCGCCACGGTGTTGGTCCAGTTGTGGTTGACCGATATCTCTCCGCGGCGGGCTTCCGCCTCGTCGATCACATCGTCGTGGTACAGCGATCCGACATGGACCAGCTCGACGGCGACGCCGGCTTCGATCGGCCCCGAGCCCTCCTCGGGGCCCAGTTCGGCGGCGACCTGGGCCAGGAGCGGCCGGTAGCGCTTCCCCCCGGCCTTGAGGAGATGCTGCGCGATGTCGGTCAGGAACGGCGAACCGGGCGATTCGGTGACCTCCATGAGGCGCGCCTCGACCTGCTCGAGGCGTTCCCAGACCCGGGGGAGGGGAACGAGATCCCGGAAGATCGGACTTTCCAAGGTGGCTCCATGGAGAAGGGAATGCCGATGGTAGCTCCGCCGTTGCCGGTAGCGGGAGGCTCCGATCTCCACCGACGTGGGGCGCGGCTCGCCGGTCTCCTGCTCCTTGTCGGAGCGCTCGTCCCGCCGACGGGATCATCGGAACCGGCGCGAACGACCCCGGACTACGGGGGGTCGGGACCTATACTCGACGAGGCGTCGGCACGTGCCGACCCCGAGTGAAACAGAGGTTAACGAGCGTGTTCGAAAGGTTCACAGACAGGGCCCGTCGGGTCGTCGTCCTGGCCCAGGAAGAAGCGCGACTGCTCAATCACAACTACATCGGCACCGAACACATCCTGCTCGGACTCATCCATGAAGGTGAAGGTGTCGCCGCCCGTGCCCTCGAGAGCATGGGCATCAGCCTCGAAGCGGTCCGTACCCAGGTCATCGAGATCATCGGCCAGGGCTCCCAGGCACCCAGCGGCCACATCCCCTTCACCCCCAGGGCCAAGAAGGTCCTCGAGCTGTCGCTGCGTGAAGCGCTGCAGCTCGGCCACAACTACATCGGCACCGAGCACATCCTGCTCGGACTCATCCGAGAGGGTGAAGGCGTCGCCGCCCAGGTGCTCCAGAAGCTCGGCGCCGAGCTTCACAAGGTCCGCCAGACCGTCATCCAGCTCCTGTCGGGGGTCCAGGGTGAGGAGGCGTCGGGTTCGCATCCCGGCGGAGGCGGCCGCGGCGAAGCGCAGTCGTCCACCGGATCGACGGTGCTCGACCAGTTCGGCCGCAACCTGACGCAGCTCGCCAGGGAACGCAAGCTCGACCCGGTCATCGGCCGCAGCGCCGAGATCGAACGGGTCATGCAGGTCCTGTCGCGGCGGACGAAGAACAACCCGGTGCTCATCGGGGAGCCCGGTGTCGGCAAGACCGCCATCGTGGAGGGTCTCGCCCAGCGGATCGTCGACGGTCAGGTGCCCGACAACCTCGCCAACAAGCATCTGTACACCCTCGACCTCGGCGCGTTGGTGGCCGGCTCCCGGTACCGGGGCGACTTCGAGGAGCGCCTCAAGAAGGTCCTCAAGGAGATCCGCACTCGCGGTGACATCATCTTGTTCATCGACGAGATCCACACCCTCGTCGGCGCCGGGGCCGCCGAAGGTGCCATCGACGCCGCCAGCATCCTCAAACCGATGCTGGCCCGCGGGGAGCTCCAGACGGTCGGGGCTACCACCCTCGAGGAGTACCGCAAGTACCTCGAGAAGGACTCGGCCCTCGAGCGGCGCTTCCAACCCATCCAGGTGGACGAGCCGTCGGTCGCGGACACGATCAAGATCCTCGAGGGTCTCCGGGACTCCTACGAGGAGCATCACCGGGTCAAGTTCACCGACCAGGCGCTCGTCAACGCCGCCAACCTCGCCGACCGGTACATCGCGGACCGGTTCTTGCCGGACAAGGCGATCGACCTCATCGACGAGGCGGGCAGCCGCATGCGCATGAAGCGCAAGGATCTCCCGCCGGCGATCAAGGAGATCGACGAGAAGATCGGCAAGCTCCGCGGGGACAAGCGCGAAGCGGTCTACGCCCAACAGTACGAACGGGCCGCCCAGCTCCGCGACCAGGAGCGGACGTTGCTGTCGGAACGTCTGGAGAAGGAGCAGGAAGGCGCCTCCTCCGGTCACGAGTACGGTGTGGTGATCGACGAGGAGGAGATCGCCGAGGTCCTCGCTCAGTGGACCGGGATCCCGGTGCATCGCCTCACCGAAGAGGAGACCGAGAAGCTCCTCAACATGGAAGCCGAGTTGCACAAGAGGATCGTCGGTCAGCACGATGCCATCGAGGCGGTCAGCAAGGCCATCCGTCGGACGCGAGCCGGTCTCAAGGATCCGAAGCGCCCCGCCGGGTCGTTCATCTTCCTCGGGCCGTCGGGCGTCGGGAAGACCGAGACCGCCAAGACGCTGGCCGAGTTCCTCTTCGGCGACGAGGACGCGTTGATCCAGATCGACATGTCCGAGTACATGGAGAAGCACGCCGTGTCCCGTCTCGTCGGGTCGCCGCCCGGCTACGTCGGGTACGACGAAGGCGGCCAGCTCACCGAGGCCGTGCGCCGCAAGCCGTTCTCGGTGGTCCTGTTCGATGAGATCGAGAAGGCCCACCCGGACGTGTTCAACATCCTCCTCCAGATCCTCGAGGACGGTCGTTTGACCGACTCCCAAGGCCGGACGGTGGACTTCAAGAACACGGTCATCATCATGACCTCGAATCTCGGGACCGCCGATCTGCGCAAGAAGGCGATCGGGTTCACGACCTCCGACGAGGCCGTCAACTACGCCAAGATGCGAGAGAAGGTGACCGAGGCGCTGAAGCGGCACTTCCGTCCCGAGTTCCTCAACCGGATCGACGAGGTCATCGTGTTCCACGAACTGACGATGGACGAGGTCAAGCAGATCGTCGACCTGCTGCTCGATCGGCTCCGCGGCCAGCTCGAGTCCCAGTCCCTCGACATGGTGCTCACCGACGACGCCAAGGAGCTCCTCGCCAAGAAGGGCTACGACCCCGAGCTGGGAGCCCGGCCGCTGCGGCGAGCCATCCAGCGGCTCCTGGAAGACCCGCTCTCGGAGAAGGTCCTCAACAAGGAGTTCCCGGCCGGGTCGACGATCCTCATCGACATCGACGAGGACGATCCCGAGCGGCTCCACTTCGGTGCCGTCGAGACGCCGAACCAGCCACCGGTCGAGCTCGCCGACCAGGGCTGACCCGGACGTCGACCGGGCACGATCGAGCTTCGCCGGCCCATCGGGCCGGCGAAGCCGCGTCCGACGATGCGAGTTGGTGTTCAGGGCCCTAGACTGCGCCGGGTCCGCCCCGGCTCAGCGGGGCACTTTCCTGTAGACGAACGAAAGGTTCGATCCTATGCGCACGAGGTTCATGCGGAAGGGCGTCTACGTCGCTCTCATGCTCGCCTTCGCGCTGGTCGCTGCAGCGTGCGGCGGTGGCACCAACGAGACCACCACCAGCACGGCTGCGACCGGCGGTACCGAAACCACCACCACGACGACCGCCGCACCGGGCGCGTCGACCACCACCACGACCGAGCCCGCCGGGATGCCTGGCGAAGGTGTCAAGGTCGGGATGGCCTACGACATCGGCGGCCGCGGCGACAAGTCGTTCAACGACTCCGCGGCGGCAGGTCTCGACCGGGCCAAGGAGGAGTTCGGCATCGAGGTGCAGGAGCTCGAGCCGACCGCCGGAGGCGAGAACCGGGAGGAGAACCTGCGGCTGCTGGCCGAAGGTGGCTTCGATCCGATCTTCGCGATCGGTTTCGCCTTCGCCGAAGGCGTCGATCGGGTGGCGCAGGATTTCCCCGACACCACCTTCGCCATCGTCGACTCGGTGGTCGAGCAGCCGAACGTCCTGTCGTTGGTCTTCGCCGAGCATGAGGGCTCTGCGCTCGTCGGCGCCGCCGCGGCGCTGAAGTCACAGACCGGCACGATCGGCTTCATCGGCGGGGTCAACATCGGCCTCATCAACAAGTTCGAGGCGGGGTACCGCTTCGGCGCCGAGTACGTCAAGCCGGACATCGAGATCCTGAGCACCTACCTGACCGAGCCGCCGGACTTCTCGGGCTTCAACGACCCGGCGAAGGGGAAGGAAGCGGCGCTGGCCATGTTCGAGCAGGGGGCCGACGTCGTGTACCACGCCGCGGGTGGTTCCGGCACGGGCCTGTTCCAGGCGGCCAAGGAGTTCACCGAGCAGGGCGGCTCCAAGGTCTGGGGCATCGGCGTCGACTCCGATCAGTACAACACCGTCGATCCCGAGCTCCGCGACTACGTGATGACGTCGATGCTCAAGCGGGTCGACGTGGCCGTGTACACGACGATCAAGAACTTCGTCGAGGAGGTTCCCCAGGATCCGATCACGGTCTTCGACGTGAAGGCCGACGGTGTCGGCTATTCCACCTCCGGTGGCTTCGTCGACGACATCGTGCCGCAGCTCGAGGAGCTGAAGCAGAAGATCATCGACGGCATGGTGACGGTTCCCGATACGCTCGAGTGACCGACCGTCCGATGCGACACGACGTGGGCCCGAGGCGCTAGCCTCGGGCCCACTGTCGTGCATGGATCGTCGGACGGGGAGGGAAGCGTGACCGAGCCGCGCGACGCGGTCGAGCTGGAGGGCATCACCAAGACCTTCCCCGGTGTGGTCGCCAACGACGACGTCGACCTGACCGTGCGCGAAGGAGAGATCCACGCCATCGTCGGCGAGAACGGCGCCGGCAAGTCCACGTTGATGAAGATCCTCTACGGGATGCAGAGCCCCGACGACGGGGTCATCCGCATCAGAGGCGACGTCGTCCACTTCCGCTCCCCGAAGGACGCCATCGCCCGGGGGATCGGCATGGTCCATCAGCACTTTATGCTCGCCGACAACCTCACCGTCCTCGAGAACCTGGTTCTCGGCTCCGAGCCGCGCCGTGGCCCCGCCCTGGATTTCGAGTCGGCTCGCACGCGGATCGTCGAGCTCGGGTCGCTCTACGGGATGCCCCTCGACCCCGACGAGCTCGTCGAGACCCTCACCGTCGGCGAGCGCCAGCGGGTGGAGATCCTGAAGGTCCTCTACCGGGGCGCCGACATCCTCATCCTCGACGAGCCCACCGCGGTGCTCGTACCCCAGGAGGTCGACGAGCTGTTCAAGAACCTCCGCCGCCTGAAGGACGAAGGGGTCACCATCCTGTTCATCTCCCACAAGCTCGAGGAGGTGCTGGCCATCGCCGACTCGATCACCGTGATGCGGCAGGGCCGCACGGTCGCCACCGTGTCCCCGGCGGACGTGGACGTCCATCAGCTCGCCGAGCTGATGGTCGGAAGCGAGTTGCCGACCCCCGAGACCACCGAGTCGACGGTCACCGACGTCGTGGAGCTGTCGGTCGTCGGCCTCGGGTCGCGCAACGAGGACGGGCGTTGGGACATCGAGGACATCACCTTCGACATCCACCGCGGCGAAGTGGTCGGGGTGGCAGGGGTCGAGGGGAACGGCCAGTCGGCGCTCGTCGACACGCTGCTCGGTGTCCGCCGGGCCGATGCGGGCTCGATCTCGCTGGCCGGCTCGGACATCACCGAAGCTTCGACCCGTGATCGCCGGGGAGCAGGGGTGGGGATCATCCCTGCCGATCGCCACCGCCAAGGTCTGCTCCTTCCCGCTCCACTGTGGGAGAACGCCATGTTGGGTCACCAGTGGTTGGTCCCGTACGCGAAGGGCCCGTGGGTCGACAAGAAGGGTGCCAGGGACCGGACGGCCGAGATCATCGACCGGTTCGGGGTGATCGCTCCGGGTCCCGACGTCCCGGCGGTGGCGCTGTCGGGCGGCAACCAGCAGAAGCTCATCGTCGGTCGGGAGATGATCGCCGAACCGAGCCTCCTGGTCGCTGCCCACCCGACCCGTGGGATCGACGTCGGGGCCCAGGCCGACGTGTGGGACGAGATCCGCAACGCTCGGAGGGCCGGACTCGCCGTGCTCCTCATCTCCGCCGACCTCGAGGAGCTCCTCGGGCTGTCCGACACGCTGTACGTCATCTTCCGTGGCCGGTTCGTCGCCCAGCTCGACCCTCGAACCGTGACCCCCGACGAGCTCGGGGCGTACATGACGGGTGTGGGGGTGAGCCGATGAGGCGGATCCTGCTGGCGTCGTTGGCGCCGATCTCGGCGATCGTGTTCTCGCTCATCGTGGCGTCGATCGCGTTGATGCTCGTCGGTCGCAGCCCGATCACGGCGTTCGGGGCGATGTGGGACTTCGCTCGGACCTCCACGTCGGTGGCGTCGATGATCAACCGGGCCGTTCCGTTGTACATCTCGGCGGTCGCGGTCGCGGTCGGTTTCCAGATGGGGCTGTTCAACATCGGCGTCGAAGGCCAGTACCTGCTCGCGGCGCTGTTCGCGGGTTGGGTCGGCGGCAACATCGTCCTGTGGGCACCGCTGCACATCGCCGTCATCTTGGCCGTGGCGATCATCGTGGGGATGACCTGGTCGGGGATCGCCGGCGCCCTGAAGGTCACCCGGGGCGTCCATGAGGTGATCTCGACGATCATGTTGAACTTCATCGGCTTCAGCGTGATCGCCTTCCTGTTGCTCAACTACTTCAAGGATCCCAACGGGTCGAGCCTCAACCTGGCGACCCCGCCGCTCCCACCGTCGGGTCAGCTCCCGAACCTGAACTGGCTCTTCGGGGCGCTCGGGTTCTCCGAGCCGCGAGGAATCGACCTCCACGGCTTCGCGGTGTTCGCCATCGTCGTGGGGGTCTTCTATTACCTGCTGGTGTGGCGGACCCGTTTCGGGTACGAGCTGCGGGCCTCGGGCATCAACCCCGGCGCGGCGCGGATGGCAGGGGTCGACCCGAACCGCATGATCATGAACACGATGCTGATCTCCGGCGGCGTCGCCGGTCTCGTCGGCCTGGCTGCGGTGTTCGGCAACCTCCAGTCGTACACCCAGGACTTCCCCCGCAACCTCGGGTTCAACGGGATCGCGGTGGCGCTGCTGGGTCGGAACCATCCGGTCGGGATGGCACTGGGGGCGTTGCTGTTCGGATTCATGGATCGTTCGGCGCTGATCCTTGATCTGAAGGACACCCCGAAGGAGGTCGTCACGATCATGCAGGGTGTCGTCGTGTTGGCGGTCGTCATCGCCTACGAGGTGGTGAACCGGTTCATCGAACGTCTCGAGATCAGATCCGCGGCGGAGGCCACCAGGGAAGCGGTGGAAGGAGCGGCCGCGTGACCGACATGCGAACCGAGATCGAGACCTCCTCGGCGCCGGCATGGGCAGCGAACCGCTGGATGCGGCTCGCTGCGCTGATCATCGGTGGGGTGCTGCTGCTGGCCGTCGTCCAGAGCGTCTCGGACACGAGCGAGCTGACCACCTCCGGGACCTGGGCGGCGGCGCTCCGGCTGTCGGTGCCCATCATGCTGGCGGGCCTGGGCGGCATGTTCTCGGAACGCTCCGGCATCGTCAACATCGGTCTCGAAGGCATGATGATCGCCGGGACCTGGTTCGGGGCATGGGCGGGCTGGAGCTATGGCCCGTGGCAGGGAGTGCTGCTCGGTGTCGCCGGCGGAGCGGTGTTCGGCCTCATCCACGCCATCGCCACGGTGACCTTCGCCGTCGATCACATCGTGTCGGGGGTCGCGATCAACATCCTCGCGGCCGGTTCGATGCGGTTCCTGTCGGTGGTGACCTACACGCCCGAGAGCGGCGGGGGCGCCACCCAGTCGCCGGGCATCAAGTCGCAGATCGCGACGTTCGACGTCCCCGTGATCTCGGACTTCTTCAACTGGCTGGAGGCGAAACGGATCTTCTTCGTGTCGGATGCCTCCGGGATCATCGCCGGGCTCACCTCCAACCTGTCGTGGCTGACGGTGATCGGCCTGGCCATCGTCCCGTTGTCGTGGTGGGTGCTGTGGCGCACCGCCTGGGGACTCCGGTTGCGGTCCTGCGGCGAGAACCCCTACGCGGCCGAGTCCCTCGGCGTCCCCGTCCTGAGGATGAAGTACTACGGCGTGGTCATCTCGGGGGCGCTGGCCGGTCTCGGCGGCGCCTATCTGGTGGTCGTTCAGGCCGGCATCTACCGGGAGGGTATGACGGCCGGACGTGGCTTCCTCGGTCTGGCGGCGATGATCTTCGGGAACTGGAACCCGGTGGGGACGATGGTCGGGTCCACCCTGTTCGGCTACGCCGATGCGCTGCGCCTGCGTCAGAACGAGGCCGTCCACGCGTTGTTGTTGGCGGTGGCGATCGTGCTGGTCCTCCTGGCGGTGTGGTCCGCGATCCGCCGGCGGTACACGCCGGCGATCTTCGAGGGCATCTTCGGGGTGCTGTTCTTCACGTGGTACATCACGACCGATTCGGTCCCGTCGCAGGTCGTGGCCGCCACCCCGTACCTGGTGACCCTGCTCGTTCTGGCGATCGCCACCCAGCGTCTGCGGATGCCTGCGGCCGACGGGCTCCGGTACCGAAAGGGCGAGGCTGTCTGATCCCTCCCCGCCGTTGACCGCGGTGCCCTCGCGGGTGCGCGGCAAGCTCCTCGCCGCATTGTTCGCGTCGGTGGGCGTGACCCGCACGGGGTTCCTCGCGGCAGCGACGGTCACCGCGCTGGTCGCCCAGAAGACGCTGGGCTCGGCGACCTGGGCGGGTCTGCCGGGGGCGGTCGCCGTGATCGGCATGGCGCTGGGGACCGCGCCGCTGTCGTGGTTCATGGCTCGCCATGGCCGCCGTCGGGGCATGGTGATCGGGCAGCTGATCGCGGGGGCGGGCGCCCTCGCCGCGGCGGTGGCGACCGACGTGGCGGTCTTCCCGCTCCTGGTCCTGGCACTGTTCGTGATGGGGTTCGGCAACGCGGCGGATCGTCTCGCTCGGTACGCGGCGGCCGACGTCTCGGCGGCAGAGCGGCGGAGCTCGGCGATCGCGTTGATCGTGTGGGCAGGCACGATCGGGTCGGTGGCCGGGCCGGCGCTCTTGGAGCCCTCTCGCGGCATCGCCGAGTCCCTCGGGTTCGTCGGCCTGGCCGGACCGTACGTGCTGGCAGCCGGGATGTACGCCGCGGCGGGACTGGTGGTGTTCGTGTTCCTCCGTCCCGATCCGCTCGATCTGGCGCCCGACGAGCGGGTCGAGCGGGGGGAGCAGCCGTTGCCGGTCCGTGAGCTGCTCCGACCGGCTCTGGTACGCGTGGCGCTGGCGGCGCTGCTGACATCTCAGTTCGTGATGGTGCTCATCATGACGATGACCCCCATCCACATCCGGGCGGCGGGGGAGAGCCTCGCCGCGGTGGGCCTGGTGATCAGCGCTCACACCCTCGGCATGTTCGCGCTGTCGCCGGTGACCGGGTTCCTGTCGGATCGCTTCGGACGGTTCCCGGTGATCGTGGCCGGGTTGGCGATGCTGGCAGCTTCGGGGATCATCGCCTCGACGACCGGTGGCGCTGATCGGTTCGCGCTCGTCGTCGCCTTGTTCCTGCTCGGTCTGGGGTGGAACTTCGGCTATGTGGCGGGCAGCGCCCTGGTGGTCGAGGCGGTCGATCCTCACCGGCGGCTGCAGATCCAGGGCGTGGCCGATTCGATGGTGTGGATCTCCGGCGCCGCGGCAGGGCTGGCCTCGGGGTTCCTCCTGGCGGGGGGAGGGTACCGACTGGTGTCGCTCGTCGGCTCGGCGTTGGTGGCGGTGCCGGTCGCGGTGATCGTGCGCGAACGCCGACGATCCCGGTCGGTCAGCGTTCCACGCCGAAGAACCTGACGCCCTGCAGGGCCAGCTCGCTGTAGGCGGGCGCGTCCCCGATCGCCTGGGCCGGGTAGGTGCTGGTGACTTGGATCGTGAGCTTGGTCGTGTCCAGCGAAGCGATCTTGACCCGTTGGGGCTCGTTGGTGTCCTCCAGGCGCCCGGCGATCTCGGTGTTGAGGTCGTCGACGGTGATGACGTAGCCCTTGATCCGGTAGTTGCGTTTGAACTTCTCGTCGTCGGTCAGGTTCTGGATCTCGATCTCACGGATCTGGACGGCTCGGGAGAACCGGAACGTCAACGACGCGTCGACTCCCTGGAGGGACTCGTCGTTCCAGTAGGTGCCGGGGTCGCCGTCGATGAGGTTGCTGGCAGGGAGCGAGGCGAGCTCGGAGCTGGCCTCCACCGATGAGGGGAACAGCTCGGTCACGATCGGCGGCTGGGTCGTGGTGGTGGAGCTGGTGGCGGTGGCCTCCTCGGCGTCGGCGGGGGCGCCGCCGCGGAGGGCGTTGAGGGTGAGCGCACCGAGGAACACCACGAGGACGACGGCGGCCAGCACACCGATGGCGCGGAGACCGGGGGAGGAGCCTCCGGCCGGCGGTGTCGCCACGGGCAGGGGGTCCCGTCCCAGGCGCGCGCCGCACTGGTCGCAGTGCTGGTTCTGGAGCGCGTTGGTCGACCCGCACGACGGACAGGTCACGCCGGCGGTGCCGGTCGCTGCGGCCGGCACGGTCGCAGCCGTCGGCGGAGGAGCCGCGGCGCGGCGAGGCGGCGGTTCGTCGGCGGGAGGGAGCTCGTCGAGCTCGAACGGCTCGAAGAGCTCGTCGAAAGGATCTGATGTGGTTCCGTCGTCTCGCACGCGCGGCCCTCTCGTGGTCGGTGGAGACGGGTTCCCCGCTCCCGTCTCCCCGGTATTGTGCCACGATGCTCCAGTTGTCGACAGTACGTGTCGCCGAGCCGTGGACGGTGGGGAGCGTCGTTGCCGGGCTGATCCTGGCGGTGGCGCTCGGGTTGGTGGTGGTCTCGCTCGTGCGGCGGCTCTTCCGGGACGACGGATCCGATCTGTCGTAGGGCCCCGGTAGCGTGGTCGCGGTCCGAGGAAGGGTGCGGTGATGGGTTCGACGACGTTCCGGTGCGGAGAGTGCGGCTACGAGGCGGGCCGGTGGATGGGGTTCTGTCCGCAATGTCGGGCAGACGCTCCCCTCCGCGAGGTGGCGGCTCCGGCTCGCCGAAGCACGGCGGTCGCGCGGCAGCTCGCCGCCGCGGAGGGCCCTCGGACCGGGAAGCCCCGGATGTCGTCGGGCATCGAGGAGCTCGATCGGGTCCTGGGCGGCGGGCTGGTCGCCGGATCCGTCGTGTTGGTGGGCGGAGAGCCCGGAGTCGGGAAATCGACGCTGCTCTTGCAGGCGTCGACCGGGCTGGCGACGGCCGGTGAGCAGGTGCTGCTGGTCTCGGCGGAGGAGTCCGCCGACCAGATCCGCATGCGGGCCGAGCGCCTCGGGGTCGCCGACGCGGGGGTGGTCGTCACCTGCGAGCAGGAGGTGGACGCGGTCGTCGCGTTGGCCCAGGCCAGCCCGGTGGATGTCGTGGTGGTCGACTCGATCCAGACGATGGCGGTCCCCGAGCTCGCCGGCTCGGCCGGGTCGGTGGCGCAGGTTCGCGAAGCCGCCGCTCGTCTGGTGGGATTCGCCAAACGGTCGGGTACCGCGGTGATCCTGGTCGGTCACGTGACCAAGGACGGCGCGATCGCCGGCCCGAAGACGTTGGAGCACATGGTCGATGTGGTCCTGTACCTGGAGGGGGACCCCGAGCGAGGGATGCGGTTCCTGAGGGGCGCGAAGAACCGCTTCGGATCCATCAACGAGGTAGGCGTGTTCGAGATGGCCGACACCGGGATGCTCCCCGTCCCGGACCCGTCGAAGGTGATGGTCGGCGAGCGTGACCTGGCGGTGGCGGGAACCGTGTTGTTCCCCACCGTCGATGGTCGCCGCTCGTTGCTCGTCGAGGTTCAGGCGCTCGTCGTTCCGACCGCCAACCCCCAGCCGCGACGGTCGGCGAAAGGCCTTCCCGTCGCTCGGCTGCATCAGGTGCTGGCGGTGCTCGACCGGCATGCCGGCGTGTCGCTCGCAGCCCACGACGTGTACGTGAGCGTCGTCGGCGGCCTCCGGGTGGTGGAGCCGGCGATCGATCTGCCGATGGCGCTCGCCGTGGCGTCGTCGGCCGGGGACGTGCCCGTCGGTGACGTCGCCGCGTGGGGTGAGGTCGGACTCACCGGAGAGCTGCGCGCCGTCACCCAAGGTTCGCGACGCAGAGCCGAGGCGGTGAGGATGGGGGTCGGCCAGGTCGTCACCGCCGAGGATGGGGTCAGGAGGCTGTCGGACGCTCTGTCGCTGGTGGGAGTCGGGAACGTTCGGCCGCCGCGACGGTCGTCGGGGCGCGGGGGGTGACCCTCCGGGACGGCATGAGGCGCTAGCCTGCGGCGTCGATGGCCCCGAAGGTCGCAGTTCCGCTCGACATCCTCCGCCGTTTCGCTCCCGGAACGGGGCTGCGCGACGCCGCCGAGATCATCATCCGCCAAGGAACCGGTGGTCTGGTGTTGGTCGGCTCGGGCGGTGTGGTCGATGCGGTCTCCAGCGGCGGGTTCATCCTCGACGCTCCGTTCACGGCGCAGCGGGTGGCCGAGCTGTCGAAGATGGACGGGGGCATCGTCGTGGACGACATCGCCGAGACGATCACCCGGGCCAACGTGCACTTCATCCCCGATCCGTCCATCGACACCGACGAGACCGGTACCCGGTTCCGTACGGCCGACCGCCTCGCGATCCAGACCGGGTTGCCGGTGCTCGCCGTCAGCGAGGAAGGCCGGAGCATCGCCGTGGTCTTCTCGCCCCATGGTCGGTTCGAACTGCAGGACGCGACCTCCCTGTTCGCGCAGGCGAACCAGCACCTCCAGGCCCTCGAGCGCCTCCGGCGCCAGTTGGACGACAGTGTCATCCGGCTGACCCGGGACGAGCTCGGAGATGCCACGATGATGCGTGACGCCGTGGGGGTGATCCAACGCGCCGCGATCGTCCTGCGGATCAACGCTCAGCTCGAGACCGTCGCCGTGGAGCTGGGTGAGGAGGCGCCGCTCATCCGCATCCAGGCCTCCGATCTGGTCCGCGGAGTGGCCGAGCTCGCCGAGTTGGTCAACTTCGACTTCCAGCCTCGCCGCCCCCGCAAGGGCAGCTCGGTGTTCAAGAAGCTCGACGACCTCCCCGACGAGGACCTGTACCACCTGGCGAAGGTCGGCGCGGCGCTCGGCCTCGTCCCTCTGGACAAGCCGGCTCGATCCCGCGGCGCGAGGCTCCTGGCGGGGATCCCGCGGTTGCCGGCCTCGGTCCGCGATGCGCTCATCCGCAAGTTCGGCGACCTGCAGCGGCTGCGGCAAGCCACGATCGAGGAGCTGAGCCAGGTCGAAGGCGTGGGCCGGTCCCGGGCCCGGCAGATCCGGACGTACCTCGACCTGTTGGCTGAAGCCGGAGCGGTGCCGGAACCCGAGGGCTGACCTTCGACGCCGAAGATCGTGACGGGCCGGGGTACACTGCGGCTCGTTCCCCCGTTGCCGAACCAGCGAGACCCTGTGCCTGCGAAGAAGACCCCTGCCAAGAAGGCCGCCGCGACCGCCACGTCGACCGCGGCGAAGAAGCCCGCGACCGGGAAGAAGAAGGCGACGAGCGCGTCGTCGGCGAAGAAGCCTGCGGCGAAGAAGGCTCCCGCCAAGGCGTCGGCTGCGAACAAGACGGCGGCGAAGAAGACGGCGGCGAAGAAGCCTGCGGCGAAGAAGGCTCCCGCCAAGGCGTCGGCTGCGAAGAAGACGGCGGCGAAGAAGACGGCGGCGAAGAAGCCTGCGGCGAAGAAGCCCGCGACCGGGAAGAAGAAGGCGACGAGCGCGTCGTCGGCGAAGAAGCCTGCGGCGAAGAAGGCCCCTGCCAAGGCCAAGGCGGTCAAGAGCCCGTTCAAGGTCGGCGACAAGGTCGTGTACCCGCATCACGGGGCGGCCACCATCATCAAGAAGGAACGGATCGAGTTCGGAGGAGAGAAGCAGGACTACTTCGTGCTCGAGATCGCCACCGATCAGCTCATCGTACGGGTGCCGGTGGCCTCGGCCGTCGAGCGCGGCGTGCGGCCGGTCATCTCCAAGAACCAGGCACGGAAGGTGTTCGCCACGTTCAAGGAGCCACCCCAGGAGGCAGGTTCGAACTGGAGCCGGTGGTACAAGCTGCTGACCGAGAAGATCAACAGCGGTGACATCTACCAGGTCGCCGAGGTCGTGCGCGACCTGACCTACGCCCAGCAGATCAAGGGCATCTCTCCAGCGCTCAAGCGCATGCTCGCCAAGGCCCGACTGATCATCATCAGCGAGCTCCGCTTCTCCCTCCACCTCGACGAGGAAGAGGCCATCAAGAAGCTCGATCGTGCCCTCCCCAAGGTCGAGCAACCCGCCGACGCCTAGGGTCGCAGCTCTTCAGGAGCCTTCGGCGCGAGCCGATACCTGTCGGGTCGTCCACACCGGGAGCATCGGTGATCACCGAGTTCGTTCGCCTACTGATCACGCTGGCCACCACCGCTGCGGGGTTCCAGATCGCCGCCGGTCCGTGGTCGATCCCGGGCCTCGATCCCCAACTCGCCACCGTGTGGGGAGCCGTCCTCGGCGCGGGGATCGGCTACGTCATCGGAGGCGTCGCCGGGCGGCGGGTCGAACGGTTCATCGATGGGGCCCCTGGCTGGTTCGAGAACATGACCGGGCCACAGGTCATCGCCGGCGGCGCCGGCCTGGCCGTCGGGACGGTGCTCGGGGCAGCCCTCGGAGCTCCGCTCGTCGCCTTGCTGCCCCCAGCGGTCGGCTGGCCGCTGGCGATCCTGGTGGTCGTCGTCCTGGCCTCGACCGCCGGTGGCGTGTTCGCGTCGAAGGCCGGCGAGTTCGGCACGACGAGATCCGTCGGGAACCGTCGAGACGGGGAGCGGGCCTACCTCATCGATTCCAGTGCGGCGATCGACGGGAGGGTCCTCGAGCTGTCCCGTTCGGGTCTGCTCCCCGGGGCCCTCTGGGTGCCGGCGTTCGTCCTCGACGAGCTCCAGACCATCGCGGACTCCGCCGATCGGGAGCGGCGACGACGCGGGCGGCGGGGCCTCGACGTGCTGGAGGCACTGCGGACCGAGCGCGACGATCTGGTCGTCGTCGAGGACACCGTTCCCGAGCGCGACGAGGTCGACGCCAAGCTCCTCGTCCTCGCCGAACGGTACGGGGCGATGCTCGTGACCACGGACCACAACCTGTCGCGTGCCGCGGGGCTGCGCGGGATCACGACCATCAACCCCCATTCACTGGGGGAGGCCCTGCGCCCGATGCTCGCCACCGGCGAGCACATCGAGCTGCTCATCTCCAGGCCGGGGAGCGAACCGGGCCAAGGGGTCGGCTACCTGGAAGACGGAACGATGGTCGTCGTGTCCGAAGCAGCCGATAGCATCGGGGAGATGCTCGAAGTCGAGATCTCCAACATGGTGCGTACGTCCGTCGGAAGGATGTTCTTCGCCCGACCCACGCCGTGACCGCCTGGGGCATCCTCGTTGCGGCCGGGGCGGGGACCCGCTTCGGCGGACCCAAGCAGGACGCCCTGCTCGGCGGAGTGCCCCTCTGGTCGTGGGCGCTCGAGGCGCTCCGCGCCGGTGGCGTCGATGAGGTCGTCGTGGTCGGAACGCCGCCGGGGGCGATCGCGGGCGGCGCGTCTCGGAGGGAGTCGGTCGCCGCCGGGCTGACCGAAGTCCCCGACCAGGTCGATCTCGTGCTGGTCCACGACGCCGCTCGCCCGCTGCTCTCTCCGGTCCTCGTCTCCAGCGTGCTCGCCAGACTGCGGCTCGGTGACGTCGACGGGGTCGTCCCCGCGGTGGCGGTGAGAGACACGCTGAAGGTCGTCCAGGACGGGCGGATCATCCGCACCGTCGACCGCTCGCGACTCGTGGCAGTGCAGACGCCCCAGGGCTTCAGGGCCGATGCTCTCCGTGCCGCCCACGCCCGCCCCGACGACGAAGACGTCACCGACGACGCCGGTCTGGTGGAAGCCATGGGCGGACTCGTGGTGACCGTGCCGGGCGATCCGCGCAACATCAAGGTCACGTTCCCCGAGGACCTGGCCCTCGCCGAGGCCCTGCTGGCGGTGGATCCCGGATGATCCGCGTCGGCATCGGCTTCGACGTCCACGCCTTCGGTGGCCCCGGCCCCCTCAGGATCGGGGGTGTCGTCGTCGACGCCGAACGTGGACTGGCGGGGACCAGCGACGCCGACGTCGCGCTCCACGCCCTCTCCGACGCCCTCCTCGGCGCGGCCGCGGTCGGGGACCTCGGCGAGCACTTCCCGTCGACCGACCCGCGCTGGGACGGCGCCGATTCCGCCGTCATCGTCGCGACGGTGATCGATGTCCTCGCCCGGGCCGGGTTCCAGGTCGGGAACTGCGACGTGACGGTGATCTCCCAGTCGGTCCGCATCGCGCCTCACCGCGAGGCCATGCGCTCGGCCATCGCCCGTCTCGTCGGTGTCGACGTCGGGGCGGTGTCCGTCAAGGCGACCACGACCGATGGCCTGGGTGCGATCGGACGTGACGAGGGGATCGCGGCGATGGCGACCGTGTCGATCGTCAGCGCCGATCCTCGAGCGCCTCGACGGCCGTCTTCGGATCGTTCGTGATGATGATGTCGACCCCTGCATCGGCGAGACGGCGGATCTCGTCGGGGTCGTCGACCGTCCATGCGCTGACCCCCAGGCCATAGCCGCTCGCGGCTTCGACGACGGTCTCGAGACGATCGCCGGCGAGCGAAGGCACGGGGACGGCGATGGCATCGAGTCCGGTGCGGTGGACCCATCCGACGACCGAGAGCGGCTCGACGAACGGGGTGAGGAGCTGCGCCGCGGCGATCCGAGGCGCGGACCGGCGGACCAGACCCATGGTGATCGGGTCGAAGCTGGAGATCAGCGTACGATCGATCATGCCGGCCACTGAGATCTGGGCCAGGGTGGGCGCCACCGACCGGCGGGCGGGGTCGAAGTCGGGTTCGCCCAGTTCGTTCTTGATCTCGACGTTCACGAAGCCGCCGTCGGGAACCGCTGCCAGGGCTTCGGCGAACGTGGGGATGTGCGGAGCTCGGCGGCGGACCTCGTCGAACGTCGCCCGCGCCAGCACCCCGACCGCCTCGTCGGTCGGATCGTGCGACAGGATGAGGGTGCCGTCGACGGTGGTCCGAACGTCGATCTCGACCCCGTCGGCCCCCTGTTCGTAGGCGAGCCGGATCGACTCGAGGGTGTTGTCGCCGGCGTACGCGGAGGCTCCACGATGCCCATAGACGAGCGGACCGGGGCCGAGGGGCGTGACCATGGGCGGACTCTACCGGGCCGGCGCCCGCGATGGTCGTCGCCGGTAGGCCTCCTGATAGCATTCCGCCGATGGAGCTCTTCAACACCCTCGGCCGCACGCGCACGTCGTTCGTCCCCCGGGACCCGGGCAAGGTCGCCATGTACGTGTGCGGTCCGACAGTGCAGTCCGCTCCTCACCTGGGTCATGGACGCTCCGCGGTCGCGTTCGACGTCGTCTACCGCTACCTGCGGTTCGCCGGCTACGACGTGGAGTACGTTCGCAACGTCACCGACGTGGAGGACAAGATCATCGCCACCGCCCAGGCGGAGGGGATCGGGATCGACGAGGTGGTCGAGCGCTCCTACGCCGCGTTCTCCGAGGCCTATCGCCTCTTGGGTGTGCTCCCTCCGACGGTCGAGCCGCGAGCGACCGAGCACATCGCGGACATGGTCGAGCTCATCGAGCGTCTCATCGAGACGGGCCACGCGTACGAGGCGGACGGCGACGTGTACTTCGCCGTGCGTTCCTACCCGGAGTACGGGAAGCTGTCGGGTCGCGACGTCGACGAGCTGCTGTCGGGAGCCAGGGTCGAGCCGGATGACCGGAAGCGAGATCCCCTCGACTTCGCTCTGTGGAAGGCGGCCAAGCCGGGGGAGCCGTCGTGGCCGTCCCCGTGGGGAGCGGGCCGTCCCGGCTGGCACATCGAGTGCTCGGCCATGTCCCGCAAGTACCTGGGCGACGGGTTCGACATCCACGGCGGAGGCCAGGACCTGATCTTCCCCCACCACGAGAACGAGATCGCCCAGTCCGAGGCGGCCACCGGTGAGACCTTCGCCCGCTACTGGCTGCACAACGGGATGGTGAACCTCGCGGGCGAGAAGATGGCCAAGTCGACCGGTCACGTCGTCGACCTGTTGGAGGCCCTCGGGACGTACGAGCCGCTGGCGGTGCGGCTCTTCTACCTGAGGACGCACTACCGCAAGCCCGTGGAGTTCTCCGAGGAGGCGATCCGGGACGCGGAGGCGTCGCTGGGCCGATTGTGGGCGTTCCGGCGTCGCGCCGACGAGGCGTCGGGCCCGCCGGATGCCGATGCACTGGGTCGCTTCTCGGCGGCGATGGAGGACGACCTCGACGTCGCCGGTGCCTTGGCCGTGTTGTTCGATGTCGTCAGGGAGGGGAACCGGCGCCTCGACGGCGGGGAGGACGCGGCACCGCAGGTGGCGGCGTACGACGCCATCGTCGACGTCCTCGGCTTGGCGGAACCGGCGCGGGACCTGGCTGGTCTCGATCGTCGACTGGCCGAGCTCGCGGAGCGGTTCGGTGCGTCCTCGGCCACCGTCGAGGCCATCCTGGAGCGACGCGACGACGCCAGGGGATCTCGCGACTGGGGCTTGGCGGACGAGATCCGCGATGCGCTGGCCGGCATCGGCATCGTCGTGGAGGATACGCCAGATGGCGTCCGCTGGCATCGGGGTTGATCTCGAGGGGTTCCACGCCGTCGATGCCGCCGTCGAGGCGGGCCGGGTCCGTCGGCTGATCGTCGAACGGGGACGGATCGAGCGTTCCGGATACGACCGGCTCGTCGCCGCCGCTCGGGCCCGGGGGGCCGAGATCGAGCTCGTCGACGACGTCCGGCCGTTGGCCCAGACGAGCGCACCGCAGGGGGTCGTCGCCCGGGCACTCCCGCTTCCGACGCTCGATCTCGACGAGGCCGTCGCCGCCGAGGCGGTTCCCGCGTTGTTGACGCTGGATCATCTGGAGGATCCGCGCAACGTCGGAGCCGTCGTCCGCTCGGCCGTCGCGGCGGGGGTGGCGACGATCGTCGTCCCGACGAGACGCTCCGCCCCGCTGGGAGCGACCGCGTTCAAGGCCGCCGTCGGAGCGTTCGAGCGCGCCCGGATCGTGGAGGTGTCGTCGATCGCGGACGCGCTGCGGCGGTTGGACCGTCTCGACGTGTGGCGGGTCGGGTTGGACGCGTCCGGTGAACGGTCGTTGTTCGGTCTCGACCTGCTGCGTGAGCCGGTGGTGGTCGTCGTGGGTGCCGAGGGGAGAGGCCTGGGGCGTCTCGTTCGTGAACGGGTCGACGTGGTCGCCCGGGTCCCGATGGCCGGGCCGGTGGAGTCGCTCAATGCGTCGGCCGCGGCGACGCTCGCCGTGTTCGAGGTGGCCCGGATGCGGGGCGCGGTATCCTGACCGTCCCCGCCGGGTTAGCTCAGTTGGTAGAGCACGGGTCTTGTAAACCCGGTGTCACCGGTTCGAATCCGGTACCCGGCTCCGACAGGTGGTCCCTTCGGCCCTACCGCCGCGGACGGCCCCGCACGACGATCGATGTGACGACGAACGTGGAGGATCATCCCATGGATCTGACGGTGAAGCTACACGAGGCGGTCGAAGGAGACGAGGTCCTGGCGACGGCATCGTTGGATGCCCTCGGCGAGCACTACGAGGCCGAAGGCCGCGCGCCGCGGGGCGGATGGACCAAGACCGAAGCGGGGGTCGTGCCGTCTGGTCTGGCCCTTGCCCGGGCGCTTCGGAGCCTCGAAGCGGCCGTGATGGAGACCGTCCACGAACACATCGACCGCGCCGCGACCGACGACGTGTAGCCCGAACATCGACGACGAACGCGCGAAATCCGCGGTCTCTCCGTACGTCGTCGATACGCTTCGGGCATGCTCTCCAAGCGTGACCGATCCATCCTCGATTTCGAGGGGAGATGGTGGCTCTACCCGGGTCCCAAGGACCGCGCCATCCGTGAGTACCTGGGCATCTCCGCGACCCGGTACTACCAGGCGCTGCGGCGACTCATCGACGATCCCGACGCGCTGGCCTTCGCCCCACTGACCGTGCGGCGACTCCGGAAGATGCGTGCCGAGCGTTTGGACCAGATCGCGGCTCAGGTCGGGGACACGCCCCGGTGACCGACGAGGGCGGGTCGGTGCCGCTCGACGCGGTGATCCGGCGGCTCGGGATCGTCTCGTGGTCGTTGCTGGGGATCCTCATCCTCATCGCCGTCGCGGTCTGGCTCGTGATCCAAGGTCGCATCATCCTCGCTCCGCTGCTGCTGGCGGTCATCTTGGTGTTCATCCTCAACCCGCTCGTCGTGCGGCTCCACGACCGAGGGATCCACCGTCTCGTGGGTGCCGCGATCGCCTTCGCCGTGATCGTGGTCGGGATCGTCGTCGTCGGCGTGTTGGTGGTGCCCGGGATCGCTGAGCAGGCCGAGGGTTTCGCGTCGACCTTCCCGAAGATCTTCGACGACACGACCAGGCAGATCGAGCAGCTCATCGATCGTTTCGGGTTCGATCAGCTCCACCTGTGGCGGTATGCCGAGCTGCGCGCCTACCTGTCGGACCCGGCCAACCGGGATCTCATCACCGAGGTACTCCTCTCGCGACTGGGGACGGTGACCTCCGGGATCTTCGAGGTGCTCCTGATCGTCACCCTGGGGCCGGTGCTCGCCTTCTACCTG
This sequence comes from Acidimicrobiia bacterium, assembly GCA_026985095.1. Classification (GTDB taxonomy): domain Bacteria; phylum Actinomycetota; class Acidimicrobiia; order Spongiisociales; family UBA5794; genus JALSQW01. Next base: position 3,939 of record JALSQW010000008.1, on the reverse strand, counting down.
CTCATCGACCTCCCCCGGGTCCAGGAGCATCTCCTCGCCCTGGTTCCCGATCGGCTCAGAGACGAGGTGGCGTTCGTGGGGCGGGAGCTCAACGTGGCGGTCGGCGGGTTCCTCAAGGGCCAGCTCGTGGTGGCGATCATCGTCGGGATGCTGCTGAGCGTCGGATACTGGATCATCGGGGTGCCGTTCTGGCTCCTCATCGGACTCGTCGGGGGACTTCTCAACATCGTTCCGTTCCTCGGCCCCTGGGTCGGTGGCGCCCTCGGTGTGCTCGTGGCGCTGGCCACTCGTGACCCGATCACGGCGCTGTGGGCGTTGGTGGTGGCCGTCGTCGTTCAGCAGATCGACAACAACTTCGTCAGTCCATCGGTGTTGCGGGCCACGGTCCGTCTGCATCCGGCGTTGACGTTGCTCGTGCTGGTGGCGGGCGGGGCCGTCGCCGGCGTATGGGGGGTCGTCATCGCGGTCCCGACGGCCGCCGCCCTCAAGGTGCTGCTGGGACACTGGTGGCGGACCCGTATCCTCGGAGAGACCTGGGAAGAAGCGTCCGAGGCGCTGATCGAGGGTTCCGACGGGCAGGAGGCCGATGCCGAGACGGCGGAGCGTTGACCCGGGTCGCGGCCAGGTCCGAGGAGCGCGATGATGGACGAGATCCTGATCGGTCTGATCGCCCTGTCGATGCTGCGTGGGTGGGCGCGCGGGCTGATCCGTGAAGCCCTCGACGTCGTGACGCTCGTCGCCGGCGCGGTGCTCGCGTTCCGGCTCGCCGGCCCGGTGGGGTCGACCTTGGCGGCGATGTCGGGCATGTCGCCGGAGGTCACGGAGATGGTCGCGGGAGCCGGGCTGTTCGTCGGGATCTCGATCGGCGCTGCCGTCGCCGCCAGGCTCATCCACTCGACCATCCGGCGGCTCCCGGGGCTCACCTTCCTCAACCGTCTCGGAGGCGCCGCGCTCGGCGCCGTCTACGGGTTGGTGCTGGTGACCGTGGCGGTGACCCTGCTCTCGGTCCTTCCGATGCCCCCGCCGCTGTCGTCGGGGCTCGCATCGTCCGACGTTGCGTCGTCGTTGACTCGGCCGTCGGGTCCGGTGCAGCGGCTCCTCGCCACCGCGTCGGGGAACCGCATCCCGCAGGCGCTGCTCGCCATCGAGCAGCTCGTCGGCAGCCAGGCCGTCGTCCTGGGCGGTTCGGGTCTTCCGGTGCCGGCGGTGGGCGACGAGATCACCCGGCTCGACCGGGACTTCGCCGCTCAGGTCTTCGATCTGATCAACCGGGAACGGATCGTCGCCGGCGTCGAGCCGATGGCCTGGTCGAACGGGCTCGGTCTCGCGGCCGTCGTCGGGGCGCAGAACCGCTATCGAGGGGACGACGCCGGGGATCTGTCGGTCCGGGTCGCCTCGGCAGGGATCCCATCGACCGACGTCGCGGAGGTGGCAGCCCTCGCCGCGACGCCGGCGGGTGCGGTGGCGGTGCTGCTGGAGTCACCGGCGTCGGCGGTGACGCTGCTCGACCCGGAGACGACCCGCTTCGGGGTCGGGGTCGTCTCCGGGCCGTTCGGGAACGTCGTCGCCGTCGTGGTCTCCCGGTAGCTCAGTCCTCGGTGGGGGTCTCACCGTCCACGTCGCCTTCGTCCCCGTCGCCTTCGTCGCCGTCGGCTCCTTCGCCCTCGGGGTCGCCGCCATCTCGGGGCTCCTCGACGGCGTCGGCGGCGCGTTCGTTCGTCGCATCGTCGGAGGTGGTGTCGTCCCCCGCGAGCGCGTCCGCATCGGAGGCTTCGTCGATGGCCCGATCGGGCTGCTGGTTGCGCAACACGGCGATGACGACGGCCACGGCGATGGCGATGACGAGGATCACCCCGAGGATGATCCACAGCAGGGTGAGTGCGCCGCCGCCGGTCTCGGAGCGGGCGAAGACCTCCTTCTCGCCGCCCGTGATCGGCAGGTCCCACACGAGGCGCCCGTCGGGGAGGGTCTCGTCCGCGTTGGACTCGACCACCTTGCCGGGGAGCGACACCACGAACTTGGCGGAGAAGAACTCGTCGGTGATCTGAGAGGGGTCGAACGGTGCGTCGCCGAGGTCCTGGGTTGGGACGTTCATCCGGGCTCGCAGTTCGGCTCCGCCGTCGTCGACGACCAAGGCGAACTCCTCGAACGCGTCGTTGCCGCCTTCGGTCATGAACTTCTCGAGCTCGGCCGGGTCGGCGAAGTCGATCTTCACGCCGTAGTAGGTCATGTCGCCTTCGGTGCGCTGGGTGGTCTCGGCGCCTTCGGGGGCGTCGATCGACAGATCACCGAGGAGGTCGTCGGGGGATCCTCCACCCATCTCGAGGAGGCCCTGGAGCTCTTCGTCGACGCCGACCTCCATCGTCATCGACCCGGATCCGTCCTCCTGGACGTCCAGTCCCATCAGCACCTCGGCGCGACAGGCGGTCGCGAGGACCGCGAGGAGGGCGGCGAGGACCATCAACTTCTTCATCGTATCTCCCGTGGTTCGGTCGTCGGATGGTAGGCCCGGCGAGCACCGACGTGGCCTCATCTCCGTAAGCTTCGGCGGATGGAACCGGTGGCTGAACAGATGCGTGCCGCCTTCGTGGCTGCGCTCCCCGGCTACCTGACGTCGCTCGTCGCTGCCGCCGGCGCCGATCCGGACCGGTGTGGGGAGAGGCTCGAGGCGGCCGTTGGCGACCTCGAGGCTGCGTTCGAAGGCTTCGCCGTTCCCTTCGCCGATCAGCGGATCGCTCCGATGGAGGTGGTACGGGACGTCGTGGCGCGGTTCGTGGCGCGGTGTGTCGAAGACGGCGTGGTCGCGGCCGGTGCCGTTCCGGCCGGTGAACCGGCGTCGTCGGCGGTGTTGGGGGAGGAAGCCTGGCAGGCGCATCTTCGGTGGGGCATGGCCAAAGCCGACGCGGTCGCCCCTCGCGCGGCACCCGATCCCGGTCCGCTCCGTCCGGTGGCGGTGGTGGTCGCGGAGCCCGATGTGCGCGGCGTCGTGGTCGCGGCGCTCGAAGGTTGCGGGTACGCGCCGCGGGTGGTGCGCAACCGGGCCGGCCTGGCGGGTCTCGATGCCCGCCCGCGCCTGGGGGTGGTGGACGATCGGCACACGGCGGTGTCCGATCTCGTGCGGGGGCTGGTCGACGCGGGCGCGTTCGTGGTGGTCTTCGGTGCCGGGATCACCGATCTGCGGTCGGCGGCGTTGCGGGCCGCGGGCGCCCACCGAGTGGTCGAGCGCGATCGATTCGTCGCCGATCCCTGCCGCCATGTGGCGGCGGTGGTGTGATCAGCGGCGGAAGATCCGGCTGAGGACGAAGATGGTGGCGGCGAAGGCGGCCCCTGCGGCGGCGGCGACGCGGGCGTCGACGGCGACACGGGGTTGGCCTTCGATCGTCCCCGCCAGTAGGACCCCGATCCGGGTGCGGTCGGAGACAACCCGGTTGGCGACGACGATGCCGGGGGCCGAGTCGCGGATGACGGCGTCGTCGGCGACGACGACGGCCGCCGCGGTGCGGTCCATGTCGGCGTGTTCGGAGGAGATGACGGCGGCGCCTCCGAGGTCGATGTCGACGTGGCTCGCCTCGATGCTCTGGGCTCCACCTTGGGTGATGGAGACCGTTCTGGCTTCGATGCGTCCGGCGCCGCCTTGCTGGATCTTGACGGTGTCGGCCTCGACGGTGTCGCGGAAGGGGGTCGGGTCGGGGGACCCGTTGGTCGATGTCGTCATGGGAGCTCCGTTCGGCTGCTAGTGCGCCGAGTCTACGGGCGCGGGGTCATCGACCGGCTGCGACGCCGTCGAACCCGCTGCCGGCCAGGAGGGTGGCGTCGGCGGTGCCGGGGGCGTTGTCGAGGTTGACGTAGAACGACCCCGTCGACGGCCGATACACCGCCACGGTGTCGTCCCCGTCCCCGTCCCAGTCCCCCGCCACGATCACATCACCGGGATCCCCG
>JALSQW010000007.1 GCA_026985095.1 Acidimicrobiia bacterium | reverse complement strand
GACGAACGGCGCGAGACGACGACAAGAGAAGAAGGTACCGAGAACCAAGGAATCACAAGGGTTCTCGCCCGATTCGTCGGGATGACTGGCGGTGGTCAGGGGCGGGATCGAACCGCCGACCTCCGGTTTTTCAGACCGGCGCTCTTCCAGCTGAGCTACCTGACCGCACGCCCGGGTCGGAACCCGGGCGGACGATGTGGCGGGAGCGACGGGATTTGAACCCGCGACCTCCGGCTTGACAGGCCGGCGTGAACTCCAGACTTCACCACGCCCCCGCGTCGTGCCCCCAGGGGAATTCGAATCCCCGTTGCCGCCTTGAAAGGGCGGAGTCCTAGGCCGCTGGACGATGGGGGCATGAGCGCCCCGGCATCATAACCGGCGCCGGAAGGCACGGAGCGGGAGTATATCGGCACCCCCGGGCTTGTCCACAGGTCACGGCCGCCACGCCACCCACGACCCGTCAGCCACGTGGAGCGGTTCATCGGCCGACAGGCTCTGCACCCACACCCCGGGACGGTCGTCGATGATGCCGGGGAAGGCGAACGCCTCCGAATCGGGAGACCACAGCGTCATCGACTGGGCGTACTGGTCGAAGAACGGCACGAACGTCTGGAACCAGCCCGGATCGGCGACGAAATCGACCGTCGACACCAGGTCGCCGTCCTCCCACACCAACCAGCGGAACGTCCCCTGCCGATCGACCACGTCGAGGATGAGCAGCTTCCGTCCGTCGGGACTCCACAAGAACGCCGCCGCGGTCCGGTCCAGGACCTCCGTGACGTCCCCCGATGACAGGTCCACGACGACGAGCCTCCCCGACGGAACGGACGCGACCGTCTCGAACGCAGCGGCGACACCGTTGCCTTGATCCGGCTGGTCCGCCGCCGCGAACGTCTCGACGGCGGCGCGGTCCCCGGCGACCACGAACCGGACGACACCGTCGACCGACGCGACGCGGCGAACATCGCCGTCGTCGATGACCACCAGATGCTCCCCGGCGGGCGACCGGGAGACGGCAACGACGCCGTCGGCGGTCCACGCCGGCGCTTGGAAGGAACCCGGTACCACTCCGATCGACGTCGCTCCGTCGCTCCCGAGCTCGTCCAGTCGATCGGTTCCTATGTGTACGGCCAGACGCGATCCGTCCGGCGCCCAACTCAGGTAGAAGGGTCGTCCGTCGTCCTCGATCTGCACCTCCCCATCGGCTTCGAACACGATCCCATCTTGGGTGCCACGCAACCACCCCACCGTCGTGCCGGACGGGTCCCACATGAAGAAGAACGGCTTGGTCGCCAGCGGGAGCGCCACGCGATCGCCGTCGAGGACCGAGACGGTCACCAGCGAGGTGTCACCCTGCGAGCCGGCCGAGAAGGTGACCCGCTCGCCGTCAGGTGACCAGATGGGTTGGAAGGCCGAACCGCCGTCGTCGACCAGCATCGCCTCGCCCCCGCTGCTCCCGACCACCACCACCTCGCCCTGGTCGGATACGACCACCAGATCGGAACTGGATCCGGTCGCCCCCGTGCAGGCCGCGGCGAACAAACCGAACCCGGCAGCCAGTATCACGAAACGAGAACGGGGCGACATCACCCCATGCAACGCCGGTGGGTCCGACGGCGTTCCGTCTTCTCGGTCCGAATGGCCCTGCACGGCCCGTCGCCGGATGCGTAGGCTGGCTCCCGACACGCAGCGAGACGGAGGAGATGTCCGTGGCCGATTCCACGCTCGAGAACCTGCTGCAAGAGGAGCGGGTCTTCCCCCCACCGCCGGAGTTCGTCGCCCAAGCCAATGCCGGGCCCGAGATCTACGACGAAGCCGCAGACTGGCGCGCCTGGTGGCTGGAGCAGGCCAAGGAACGGATCACCTGGTACCAGGAGCCGACCGTCTCGGTCGACGAGTCCAACGCCCCGTTCTACACGTGGTTCGCCGACGGCCGGCTCAACCTGTCGTACAACTGCCTCGACCGGCATCTCGAGGCCCGAGGCGACAAGGTCGCGTACCACTGGATCGGTGAGCCCGGCGACACGCGCACCTTCACCTACCGGGACCTCTACGAGGAGGTGGGTCGGTTCGCGAACGCCCTCAAGGGACTCGGGGTGCGCCGCGGGGACCGGGTCGCCATCTACATGGGGATGATCCCCGAGCTGCCGGTGGCCATGCTCGCGTGTGCCCGGATCGGCGCGGTCCACTCGGTCGTGTTCGGCGGCTTCTCGTCGGATGCCCTCTCGGACCGCATCAACGACGCCGAAGCCAAGGTGCTCATCACCCAGGACGGGTCGTGGCGTCGAGGAGCGAAGGTCCCGTTGAAGGAGAACGCGGATGTGGCCCTCGCCTCCACCCCGTCGATCGAGCATGTCGTCGTCGTTCGCCGCGTCGACAACGGGGCCCCGATGACCGACGGTCGAGACGTCTGGTACCACGACCTCGTCGACGGCCAGGACGTCGAATGCGAACCCGAGGTCATGGACGCCGAGGACATGCTCTACATCCTGTACACCTCAGGGACCACCGGGAAACCCAAGGGCATCGTTCACACCCAAGGTGGGTACCTCACCGGGATCACGACCACCCACCACTACGTGTTCGACATCAAACCCGACGATGTCTACTGGTGCGCCGCCGACATCGGCTGGGTCACCGGCCACTCGTACATCGTCTACGGGCCGCTCGCCAACGGTACGACCGGTGTCATGTACGAGGGTGCCCCGGATTTCCCCGACAAGGATCGCCTCTGGTCCATCATCGAGGAGTACGGCGTCACGGTCTTCTACACCGCACCGACCGCCATCCGGGCGTTCATGAAGTGGGGCGAGGAGTACCCCGAACGGCACGACCTGTCCTCGCTGCGGCTCCTCGGCACCGTCGGCGAGCCCATCAATCCCGAGGCGTGGATGTGGTACCACGAGCACATCGGCCATGGACGATGCCCCATCGTCGATACATGGTGGCAGACCGAGACCGGCGCGATCATGATCACGCCCATTCCCGGAGCCGTCGCCACCAAGCCGGGCTCGGCGACCTTCCCGTTCCCCGGGATCGGCGCCGACGTCGTCGACGAGGACGGCAACTCCGTGCCCCTCGGTGGGGGCGGGTTCCTCGTCCTGACCCATCCGTGGCCCTCGATGCTGCGGACCATCTACGGCGACGATCAGCGCTACATCGACACCTACTGGTCGCGTTTCGAGGGCCGGTACTTCCCGGGCGACGGTGCCAAGCGCGACGCCGACGGCTACTACTGGCTGCTGGGGCGGGTCGACGACATCATGCTGGTGGCCGGGCACAACATCTCGACCACCGAGGTGGAGTCCGCCCTCGTGTCGCATCCCGCCGTCGCCGAGGCGGCCGTCGTCGGTCGGGCGGATCCGGTCACCGGCCAAGCCATCGCCGCGTTCGTGACGTTGCGGGCGGGGATCGTCGGTGATGAGGAACTGATCGTCGAGTTGCGAGAGCACGTGGCGACGTCGATCGGGCCGATCGCTCGACCCAAGTCGATCGTGTTCACCCACGATCTGCCCAAGACCCGGTCGGGCAAGATCATGCGGCGACTGCTCAAGGACATCTCCGAGCAGCGTCAACTCGGCGACGTGACCACCTTGGCCAATGCCGACATCGTCCAGGAGATCGCCGAGATGGCGGCCTCGTCGGCCGGCGACGAGTAGCCGGTTTCCCCGAACCCAGGGTTGGGGAGCCCCCTTGAGGGGTGTGGCGAACCCTGGGTTGGGGAGCCCCCTGGAGGGGTGTGGCGAACCCTGGGTTGGGGAGCCCCCTGGAGGGGTGTGGTGAACCCTGGGTTCGCCGAGAGGGGTACGGTGGGGGGCCGACCGGAGGTGTTCGACCATGCAGACCGCGACGCACACCGCGGCTCGTCTCGACCGGATGGCGAGGTGAGCGCCCCGCCGCTGCCATACGTGCTGTTGGCCGGCCTCCCCGCATCGGGGAAGTCCGAACTGCGCAGGTACCTCGCATCGCTGGACCCCTCCGCCGCCGCCCGGTTCGGGCTGGGCCCGACCCTGCACCTCGACGACTACCCCTACGTGCACACCATGCGTCTGGCCTCGCGAGCGCTACGGGCCGCCGGGTTGGACCCGGTGTTCTTCGAGGGCGACGAGTTGCCCTTCCGCGACCCGGTCCTATGGATCGTCCTCACCCGGCTCCTGGCCGAGGACGTGGCCACCCTGGGTTCCGGTGACGCCGGCGGATCGGAACCGGCGAGATGGCTGTTGGACCGGATCGACCGGCAGCTCGACGCCGTCGGTCTCGGCGCGAGGTTCCCGGCGGGGTCCAGCGCCCGAGCCGTCGCCGCCGACGGCATCACCGACTTCGCCGAGGAGCTGCGAAGAGAACGCCGCAGCATCGCCCGAGCGTGGGACGGCTCCCAGACCGTCCTCATCGAGTTCGCCCGCGGCGGTCCGCAGGGCTCCTCGCCTCCGCTCCCGTACCCGCTCGGCTACCGCTGGTCGCTTCCCGAGTTCCCACGCCAGGTCCTCGGCTCGGCGGGCATCCTGTATGTGTGGGTGACCCCCACCGAGAGCCTCCGACGCAACCGGGAGCGGGCCCGACCCGGGGGAGCGGCATCGATCCTCCACCACGGCGTCCCCGAGGAGGTCATGCGTCGCGAGTACGGGACCGACGACCTGCTCTGGCTCCTCGAGCAGAACGGCGGGCGCGCCGTGGTCGTCGAGACCCACCGTGAACGGATCGAGGTCCCGGCGGCGGTGTTCGACAATCGTACCGACCACACGTCCTTCCTGCGCGACGACCCGGCGACCTGGCCGGCGGACGCCGTCGCGGCGCTCCATCGGCGACTCGAGGCCGCCTTCGCGGAGATCCTCGACCAGCGGGCCGTCCGGTAGCCTGCCGTCGAAAGGAGGCCGCATGTCGCACACCGTCATCCCGGACGTCACCGAGATCCTCGACATCCCCGACGACGGGACCCTGAGCAAGGTCCTGTATCGGGACGATCGGATCCGCGTCGTCGGGTTCGCCTTCGACGCCGGCCAGGAACTGACCGAACACACCGCCGCGGTCCCTGCCGTCCTCCAGGTCGTGTCCGGTCGGTTCAAGGTCACCCTCGGTGACGACGAGGTCGTCGTCGGCCCCGAGGCCTGGGTGCACATGGACGCCCATCTCCAGCACGCCGTCGTCGCCCTCGAGCCGAGTGTCCTGCTCCTGACGCTTCTCCGGTAGTCGGGAGATGAGGCGATGACCCGCGTCGCGGTCGTGCAGGCAGGATCGGTGGCCTTCGACACCGCGGCCACCCTCGAACGGTTCGAGATGCTGCTCGACGACGCAGCCGCGGACGAGGTCGCGCTCGCCGTCTTCCCCGAGGCCTTCGTCGGCGGCTACCCGAAGGGACACGGGTTCGGCACGGTCGTCGGCTCCAGATCGGAGGAGGGGCACGACTGGTTCGCCCGTTATCACGCCGGCGCCATCGACGTCCCCGGCCCCGAGACCGACCACCTCGCCGCCCTGTGCGCCGAACGGGGGATCGAAGCGGTCGTCGGGGTGATCGAACGCGCCGGCGGCACGCTGTACTGCACGGCGCTGCTCATCGGCTCCGACGGGACGCTGCGAGGCAAGCACCGCAAGCTGATGCCCACCGCGGCCGAGCGTCTCATCTGGGGCTTCGGGGACGGCTCCACCATGCCGGTCGCCGCGACCCCTGTGGGGAACGTCGGCGCCGCGATCTGCTGGGAGAACTACATGCCGCTGTACCGCACGACCCTGTACGCCAAGGGGATCGAGCTGTGGGCTGCCCCGACAGTCGACGATCGGGAACGCTGGAGAGTCACGATGCGACACATCGCGGTGGAGGGGCGCTGTTTCGTCCTGTCCGCATGCCAGTACACGACCCGCTCGGACTACCCCGCCGACTACCCGGTGGACCTGGACGGTCCCCTCATCGCCGGCGGGAGCTGCATCGTTGCGCCCGACGGGGAGCTCCTCGCCGGACCGCTCCGCGACGGCCCCGGGATCCTGTCGGCCGATATCGACCTCACCGACATCGCCCGGGCCCGCTTCGACTTCGACGCCACCGGCCACTACGCCCGTCTCGACGTGTTCTCGCTGCACGTCGACGAGTCGCGCCACGACCCCGTCGTCTTCGACCCCGAGCGCTGAAGGGACGCGGGCTCGGCACCCGCGCCCCCTCCGATGTGCCCTATGCCGGGACGTACATCCCGAAGACCTTCATCGGGACGTCGGTGATGGCCTTCACGTGCTCGACGAACGCCTCGACGAAGTCCCGCTTGGCCTGCTTGACGTCGTGCCATCGGTCCTCGAGCCCCTTGCCCGAGTCGGCGACGTCGCGGGCCCGGTCGGTGGTCTTGACCAGTGCCTCGAAGGCGTCGACCACGGTCTCGAACGTGTCTGGGCTCGCCTCGGCGGTCTCGTCGGCGACGGCGAGGAGGCGCTCGGCCACCCCGACGAGCCGGTCCAGGTGAGCCTCCATGTCGACGGCTGGGCGGTCCTTGGCCTCGTCGTCGGGCCCATGGCCACCGAAGGCCTCCACGGCGTCCACCGCGCCCTCGTAGATCTCCCCCACCTGCTCCTCGATCCCGTCGAGGGCCCGCTCGCCCTTGGCCTCCTTGGCGGCGGTTGCCAACGCGGCGATGTCCTCCATCGCCTGCCGGTAGATGTCGGCGACGGCAGGCACCGCCGTGGCCTCGGCGGCAGCCCGGAAGATCGCCACCTTGCGCTCGATCAGCCGCAGCACCGAACGACGAGCCTTGGCGAGGCGCTCGGCGGCCTGCTCTGCCTCCGTCTTGGCGTACTCGTCGGGATCCTCGGCCCGGTCCTTCGTCGTCTCGTAGACCTCGTGGGCTCGAGCCTTCAACTGGCGCAGCTCGTCGACCGACGACGAAGCCTCGGCCTTGCGCTTCAGCGCCGCCAACTCGTCGATCGCCTCGGCGTAGATCCGCCGCAGCGTCGGGTCGTCGGTGTCTGACCTGCGTTCGGCGAAGTAGCCCAGCTTGTACTCGATCGTGCCGAGCGTCTCCGCCCGCGCCTCGGCGAGGAGCTCCTCGTCGGGCTTCCCGGCCTCCGCCCCTGCGGCTGCGGCTTCGGCGTAGACGCCCTTGGCCCGCCTCTCGAGCGCCCACAGCTCGTCGATGTCGCTCTCGACGAGGCCCCGATCACGGATGTCGCCCAGCTCTGTCAGAGCGTCCCGGTAGATCGCCTCGGCTTCCTCGGTCTCGGCTGCCGTCAGCAGACCTTCGACGAGGTCGGTCTTGGTGTCGACGGTCTCGAGCACCGTCGCCCGGACCGACTCGAGGTCCTGAGGCTCGCCCCCGGCGAGCGCTGGTGCTGCCACCAGCATCATCGCCGTCGTCGCCGCCAGCAGCAGCGCCCCCACGTTCCGGCCTCGGTGCATGTTCCTGCTCCTGTTCTGTACGGTTCGTTCTCGGTCCCTATCGGAGATCCGAGGCTCGGAACTTGAATCGGTGCCGGGAGATGAGGCGAGCGGCCCACGGCCATAGGACCCTTGTGTCGCCGGCAGGCCGCCGCGAGGATGAGGAATGGATGGGAAGGAGTCGTCGATGAAGCGATCGACGTGGATCTGGGTCGGCGGCCTGATCGTGCTGGTGATCGCCGCGATCGCGTTGACGGCCGTCCGCCGTCCCGTGGCCTATCCGGTCAGCAGCCCAGAAGGCGTCGTGCAGCGATACCTCGAGGCCGTCTTCGACCGGGACGCTCCGTCGGCTTCGTCCTGGCTCGCACCATCGCTCAAGCCTCGATGCGAGAACGCCCTCTACGACGCCATGAACTGGGGACCCAGTGAGGACCGCGCCACCCTGCTGGACTCCCGCGTCGACGGCGACCAGGCGTCGGTTCGGGTCTCGGTCGGCACCTCAGGCGGGCTGCTCGATACCGGATACGAATGGACCGTGACGTTCCATCTGCGGCTCCTCGATGAGGGCTGGCGGATCGATCGGTCCCCCTGGCCGGTGGAGTACTGCGGCGAGACCCCCGATCTGGGAGGCTGAGCCCGTGGAGATCGTCGGCATCCTCATCTCGCTCCTGGTCATGTTCGTTCAGCTCGGCATCGTGGTCGGGGTCGTCTTCTTCGTCATCAAGGCGACCCGGAGAGGGGAAGGTGACGAGCACGACATCGCCGGGGCGATCCGACGCTTCTTCGTCTACGGCTTCCTGTTGGTGTCGCTCGTCCTGTTCGCCGAAGGCGTCAGAGGGATCCTCGTCGCCCTCATCGTGCGGCCGAGCGCCTTCGCAGGTTCGGAGACGCAGGTCGCTTCGGCAGTCAGCCTGCTGGTCGTCGGCGGCCTGGTGTGGGGCGGGCTGTGGCGATACGTCCGACCTCGCCTCGTTGCCGAGGATGCCGAACGGCGCAGCCTGGCGTGGATGCTGTACCTCAACGCCTCGCTCGTGGTCTCCGCCGTGATCGTCACCGTGGCCGCGACGACGGCCTTGCGTGGGCTCATGACCCGGGAAGGGTTCGACGGTGAGATGTGGGCGGCCCTGGTGGTCTGGGCGGCCGTCTGGGTGTTCCATCAGCGGATCTGGCTGAACGACCGGCTCGCGCCCGAGGTCCTTCCCATCCTGCCGGCCCTTGTCGGTTCGCTCGTGGGGCTCGCCGCCGGGTCGTCGGGACTGTTCCTGATCCTGAAGCAGGTCTATGAGAGCGTGTACGACCTGATCGCCGGCGTCACGTTCGTGGCGGGCGATCCGTGGGACGCCGTCGCCACCGGCAGCGCCCTGCTCGTGGTCGGGGGCGTCGGGTGGGGGTACCACTGGTTCCGGCGCGGCGCCCGCCACGGTGAGCGTTCGCCCGTGTGGTTCGGCTACGTCTTGTTGTTCCCCGTGCTCGGTTCGGTCGTCGTCATCCTCGCCGTCGGCTCCGCGGTCCTGTTCGACGCGCTCGTCTGGTTCTTCGGTTCGACGATCCCGTCGGCTTCGGAGCATTTCGCCAAGATGCCGTGGGAGATGGCGTTGGTGACCGTGGCGGCGACGATCTGGACCTATCACCGTCGAGTCCTCGCAGAACACCGTCAGGTCCGCACCGAACCGGATCGGATCTACGACTATCTGCTGGCCGGCGCCGGGCTCGTCGCCGTCGGTGCCGGCATCGCCATCTTGCTGCTGGCGTTGTTCGACCTGGTTGCTCCCCCCCTCGCCGGAGCCGAGGCCGCCAACACCCTGATCGGAGCGATCACCGCGCTCGTCGTCGGTGGTCCGGTGTGGTGGATGCATTGGGTCCGGGCCGAGCGCCACGGCGACGAGACCGCCGAGCTGCGGTCGGTCACTCGCCGGATCTACATCTTCGGAGTGCTCGGGGTGGCGGCGATCGCGGTGTTCGTCGGCCTCATCGTCGTCCTCCAAGGTCTGCTGGTGTTGGTCCTGTCCAGGCAGGGGTCGTTCGGTTCGTTCAAGGGCGCGCTGGCGGCGCTCCTCGCGGGAGGAGCGATCGGCGCTTACCACGTCCAGGTGTGGCGGACCGACCGAACCCGGTTCGTTCCCGCGCAACGAGCAGCCCCTCCCAAAGATGTCGTGTTGGTGGCGCCCGAGGCTGGGGAGCTGGCGCCGAGCGTGGCCGAGGCTACCGGGGCCCGGGTACGTCCCATGACGACCGCCGAGGGTGTCGCTCCCGACGTCGACGCCGTCGTCGATGCGATCGAGACGGCCGAAGCGTCCAAGCTCGTGGTCGTCGCGATCGGCGATCGGATCGAGGTCGTCGCGCTGCGATAGCCGTCTCGTTCGGCCGGTCCCGTTCGTCGGTAGGGTGAGCGCGGGAGAGGCCCGCACCCGACCGAGGAGAGGATCATGGCGCAGTACCTGCTGTCACTACACACCGGGGAAGGACCCGACCGTCCCCAGCCGAGCCCCGAGCAGATGCAAGCGTTCATGCAGCGGATCGACGATCTCGAGTCCGACATGAGAGCCGAGGGCGTGTTCGTGTTCACCGGTGGCTTGCACGGGCCCGACGCGGCCAAGGTCGTGCGTCCCGCCGACGGCGGAGGTGCCCACGTCGTCACCGACGGACCGTTCGTGGAGTCCAAGGAACACCTCGCGGGGTTCTACGTCGTCGAGGCGGCCGACCTCGACGCGGCGCTCGAGTGGGCCCGGAAGGTCGTCGACGTGGTCGGCCAGGCGATCGAAGTGAGGCCGTTCCACGCGTCTCGGGGGGCCTGAAGCCGTGCGCGTCGTCACGACGACGATGGCGGATCGTCGAAGGTGACGGCGCTTCGTCGTCATCGCCGACACCCACGTCCAGGTCGAGGATGCGCCGGGCGAGGAATTCATGGCCAACCGCCTCCTCGCCGGGCGCAACCGCCATGCCGTCGAGCTGATCGAACGCATCGCCCCGGCCTTCGTCGTCCATCTCGGCGACGTCGTCCATCCGGTGCCGGGACACGGCGACCATGCCGCTGCCAACGACCTGGCCGCTGACGCCTATCGGGGGCTGACGATGCCGCTCCATGTGGTGCCGGGGAACCACGACGTCGGCGACAAGCCCTTCGGATACGTGGACGCTCCCGGTGTCGACGAGCGGCACTACCAACGGTTCGAAGGTCGGTGGGGCCCGGCGTACCGGTCGTTCGGCGTCGACGGATGCCGGTTCGTTCTCGTCGACACGCCATCGATCGGATCGGATCTGCCGCGAGCCGTCGAGCATCGGCGGTGGCTCGACGAGACCCTCGCCCGTGCCCGCGAGGCGGAAGAGCGCATCTTCCTGTTCGGCCACTACCCGCCGTTCCTGTGGCGACCCGACGAGCCCGAGCACTACGACAACCTCGGCCCGGCGGGCCGGTCGTGGTTCCTGGGTCTGATCGAGGAGTATCAGATCGAAGCGGTGTTCAGCGGACACGTGCACCACTTCTTCCACGGTCGGCACGCCGACGCCGACCTGTACGTCGTGCCGGCGACCGGCTTCGTGCGGCCCGGCTACGCGGAGCTGTCCCCGGTCGCTCCCGACGGCGAGTTCGGGCGGGATGAGCGACCGAAGCTCGGGCTGTTCGTCGTCGACGTCGGTGAGGCCGGTCACGTCGTCCGGCCGGTCCGCACCTACGGGAGGGTCGACGGAGGACCGCCACCACGGATCGACGCCTTCGTGGACCCGGCGTGGAGCGATCCGCTCGGGGTCACCCTCCGCCACGGTTGGGTGCACGTCCGCGACCTGGCCATGGACGGACTCGACGCGTTCGTCCGGAAGCGGGTCAGGGACGATTCGTCGGTGCTCGCCCTGTGGGAGGCGAGGGTCGCCCGTGTCCGCATCCCGGTGGCCGACATCGCCGACGGCGACGGGGCGAGGAGGATCGCGGATCTCGCCGCGCGGGGTGTGCGGTTCACGGTGGTGGCGCCGGCATCGGCGGCCGTGGAGATCCCGTCGCTGCCGGGGGTGGAACGATGGGAGCTCGTCCAGGCCCACGGGACCGAGGGGCACCTCCCGCCCGTTCGCTCTGCACACGTGCGGGTCGCCGTCGGTGCGGTCGTTCCGTTCGCGTCGTCGGCATGGGTGGGGGACCATTTCGTCGCCCACGGCTACGACCCGTGGTCACCACCCGGGACGATTCCCGCCGAGGTGGACGAGGTCGTGTTCCGGATCCGCCACGGCGTCGACGTGTGGGACGGAGTCGCCGCCTCGCGCGGCGCGGCGTCCCGTCTCGGCGTGGGGGCGCTGGCCCTCGTCGAGCTCCCCCGGGGTGGTGAGGGGCGAACCTTCGCCGACGACGCCGCGGTCGCGAACCGGGTGGTCGAGGCGTTGGTCGCTGCGAGCGCCTTCCCGCAGGTCGCGGTGTTCCTCGACGGGTTCGTGGATCACGATCGCGGCTACTTCCCACGCCACGGGTTGATCGACCGGTCGGGGGCGCCGCGCCCTGCCCATCGGGCGCTGATCGAGGCCGCGGCAGCGGTGTCGGCATCGGTGCCCGGCGACTGGAGTCGCCTGGACGACGGCACGTTCCGTTTCGGGGAGCTCTTGGTCGTACCGGCCGATGGTGGTGAACGGGCGACGGTCTCGATGCGATCGCTCGTCACCGGTGACGTGGCTCCGGCCGGCGCCGTCCTCACCCCCGGGCCGTGGGTCACGAGCGGAGGGGCGTCGGGCGGTCCTCGGTAGGCTGAGGCCATGGAGGCGGCGACGACACCCGGCGACGAGCACGCTCCCGACCCGGAGGTCATCACGGAGATCCCGGTCTCGGTCATCCGCTCTCGCCCCGACCGGGACCGAACCGTGGAGGGCTTCTCTTCCCGGACCGTCGAGCACACGGTCGCCGCCGGGCTCGCCGGGATCCGCGTGGCGGCGAAGATCACGGGTGTGGTGGCCCGGCGTTTCCTCCGGACCCCCCCGGTTCAGTTCGCCGGACAGGTGGTGAACGAGGTGGTGGTGGCCCTGGGGGAGGAACTGGGCCCCGAGTCCGACCGGCTCGCCCGCCGGGTCGAGGAGCAGGTCGCGAAGATCGTCGCCGTGGTCGTCCCCGTCGTCGTCGAGGCCATCGAGCCGGCGGAGATCCTGGAACGCTTGGACATCGACGCGATCGTGGAGCGGCTCGACCTCGACGCCATCTTGGAGCGGGTGGACGTGAACCGCCTGTTGGAGCGGGTGGACGTGAACCGGCTCTTGGACCGAGTGGACGTCGACCAGCTCATGGCGCGGGTCGACGTCGACGCCGTCATGGACCGGGTCGAGGTGGGCGGCATCGTCACCAAGGGAACCGGGGAGGTGGCGGGCTCGGCCCTCGATCTCGCCCGTCGTCAGGCCGTGGGGCTCGACGTCGTGGTGTCCCGAGGGATCGACCGACTCCTCGGACGGGACCCGGACCGCATGCCGGTCGGGCCCGAGGGCCTCGCCTCCGACGATGCGAGCGGCGACGGAGCGAACCCGTCATGACGGCGCGGCGGGGCCGCGTCAGCGGCCACTACGCGGGGGTGGTCACCCGGGCTGTCGCTCTTCTCCTGGACTGGTTCATCCTGACGACGCTGCTCGGCATCCTCGCCGGGATCGTCGCCGCGGTCGTCGTGTTCCTCACCCCATGGGAGCTGCCGACGACAAAGAAGGGCGTGGCGTGGCTCCTGGTCCTCGCCGGGTGGGGGTTCCTGTACTTCTGGGTGAGCCTCTCGGTGGCAGGGAAGACGCCGGGAATGGCCCTCGTCGGCCTCAAGGTCGTCGAACGGGACGGTTCGCCGCTCCAGCCCCGCGCCGCGTTCGTTCGGGTCCTCGTCATGCCCCTCAGCTTCCTGCTCCTCGGTTCGGGCCTCCTGTGGGCGTTGATCGACGCGGAACGGCGGACCTTTCACGACATCATCGCCGGGACGGTGGTGGTCTACGACTGGGGGGACCGCCCGGCGGAGATGCCCGCACCGTTGACCCGCTGGCTGCAGGGTCGTCAGGCCGATGCCTTCGAGGGTCCGCCCCCACCAGGTCCTTGACCGCCGCGGCGGAGAGCCGACAGGTGACACGACGACAACGGAGAGGTCATGGTCCCTCGACGACGTGTCCGCCAGAGACGTGCCGAACCGATCGAGTCGGCCGCGTCGCACGGCCGCGGCGACGTGATGGATCGCTACACCATCGCGCGGTTGCGGAGCATCCTCGAGGGTCGGGTCAGGTCGACCCGGTCGCTGCGGCGCTGAAACGGCGAGCGAACCGGCCGAGGTCGCGTCGCCATACGCGGCGGAGGACGACGGCCGCGAGCCGGGCGGCGGCACGGCCACCGAGGCGTGGCGGGAACACCAGTTCCTCGCTCCAGGTGATCCGGCATCCGTCGCCGTCGGGGTCGAGGGTGAACCTCCCCGTTCCGGAGACGGCTCCCATGTGCTGGACGCCGATCTCACGGTGAGGCTCCCACGTCACCACCTCGACCACGTCGGTGGTGCGGAGGGGGCCGAGCCTGGTGGGGATCACCATGGTCGTTCCCACTCCGCGGGTCCTGGGCCCGACGAAGTCGATCCGCTCCGCCTCGGCCATCCACTCGGGGTGGGTCTCGAGACGTTCCAGTTCGCGCCAGGCCGTCGCAGGCGACACCGGGAGGTGCACGACGACCCGGATCGAGGTCATGCGAGGGCCGCACGCACGGCGGCCGTGTACGCGCCGGGTCGATTGACGTAGGGGAAGTGACCGGCACCGGCGAAGGTCCGGACCGGTGCGTCGGGATAGGTCGCTCGCAGGAGCCGGCGCAGAGGTTCGGCGACCAGCGGATCGTTGTCGGAGTCGAAGATCGTCACCGGCGCCTGTGGCGTGGGAGCGTCGAAGGGGTCCACCACGCACCGGTACCTGGCCAGGAAGGTTCGTTTCACGTCGGCGCCGGAGAACTGCTCGTGGAGCAGGTACCCGAGGAGCTCGGAGCCGTCGCCCGCCGGGACGAGGTTCCGCTCGACGTTGCGACGCAAGAAGGCGCTCACGAGCCGGTTGGGGAGGAACCCGAGGCTCCGAGCCAGCCCCTTCGACGAGCGAGCGATGAGGTCGTTGGGTGGGAAGGTATTGGCGAAGATCGCCCGGTCGATCCGGTCCGGCTCCCGGGCCAGGAGGTACTGGGCGAGGTAGCCGCCGAGGCTCGTCCCGAGGACGGAGAAGCGTTCGATGCCCTCGGCAGTGAGCACCGCGTCGATCCCGTGGCGGAGGTCGGCCAGCGATCCGACGAGGGGATAGGTGACGGCGACGAGGTGTCGTTCGCCGGCGAGGGCGTCGATCTGCTGGAACCAGATGTCTCCGCTGCCGGCCATGCCGTGGAGCAACAGGAGCGCCGGTCCGGTCCCGGCGGTTCGGTACCGCCATGTCACGGGACCGACCGATACCGTCCGGTTCGGGTGGCGGCGTCGGAAGTCGGCGAGCAGCTCGGGCGGGTTCATGGTCGCCGGGCCACGAAGCGGGCATCGTGATGGTCCTCCCGCCAGCCTTCCTCGTACCGCACCAGCTCGTAGCCCTCGAGGAGCCCGGGGAGCTCGTGGAGGCCGAGGACGAACCGTCTGGGAGGACGGTCGTGGCGTTCCAGGTTCCGGACCGTGGTGATCGCTCCGAGCAGGACCCCCCTCGGTCGGAGAGCCTCGAGGAGGGCGGGGAAGAGGCGACGATCGAGGTAGTGGAACAGCAGGATCGCATCCCATGGTCCGTCGGGGAGAGGTTCGGTGGTGAGGTCGGCGGCGACGGTGCTCACCGGAAGGCCACGGGTGTCGGCCCTGGCGCGGGCGATCTCGAGTGCGACGTCCGAGGCGTCGACGACGGTGACGTCACGGCTCCGTGCGGCCAGCCACAGGGCGTTCCTGCCGGTGCCGCCCGCCACGTCGAGCACACGTCCGGGAGGGACGGCGTCGAGGTTCTCGACGAGCCAGGACGAAGGCTCTTCCGGCCAGGCGCGTTCCCGATAGCGAACGTTCCAATGGTCGCGGGCCGAGATGCGGGTCATCGTCGACCCATCGTAGGGCGACCGGGGCGGTCCCTTCGCTCGGGGCCGGCGCCGGTCAGGCGAGTCCGAGCGCGACCAGGCCGCCCATGAGGTTGGCGACCTGGGCGAAGCCGTTGGCGGCGAGGTAGCGGGCCACCATCTGGCTGCGGCTCCCGGTGCGGCAGATGAGGAGCAGGGGAACGGTCGGGTCGAGCGTGTCGAGGTTGGACGGCATCCCGCTCATGGGGAGATGGATCGCGCCCGAGAGGCTGCCCATCGCCCATTCCATGGGCTCGCGGACGTCGACGATCGTCCCGCCGGTCCGTTCGGCCCAGTCCTGCCAGTCCCGGGCGGGAACCTGCTCGACGGTCACGGTGTCTGCCTGCACGTGGGTACTCCTTGCGACGCGAGGCGGCGAGTATAAGTACCCCCGGGGGTATATGCCCGGATGGTGAGCAGGCAGTGTCAGGCTGCTCCTTCATCTGCTTCGAGGGCTCCCCCCCACGCCGCCAGCGAAGCGATGATGGGTTCGAGGGTCCGGCCGCGGTCTGTGAGCGTGTACTCCACCCGGGGCGGGATCTCCGCGTACATCCTCCGCTCCACGATGCCGTGGCGCTCGAGGTCGCGGAGCCGATCGGTGAGGGTCTTCGGACTGATCCCGACGAGGGAGCGGCGCAGCTCTCCGAAGCGGCGAGTTCCGCCGAGGAGGTCACGGATCACCAGCAGCGTCCACTTGCCGCCGATGACACCGAGCGCCCGCTCTACCGGACAGGCCGGATCCGGGCAGGATGCCGTCTCGAGAATCGGAAGAGAATCCGATGGTTCATGAACGGTAACGAGATTCCTCCTTGACAACGGTTCATCAAGTGAACCTACGGTGGCGCTCACTCTACCCGAAAGGATCGATCATGCGTCCCTTGCAGATCACCCTGGTCGTCATCGGCCTGTTCCAGCTCGTGCTCGGCGTCCTCTTCGTCGCCGCCCCGGCCTTCGCGGCGTCGCTGTTCGACCTGACACCTGCCGCTCCCGATTGGGCGAACTGGCTGTTCGCCATGATGGGAGCGCGCTTCGGCGGATTCGCGTACGGGATGTTCCTCGCCGCCCGCGATCCCCGTCGCCACATCGGTTGGATCGACGCCATGATCGGCATCCAGGTCATCGACTGGATCGCGACGATCGCCGCCCTGGCGGCCGGATCGGTGACCATCGGCCAGGTGACGACGGCGTCGTTCATGCCGGTCGTCTTCGTCGTCGCCCTCGTATGGTTCCATCCGCGTCGGCATCCGACCACCGCCGCCCCGTCGGTGTGATCAGCACGTGATGCAGACGTCCGGATCAGCAGATCCGGGGAAGCTGCTCGCCGACCTGGGTGTCGATCACCCGGGTCGCTCCCAGCGGTGTGGTCCCGACCACCATGCCGCGGTGGTCGTCGACGACCTCGGCGATCAGCGCGGCCCCCTCACCCAGTGGGTGGGCACGCATCGTCGCCAGAGCCGCCTCGGCCTGATCGGCGGGCACGAAGGCGATCAGCTTCCCCTCGTTGGCGACGTACATCGGATCCATGCCGAGCATCTCGCAGGCCGACGCGACCGGGCGCCGCACCGGGACCGTCCGCTCGTCGACCACGATCCCGGTGTCCGATGCCGAGGCGATCTCGTTGAGGGTCGATGCCACGCCCCCGCGGGTCGGGTCACGCAGCGCGTGCACGTCGATGCCGGCGTTCAGCAGCTCGGAGACGAGGCCGTTCAGCGCGGCCGTGTCCGAGACGATGTCCGATTCGAAACCGAGCCCCTCCCGCACGCTCATGATGGCCATCCCATGGTCGGCGATCGTGCCCGAGACGATGGCGACGTCGCCGGGGCGCACCCGAGCCGGGCCGATGTCGATGCCGTCGGGGATCACCCCGATGCCCGTCGTGTTGATGTACACGCCGTCGCCGTGGCCCTTGTCGACGACCTTCGTGTCGCCGGTGACGAGCCCGACGCCGGCGCGCTTGGCCGCCTCCGCCATCGACGCCACGATCCGCGCCAGCGTCGCCAGGGGAAGCCCCTCTTCGAGGATGAAGGCCACCGAGAGGTACCGGGGCGCCGCTCCCCGCATGGCCACGTCGTTGACGGTGCCGTTCACCGCCAGCTCGCCGATGTCGCCGCCGGGGAAGAACAGCGGCCGGACCACGAACGAGTCCGTCGACATGGCGACCCGGCCCGCCGGGACCTCGAGGGTGGCGGCGTCCGCCAGGTCCTGCAGGTGGACGTCGTCGAAGGCCGGCAGGAACAGATGTCGGATCAGCTCGTTCCCGAGCTTGCCGCCACCGCCGTGTCCGAGCACGACGTTGGGTTGGTCCCGAAGGGGCATCGGGCAGGTCCAGCCATCGATCGTCACGACGCCGCCGCCTTCGTGAACCGTCCGTACTGGTAGTAGGCGGCGCACGCGCCCTCACTCGAGACCATGAGCGCTCCGAGCGGCGTCCGCGGTGTGCACTCCTTCCCGAACGCCGGGCATCCATCGGGTTTGAGGGTGCCTTGGAGGACCTCGCCGGCGTGGCACAACGGCGACTCCCTCGTATCGATGTCCCCGACCGGGAACCGGGTGGCGGCGTCGAACTCGCGGTAGCGCTCCGACAGTTCCCACCCCGAAGCGGGGATCGTTCCGATGCCCCGCCAGTTCCGGTCCGTCGTGGTGAACACGTCGGCGATCATCTGCTTGGCCGGGATGTTGCCCTCTCGCCGCACGGCCCGCTGGTAGGCGTTCTCGACGGTGGCCCTCCCCGCTTCCAGTTGGGCGACGGCAGCCTTGATGCCGGAGAGGAGGTCGAGGGGCTCGAAGCCGGTGACGACGATCGGCGTGCCGTACTCCTCGGCGATCGCGAAGTAGTCCTCATATCCCATCACCGAACAGACGTGCCCGGCGGCGAGGAACGCCTGGACCCGATTGGTGGGCGAGTCGAGGATCGCCCGCATCGCCGGGGGCACCAGGACGTGTGAGACCAACATCGAGAAGTTCTCCAAGCCCTCCTGTTGGGCCTGATAGACCGCCATGGCATTCGCCGGCGCGGTGGTCTCGAAACCGATCCCGAAGAACACGACCTCCTTGTCGGGGTTGTCCCTGGCGACCTGGAGCGCATCGGTGGGCGAGTAGACGACCCTGATGTCACCCCCGCCGCCCTTGACCTGGAACAGGTCCTCGTCGGAACCCGGCACCCGGAGCATGTCACCGAACGAGCAGAAGATCACATCGTCGCGGGAGGCGATCGCCAGCGCCTTGTCGATCGTGTCCAGCGGTGTCACGCAGACCGGGCAACCCGGACCGTGCACCATCTCGACGCTGTCGGGCAGCAGCCGATCGATGCCGTTGCGGATGATGGAATGGGTCTGGCCTCCGCAGACCTCCATCAGGACCCAACGGCGGGTGGCCATCTCGTTGATCTCGTCGATGAGGCGCAGCGCCACCTCGGGATCGCGGAACTCGTCGAGGTACCTCACGGCGTCCCACCTCCGGCGCGCCGCTGCTCGGCGGCGAGCGCAGCCTCCGGGTCGAGCTCCTCGTCGACGACGTCGAGCTGGCGGAGGAGCGTCAAGGTCTCCTGGGCCGATCGTTCGTCGAGCTGGGTGATGGCGAAACCGACGTGCACGATGGCGTAGTCGCCGACCTCGATCTCGGGGACGTAGGCGAGCGACACGTCCTTGACGATCCCATCGAAGTCGATCTTTCCGGTGCGCATGAACCCCTCACCGGTGATCTCGATCACCTTCCCGGGGATACCGAGACACATCGTCGGTCACCTCACTCTCGTCGCCGCGATCACCGCCTGCCCCAAGGCCAGACCGCCGTCGTTGGGCGGGACGAGCCGATGGGTCAAGACGGTGAAGCCGTCTCGCTCCAGTCGTTGCCGTGCCATCGTGGCCAGGATGGTGTTCTGGAACACGCCCCCGCTCAAGCCAACGGTACCCAGCCCGGTCTCGTCGTGCAGTCGGCCGGCGACGTCGCCGATCATCTCGGCCACCGCGCGATGGAACCGGGCAGCCACCACCCCGACCGGAACGCCATCATCGAGATCGCCGAGGAGGGCCCGGAGGACGGGCCCGGCATCGATCGTCGTCCCGTCGTATCCGAAGCGGTAGACGCCGGTCTCGGTGGCGTCGACGAGGGCCTCCAGCTCGATCGCGGCCTGGGCTTCGTACGTCGCCTCGTGGCAGATGCCGGCCAACGAGGAGACGGCATCGAAGAGCCGGCCCATCGAGGAGGTCGGTACGGTGTTGATGTTGCGTTCGAGCTGTGTGCGCAGGACCCGCCGCTCCTCGGTCGGGCAGGCGTCGACGGGGGCGATCCCCGGCTTCCACGGGATCCCGGCGGCCCACAGGTGGGTGAGCGCCATCCGGTAGGGACGTCGCACGGTGCGGTCCCCGCCGGCCAGGGGGACCGGGCGGAGATGCGCCACCCGGTCCGCGTGGGCGAGGTCGGAGATCAGCACCTCGCCGCCCCAGATGGTCCCGTCCGTGCCGTATCCCGTGCCGTCGAAGCTGAACCCGATCACCGGGTCCGTGATGCCATGCTCGGCCATGACCGAGGCGACGTGGGCATGGTGGTGCTGGACGCGCACCACGGGTCGTCCGTCGGCGACCCGGTCCGCCCATCTGCCGGACAGGTACCCCGGATGCAGGTCCGTGGCCAGCAGCGTCGGCTCGATCCGGAAGAGCGCTTCCATGTGCTCGACGGCTCGGGTGAACGCGTGCAGGGTCTCGAGGTTCTCCATGTCACCGATGTGTTGGCTCATGAAGCCATGCCGACCGGCGGCGAGGCAGAACGTCGCTTTCAGCTCGCCCCCGGTCGCCAGGAGCGGAGGCGCCTCGACCGGCAGGGGGATGGGGTAGGGGGCGTACCCGCGGGAGCGGCGGATCGGCAACTCGACGCCGTCGAGGACCCGCACCACCGAATCGTCGACGGGCACGTGGATGTCCCGGTCGTGCATGACGAAGGCGTCGGCGAGGTCGGCGAGTCGGTCCCTCGCCTCGTCGTTGCGGTAGGCGATCGGCTCCTGGGAACGGTTCCCCGAGGTCATCACCCACACATCGCCGGGCTCCAGGAGGAGGCGGTGCAGTGGCGTGTAGGGCAGCATCACGCCCAGGTACCCGTTGCCGGGCGCGACCGCGTCGGACAGGTCCGCGCCGGGTCGTTTCCGGAGCAGCACGATGGGCCGTTCCCGGGAGATGAGGAGGTGCTCTTCGGTCGGCCCGATGAAGACGATCGAGCGGGCCGTCGGCAGGTCGGCGGCCATGACCGCGAAGGGCTTGTCGACTCTCCCCTTTCGTTCCCGCAACGTCTCGACCGCTGCGTCGGATCGCGCGTCGCAGGCCAGATGGAAGCCGCCGAGACCCTTGACGGCGACGACCGCTCCCGCCCGGACCAGCGTGCGGGCGGCGTCGATCCCGTCGGCCGCAGGGAACCGTCCGGCGCTGCTGTCGAGCCATACCTGCGGTCCGCACCGTGGGCAGGCGTTGGGTTGGGCGTGGAAACGGCGATCGCCGGGGTCGTCGTACTCGGCGGCGCACTCGGGACACATGACGAAGGGCGCCATGGTCGTGTCCGGCCGGTCGTAGGGAGTGCGCAGGGTGATGGTGAACCGCGGTCCGCAGTCGGTGCAGTTGATGAACGGGTAGCCGAAGCGGCGGTCGGCAGGGTCCTCGAGCTCGGCGAGGCACTCGTCGCAGACCGTCAGATCCGGCGAGACCAGGGCGGTACCCGTCGAGGCCGTCCGGCTGGGGACGATCTCGAAGGAGCGGTGGCCGACGACGTCGACGAGGGTGGTCTCGAGCCGTTCGATCCGGCTCGACGGAGGGGCTTCCTCGACGAGGCGATCGACGAACACGTCGACCGCGTCGGCGTCGCCCTCGACCTCGATGAAGACGCCGTCGGCATCGTTGCCGACGAACCCGGTGAGGCCGAGGTCGGTGGCGAGCCCGTACACGAACGGCCGGAAACCCACGCCTTGGACCACCCCGGTGACGGTGATCCGGCGACGGGTCGAGGTGCCGGCTACGACTCCCACGCGAGCACCTCGGCGATCGGGACGTCCTCGACGATCAAGCCGTTCCCCCCGCACGACGGGCACCGGTCGAGCTTCTCGCCCTCGTACTCGGTCCCGCAGTCGAGACAGACGAGCACCGGGTAGCGGATGATCCATTCGACGGGGACGGCCTCCAGAGGCGTGTCGGCGGTCGCCGCCGACCACGCGTCTCGAGCGATCTCCCGGTACACGTCGGGGGCGATGCCGACGGCAACGGTCGATGGGGGGTCGGAGGGGTCGATCTGTTGCAGCAGACGGGCCGCGGCGGCTCCGACGGGAGCGCGCTCATGCATCGACGGTCACCTCCCGTCGCCATCGCTCGACGATGGCGACGCCATGGTCGACCATGGCGTCGATGCGGGCCGCCGCTTCGGGAGAGATGCCGTAGCCGGTCTCGAGCGAGAAGGGCACCATCCCGACGGCGGCGACCCTCGGGATATGCGCCCCGGCCAGGTCGGCGGCGGCGAGGACCTCGCTGATGCCGAGCTGATGGGCCGAATACAGCACCCGATGTCCGCGCCGAACGTCGGCGTCCTCGAGGACCACGATGGCCCCGGGCTCGGCGTCGGCGGCGACGACCGCGTCGAACACGAGGACCGCCTCCCGGTCGACGACGGTGGGCAACAGGGCGATACCCAGGGTGCCGCCGTCGACGACCTCGACGCCGGGAAGGCCTCGTTCGGCGAAGCCGCGTGCGGCCACCACGCCGACGCCTTCGTCGGTGAACAGCTCGTTGCCGAGGCCGAGGACGAGGAACGGGCGGGTCATAGGCGATCGGCGGGCAGTCGCTTCCATCCGGTGAAGATCGACGAGATCAGTCCCGTCTTCTCCTCGGTGTCCATCAGGACCGCCGAGTACACGTGATGCACGACGAACCCCCAGGTCGTCCACATGATGAGATGATGGACGAACCGTACCCACGGGATCGGCAACACGGCGAAGACCCAGCCGAAGAGGGCCGAAGGCGCCCCGCCCGCTTCCAACCCCAGCAGCGCCATGCCGGTGAAGATCTGAACGACGAACATCGCCAGGACGACCAGGTAGGTGGCTCCTGCCAAGGCGTTGTGTCCGGCACCCGGCGGCGGGGTCCTGGTCAGGAACGTGTAGTACCGAAAGCCGGCCCAGGCGTTCTGTCGGCGGGCCTTCGAGATCGGGACGAACTGGTCCCATCGCGACCACTTGTTGCCGGTGAACGCCCAGATGATCCGCGCCACGATGGCGGCGATGAACACGAAGGCGGCCAGGTTGTGGGCGGCCCTCGCCCATCCCATGACGAACCGCGGGTCGGAGCCGACCGACAGGTACGGGGTCCCGATGTAGAACCCGGTGAGGGACAGGACCACCACCGACGAGAAGATCGTCCAGTGGATCACCCGGACCGGGAGCTGCCACACCCGTACGGTGACGCAGCCCGCGGTGGCGACGACCTGGAGCGGATCCTCCCTGGCGGCGGCCTCGGCGCGTTCTCGCGGCGTCGTGGTCACAGCACCTGCACCTCCACGACCGGGTTCCCGTCCTTGTCGAGCACGTGGGCGGCGCACGCCATGCACGGATCGAACGAATGGACCGTTCTCAGGATCTCGAGCGGTTGGGCGGGATCGGCCATCGGGGTGTCGAGCAGCGCCGCCTCGTAGGCGCCGCGGCGGCCGTTGGCGTCGCGGGGCCCGGCGTTCCAGGTCGACGGGACGACGGCCTGATAGCCGGCGATCTCGCCGTTGGCGATCCTCACCCAATGTGACAACGAGCCCCGCGGTGCCTCATGCATCCCGAACCCGGATGCTTCGGCGGGCCAGTCCTTGGGATCCCACAGCTCGCCGTTGTGGATCCGGAGGTCGCCGCCGGCGATGTTGGCCGCCAGGGTGTCGAGGAGATCGAGCGAGTACTCGGCGAGGACCTGGGTCTCGATGCCGCGGGCAGCGGTGCGGCCGAGGGTCGAGAACAGCGCCTCGGCGCCGACCCCGAGCTTGGACAGGACGGCGTCGACGAGTTCGACGACCCGCTCGTGCCCGGCCGCGTAGGCGACCAGCATCCGGGCCAGCGGCCCGACCTCCATCGGCGTGTCGTCGTACCTGGGCGACTTGAGCCACGAGTACTTGGCGTCGGTGTCGAGGAACTCGAACGGGGGCTCGGGCCCCGTGTAGTTCGGCGTCGTCTCCCCCTCCAGGGGCGGCAACGCCACGTCGTCGCCCGCCTCGTAGGTGTACCACGAATGGGACACGTACTCGGCGATCTTGCCCGGGTCCATGGGATGGACGGTGCCGAGATCCTTGCCCAGGACGATGCCGCGGGGCAGGAAGAGGTTGTCCGGGTCCGTCGACGGGTTCTTGTTGCCATGGGGGAAGTCCCCGAACGACATGTAGTTGCCCAACCCGCCGCCGATCGCCGCCCAGTCCGTGTAGAACGACGCCACCAGCAGCAGGTCGGGGATGTAGGCCTGGGTGACGAAGTCGAGCCCCTCACGGAGGAGGCCCCGGAGGCGGCCGATCGTCCCGGCGTTGATGGCGTTCTGGCTGTTCGGATCGATGGGGACGGCCATGCCGCCGACCAGGTACGTCTGGAGGTGGGGGTTCTTTCCTCCCAAGATGGCGTGGATCTCGACGTACTTGCGTTGGAACTCCAACGCGTCGAGGTAATGACTGACCGCCAACAGGTTCCCTTCGGGAGGCAGCCGGTACGCCGGATGGCCCCAGTAGCCGTTGGTGAAAGGACCGAGGCGGCCGGCGGCCACGAAGTTCGCCAGGCGATCACGGACCTGAGCGAAGTACGTCGGGCTCGACCGCGGGTACGTCGAGATGGATTGGGCCAGCTCGGCGGTGGCGGACGGATCGGCGTCCAGGGCCGACACGACATCGACCCAGTCGAGGGCGTGCAGGTGGTAGAAGTGGACCACGTGGTCGTGGACGAACTGGCTCGCCTGGATCAGGTTCCTGATGATCTGGGCGTTGAGCGGCGGCTCGATGCCGAGGGCGTTCTCGACGGCCCGGACCGATGCCATCGCATGGACCGTCGTGCACACGCCGCAGATCCGCTGGGTGAAGTACCAGGCGTCGCGCGGGTCACGGCCGTTGAGGATCTTCTCGATGCCGCGCCACATCGTGCATGAGGACCAGGCGTCGGTGATCTTGCCGCCGTCGACCTCGGCTTCGACGCGGAGATGGCCTTCGATGCGAGTGATCGGGTCGACGACGATGCGGCTCATCGTTCGCCTCCTTCCTCGTCGCTGCCTGTGCGGAGGGCGGAGCGGTCGATCTCGACCGGCGTCTGGACGGCGTCACCGCCCCGTTTCCTCTGGACCGCCTTGGCCACGCCATGGGCGCCGAAGCCGAGGGCGGTGAGCCCCACGATCCCGGCACCGATCTTCTCCAGGCTGGTGGTCACACCGAAGCCGGGCGGAGCCGGGAGCCGACCGTAGATCGGGGTCATGGTGTCCCAGAAGAACGGTTCGGAGCATCCGACGCAGCCGTGTCCTGCACCGATCGGCCACGACGTGCCTCCGTTCCAACGCTGGCTCGGGCAGTTGTGGAACGTGCTCGGGCCTTTGCAGCCCATCTTGTAGAGGCACCATCCCTTCCGGTGGCCTTCGTCGCCCCATTCGAGGGCGAACTGGCCGGCGTCGAAGTGGGCCCGCCGTTCGCAGTGATCGTGGATCCGCTCGCCGTAGGCGAACAGCGGCCGTCCGACGCCGTCGGTGGCCGGAAGCGCCCCGAACGTGAGGTAGTGGACGATGGTCGCCGTCAGGTTGTCGACGTTCATGGGGCAGCCCGGGAGGTTGACGACCGGGACCCCCGACACCAGCTCGGGAACGCCGACCGCTCCGGTCGGGTTGGGTGCTGCGGCAGGGATGCCTCCGTAGGCCGAGCACGTGCCGGTGTTGATCACCGCCGCGGCTCCCTGCACCGTCTCGGCGAGGATCTGCTGGGCGGTCTTGCCGCCGATCGTGCAATAGACGCCGCCATGTGCGGTCGGGACCGACCCTTCGACGACCACGATGTGGCCGCCCCGGGCGATGGCCTCTTCTCGCGCCGCTTCGGCCTGGTGGCCGGCCGCGGCCATGATCGTCTCGTGGTAGTCGACCGACAGGATGTCGAGGACGATGTCGGCCACGCCCGGGTCCCGTGCCCTGAGGAACGATTCGCTGTTGCCGGCGCAGTCCTGGAACTCGAGCCACACGAGGGTGGGCTTCTCTGCGGTCTCGAGGGCCTCGGCGATGCGGGCCTCGTAGGTGACCGGCAGGGCGAGGATGGCGGTGGTCGCGGCGCAGAACTCGAGGAACCGGCGCCGGGTCACCCCCCGGGCGAGGAGGGATTCGACGATCGAATCCCGTCGAGTGTCCGTCTCCAGCACGGCCCCCTCCTCTCTTCGATGTCCCTTCCGTTCCAGAATCGCGCCGAGGTCGGTACGAGAAAGGGGTCGAACGGCCCTATTTGACGGTCGGAGGGGACGACACGGTCGGAGCGTGAAGTGGGACCCGATACGATGGTCTCCGATGAACGTGGAGCTGCTCGCCGACGAGGTGCAGGCGTGCTTCTCGGAGATCCACCGCGACGTGTTCGAGGGTGATCCGGTGTCGAACCCGAACCTGCGGGTGGAGGTCGTCGCCGCCTCGGAGGCAGGGCCGGGTCCGGTCGTCGTTGTCGTGACCCCGTGGACGGTCAACGCGATGGTCTTCCCGGTCGACACGGCGGCCGAGGAGCGGCTGCCCGCGACGTTCCGGTTGGCGGGATCGGCCCGTCGGGTCCTGGCCAACGAGATCGAGGGCCTGGGCCGCTACCTGTCGGTGAACCTGATCCCCGACGTCTCCACCTTCACCGATCAGGACGAGGCGCGCGCCGCCGCCGCCGAGATGGGCGGCGTGTTCCTGACGCAACTCACCGCCGCCTGGGAGGAGGGCAGCGTCGAGAACCCGTCCCGGCGCGACCTGTTCAAGCGGCTCGGGGGTGGGCCGGGGTCGCCGGAGCCGGAGACCCCGTCTCCGCCGCGGAGCGCCGAGGACCGTCCGCCGAGTCGGCGGGACGAGCTCAGCTAGAAGCCGCCGGTCGGGACCTGCCCTTCGCGTTTGATCTCGAAGGCGAGCACGATGTCGGTGACGCCCTTCATCAACGCGTAGATGCCGGCGAACACGAGCAGCGTGTAGGCCTTGGTGATGAAGAACTGGCCGCCGAGCCAGAAGCCCATCACCACCATGATGATGCCGGCCACCAGATTGAGCCACCACAGGGAGGCGATCCCCTTGGCCATCAACGACTGCACGAGCCACATGATGCCGACGAACACGAAGATGAAGCCCAGGATGTCGGCGAGACTGAGGAACGTCTCGACCGGATAGAACATGGCGAACAACCCGCCGGCGATGAGGATGCCGCCGAAGACGAACCACAGCCACTTCATCTCGCTGATCAGGGAAGCGATGGCGAAGTCCTGGAGCCCGGCGACGAACAGCATCACCCCGAAGATGATGCCCACGGCGGCGGCCGAAGCCGTGGTGAACTGGAGGATGATCACCGAGAAGAGGATCCACAGGATCCCGGTCACGAGCCACATCCACCAGAGCTTGCCGATCTGCTGCTCCAGCGTCGTCTCGGCGGTGGTCATCGATGCCTCCCTGCTCGCGTGGAGGGGAGTCTAGGGACCTGCTCGATGCCTATGGGGTGCCGGTGCGGACGTCGGGAGCGCCCATGCGGGCGGCATCGGCGGTCCGGTCGTCGGGTTTCGTCTGGGACTCCAGCTCGGCGGCGACGCGGGCTTCGTAGTGAGCCAGCTCCCGAGAGATGGCATCCTCGTCCCAGCCCAGGATCGGTGCCAGGAGCTCGGTACACGCCTTGGCTGCTTCGATACCACGGTCGGGGACTTCGATCGAGATGTGGGTGCGTCGGGTGAGCACGTCGTCGAGGTGGAGGGCGCCTTCGTGGCTGGCGGCGTACACGATCTCGACCTGGAGGATCCCCCCGCCGCCGGGGAGCTCCTGGCCGAGCTCGGGGCCGTCGGCGACCATCGCGAAGAGATCCTCGATGTCGGAGCCGTAGCGGTTGAGGAGACGCTCCACCTGTTCGACGGGAAGGTCGTGCTCGCGGGCGAGCCGTCGTCTGGCGTTCCACAGGGCGACGTAGCCGTCGGCGCCGTGGACGGGGACCCGATCGGTCACCGACGGCGCCACGTGGCCGAAGTCCCGTGTGGCCACGTCGATGGCGTCCTGCGCCATGACGCGGTAGGTCGTGTACTTCCCGCCGGCGATGGTGAACAACCCGGGCGCGGGGCTCACGACGACGTGCTCCCTCGACAGCTTCTCGGTCTTCTCGGCGTTGCCGGCGACCAGTGGGCGGAGCCCGGCGTAGACGCCGACGATGTCGTCCTCGGTCAGGGGGTGGGCGAGGAGGCGGTTGACGTGCTCGAGGAGGTACTCGATGTCGGTGCGGCTGGCGGCTGGGTGGGCGCGGTGCAGCGTCCAGGGAGTGTCGGTCGTTCCGATGAGCCAGTGCCGGTCCCAGGGGATGACGAACAGGACGCTCTTCTCGGTCTTGGTGATGAGCCCGACCTTGGCGTCGATCCGGTCGCCGGGGACGACGAGGTGGATACCCTTCGACGCGGCGACGAGCTTCTGGGTGTCACCGGCGAGCTCTTCGATGTCGTCGGTCCACACGCCGGTGGCGTTGATCACCGCCCGAGATGAGATCCTGAGGGGCCGCCCGTCCTCGAGGTCGACGGCGTGGACACCGACCACGGCTCCGCCGTCGCGGAGCAACCCGACGGCCTTGACACTGGTGGCGATCGCGGCGTCGAATCGGGCCGCCGTGCGGGCGAGGGCAGTGACGTAGCGGGCATCGTCGGTCTGAGCGTCCCAGTACTCGATGCCGCCGATGAAGGCGTCGGGATCGAGCGACGGGAACTCGGTCAGGAGGCGTCGCTTGGACAGATGCCGGTGCCAGGGGAGCGGGTTGCCTCCCGTGGCTGCCAGGAGGTCGTACATCATGATGCCGGTCCCGACGTACGCCCGTTCCCAGACCGGATGGCGCAGCGGATAGACGAACGGCACGGGATGGACGAGGTGGGGGGCCAGCTCTCGCAGGAGGAGGCTGCGCTCACGCAGCGCCTCCTTGACGAGGTGGACGTCGAACTGTTCGAGGTAGCGGAGGCCGCCATGGATGAGCTTGGACGACCGCGACGAGGTGCCCGAGGCCAGGTCGCGTTGTTCGATCAGACCGACCGACAGTCCCCTGGTCGCGGCGTCGACGGCGCAGCCGACGCCGGTGATCCCTCCGCCGATCACGAGCACGTCGAGTTCGGTCGTGGTCATGGTCTCGATGGCGGCGATGCGGTCCTGCGGTCCGAGGCGTCCGGTGGTGTCCATCCGGTGGAGGTTACCGCCGTAGGGGTGGCTCGGATCGTGCGGCTGGCCTCTTCGGAGGGCGGGCGCGGGCCGGTAGGCTCGGTGTCTCATGGATCTACCGAACGACCCGATCGAGGCTGCCCGCGTGTGGGCGGCCCACGACCCGGACCCGCACACGCGAGCGGAGCTCGAGGGGCTGATCGACGCCGGCGCCGTCGACGATCTCGCCGACCGGATGGCGGGGATGCTCGTCTTCGGCACGGCGGGGCTGCGGGGTGTGGTCGAGGCAGGCTCGAACCGGATGAACCGGGCGGTCGTCATCCGCACGACGCGGGGCCTGGCCGATCATCTACTGGCGACCACCGGGCCTGGTCGCGGTCCGGTCGTGGTCGGTCGGGACGCCCGGCTCTCCAGCCAGGCGTTCATGGAGGACACGATCGCGGTGCTCGTCGCCGCCGGCCTCGAGGTGGTCTACGGCCCGGGGACGACCCCGACGCCGGGGGTGGCGTTCGCGGCCAGGGAACTCGACGCGATCGCCGCGATCGTGATCACTGCCAGTCACAACCCGCCGGAGTACAACGGGTACAAGGTCTATGCGGCGAACCACGTCCAGATCATCCCGCCAGCCGACCGGCAGATCGCGGACGCGATCGCCGCGGTCGCACCCGCCGACGAGGTCCCCCGGGTCGCTGATCCCTTCGAACATCCGTTGGTCCGCCCGATCCCGAACCTCCGCGGCGAGTACCTGTCGGCCTTGCCGGCAGCGATGGTCGGCGTGACCGTGGATCGGTCGATGAAGGTCGTCTATACGCCGCTGCACGGGGTCGGGGGCCCGTACACGACCGCGGCGTTGGAACGGGCAGGGTTCCGCTCGGTGTACCCGGTCGCCCGGCAGTTCGAGCCCGACGGGCGCTTCCCGACGGTGTCCTTCCCGAACCCGGAGGAGCCCGGCGCGCTGGACCTGGCCCATGAGCTGGCGG
The DNA here is from genome assembly GCA_026985095.1 of Acidimicrobiia bacterium. GTDB lineage: Bacteria > Actinomycetota > Acidimicrobiia > Spongiisociales > UBA5794 > JALSQW01. Next base: position 61,723 of record JALSQW010000007.1, on the reverse strand, counting down.
CGGCGATCGACGCGGACGTCGTGCTCGCCAACGACCCCGATGCGGATCGTCTGGCGGTCAGTCTCCCCGAGCCGGGGGGCGTGTGGCGGCCGCTGACCGGAGATCAGATCGGTGTGCTGCTCGCCGACTTCCTGCTGGAGTATGGGACCGTCGATCGCCCGATCCTGCTCAACACGGTGGTCTCATCACCCATGTTGGCCTCCATCGCGGAGGCTGCGGGGGCCTTCTACGATCGCACGCTCACGGGGTTCAAGTGGATCTGGAACGCGGCGCTGGCGCTCGAAGACGAAGGGAAGGGGAACTTCCTGCTCGGCTACGAGGAGGCGATCGGGTACTCGGTGTGGCCGCGGGTCAGGGACAAGGACGGGATCTCCGCGGCAGCGGTGTTCGCCCAGATGGTCGGCCACGAACGATCCGCAGGCGGGTCGGTGTGGCGACGATTGGAGCGTCTCTACCGGATGCACGGGGTGTGGGTGTCGGCGCACCACAACATCGTGCGGCCCGGCCGCGAGGGACGCCGCGAGATCGACGCCGCCATGGATCGCCTGGGCGATCTTGTCCCGAGCGAGTTGGGCGGTCTGGCGGTCACCGCCGTCACCGACTACCGGCTCAACGCCGACCGGCGCCCGTTCTATCTCGGTGCGACGCCGCTGGTCGAGTACACATTGGGTGACCGGGGCCGAGCGTTGATCCGCCCGTCGGGGACCGAGCCGAAGCTGAAGATCTACGTCGACCTGCGTGGAGAGCTCGGTTCGGGCGCCGATCGGGCCGGCGTGGAGGAGCAGCTTCGGGGGTCCGCCCACCGCGTCGCCGTCGCTCTCGCCGCCTTCGCCGGCTTCGAGGGTTCGTGACAGGGTCCTGTGCCCCTGATCCACGGCCCGCGGTATCGACCATAATCAGGGCACAGAGGCGATCGCGAACGAGGAGAGCGTCCATGGATCTGCACGCGCTGTTGGGGGACGAGGCAGCGGAGCTGCTCAGCTACGAGGCGAAGGGGATCCCCAAGTCGCTGCTCCATCTTCCCGGACCCGACCATGTCGATCAGGTCTTCGGGCCGTCCGATCGCAACCCGCAGGTCCTCCGGAACCTCCAGTCGATGCACGACACCGGGCGCCTCGGCGGCACCGGCTACCTGTCGATCCTCCCCGTCGACCAGGGCATCGAGCACTCGGGGGCCTCGGCGTTCGGTCCCAATCCCATCTACTTCGATCCTGAGAACATCATCACCCTCGCCATCGAAGGCGGCTGCAATGCCGTGGCGACCACCTTCGGGGTCCTCGGAGCCATGTCGCGCCGCTACGCGCACAGGATCCCGTTCATCGTCAAGATCAACCACAACGAGCTGCTCACCTACCCCACCGAGTACGACCAGACCATGTTCGGCAGCGTCGACGAGGCGTGGGACCTGGGGGCCGCCGGCGTCGGGGCAACGATCTACTTCGGCTCGCCCCAGTCGCGGCGGCAGATCGTCGAGGTCTCGGAGGCGTTCCACCGTGCCCACGAGCTGGGGATGTTCACCGTGCTGTGGTGCTACCTCCGGAACCCGGCGTTCACCGTCGACGGGGTGAACTACGAGGCGTCCGCCGATCTGACCGGCCAGGCGAATCACCTCGGGGTGACGATCGAAGCCGACATCGTCAAGCAGAAGCAGCCCACGAACAACGGCGGGTTCACGGCCGTGGGGTTCGGCAAGACCGACCCGCGGGTCTACTCGGAGCTGGCCTCCGACCATCCGATCGAGTGGACCCGCTGGCAGGTGGCGAACAGCTACATGGGTCGCATCGGCTTGATCAACTCCGGCGGCGCCTCGTCGGGGGCGAGCGACCTGGCGCAAGCCGTCCGCACCGCGGTCATCAACAAGCGGGCCGGCGGGATGGGTCTCATCTCGGGACGGAAGGCCTTCCAACGTCCGATGGCCGAAGGCATCGAGATCCTCAACGCGATCCAGGATGTCTACCTCGACGACTCCGTGACCATCGCCTGACGGCGGGAGGAGAACAACCATGGCGATCAGATTGCCCCATGCGGCATCGGTGGAGAAGAACCCGACCCAGGCGCAGATGCGCGAATGGGTGCTGGCGTACATGCCCCGGGTGACCGTGACCGAGTTCGGGAACATCAACTACAAGGCGGAGGTGACGGCCAGACTGGCGAACTCGACGTTCTTCGTGTCGGCCGACGAGCCGTACAAGAACTCGATCTCCCGCGCCGACTACGAAGAGTGGGCGGCCAAGCAGGACGCCTACATCGCGGACAAGGACATGATCCTCATCGAGGGCTACATCGGTCCCGATCCGGAGTTCCGCACGGCGAGTCGCCTCTACATGGAGAAGACGCAGGCCAACATCCCGGCCATGCAGCAGCAGCTCTTCTTCCCCAAGGACGATGAATGGGTGCCCCAGTTCACGGTCATCTACACCCCGGGGCTCATGGCACCGGGGATGCCCGACGATCGGCTGATCCTCGTCGACCACGACAACTACGTCACCCGGGTGTTCGGTTCGGACTACTTCGGTGAGTCGAAGATGGGCGGCCTGCGGATGTGGAACCACCTCGTGTACGAGGCGGGCGGGTTGGCGCTCCACTCCGGGCTCAAGGTGTTCCCCGACGTCGACGGTCGGGAGAAGGTGGCGCTGATCCTCGGCCTGTCGGGGACCGGGAAGACCACGACGACGTTCCGTCAGCAGCTCGGGTCGTTGCCCGTTCAGGACGACTTCGTCGCGTTGTTCCCCGGAGGCAAGGTCTACGCGTCGGAGAACGGTTGCTTCGCGAAGACCTTCGGGCTCGATCCCGACGACGAGCCGACGATCTACGGGGGGACGACCAGGCCGGATGCGTGGTTGGAGAACACCTGGGTCGACGAGAACGGGAAGGTCGATTTCTTCAATGATTCGTACACCCGCAACGGGCGTTCGACCTTCCCGCTGGCGAACATCCGTCATCGCAGTCCGCACGGCTTGCCACCGGCGGACTTCATGCTGCTGCTCAACCGCAACGAGAACATCATCCCGGCGGTGGTGAAGCTGAAGCGGGAGCAGGCGGCGGCCTACTTCATGCTGGGCGAGACGAAGGGCACGTCGGCTGGGGGCGCGGCAGAGATGGGCAAGAACCTGCGCGTGCCCGGGACGAATCCGTTCTTCTTCACCAACGACGCGTTGCAGGGCAACCGTCTGCTCGAGTTGCTCGAGACCATGCCGGACCTCGAGGTGTACTTGAAGAACACCGGCCGGGTCGGTGGCACCGACGACGATGGACGGTCGAAGAAGGTCAAGATCCGGCATTCGTCCGCCGTGGTGCAGGGGATCGCCGAGGGATCCATCGTCTGGGAGGAGGATCCGGACTTCGGCTACTTCGTGGCCACCGAGGTTCCGGGGTTCGACGATCTGGAGCTCCTTCAGCCGCGGCGCCTGTACGAACGACAGGGCAGGCTCGACGAGTACAAGCGGATCGTCGAGTCGTTGACCGAGGAGCGGCGGGTCTACCTGCGGACCTTCCCTGGCCTCGACCCCTCCATCGTGGAGGCGATCTGACCGGCCCGAGGGACATCGGTCCGAGTCGGAGACTGGGTCAAGGAGGCCTCCGAGCCGGCCGATAGACCCTGGGTGAGGAAGCGAATCTCGGACGACGCGTCCATCGACAAGAAGCAGTTCTCCGTCGCTCGCAAGGGGTACGACAAACGCGAGGTGCGCGAGTTCCTGCGCGAGGTGGAGCAGAACTTCCGTGACCTCGAGCGATGGGCGGAGGAAGCCAAGGCGCGTCTGCAACAAGCCGAGTACGAGGCGCAGAAGGCCAAGGAGGTCGAGAGCCGGTCGATGGACAACGCGATGATCGCGGTGTTCGATGCCAAGGACCGGGTTCTCGAACGGGCCCGCAAGCAAGCCGAGAAGATCGAGGCCGAAGCCAAGGAGCGGGCTGCCGCCATCGAAGCCGAGGCCAGGCGCCTGCTCGACGAGGCCGGTGGTGCCGGTTCGTCGTCCCAGGCCGACCACGAAGCCGAACGCATCGTGGAGGAGGCCCGAGCCGAGGCCGCCCGGATCGTCGCCGAGGCGGAAGCCTCGGCGGCTGCCTCCGGATCCGGCGTCACGGAGGAAGCGACGGCACGAGCGGAGCGCATGGTCCAGGAGGCCCGCGCCGAGGCAGAGCAGATCCGCCGCGAGATGGGCGCAGAGCTGGAGCGGTACCGCCGCCAGGTCGAGGAAGAGCGGTCGCAGCTCCTCGAACAGATCGCCGTGTTGCAGCAGTCCCTCGAGGCCGCGCAGGTTCCGGTTCCCGTATCCCAAGAGGTCGAGGCGGCCGCACGGGCGGAAGCCGATCGCCTCCTGGCCGAAGCCCGGGCAGAGGCGGACCGGATCCGTGCCGAAGCGGCCGAAGGCCTCGCCCAGTATCGCTCTCAGCTCGAGAGCGAACGGCAGCAGCTCGTTGCGCGCATCGACGATCTGGCCGCTCAGCTCGAAGAGGCGAGAGCTCAGGCACCTGACCACACACGAACCGAGGCGATCCTCGCCGCGGCCCGAGAGGAGCTCGCCGCGGTCACCGCCGACGCCGATGCCAAGGTCGCCGCCCTCGAGTCGGAGGCTGCCGGTCTCCGCCGGGAGTTGGAGGAGCTGCGGGAGTCGGTGGCGGTGGGTTCGGAGGAGGACGCGGCGCGTCGGGTGGCCGAAGAGCGGGCGGCGGCGTTGGAGGGGGAGGCTGCGGCTCTGCGGGCGGAGGTGGAGCGGCTGCAGGCGGAGGTCGCGTCGGGTGTGGAGGTCGAGGCGCGGGTGGCCGAGGCGGCGGCGGCGCGGGCGGAGGCCGAGGAGCGGTTGGCCGCGGCCGTTGCCGAGCTTGAGGAGCTGCGGGGCCAGATCGCCGAGGGCACGGCCGTCGCCGTTGCCGAAGCGAACGATCAGGCTGCCGGCATCGTCCAAGCAGCGCGGGAGGAAGCCGAACGCATCGTCGCCGACGCCCGCCGGTCGATGGAGGACGAACGCCGGAGGCTCGAAGCGGAGATCTCCAGGATCGTCGATGCCAGGCAAGGCGCCGAGGACGACACCCTGGCGCTGGCCGCCGTCGAGGCCGGCCGGATCAGGGAGGACGCCGAAGCCCAGGCGGACCGGATCCGTTCAGAGGCGCGAGCTGCCGCGAACGAGCTGCTCGCCGAGACCGAGCGGCGACGGGACGAGGTCGCGCATCTCCAAGAGGACCTCCGTCAGCGTCTTGCGGCACTGGAAGACGAGACCGCGCTCGTCAACGCGGATGCTGCCGCCGAGCGGATCAGGAAGGAAGCCGAGGAACGAGCCCGGTCGTTGCTGGCCCGTGCCGAACGCGCCGCGGTGACCATGCGGGAGGAAGCCAACCGGTCCCGGGAGCAAGCGGACCGGGACCGCCTCGCCGCAGCCCGAAAGGTCTCGGAGGCGCAGCGTGAGGCGCGGGCCTTGATCGCCGACGCCGAGCGTCGCGTCCAGGAGATCCTCCTGGAGATCGAGACGGAGCTCGCCCACAAGCGGGCCGAAGGACAACGGGAGGCGGATCGGATCCGCGACGAGGCCGAGGAGAACCTGACCGAGGCGTGGCGGGAGGCGGACCGGATCCGCGCCGCGGCCGAAGCCGACGCTGCCGAGCGGATCCGCACCGCCGAGAACGACGTCGAGTCGATCCTCACCGACGCGCGGGCGGAGGCGGCACGGGTCGTCGCCGAGGCGACCGATCGGCTCGCCGCGGCGGAAGCAGCGGCTACCGAGATCGAGGAGCGGCTGGCCGCCCGCGAGGGCGACCTCGACGAGCGTGAGATCGCGGTCGTCGAAGCCGAGGAGCGAGCAGGAGCCTTGGTCGCCGATGCCCAGGCGGAAGCCGCCCGCCTTCGGGAAGACGCATCCCGGATGATGGAAGAGGCCGAGCGCCTCCGGGGTGAGGCCGAGCAGATCCTGGCCGACGCCAGATCGGAGGCGGAGTCGATCCGTCAGTCCGCCCGGACCGAAGCTGCCACGCTGAAGGAGGAAGCGGCGACGATCCGGGCCAGAGCCGATGCTCAGGCCGAGGAGATCGTGGCCGACGCCCGACGTCTGCACGACGAGGCCGAGTCGGCCCTCGTGGCGGCGCGAGAGGAAGCGAGGGAGCTTCGCGACGAAGCCAGGGTTCTGCGCGAGGATGCCGAGCGGGAGGCAGCCGAGGCATCGTCGACCGCCGCTCGGATGCGGGCCGAGGCCGAGGAGTACGCAGAACAGTTGATCGCCGTCGCCGACCGCAAGGCCGACGAGGCGTCCGCGACGTTGGCTCAGGCCGCCGAGGCGGCCGTCGTGCGACGCGCCGAGGCGGAGGAGCAGGCCCAGGCGCTGCTGGTCGGGACGCAGCAACGCCTGGAGGAGCTGACCGAACGCGAACGTGCGTTGGCCGCGGCAACCGCCGAAGCGACTCGGCGGCTCGAAGCGGCCGAGGAGGAGGGCGAGCGTCTCGTGTCCGAGGCCACCGCAGAAGCGGACCGGCTCCGCCGCCAAGCCGAGGCCGAGATCGACGAGCTTCGGAACGCCGCCGAAGCTCGCAGCCGTGAGCTCGACACGAGGGAACGATCGCTGGAGGCTCGTCTCGCGGCCATCGAGGACGAGGAACAGCGTGCCGTTCAGCTCGTCTCGGATGCGTCGGAGAAGGCAGCTTCGATCCTGCGCGACGCCGAGGACCGGATGGAGGCGATCGCCGAGAAGGAACGACTCCTCGCCGATGCCGACAACCGGGTTGCGGCGATGATCGCTCGGGCGACCGAGGAGGCCGAGGCGATCCGTCAGGACGGCGCTGCCGCCGTGGAGGCCGCCAAGGAGCAGGCGGCGTTCCTGCGCGGCGAGGCCGAGGCGATCCTCGACGATGCGAGGAAGACCGCCGAGGAGCTCACCGCAGGGGCGCGTCGCGACGTCGCTCGGATGCGGGAGAAGGCTGCGGCCCTCCGCCAGGAGCACGAAGACCAGCTCGCCTTGCTGGCGGACGCCGAGGGCAAGGCGAGAGCCATGGCCGACGAGGCCGAACGGCTCGCCGCCGAGAGACTCGCGGAAGCCGACGCCGAGATCGAGCGGCGCCGAACCGAGCTGGCCGCAGTTCAAGAAGCGACGGCAGAAGCCGAACGGGCCCTGGAGGAGCGAATGGCGGCCGTGGAAGCGGCCGAAGCCGGCGCGGCGACGATCACCGCCGCCGCAGAGGCCGAAGCGGCTCGTCTGCGCGGGGAGGCGGAGGAGCTTCGGGCCGAGGCCGAACAGGTCCTGGCTGCCGCCAAGGACCGGGCCAAGACCCTGGCCGACGCCGAGCAGCGCGCCTTCGAGATCGTCGAGCGGGCCCAACGCGAGGCGGTCGGTCTGCGAGCTTCGGCAGAGGGCGAGGCGGCCGCGGCGCGTGCCGAGCTGGGCCGATACGAGGATCAGGTGAAGGCCTTCGAGCAGGCCAAACGGGAAGCCGAGGAGGCGACGCAGGCCCTGGCGGCGGCCAAGGCGGAGCTGGAGGGTCGCAGGGAGGAGCTGAACCGGAGAGACGAGGAGGTCCGTCGACGGGAGGAACAATCCCGGGACCGGATGCGCGAGCTCGAACGGATGGAGGCCGAGATCGCGGCCCGGATCGAGTTCGTCGACGCCGGCGCGCCGGTCGCTCCCGACGCCGAGGCCAGGGAGCTCCTCGAGCGGGCTCGGGTCGACGCCGAGCGGATCCGCAGCGAGGCCCAGCAGTCGGCGGCCGAGGCCAGGGCGGAGGCCCTCCGGATGTCGGCCGAGGCCGACCGCAAGCTCAAGGCCGTCGAAGCGGAGCTGGCCCGACTGCGTGGCGGGCGAACCGACGACGGCGAGTCGGCGGACCGGGCCGGCGGCTCCGACGAGCGGGCTGATCGTTCCGAGGCGGACGTCGCCGGGCCCGAGTCAGGCGCCGGCGCAGGGGAAGCCGCCACGGTCGTGGCCGGCGAGGTCGAAGAGGGGCCGGACGAGGAGGATGCTCCCGTCACCGAGGCGTCGCATCGACCCGTGGAGACGTCCGAAGAGGCCGACCTCGACTGGAGAGCGGCCCGGGAGCTCGCCGAGGAGCAGGACGTCGAACGTCCCGTGTCGCGGAGCCGATACGCTCGCCAGTCGGCCAAGCTTCCGCGGATCGGGGTCGGTGCCGAATCGGTGCTGTCGTCGATGCAGGGACTCCGGAAGAAGTTCCAGGAAGACAACGACACGGACGACGACTGATCAGAGCGCCGATCGAGCTGCTTCCAGATCGTCGGCGCCGATCACCACCCGGTTGCCCACCGCCATGTACAGGATGTAGATGCGGGCCCCGGCGTCGCTGATCCGCTTCGCCAGCCGACCCAGTTCGCCGGGTTTGGGCTCGATGGAGGCCACCAGGACCGGTCGCCGGTCGAGGGGAAGGTAGCCGGCTCGTCGCAGCGCGTCGGTGGCGACGTCGGCGTCTTCGTCGCTCACGACCGTGTGGACGATCCGTCCTTCGAGGCGGGGGAACATGCAGGCGGCTTCCATCGTGATCCCCGCTTCGCCGAACACGGACCACAGGTCGGCGGGTTCGTGGTCGGCGGCGAGGACGAACGTCAGGTCTTGCATCGGTCAGCTCCTTGGTCGCATCATCGGAAGGCGAGGATCGGGGGGAAGGGTGTCGAGCCACTGTCGGAGCCCGGCGTGGGCCGGGTCGTCGCAGAATCGCCACACCCGTTCGTCCCCGGGTCCGGCCATGACGTTCAGGTAGTACATGTGGTAGCCAGGAGCGGCCGCGGCGGGACCGTGGTAGCCGTCGGGTACGAGGTAGGCATCGCCCGTCCGTACCGTCACCGTGTCGGCGATGGTGCCATCGGCCGTATAGGCGGTGAAGAACCCGAACCCCTCGGCGGCGATCTCGAAGTAGTAGATCTCCTCCAGGGCGACCTCGTCGGCGGTGAACTCGTCGTGCTTGTGGGGCGGATACGACGACCATCCGCCCGACGGGGTGATGACCTCCACGGCGATGAGCTTGGCCGCGTCGTGGACGCCGGCGGCGAGGAAGTTGTTGATCTGGCGGGTCGCAGGCCCTCCGCCGCGGACTTCGACCGGAACGGCCGACGCGGCGACCCGATACGGCTCGAGCCGTTGGTCGGTTCTGGCCCGACACAGCGCGAACCTCCCGGGCCGCGTGGCGGTGATCGTCCCGGTCGCGCCGATCGGCGTGTAGACGAAGTCGGTGGGGCCGGTGAAGACGCTCTCGCGCCCTTCGAGCTCGAACGCGGTGCCGTCGACGGTCACGATGGCTGCCCCCGCCAGTGGCACGACGGCGGTCTCATCGGGACCGGTCTGCCACCGGTGGGTCTCGCCCCGAGAGAGTGTGACGATCTCGAGTCCGGCATAGGTGAGGGCGGAGCCGGATCCCGGCTGGATGCGCGTTGCCTGGGGATGGAAACGGCCCGTCATGTTCGACACCTCACCGGGGCCGGTGGGGTGGTGGACGGTCTACGGTGAGGCGTATGCGTTGGATCGGCTGGGTCGTGGTGGCCGCCCTCATGGCGGCCGCCTGTTCGGTCGGGGAGCCTCGCTTGGCGATGAGCAGCGAGGTGCCCGACGATCTGAGGATGCTCGGCGCCGAGGTGTGGGAAGAGGTCGTGGCGGCGTTCCCGGCTCGACGCGGGTGTCTGGTCGGCCTCGAGCTGGACGTGGCATGGGACCTCCCGGATCGGGCCCGGTACGTTCCCGACGGGCGTCGGATCGTGGTCCGGGCTCCGGGCACCGCCCCGAACCTGTCGGCGTCGATCGTGCACGAGGTGGGCCATCATCTGGAGTTCGCCTGTCCGGATCAGCCTTCCGTGCGGGAGGCTTTCCTCGTCGCCGAGGGCTTCCCGTCGGGAACCCCCTGGTTCGGGGAGGGCGACTGGTTCGCGACCCCATCGGAGCACTGGGCCGAGGCGGTGGTGGCCCACGTGCGAGGGGAGCGGACGATCAACGTCGGTCGCGTCCCGGTCTCGGACGAGGCGATCGAGGTGGTCGCGCGCTGGGCCGAGGGTGGCTGAGGCGCTCATGCGGCACCCTCCAGGAGTTGCCGCACCTCGGATTCGGTGGGCATCTCGTCGGCGCATCCCAGGCGCGCGGCGACGTGAGCTCCGGCGGCGTTGGCGAAGGTGACGGTTTCGACCGGGTCCCAGCCTTCGAGGAGCCCGTGACACAAGGCACCGCCGAAGGCGTCGCCGGCCCCGAGTCCGCAGACGACGTCGATGCTCACCGGGGCGACGTGCTCGGTCCGGTCCCCCCACGCGACGAGGACGCCTTCGGGGCCGAGTTTCACGATCGCCAGGTCGAGACCGAGGTCGAGGAGTCGCCGCGCCTGGGTCTCGGGCTCACCGGGGCCGACGGCGACGGCGCACTCGTCCTGGTTGCCCACCGCGACCGTCGCGTAGCGCAGGGCGCGGCGCTGCTGGGCCCCGGCCTCCTCGCGCGACGTCCAGAACATGGGGCGATAGTCGAGATCGTGGATGGTGATGCCGGACCGTTCCCGGGTTGCGAGGGCGGCGAACGTCGTCGATCGGCTTGGTTCGTCCGACAGGCGGGTCCCCGTGGTCCACAGGATCGACGCGCGCATCACGGCATCGAGGTCGAGGTCGCCGAGGGTGAGGTTCATGTCGGGCGCCTTGGGTTCTCGATAGAACAGGAGCGGGAAACGGTCGGGGGGCCATACCTCGCAGAACACGAGGGGGGTGCGCAGCGTCGGATCGGTTCCAACCCACCGATCGTCGACCCCGAACCCCGCGAGGGCCTTCCGGACGTAGCGGCCGAAGGGGTCGTTCCCGACCTTGGTCACCACCGCGGTGCGGTGGCCGTAGCGGGCGGCGGCCACCGCAACGTTCGTAGCGGTCCCACCGAGGGACTTGGCGAAGCTCCGCACCTCCTCGAGTGGGACCCGGTGCTGCTGCGGGTAGAGGTCGACCGAGACCCGCCCGATCGTGATGACGTCGAGCGGTGTGGTCACTCGCCGTCCTCGGCCCGTTCCGCGAGCTCGTCGAGCTTGTCGACCTCCTCTTCGAGGCCGGCGGCGGCGTTCTCGGCGGCCGGGTCGCCCTCTTCGGCGGCGCGTTCGAGCTCGTGCTGGAGCGCTTCGAGATCGGCGCCGCCGGCCATCATCTGGATGAGCTGCTCGAGAGGAAGCTCGTCCTTGGTGTAGTCACCGTACACCTGGCCTCGTTTGAGGATGACGAAGTGGTCGCCCACCGGATAGGCATGGTGAGGGTTGTGGGTGATGAAGATCACTCCGATGCCGCGCTGTTTGGCTTGGACGACGTACCGAAGCACGACCCCGGCCTGTTTGACGCCGAGGGCGGCGGTGGGCTCGTCGAGGATCAGCACCTTGGCCCCGAAGTGGACGGCGCGGGCGATCGCCACCGACTGGCGCTCGCCGCCCGAGAGGGTGCCGACGGCTTGGTCCGGGTCGCGGATGTCGATCCCCATCTTGCCGAGCTCGTCCTTGGTGGTGCGCTTGGCGTAGTCGGCGTCGAACCGCTTGAAGGGACCGAATCCCTTCGTCGGTTCCGAGCCGAGGAAGAAGTTCCGCCACACCGACATGAGCGGGATCATCGCCAGGTCCTGGTAGACGGTGGCGATGCCGTATTCGAGGGCGTCACGGGGCGACGAGAGGTTCATCTCGGCGCCTTCGAACCGGTAGGTGCCCTCGTCGGGCTGGTGGACACCCGACAGCACCTTGATCAAGGTCGATTTCCCGGCACCGTTGTCACCGAGCAGGCAGGTCACCTCGCCGGGGCGGACGAACATCGACACGTCCTTGAGGGCGATCACGCTGCCGAAGTACTTGGAGATGTTGTCGATCTCGAGGAGCGGCGCGGGGGCCGTGGTGGTCGTCACTTCTTCACCGCCTTCTGCCGGATGTAGTTGTTGAAGATGACCGCGATGACGAGGACGGCACCGACGAAGACCTGGAACCAGTCGCCGTCGACGCCGGTGATCCGGATGCCTTGCTTGACCATGGCGAAGATGAAGGCACCGAATGCCGCACCGACGGCCGACCCGTACCCGCCGGTGAGCAGGGTGCCGCCGACGACGGCGGCGATGATGGCTTGGAACTCCTGCCCGGTGCCGCGCAACGTGTCGGCGCCGGTGAACTGCACGGCCTGGATGACCGCAACGAGCCAGGCCGAGAAGGCGGTGGTCATGAACAGGGCGATCCTCACCTTGTCGACGGGGACGCCGACGTTGCGGGCCGCGTTCGGGTCGCCGCCGACGCCGAAGATCCAGTTCCCCCAGGTCATCTTGAGGAGCACCCAGGTGGAGACGACGACCAGGAGCACCCACCAGAGGATGGCGATGGAGAACCGTCCGCCGCCGATGGTGATGGACGATGCGAACACCTTCTGGGCGAGGTCGTAGCCGCTCACCTCGTCGAGGCCCCCGAGCTGGGTCCGGTTGGTGATCGTCCGGGTCAGGGCGATCGTGAGGCCGCGGAAGATGAACAGCGTGCCGAGGGTGACGATGAACGACGGGAGCTTGGTGGTGACGACGAGGATGCCGTTGAACCAGCCGATCGTCAGGGCGAAGGCCAGAGCGACGACGATGGCCGGCCAGAGGGTCCAGCCGAACCCTCCCTGGTCGGGGTTGGTGACGAGCACCATGATCGTCATCCCGGCGAACCCGACGATCGAGCCGATGGACAGGTCGAACTCGCCGGCGATCATCAACATGGCGACGGCAGCCGACAGGATGCCGAGCGGTGCGGCGGCGTTGAGGATCGACGACAGGGACCCCCAACTCACGAAGTTGTTGTCGAAGGCGATGACCGCGAAGAACAGGTAGACGAGGACGGCTCCCACGACGGCGCCGAGCTCGGGGCGGGACAGGAGTCGCGACATCCGGCCGACCTTGCGGAGCCGTTCGTCGTGTTCGGTGACGGGTGGTGGTGCGGTGCCGGTGGTCACGGATGCTCCCTCCTCGAGCGGTGTTCCGACTGTACCGAAGGAGGGTCCGCCTCGACGGCGGACCCTCCTTCAGGTGGCGGTCAGCGGAGACCCTGCTCCGCGAACTTGACGACGTCGGCCGCGTTGTCCTTGGTGACGAACTGTGGGCCGGTCAGGATGACCCGGTCGACGGAACCGAGCGGCAATGCTCCGGTTTCGAGGAACTGGGTCAGCAGGACGATGGGCAGGTACCCCTGGAGGTACTGCGCCTGGTCGATGGCGAACAGCATGTTGCCGTTCTGGATCTCCTCGAGCACCTTCGGTGACAGGTCGAAGGTGGCGAACTTGATCGTTCCGAGCTGTCCTGCCTGATCGAGCGCAGCGAGCGTCGGCTCGGCGCCGGTCGGACCGAGGGTCAAGATGCCGTCGATGCCGGCGTTGGCCTGCAGCTCGGCAGAAACGGCCTCTTGGGCGCCGGTCGGGTCGGCGAGGTCGACGGGGACCACCTTCACGGGGCTGCCGAGGCCGTCCTCGAATCCCTGGCAGCGCAGGTCGAGGGCGACGTTGCCGACCTCCTGGTTGATGCAGATGGCGTTGGTGACGCCTTCTTCGGCGAACCGCTGTCCGGCGAGGAGCCCCGCTTCGTACTCGGTCTGGCCGACGTGCACCTTGACCCCGAGGTCCTGGAACACGTCACTTCCCGAGTTCATCGAGATGACGGGGATCCCGGCGGCCACGGCGGCCTTGATCGAGGGTCCGAGGGCGTCGGCGTCGGGGATGGTGACGACCAGGCCGTCCGGGTTCGAGGCGACGGCGGCGTCGATGATCTGGCTCATCTCGACCATGTCGAACGTCCCGGGAGCCTGGTACTCGACCTCGACACCCATGTCCTCGGCTGCTTGCTTGACGCCGTTGGCGGCGACCGACCAGAACGGGTCGGATGCCTGGCCGTGCGACACGACGACGAAGCGATAGCTCCGCTGGCTGACTGCGCCGTCGTCGCCGCCCGCGGTCGTGCCGGTGCTTCCGGCGGTGGTGGTGGTGCCTCCCGAGCTGCACGCGGCGGCCACGAGGCCGAGCGCCAGGACGAGGGCGATCCATAGTTTGCGTCTCACGTTCTCTCTCCTCCTCTCAGGTGGCTCCACGGGGAGCCGTCCCTGCGTATCCGTCCTCCGGTTTCACCGGGGAACGACCGTTCCGGCCGTTGCGGCCGGTGATCTCGATGAGGAACCGGTAGCTGGCGGCTGCGGCCAGCCGACCGGCTTCGACGTCGGGTTCGGCGTCGGCCAGGACGGTGTCCTGTTCGAGCACCCACCAGCCGCCGTATCCGTGTCGGTCGAGTTCGGTGACGACGCCGACGATGTCGATCCCTCCTTGGCCGAGGGGGCGGTAGAGGCCGCGGGCCACGGCGTCGCGGTAGCCGATGGCACCGGTGCGGACCCGGCCGGCGATGGCGGGGTCGAGGTCCTTGAGGTGCATGTGGGCGACCCTGTCGCCGAAGCGGCGGACCATCTCGCGCGGGTCGGCACCTGCCAGGGCGAGATGACCGGTGTCCAGGCAGAGGTCGACGTCGGTGGTGTGCAAGAGCCGCTCGATCTCGTCCGCGGTCTCGATGACCATCCCCCAGTGAGGATGCAGCGCGACGTGGAGACCGGCGTCGCCGGCGATGCGCCGCACGTCGGCGAGGCCGTCGCCGAAGGTCTTCCAGTCGGCATCGTCCATGCGGATCCGTTCTTCATAGCCGCTGGTGGCGGCGTCGGGTCCGAGGACCATGATCTCGGCGCCGACTCCGGCAAGGGTGGAGGCGGCCCGGTGGACGTAGGCGAGTTGATCGTCGAGGAGGTCCTTTCGGTACAGGACCGCGGGCACGAAGCCGGCGACGACGCGGGCGCCGTAGCGGTCGAGGAGCTCGGCGAGGCGATGGGGGTCGGTGGGAAGGAAGCCGTCGGGTCCCAGCTCGGTGGCGTGGATGCCGAGGGCTCGGATGTCCGCGAGGAAGCGTTCGGCGGAGATCTGGTGGCCCCATCCGGGCACCTCGCAGACCCCCCAGGTGATGGGGGCAGCGGCGATGCGGTCGGCGATCGACTTCACACGATCTCCGCGATCTCGACCGGGCGATGTTCGGCGCGGGAGCGATCGGCGGCGATGGCGATCCGGAGCGCCTCGAGGGCATCGTCGGCGGTGCACGGGTTGGGGGAGCGACCTGCGGCGACGTCGACGAAGTAGGCGAGCTCGGCCTCGTAGGCGCTCCGGAAACGTTCCTGGAAGTTCGCATGGGCGGGCCCGGGTGGAGGCGCGACGCCGGGCTCGACCGAGTGGAGCGGGGTGCGGTCGTCCCAACCGACGGCGATCGAGTCCTTGGAGCCGAACACCTCCATGCGGATGTCGTAGCCGAGCGGATCGTGGCGGGTGACCGACAGGATGCCCAACGATCCGTCGGTGAGGCGTAGGGTGGCCACGGCGGTGTCGACGTCGCCGTACTTGGCGAACACGTCGAACGCGATCACGGACCCGTCGGCGTAGACCTCCTCGACCTCCTGGCCGGTGACGAAGCGCAGAGCGTCGAAGTCGTGGACCGAGAAATCCCGGAAGATGCCACCCGACTGTGGGATGTAGGCCTCGTGGGGCGGGGCCGGATCATGCCCGGCCATGCGGATCACGTAGATCTGCCCGAGGGAGCCGTCGGCGGCCAGGGCGGCGGCGCTCCGATAGCCGGGGTCGAAGCGGCGTTGGAACCCCATCTGGAGGGGCACGTCGGCGCGGTGGACGAGCTCGACGATCCGTTTCGTCGAGTCGAGGTCCAGGGAGATCGGCTTCTCGCAGAACGTCGGGACGCCCCTGGCCATGGTCGCTTCGATCAGTTCGGCGTGGGCGGAGGTGGCGGCGGCGATGACGACCGCGTCGACCCGATCGAGCAACGCAGGGACGTCGGGTACGGCGACGAGGTCGAGCTCGGCCGCGACCGTGGTAGCGCGCGCGGGGTCCGCGTCGGTGACGACGACCTGGTCGACCCCGGCGATGCCCTGGAGGAGCTGCGCGTGGTACGCACCGATGCGGCCGATCCCGATGACGCCGATCCGCATCCGTTACACCGCCCTCCCGTTGGAACGTTCCAATTCGCGCCGCGTAAGATACGGTGAGGACCGAGCGGGTGTCAAGCGGTTCGGAGGGTGAGCGTGGAGACGATCAGGATGACGACCGCCGAGGCGATCGTCCGCTACATGACGGCCCAGCGGATTGTCGTCGACGACGTCGAACTGCCCCTCTTCGCGGGGGTGTTCGCCATCTTCGGCCACGGCAACGTGACCGCTCTCGGTGTGGCGCTGGAGGCGGCCAGGGACCGTCTGCCCACATGGCGAGGTCAGAACGAGCAGACCATGGCCATGGCCGCCATCGCCTTCGCCAAGGCGAAACGGCGGCGACAGATCATGGTCGCGACGTCGTCGATCGGTCCGGGGGCGGCCAACATGGTGACCGCTGCCGGCATCGGCCACGCCAACCGACTTCCGGTCCTCCTCCTGGCGGGGGACACGTTCGCCAGCCGTATCCCCGATCCCGTGCTCCAGCAGGTCGAGCACTTCGACGACCCGACGGTCACCGTCAACGACGCCTTCAAGGCGGTCGTCCGCTACTGGGATCGCATCACCAGGCCCGAACAGATCCTCGAGAGCCTGCCCCAGGCGATCGCGGTCATGCTCGATCCCGAGGACTGCGGACCGGCCTTCGTCGGCCTCCCACAGGACGTCCAGGCGGAGGCATTCGATTACCCTGCCCGCTTCTTCGAGCCCCGAACCTGGCAGATCCGCCGTCCCGGGTCAGACCCCCGCGAGGTCGACCGGGCCGCGGCCGTGCTCTCGCAGGCCCGCGCTCCGCTCATCGTCGCCGGCGGCGGTGTCCACTACGCCGCGGCCGAGCACGACCTGCGGGACTTCGCCGCTCGTCGGCGGATCCCGGTCGTCGAGACCGTGGCCGGGAAAGGCACGGTGGTGTGGGACGATCCGGTGTACGCGGGCCCGCTGGGGGTGACGGGATCGACGGCGGCCAACGCCCTGGCGGCCGACGCCGACGTGGTGCTCGCGGTCGGCACCCGCTTGCAGGACTTCACGACCGGGTCCTGGACCGTCTTCCAGCACCCCGATCTGCGGATCGTCTCCTGCAACGTCGGGCGGTTCGATTCGACCAAGCATCGGGCGATCTCGCTGGTGGCCGACGCCCAGCGTGGGCTGCACGATCTCGATATCGCGTTGCTCGACTGGGCTGCTCCGCCCGCATGGATGCAGCGTGTCCGGAGGGAGATGGCCGCGTGGAACGCCTACGTCGACGAGGTGACCGCTCCCAGCGAGGCTCCCCGCCCGAGCTACGCCCAGGTCATCGGCGCGGTCGGGCGCGCGGCGGATCCCGGCGACTACGCGCTGGCTGCTGCCGGGGGGTTCCCGGGCGAGCTCAACAAGGTGTGGCGGGTGCGCACCATCGGGGCGTTCGACTGCGAATACGGGTTCTCGTGCATGGGCTATGAGATCGGTGGTGCCTGGGGCGCTGCCATGGCCCGCCCCGGCGGCGACGTGATCGCCTTCGTGGGGGACGGGTCCTATCTCATGGCCAACTCCGACGTGTTCTCTGCCGCGTTCACCGGGTTCAAGGTCATCTGGATCCTCGCCGACAACGGTGGCTTCGCGGTGATCAACCGGCTGCAGGAGTTCAAGGGGGGCGCACCGTTCAACAACCTCCTCGAGCATTCCCGCGGGAACCCCGAGATCAGGGTCGACTTCGTCGCCCATGCCCGCGCCCTGGGCGCCCGCGCCGAGCGGGTCGAGACCACCGCCGAGCTCGAGGACGCGGTCTGTCGGGCGAAGGCGGCAGAGGGCCCGTCGGTGATCGTCATCGAGACCGACCCCTACACCTGGACCGGAGGAGATGCCTGGTGGGAGACCGGGGTGCCGGAGGTGTCCGAACGCGAGGCGGTCAGGGTCGCGAGAGCCGAGCACGAAGCCGAGAAGAAGCGGCAACGGATCGGCACATGACCGCGCCGTTCATCGTCGTGACCCGACGTCCGCCTGGACGTGCCGTCGAGATCCTGGCCGAGGCGGGGCAGGTATGGGTCTGGCCCGAGGACCGCGCCATCGACCGCGATCTCCTGCTCGACCGGGCCCGCGACGCCGACGCGCTCTACACGATGTTGACCGAGCGGGTCGACGAGGAGCTGCTCGATGCCGCTCCCGGGCTGCGAGTGGTGTCGAACATGGCCGTCGGCGTCGACAACATCGACCGTGAAGCATGCGCCAGGCGGGGGATCCGCGTGGGGCACACTCCCGACGTCCTCACCGACACGACCGCGGACATGGCCTGGGCGTTGCTGCTCGCCGTCTCCCGCCGGATCGTCGAGGGCGTCGACCATGTCAGGTCGGGACGTTGGCGGCGCTGGGAGCCGAAGCTGCTGTGGGGCGTCGACGCGTCGCGGACGACGCTCGGGATCGTCGGCTTGGGCCGGATCGGTGCGGCCGTCGCTCGGCGCGGCTCGGCCTTCGGCATGGAGGTGGTGTACACGTCTCGGCGTCCGAAGCCGGCGTTGGAGGAGGCCCTCGGCCTCCGCCGGGTCGATCTGGGCAGGCTGCTGGAGACCTCCGACCATGTCGTCCTCACCGCCGCCCTGACCCCCGAGACGCATCATCTGATCGACCGCGCCGCACTGGAGGCCATGCGTCCCACCGCGACCCTCGTGAACGTCGGGAGGGGGCCGCTCGTCGACACCGACGCGCTGGTGACCGCGCTGTCCGAGCGGTGGATCTTCGGTGCCGGCCTCGATGTCACCGATCCCGAACCGCTGCCGGCGGATCACCCGCTGGTCGCGCTTTCGAACTGCGTGATCGTGCCGCATCTCGGGTCATCGACGAGGCGCACGCGCGAAGCGATGGCGGAACTCGCGGCCCGCAACGTCGTCGCCGCGCTCGCGGGGGAACCGATGCCCGCCGAGGTGCCGACGACCGGGGGGTCGTGATGCCGGAAGGGAGGCCCCCGACGATCAAGGACGTGGCCGACCGGGCCGGCGTATCCAAGTCCCTCGTGTCGTTGGTGATGCGCGGCTCGGCGAAGGTCTCCGAGGAACGGCGGGCGGCGGTCGTCGCCGCCGCCGCCGAGCTGGGATACCGGCCCAACGCGGTGGCGCGGAGCCTGGTCCGGCAGCGCTCGCACGTCGTTGGCCTGATGCTGTCGGACATCCACAACCCGTATTTCGCCGAGGTGGTGGACGGGGTCGAGTCGGCGGCCGCGCTCGGTGGCTACCGGGCGTTGTTCAACACCGGATCTCGGCGCCCGGCCGCCGAGCGCGAGGCGATGGAGACGCTGCTCGAGCTCCGGGTCGACGGGCTCGTGCTGGCGGGACCGGTCCTGGCGGTCCGGGACATCGCCGCCGCCGCCCGGTCGGTTCCGCTCGTGTTGGTCGCTCGAGCCAGCCGCAGCGTCGGGTTCGACTCGGTCACCAACGACGACCGGCGCGGCGGCGCCCTCGCCGTCGAGCATCTGGTCGCGCTCGGCCATGAGCGGATCGCCCACATCTCGGCGGGGTCGGGAGCGGGAGCCCGGAGTCGCCGGACCGGATACGAACGGGCCATGGCCAGGGCCGGGTTGTCGAGCCACATCAGGGTGGTGTCGGGTTCGTTCACCGAGGAGGGTGGCTACGAGGGGATGCGGCGTCTGCTGGCGGGCGGCGAGCGGCCCACGGCGGTCTTCGTCGCCAACGACCTCGCGGCGATCGGTGCATTGCAGGCGGCCGACGACGCGGGGGTGGCGGTTCCGGGAGACGTGTCGGTGGTCGGCTACGACAACACGGCGCTGGCCGCGCTCGGGCGGATCGACCTGACGACCATCGATCAACCGGGAGCCGAGCTGGGAGCGATGGCGGTGGAGCTGCTGTTCGAGCGGATCGACGGCCGCGTGGGTGATCGGCACATCGTCGTGACGCCGTCGCTGGTGGTGCGCTCGACGACCGGGCCGCCGCCGTAGCCAGGGTCTTCTAGGGTCGGGGCAGCATCGGATCCTCGGCGCAGAGGGCCTCGATCTCGTCGGGGTCGACGGGAACGGATCTGGTCAGGTTCTCGTGACCGTCGGCGGTGATGACGATGTCGTCTTCGATCCGGATGCCGATGCCGAGGAACTCCTGAGGGACGGTGTGATGGACGTGGTCCGCCGCGGCGCGGCGTTCGGCGAGCTGCTTGCGAGCACCCGCCGGATCGAGATAGGCGAGGTCCCGTTCGGTCTCCATGTCGTACGGGAGGATCGGAAGTTCGATGGTGGCCTTGTCCGGGGCGACGTAGATCCCGGGCTCGACGGTGAAGCACATCCCGGGGACGAGGGCCCGGCTCTCGCCGTCGATCGCGTAGGCGCCGGCGTCGTGGACGTCCATGCCCAGCCAGTGCCCGGTGCCGTGGAAGTAGAACGCCCGGTACCAGCCGTGGTCGATCGCATCGTCCACGGGACCCGGGATGAGGCCGACATCGACCATCCCTTCGGTGAGGGAGCGCACGGCGATGTCGTGGAGCTCCCGGAACCGGACGCCGGGCGCGCTGTGGGCGATCGTCGCCTCCTGGGCGGCGAGGACGATGTCGTACAGCGTGCGCTGGGCCGGGGTGAACCTGCCGCCGACGGGGAAGGTCCGGGTGATGTCAGACGAGAAGTAGCCGTACTCGGCGGCGGCGTCGATGAGCAGGAGATCACCGTCGTTCATGGTCCGATCGTTCTCCACGTAGTGCAGGATCACCGCGTTGGGTCCCGACGCGACGATCGGTGGGTACCCGTCCCGCTCGGACCCTTGGGCACGGAACACGAACTCGAGGGCAGCCTGGACCTGCCGCTCGTTCATCCCGGGGCGGGCGTAGCGCATGGCTTCGGCGTGGCCGTCAGCCGAGATGTCGCAGGCCCGGCGGAGGGCGTCGAGCTCGGCGGGGGTCTTGACGAGGCGCATCTCGTGCAGGACGGCGGTGGGGTCGGCGATGCGCACCGGGGTGACGACCCCGGCACGCTCGCGGTGGGCGCGGGCGGCGCCGAAGACGGACAACACCGTGGAGTCGAGTCTGCCGTTCAAGGAGTACCACAACGTGTCGTGGCCTCGCATCCGGTCGCGGAGGAACCGCTCGAGCCGATCGATGGTGTAGGCCGCGTCGGCGCCGTGGTCCTCGACGGCGCCGACCACGCCCGCGCGCTTGCCGTCCCAGGCCTCGCGCTCGGGGTCGCGGGGTCGCACGAACAGGACGTACCGTTCGGCGTCGTGCGTCGGGTCGAACACGGCCACGGCGTCGGGTTCGGGGAACCCGGTGAGGAAGTAGAAGTCGGAGTCCTGTCGGAACGGATGGTCGGTGTCGGCGTTCCGGCCGGTGAGGGTGGCCGCGGGGATCACGGCGATGCCTGCGCCGATGTGGTCGGTGAACTGGGCTCGCCGTTCGGAGAATCGGGTGGTGTTCATGAGCGCAGGTTATCGCCCGCGTGGGCTCGCCGAGATGCTTCGCGATGGGCCGCCGGGATCGATCCAGAGCAGTTTCGTGTCGTGCTCAGGACGCCATCCCGGCAACCGTCCGAACAGCGGGCGACACGAGGCACCATGAAGCGCGTCATGAGTCACCTCCTCTCTCGATCGCACGGCACCGGTCAGCTCGTGCCGTTCCCGTCGGCTGTTTCCGTCGCCTCGGGCACCTCCTCGCGCACCTCGTCGCGAAGGTCGATGACGATCTCGGGCTCGCCCGTCGCGAGGTGGGTGGCGAAGAACCCGGCGATCCGCCCCCATGCGTCCTCGGCCGCTTCCGGGTCGTATCCGACGGCCATGAGCGGCTGGGCCAGCCGACGGGCGATCGGATGTTCCTCATGGCCGCGGTTCATGAACGAGTGCCCGGCCCCGGGGTACAGCTTCACGTCGTGGGGGACGCCGGCGCGGTCGAGGGCGTCGTCGAGGGGTCCGGCGAACCGTCGGAACAGACGGTCCTCGCCGCCGTAGTGGGCCACGGTCGGACACATGCGCGCTACGAGCTCGGGATCGGCGGGAGGTTCACCGTAGGCCGCCGATACGACCGAAGCCTCACCTGTGGTCCCGAGGAGCATCGCGAAGGACGCGCCCATGCAGAACCCGGCGACACCCACCCCGCCGAGTACCTCCGGGCGCTCGGACAACCACGTCAGCATCCGCTCGGCCGCCGCGACCGTCGACCCATCGGACCTGGAGAGGTCGCGGAGTGCCCTGGCGATGCAGCGGAGGCTCCCTCCACCGACGAGGTCGGGGGCGGCCGCCACGTAGCCGAGGGCGGCGAACCGATCCGCGATCGAACGGATGTCGTCGTTGAGTCCGAACACCTCGTGGAGGACGAGAACGCCGGGCGCCGGCGTCTCTCCCGGCACCGCGACGTAGACGGCCATGCCGTCGACCGTCACGTTCGTTCCCACCCGTTGCCCCTCCCGCGCACGCACGGTCCGAGTGCACGCGTCCGGGCGAGGGGTCACGCCCGTTCAGGCTTCGATGAGGTCCGTGTCGGGTCGGAACGCCGCCCATGAGAACCAGAAGGTGCGGACGAAGGTGATCGGAACCAACCGGGTCCCGCTCAGTGGTCCGGACGTCGCCTCGCCGAAGATGTCCCAGCGGGAGCCGGTCTGGTCGTCGACGAACCCGGCGTCGTCGACCCGGAAGGTCAGCTCCTGGCCGTCGACGACCGGTGAGAACACGCCCACGTTGCCGACGTCGCGGCCGTCGGCGATATCGGAGGTGTCCAACGCCGAGGACTGGCCCGGCTCCCAGAAGATCACCAGCGGATCTCCGGCGAAGGCGCCGGGCGTCACGGTCGGACCGTCTCCGCTGATGGCGTCGAGTGCCCAGGCGACGGCCGCCTTGCCGTTCTCGATGGCGACGATCCGTTGCATGGCCTTGGCCCGCACGTCGACGTCGCCTCGGAACAGGAACGGCTGTCCGTTGGGGTCGTCGAGGCCGGTGTACGGGTTGGTGCCGTAGTTGCGGCGGTACCCGGTCCGGTCGCGGTCGAGGACCTTGGCATCGGGATGGGTGGCCTTGACGTCCGCCCACGAGATCATCACCGAGGGGAGCCGTTCGAGCTCCTCGCCGGTGAGGAGGCCGATCACGGCCCGGCCGTCGAGCTGGTTCCACAGGCTCTCGGTGGCACGGTCGTACATCACCAGGTTCGCGTTGTAGAGGTTCCCCGAGGTTCCGAACGTCACCTCGACGCCGCGGACGACCCGCCGGAACGTGATGGCCGAGTTGCACAGGGGGCAGTAGGTGACGGCCAGCGGTTCGCCTCCGACGGTGTCGTTGACGATCTCGTGCCACATGAGGATCTGGATCGGGTAGGCGCGGACGTCGTCGCCGACCTGGACGACGAGAACCGGCTCGGGATCGTTGAGCCACGCGTCGGCGGCGGCGACGTCGACGAACTGCGGGTCGTCGATCGGGGGGATCCCGTCGGGGGGAGGCCCACCGGACAGGACCTCGGAGGGGTCGATGAGCGGCTCGGGGAACGACGGATCGAACCGGTCGTCGAGAGCGGAGACACCGGTCGGGAGGTTGGAGGCGGACTGGACCGCCGCTGGGGTGGTCGTCGCGGTGGTCGACGTCGGAGCGGTCGTGTCGGGTTCCGTCCCCGCACCCGAGGCGCACGCGGCAGCGATCAGCGCGATGCCGGCGGCGGCGGCGATCGATTTGGTTCGGCGCATCGTTCCTCCTCGACGCAGCAACGACCGGTGGGTGGAGCCCCGTTGCGGAAGTGTCGGATTTGCGACGATCTATCGGGCCGTCGGGAGGGTGACGACGAAGCGGGAACCGGTCCCCGGTCCCTCCGATCGTGCCACGACATCGCCTCCGTGGCGACGGACCAGGTTGCGGGCGACCGTCAGCCCGACTCCCGTGCCTCCCGGCACGTTGGGGTCGACCCGGTGGAAGCGTTCGAAGATCCGTTCGAGCTCGTCGGGAGCGATCCCTCTCCCCGTGTCGGTGACCGTGACCGCGGTGGTCTCCGGGCCGGCATCGACGCGGATCTCGACTCGGCCGTCCGGATCGGTGTAGGAGACGGCATTCCCGAGGATGTTCGTGAAGACCTGGGCGAGACGATCCCGATCCCCGCGCACCATGACCGCGTCGTCGGTGCCTTCCACCGCCAGCGAGATGTCCTTGGCCACGAACAGGGGTCGGAGGGAGCCGACGACGTCGTCGACGACCGCAGCGAGGTCGACGGGTTCGAAGTGGAGGTCGAGCGCGTTCTCCTCGGTTCGCGACACGAGGCTGAGATCGGCGGCGAGACGCTTGAGCCGGGCCGCCTCGCGTGCGGTGGCACCGAAGATCTGGTCGGAGGGTTCGAACACGCCGTCGAGGAGGCCCTCCATGTACCCCTCGATCGTCGTCAACGGCGTTCGCAGCTCGTGGGCGACCTCGTTGATGAGGCGCAGCCGGCGTTCCTCGGTCTCGGCCAGGGACCGGGCGAGGGTGTTCACGCTCTCGGCCAACGTGGCCAGCTCGGCCACGTCGGGAACCGGTACCCGCCGCGCGTAGTCGCCTTCGGCGAGGTCGAGGGTGGCTTCGCTCATCTGCTCGATCGGTTGGGCGATCCGGCGGGCGGCCACGATGCTGGCGATCACCGCCGTGACCGCGGCAGCGGCGAAGGCCACCAGCAGCGCCGACCGGAACGACGCCGCGAGGTTCCCTTGGAGCCGATCCATCATCGATCCCATCCCAGCCTCGCCCATCATCTCGTCGAGCCCGGAGCCCATGGTGTGGTCTCTGAAGAACCGCTGGGTCAACGGTTCGGTGACCAGGATCGTCGTCAGCACACCGAGGAACACGGCCGAGAGATGCGAGATCACCAGGCGAGCTCGGAGGGTCGACAGGAGGCGTCTCACAGCGGCTCGGCGATGAACTTGTAGCCCACGCCGCGGATGGTCGCGATGTAGCGGGGCTCGGAGGGATCGTCGTCCAGGATGCGACGTAGGTTCGAGATGTGGACGTCGACGACACGATCGACGCCGACGAAATCCCACCCCCACACCCGTTCCATCAGATGGTCCCTGCTCAGTACCCGACCGGGTGATGACGCGAGGGCGACGAGGAGGTCGAACTCCAGGGTCGTCAGCTCGACCGGTTCGTCGTCCTTGACGACCTCGTGGGCGGCGACGTCGATGGTGAGGCCCGGGAACCGCAAGGGACGCTCCTCCTCGGCGGCCATGCGTCCCCTGCGGAGGACCGCCTTGATGCGCGCCACCAGCTCGCGGGGGCTGAACGGCTTGGTGACGTAGTCGTCGGCTCCCACGGTGAGCCCGACGACCCGGTCCACCTCCTCGGCGCGGGCGGTGAGCATGATCACCGGTACGTTGGAGCGGCGTCGCAGCTCGCCGAGGACCTCGAAGCCGTCCATCTCGGGCAGACCGATGTCGAGGAGGATGAGGTCGGGTTCGTCCCGCCGGGCGACCTCGAGGGCCATCAGACCGTCGGTCGCTTCGGTCACGTCGAAACCCTCGGCCTCGAGGTACGCGGTGAGCATGTCGCGGAGCTCACGTTCGTCGTCGGCGAGGAGGATGCGGGGGCGAGCCATTGCCGTCTCGGTGTCGGGTGAACGAAAGGTAGCGGGGACCCGCAGGTCCCCGCTACGATCGTGCGTCGGCCTCAACGATCCATCCAGGTGCCCATGGAGCCCATGCCGGGATCACCCATGTTCCCGGTGCCCGTTCCCATGGAGCCCATGTGGGCTTCGGTGGCTTGCATCTGGGCCACCATCTCGGGGAAGGCGTCGCCGAGTCGTTCCTGCATGTGCGCGACCATCGAGGGCCACTCGTCGCCCATCTCGGTCGCCATCTCGTTCCAGTGATCGGTCGGGGCCGGGGCGTCGCCGTTGCCCGACGACGCAAGGGCCACCGACGTGCCGGTCAGCAGCGCCGCGGCGAGCGCTGCCACGGCCAGGGTCTTCCTCACCATCAGATGCTCCCTTCGATGATCGACCTGCGGGTCCGGTACTCCTCGTCGTCGATCTCGCCGCGGGCGAACCGGGCATCGAGAACGTCGAGGGCCGTGCGTCCGCCGGCCGGGGCCTGCCGCTCGGGCCGGACCGCGGCGACGATCAGCCAGACGATGAGGGCGAAGAACGCGAACATCATCAGGCCTCCGAAGGGGGCCCACCATCCGTACATCATCGCGCAACTCCTTTGCGTGGGGTTCCTACACGCCGTAGTGAACCCGAGCCGCGTCAAGGCCGTATCGGCGGCCGTGTAAAGATCACGTAACGGGCAGTCGATCGGGACGACCTCCGAGAAGCCCGGCCCGCGGGCGGTATCGTCACGGCATGGCCGTTCGTGTCCCGGTGGACGAAGCCGTCGATCTCGAGATGCTGGACCGTGACCCCTACGCGGCCTTCGACCGTCTCCGGGCGGCGGGCCCCGTCGTGTGGGCCGAGCGGCTCCGCGCATGGTTGGTCACGTCGTATCCCATGACCCGCCTCATCCTGGGGACCCCAGAGGCCTTCACGGTGCGTTCTGAGGACAACATCTTGGAGTACACCATCGACACGATGATGCTGAGCGTGGACGGCTCGGACCACCGACGCCTCCGGCGTCCCTTCGCCAAGCCGCTTCACCGACCCGCGTTGGAGCGCGTCGACATGGAGGGCCGGATCCGCCGGGTCGCGCATGCGCTGATCGACGGGTTCGTCGACGAGCGGTCCGCCGATCTCCGTGCACGGTTCGCTCGCCCCCTGGCGATGCAGGTCGTGGTCGATCACCTCGGCATCCCCTGGGACGAGCGCCTCTTCGGGATCTTCGATGCGATCGCCGAAGGGTTCGCGAACCAGATCGGAGATCCCGACGTCGCCGCCGCCGCACGAACCGCGTTCGCGGACTTCGCCGCGCTGTTGGCGACTGCACCCTCCACGGCCGCGTTCTCCACCATGGGCGCGTCCGCAGATCCGCAGCTCGACAGGTCCGAGCTGGCGTCCAACGTCGCCATCACCGTCTTCGGGGGTTTCGAGACGACCGTGGCGACGATCGCGAACACCCTGTGGGCGATCCACGATCGGGACCTGTGGCCGTCCATCGCCGCCGGGTCGGTACCGTGGAGCCGCATCGTCGAGGAGACGCTGCGTTGGGAGTCGCCAGTCCAGACGGCCACCCGTCACGTCGTCGAGGACACGGCCATCGGCGGTGTCGAGCTGCGCAGGGGCGACGTCGTCCAGTGCCTGCTCGGGGCAGCCAACCGGGACCCACGGGCGTTCCCCGAACCCGACCGGTTCCGCCTCGATCGGCCCCCGGTTCCGAAGATCCTGTCCTTCGCTTCCGGGCCGCACCTGTGCATCGGTGCGACCCTGGCCAGGATGGAAGCCGCCGTCGCCCTCGAGACCCTGATCGAGCGCATCCCCGAGGTCCGTCTCGATCCTCATGCCCCGCAACCCCGGGGCCACGAGTTCCGGTCGCCTCCTTCGGTCCCCGCCCGCTGGTGACCTCCCTCGTTCTGCGCCGCCCGGGTCTCGGGTAGGGTCGTGAGATGTTCATCGACCCCACCCCCGACGCCGTCGACGCCCTCATGTCCCGCGAGATCACCGGGCCCGTCGTCATGCTCAACCTCCTCAGGTTCCGACAGATCGCCGACTACTCGGCCGCGCCGGGGCTCGCCCCCGACCGGCCGATCTCGGGACGCGAGGCCTACGACCGCTATGCATCACACGCCGGCCGGTTCCTCGCCTCCGCCGGTGGGACGGTCCAGTTGCTCGGCGAAGGCGGCCGGTTCCTGATCGGACCGCCCGCGGAGCGGTGGGACCTGGTGATGCTGGTCCGGTATCCGGACCTTGAGGCGTTCCTGACGATGGTGAGCGACGATGCCTACCGGGCCGGTGTCGGGCACCGGACGGCGGCGCTCGAGGACTCGCGGCTCCTCCCGATCGAGCCGTCGGCCTGACGCTCGTCGCGATCCGTCGATCATGGACCGTGTACCCTCGGGCCATGGACGATGTGGCTTCCTGCAGCCCGACCGCCTGCGGGTGCGGTCTCGAGGTCGAGCTGATTGCGCATCTCCTCTCCGAAGCCGGTGATGCGGCCTGCCTGGTCGACATCGAGCGGCACGTCGGCCTCAGCCAGTCGACCATCAGTTCTCACCTCAAGACCCTGATGGACGGCGGCATCGTGACTCGGGCGCCTCGGGGACGGTGGAGCTTCTACCGGCTCCGTCCCGAACGTCTCGGCCGCCTGGGCGCCATCCTCGGGGCGATGTCGGCCGAGACCGTCGCCACCTGAGCGATGGCGTACGGAGGGATCGAAGCGGGCGGGACGAAGTTCGTGTGCGGCGTCGGCACGGGCCCGCACGACGTCGTCGTCGAGCGTTTCCCGACCCGGGACCCCGGGTCCACGCTGGCCGACGTGATCGAGTTCTTCACCCACCGTATGCGCCACGGCGACCGTATCGACGCCGTCGGGGTCGCTTCGTTCGGTCCGCTCGAGCTGCGGCCCGACCGCCCCGCCTTCGGGAGGATCACCCGCACCCCGAAGCCGGGATGGTCCGGCGTCGATATGGCCGGCTCGATCGCCGACGCCCTCGAGCTTCCGGTCGTCATCGACACCGACGTCGACGGCGCGGCCCTCGCCGAGGCCCGGTGGGGCGCGTCCAGGGATGTCCGATCGTCGATCTACCTCACCGTCGGAACCGGGATCGGCGGAGGTGCGGCCGTCGATGGTGAGCCCATCCACGGACTCGTCCATCCCGAGATGGGGCACGTGGCCGTCGACCGGGCCGCCGGAGACGCCTTCGAAGGGCGCTGCCGGTTCCACGGCGACTGTTTGGAGGGGATGGCGTCGGGACCGGCGATCGCCGATCGTTTCGGCGCCCCCGCGCAGGCACTGGCGGGTGCCGACCTCGAGGAGGCCCGCCGGCTCGTGGCGTGGTACCTGGCGTCGGGGATCCGATCGTTCGTCTACGTGTTCGCCCCCGAGCGGATCGTCATCGGTGGGGGGCTCTCTCGACTCCCCGGCGTGTTCCCTCGGATCCGGGTCGCGCTGATGGACCGGCTCGGCGGGTACCCGGGGCTCGTCGAGCAGTCGCGGGTCGGCTTCGTGGTGCCGGCCGAGCTGGGGGATCTCGCCGGGATCTCGGGCGCGTTGCTGCTCGCCGAACGCGCCTGCCGTGGGCGTTGATCGCGGCGGCGGACCACGACTGGGGCGCCCGGATCCACCGAGCCGGAGGGTGAAGGGGGCGGCAACGGCCTCCTCGTGTTCATCGCGGCGCTCGTCGGCCTGGCGACCCTCGTGCTCGTGGTTCTCGGTGCGTGGTCGAGCCGGAACGAGAACGTGGCGATCTCGGCCACGGCTCCTTCCTGGAAGGAGCGGGCACGCAGGGCCTATGCCAACGCTCGCTGGGTTTACGGCTCGTTGACCGAGGACCTGGCCATCTGGCGGGGGAACACCCGTGTCGACGGGATCACCGATCCTGGCTCGGCCAACGCGACCGCCTGGGAGCAGCTTCCGGCCCGCATGGACGCCGCGTTGGCTGAGCTGGACGCCCTCGAGTCGGCGGCTCCCGACGCGCGGACGGCCCAGGTCGCCCGTCGGGTGGTCGAGACCCTGAAGGGCGTCAGGGCGGCCATCGATGCGCGGGTGGAGGCCCGGGTGTCTTTCCGGACGCAGGTGGCGGGCCCGGCCGATGCTCCCGACCGGCAGGCGCGGCTCGACGAAGCCCGCGATCGCGAGCGCCGGGCGTCGGAGAACCTCGCCGCGGCGCGCGCCGTCGCCGCCGAGGTGCTCACCGAGCTGTCATCGTTCACGTGAAGGGTCGGTAGGCCCGCAGGGATTCGAACCCTGAACCGTCGGATTAAAAGTCCGCTGCTCTGCCAGGTTGAGCTACGGGCCCGGCAGGAGGATAAAGGTTTCGGGAACCGACGGCTGCGCCGACGCGGACGTCTCCGGTCGCTGAGGGCAGCCGGGGGGACGCCGAAGACGACCACGGCTCGGAGAGCACCGAGACCGTCTATCCCTCGACGAAGACGAGCGTCGGCGTACCGTCGGCATCGAGGATCAGGCGACCCTGCTCGATCGACCACCCGTCGACCGTGCTCAGCAAGGACAGGTAGCGGTCCTCCTGCTCCATGACCCCGTCCCCGGCGCAGAACATCTTGGTCGCCGCGATCGGTCCGAACGACAGGCCCGAGCCGGCCAGCGTGTACGTCGCCGTGTAGCGGTTGCAGCCCGCCGTTCCCGAGGCTCGTCCCCCGTCGAGGCGCAACGTGGGAGTCACGTCGGAGATCGCCTCGACGAGACCCCCGTCGGTGGCCATGGATCGCATCGTCCATTCGGGACCCTCGGGCGAACGGGGCGACGTGCCCGAGCAGGCGGCGGCGACGGTCATCACCAACGCGAGGGCCATCGTCTGGTACATCCCATCCATGATACGGCCCCGCGTGTGTCGACCTGCGTTGCGGCATCGTGCCTACAGGGTCGTGCCCGCCGTCCTCACGGTCCCGTCCGGCGGTGCTCCAGGTAGGTGTCGAGGACTTCCTCGTCGAGCTCCGTGTAGGGGTCGTCGACGCCGGGGATCGTCCACACGTGCATCATCTCGTTCGTCACCGGGAACGACACCGACAACAGCGGACACGCTCCCAGCGGCGACTCGAAGCCGGTGATCGCCGGAGGGAGCACCCCGAAGCAGATGTGATCGTGCGCGTGCCAGACGGTGATCGGTCCGGCGAACATCGGCCCTTCGTCGCCGATCTCCTCCATCTCGTACATGGCGCCGAGGAGGACCGGCCCGTCGGGCGTCTCCTCGTACACCAGTGTCTCGGGCCGCGCCGGGTCGAGCAAGATCCCGTCGGACTTGTAGCGCGGGTTCTCGGCGTGGAACTCCGAACCGACGATGGCTTCGACCAGGTACCCGTCGGCGGCGGCGACCGCGACGTCCTCGTACCTGGCGATCGCCGCCGCGGTATCCCGCCAGAACCGGTCGGCGAGCTCCTGTTCTCGTGGTGTGGGCGGCCGGTTCGTGCCCTTCGGGAGCAGCACCCCTGGGAGCGGCGTCTCGCCCAGCTTCTCGCCTCCCAGACCGGCGACGACGGCACCGCCCCAACTCGCCAGGGTCGTGAAACCGACCGCACCGACCACGACGATCGATGCCGCGAGCCTCCGCAACCGTCCACCCTCGACCGTCCGCAGGACCACCGCCAGGACGGTGGCTTCCAACAGTGCCGTGAGGAACCCGACCTGGTCGACGGTGATCCCGGCCACCGCGAGGCCGAGGTTCACGGTGAGCGCCACGACCGTCACGGACGCCAGAGGCCATCGCCACGATCGGCCGGTCAGGAGCCGTCGGAGGATGGCCGCCTCGGCGATCCCGACGGCGATCAGCCACGTCCCAGGACCGGCGAGACGCCCGAGACCCATGCCGAGGTTCATCGCCGAGACGATCGCCAACAGCCACGCGGCGAACCGATACAGCGACGGGAGGGCCCGGTAGCGCTCGACGATCCGTACGGCAGGCGGATGCTGCCGTCGAGCTCCGAGGAGCAGGATCCCGGCAGCCATCACGGTGGCGGCGACCAGGACGATGGCGAGCCGATGCTCCGGTGCCATGCCGTAGATGGGGCTCCCGACGTACCGGTCGAGCAGGTCGGCCTTGTTCACGCCGGTACCTGGGCCCGATCGGGGAACTCGGTCTGGCCGTCGGCGGCTTCCCCGATCCCGAAGGCGACCTTCGCCGCCGGGCGGCGCAGCGACCAGATGATCGCTCCCGGCAACGCCATCCGAACCGCGAACCCCACCGGCGTCAAACCCCGGTCGGCGAGGAAGGTCGCCAGGAGCAGGTCGACGGCGGCCAGGACGATCCACCCGATCTCGAAGGCCAGGATCCAGCGACGCGTGCTGCGACGGTGACCTCGGACGCGTCCGGCCAGCACGAGCGTGGCGACGGCACCGGCGACCGTCAGGATGGCGCCGGGAGCGGGTGCGCCACCGAAGGCGATGGCGGCCCCGACCGCCTCGGAGGCCAGCGCCACCGCGATCGCCCCTTGGACGAACAGGAGGAGCGAGGCGACGGCCACCGGACCATCGAGGGAGGGGTGCGAGGCATCCATGGGCTCATCGTCGGAGGCGGCGATGAGCCGGCGATGGGAAGACGATGAGCGTCCGGTGAGAACGCGCGCGGGACTCGCGGTTCACCGAATGGACGACCGGGGACGTGGGGGCTCCCGACCCAGGAGTCTCTGGCGGGCGTCGACCGTCCTCAGGCCACTTCGAACAGACCGGCGGCGCCCATGCCGCCGCCTACGCACATGGTGACGATGCCGAACCTCCCGCCCGTGCGCCGGAGGTGGTTGAGGATCTGGCCGACCATACGCGACCCGGTCATGCCGTAGGGATGGCCGATGGAGATCGAACCGCCCATCGGGTTGAGTTTGTCGTCGGGGATCTCGAGGACCCGCTGGCAGTAGAGGACCTGGGAGGCGAATGCCTCGTTGAGCTCGACGATGTCGATGTCGTCGAGGGTCATGCCCACCATGTCGAGGAGCTTCGGGACGGCCTTCACGGGCCCGATGCCCATCTCGTCGGGATCGACGCCCGCCACCTGGAACCCGCGGAAGTAGCCCATCGGCTCCAGGCCCAGCTCGGTGGCTCGATCGGCGGACATCACCACCGTTGCCGAAGCGCCGTCGGAGAACTGGGAGGCGTTGCCTGCGGTGACGCTTCCCGTCTCGGGGTCGAACACCGGCCGGAGCTTGGCGAGGCCCTCCAGCGTCGTGTTCGGACGGTTGCATTCGTCTCGATCGACCAGGACGTCCTTTTCGACGACCATGGTGCCGTCCTCCTGCTTGACGGCCCGGTCCACCTCGATGGGGGCGATGTCGTCGTCGAACCATCCCTGCTCCTGGGCGCGGGCGACCCGCTGTTGAGACAGGAGGGCGTAGCGGTCCTGATCTTCCCGGGAGATCCCGTAGCGCTTGGCGACGATCTCGGCCGTCTCACCCATCGACAGGTAGATGCCCGGGATCTCTTCGGCGAGGATGGGGTTGAACAGGTCCGAGGTTCGGAGCTTGTCGTTCTGCACCAACGTGATCGACTCGACGCCTCCGCCGATGATCGCGTCCGCTTCGCCCACCATGATGCGGTGGGCCGCCATGGCGATGGTCTGTAGGCCCGACGAGCAGAACCGGTTCACGGTCACACCGGGCACCGACGTCGGGAGCCCGGCGCGGAGGAGGGCGATCCGGCCGACGTTGTGGCCCGACGGGCCCTCCGGGAGGCCGCACCCCAGCAGGACGTCCTCGACCATGTCGTCCTCGATCGCGGGAACCTCCGACAGGGCGGCGCGGATGGCGTGGGCGGCCAGGTCGTCGGGTCGGGTCATGTTGAACGATCCCCGGTACGACTTGGCCAGCGGGGTGCGTTTGCTGGCGACGACGACGGCTTCTGTCATGGCTGCTCCTCGTTCGGTGTCCGCGGTTCAGCGTAGCTCGCCGTCCCGTCGGCCTTCCCAACGTCGGATCCGGCCGGTTCGGTCCGGGCATCGTCGCCGAGGCGACGGTCGACTCATGCGAGGAGATCTGGGACGACGCCGGGCACGGCACCAGGGGGTGCGGGATCCCGCACTGGTCCTGGTTGGCGGGGGACGGGATGTCTAGTATCGCGGCGCGAGCACGAGGGGAGAGACCATGGAGAACATCGACTGGGCGTGGCTGTATACGAGCTTCGAGGGCCGCATCAACCGAGCGAAGTTCTGGCTGGGGGTGGTGGGGATCATCGTCGTCGAGGTCGTCGCGATCGCGATCGTGGGTGTGGTGAATTCGGCGGCGATCAACATCCTGGCGTTCCTGGTCTATCTGGCGCTGATCTATGCCGGCCTCGCCGTGTCCGTCAAACGCTGGCACGATCGAGGGAAGTCCGGGTGGTGGGTGCTCATCGGCCTGGTGCCGATCATCGGACCGATCTGGGCGCTCGTGGAGACCGGGTTCCTGCCGGGGACGCCGGGGGAGAACCCGTACGGGCCGGATCCGCTGGCGAGCAGCTGATCAGTCGACCGGTGCCACGGTCACCTCGCGCACGATGCACCGCACGTTGACCTTGCGTGGTGACGAGGCTCGGACCTCCCAGGTCGCGGTGTCGCCGGCGGCGAGTCCGCCGACGTCGACGACCTGGCGCTCGAGACGGGATCCGGTGGTCGATCGGATCAGATCGACGGTGAGCGCGAACGTCAACGCTTGATCGACCGGCGACAGGTTCGTGATGGTGCCTGAGGCGCCGAGGCTCCCTCCACCCGAGCCGCATTCGTTCCCGTCGATCTCGAAGACGACGATCTGGCCGCCGTGGTGGATGCGTGCGGGCCGATCGATCGGTGGCGCTTCGATGGTCACGGGCGCCGACACCGGCACGTCGACGAGCTCGAGGGCCTGGATGGGCTCGTCGGGCGGGAGGGTCGTCGTCGTGGACGTCGTGGTGGTCGTCGCCTCGGCGTTGGTCGAGGCGGGGGTCCGGGTCAACGTCCCCACCACCACGACCGCCAAGGCGCCGAGGGCGATCATCGTCAACGCTCCCGCGCCCCACATCGCCATCCGCCACAGCTCGTGTCGGGGGATCGCCGGTTCGGGCCGAGGCTCGGCCGGTGCCAGCCGGCGTCCGCAGTCGTCGCAGGAGACCGCTCCCTCGTACGCCTCGGCGCCGCAGGCTTCGCACCGCATGGTGATCATGGGATGCTATCGGCAGGCGTCCGTCGTCGCTTGACGACGGCATGATCCGGTACGCTCCGGCCGATGAGCCATGACATCTCCGGTTTCGACCCTGCCGACCTGACGGCCACCGAGCGCTACAAGCTCCTGATCGGCTCGGTCGTACCCAGGCCGATCGGGTGGATCGGGACCGTCGATGTGGACGGCGTCCGGAACCTCGCCCCGTACTCGTTCTTCAACGTCGTCGCCGGGACGCCTCCGACGGTGATCTTCTCCGCCGGCCGGCGCGGTCGCACCGCGAAGGACACACTCGCCAACGTGCTCTCCACCGGTGAGTTCACGGTCAACGTCGTCGACGAGGATCTCGCCGCGGCGATGAACCTCACGTCGGGCGAGTACGGACCGGAGGTGGACGAGGCGACCCTGGCGGAGATCGAGATGACCCGCGGCGCCGTCGTCGCCGCCCCCCTGGTCGCCGCGTCGCCGGTGCGTCTCGAGTGCCGTCTCGTGCGCACCGTCGAGCTCGACGACCCGCCGACCAACACGGTCGTGTTCGGGCGGGTCGTGTGGATCCAGGTCCGGTCGGACCTACTCGACGGCACCCGCGTCGACCCGTTCGGTCTCCGGGCCGTGGGGCGCATGGCGGGATCGGGCTACACGCGTACCGTCGACGGGTACTTCGAGATGGAACGACCGACCTAGTGCGCGGCGCGGTGAAGCGCCTACACTGAGTGGCAGGTAGGAAGGCCCCTTCGCCCGATCCGAGGAGGCCACGAACCGATGCGACGTTCCGTTCCGGTGCTCGCCGCACTCGCGGTGATGCTCGTTGCCACCCTGTCCCCCGCTCCCGCCCGCGCCGGATCGACCGTCGGCACGACCATCTTCGAGGACGGGTTCGAGTCGGGGGACCTGTCCAAGTGGGACCAGGTCGCGACGAACCGATACGGGGTCACCTCCGACCCGGCGCACGTGCGGACGGGCTCGTTCGCCCTGCAGGGGACCCTGGCCGACGATGGTTGGGGAGGAGAGCTCAACAAGTGGTTCCTCCCCGGCTACGACGAGATCTACGTCCGCCTCTACGTCATGTTCGAGCCCGGGTTCAGCAACCGTCGCCGGGACGGCAACGGCATGCACTTCGTGTCGGTCGCGGGGAACCGGATCGACGACAAGTGGAGCTCCCACGGACAGGCCGGGATCACCCCCGACGGCACCGACTTCTTCGTCACGACCGTCGAGCCGAGCCGCGTCTGGGACGAGTACACGCTGAAGCCGTTCATCTTCTACTCCTACTTCCCCGACATGGTCCCACCGTGGGGCAACGTCTTCCGCCAGGCCGACCCGCCGCTGCCGATCGAGACGGGACGCTGGCATGAGCTCATCATCCACGTCGACGCCGGGACGCCCGGTGCCTACGACGGCAGTCAGGAGCTGTGGATCGACGGGGTGAAGAAGATCTCGGTGACCGGGATGCGGTGGCGGGACACCGACGAGCTCCGCATCAACGAGTTCGCCATCTGGAACTACATGCCGGGCCCGTTGAAGACCCAGTACATCTGGTTCGACGACATC
Organism: Acidimicrobiia bacterium; assembly: GCA_026985095.1. Taxonomy (GTDB): domain Bacteria; phylum Actinomycetota; class Acidimicrobiia; order Spongiisociales; family UBA5794; genus JALSQW01. The sequence continues at coordinate 25,639 of JALSQW010000007.1, read as the reverse complement.
TGGATCGGCACTGCGTTCCCTGGCTCCGCGACGCCGCCGGTGGGCGCCACCATGGGCCTCGTCGATCCGGCCACCGGCAGATGGTGGCTCCGCCATCCCGACGGCACGGTCGAGACGTTCTACTACGGGAACCCGGGGGACATGCCCTTCGTCGGGGACTGGGATTGCGACGGGGTGGAGACCCCGGGCCTGTACCGCCGATCCGACGGGTTCGTCTACCTCCGCAATGCCAACAGCGCGGGTTCTGCCGATGTCGAGTACTTCTTCGGCGATCCGGGCGATGTGCCCCTCGCCGGCGACTTCGACGGCGACGGGTGCGACACCGTGTCGCTCTACCGTCCGTCCGAGGCCCGCGTCTACGTCATCGATCGTCTCGGCGACGGCGCCGGGGGTCTCGGCGCCGCCGACTACTCGTTCGTGTTCGGCGATCCGGGAGATCAGCCGGTGGTCGGCGACTTCGACGGCGACGGGATCGACACGGTCGGGCTGCATCGGGCGAGCACCGGGCTCGTCTACTACCGCAACTCGAACACCGCCGGTGTCGCCGAGCGGTCGTTCTTCTACGGCGATCCCGGGGACCGCATGGTCGCCGCCGACTGGAGCGGCGACGGGACCGAGTCGGTCGGGCTGTTCCGGCCGTCGCGGAGCCGCTTCTACCTGCGGTTCGTCAACTCCGCGGGCAACGCCGACGTCGAGTTCCCGTGGGGTGACCGGGATTGGCTGCCCGTCGCCGGAGCCATGGGTCGATGAGTCACAGGCCGCGGACCGCGACCATCATCGAGAGGACGACGGCCACCAGCACCAGGAAACCGAGGCGGGGGATGATCCTGAGATAGCGGATGGTCGTCTCGACGTCCGCGGGCGACGCGTCGGTGTCCTCGATCCTGGCTTCGAGTCTCGGTTCGGCCACGAAGTGGAACAGCCCGAGCACCAACCCGAGGCCGCCGCCGAAGAAGATCGGCACCGCCCAGCGTGGCCCGCGGAGCGCCACCAGGTCGAGGGTCCAGCCGTTGAGTGCCACCGACAACGCGGCGCCGGCCCCCAGGGTCGCGATCACCAACCCGGACGCCATGGTGAACAGCCGCGGGAACACCGTCGAGAGGAACCAGGTCCTCCGGTCGTGGTCGGCCTTGACGACGACGGGGACGAGCACGAAGGAGATGACCGCCACCTCGCCGAGCCATGCGGCGCCGGCGAGGACGTGGATCCATCGGAGGACGATCGGCAGCATCGGGTGAGTCTACGGGCGGGCATCGACCGTGCGCGATGGCCGGAGTCTCAGATGGTCCCGTCGGCGATGGCGGCCAGCAGCATGTGGCCGTCGTGGAGGGAGAGACGGCGCAGATGCGGAGCGTCGACCGTGGCGACCCGGCGGGGGAGCGTGCCGTCGGCGATGGCGGCATACAGCGTGTCGCCGGGGCAGTCGGTGGCGGCCAGGTCGCGATGTCCGTCGATCGCGGTGGGGGTGAACCCGTAGGAGGCAGCGGCCCACGTGAGGATCCCCACGAGGGCGTCGAGCTGGCGGCGGGTGGGGGATTGCTCCGAGAAGCTGCCCTCGCAGGCGACGAGGAGGCGTCCGGCGGGGTCGTAGGAGGTGGCGGTATCGCCGCGATACGCCGGGTCTCGGCCCTCGTACAGGTGGCCGTTGCGGTCGACGACGAAGTGGTAGGCGAGGTCGGCCCAGCCGCGCTCGTGACGGTGGAGGGCATCCCACTCCAGGAGCCGGGTCGGGGCTCTCCGGTTGTCGGCGAGGACGACGCCGGTGTGGTGGATCGTGGCCCGGTCGATGGTGTGCGGGACGAGGCCCGGTCCCGGCGGTGCCGCGCCCCACGCGGCGCGCGGGATCAGGTGTAGCGTCGGACGTGCGAGCGAGGAACGGCCGAGGATCCGGCGTGCCGCGGAGGCCCCCACGCCGGCGGTGAGGCCGATGAGGAATCCGCGTCGGGTGAGGTCCACGCCTCGAGTATCGTCGAAGATCTGTCGTACCCGGATGTCACGATGGGTCCATCGGACGATGAGGAGCGTTGAGATGGTCTGGATCGTGGCGGGTTCGTTGGTGGTGGCGGTCGCCTTGGCGGTCGCCGTGGTGGTGCTCGCGGTCTCGGTGGTGCGGCGAGGACCCGCGCCCGTGGAGTTCCCGTCGGATCTCAACCGCGACGTGATCGAGCGGATCGAGCGGCTCGAAGGCGGCCTCGGGGAACGGATGCGGGCCGTCGGTGATCGCGTGGAGGGCATGGCGACGCTCTTCTCCAATCCGCAGGGCCGTGGTGGATGGGGGGAGCTGTCCCTCCGGCAGGCCCTCGAGCATGCCGGTCTGGTCGAGGGTCGCGACTACGAGCTGAACCGGGCCGGTGCCGACGGTCGGCGCCCCGACGCGGTCGTTCATCTCCCCGATGGGCGACGCATCGTCGTCGACGCCAAGTTCCCGGTGGCCCGGTTCGTGGAGGCGATCGCCGCGGACGACGCCGGTGAGCGCGACCGCCTCATGGCCGAGCAGGGTCGGTCGCTGGTGGTGATGGCCAAGGATCTTCGCGCCCGCGGGTACCACACCCAGGCGGCCGGCGGGTACGTGGTGATGTACGTCCCCGACGAGGGTCTCTACGTCGAGGCGATGCGTTCCCGCCCGACCCTGTTCGAGGAGCTGCGCCGGGAGCAGGTGCTGCTCGCGGGTCCAGCCACGTTGCTGGCGCTCCTCGGCGTGACCGCTCAGGTCATCGGCGAGTACCGCGCGCTGCGGGAGGCCCAGGAGATCGTCGCCGATGCCCGTGAGCTGCATGTTCGTCTCACGCGGTTCGCCAAGCACTTCGGGGAGCTCGGGCGGAAGCTCGATTCGGCCGTCAAGGGCTACAACCAGGCGGTCGGGTCGTGGGAGTCGCGGCTGAGCCCGCAGGCCCGGAGACTGACCGAGCGAACGATGGGCGAGGCGGTACCGACGCCCAAGGTCGTCGAGACGAGCGTCCGGCAGGTCGTGACGACCGACGATCTGCCCCTCAGCGCGGCCGGATGAGCGGACCTCCCTGGTCATCCACCGGACGGTGGAGGGCGGGTTCGATCAGGCGAGCGGGGCCATGGCGAAGGGCACGTTGAAGCGCAGACACCACACCAGCACGGTGCGGTGCACGGCCGGGTCGAACCCGTCGGGAAGTTCGTAGTTCTGCCCTCCGACGTTGCCCTTGATCTTGCCGAGATCGAGGTAGTCGCTCGGGGTTCCCCCGGTGTACGTATCGTCGGCCAGGACCCACACGTACAGGTCCGGTCCGTTCTGGATGTCGGTGTCGTCCTCGAAGCGCAACACGTACCGGCCGTCTTGCTCGTACACCGTGGCGCTCCCCGCGGCGCGGTGGTCGATGCCGGAGAACGAACCGGCCGACACGGCCCGTGGGCCGGCGCCGTTGGCCGGCTCGGCCTCCGGTGGTGTGGTGGACGCGGAGCCCGCCGGCGCTGTCGTCGTCGGTGCGGTCGTACCCTGGGCAGGGTCGTCGGCGACCGCCTGGGCGGGGGCGAAGGCCTCGTCGAGGGATTCGTCGACCGCGTCGTCGACGAACAGCTTGTCGGGGCGGAACGCCAGGAACGCCACCACCATCACGGCCAGGACGCCGAGGGCGATCGGGATCTTCCATCGGGCCAACGTGCTCACATGTCTCCTCGGTCGGTTGGTCGACGGTACCCGAAGAGGAACCGCCGGCGGTGGCCGGCGCCGATTGTTCACGGAAGCTTCACCGGCGGGTCATCGGGTGACGGCCTCGACGACGAGGATGTCCCGGTCCATGCGGCCGACGATCGTCACCGGCGCGTCGGACCACGTCACGCCATCGGCCCGCGACAGCGTCGGCAGGGCGACGTCGTCGACCCGGAGGGTCACGGCGGCGCCGGCACACTGAGGCGGGTACGACTCGGCGAGCAGTTCGCAGAGCCGTGGTCCGGACCCGTCGTCCACGAAGAAGCCGGCGGTGGTGAAGGTCCCGGTCGGCGGTTCGGCCGCGACCCGGGCGATCGGAACGGTGCCGGCGGACGGTTCTCCGGAACCGGAGGGAGCGCACGCGGCGGTGATGATCGCCAGCATCAGGATCATGGCGGTGCAGCGGGTCGGGCGCATCGTGTTCTCCTGGGTCGAGATGCCGCTTGGACGCTGCGCGACGACGGCCGGGTTCCTCGGCCGCTACGGTCCGGACATGGCTCGCATCGATCATGTCCTCATCCCCGTCGACGACCTCGAGCGGGCCGCCGCCGACCTGCAGCAGGAGGCGGGTCTGGGTTCCGTGGCCGGCGGTCGACATCGAGGCCATGGGACGGCCAACCGGATCGTCCCCCTCGGGGCGTCCTACCTCGAGCTGATCGCTGTCGTCGACGTGTCGGAGGCGGCCCGGAGCCCCTTCGGGAACTGGGTCGCTCGTCGTGCTGCAGCCGGACGTCCAGCCGGTCTCTGCATCGCAGAGGCGATGGACACGGTGACCGCGCGACTCGGGCTCTCGGCGGTCCCCATGACCCGGCGGCTCCCCGACGGCATCGAGCTCGCCTGGCGTGTGGCGGGCATGGCCGAGGCGCTCTCCGAGGGCCTTCCCTTCTTCATCGAATGGGACGATCTCGAACGTCATCCGGGTCGGTCCGCCGTCGATCACGGCGTCGATCCCGTCGGCGTCGAGGTGACGATCTCGGGCGACGTCGAACGCCTCCGAGATTGGGTGGGTGACGTCCCCGATGTGGCGTTCATCCCCGGGCCGCCCGGCCTCGCCGCGGTCACGATCTCGACCGATGGGGGTCGGATCGATCTCCGGTGAGGCCTGTATGTGGTCGATCGTCGCGACCGGCGAGGGCGTGGCTCGGGCAGCGGGGATGGGGTCGACCGGGGGGAGGGCCGTGCTCGCGTCGGGCTGTGTTTAGACTGCGTCCAAGGAACGGTGGTGTCCGGGCGTGGTCGCCTGCGCGCATGCCGGACGGACGAGGAGCCGCACATGACATCGATCGACGAGCGCATCCGGGACACCGGCCTGCGGGTGACCCGCCAGCGTGTCCTCGTCTACGACGCGCTCGCAGCCCTCGGCGGACACCGCACCGCCGACGAGCTCGTGTCAGCCCTCGACGCGTCGGGAACGGCGCTCCCCCGGGCGACCGTGTACAACGTCCTCGACGATCTGTCGACCGTCGGCCTCGTCATGCAGGCCGACCGGGGCCCCGGCGCTGCCGTCTACGAGGCTGCCAACGGATGGCATCACCACTTCGTGTGTCGTGTCTGTGGCGCCGTCGAGGACGTGCCATGTGTGATCGGATCCAAGCCGTGCATCGACACCGACGTGCCCGGCGCGGTCATCGACGAGGCGCAGATCATCTTCCGGGGCGTGTGCGCCTCGTGTCGGACGGCGGACTGAGGAGCCTTCAGAAAGGAAGGCCGTCGGAGCCGACCGCCACTTGGGTCAGGGCCGGCAGCTCGGGCTCCCATCCCGGTGCCGCGGTCACCCGCACCGTCGGGTCGACGTCGATCAGGAACCGTTGACCGTCGGCCGCTTCGAAGCGCTCCCGGTCGAAGAATAGGCGCGGCTTGATCATGGCCGGATCGCCGTCTTCGGGGCAGAACACCATGCAGTTCCCGCATTCGTTGCACAGCTCACCGAAGACCAGGTACTGCCAACGTCCCTCGATCGCGGCCCCTTCGGGCGTCGGGACCTTCAAGACCGCGTCGTTCGGGCAGACCGTCACGCACAGGTTGCACGCGACGCACCCCCACATCTGGAGCGAATGCTCGACCCGACGGGGTCGCTTCGACGTTCCTTCCTCGGCGTACCGGTCCCGTTCTTCGCCGTGCAGCATCGCGGAGACGTGCCGGTCGATCTCATCGTGCCGACCCTGCTCGACGGCGAGTCTCCGCCGGTGTTCCTGCCATCCGGCCAGGTCCGAGACGCCCGCATCGCGCATCTCTCGAGCGAGCGCGGCCAGCATCGGTTTGATCCTGCCGTACCCGCCGGGCTTCAGGAGGTCGGTCGACATCGTCGCCGGCGCCACCCCCATCGCCAGCGTGTCGGCGACGTTGTCCCTGGTCACCCCGGCCGAGAAGCTGACCTGAACGTCGCCGTCGTGGCCCGGGATCATCAGCACCGACGGAAGTCGCCGCGCCAGCTCACCCAACAGCGTGGAAGAGATGACATGCAGTGGCGGGCCCGACAGGTACATCGGGTCGTCGGGGAGGAACCCCTTGTGGTTGGCCACCACCAGGGTGTTGGTGAGCTTGATCCCGAAACGCCGCCCCGTGGCGGCGGCGTGCTCGCGAAGGTCGCCGATGAGCTCGATGGCACGGTCCATCTGGAGGTCGGCATCGAAGGCGTCTTCGACGAGCTTGACCTCGTCGTAGCCGAGCACGTCGTGGACGATCGCGTCGACCTGGGCGAAGCCCAGCAAGGTCGGGTTGAGCTTGACGATCACGTCGAGCCCGTGGCGGTCCATGAGATGGCGGGTGATCGCGTCGATCTCGTCGGGGGGGCAGCCGTGGAACGTCGACAGCGTCACGGTGTCGGCGATCCGGCTCGGGAAGTCGAGATCGGCGAACCTCCGGAACGGCTCGGCGATGAGCGGACGGAGCCGGTCGATCTCGGCGGAGGCGTCCATCATCGACTCGATGAAGCCGGTGACCTTGTCGCCGGAGATCCCAGCGAGGTCGTAACCCACCGACATGTCGAACACGTGCGGTCCCGGATCGTCACCGAGATGATCGGCCAGCGGTTCCCAGCGGCGAAGCATCTCGATGATCATCCACGCCTTGACGTACTCCTCCAGCGACTGGGGGACGCGCAGCTCCTGGCTCCACTCGATGTTGTAGCCGATCGTCTCCATGTCGATGCACGGCCGAGCGATGTCCAGCTCGTCGAGCACCTGCACGGTCTTGAGCTCGAACAGCCGTGCGCCGGCGAGCCAGGCGAGGACGATGTTCTGGGCCATCTGGGTGTGGGGACCCGCCGCCGGCCCGAGAGGAGTCGCCGCGGGGCGACCCAGGAACTCGAAACCGAGGTCGACGTCGTCGTCGGGACGCCAGATCCGGGCGGTGGGAAGATCGAAGATCCGTTTCCGGGTTCGCCACTCCTCGTCGATGCGACGCGTGAGCAGATCGAGTGGCAGCGGGGTGAGCGGAGGGACGTCGGGCATGGTCACAGTCTCGCGTGGAGACGCCGAGCTTGCTCGGCGGCCTTGGCGCGGATCTCGGCGGCATCGACCAACGTGGGGCCGTTGTCGTCGAGGACGACCGTCCCGTCGACGACGACCCGAAGCGGCCGCACTCCCGGGGTGAAGGCGAGATGCCACGGGTCGATCGGGTCGTAGGACCAGGTGACCACGTCGTCGCGTGCTTCGGGGAACAGATCCCACCCGGTTCCGAGCCACCCCCAGGCGGTCTCAGGTGAGGCGGTGACGTCGTCCTCGCGCATGCGCAGATAGGCGGCCCGGAAGCTGGTCAGCATGTCGCCGCCGATGCCGTCGGTGCCGAGCGCCACCGGGTTGGCGAAGCGAATCGGGCGGGCGTACCCGACCGCGTTGTTCATGTTCGATTCGGGGTTGTGCAGGATCGTGCCGTCGAGGTGGCGGTCGAGGTGGACGCCGTGCGCGAGGAGCCACGAGTCTCGGGTCCGGCCTTCGAGTCGCCGGCCCGCATCGATGTCCTCGGGGCCCTCGGCGACGTGGATGTGGACCCCCGTGCCGAGGTCCTCGGAGAGACCCACGACCGCGTCGAGGGTCTCGTCCGACAGCGTGAAACAGGCGTGCGCTCCGACCCAGCCGCGTCCACCGGAACGGAGGAAGCGCTCGTTCTCTGCGAGCCCTCGACGGGCACCATCGGGACCGTTGCGGTCCGTGACCTCGTAGGCGCAGGCGACCCGGATCCCGACCTGGGCGCAGGCTGCGGCGATGACGTCGAGGGAGCCTTCGATGGCGTTGGGTGATGCGTGGTGGTCGATGATGGCGGTGGTGCCGTGCTCGAGGGCTTCGAGGGCACCGAGCATCGCCGACCATCGGATCATCTCCATGTCGAGGGCGGCATCCAGCCGCCACCACACCTGCTCGAGGATCTCGCGGAAACAGGTGGGGGTCTCGGGCGGAGCCGGCATGCCTCTGGCGAGCGCCGAGTAGAGGTGATGGTGGGAACACACGAGCCCGGGCGTCGTCGCAGTCATCCCCCCATACTCGCGCGAACTCATCGCTGGGCGGGGTGGTGGCCGGCCATCATCAGGCCGAGGGCTTCGCGGCCGGCGCGGGCCCGCTCGACGATGTCGACGATCCGCCCCTCGTAGATGACCGCGATGCGGTCGGCCAGCGCCAGCACCTCATCGAGATCCTCCGAGATCACCACCACCGCCGTGCCACGGTCACGCTCGGCTACGAGCTGAGCGTGGATGTACTCGGCGGCTCCGATGTCGACGCCGCGGGTCGGCTGGGATGCCACCAGCACGTTGGGTCGGGCGGAAAGCTCGCGAGCGACGATGAGCTTCTGGATGTTGCCGCCCGACAGGCTCTCGACGGGAGTGTCCAGCGCCGGTGTCTTCACCTGGTACTGATCGACGAGCCGGCGGCAATGCTCCTCGATCGCACGGTCGTCGAAGAGTCCCCTCCGATGGAGAACCCGACGGCGGCGACCGGGATCAAGGCAGCGAGCAGCGTGGCGCGTCGGTCTGCGGCTCCCGCGTCGGTCGAACTCGTTCCCTTCTCGCCCGCTCAGACGGCCGAGCATGCAGCCGGGACCGGCCAGGGTGCAAGCCGAGCGATCAGTCGCCGTTGCGGAGGCGGAGGGCGGCGATGCCGGCACCCAGCAGCGAGGCGACCAGGACGAGGAGCCACATCCAGGTCGGGGCAAGGCTGTCGTCGCCCGGGATCTCGACTCCCGACGTGACGATCTGAGGAGCGATCTCCACCACGGTCGTCTCGCACGCCGGGGTACCGTCGTCGTCGGAGGCGCAGACCTCGACCTCGTAGCGTCCTGGGTCGTCGAACACGTGAGCGGGGGTGGCGCCTGCGGCGAGGGTCTCTGCGGGTGTTCCATCGCCCCAGTCGACCGTGACGTCGGTCGGAAGGCCGCCGTCGAGGACGCTGAACGCTTCGAGCATCGACACCGAACCTGCGGTACCGACGCTGAACGGCCCCGTCTCGACGACCACCGGTGCATTGTCCACGTCGAGGTCGAAGGTGCGACAGACGGTGTCGTCGCCGTCGTCGACGCACACGACGACGGTCGCCCTTCCCGGAGCCCGGTAGCGGTGGACCGCAGCGACGGCGTCACCCGCGTCGCCCGGGAGGACGTCGGCGGTACCGTCGCCCCAGTGGACGGTCACCGTGTGCACGTCGACCGGACCCTGGTCGTCGATGAGGATCCGGATCGTCGTCTCGTCCCCTTCGACGACGCTACCGGGCCGGCCGATCTGGACCTGTGGCTCGGCGTTGGCGATGGTGGCGTCGGTCGTCGCGCAGGTCGCGTCTGTGTCGTCGTCGACCACGCAGACCTCGATCGGGTACGTGCCATCGTCGGCGTAGATGTGCTCGGGTCCGATGCGGCGGCCGCCGTGGCCGGGGACGTCGAAGCGGTCGACCGCCCCGTCGCCCCAGTCGACGGTGACGACGAGGTGATCGTCGGCGCCGTCGTCGGACGTGACCCCGGCGAGGACGGTCGAGGCGCCTTCGACGCCTGCCGCCGGCCGAACCGACACGATGGGAACGGCGTTGGCGATCTCGAACGCCACGCCGACGCATGCTTCGGCGCCGTCGTCGTCTTGGACGCAGACGGTCGCGGTGTACGTCCCGTTCTCGACGAAGACGTGGGCGGGGAGGGCCACCGATCCGGTTCCGTCGTCGATGGTGGCGTCGGCCAGCTCGGCGGTTGTGCCGTCGCCCCAGTCGACGGTGGCGGTGAACGTATCACCGGAGCCGGGGTCGGTGAACGGCACGGTGGCGGTCACCGGATGCCCTTCGACGCCGGTCACCGGCTGGACCGGCTCGAGGGCGGGTGCGACGTTGTCGATGGTCGCGGATCCGGCGGTGCAGACCGGAACGTCGGGAGCGTCGTCGTCGGTGACGCACAGCGTGATCGTGTACGTGCCGTCGTCCGCGTAGACGTGTGTCGCGGTGGGCGTCCAGTTCCCCGGTGCGGTTCCTGCGCTGAGCTCGGCGTCGACGGGGGGCGTGCCGTCGCCCCAGTCCACGGTGCCGGTGAGGACGTCGGCGATGCCTGCGTCGCGGATGGCGGCGTCGAACCCGACGACGGCGCCTTCGTCGCCGCTGCCCGACGGTACGCCGACGACGGGCAGGACGTTGGCGACCTGGGCTTCGAGCGTGTCGCAGCTTCCGGCACCGTCGTCGTCGGTGACGCAGACCTGGACCCCGTAGGTGCCATCGTCGGCGTAGACGTGGCCGGCGTCGACGGCTCCGCCGGCGCCGACCACGTCACCAGGCGGCCCGAAGGGAGCTTCGGTGACGGTGGCGGCATCGATGGTGCCGTCGCCCCAGTCGACCGATGCCACATGGGTGTCGGCGGTGCCGGCGTCGTGGAACACGGCCGGATCGAGGGACCACAGGTCACCTTCGGCGAGGGACCGGTCGCCGCCGGCGTCGACGGTCGGAACTCGGTTGGTCACGTCGATCGTCGTCGTGTCGCATCCGGTGGCGCCGTCGTCGTCGGTGACGCAGATCTGGACGGTGTAGGTGCCATCGTCGGCGTAGACGTGGGTTCCGGTCACCGAGCCGTCGGTGGCTCCGGTGGTCTCGAGCACGGTCGGATCGGTCGACGTGCCGTCGCCCCAGTCGATGGCGGCCGTGTGGGTGTCGTCGCCACCGGGGTCGGTGAACGTCGCCGCGACCTGGGCGGCGTCGCCTTCGGCGATGCGCTGGGCGTCGGGCGCGCTCACCGTCGGCGCGACGTTGGTCACCTCCACGTGCAGGGTCGTGGACGCGCCTATCCCGTCTTGGTTGTCGGTCACGGCCAGCGCCACGGTGCGGACGCCGTCGTCCGTGAAGGTCCGGGTGACGGTGGTTTCGACGATGCGGGTGTCGGCTTCGGATGCGGAGCGATCCCGCACGACGGCCTGGTCGGTGCCGTCGCCCCAGTCGGCGGCGACGGTCCACGACGCGGCGCCCCAGTCGATCCAGCGGGCGAGGAGCGGCCATTCGCTTCCTTCGGGGACCGTCACGGGGGCGACGGGCGTCAGCACCGTGGGGGCCAGGCCGGTGATCCACTCGATGTCGCGGTAGGTCAGCCCGGCGGTCCCGTCGACGAGCAGGCTGCCGTAGGTGTCCTGCACGGGGGTCACGTCACCGAGCTGGAGAGCCAGGGTATCGGTGCCGGCACCACCGTCGATGTCGACGGGCACGGTCGGGTAGAGGCCGGTCCGGGCGGTGTCGTCACCGGCGTCGCCCGTGACGTTGACGGCGGCGGCGGAGATGGTGCCGGGGAGGGTGACGGTGCCGTCGAGCCGGACGTCGAGGTTCTGGTCGGAGGGGAGGTCCGCGTCGATGGCGCCCAGGTCGGTGTCGGCGTCGATCTCGATCCGGGCGGTTGCGGCGCCGTCGATCGTGCCGGCGACGGTGCCGTTCCGGTCGAAGCGGAGCCGGATCCCGTCGCCGGTGTCGAAGACGGTCAGGTCGAGGTCGGTACCGGTCGGGCGCAGCGTGATGGGCGCGGCGTCGGTGCCGATCCCGTCGCCGGTCGCGATGACGATCTCGTCGGCCTGGAGGACGGCGGAGCCCGTGTCGCCGACGAGATCCTGATCGACGCCGGCCAGGGACAGGACGGTTCCCAGGTCGTACCGGGCGTTCCGCAGCGCCGCGTCGGGCCCATCGACGACGATCCGGTCGCCGGAGATGGTGTCGGCGATCGCGATGAGTCCGGTCGAGGCGTTGGACAGGGTGACGGTGCCGGAGCGGGCGTCGACGTCTCCGGCGACGTAGAGGAGGGCCCCGCCGGTTCGGTCGGCGAGGGAGAGGGGAGGAAGCTGGAAGGAGTCGGGCACCGGCCCGAGTCCGGCCGCGATCGAGGCGCTGTCGATGAGGTCGGCGATGCCGTCGGCGATGAGCGGCGCCAGGGTCTCGGAGATGAGCGAGGCGAACGATGGTGGGATCGACGGGTCGGCGTCGTGGAGGCCGGGGATCGTCACTGTGCCGGGAGGGATCGTCCAGCACTCGCCGTCCTGCCAGAAGCCGGTCCCGAGGTTGCACTCGGTGTCGTAGCCGATCTCGGTGCCGTCGTGGGGAGGGATCGTCCAGCATTCCCCTCCGCTCCAGGTGCCGAGCCCGAGGTTGCAGACGTCGTCGTAGTCGAAGCATTGATATGGCGGCAGCCAGTTCCAGTCGACACAGACCGACGTGACCTCACCGGGGACACCGGCGATCGGCGGGTCGACGAGGCTGTAGCATTTGCCGCCGCTCTCGATGCCCCAGCACACCGTGGTGACGTCGCCGGGGAGGCCGAGGACGTCGATCGAGATGCCGCCGAGGGCGGCGTCGACGAGGTCGGTGCCGCTGGGGATCCACGATGCATAGGTGTCGATCTCGTCGAGGGTGTCGGTGAGGTCGTCGACCCAGGCGGGGACGGTGACTCCGAGGGCGTCGAGGAGCGGCGGGATGGCGGTGACGTTCGCCAGCGTGTAGCTGGTCCCGTCGGCCGGGACGATCACGTTGCCGAGCGGTTCGACGAGGTCGGGCACGCAGTTGCCGCACAGCAGGTTCGCCATGGCGGTGAGATCGTCGACCATCGCTTGGATGTCGTCGTTGCCGGCGGCGTCGGCGACCGCGGCAGCGATCATGTCCTCGACCCGCATGGCGGCGAGGTCCGCGAGGCTGAACTCGCCGGTCTCGTCCACCATCTGCTCGATCCAAGCCTGGATCTCGTCCGCGGGGATGTTGACGCCGGCGTCGAAGGTGACGTCGCCGCCGGCGGTCGTGATGTCGCCGATGCTGACGATCGTGAACGGCGTCGCGGCCGAGAACGTGTCGCCGGGCCCTTGGTTGTCGAGCTGCAGCTCGCCGTCGGGGGTGAAGGGCTGCGGGATCCAGTCGAGGGGGATGCCGACCGCGTCGTACAGCTCGTCACCGTCGATCAGGCCATGCAACAGGGTGATCCCGAAGACGGCTTCGAGCTGGATGTCGCCTTCGAAGGACTCGAGGGTCGCCGGTTGGAGGAACGTGACCGAACCGCGGACCCTGAGGGGCTTGAAGCGGTCTCGGAGCTGTTTGGAGGGGTTGAGCGGACCGGTCAGCAGCCCGATGATCGTGTTCGTCGACCAGTAGCGGAGGCGATAGTCGGTGAGGCTCGGCGACGTCGGCGTTCCGCACGACGCGATGCCGACGAGGTCGCAGAAGTACTGGCCGACGAAGGCGCCGGAGTCGAGGATCGGGGACGGCGACGCCTTGAACGAGACGGCGTCGAGGTCGTCGATCGCGGTGACCTGGAGGAGGACCCCTTGGGGGAGGAGCATGAAGGTGAGCGGGTCGAGGAGCACCTCGCCGTCGGGCCCGTCGATGCCCGTCACGTCGATGTCGCCGTAGGCGTTGGAGGCGCGCCGCCCCGACACCTCCACCTGCCCGCCGCTCCCTCCCCGGGGTCCGCCGCGGGCGGTGATCGTGCCGAAGCTGGTGGTCGTGTCGTCCGACCAGATGCGGATCGTGCCACCGTCACCCTCGAAGGTGGCGTCTGCCGTGATGAGGGTGTCGGCGCCGACGAGCGTCGACGCGGCCGAGTCGCCGATGGCGATCCGTCCGCCGCCGAACTCTCCGGCGGCGTCGACGACGGCGCCGGCGCCGATGTCGGCGTCGGCCCCGAGGATGCCGACGGCGCCGCCATCGATGACGATGTGTCCACCGGGTGCGGTGATGTCGCCGGTGACGATCGTCTCTCCCGAGGCGGGAGAGGTGAGTGTGACGGTGTCGCCACGGATCGCCCCGGCGGCTGAGACGTTGCCGCCACGGATGGTGACCACTGGCGCGTCGATGACGCTCGTCGGATGGAGGGCGATGCCGACGACGGCAGCGAACAGGTCGATCGAGGCGGCCGCGGTGAGGGAAGCGGAGACCGAGAGCTGGCTGGGGCTGGAGAGCGCGATCGTCTCTGCCGTCATCGTGCCGGTCACCTGGAGGTCACCCGCTTCGACGCGGATGGTTTCGGCCTCGACGCTTCCGGTGACGGTGAGGGAGCCGGGGGCTCGCACGTCCAGGGTGCCGATCGTCGGGCCGTCGAGGACGATGGTGTCGATCGACGGGGCGGTGCGGAGTTCGAGGGTGCCGGTTCCGTCACAGGTGACGTCGGTCGCGTTGCCGTCGACGGTGACGGTACCGGCGTTGCAGGTGACGGCGACGACGGACGCGGGGAGCGCATCCGGCTCGTTGTCGCTGGTCGTCATGGCGGCTGCCGATGGGGCGGCGATGGCGGCCACGATCGAGAAGGCGACGGCGAAGATCGTCAGCTGACGGAAGACCAAGGGTTCCCCTCCCACATCGATGATGTCCGGCTTCTCCTGTCGTCGGTCGGCCGCGCCCGGTGATGAAGAAGCATTCTGAAATGGGTCGAACGAACTAGTTCGGTGCGGTGCCGTGGATCGACGGGACCTGCGGGTGTGACCCTCGACCTCAGGTCGAGGGTCACGGATGCCGTGATGGCGCCCCTCGGTCGGGTGCTGGAGAGTCCCGACGTCGGCGGCGATGTCGACGTCGATTGGAACGACGACGGATCCGTGAACATCTCGGTCGAGGATGACGACGGGAGCTCGCTCGACATCGGCAGCGACCTGCCGCTTCCCGACGGTTCGACGATCCCGGTTCCCGACGGGGGACGGCGACCCAGTCGGGGACGTCCGGTCCGTACGTGTTCGTCGCATTCGGCTAGCCGCAGGGCAGGTTCGATGAGATCGTCGCGCTCTACGACGACTGGACCTCCGGTACCGGGGCCGAATCGAAGCCAGTCGACCTTCTCAGCGGGCGACGCCGGTACCCAGCGAACGGCCCACTGGACGGAGGGGTCGACGGCGATCAGCGCAGTCGGACCGCTTCCCCATCGGTGGAGATACCAGCCCGTTCGATGCGGCGTGCGTGTCGATCAACGAGTCGCAGGAGCGACGATCGGCTCACCCGCCGATCGGTTCGTGGATCCGCATCGGTAGCCGGGTACGCCACCGACCGTCGACGGCGTGGAGCGCGGCGGCGACGGCCCCGGCGGTCGGGACCAGGCCGATCTCGCCGACGCCCTTGATCCCGTAGGGTGAACGCGGTTGGGGGGCTTCGACGAGGATCACATCCACCTTCGGCATGTCCTTGGGGCGGATGATCCCGAGAGCGCGCAAGGTCATGTTCGTCGGCCGGCCCTCTGCGTCGGTGGGGAACTCCTCGGTCAGGGCGTAGCCGAGTCCCATGTGCACGGCTCCTTCGACCTGTCCTTCGCACAGGAGCGGGTTGATGGCTCGTCCGACGTCGTGGGCGGCGACGACCCGCTCGACGGCGGCGGTCTCGGGGTCGGCGATGACGACCTGGGCGGCGTAGCCGAAGGCCGAGTGGATGACGGGATGCTCGACGTCGTCGTCGAGCGAGTTCGTCCAGTCGACGACGTATTCGCCGTGGTAGTCGACGCCGGGCCTTCGTCCCCCCCCGATGGCGGCCCGGCACGCGTCGGCGACCGAACCTGCAGCCATGAGCGTCCCACGGGATCCGGTGGTCTGGCCGGCGCCGAGCTCGCGGGTCGTGTCGACGATCACCCGGATGTCGTCGGGAGGGACGCCGAGCTCCTCGGCCGCGACCTGCACTGCCACCGTATGCACACCCTGGCCCATCTCGGTCCAGGCGTGCCGGACCTCGACGGTGCCGTCGTCGTCGAACCGGACGACGGCCTTGGCCACCTCTCGGAGGCCGTTCCCCAACCCGGAGTTCTTCAGTGCCAGGCCCAGGCCGACGGCCTTGCCTTCAGCTCGCGCGGCGTCGTAGTGAGGCTTGACCGCTTCGAGGCACATCCTGGCTCCGGCGGCGCCGTCGTCCATGATCTGTCCTGGACCCCATTCGTCGCCGGGATCGACGACGTTGCGGCTGCGCATCTCCCAACCGTCGATCCCCACCCGGTCGGCGAGGCGGTCCATGATGCCTTCCATCGCGAACTGGGCCTGGTTGGCTCCGAACCCACGGAACGCCCCGCACACCGGATTGTTCGTCCGGACCGCGAGCGCTTCGATGTCGACGTTGGGAACCCGGTAGGGCCCGGTCGCGTGGCCGGCGGCTCGTTCGAGGACCTTCATGCCGACCGACGCGTAGGGTCCGGAGTCGCCGATCATGCGTGCCTTCACCGCGGTGAGCCGCCCGTCGTGGTCGCATCCTGCCCAGATCTCGGTCCGGATCGGGTGGCGTTTCGCATGCATGAGGAACGACTGCTCGCGGGTGAGGGTGCATTTGACGGGACGGCCGGTCTTCCATGCGGCGAGGGCCGTGTGCGCCTGGTTGGAGAGATCCTCCTTCCCACCGAACGCTCCGCCGTTGGAGACGAGCTCGACGAGGACCCGCCGGGGATCGACGCCGAGTACGGCGGCGATCTGGTCGCGGTCGTCCCAGACGCCCTGCCCACCCGAGTACACGTGGAGTCCGCCGTCGTCGGTGGGGACCGCCAGGGTGGATTCGGGTTCGAGGAAAGCATGTTCGACCCGTTGGGTCTCGAACGTTTCGTGGATCACGTGTGGAGACCGGGCCAACGCGGTCTCGACGTCGCCTCGCCGGTACGCCGAACGGGACAGGAGGTTGCCGTCGAGTTCCCACACCGCGTTCTCGTCGATCGTCAGGGCTTCGTCGACGTCCACGATCGGTCGATGCACGTCGTAGGTCACGTCGATGGCGTCGGTGGCGGCCCTGGCTCGAGCCACGGACTCGGCGACGACGACGGCCAGGACGTCCCCGAGGTACGAGGTGCGTCCACCTTCGGGGATCATCACGGGCCAGTCCCGGTGGATGATGCCCACCCGTTGGGCGCCGGGGATATCGGCGGCCGTGTAGACCGCAACGACGCCGGGCATGGACAGCGCCGGCGCGGTGTCGATCGTCACGACGTCGGCTCGCGCATGGTCGGTGAGGCGAAGGGCCGCGTGCAGCATCCCGGGCACCCGGAGATCGTCGACGTAGTTGCGGTCGCCGAGCGCCAAGGGCTTCGCCTCGTACTTGGCGCCGCGCTTGCCGATGCCGTGGGGGAGAGAGTCGTCGCCGACGGGTTCGCCCGAGGCGATCAGTTCGACGGCTTCGACGATCTTGGTGTAGCCGGTGCAGCGGCACAGGTGAGCACCGAGTCGGGCTTCGATCGTGCGCCGGTCCAGCTCGACGCCCTTCTGGTCCACGAGGGCCTTGGCGCGAACCAGGATGCCGGGGGTGCAGAAGCCGCATTGCAGCGCCCCGGTGGCGGCGAAGGCCCGGGCGTAGTGGTCCCGTTCGGCCTCCTCGAACCCTTCGAGGGTGACGATCTCGGCGCCGGCCGCCTTGTCGAGCGGCGTCTGGCACGAGACCCTGGCCTTCCCGTCGACGAGCACCGTGCAGCAGCCGCATTGCCCCGACGGGGCGCAGCCGTCCTTGGCGGAGGTGACGTCGAGCTCCTCGCGCAGGGCGGCGAGGAGATGCGGATGGTCGGCATGGACCTCCACCGAGCGGCCGTTGAGGGTGAAGGAGACGGGGGATGGGTCGGGGCTCATGTCGACCATCGTATCGTCCGGAGTCGTTCTCGGCAGGAGGACGGGTCGCACGGCCATCCCGGAACGTCGGGCCGCAGGCCCCACCTCGGGATGCCGGGGTGGGGCCTCAGAGGACGGCGACGTCGCGGAAGCCGGCCGAGACGGCGAGCTCGCCGAGCTCGATGATCCGGTCCGGGTCGGCATCGGTGAGCCACGACATCTCGGGCCGGGTCCCGTGGGCCCGGAAGCCGATGACCTTGACCGTCATGTCCGGATCGATGTTCCTGAGCCACGCCAGCGTGCGCTTCATCGTCGTGGGATCGTCGTTGTAGCCGGGAACGATCAGCAGGCGCACCTCATGGAGCTTCCCGGCCGCGGCCAGGTACCGGATCGATCCGAGGACCGCGTCGTTGCCTCTCCCGGTGAGACGGACGTGGATGTCGGGGTCGAGGGCCTTGAGGTCGATCATCGCACCGTCCATGACCGGCAGCAGCAGATCCCACACGCTCCGAGGCGCCGAGCCGTTGGAGTCGACCAGGGTCGTCAGGCGCGACAGCTCGGGGTCGGCCTTGATCGCACCGAGCAGCTCGGCGACGAACTCCCCCTGGAGGGTGGCCTCGCCGCCCGAGACGGTGACGCCGGAGAGGAACCGGGCCGTCTCGCGGATCTGGGTCACGATCTCGGAGACCGTCAGCTCCCGGGCCAGCGGCGTCGAGTCGTAGGGGCACACATCGATGCACACGTCACAGAGGGTGCAGGCGGCACGGTCGACGACGATCGAGTCCCCTACGAGGGCGAGAGCGTCCGGAGGGCAGGGATCGATGCACAGGCCGCAGGAGTTGCATTCGGCGATCGTGTACGGGTTGTGGCAGTTGATGCAGGTGAAGTTGCAGCCCTGGAGGAACACGACGAACCGGTTGCCGGGTCCATCCACGGTGGAGAACCGGAGGGTCCTATTGACCAGGCCGCGGCGTGAGCTCACGTGCGATCACCCGCTTGAGGTTGCGTTCGGTGACGTGGGAGTTCTTCACCGACCCGGCGGCGAAGGTGGTGCTGCCGTGTCGGGCGCCGTGCTCGTCGAACCCTTCGAGGTCGGACGTACGGACGAGATAGCCGGTGATCCGGATGAAGCCGTTCGTCGCCAGGTTGAAGGTGAAGTCCCGCATGCCGCCTTCGAGGGCGCCACGGATGATGTCCACCATCGCCTGGGGGTTGCCTCGGGCGGTGTCCTCGACGTGGAAGATGTCCGAGATCCCTGCGTCGAAGAGATCGTGGTGGGGTGTGACGGTGGCGATGTGGTCGAACATCTCGGGTTCGTCGCCGATCGGGATGCGGGTGCCGGCGGTGACGCCCACGTCGGAATCGATGCCGGACTGCGAATGCAGGAAGCAGCGGCCGGCGTTGCCCTCGCAGTAGGGCATCTCGCGGCTGCCGACGAAGTCCTTGAGGGCCCGGGTGATCCGGTACGACAGTTCATCGGCCTCGGCGTCGTGGCCGTAGCGACCGCTCTTGCCCTGGTGCTCCATGAGCAGGTTCACCGCCTCGGCGAGACCGTAGACGCCGTACATCGCCGAGAACCGATCGAGGGAGATGAGGCCTTCAGCGGCGAGGAAGTCGTGCTCGTAGAAGCGGGCCTCCTCCACCAGGTAGCGGATCCTCGCCTCGATGATCTCGGCGGTCAGCTCGGCGTAGCGCGGCAGCGTGTCGGTGAAGAACGACTCGATGCCGCCTTGATGACGGAGCGCGACCTCCTTGAGGTCGAGCCGGACGAGGGTGTGGGAGCCGCCGCCGATCTTGAGCGAGTTGTAGCAACTCACCGCGGCGTAGTCCTCGCCGAGGTCGCGGACCATGAGCGGGTGGTTCACGAAATGGGGCTTGCCATTGACGAAGACCGTTTCGACCGCATCGCGGATCAGGCCGTCGGGGGTCAGGTCTGGATGCACCTTGAAGGTCAGGTTGGGGACGACCTGTGCGAGTTCCCGTTCGATACGGAAGATGGTGCGGATGAGGCGTCCGTCGCGTGGCCCGAGGTCCATGTGGGCGAAGGCGTCGGGGAAGAGCCGGTCGAGGGCGATCCAGAACCGACGGAGGGACCGGTAGAGGTGGTCGTCGGAGACGCCGTCGGCGTACGGGGCGAGGACCTCGTCCAGGTCCCCGAAGTAGACCGGGTACGCGGTGATCGACGGGACGTGGCCGTAGAGGACGAGGAGGAAGGTGAGGGCGTCGTCGAGGTCGTCGGGCGGGTCGAGTTCGAGGAACTCCGAGCCCTGCCGGAGTGCCTTGGCGTAGTCGGGGAGGATGTAGCGGGCCCGATACGGGGCGGGACCTTCGTACAGGTCGCAGATGACCCGCTTCTCGAGTGCCTCGGCGGCCGCGTCCGAGAGCTGCGGGTACTCGAGGGCGTTCTCGGCCAGGTAGGCGAGATGGTGGCGACGCTGATGGAACGTGAGGGTCGGGTCTTCGACGATCCGGCGGGCACCGGCCTGGAATTCGTCCATGTTCACGCGGCAGCCTCCGATGACGTCTCCGTTCCATGATGCGCTCACGGAGCCCCGATGTCCATTGGCGTTCCGTCGGGAACCGATAACCTGGCGGCATGGATCTGGACCTGCGTTTGGCGAAGGCGTTCTTGACGGTCGCCGAGGAGGAGCACATCGGGCGTGCCGCCCGACGGCTCTATCTGTCCCAGCCGGGCCTGACCAAGCAGGTCCGTCGGTTGGAGGCGCTCGTGGGGGTCCCGCTGGTCGAGCGGGACGGCCGCGGGATCCGTCTGACGGCGGCCGGTCGCGCCTTCGCCACCGAGGCGCGGGCGCTGCTCCAACGGGCCGAGCGGGCGGTGGTCGTCACCCGCCAGGCCGCCAGGGCCGACACGGGGGTCGTCCGGGTCGGGTTCGTTCCGCCCCTGCCGGCGGCCGTGTCGGATCGGCTCGGGGAGCTGGAGGCTCCGGTGGAGCTTCGTCGGGTCGATTGGGTGGAGCGGACCTCGGTGCTGGTCGACGGCGAGATCGATCTGTGCGTGTTGCCGCTGCCGCTGGGTCCCGCGGCGGTGGAGCACCGGGTGGTGTGGCGAGAGCCGAGGGTGGCTGCGTTCGCTCGCGGTCATCGGTTCGCCGACCGTCGAGAGCTGTCGATCGGTGAGCTCGGGGACGAGCCGATCGTGGACCTCCCCACCCATCGCGAGTTCTGGTGCGTCGACCCGCGTCCCGATGGTCGTTCGCCGGTGTGGGGCCCGATGGTGCACAGCGTCGAGGAGATGCTCGCCGTCGTGGCCCAGGGACGGGCCATGTGCATCACGGCGGCGTCGGTGGGTCGGTTCTACCGGCCGTCCGGGGTGGCGTTCGTGCCCGTCGTCGACATCTCGGAGGCGGAGATCGCCGTGGCATGGAACCCGTCGGTTCCTTCGGTGGCGACTCGCCGGGTGCGGGACGTGCTCTGTGCGGGCGGGGGCGTCGAGGATCACGACGCCCGCTGATGGGCACGTTCAGTCGAGCCGGTCGGCCAGGTCGGTGAGCTCCAGCCAGCGGGTCTCGGCGGCGTCGAGGTCGGCGAGGACGGCGTCGAGGCGGCGCCCGAGCTCGGTGGCGGCGGCGTGGTCTGCGGCGTGGGTCTCGAGGTCCGCGAGCAGCCGGTCGCGATGGGCCTCGAGGTGGGCGATGCGCTCGGGGAGCAGGTCGAGCTCGCGGCGGTCGTTGTAGGTGAGCTTCGTCGACCGGCGCCGGCGGCGTCTCCGCGGCCGGCTCGGCTCGGCAGCCGGTCGCCCGGGGGCGGTCCGTTCTCGTCGGTAGGCCGCCCATCCGCCGGGGTGGTGCCGGAGCGATCCGTCGGGTTCGATGGAGAAGATGTCGTCGCAGACGCGGTCGAGGAAGTAGCGATCGTGACTGGCGACCACCAGCGCCCCGGGCCACGCGTCGAGGTACTCCTCGAGGGTCTCGAGCGTGTCGAGGTCGAGGTCGTTGGTGGGCTCGTCGAGAAGGAGCAGGTTGGGGGCGTCCATGAGCGTCAGGAGCAGTTCGAGGCGCCGGCGCTCGCCTCCCGACAGGTCGCCGACGGCGGCCTTGTGGACGTCGGGTGGGAACTGGAAGCGTTCGAGGAGCTGCATGGCCGAGATCACGATCCCGGAGGCGAGCCGGGTGGTTTCTGCCTGTTCCCGCACGGCGTGGATGAGACGGGTCGTCGCCGGGATCGTTCGGGGGTCCTGGCCGTACCAGCCGGGGTGGATCGTGGAGCCGAGGGTGACCTTCCCTTCGTCGGGCTCGATGCGTCCGGCGATCAGCCGCAAGAAGGTGGTCTTGCCTGCACCGTTGGGTCCGACGATGCCGATCCGGGCACGTTCGTGGAGCTTGTGGGTGATCCCGCGCAGGATCCAGCGGCCCCCGTAGCGTTTCCCGGCGTTGTGGAGGTTGACGACCTTCGAGCCGATC
This sequence comes from Acidimicrobiia bacterium, assembly GCA_026985095.1. Lineage (GTDB taxonomy): Bacteria > Actinomycetota > Acidimicrobiia > Spongiisociales > UBA5794 > JALSQW01. The sequence continues at coordinate 3,582 of JALSQW010000007.1, read as the reverse complement.
CGTCGCGCGGGCAGGTCGATGGCGAGGGCTCGACGAGGCTCGTCTCGGTCGGTCGCCATCAGCTCCTCGACCCGCTTGACTCGCGCCTTCGACTTGGAGGTGCGGGCCTTGGGGGTGCGGCGGAGCCACGCCAGTTCCGTGCGGAGCCGTTGCCGTCGGCGATGCTCGACGGTGGCTTCGTGGTCCTCCCGGGCGGCCCGGGATTCCAGGTAGCGCTGGTAGGTGCCGTGGTGGACGTGCAGGCGCCTGGCGTACACCTCGACGACCCGGTTCACCACCCGGTCGAGCAGGTACCGGTCGTGGGTCACCAGCAGGAGGGCACCGGTTCGGCCGGCGAGGTGGTCCTCGAGCCAGTCGATGCTGTCGACATCGAGATGGTTGGTCGGCTCGTCGAGGACGAGGATGTCGCTCGGGGTCGCCAGCGCCACGGCCAGCGCGAGGCGCTTGCGTTGCCCTCCCGACAGGGATCCGACCGGCGCCGCGGCGTCGACGAGGCCGAGTCGGTCGGCCATGGCGATCGCCTCCCGACCGTCGCCGAGAACGTCGGCGACGGTCGCCTCCGGAGCGAACTCGGGGTCCTGGTCGAGGACGGCGACCCGAAGGCCCCGACTCCGAACGATGCGTCCCCCGTCGGGTTCCTCGAGTCCGGCGACGATCCGCAGGAGCGTCGATTTGCCAGAGCCGTTCCGTCCGATGATGCCGATCCGGTCGCCCGTCGAGATCCCCAGCGACACGCCGGTGAGGACGGGCGTCTCCGGGTAGCTCTTGGTGATCGACTCGAGGCTGAGGAGGTGTTCGCTCACGCCTCCGCGGGGGTACCTGCCTCGCCGCCGGCGGCTGGGGTCCCGTCGGACCCTTGGTCGCTTCCGGTGGTGGCGGGCTCCGCCGGCGGTTGGGTGGCGACCTTCTCGGGTGGGCTGACCTGCTCCACGATCGGGCGGGCCTTCTCGATCGCCTCGACGACGGCCGCCTGGATCTTGGACAGGGCCTCGTCCGAGAGCTTGCCCGACAGCTTGCGTTCCAGGTCGGCTCGGATCTCGGCCTCGGACATTCCGGCGTACCGCTTGCTCTCGCCCATCAGCTTGACGACGAGGGCGGCGACGCCGGCTGCGAGAGCGACGATGAAGACGAGGGTGAAGAATCGACGCATGGTGTGCTCCTTCCCGATTCCACCCAAGGATACGGCGCACTCCAGCGTGCAGAACCGCCGTGGCGGCGGTCGGGGCCGCTGCGGAAGAAGGGGCTTTCGACCCTTGCGACGGTGCCGTTCGGGGCGGGAACTTGGAAGGTGGGGAAGCGCACGAGAGGTGGTGGACCATGCGTCGGCTGTTGACGCTCGTGGCGGTGGTCGTTGTCGTATCGGGGATGTTGGTCTCGATCCCGGGGACCGCGGAAGCGACCTACCCCGGTGCCATCGGTCGGATCGCGTTCGTCTCCAACGACGACGTGGTTTCGGGTGAGCTCTATGTGCGGGATTTCAGCGGCGGGACCTGGACCCGACTCACCTTCAACACGTCCAAGGAGGACGATCCGGCGTGGTCCCCCGTCGGGTCGCAGCTCGCGTATTCGTCGCTGGCGGCCGGCAACGGCGACATCTTCGTCCTCGACGTCGACGGCGGCGGCGCGCTCAATGTCACCCACGACACCCGGCGGGACATGTACCCCTCGTGGTCGCCCGACGGCACGAAGATCGTCTACAGCTCGGTCGACCCGTTGTTCGTGTTCGGTGCGCATATCTGGGTGGTCAACGCCGATGGGACCGGGAAGACGGACCTCACGCCGGGGACCTCGGTGGGTGGTCTGAGCAACCTGCAACCCGAGTGGTCGCCCGACGGCACGAAGATCGCCTTCACGTCCGTCGATGACATCGTGGTCATGGACGCGGACGGCTCCGACCGGACCGTCCTCGCTTCAGCCCAGAGCCAGGACTGGCACCCGACGTGGTCGCCGGATGGTTCGAAGATCGCCTTCACGTCCAATCGGACGACCGGCGATCCCAACGTCTTCGACCTGTACGTGATGGATGCAGACGGATCCAACGTGCAGCGGCTGACCGATCTCCACACCCGTATCGAGGACCCGGTTTGGTCACCCGACGGCCAGTACATCATGTTCACGCTCGACGCCGGGGGGAACCGGGGTCTGTGGATGGTCGATGCGGACGGCTCGAACCTGAGGAGCCACACCGACGGCCCGGGGTGGGAGACCGCCCCGACCTGGGAGTCGGTGAACAGGCGCCCGACGGCCGTGGATGATGCCTACGTCGTCGAGCCCGGGACGACGCTGGTGGCGGGCTCGGTGCTGACCAACGACACCGACCCCGATGGCGAGACGCTGGTCGCCGAGCTGTACAGCTTCCCGAGCCACGCAGCATGGTTCGTGTGGCATCCCGACGGGACCTTCACATACGTCCACGACGGTTCGTCGGCGACCACGGACTCGTTCTTCTACCGGGCGCGGGACCCCCGTGGTGGGCATGCGAAGACGCGGGTGACGATCACCGTGGGCTGGGCCGACGACGTGGGTCTGGTGGATCCGAACACCGGGATCTGGTACCTGCGGAACCACGCCGGGCAGGTGACGTCGTTCTACTACGGCAACCCGGGGGACGTGCCGTTCATGGGCGACTGGGACGGTGACGGGATCGACACGCCGGGCCTGTACCGCCAGTCCGACGGGTACGTGTACCTGCGGAACTCGAACACGCCGGGGACGGCCGACATCACGTTCTTCTTCGGGAACCCCGACGACGTGCCGTTGGCGGGGGACTTCGACGGATGCGGCTGCGACACGGTGTCGATCTACCGGCCGTCGGAGCAGCGCTTCTACATCGTCAACACGCTGGGGCAGAACGGCGGGGGTCTCGGTCCGGCCGACTTCGACTTCCTCTTCGGGAACCCCGGCGACAAGCCCGTCGTGGGCGACTGGGACGGCGACGGAGCCGACGAGGTCGGGCTGCATCGCGAGTCGACCGGGTTCTTCTACTACCGGAACTCGCTGGCGACCGGTATGGCCGACGGCCAGTTCTACTTCGGTGATCCGGGGGACCGGTTCGTCGCCGGGGACTGGGGGATCCTCGACGGCAGGGATACCCCGGCGGTGTTCCGGCCTTCGGATCTGACGTTCTACTTCCGGCACACGCTGAGCGAAGGGGTGGCGGACTCGCAGTTCGTCTGGTCGGGCGCCGGCGCCGACTGGTTGCCGGTGGCGGGGGTGTTCGGGCTGAACTGATCGCCGGGAACGTCCCTCTGGTTCTGCGGGGTTCCCGCGCGTAGGGTGGGGGTGTGAGGGGAAGATCCGTGGGTGTGTTGGTCGCGGTCGGTGCGTTGGCCGTCTCGTGCACGGCGGGTGGTACCCCGGCGACGGCCCCGTCGCTTCCTGCGGCGTCGTCGACGGTCACGACCGTCACCACCTCGTCCCCCACCACCTCCATGGTCGCTTCCCCGTCGTCGTCGACGGTGGATCGTCTGGCCGAGGTCCAGGCGATCTTCGAGGACCTGGAGCGTCGTCGCCTCCAGGCGCTGTACGACGGCGACCGGGACGCGTTCGCCGAACTGTTCGCCAACGACGCGTACCTGGAGG
>JALSQW010000006.1 GCA_026985095.1 Acidimicrobiia bacterium | reverse complement strand
ACCGGAGGTCGGCGGTTCGATCCCGCCCCTGACCACCGCCAGTCATCCCGACGAATCGGGCGAGAACCCTTGTGATTCCTTGGTTCTCGGTACCTTCTTCTCTTGTCGTCGTCTCGCGCCGTTCGTCGACGTTCTCCGGCGTTTCGCGACGTCTTGCGGACTCTTCGCGGACTCCAACGTGCCGGCCACCGGTCCGCCCGGGACGTCGCGGCCGAGCCCGCCGACGGCTGCGCCCGGCCATCGTGTCCGGCACGGTTCACTCGCCACGACCCCGATCCCTGGTGACCAACCCCGGTTCGGTCCCCCCGTCCTCATCGAGGAGCCCCATCCTCGCCGCAGCGATGAGCGCCGGCACCCGGCCGGTGACCCCCAAACGCCGATACACGTCGGCCAGCATCCGTCGCATGTGCCGCTCCGAGTACCCTTCGGCCGCCGCGACCTCCACCACCGTCGCACCCTCGGCCAGTGACCTGAGCCGCCGTCGTTCCGCGGCACTGAGCCGGATCCGGATCGACATGGCTTCCTCCTTCTTCGACGACCTCTCACCTCTGTAGGTGTCCGGCACCGGCCCCAACATCGCAGATCTTGTACCGCTCGCCTCGCCGTGTTGTGTCCGGCACCTTCCGGATCGTTTCACCTCTTGATTCGCCGAACCCGGACTTCGAGTTCCCGCCTCCTCGGACCGCGAAGTTGTCATGGACCGGACATGGGGGTCGGTGATACGGTCGCTCCATGGAGCTCGTCGCAGGATCCACCATCATCCAACAGGACCGGAATGAGGGTTCTACGCGACCAGGGCGGGACAGCCGCAAGGCAGATGATGGTCGCCTACCGCGTCCGTCCCCTCACGAGTGCCCACACCCGAATGCCCGCAAGCGTGACCGAGAGGAATCCGTAATGGAACGGAGAAGGAACACAACCGGGAGTTCTCTACGCCACCGCGTCGCACTCCGGTGGCTGGGGGCTGCCCTCGTGGTGACGTTCTTGGCTCTTGGACTCCGCATACCGGCAGATGCAAACAGTTTCGGCTATCCGGGCAACTACGCGGCAAACAACGGAAACCACGAGATCTACTTCTCCATCTACCTCGACTCCGATCTGGCGAGCGATACTCAACTGTCGATGACCTATGCCCTGAATCCACACCCCGACATCTACAGCTACCGCACCTACACCTACCGGTCGAGCAACGACGTGCGCGTCTACGACGGCAACTACGGCAACACAGGCTGGTACGCAGCGGCCGGACCCTGCGTCGGCTCGGTGGGAGGGAGCGGTCAGGGCACATACTGCAAACCACGCCAGGTTAGGTACAACCGCGGGTACTACCCGAGCGCGTTCGATACCCGGGCTGAGCGACGTCACTTTTCCTGTCACGAACTCGGCCATACCCTCGGCCTGTTTCACGACCCCGGGGGCTGCATGTCCACTTCCGGCACTTCCTACTACTTCGGCTCACACAACTACGACCATCTCTACTTCTACCACTAAGAAGGTCACGACGATGCAACTCACCCTCCACAACAAATGGCTACTCACCGTTGTGTCCGTGGCACTGGCTGCCTCGGCGTGCTCCGTGGAGGCAACCGCCGGCAGTGACACCGCCTTCTGGTCGGCGTTACGGTTCACAGCCTCCGAGGTCGAGCAGTACGCATCCGTCGAGGAGATGGCCGCGTCCGCCGACCTCGTTGTCGTCGGGTCGATCGAATCAATCGCTGTCGGCCGGACCTGGGGGTCGGAAGACCCGACGGATCGCCTCGTCTCTCTCGTCCTCCAGGTCAAGATCGATGAAGTGTTGAAGGGCAAACCGCTCCCGGGAGCGAGCGACATCGTCTCCGTCGAACGGACAATGACGTCCTTCTCGCCCGACACACTCCGAGAGTCATTGACCGACCGAGGACTCAAGATCGACGATTCGACCTTTGCCGAGATTCCAAAGGGCCGGGCTGTGTGGTTCCTCAGGGTCCGTGCTGACCTGGGATCGGAACTCGCGCCGGCGGACGTACCGTTCGCGGGTGGTCAACCGTACCGGCTGGTGAGCTCGATGGGTCTGATCGTCGAAGGGCCCGACGGGAGCGGAACGACGCCAATGGCAGTGATCGGGCCTTTCCACGACCGAGAGCCCAAGCTTCCCGAGGAGCGCCTCCTCGCCGAGATTGCGAATGTCGGGTTTCAGGGGGTCGTGGACATCGCCTCGTCACCATGACCGTGGACACCCTCTGAGGTGTTCTGTTTGTGCTGGCTGCGGAGTGGGGTCTCGGCATGGACTTCGCCCGGCCGGTTGAAGCCGTCGTCCCCGGCGCCCGAGGCCGAGTCCTCGCCGTCCTCGCCGAGACCGAGGTGCCTCCATCGTCGCTGTTCCGCCTCGTCCCCGAGCACGTCGCTGCGGGCCCCGTGCTCGCCCTGGCCCGTGTCCGGTCGACGACGATGGCCGAGAGGGGTCGGATCGCCGCGGAGCTTCCCATCCCGCCGCTGAGCGCCATCGTCTTCGGATCCTTCGCCCGCGGCGAGGCCGTCGCCGGCAGCGACATCGATACCGTCCTCGTTCGACCCTCCGAGATCTCCGACTCCGACGACCGGTGGGCGACCACGGTCGAGGAATGGAGCACTCGCGTGTCGCGGCTCACCGGCAACCCCGTCGAGGTGCTCGAGACCGGCCCCGACGAGATCGCCGTCCGGCTCGCCACCGCCGAAGGCGTGTGGGAGGACATCCACCGCGACGGGATCGTCGTCCACGGTCTCAGCATCGACCGGCTCGCCTCGGTCGATGCCTAGAACACCACGGACCCGACCTGTCACCGTCGCGCAGGTCCGCGCCTACCTCGCCAAAGCCGAGGAATACGCCCTGGCCGCCCAAGCCGAGCTCGACGCCGAACGCACCATCGCCGCGACCAGCTTGGCGATCCACGCCGCCATCAACGCCGCCGATGCCGTCACCGCCACACGGCTCGGACAACGATCCGCCGGCCAGGATCACGACCACGTCCCCCGCGCTTCTCCGACAAGCGGGCCCCGACGGCACCGACCTCGCCAAGGACCTCCGCCGGCTCCCTCCCCTGAAGACCAAGGCCGAATACGACCCCGACGCCATCCCCCACAGCGCGCCATCGAAGGCCGTCGAACGAGCCCACCGCTGTGGGGCGATCGCCCGCCGCGTCGTCGCCTCCCGACCCTGACCCACTCCTCCCGCGGACTCCTCGCGGACTCTCGACGCGACACCCCCGGTCAGAAGCCCCGAACCGCCGGTCTGAAAAACCGGAGGTCGGCGGTTCGATCCCGCCCCTGACCGCCGCCGATCCCGCCCTATCGGTGGACGTCCCTCGCAGTTCCTCGGTTCTCGGCCCTTCCCAGGTTCCTCATCGTCTCGGGCAGACGGGCCACGAGCGATTCGTCGACCGGACCCGGACCCGGCGTCGATGCCGCCGAGGGGGGTCGGTCGTCGTCGAGCAACCCCAACTTGGCGGCGGCGACCAGCGCCGGTACCCGGCCGGTGACCCCCAGGCGCCGGTACACGTCGGCCAGCAGCCTGCGCATGTGCCGCGCCGAATAGCCGCTGGCCGCCGCCACCTCCACCACGGTCGCACCCTCGGCCAGTGACCTGAGCCACTGCCGCTCGGCCGGGCTGAGCCCCATCTGACCTGCCATCGATACCTCCTTCTCCAACACCTCTCACTCCTGTAGGTGTCCGGCACCGGCCCGACCATCGCGGACGTTTCGTGCGGCCTTGCCCTCACCCCCTTGCGTGTCCGGCACCCTCCGGCTCGTTTCACCTCTCGATTCGCCGAACCCGGACCTCGGGTTCCCGCCTCGTCGGCTCGCGAAGCTGTCCTAGACCGGACACGGCGGCCGGTGATACGGTCGACGCATGAACCGGAACGGCAGCACGTCGAGCAAACCATCGGCTGGCAGCCCTCCGGGAAGGCTCGGCGGGTCACGCGCAAGTGCCGTCGAACGAACGCACCGGAGGTGGCAGCCGGCGCTGGTCGTCGCCGTCGTGGCCCTCGGTGTGCTCGCCGGGGTGGTGTTCGGTCTCTTCCGGAGCCCGGGATCGTCGTCGGTGGATGTGCGGGTCGTGGGCCTGGATGGTCTCCTCGACGCCGGAGACGCGTTGGTCGTCGTCGACGGCATCCGCCTCGGCAGGGTGGTCACCCTCCACGAAGCCGAGTACCAGATCGCCACCGTCCACGTCGTCGAGGTCCGCTACGAAGCCGACATCGCCAACCAGGACCTCGACCTCGCCGACCCGTCGCCGCCACCCATCGAACCCGGCGACCTGCAGATCTACGAACCCCTCGGCTCACGAGCTTCTCGCCGCGGGGCGTCGGCTATCTCCCACCTCACCGAACTGTCGGGAGCCCGCAGCGTCCTGCTGTTGGGCTATTGGGCGCCGGAGGTGTACTCGGACTGGCCCGCACCGTGGGGCCTCGTTGCCGCCGCCGACGTCGGACCCGGCGGGACGCTCGCGTTCGTCGGCGACCATCCGGCCCGCTACGCGGCGGACCTCGACGCCGCCGTCGCGGGCCTCGACGGCCAAGTAACCGAGTTGGAGGCGCTGACCCGATGGCTCGCCGAGAAGGACGCGACGCGGGCGGGATAGCCGCCAGGGCCGATGACGGTCGCCTACCGGGCGTACGCCGCCTCACGAGTGCCCACGCCCGAGCAGCGCTGGCGTGATGCCGATCCGAGTGTTCGACCCCTCGATCCCGAGCTCACGCCCCCCGACGTGTTCGCCACACTGAGCGAGACGCCGGTGATGATCATCGTCGAAGGCGACGTCGAGCGAGCGGCCGGCTACCTGGCGATCCTGACCGACCTCGGGGTAGCACACATCGCCGATCTCACCGGCGGCTCGCATCCGGCACCGGCGTTCACCGATCCTCAGGACACGTGGCGGATCGTGCTCACCGGCGACCCCGCCCGCCTCACCGATGGACGGGTGGTGGCGACCCTCGACTCCTCGGCTCGTGCGAACGCCGGCGGTGTCGTCATCACCGTCACCGTCGGCAACACTCTCGCGTCGGACGCTGTTGCGGTGTCGCCGGTCGGCGCCGGTGAGTTCGACGCCGTGGTGCAAAGCTGGCTCGACCAGGTCGCCAATGTAGGTACGACACCGTAGCGCGGCGCCCTTTGGGTCGGTTCTGCCCGCGCGGATCACCAACCAACCGTGCCGTTCAGCGCACCGCCGAACCCGGACTTCGAGTTCCCGCCTCCTCGGGCCGCGAAGTTGTCATGGACCGGACATGGGGGTCGGTGATACAGTCGCCACATGGAGCTCGTCGAAGGACCCACCGCAGCCGAGGGGATCGAAGCAAGGCCCC
>JALSQW010000005.1 GCA_026985095.1 Acidimicrobiia bacterium | reverse complement strand
TCCGCCGCATCAACTCCGTGGCAGCCTCGACCGCCCCCACACCACCGGGCAGACCCTCCAACGGCACCCCGACCCCCGCCCACGTCCCACCCGGCACATCGACCCGCACCGACGCCGGATCCACCAAACGCACATCGATCAGCCTCGTCTCGTCCCTCATGTCGGTCATGGTGTCACTTCCTGCTTCCGTTCGGTCGTCCCGTCCCGGTTCACGATCGTCGTGGCGCCGAGCGGCCGGTAGTGGGGGTTGTCGAGGACGCGGTCGCGCCAGATGGCGTGGGTGATCGCGTTCCACGTCCCGGCCGATCCGCTCGTCCGGATGTGCTCGCGGACGGGTCCCTCGAAGACGTCGGGGATCTCGTAACGGTCCCAGATCCCGGTCAGCGGCCCGTCGTGGAAATAGCGGGAGAAGGGGAGCGCGGTCGCCAGCTTCCGACGGTCGACCGGATATGTGGGGACGCGGCGGGCGAGGAGCTCCTTGAGGAGCCACTTTCCGCGGTTCCCTCGCAGATAGCGATGCCCGACGGGGATGGTCACCGCGGCGGACAACGCCGCACGTCCGAAGAAGGGAGCAGCGATGGTCCTCCCCGTCGCCGCGGCCATGTGGCGGTCGATGAGGTGGAGGTCGGCGAGGCCGTCGATCCAATGCATCAGCTCGACCCGAGCGTGGAAGTCGTCGGCGGGACGCTCGAGCTCGACGCGGGCGGTGACGTAGCCGACGGGGGTGGTGAGGGCCTCGGCGATGAGCGCCTCCTCGGCGACGGACCGGATCGCCGAGACGTCACCGAAGGTGAGGCCGGACGCGACAACGCTGTCGGGATGGGCGATGGGTCGACGGAGCGCGGCGGCCGTCTCGCCGACGAGGGCCAGCCGTCGCCCGAGTTCACCGCCGAGCCTCCGTCCGACGGCGTCGAGGATCCTCGGGAGCGGGCCTGCGGTGACACGCGAGGCGACCCGGAGGACCTTGAGACCGGAACCGAAGCTCGAGTCGGCACCTTCGCCGAGAAGGAAGGTCCGGTAACCGGTGGAGCGGTAGGTGTCGTGGAACATGGGCATGACGTCGTGGACGGGCGGCATCCCGATGGCATCGATGGTCGCCTCCAGGGACGCCACGTAGTCGGCTTCGACGATCGGGAACCGCTGGATCGAC
>JALSQW010000004.1 GCA_026985095.1 Acidimicrobiia bacterium | reverse complement strand
ATCCGGGGTTGGTCGGTTTGAGGGTTTCGGGGGTCTCGAGGTATCGGTCGAGGGGTCGTTGCCAGCCGATGGCTTCGTGGGGGCGGATCCGGTTGTATTCGTCGAGGAACGCTTCGACGTGGGCGGCGAGGTCGTCGGCCCCGTCGATGTCGTGACGGTAGAGCCGTTCGTATTTCAGGGCTTGGAACCATCGTTCGATCACGCCGTTGGTCTCGGGTGCCCGGTGGCGGGTCCGAACGTGCCGCAGAATGGGCCGCTGAGCGAACCAGCGGGCCACCGCGCCCGATCGCATGGCCGGCCCGTTGTCGGTGACGATCACCAGCGGTCCGATCTCCCCGGTGGCAGGGTCAACACAGTCGTCTTCCAGCCGGCCGGCGAGCAGCGTTTCGGCTGCGATGATGGCCACCTCCAAGGCGGCGATCATGTCCGAAGCGGTCTGGGTGGTCGCCATCCGACACCCCAGGACGGGTTTGGCCCAATAGTCGACCGTGGCACCCATCTGCCAGGTGCCCTCGGTGGTGGTCTCGAACTCGGAGAAGTCGAACTGCCACACCCGGTTCCGGCGGGTCGGTGGATCCAGGAACGTCTCACGCCGTGCCTGGGCCAGCTGACGCCGCTCAGCCTGATACGCCAACGGTTGCAGCAGATCCCGCCGCGCCATCGCCCGCCTCACCGACGAGGGCGACCCGACATCGTGGCCGTCGGCTCGGGCGACCCACCGAGATCTTGCGATGCCCCCACGCATCCCACTCGGCGGCGTATTTCGCCACGATCGGTTCGATCCGCACCCTCCACCGGCGCCGGCCACGGACCCTTCACCGGATCCCCGGCCCGCCACTTCGCCAACCGATAGTGATACGTCCGCCGGGGGACGCCGATCAGCTCCGAGAACCTCGAGATCGTGAGCTGGGCTTCGATACGGATCATCTCGAGGTCCTCGAAGGGGGGAGATACTCCGCTCCCTTCCGCCACACCCGTAGCTGAACGTGAGCCTCACCCAACGCCGCTTTCAACTCTTCACACTCGGCTTCGAGCTCCAACTCACGCGACGAACGTCGCCGAACCCCCTTCTCCAGCCCCTCCCGGCCGGCGTCCAAGAACCGCTTCTTCCAGTTGTGGACCGACTGCTCCGACACGCCGTTCCGGCGTGCCGCCTCCGCCGCAGAACGTTC
>JALSQW010000003.1 GCA_026985095.1 Acidimicrobiia bacterium | reverse complement strand
CTCGTTTGGGGGCGTTCGGGGTTCTGATGGACCGCATCGGCGAAGACGCGGGGCAGTTGACCGGTGACGGGGGGTTCTTGCCGGCGTTGATCAAGGCGGTCCTCGAGCGGGGCTTGGCGGCGGAGTTGTCCGATCACCTGGGCTATGAGAAGGGCGACCCGGCGGGGCGGGGGCTCACCGAACTCGCGCAACGGGACGACCCCCAAGACGGTCGCTTCGGAGGTCGGTGATGTCCCGCTCGCCACGCCCCGGGACCGGGCTGGGACCTTCGAACCTCGCCTCGTGCCGAAGGGCACCCGGCGGGTAGGGGCGCTCTACGAGCAGATCATCTCGCTCTATGCCGGTGGGATGACGGTGCGGGACATCCAGGCGCTCCTGGCCCGCACGATCGGCACCGAGGGGAGCCACGACACCATCTCCAAGATCACCGACGCCGTGCTCGACGAGGTCAAGGCTCCAAGATCACCGACGCTGTGCTCGGCGAGGTCAAGGCGTGGCAGTCCCGCCCGCTCGAGGAGCTCCACCCGATCATCTACCTCGACGCTCTGGTGGTGAAGGTCCGTGACGGCCACCAGGTCCGCAACAAGGCCGCCCACATCGCCGTCGGTGTCGATCTCGACGGGATCAAGCACGTGCTCGGTATCTGGGTGCAGGCCACCGAGGGCGCCACGTTCTGGGCCGGGGTGTGCGCCGAGCTCACCAACCGCGGCGTCAAGGACGTGCTCATCGTGTGCTGCGACGGGCTCACCGGGTTCCCCGAAGCGATCGAAGCGACCTGGCCCCAAGCGACCGTGCAGAGCTGTGTCGTGCACCTGATCGGGGCGTCGATGCGGTTCGTGTCCCACAAGGACCGCAAGGCCGTCTACACCGCCCCGACCGTCGAGGCCGCCGAGACCGCTCTGTTCCACCTCGAGAGCTCCGACCTCGCTCAGCGCTACCCGGCGACCGTCTCGACGTGGACCTCGGCGTGGGAACGGTTCATCCCGTTCCTCGAGTTCCCCCCAGAGGTCCGCCGGATCATCTACACGACGAGCGCCATCGAGTCGCTGAACTACCAGCTCCGCAAGATCATCAAGAACCCCGGGCATTTCCCCAGCGACGGCGCCGTCATCAAGCTGCTCTGGCTCGCGATCCGCGACATCGAAGACAAGCGGGCCCCGCAACGAGCCAAAGAAGCCGGCAAGTCCCCC
>JALSQW010000002.1 GCA_026985095.1 Acidimicrobiia bacterium | reverse complement strand
CGAATACAACCGGATCCGCCCCCACGAAGCCATCGGCTGGCAACGACCCCTCGACCGATACCTCGAGACCCCCGAAACCCTCAAACCGACCAACCCCGGATCCGAGCAAGAAACCTGACACGGGACACTTCGAAGAACCGTTCGATCATCCCGTTGGTCCACGGTGCCCGCTTCCGGGTTCGGACGTGGACGAGGTGCCGTTTCGAGGCGACCCAGGCGGCGAACCGCCCCGACTTGAAGCAGGGCCCGTTGTCGGTGACCAGTCGCAGGGTGCCGGTCTCACCGGTGGCCGGGTCGGTGAGGTCCTCGATCCAGGTGACACCCAACAGGGCTTCGACTTCGGCCAGGGCAGCTTCGAGGAACCCGATGGCATCGGCGGTGGTCTTGGTGACGGTGACCTCGCAGGCGAGGTTGACCTTGGCGACGTAGTCCACGACCCCGCCCAGGTTCCCTACCCCCGCCGCGGCGGTCTCGTATTCGGAGAAGTCGGCCTGCCACAGCCGGTTTCGGCGTCTCGGCGGGTCGATGAACGTCTCTTTGCGCACCCCGGCTGCCTGGCGCACTTCGGCGGTGTAGTTGGCCGGCAATACCAGCCCGTTGCGTCCAAGCACCCGGTACATGGTCGAGTCGCTCACCGGGCCCGGCACCCTCCGAGTCGATGCCGACCCGTTTCAGCTCGGCCAGCTTGCGATGCCCCCACCCGGCCCAATCGCCGGCGAGGGTCTTGGCGTCGGCCTCGACGGCGTCCTGGACCGGGGTCGGCCACGGACCCTTCGACGATGATCCGCCCTGCCGCCACCGATACCAGGTCGCTCGAGGGATCCCCAACAGCTCACAGAACCTGGTGACCGTCACCCCGGCAGCGACCCGCTCCTCCTCGAGCTGCGCGAAGCCGGGTAGAGCGCCCCCCCCTTTCCGCCACAGGCGAAGCTCCATGTGGGCTTCACCCAACGCCGAGGTCAACTCGGCCACCTGGGCTTCGAGCTGCTGCTCCCGACTCGACGGTGTCGCCCTCGCCCCCGCAGCGACCGCCCGCCGACCACCCTCCACGAACTGGTCCCGCCAGTTCGCGATCGAGGTCTGCGACACCCCCTCCCGGCGGGCCGCTTCCGCGATCGAGACCTCGCCCCGCAGCACCGCCACCACGATCCGGACCTTCTCCTCCGGCGTCTTCGTCGGAGGCCTCCCCATACCCTCTCCTTCC
>JALSQW010000001.1 GCA_026985095.1 Acidimicrobiia bacterium | reverse complement strand
ACTCCAAAATCTTGGTCACGACCCCAGCGCCCACGGTGCGGCCGCCCTCGCGGATGGCGAAGCGCAGGCCTTCTTCCAGGGCGATGGGCTTGATGAGTTCGACGGAGAACTCGACGTTGTCGCCGGGCATGACCATCTCGACGCCCTCGGGGAGGGTGACGACGCCGGTGACGTCGGTGGTGCGGAAGTAGAACTGGGGACGGTAGCCGGTGAAGAAGCCGGTGTGGCGGCCGCCCTCGTCCTTCTTGAGGATGTAGACCGAGGCCTCGAACTTGGTGTGGGGGGTGATGGTGCCGGGCTTGGCGATGACCTGGCCGCGCTCTATCTCGTCGCGGGCGACGCCGCGCAGCAGGGCGCCGATGTTGTCGCCGGCCATGGCCTCCTGGAGGATCTTGCGGTGCATCTCCAGGCCGGTGACGACGGTCTTGTGGGTGGGGCGCAGGCCGACTATCTCGACCTCCTCACCGACGGTGATCTTGCCGCGCTCGACGCGGCCGGTGGCGACGGTGCCGCGGCCGGTGATGGTGAAGACGTCTTCGACGGGCATGAGGAAGGGCTTGTCGACGTCGCGCTCGGGGGTGGGGACGTACTCGTCTACGGCGTCGAGGAGTTCCCAGATCTTGTCCACCCACTCGTTCTCGCCGCGCTTGGTGTCCGGCTTGGCCTGCAGGGCCTCCAGAGCCTTGAGGGCGGAGCCGGCGATTACGGGGATGTCGTCGCCGGGAAAGTCGTAGTCACTGAGTAGTTCGCGTACTTCCATCTCCACCAGCTCTATCAGCTCTTCGTCATCCACCATGTCGGTCTTGTTCATGAAGACGACGATGTAGGGCACGCCCACCTGACGGGCCAGCAGGATGTGCTCGCGGGTCTGGGGCATGGGGCCGTCGGCGGCGGAGACCACCAGGATGGCGCCGTCCATCTGCGCCGCGCCGGTGATCATGTTCTTGACGTAGTCGGCGTGACCGGGGCAGTCGACGTGGGAGTAGTGGCGCTTCTCGGTCTCGTACTCGACGTGGGCGGTGTTGATGGTGATGCCGCGGGCCTTCTCCTCGGGGGCCTTGTCGATCTCGTCGTAGGAGGCCACCTCGACGTTGGGGTTGGCGGCGGCGGCGGCGAAGGTGATAGCCGCGGTGAGGGTGGTCTTACCGTGGTCGACGTGACCGATGGTTCCCACGTTGACGTGGGGCTTGTTTCGTTCGAATACTGCTTTGGCCATGGTTTTCCTCCTTGC